>NZ_JAUKNS010000001.1:0-1915942 GCF_030487755.1 Paenibacillus sp. 11B | reverse complement strand
TTTTATCTTATTACCGCTTGCGGACGTGGCTCAGCGGTAGAGCATCGCCTTGCCAAGGCGAGGGTCGCGGGTTCGATTCCCGTCGTCCGCTCCATATTATTTGCGCCCTTAGCTCAGCTGGATAGAGCGTTTGACTACGAATCAAAAGGCCGGGAGTTCGAATCTCTCAGGGCGCGCCATTATAACTTAATACGCCGGCGTGGCGGAATGGCAGACGCGCTCGACTCAAAATCGAGTGGGAAACCGTGGAGGTTCGAGTCCTCTCGCCGGTATAGATAACGGGATGTAGCTCAGCTTGGTAGAGCACCTGGTTTGGGACCAGGGGGTCGCATGTTCAAATCGTGTCATCCCGATCTCAAAAAAGACAGACTATCTTTTCATAGATAGTCTGTCTTTTTATTTATATTTTGAAGTATGCTGAGCAATAACAACCTCTTCACTCATGTAAACCTTTAATAAGGGAATAACTATAGCTTTTATCTTGTTTGTGCTCAAGTGCAGCGCATTACTGATGCCTTAGGTTGATTTTGCATAAACCCCAAGTCTTTCGGTCACAATAGGTTTAAAAAGTGATAGAAGGGGTTCATGTGAACACGTTTAACTTCAAAAAACAATTCAAGAGACGCTGGCGTCGGTGGAAACGAACAGTATGGATGACTGCAGCGTTGGCTGCTGTAGCTATATTGGCTTACAGTGGTTTGACGATTTCTTCTGCGATCGAGCGTTTACTAACGACCAATTTCAGTGAGGCAGTATCCGTAATGGGACCTGCTACGAATGAACAAAGGTCTGAGCAAGAAATTGAGACTTTGATGGAACAACTCGGGTCTGATCCGGACCGTTTAACGAGTGTTGTGCTGGAGACGCAATATATATGTGGGGTAGAGACGGAACAATTGGGAAAGATGGCTGTTCCTCAATGGAAGATGCTGCTCGTTCAACATCCGGATTGGGATGCTCAGGTTGAGTCAGCAGCAGTGTTACGAGTTAAGCAACATGTGGACGATCTTTCTCCACTATGTAAAGAGCAGGCGTATATTAGTATAGATGCTGTGGGCAATCTCAACCTTTATGAGGGGCGACCAGCAGAAGAGAAAATCATCCGTACTTTTTTTCAAATGGACGTAAGAACGTTGGAGACTTCATTGCCGGAAGGTGTATTGGAGCAGTTGCAGCAGGGTATTCGTATTCAGGACAAGGATGAGTATGATAGTGTGATTTCGACGTTCAGCGATTATGCGGTGGATGAAGCCAATAAAGAAATCCGCAATGGCGGATAAATAAATAGGCTGATCTGCATTGAACACATTTGTTTACATTGGATAGAGGAGAAGTACCTGCTCGAAGGACATCACAGCTTATACAACATACGAAGTGAAACGAAGGACATCGAAAGATGTCCTTTTTGTCGTTCCATGACCGAAACACCTGAATATAGGAAATAACGATTGTAGGTTGTTCACGAAATTCAGGCGAGTGTAAGGAAGGACAAAGTTTTTCCTGCCGCAGGGTCTATCTTTTGTTATAATGAAATGAACGATACATATGTTCGCTTTTGTAAGGGAGAGATGGATTTGCGTTTTTTGGGAATTGACCCGGGGATTGCGATTGTCGGTTTTGGTTTTGTGGATAAAATCGGCAGTAAGGTAACCCCTGTACAATATGGCTGTATTCAGACTGAAGCTCATACCCCTGAAGAAGAACGGCTGCTTCATGTATATGAGGGCATGGTACAGCTGATTGATAAATATAAACCGGACGCGGTAGCGCTGGAGAAACTTTTTTTCAATCGTAACGTTACAACAGCGATGTCTGTCAGTCAGGCGAGAGGTGTCATGGTACTGGCTGCTGCCCAGAAGGGACTGCCTATTGCCGAATATACGCCGATGCAGATTAAGCAGGCGATTGTTGGATACGGAAAAGCGGAGAAGCGGCAAGTGCAGGAGATGGTCAAAATGTTTTTGCGTTTACAGGCGATTCCGAAGCCGGATGACGTAGCGGATGCTTTGGCTGTAGCCGTGTGCCATGCACACTCATATACATTAAATTCCAAGTTGAATGAGGTATTGCGAAAATGATTGATTTTCTAAGAGGACAGTTTATACATCTGGAGAACGAATATATTGTGCTTGATGTGCACGGAGTCGGATATCGTGTGTTCTGCCCGAACCCTTTTGCATTTGCGAAGCAAGAGGGCGAAATTATAGTGTATACCCATCACCATGTACGTGAAGATGCGATATTGCTGTTTGGTTTTGCTACTCGGGAGGAACAGAAGTTATTTCGCAAGCTGATCGAGGTATCAGGTATTGGCCCCAAAGTTGCACTGGGTATACTTGCTGGCGGTACGCCGGATCATGTCGTGACGGCCATTTATCAAGAGAATCTGACGTTCCTGACCAAACTTCCGGGAATTGGTAAGAAAACAGCGCAGCGTATGATACTGGACCTCAAGGACAAATTGGATGGTTTTGGTGCTGCTACGTATGCAACAGGTTTGTTTGCTCCTCCTTCAGAAGAAGCAGGAAGCGGCTCTGCCTGGGATGAGGCTCGTGAAGGTCTCAAGGCGCTGGGTTATACCGACAGTGAGCTCGATAAAGTATGGCTCAAACTGAAGAAAGATGTTACTTCGGCTGATTCTGTTGATGTGTTAATGAAACGGGCACTGCAAATGCTGTTTACAGGATAATTAATTTTGCCTCTATAATAGAGCAGTAAGCCGCATAAAAAAGGTAGGGATGAACATGGATGACCGGATTATTTCCGCGAACCTGATGATGGAAGATCAAGCTGTGGAGCTCAGCCTTCGTCCCCGGTATCTGAATGAATATATCGGGCAGAACCAGGCTAAGGAAAATTTGAAAATATACATTGAAGCCGCCAAAATGCGTAATGAGGCGCTCGATCATGTGTTGTTATATGGCCCGCCTGGACTTGGGAAAACAACACTTGCGAATATCATTGCCAACGAATTGGGTGTTAACTTGCGTACGACATCAGGACCAGCAATTGAACGCCCAGGCGATCTGGCTGCGTTGCTGACTAACCTGCAAGAAGGGGATGTCCTGTTTATTGACGAGATTCATCGCCTTCATCGTACGGTAGAAGAAGTTATGTATCCCGCGATGGAAGACTTTGCGTTGGATATTATGATCGGAAAAGGCCCAAGTGCCCGCTCTGTACGTCTTGATCTGCCATCATTTACACTGATTGGTGCTACAACCCGCGCAGGCTTGCTGTCTGCGCCTCTCAGAGACCGGTTTGGTGTTATTAGTCGGCTGGAATTCTACACGGTGGACGAGCTGGCTTACATCGTCTCACGAGCCTCCGAGATTCTAGGGGTGGAGATTGTTGGTAATGCCGCTGAGGAGATCGCATTGCGCTCCCGTGGGACGCCAAGGATTGCCAATCGTCTGCTAAAAAGAGTACGTGACTTTGCTCAGGTACGGGGTGATGGTATCATCACACAGACTCTGGCGGAAGAAGCACTGCAACGTCTTCAGATTGATCCGCGCGGTCTGGACGAGATCGATCACAAGATGCTCAAATCAATGATTAACAGTTTCCGTGGAGGCCCGGTGGGTCTGGATACGATTGCCGCTACGATCGGTGAAGAGAGTCAAACCATAGAGGATGTTTACGAGCCCTATCTGCTGCAGATTGGCATGCTTCAACGTACACCGAGGGGCAGAATTGTAACGGACCAGGCCTATCATCATCTGGGTTTGCCTGTTCCACCGAGAGATGCCAAATAAATTGTGATTATATATCAAAGAGATTCATTTCAAAATACTACTTGGGACAAACATGGAGAGGAGACTGATCGTGGGGAAAGCAATGCAAACAAAGAAGTGGAGTCGGCGTTTGAAGGTTCTGGCCGCAGCTCTGTTGACGGTAGGGTGTCTGCAAGTGCCTGTGTATGCCGCTGAAAGTGATGGACAGATGATCCGGGTAGCCATGTTTGCTAACCTGGGGAGTACGTATAAATCGACTACACCATTGATTACGCTTGAGTCGAGTGGAAAATGGAATATTAGTTCCGAAAGCGGAGCAAGCATAACCCTTCCGGCAGGACAAATCCGTTTCAGTGCGGATGGATTCCGCGTCAAAGTATTGGAAACAGGGGATTTCAAAACGGCAGCAGCAGCTGCGAAATTGTTGCAGGCCACCAGCGATAAACCGTTGTTGTTTACAACGTCTCTGAATGGTAAAGCAACCTATCAGCTCTACACCGGTAACTATGCTACAGAAGCGTTGGCCGGACAAGCGGTAGCACGCGTGCAAAAGGTGGCCGCAGCCCAACTGGGGGGACAAAAACCAGCGGTGACGGGCAGCAAGCGTCTATCGGCTGGAGTCTACAGTTCACTTCAAGAGGCAGAAACAGCGCAAGCGTCCTTTTTATCGGCAGGAGTTAGTGCCTATACGGTGCTTCAACTGGATGGAGGAAGTCAAGGGTATACCGTATGGGTTGGTGAAGCCTCAACAGATGCTGAGCTGGCAACATTCAAAAAGAGTGTGGAAGCCAGTGTTCCAGGAGTATCCCTATCTCCGATAAACAGTAATAGTGCTGCACTTATCATCCGTCAGGATGCCGGGTTAAGTACGGATACACTTAAAACAGCACCGCACTACACCATTGCTGGAAGTGAAGCCAAGGCGTTAGTTCAAGGAGACGGCAGTGGAATCAAAGTGGTGGAACGTTCAGGGCGGACATATCGCGGTAACATGGAAATTAGCATTGTAAGTGGCGATTTGGCTTTGGTTAATGTCGTTCCACTGGAGCAATATTTATACTCCGTCGTTGGTGCAGAAGTTTATTCATCCTGGCCAGCAGAAGCACTGAAAGTACAGGCTGTCGCTGCACGTTCTTATGCACTTCAACAAGGGGACCGTTTCAAAATTGCCAATGTCGTGGATACCACGCTCAGTCAGGCATACAACGGAATGGGCTCAGAGAATGATAAGGTCTCCAGCGCGGTTGATGCCACCTCTGGAGAAGTTATCAAGAGCGGTGGTAAGATTGTGGAAGCTGTATTCTCTTCCAACGCAGGGGGACAGACTGCTGACCCATCCGAGGTATGGAACGGAGGCGGGGGTGTGTTCAGTAACGTGGACAGCCCGGGAGACACATCGGCTCAAGCTGGATTACAAACATGGTATCATGTGCTGTTGAGTACAGGAGTCAGCGGCTATATTCGTGAAGATAATGCAAAAGAATTAACGACCAAAACGGATGCGGGTTTAGCCAAAGTGACGGTTACTGCCCAAAATACCAATGTGCGTCCCATTCCGTTAATTCAATCCAATGTTGAACCGGTAGCGAAAATAAATCCAGGCAATGAGGTTGTTGTTCTGGCCAAAGTGCCGCAATCCAATGATTATGCTTGGGTAAGAGGACCATTCACGTCAGCTCAATTGGTTAAATCCTTGCAAGGTAAAACGACTTCTACTGTTCCATCTTCGATTTCAACGCTGGAAGTGACCAAGCGTGGGCCATCAGGAAGAGCACTTGAAGTCACTGCGAATGGCCAGCCTATGTCGGTAAAATATGCAGATACATACCGCTCAGCTTTAGGTGGATTACCGAGTACTTTATTTGATATTGCAGGGACCGGAAGTTATACTGTATTAGGCGCTGACGGCAAAACAGCAAGCAAAACCGGCTCACAGGATGCTGCTGTACTATCTGCCTCAGGCACAGGAACTTCATCCAGTAATGCTCTTGTGGTTATGAGTGGTGATGGTCAAGCCCGAGCTGTAACTCAGGGCCAAAGCTTCATGTTTATCGGTCAGGGCAACGGGCACGGATTGGGCTTGTCCCAATGGGGTGCCAAAGGCATGGCAGATGAAGGGTATGATTACCAAGCAATATTGAAACACTATTATCAAAATGCGACTATTGTTAAGGAATGAATAGAATATGAATGTGAACTTATATGATTTTGAATTGCCGGAGAAATTGATTGCACAGACGCCGCTGCTTGACCGCACGGCGTCCCGGTTGCTTACCTTAAACAAGGAAAGCGGTGAGGTTAACCATCACACGTTTCCTGATATTATCGACTTCCTTCAGCCTGGAGATACGCTGGTGTTGAATGATACACGAGTTCTTCCAGCCCGTTTGTTCGGAACCAAAGAAGATACGGGGGCAAAGGCGGAAGTGCTCCTGCTCAAAAACGTGGAGGGCGACCGTTGGGAAGCTCTGGTTAAACCAGGTAAGAAGCTGAAAACCGGCTCGGTCATCGTTTTTAGCGACGAGCTCAGAGCTGTTATTGATGAAGAAGGCGAGATGGGAGCGCGATTGCTTACGTTCTCCTATGATGGAATCTTTCAGGAGATTCTGGATCGTCTGGGTGAAATGCCGCTGCCTCCTTATATTAGAGAGACACTGGATGACCGCGAAAGATATCAAACGGTATATGCGAAGCATGAAGGATCGGCTGCTGCGCCGACAGCAGGATTACATTTTACGGATGAACTGCTGAACCGGATACGGGATAAAGGCGTTAATATAGCTTTCATCACGCTTCACGTGGGACTCGGAACATTCCGGCCTATGTCGGTTGATAATGTTGAAGAGCATGTCATGCATGAGGAATACTATTCCTTGTCTCAAGAGACGGCGGATCTGATTAATGAAACGAAAAAACGTGGCAACCGTATATTTGCTGTAGGAACGACAAGTTGTCGAACACTTGAAACGGTGGGGAGCAAATTTGAAGACGGGCAGCTGCAAGAGAGCAGCGGCTGGACCAAAATCTTTATCTACCCGGGATATACGTTCAAGGTGATTGACGGGATGCTTACGAATTTCCATCTTCCCAAATCCACATTGGTCATGCTGGTCAGTGCGCTTGCGGGCAGAGAACAAATCATGCATGCATATGAGGAAGCAATTAAAGAACAATACCGTTTCTTTAGCTTTGGCGATGCCATGTTGATTTATTAAGTTGTGAAGGTATTACGATTAATTTTTAGAGGATGATTAAAACCAATGGCAGCAATTACGTATGAACATATCAAAACCTGTAAACAATCCGGAGCCCGTTTGGGACGTGTACATACACCTCACGGTATTATTGAGACACCAACCTTCATGCCTGTAGGAACACAGGCGACGGTGAAGACGATGAGTCCCGAAGAGCTGAAAGAGATGGATGCTCAAATCATTTTGAGTAACACCTATCATCTGTTTCTGAGACCTGGGCATGAAATTATACGTCAGGCAGGCGGACTGCACAAATTTATGAACTGGGATCGTCCGATTTTGACTGACAGTGGCGGGTTCCAAGTGTTTTCTCTGAGTGAGATGCGCAAAATTACGGAGGAAGGCGTTAACTTCCGCTCCCATCTCAATGGGGACAAAAAGTTTCTTTCGCCTGAAGTGGCAATGGAAATTCAGAATGCACTGGGCTCCGATATTATGATGGCATTTGATGAATGCCCGCCGTATCCGGCAGAGTATGAATATGTAAAAAAATCACTTGAAAGAACGAGTCGCTGGGCAGAACGTTGTCTGGAAAGTCATGCTCGTCCAAATGATCAAGGGCTGTTTGCTATCGTACAGGGAGGCATGCATGAAGATCTTCGCCGCCAGAGCGCGGCAGATTTGACTTCCATGGATTTCCCGGGGTATGCTATTGGTGGACTGAGTGTTGGAGAACCGAAACATTTGATGTATGGTGTGTTGGACTACACCGTTCCTTTGTTGCCGTCCAATAAACCACGCTATCTAATGGGTGTTGGTTCACCCGATGCATTGATTGAGGGATCGATTCGCGGAGTGGACATGTTCGATTGTGTTCTGCCTACTCGAATTGCCCGTAACGGAACTACAATGACCAGCCAAGGACGTCTGGTAGTTCGTAATGCCAAGTTTGCAACTGATTTTGGGCCACTAGACCCTGAATGTGATTGCTACACTTGCCGTAACTATTCCAGAGCTTATCTGCGTCATTTAATCAAAGCGGATGAAACGTTTGGCTTGCGTTTGACGACCATCCACAATCTTCATTTCTTGCAGAATTTGATGCGCAATGTGCGTAAAGCCATAATGGAAGATCGTTTGCTTGATTTCCGGGATGAATTTTTCGATCAATATGGTCTTCATGACAATGACAGAGGTTTCTGATCAGGGGTTTTTGCGGAGCCGAAGTAACAAGTTTTACTTGTAAGTATAGTCGATAAGGGGGAGTTTGAATGTTTCAGGGTATGAATTTAGCGGGAACTCAAGCAGGCGGTGGAATTGTATCTCTGATAGTACCTTTGGTACTTATGGTTGCGATTTTTTACTTCTTGATGATTCGTCCACAGAACAAAAAACAAAAGCAACGTAATTCCATGTTAGGTCAATTGAAAAAAGGCGATAAAATTGTTACCATCGGTGGTCTTCACGGAACGATCGCTGAAATCACGGATGATGTGGTTGTACTGCGTGTAAACGATGTAACTAAACTGACTTTCGATCGTAATGCGATCAGCAGTGCAGTTGCCCGCGATACGGCTGAATAAATCCTAGATGTTAAAAAGCCTGTAAGGCTATGAGTACGTTTGCAGCGTATTCTTCATTGTCAGAGAACTGGATCTCCTTGGAGACCCGGTTCTCTTTTTCTTTTTTAAGTAACCGTTATAGCCCGATCTTCTATGATCTTCGTGTGTTGACTCCAAATATTCCTCCTAGTGCAGAAATCAGGAAGGCACTTGCAAGCTGCAGACTGTCTTTCCAATTAAACGAGGCGTCGAGTGCCAGAAATCCGATCATCAATACAATTAGTCCGTAAACGATTCCGGTAATCCCTCCGTGGTACCAGCCTCGCTCACCCGACCTCTTGCCAGATACAAATCCTCCCACCAACAAGGACAAGCCATGTACAACGTACGTATACAGGGAAAGATCTTGTTCCCGCATTCCGGTCATCCAGAGAAAGAAGGATAGAATCAATGCACCTAACATCATCCACACAAAAGCATGACAGAGGCCCGAAAGAATCGGGTTAGACATTCGAAATGAAACCATTCGGCGAATCAACTGCATGAAGCAACCCCCTTGTACAAGTTTGAAATTAATACAGTGTATGGTCAAGCCCTCCGACTTATGAACTGAATTTTCCATTAAATGAACGCTTTATATTTGCATGAGCATGTAAGCTTCAGGCCAAAATAGGGATTACGCTTCAGGTACCTGTATAAAATTCAGATCCGAAGGAGGAACCCTGTTGTGAATTTCTCAGATGTCGGAGCACATATCTTTCGAACCATACTAATGTACTTTATTGTCTATGGGTCTATTCGGATAATGGGTAAACGTGAAATCGGGAAGCTGTCAATGTTTGATCTGGTCGTATCCATCATGCTTGCAGAGATTGCGGCATTTGTCATCGAAGATACCAATAAGCCGTTATCCCACGGAATAGTACCGATGCTGACCGTACTGGTAGTGCAGATTGCCATGGCTTTTCTCAGTCTCAAAAGCCGCAAGCTTCGATTGATGATCGATGGGAAGCCAACCGTGTTAATTTACAAAGGTAAATTACATCGAGATGAGATGCGCAAGCAGCGTTACAACCTGGATGACCTGCTGTTGCAGCTTCGGGAACAAAATATAGACAGTATTGGTGAAGTGGAATTTGCCATATTGGAGACCACAGGCAAGCTAACTGTTTTTCCAAAAGGTCAGAGCTCTTCAAACGGAAACAGTGGCTCTTCAGGCTCTGGTTCGACAGGCTCTAATTCCAAACAAAAAGGGCGAAATAACAAAATAGAAGGCCTTGAAAATATCAAATATGAAGGGCTGCCATTGCCATTAATCATGGATGGAAAAGTTCAGGACCAGAACCTCGAACTGATCGAGAAAACCAGATTTTGGCTTAAAAATCAAATTCAGCACAAAGGTATTATGGACTTTAAAGACGTGTTTATCTGTTCCATTGATCATAACGGGAAAATTTACGTGAGTTCCAAAGATGATAAAGATAAATGAACTCTAAGAACGGCGTTTAAACCAGGAACCGATAATGGGAGCACGGGAAAGATCGTGAAAGTCAATCATTTTGGTCCAGCCCATAACCATGAAATAAACGATCAGACCAACAAAAGGCGCGAGAAGCATTCTGAGCCAGAACGGAAGCAGGGTCGCAGTCTGTTCGTAAATCACCAGAGTAGCGCCGCCCATGATGAGCATACCAGCACCTGTTTTGACCCAATCCATCATCTTGAAACGGAACTGTAACAGGCTGCGCACACTTCTTGCATGTAAAAGAGTAACGACTGTTGAATTGACACAAATGGCAATCACTGCACCAAAAATACCGTATTCCGGCCGGGAGGCGAGTACCAAAATCAACGTGATTTTGATGACAGCACCAATAAACGTATTGAGCAGTGCCTTCCCCGGACGATCAAGTGCCTGAAGAGCGGCTTGAAGAGGAGCTTGAATGTAGATAAACAAAGCAAAAGGAGCCATGAGCTTAAGCATGCTTCCAATCGATGCATCATTATACAGGACAAGACACATCGGTTCGGCAAGCACATACATAAACACAGAAAATGGAGCACCTGTTACAAGCGCTAGCCGCAAAGCCTGATGCATTCGTTTATGAATGAGCGCACGGTCACCTTGAGCCGAGGCTTCAGACAATGAAGGAACAAGTGACGTGGCTAACGAGGATGTTAATGCTCCCGGCAGTAGAAGTAGCGGTATAATCATGCCTTGTAATGCTCCATACTGGGCCGTTGCAAGCCCTTTGGAGATACCTGCAATAGCCAGACTCTGTGCGGTTACAATCGTCTCAGCGAGATAGGATAGGGAACCAACTAACCGTCCGGCAGTTACGGGGACGGAAATCGCGAGTAAACGACGGAGAAGTCCAGGCTCTGATCCGGTTGAGTTTTTTAAAAGAGCAGGTTTGGGTTTGATTGGAGTTTCGAGTATCGGTTGATGTTGCTCGAGATATTTCTTCTGTCTGGCATAGTTCCACAATAATACGAGCATACCGACGAATTCGCCAACAAGGGCTCCCAGCATGGCTCCTGCTGCTGCTTGGGCAATTCCTTTGGGCAAAAGGAGCCAGGAGAACCAGATCACACAGATAATGCGAATGACCGTTTCAACGATCGATGAAACAGCCGTAGGCATCATGTTTTGCTTTCCCTGGAAATAACCTCTGTAGACTGCAGATACGGCGATAATGGCAATCATAGGGCTCATGCTGACAAACGTGTGATAGACCCTCTCATCGGTCAGAACATACCGGGTGACCCATGGAGCGAAAATAATACACAAAAACATAAACACAACACCAAGGGTCAGTGTGAAGCTCAGGCTGATTTGCAGAATCCGTTGGGGTGAATAACGGTTGGCACCTGTATCGGCTTCGGCTACGAGCTTGGCTACCGCCAATGGAATACCACCAGTGATCAATGTGACGAGTACGATGAAAAAGGGATAGCTCAGTTGGTAGATGCCAACACCTTCTGCACCGATGATCCGTGGCAGCACAATGCGCGGGATGAAACCGAGAATCCGATTAATAATGCCTGCGGCGAGCAGGATCATGGCTCCCTGGATAAATGTCTGTTTCTTCAAGACTACCCCTCTTTCCCGGTTGGAGTGCAGGTTTTCATAAACGGGACAAATCCCTCGTTCTTCATCCTATGCCAGTCCAATATCTTCTCATGACAACTTGGACACGATTAACAAAAAGATCCATCAACAGCAAGAAGGAATATGATCGGGTAAAGTCGAATGATGTAATATTGATGCCGCATAAAGGCTTGGATGTATGAAGGGAGGCTCCCCGTTGGAGGAAATGAATGATGTGGAGTTGGAACAGTCTATAGAGATGCTCTGCCGCAGCAAAGCAGAGGAATTAAGGCTTGTCGGGTACGAATATGTCACCAGCAAAGATGTCTGGAATTGCATCAGTCATAAATATGAAAAGCAGGGCATTCCACCGCTTCACCAACTGGTGAACGACATATTGTCACTGAAAGCAACAAGCTTTATGAACTTTATGACCGTGTCTGCATACCGGGGGTCCTCTTTCTAAACGAAAGGGATCTTTTTTGTTGGAAATTGACTGCTTTTTACGGCATCGCTATAATAGGAATATTGAGAACGAAAGGGGATCTAGGAACGGCATGAAAAGAATCGTCAGTTTCATTTTGGTCGTGCTTGTGACCGCAGGAGTAATGTTGGGCACAAGTCCAGGGCTGCTCAAAAATATACGCTTGGGCCTTGATTTAAAGGGAGGCTACGAGATCTTATATGAAGCAGAGCCGCTGGAAAAAGGACAAGAAGTCACCAAAGCATCTTTGGTGCAAACAGCAAAAAGTTTGGAGAGCCGTGCCAATGCGCTCGGAACAAGCGAGCCGGAAGTAACAACTGAAGGAACAAACCGGATCCGCTTGAAGCTGGCCGGGGTTACCGACGAGGCTGAGGTCAGAGCCAAAATGAAAGAACCCGCTGTTCTGACATTCCGGAGTAAAGCTCCGAACGACAAAGAAGGCGAGTACTCCAAAATTGAGCTTCGCGGTAATGAGTTTGTCGAAAATGCGGCTAAGGTTGTCTTCACTCAATTAAATGAGCCGATGATCGACATTAAAGTAAAAGATAAAGCCAAATTTTCTGAAATCACAAAACGTTTGATCAATCAACCTTTAGCAATCTATCTGGATGATCAATTGCTTTCAGCACCAGAAGTTAGACAACAATTGACTGATGGGTCTGCTCAAATCTCAGGTTCGTATACTCGTGAAGAAGCGAACCAGCTACGTGATACCATTAACCTGGGTGCATTGCCTTTGAAACTTACGGAGAAGTACTCCCAAAGCGTAGGCGCAACTCTTGGTAAATTGTCACTCGATCAGACGATTAAAGCAGGATTAATCGGTTCCGTGATTATTCTGGTGTTCATGATTGGTCTGTACCGTATTCCGGGGATTATTGCGAGCTTTGCCTTAATCACACACACGTGGCTGGTACTTGCAATCTTCTACTTGGGAGAATTTGTACTTACCCTTCCAGGGATCGCGGCATTTATCCTGGGTATAGGTATGGCCGTGGATGCCAACATCATCACGTATGAGCGGATCAAGGAAGAGATGCGGAGTGGTAAGTCCATATTGTCATCGGTTAGAGCTGGTGGTAAGAGTTCATTCCGTACCATCATTGACTCCAACATCACGACGATCATTGCGGCTTCAGTGATGTTCATCATGGGTACAGGTGCGGTTAAAGGTTTCGCATTGGTACTGATTTTTGACATCGTAACCAGTATTATCACGAATATTTTCTTCTCCCGCTTCCTGTTGACCCTGCTTGTGCGGGCTAACGTGTTGAAGAAGCCTAAGTACTTCGGAGTGAAGGAGAGTGAAATTCGTGCGCTTTAATTGGAATTTTGATTATGTTAAAGGCAGTAAAATTGCCTATACCTTTTCCATTATTTTAACGATTGCAGGTATTATCAGTATTCTGGCCCTGGGATTGAATTATGCGGTAGATTTCCGCTCAGGTTCAAATGTAGATATTACGGTATCCAAAGCGATCACTACGGAACAAATTAAACCCATTGTTAGTGATCTTGGCGTTGACACAAAGGATGTTCATATTACAACAGGTGCTGACCGGGTTAACGTTCGTTTCTCGAACGTGCTGGATGAGAATCAGGAAAGCAAGTTTAAGCAAGAGTTCACCAAGCTGGATTCAACCGCTTCGTATGAAGTCAACACGGTTGACCCGGAGATGGCTAAAGAACTGGAACGCAATGCCATATATGCGGTTCTCATCGCAAGTATCGGGATTATGATCTATGTAGCTATCCGGTTCGAATGGCGATTTGGTGTGGCTGCTGTTGTTTCGCTCTTCCATGATGCATTTGTAGTTATCAGCGTATTTTCGATCTTCCGACTGGAAGTGAATCTGACCTTCATTACGGCTGTACTAACCATTGTCGGGTTCTCGATCAATGATACAATCGTTATCTTTGACCGAATTCGCGAGAATATGCGTTTTGCTAAAAAGACTACAAAAGCCGATTTGCGTGAAGTAGTCAACCGCAGTTTGTCGCAAACGATGACACGTTCCTTGAATACCACATTCACCGTGTTTATCGCTTCGCTCTGCTTGTTTATTTTTGGTGGAGAATCCATTCGCATGTTCTCACTTGCTATGGTCATCGGAACATTGTTCGGTGCGTATTCTTCAATCTTCATCGCCGCTCCATTGTGGCTGGCGCTCAAAGGTAAACAAACAGAGAAACCTAAAGCAGCTGTCAAAGCATCCAACTAAACATTGTATTGTCAAGCCGCGTCTGCCAGGCGCGGTTTTGCAACTTTAG
The DNA here is from genome assembly GCF_030487755.1 of Paenibacillus sp. 11B. Taxonomy (NCBI): domain Bacteria; kingdom Bacillati; phylum Bacillota; class Bacilli; order Caryophanales; family Paenibacillaceae; genus Paenibacillus; species Paenibacillus sp. 11B. Next base: position 1,901,606 of record NZ_JAUKNS010000001.1, on the reverse strand, counting down.
GTAGAGTATTAAGGGGGGCATCGCCATGACCAGAGAACGTTTCCCTTCTGTTCACGCTGCCACGTGGAGCGGGATCGCCGGGAATTTGACACTCGCAGTAATCAAGGCTGGGTTCGGTTATATGGCAAACAGCAAATCGTTGCTTGCAGACGGCCTGCACTCTGCTTCAGAAGCTGCTTCTTCATTGTCCGGCCTCTTTCCCTCGAAGTCTGTACAAACCAAAAGAAAGGCTCGTAGGGAGCGGTCAAAGGAACATTCACGTATCGCGAGACCTGGAATTTCGGTATTATTGTCTGTGCTCATCCTTATGGGAGGATTGCAGATTGCTATCTCCGCTTTGGGTAGTCTGTCTGGAGATGAACCAGAGTCGCTAGAGAAGTATACCCATGCACTTGTCGTGGCTTTTGCAGCACTGGCTGTGAAAGAAGCAATCTTTCAATATCAATACAGATATTTCCGTAAACGAAATCAATCGCAGGCTCTGGCGTATGCACAGCAGCATCGTCGGGCACTCTACTGTTCACTTATCGTCTTGGTCGGCATTGTAGGTTCCATGACAGGAGAAACAACGGGGTGGAGCATTCTTCGATATATGGACCCGGCAGCTGCATTAATCGCTTCCTGTTTTGTGCTTCATAAAGGGTACAGAATGATTGTGGATACCGTATATGGTTCGCTTGTTCAGGAACTGGAGCAGGAAGAAGCGCATGACTTCAAAGAAACGGTGCAGCGTGTATATGGCATTATTACAATTGAACATCTGGTCGCACGTGAACAGGAACATGATGTTACGATTGAACTGGTCATTAGTGTGAACCCGAGAATTTCTGTGCTCGAGGCACAGGAGATTGCGAATAGGGCGAAGACACTTCTTCTGACTCGTTTCAGTCATGTTAAAGAAGTACAGATCCAGGTTATACCTTATGATCCCGGATATCCTTATAAATCCAATCATGAACTGCCAGATCCTGAAGCGACATTAATTCAGTAATGAAGCTTGGTCCAGTAGATCAGGAAAGGAGCGTTATCATTGCTTTATTCGCAATACCGGTGGAATACACCGAATATCGATTTGGAGGCGGCTGCGGGACTCTCGCAGGCGCTTTCCGTTTCATCACTTGTTGGACGTTTGCTGGTCAGTCGGGGGGTTCATAATGAATTAGAGGCAGAACAGTTTTTGCATCCTGATCTGAATCAGATGCATGATCCTTATCTGCTTCTAGGCATGAAAGAAGCAGTGCCTCGAATCCAGCAGGCCATTGAGCGTGAAGAACATATTTTAATATATGGGGACTATGACGCGGATGGAGTATCGAGCACATCCCTGATGATTCATCTGATGCGTTATCTCGGTGCTTCCTACGATATTTATATCCCTCATCGTTCCAATGAAGGCTACGGGTTACACAATCATGCCTTGGATTGGGCTCATCAACAAGGCGTCACGCTGGTTATCACGGTAGATACCGGAATCAGTGCGGTAGAGCAGATTGCTTATGCTTCAACACTGGGCATGGAAGTTATTGTGACGGATCATCATGAACCGCCTGAAGTTTTACCTGAGGCTTATACGCTTATTAATCCCAAGCTTCCGGACTGTCCTTATCCTTTTAAAGGGTTAGCTGGTGCGGGTGTAGCATTGAAGCTGGCTCAGGCATTGATCGGTGAAGTGCCTGGAGAATGGATGGAGATTGCCGCGATCGGTACGGTTGCCGACTTGATGCCTTTGGAAGGCGAGAATCGGGTTATCGTCAGTTATGGCATTGAATCCATGCGAGGTACGCGTCTGCCTGGTGTAAGTGCTCTGCTTGAAATTAGTGGTGTGGATCAAAGTCAGGTCACCTCCATTAATATTGCTTTTGCAATGGCTCCGCGTATTAATGCAAGCGGACGTCTGGATCATGCTGGCAGAGCCGTATCGCTTCTCACAACCGAGAATCTGGATGAGGCTCACACTCTGGCAGGTCAACTGGACTTGCTGAATCGTGAAAGGCAGCAGGTTGTTGAGGGCATACTTCTGGAAGCGACAGCCCAGTTGGAACAGAAAATTCAGCTTAACTCGGGAGCAGTGCCGGATGTCATCGTTTTGGCGGGAGAAGGCTGGAATGTTGGAGTTGTAGGTATCGTGGCTTCCAAGTTACTTGAACGGTATTATCGGCCAACGCTTATCCTTGGAATCGACCCGGAGAGCGGCGCTTGTAAAGGCTCAGCACGCTCCATAGAGGGCCTGGACATCTATGAGGCATTAACGGCTTGTAAACACACGATGGATCATTATGGTGGTCATCCAGCTGCAGCAGGTATGAGCCTCCATCGTGATCAGCTTAAAGAGCTGGAAGACGGACTGAATGAGTTTGCGGCATCCGTGCTGACGGAGGAGGACTTTGTTCCCCATCGTCTTGCGGATGATGAGTGCAGAATCAGTGATGTGCCATTGCAGGTCATTCAAGAGATCGACAGACTCCAGCCATTTGGCATGAATAATCCTTCTCCTCGTTTTGTTTTGCGCAATGTGACTGTAAAAGAAACACGGACGATGGGACGCGAAAAACGCCATCTGAAATTGGTTTTGGAGCAGGACGGGCAGCAGCTGGAGACGGTCGCTTTTGGTAAGGGAGCATTGGCTGATTTTCTGCCACCAGGCACCATCATTGATGTTATGGGTGAGTTGTCCGTCAATGAGTGGAACGGGATGAGAAAACCACAATTGATGCTTCAGGACATTCAAGTACCACATGCGCAAGTGTTTGATTTGCGAGGCAGTACGGAGCCTTTGAACGCAATGAAGCAGTTCTTGAGCTCGCTTGAAGTCCATTTACGATACAAGTCAGGCTCTATTGGTGCCATCGTACGGAAAGAAACGAATGTTTCCGAGGGAAATTCATTGTATGAACCGTGCCTTTGGGTATATGATAGAAAGGTCGGGTTGTTTCCGTGCAATGCTGCCGCGCAGCATTATGGGCAGGAACAGGTCCGGACGTTATTTGTGTTTGATACGCCGGAAACCCCGGAACAACTTGATGCAATGCTGGCCTTATTCAGCGGAGCCGAGAATATCATCCTTCTGCACGGATCAGGCAACCGCCGAGATCGCCTTCAGATGCCTTCCAGAGAACTCTTCAAGCGTATTTATATGCTGGTGTCCAAATGGAGAGCTGAACCGGTGGAGGAACAAGAGATCACTCCTGTGCTCAGTCGTCAGTGTGGTTGTACACCGCGCATGATTACAATGATGTTGGATGTATTTGAAGAGTTATCGTTCATTACCCGAGAAGATGGAAAGATTATGTTTGTGGATAACCCGCCCAAGCGTGAGCTAACCGCCTCGCGTCATTATCAGGCGCTGGAAAGTATGGCTGAGACAGAGCAGGTGATGCTGGATGCATCTACCCCTCAACTGACACAATGGATGATATCCCGGATGAAGGGCGTATCTTAGATAGAAGTTGTGCATTTATTTTAGGAGGAGATTATTTTGGATTTTAAAGATTATATTCGTGTCATTCCTGACTTTCCACAACCGGGAATCAGCTTCAAAGACATTACGACATTGTTGAAGGATGGAGAAATGTACCGCAAGGCGATCAATGAGCTGAAAGTAATGGTTTCAGATCTCAAAATTGACGTTATTGCCGGACCTGAAGCACGTGGATTCGTTGTGGGCGCTCCTCTAGCGTACGCTCTGGGTGTCGGTTTTGCTCCGATTCGCAAAAGCGGAAAATTACCTGGAGAGACGATCGAAGTCGGTTATGATCTTGAATATGGCAAGGATACGCTTGCTATGCATACAGATGCGATCGAAAAAGGACAAAATGTTCTGATTGCGGATGATCTGCTGGCGACAGGCGGAACGATTGCTACCTCCATTAACCTGATTGAACAATTGGGTGGCAAGATTGTAGGTGCAGCATTCCTGATTGAGCTGTCTGATTTGAATGGACGTGCAAAATTGCCGGGAATTGATGTATTTACATTGATGAACTACTAGAATTCCAGCATTCATTGCTGTTAAATCACGTGAACTGGATCTCCCGTTTCCCGGGAAATAATATACAGCATTAACTATTTGCAAAAAGCCTGTCCCTCAACCTGTAAAGGTGAGAGAGCAGGCTTTTTGCGTTGTACGATGTATAAAATGAAGAATGAATAAACATGGTTCGTTCAGATCAGTCGGCAAGAAATCAATCCGGCGTTTTCTCGGTTAAAGGCTGTTTCTCCGTTTGATCATTCGACCAACCCAGTACTTCAAATAATTTAAACAACAAGCTCATCAGAATTCCGACGATGGTTGCCAGAGCCATTCCCTTGAGATGAATACCATAAAACGTGATCTCAGTACCACTGAGTCCGATGACGAGTACAAGGGTTGTTAACAACAGGTTGGTCGGTTTGGCAAAATCCACTTTCTGTTCGACCAGAATACGCAAACCGGATGCTGCAATAACTCCGAACAGAAGCAAAGATACACCACCCATAACCGGAACGGGAATGTTAGCTATAAGTGCCGAGAACGTACCTGAGAACGAAAGCACAATGGCAATGACAGCTGCGCCGCCAATAACATACGTCGAGTAAACCCGGGTCAGAGCCATAACTCCAATATTCTCACCATACGTTGTATTCGGTGTGGACCCAACGAAACCGGAAAGAATGGTTGAAACGCCGTTTCCGAGCAGGGAGCGATGAAGACCCGGGTCCTTGGACAGATCTTTACCCACAATGCTGCTCGTTACAAGCAGATGTCCGATGTGCTCAACAATGACAACAAGGGCGACAGGCAAAATGGTGAAGATGACAGACCAGTCAAATGTCGGTGTTGTTACGGTAGGCAGCGAGATAAAGTCAGCGTTCGCTATATTCTCGGTTTTCACCTCACCCATAAAGTATCCAAGCACGTAACCGGATACAATCCCGATTAGAATGTGAATGATCTTGGGGAATCCACGGAAGGTTACTGCACCAATCACAGTGATTCCGAGAGTAACCATGGCTAAAATAATCGGTTTGGCCTGAGGTACCCAGTCGGGGTTCTCAGCAGGGTTCGAATTGATCAGACCAGCCATTCCGGCTGCCACAGGGACAAGCTCGAGACCGATTAGGGCAACAATGGCACCCATAACCGCTGGCGGGAATACGACGTTAATCCAGCCTGTGCCCGCATACTTGATGATAAGAGCTACAATGCAGAAAACAACTCCCGTTACGATGAACGCTCCAAGTGCCATGGGGTATCCGTTATCAGGGTGAGCGAGTAACACGGAAGAAACAGGTGCGATAAAAGCAAAGCTTGACCCAAGATAGGCTGGAATCTTTCCTTTGCACATGAGTATGTACAACAATGTTCCAATACCGTTCATAAGCAAGATCATACTTGGATCGACACCGAACAGGTTCGGCACGAGCACGGTACTGCCAAACATGGCGAACAAATGCTGGAGACTCAGCAGTGAGCCTGAGCCAAGCGGCATTTTTTGATTAACCTGAATTTCACGTTGCAATGAATGTTCATCTCCTTTTTCCGAAACACAAATCTTCAATATAGTACAGAGTTTCTCTTCATTTAGCAATAACATTTTTCCGCTGAGCATTGAAAGCTCTATTTATTTTTACAATCTATCCTTCTATTTCGGTAAATAACGGTAATAATATATGGTAATTGAGGATGACCTCGAAGCCCTGTGGAGGACAGGGCAAGCTCTTTCGGGAATGATACATCACGTATAAAAAAATTGGATATGTGCTCTTATTCGTCAGTAGTTGACGGGAAACGGGCGAAGCGTCATAATTATAGGAAATTACTTTTACGGGGAACCTGTGTTGATATTATGTCACGGGTTCCATTTTGTATAGAAAGGACACGGAACAGATCAGAATGGGCATAGAGCAATTACTCGAGAAGGCCGGGGCATATATCAAAGAACCCGATCTGGTGCGCATACGTGAAGCTTACGAATTTGCTGATCAGGCCCACCATGGACAGACGCGAAAATCGGGAGAACCGTATATTCTGCATCCGCTTGCGGTTGCCGATATTGTTGTAAACATGCAGATGGACACCATCTCCATAATTGCAGCGCTTCTTCATGATGTAGTAGAAGATACTACGGTTTCACTTGAAGAAATCCGCAATCATTTCGGCAATACGTGTGCCATGCTTGTTGACGGCTTGACGAAGCTGGAACGTATTCAGTTCCGCTCCAAGGAAGAACAGCAGAACGAGAACTACCGCAAAATGTTCATCGCCATGGCGCAGGACATCCGTGTCATCGTGATCAAATTGGCTGACCGTCTGCATAATATGCGGACACTCAAGTTTCAGTCGGAAGAGAGTCAACGTCGGATTTCATATGAAACGTTGGAGATTTTCTGTCCGATTGCTAATCGTCTGGGTATCTCTGCGATCAAATGGGAAATGGAGGACATCGCCCTCCGTTATTTGAATCCGCAGCAATATTACCGAATCGCAAACCTGATGCACAAAAAGCGTGCGGAACGTGAGCAATATATAGATACCGTTATGGACGGTATTACGAGCAAGCTGGATGAGATGGGAATTCAGGCAGATCTGTCGGGTCGTCCTAAGCACATCTACAGCGTGTTCAAAAAAATGACTACGAAAAACAAACAGTTTAACGAGATTTATGATCTGCTTGCGATTCGTATTATTGTGGATAACATCAAGGATTGTTATGCTACGCTCGGAATTATACACACGTTATGGAAACCGATGCCTGGACGTTTCAAGGACTATATCGCGATGCCAAAGGCGAATATGTATCAATCGCTGCATACCACGGTCGTAGGTCCCAACGGTGAACCGACTGAAGTTCAGATCCGGACATGGGATATGCACCGCACTGCTGAATTTGGGATTGCTGCCCACTGGGCCTACAAGGAAGGCGCTGCGAACGGAAATAATTTTGAAGATAAAATTACGTTCTTCCGCGAGATTCTTGAACTTCAAAATGAAGCGCAGGATGCGTCTGAATTTGTAGAATCACTCAAAATGGATTTCTTCTCGGATCTGGTGTTTGTATTCACACCAAAAGGTGAAGTTATCGAATTGCCTACCGGATCTGTTCCATTGGATTTTGCATACAGAATCCATACAGAGGTGGGTAATCGAACGATTGGTGCGAAAGTAAATGGTCGTATCGTTCCGCTCGATTATCATCTCAAAACGGGCGATATCATTGAAATTTTGACGTCCAAACATTCTTACGGGCCGAGCCAGGACTGGCTTAAAATTGCAAAATCCTCTCACGCACGAGCGAAGATCAAGCAATGGTTCAAAAAGGAACGACGCGAAGAAAACGTTGAAAAGGGACGCGACAGTTGCGAACGTGAACTTAAGCGCATGGGGCTTGATCCATCTGCCTGGATGACGGACGATAAGTTGCAGGAAGCAGCCAAAAAGTATGCCTTCAATGATATTGAGGATATGCTCGCAGCGGTTGGATTTGGTGGCATTACGGCTGCTCAGATTGTGACCAAAGCAACGGAGAAACTCCGCAAGGAGCAGGAAGAATCCAGCTTGCTGGAACTGAATTCCGAGATGCGTGAGCTGAAGCCTGCACCTGAACGCAAAAACCGTCCGACCAATGGCATTCGTGTCAAAGGCATAGACAATTTGCTTGTTCGTTTTGCGCGCTGCTGTAACCCTGTACCAGGGGATGCTATTATCGGGTATGTTACACGTGGGCGCGGGGTTTCCGTGCATCGCAGTGACTGTCCAAATATTCCGTCCAGTACGGATGGAGAAGAAGCAGCTCGCGTCATTGAAGTCGAGTGGGAAGAGAATATTGAAGCCAACTACAGTGTGGATATTGAGATTACGGGCCATGATCGCAATGGTTTACTCAATGAAGTGCTTCAAGCTGTTTCCGAAAGTAAAACCAATATATCTGCCGTCACCGGACGTACAGATAAAAATAAATTAGCATTGGTGCACGTCACAATTCTGATACGTAATACGGAGCATCTGCATTCGGTTGTGGAACGAATCAAACGGGTGAAAGATGTCTATTCTGTGCATCGGATTATGCAGTAAGGAGCCTGTAAGATGAGGGTGCTTGTACAACGCTGTAAAGAGGCTCAGGTAACTGTTGGGGACGAGCTGACGGGAAGAATTGAATCTGGATTGATGCTACTCGTGGGCATTACACATGAGGACACGGAGAAGGATGCCATATATTTGGCAGACAAAATTGCTGGACTTCGAATCTTTGAGGATGAGCAGGAAAAGATGAATCTCAGTTTGATGGATGTGGGCGGGGCTGTATTATCTGTCTCACAATTTACATTGTACGGGGATTGTCGCAAAGGGAAACGCCCAAGCTTTGCAGCGGCAGCCAGACCTGAAGCGGCAGAATTGTTGTATGAAACATTTAATCAACTGTTACGGGATAAAGGAATTCAGGTGGAAACCGGGCGTTTCGGTGCGATGATGGATGTGACTTTTACCAATTGGGGACCCGTGACTTTAATGCTCGAAAGCCCTATTCGTCAAGAGGCACATGCATAATTGATGGGGGAACAGGCCATAATGAGGGATAATTCGGTTTATAACATAAGATGATCAAAGGAGTACCCTACCCTTATGCGCCAATCCGTCAAGGAAACACGTTCCCGAATAGAACCTTTGCTTCTACCTGGAAACCTGTATGAGTCCCTGAAGCTTGCCCGCGCTGCTGCCGAATGTGCAACAACAATTTGGGCCCTTCAGGATTCGGATAAAGGGGAGCAGAGCCGTCTTCCGCGTGACTGAGTGCTGACAGTATTCGATCAAATATTTAGGTAACAAAAGCGAAAAAGTCTTGATTCGATCATCGAATCAAGACTTTTTTTGTTAGGAAGCTTAATCATTTCGGAGTTGGAGTGTTTAATCAAAGTCAAAATAATACAGGTTCGTCTTGTTATAAATGACTCTGGTTAGGGTAATAACAGAACGAGGCGCGATGCGTGCCAGGTTCAGTGTTTATTACGGGCAATGAACAAGAAATGTAGAATATATGTTTCTGCGATTACCCGATTCCAAGAAATTTCGAATACGGAAAGGAGAACATACGTTATGAGTAAAGTTGCTTTTTTATTGGCGAATGATTTTGAAGATTCGGAAATGCAGGTACCATATGATGAGGTGAAAAAAGCCGGACACGATGTGGAAATTATCGGCTTGAAAGCAGGAGAGACACTGAAGGGTAAAGGTGGTAAAGCCTCCTACACTTCAGACAAAGCGATTTCCGAAGTCTCTGCTTCCGATTATGATGCAGTTGTGATTCCAGGGGGATCTTCACCAGAGAATTTACGTACAGATGCGCACATTCTGAAATTCGTAACGGAGATCAACAGTGCGAAGAAACCAATCGCTGCGATTTGTCACGGTCCTCAAATTTTGGCGTCTGCCAATCTGTTGAAAGGTCGGACAATTACGTCCTATCCACCGCTCAAGGATGATATGGTGAACGCGGGAGCAGAGTTTAAGGACCATGAAGCTGTTGTAGACGGCAACTATATTACTTCCCGAACACCTGCCGATGAGCCAGCATTTGTCCGGGAGCTGCTAAAAGTTATTTAATGATATGGAATCAGATAACTATCCGTTAAAAATGATTACGTTATAGGGTGGAACTGGAAGCTTTTAAGTTTACGTTTCATTCGGTATTTATTCCGATAAAGGAGGGTTTGACATGACAAAGCATATTCAGGCGTATTTTCGGACCGAGGACGAGGCGGAGGGAGCAAGAACTTCACTTCAGACGTTCCGTACAGAGCATTTGGAAGTAGGGCAACTGGACAGTGCAGTTGGCAGAGACAAGCGGATTATGGTACCTCTGGTGCCTTATAACACAGCAGGTGGCGTAGGAACCAATGGAGCTATGGGTGTGGGTGCAGCACCCGGGGTTCCCGCTAGTGAAAATGTAATTCCGGTCGTCAGTAATGTGGATCGCGATACCGAGAGAGGTTCCCGTGATAATGTCAATGAGGATGGCGACCTGTTGGATGCTGCGGATGTGTCCTCGGCTGACTATGACGATCTGCATTATGTTTTGTCTGCCAAAGTAAGGGATGAGGATTATGAGGAAATCGTTCATAAACTTCGTTCTAACCAAGCTTATGTGGAAGAATTGAATTAACATGTAAAAGAGAGCCCTTGCAAGGCCTGACTTGGTGTCAGGAGCCTTTGCAGGGGCTTTTAATATGTAGAAAAAATAAATTATAAAAAAAGCGCTATCATTTTTGTAATATTACTGTAATATTAGTTACATAAGCCTTTAACATAGCCCGTTTATAATAACACACATGACCCCCTTTTTTTATATATCCTTTGAGCCTGCACACCGTGTGCAGGTTTTTTTTTTGAGATGAGAATGTATATGTTTTGGGCAAAGCTTACCCCGTATTTAAATTTTTGCTAGAATAGAGAAATGGATTTAAATATTTTAAAGCGAATTTTTTTCATAGTTAGGCTACATTGGTCGGTAAATCAAGCTTCTAGCGATTGGGCTCAGTCGAATCCAATCCTATGATAGAGAGTGTGAGGAATTCATCGCCAGAGTGATCCGTCATATTCCAGATGAACATATACTCGCTGAAACGGCCCCCGCCCTTTTATAAGAGCGGGGCAGCCGTTTCTGCTTATGGAAATTGACAGCTATATAGAATGCCTCGTTTGAGAAATGAAATCTATAATGCTAAAGCAACAGTGTTCTCATGCGAAATGGCTAGTGAAAGATTTAAGGGGGAATTAGTTTTGAGTAAGGTTGGAAGAAATGATTTATGCCCATGCGGAAGCGGGAAAAAATATAAGAAATGCTGTCTGGACAAGGAGCCCTCTGCGGTAGAATCCGTACTGCGGCTGATATCAACCGAGCAGCCTGTCCAGGAAGCCTCGGTTCAGCCTGAGAGCAAACTGACCTTGACCAAGCTGAAAAAGATGGTGGAGCGCGAACTGAAATGGGCGCATCCGGCTCACGAACAGCTGGCCCTGCAGCTTATTGAGGACATGAGGAACCAATACGAGCGGGAGCTGATTTTGGAAGCTCTGGTGCTATGGAATGGCTATTCCCGTCAGACCCGCCCTACTGTGAAGAAGACAGGCTCGTTCTGTGCCGCAATCGAGTATTTGTTGTCCGAGGAATACGGCTTCAATGTTTCGAAGGATGAGCTAGCCGTTAAATATGAGGTAACGACAGCAACGATCTCCCGAAAGGTTAAGGAGATGTTCAATTACATCGAAGAATACGGCATGGGCGGCGAAACGGACGAGCTGATGATTCTGAACAGCCCAGACACACCGAAGGACAAAGCGCAGGCTCTGCTGAATAAGGCGATGGAATCCAGTTCTTCCAAACGCAGAATACAGCTGGCGAAAACAGCGCTGGAGATGTATTCTGACAGCTCTGATGCGTATCTTATTCTGGCTGAGGAATCGGACAATGAGTCTGATGCACGTGCTTACCTCAAGGCTGGAATCGCTGCTGGCGAACGCGAACTGGGCGAACTGTTTTTTGAGAAGAACAAGGGGGACTTCTGGGGGCTTCATGAGACTCGTCCATATATCCGGATATGCAAAAGCTACGCCGAATCCTGCTGGTTTGGCGGAGATGCCGAAGAAGCGGCACAAATCCTGGAGCATATTTTGGAGCTTAACACGGAAGACAATACCGGAGCGCGTTACCTGCTCGCTGCTGTGTATTTGTACAGCAACCAATTGAAGCAGGCAGAGCAACTGCTGGAGAAGTATGGGAAAGGTGACGCCGCAGCCGCCTTTGCCTATGACCAGATCATTCTGGAGTATAAGAAGAACGGAATCACCTCCCAGCTCAAAATGCTGTACCGTGTGGCCCGGGGTGTGAACAAGCATGTGCCTGACTACCTGCTGGGTTTGAAGCGGCTGCCGCATAACCTCCCTGATTTTGTCGGAATGGGGGATTCCGACGAAGCGATTGAATATGTCATTATGCACTCCCGTCTATGGGCGAATGTGCCGGATCTGTTGAAGTGGATGCTGAAACAATAGAGATATAAGAAGGCAATAGAAGTTGGAATTCATTTGATGAATCCAGCTTCTATTAGCCTTGATATCTGTGGACTCCGCATCTCGTACGGCGTGTGAGAATTTTTTTTAGTGCTATCTTTTTGTGTTAGCCCTTGACTTTAGCACTGCGGTTCATTACAATCAGAAAATAAATTAACTTTAAACGTTATATAATAACTATAGGCGTTATTCAATAATATAACTTGATGATTTGATGACGGGACCAAGTACTCCGTGCCCACATGAACAGAGAGGAATCCCCTGGCTGTAAGGATTCTCTTGATGAGCGGACGAATGACTTCCCCGAGAACAGACGGCGAACACATTAGATTTATATCTGATGATCATTAGCCGGCCTGCGCAGGGCGTGCGTTATACGTAGAGCGGAATGATCTGTGTTTGATCGGATTGCCTGGAGCAACCCGACATCATCACACGATCACCTGAACGGCGAAAGTGTCAGGGATTCCGGAATGTGGGTGGTACCACGGGTGAATGTGTAAACACAATCCCTCGTCCCTTTGTTTGCTGTTTATACAGCGACAGGGCGAGGGATTTTTTTATTATACAGAGAAAAATAGATGCTGGAGGGATGAAAGATGGCTTTTCAAAAACCGACTGGAACGCAGGACTTGCTGCCTGGCGTTGTCGAAAAGTGGCAGTTCGTAGAGGAAAAAGCGCGTGATCTGTGTCGCCGTTTTAATTACCGCGAGATTCGCACACCGATCTTCGAACAGACTTCTTTATTTGTACGAGGCGTTGGGGAAACAACCGATATTGTTGAGAAAGAAATGTACACCTTCAATGATAAAGGGGACCGCAGCATGACCCTTCGACCGGAGGGTACAGCGGGGGTTGTCCGCGCTTATGTGGAAAATAAAATCTATGGCGAACCGGATGTGAGCAAGCTTTATTACATCGGTCCGATGTTCCGGTACGAACGTCCGCAAGCAGGTCGCCAGCGTCAGTTCCACCAGTTCGGTGTAGAAGCCATCGGAGCCCTTGATCCAGCGATCGATGCTGAAGTCATTGCGCTTGGGTATCAACTGTGTGTAGAACTGGGATTGAAAGATGTCAAAGTCGAAATCAACTCGGTCGGTAACCCAACCAGCCGTGCGGAATATCGCGAAAAATTGCTTGGATTTCTCAGACCAATGAAAGACAGTCTGTGTAAGGACTGCCAATCCCGGATGGAACGTAATCCGCTGCGTGTGCTCGACTGTAAAGTTGATCAGGACAAGTTTGTAGGAGCACCGTCCATCTTGGATAGTCTGGATGAAGAGTCCTTGAACCACTTTGCCAAGCTGAAAGAGTATCTGGATGACTTTGGCGTAGATTACGCGGTGAACAATCGTCTGGTACGCGGACTGGATTACTACACCTTGACTGCTTTTGAATTGAAAGCCCAAGGTATTGGCGCGATTGATACAGTCGGTGGTGGCGGCAGATACAACGGTCTCGTTGGAGATATCGGTGGACCTGATCAGCCTGGTATTGGTTTCGGTATCGGTCTGGAGCGCATTCAATTGATTCTGGAACACCAGAACATTGATGTAAGTTCCCTTGCCCCACTCGATGTATATTTTGTTGCTCTTGGTGAAGCAGCCGATCGTGAAGTCAATCGTCAGCTGTTCAAGCTCCGTCAATCCGGACTGTCCGGTGAACGCGACTATCTCGGTCGCAAGATGAAAGCACAGATGAAATCTGCCGACCGATTCAAAGCCCGTTACACTGCCATTCTTGGTGATGATGAACTGGAGCGCGGCGAGATTGCCCTGAAGTCCATGGATACAGGTGAACAACAAACGGTGAAGCTGGATGATCTTGTTGCCACGGTAAGTGGAAAGTAAGCAGTAACACCATTTGAATAAAATCGTCTTCACGCAACCGCACTGTTGAAAAGCGGGTTCTGCCCGCCATACAGAACGGAAATTCACATATGAGGAGTTTGGTTATGAAAAGAAGTCATCATTGCGGCGCGTTAACACCCGCACACATCGGTGAAACTGTAACATTGAACGGCTGGGTACAGACCCGCCGTGACCTGGGGGGCGTACTGTTTATCGATCTGCGTGACCGCAGCGGAATTGTACAGGTTGTTTTTAACCCGGCATACTCTGGCGAAGCATTGCAAATCGCTGACAGAGTACGGAGCGAGTATGTTATCGCGGTAACGGGTAAAGTCGTTAAACGTGACGAAGAGACTGTAAACAAAAACTTGCCTACAGGCGAAATTGAAGTCCAAATTACGGAGATTGAAGTGCTGAACGCTGCTAAAACACCTCCATTCTTCATCGAAGATGGTGTGGAAGTCGACGAGTCCCTTCGATTGAAATATCGTTACCTGGACCTGCGTCGTCCGGAAATGTTCGAAACATTAAAATTGCGTTCCAAAGCATCCAAAGTGTTCCGTGATTATCTGGATGGAGAAGAATTTGTTGAAGTAGAAACACCAATCCTGACGAAGAGCTCCCCGGAAGGTGCGCGTGACTATCTCGTACCAAGCCGTGTGCATGAAGGTGAATTCTTCGCCCTGCCGCAATCACCGCAAATTTACAAACAATTGCTGATGGTCGGCGGACTTGAGCGTTACTATCAAATCGCCCGTTGTTTCCGTGATGAAGATTTGCGTGCAGACCGTCAACCGGAATTCACTCAAGTCGACATCGAGACTTCCTTCCTGCAACAGGATGACCTGCTGCCAATGATGGAAGAACTGATGGCCAAATTGCTGCGTGAGACGAAAGGTATTGAGCTGGAGCTGCCGTTCCAACGGATTACGTATGCAGATGCCATGGGTAAATACGGTTCGGACAAACCGGATCTGCGTTTTGGCATGGAACTGGTTGAAATGAACGATATTGTAGCAAACAGTGGTGTGAAAGTATTTGCTTCTGTCATTGAAAAAGGCGGAGAAGTGAAAGTTCTGAACGCTAAAGGCTGTGGCACATGGAGTCGTAAAGAAATCGATGACCTCGGTCCATTCGCAGCGCGTTACGGCGCAAAAGGTTTGGCATGGATTCAAGTGAAAGACGGCGAGTTCAAAGGACCAATCGTGAAGTTCTTTACACCGGAAGAGATCGAAGCAGTTAAAGAACGTACTGGCGCTGAAGAAGGCGACTTGCTGCTCTTCTCTGCTGACACCAAAAAAGTGGTTGCAGATGTACTGGGCGCGCTTCGTCTGAAAATCGGTCGTCAACTGGGCCTGATCGATGACAGCAAATTCAAATTTGCATGGGTTGTTGACTTCCCATTGCTCGGGTACGATGAAGATGCCAAACGTTATGTAGCAGAGCACCACCCATTCACACGTCCTAAAGACGAAGATGTACATCTGTTTGACACAGATCCGGGTGCGATTCGCGCTCAAGCTTATGACCTTGTTCTGAATGGTTATGAAGTGGGCGGCGGTTCAATGCGTATCTATAAACGTGATGTTCAAGAAAAAATGTTCTCTGCCCTGGGACTCTCTCCGGAAGTAGCCAACGAGAAATTCGGTTATCTGCTCGAAGCATTCGAATACGGAACGCCACCACACGGCGGAATCGCTTTTGGTCTCGACCGTCTGGTGATGCTGCTGGCAGGACGTACGAATCTGCGTGAAACGATTGCCTTCCCGAAAACGGCAAGTGCAACGGATCTGCTCATGAATGCACCTTCTGAAGTGGATAACTCCCAATTGGAACAACTTCACATCCGTGTAGCCCGTAAACCGGTGGCGGAAAAGAAATAAAGGAGGCATCGATTCTCAATGCTCCATCAATTTTCAAGAACAGAACTGGCAATCGGACCTGAAGGTCTGAACGCCTTGAAAAATAGTACAGTAGCTGTGCTCGGCATCGGCGGTGTGGGTGGTATTGCAGTGGAAGCCCTCGCTCGCAGCGGTGTTGGCCGTATCATTCTGATTGATAAAGACGTGGTGGACATCACGAACATCAATCGTCAGATTCATGCTTTGACAACGACCGTGGGTCAGAAAAAAGCAGATTTGATGGTGGAGCGGGTGAAGCTCATCAATCCAGAGTGTGACGCCATTGCACTGAATATGTTTTACACGGAAGAGACGTATGAGGAATTGTTCAAGTATGAGCTGGATTATGTGCTGGATGCTTCCGACACGATCATTTACAAAATCCACCTCATCAAGGAATGCCTCAAACGGAAGATTCCGGTCATTTCCAGTATGGGTGCGGCAAACAAAATGGACCCGACAAAATTCCAGGTTGCGGATATTTCGAAAACGACCATGGACCCGATTGCTCGTGTTGTCCGTACGACACTTCGCAAAGACGGTATTAAAAAAGGTGTAAAAGTGGTCTTTTCAACGGAAAAGCCGCTCAAACCACGCGAAGATGTAACACAGAAAATTGTACCTGAAAATGCGCCGGAAATTCGCAAGGCCAAACAGCCACCAGCGAGTAACGCCTTTGTTCCTCCGGTAGCCGGACTGATCATGGTCAGTGTTGCTGTCAAGGAACTGATTGAAATTGCAGAGAACAAGCAGCAGTAATTTGCTGTAAGGGAAAAGCGTAGATGCCGACAAGGTGTCTGCGCTTTTTTGCATACGCAAAACCCTAACCAATGTCAGGGTTACGTGATGTACTTCGATCCCAAAACCGTGTATGATATGTGGTGCTGCACGAAATGATGAAAAATACATAGAGAAATCGCAGCTATATAAGATGAATATAAGATTTGCACAAGAACGAAGAGGACAGAAAAAACCTGGAGAAGCGAAGCGTTCGACTAAAAGCTTTCTGAAAGAAAGCTGCATCGGAAGCATACGCTTATCACCGGATTTAACTTTAAAAACATAAATCTAAAAATCCGGGGATAACAGCGATCAGAAGGTTGTTCTGTCCGCGCAGTGGTAGAGTGTAAATACATTTGTTCGGCTTATATAGAGAGAGGAGAACGGAACGAATGAAACAAGGATGGATGGCCAGAAGACTTGGCCTGGAGCAGGGAGACCAGTGGAAGAAGGAAATTATGGCGGGGGCCATTTCCTATTTTGCCGTGGTGTATATCGTGATGGTCAATGCAACAATTCTGGCGGATGCCGGAATGCCGCTGCAGGCAGCTATGGTGGGCACACTTCTGACGTCCATTGCAGGTTGTTTGCTGATGGCATTTGGCGGCAAATCACCGATTATCGTTGTACCTGGCATGGGCATCAATGCATTTTTCACTTACACACTCGTACATTCGATGAAATTGAGCTGGCAGGAAGCCTTGGCGGTTGTATCGGTCACAGGTGTGCTATTTTCGGTCGTGACGTTTACATCGTTATATAAAATGATCAGTGAGGCCATTCCCAAAAACCTGCAGCATGGCATCACTGTCGGAATCGGTCTATTCCTGACGTTTATCGGTTTGCAAAAAAGCGGAATCGTCATCGCACATCAGACGACGTTTGTAGCCATTGGGCATTTTAACGACCCTGGAGTAATTACTGCTTGTGTTACACTTGTGCTTGCATTGATTCTATTTATACGAAATGTACAGGGCGGGCTTCTGATCAGTATTCTGGCGGGAACAGGACTGGCTTATGTGCTTGGGGCCGTAAAACCGGGTGACCCCGTGTCTGCCGCAGAAGCATTGCATCAATATGGCGGTTTGTTCGCTGAGCTTTCCTTCGCAAATCTGGTGGACTTGTCGTTCTGGATTGCTGTATTTCTGTTGCTGCTGATTGTTGTATTTGAAAATATCGGCCTGATTACGGCCCAGACCCATTTGATTGGTCGCCCCGAAAGATTTAAAGGCAGCTTGCGAGCCCTGTCAATTTCGAATATTTTTGCCGGGATCTTTGGAAGCAGCCCTACTGTAGCTGCGGCTGAGACAACAGCCGGTATAGCTGCAGGCGGGCGCTCAGGCTTGACTCCACTGGTTACCGCAGTGCTATTCGGTGCAACATTCTTCTTTATTCCACTGCTGGCTTATATCCCGGACAGTGCCATCGCTCCCATTTTGATCATTATAGGCGGATTGATGGTACAGGATGTGAAGGACATGGATTTCCGTGATTTTACGGAGGCTTTCCCGGCTTTTCTGATCATGGTCATGATTCCATTTACATATAGCATCGTCGACGGTATGGCATTTGGATTCATTGCGTATCCCGTAGCGAAGCTGGCGGTGGGTCAGGGTAAGCAGGTGCCTAAAGTCATGTATGGCATTGCAATTCTCTTTTTGGCGAATTTTGTTCTGCACGGGATATTGTAAAAGATAGGAAACATTATGTTAACTCATACGTATGATCTCTGGTGAACATCGGGAGAACGGGGGAACGGGAATGGAAGAGCAACAACAAGCGGGTCAAGCTGAACCGAAAGTAGGAAAAAAAGGATTCAGGGATTTTGTGAAGCTGATTGCTGCCACAAATCCACCGAAGCTTATTCTGATTATAGCGTTAATCCTGACACTCATTCAGACGACAGCTGGCCTGATTGTCCCGCTGATGACCAAAGGGCTGATTGATGGGCTGACGATGTCCGCGCTGAACAAGTCCGTTATTTTTCTGCTGCTGGGAGCATTCGTTATTCAGGCCATTGCTTCAGGCATCAGCATCTACATGTTGAACTATGCAGGCCAGCGCGTGGTTGCGACATTGCGAACGAAGCTGTGGAACAAAGTATTATCCTTGCCGATGCCATATTTCGACCGAAATCGTACGGGTGATACGATGAGTCGAATTACGAATGATACGAGTCAGATTATGACGCTAATTGCGGATTATCTCGTTTCTTTTGTATCCAATATCGTTGCGGTTGTGGGCGGGGTAGCGTTGCTATTCTATCTGGATTGGGTCATGTCTCTTATTATCCTGAGTCTGGTCCCGCTAACGCTGCTTATTCTGTTACCTGTCGGACGTAAAATGTACAAAATCTCCAAAAAGCAGCAGGACGAAATGGCGGGCCTTACTTCCGTGCTCAGCCAAGTCATAGGCGAGATTCGTTTGGTGAAAGCTTATGGTACGGAGAAACAGGAGGCAGAAGCAGGCGATTCCCGCATTGGCAAGATGTTTGCTTTTGGACTACAGGAAGCTCGGATCTTGGCGTTGATCGGTCCGCTCTTTACATTTGTCATGACGGCTGTACTGGTTGTTATTCTGGGTGTTGGCGGCATGCGGGTGGCTTCGGGATTGCTGTCTCCGGGAGAACTGGTTGCCTTCATTTTGCTGTTGTTCCAGGTCATTATGCCGATGGGGCAATTTACGACACTGTATTCACGTTTGCAAAAGGTTGTCGGTGCGACAGAACGCATTCAGGCTATTCTGGCTCATGAAGAAGAACCGCGTCATAGCACAGCAATTGCTCCCAAGGGAAATGAGACGATTACATTTAACAACCTGCACTTCTCTTATGTAACAGGGGAAGAGGTACTGCATGGGATTAATCTGACCGTTCCTGCCCGTAAAGTGACGGCTATTGTAGGCCCAAGCGGTAGCGGGAAATCAACGCTATTCTCTCTGTTGGAGCAGTTCTATCTTCCGGGGTCGGGCAGTATATCATATGGTGGACAAGCCATCACGGATTATTCGTTGGCTTCCTGGCGCAGCAAGATTGGATATGTCTCTCAGGAAAGCCCACTGATGGCAGGTACAATTAAGGAAAATATGACATACGGACTGGGCCGTGAGGCAAGTATGGACGAAATTCGACATGCGGCAGAGATGGCGTATTCCTCCGCTTTTATTGATAAGCTGCCTCAGGGCTATGATACGGAAGTGGGAGAACGCGGGATTAAGCTCTCCGGAGGCCAACGCCAACGGATCGCTATTGCTCGTGCACTGCTGCGCAGCCCTGATATTCTGATGCTGGATGAAGCGACGTCCAGTCTGGACAGCACCTCTGAACATGAAGTGCAGCAAGCCCTGTCCAATCTGATGGAAGGACGAACAACGGTTGTCATTGCACACCGATTGTCCACCGTTGTCGACTCTGATCAGATTGTTGTTCTGGAACAGGGCCATGTGACGGGAACCGGAACACATGCGGAGCTGATCAGCAACCATCCGGTATACCGTGAGTTGGCTCAGAAGCAGTTTGTGGCACAGGATGGTAAGTCGGATTTGGAGTCGGAGTAATGAAAAGGATGGCCGTTGTTCATCTGTTCTTTGCGAACAGGAGCAGCGGTTTCTTTCATTTTGCTATCCGGGTTACTGTAGCTTTTTGTACATCAATATGATATAGTGGGTATCCTTTTGTGTCGTCAGTGATTGGCTATGCAGAACAAACATATTCTTAGGAGGTAACTGAAACATGTCAGACAGCTTTCAAAGTGCCTATCAAGAAGAAGAGTACAGGTTAGAGCGAACGATGAAGGAAGTGGACAGTCAGCTGGAACGGCTGCACAATATTCCGGTGTACACCGGCCACGACTTCACAGAACAAGTGCTGGAAGCCGGACGCGAAGAGCGCCGCACCGCCTTGTCCAAGAGCGCGCAGCAACCCTATTTCGGACGCTTGGATTTCGAAGAACAGGGCAGTGGTGCACGGAAACCGCTGTATATTGGCAAAATCGGCGTAGACCGCGAAGAGGTGGGAGAGCATCCGCTCGTCATCGATTGGCGTGCTCCTGTCGCAAGCCTGTTTTACTCATTTACTGGAGGGGAAGCCTCCGCAACGTATGAAGCCCCGGAGGGACTCATTGAGGGCTTGGTTTATCTAAAACGAAACGTGGTCATTCGGCAGCGTATCTTGGAACGGGTGGCAGATACGTACAATCGGGACAGCGACCAGCCAGCCGTATCGGATGAATTCCTCGTGTATCGACTGGGAGAGAACAAGGACAACAAGCTCCGCGATATCGTATCTACCATTCAGGCAGAGCAGGATCAGATTATTCGTGCGGCAAGAAACACCGCATTGATCATTCAGGGTGTGGCCGGTTCTGGAAAAACAACCGTGGCCCTGCATCGACTTGCCTTCCTGCTGTATCAATACAAGGAGCAGGTATCTGCGGAGAAGATGGTTATTTTTGCACCCAACCACATGTTCCTGGATTACATATCAGATGTACTTCCAGAGCTCGGTGTAGGGGACATTCAGCAGCGTACATTCCCGGATTGGGCAATGAACCTGCTGGGACTGGACCAGCCTTTGGCGGATACGTCGGAGACATTGAACACCTGGTTTGAAACCCCGGATGCACGTCCTGAACTCAATGATGATGTGCCTGGGCGGTACAAAGGCTCGATCCGCTTCATGGAATTAATTCGCGAGTGGCTGTCCGGGATGGAAGAGGAGTCCGTACCCGATATGGACTTCAGTCCATGGGATGGTGCGGTGCTCCGTAAAGCCGAGATTGAGAACTGGTTCGGGGAAGAGTACAAACATTATCCGCTGGCGAAACGGAAAGAGCGGGTCATGGCGCGTATTCACCGCTGGATTGAGATGGAGCTCAAGAAGCCTTCGCCGGAAGCCGTTCGCAAAGAGCGTAAAAAGAAAGCGGCAACCCGTGAGAAAGCCTACGCCAAAAAATGGCCTCAATATGAACCGCTTACGCTGTACAAACAGCTGTTCAAGGTCGTTAAAGGTGGCTCGGTACCTGCCTCGCTGAGCGCTCTTATCCCCAAATTGGTGATGAAGCAAACGGCAGCAGATCTGAAGCAGGATATTATCCGTGAAGAGGATTTGCCTGCATTGGTGTACATTCATACCTTGGTTCATGATATTGAAAGTTCAGAGCGGTTCGATCACATCGTCATTGATGAAGCGCAAGACTTTTCTCCTTTTCATGTGGCATTATTGGATCAGTTCGTCAAAGGACATTCCTTCACCATACTGGGCGATCTGTCCCAAGGTATTCATGAGTACCGTGGTGTTCATGCGTGGGACGAGATGAGTTCGCTGTTCCCCGAGGAACAGAATGCATATTTTGCATTGACCCGGAGTTATCGCTCGACAATGGAAATTATAGATTATGCCAATACGATTCTGGAGCGGGGCGTCAAGAGCGGGATTACGGCGATTCCTGTATTCCGGAGTGGTGATCCTGTACGGACATTGTCCTATGGGAAAAAAGGACGTACAGCAAGCCTCGAACAGGCTTTGAAGCTGTTAACGGTCAAAGACTATCGCACCGTCTCCATTCTGACCCGTACCCTGCATGAGGCAAAGGAGCTTCATCATGAACTCCAGGCAGCAGGCTGGGAGCTGAACTTGATTGACGGCGGCAAAAAACAGTACACAGGCGGACACTCCGTTTTACCTGTCTATTTGTCAAAAGGGTTGGAGTTTGATGCCGTTATCGTAGCGGACGCGGATGAGAAACACTATTTGCCCAATGCGGGTGATGCGAAGTTGTTATACGTTGGCTGTACACGGGCATTGCACGAACTGTGGTTGTTCAACGATGGCCCATTGCCTGACTATGCTGCTGCAACTCACAATTCAGAAGGTGAGTCCGTTGCCATTCAGGGTTGGCCTGACAGCGAGTCAGAGTGAATTCTTGTTTGTTGAACATCGTATTCATATGGAAAGAGCATGGCGCTGTTCAAGCACCATGCTCTTTTGTACGTTCTCAGCAGAGGTGTGTTATTCACGAAAGTATATTTGCAATCAGGTAGTTGATATTATCCTGCGGTTAACTTGCAGGTGTTCGTTGGTTCAAACCCGGTTTATCCAAGGTTGAATTATGCCTGTTGGGATGACGGTTAACCAGAAAAATGCCCAGACAGATCATTACTCCACCTGCACCGACGATCCAGCCGACATGCTCTTCCAGCAAGACAAAGCTCGACAACAGTCCAAACAGCGGTGCCAGAAAAAGAAAGGAACTGGTTTTGGCTGGATCTGTGTTTTGCAGCAAATAAAACCAAAGTGTGAACTGAATGATGGAACAGAAAATCGTCAGCCATACCAGGACAACGATAGACGTTGTATTCACGATAAAATGGGGCTGCTCTGTAAAAACGCTCAGTAAGAGCAGTACGGCGCCTCCAGCAAGCATTTGATAAGCGGTAAGCACAAATGTATCATGAGCAGCTCCCCAGCGCTTAATAAGCAACGTGGATACAGCAAAGGATATAGCACCACCAAACCCAATCCCTGTCCCAGGATTCAAGCTGAGATGCATTCCAAAGGTCAACGCCACTCCGACAAATCCGAGAATTACACCGGTCCATTGGCTAAAACGATAGGACACACCGTATAATGCAGCACTCAGGATGATGACAAGCAAGGGATTTGTGAACGTGATAATGGCGGACTCTCCCGAACTGATCCAGTTCATGCTGTAGTAGGCACAGCCCATCACGCCCGCCGACTGGAACAGACCGATTACGCCGATTTGCATCCATTGTTTCCACCCCACAGGCATGGGTCGTTTTCTGATGATCCAGGCGAGTAATGCTCCTGCCAATATATAGCGAAGTCCCATTAACAAAAAGGGAGGAGCATACATCATACCGATTTTGCCTACAGGAAACGAGGTTCCCATGATGAGAGTGGTTACGATGATCAGGAACGTATATTTTAGAGGCTTCATCATCCTTAACACTCCTTAAGTGAACTCAGCGAAAGTAAGTTGCTGTGTTCTGATATACCCCGATTGTAGCTCGGAGTTGTTATACTGTATAATGATTGTTAATGGATTGGGTATCATTTTAAATGATGTCTGTCTAAAAAAGGTGATCGTTGGGAGGCTCATTCAATGGAGAGCGGCGATTTAAGGATATTTCAATGTGTGGCACAAGAAGGAAATCTGACCCGAGCTGCGGAGCGCCTCGGTTACGTGCAGTCCAATGTCACAGCAAGGATACGACATCTGGAATCTGAAGTAGGGACACTGCTGTTTATTCGTCATAATCGGGGAATGACGTTATCTCCAGCAGGTGAGATGCTGCTGACATATGCAGATAAAATTATCGGCCTGCTTGATGAGGCTGGAAAAGCGCTCAGCTCTACAAGTGTGCCAGCTGGCCCGCTGCGCATCGGCTCCACGCAGACTGCTGCAGCGGTTCGGTTGCCTGAGCTTTTTGCAAAATATTATAAACTGCATCCGGCGGTCTCCTTATCATTGACTACGGGGAACTCCCAAGTGCTTATGGATCAGGTTATTGGGTATGAATTGGAAGGGGCTTTTATCGGTTGTTCCTGTGATCACCCCGATATTGCGTCTACTCCCGTATTTGATGAAGAATTATATGTGGTCTCCTCCGGTATGGGACCGGAAGACGAAGAGCTCACCAGTAAACCGATTCTGGTCTACAGTATGGGTTGTTCATATCGTCAGGTTTTGGAGGAATGGTTATCGGTTAGTGGCGTAACCCGTCCGATCATTATGGAATTTGGAACCCTTGAAGCGATTATTAGCGGGGTTACCTCCGGCATGGGAATTTCAGTGTTACCTGAGATCGTCATTCGGCACCAGATCGAAAGTGGATCACTGCGAAAGCACACTCTCCCCGCAGGCATGAATCGGATGATGACTCATTTTATTACGCGCAAGGATGCCTTTGTCAGCAGTGCGCTTGGCGCTTTTATGGGTATGCTGCCGCGGGAGTATGATATGATAGAGAATAGAGATTAATCAGGATTTTGATAAGGGTCAAGTAAAGGAAATCCGTTAAGGAAGTGATGAGCAATGGATTTATTTTCGTTTCAGCAGGATTCAGAACCTCAAGCAAGACTGCTCGCTGACCGCATGCGGCCAGAGCGGCTTGATGAATATATTGGGCAAGAGCACATTATTGGACCGGGTAAACTGCTTCGGCGCGCTATTGAAGCCGATCAGATCTCGTCCATTTTGCTTTACGGTCCTCCGGGATGTGGCAAGACGACCCTCGCACATATTATTTCCCAGCATACGCAGGGACAGTTCGTTCGTCTGAATGCGGTGGATGCCTCGGTTAAAGATGTACGTGAAGTCATTGAGCAGGCACAGACGAACAAGCAGTTGTACGGATCAAAAACCATTTTGTTCCTGGATGAGGTACACCGCTTTAATAGTTCACGTCAGGATGCATTGCTGCCTGCAGTAGAGAAGGGCACGATCATTTTTATCGGCGCTACGACAGAGAATCCCTTTCATTATGTGAATGGGGCCTTGATGAGCCGTTCTACGCTGTTTCAGCTGGAGTCTTTGAACAAAGAGCATTCCCTGATTGCGATGCGCCGGGCACTGGCAGATGCGGATAAAGGTTTGGGATTCATGGATCTGCAGGCTGACGACGAGGCATTGGAGCATATTGCGACGATGGCGAATGGCGATATTCGGCGTGCGCTAAACGCGTTGGAACTGGCTGCCCTGACTACACCGCCAGAGAAGGACGGCTCCATTCACATCACGCTCGATGTAGCGGAAGAATCTATACGTCGTCCGATTGTGAAGGCAGATGAATCGACACAATATGATGTATTGTCAGCATTTCATAAAAGCATTCGGGGTTCCAGTGATGCGGCTCTGTTCTGGTTTTTGTATGCAGTAGAAAAGTTGGGTATGGACCCGATGACGTTTATACGTCGTCTGATTGCAGCGAGCAGTGAAGATATTGGACTTGCGAATCCGCAAGCGATGACCCAGGCCATCGGGGCGCTGGATGCTTATCGCAATAATGGCTGGCCTGAAGCCAAGCTGAACATTGCCCAAGCGATCCTGTTTGCTGTTGAAAGTCCGAAGTCCAATGCGGTGTACACTGCGATCTCAAAAGCGATGAATGCCATTGATGAGGTGAAATCTGCTGAGGTCCCTCTTCATCTGCGGGATACCCATTATTCGGGTGCAGTGAAGCTTGGACATGAGGGCTATCAATACCCGCACAATTATCCGGGCCATTACGTGAAGCAGGAATACTTACCGAAGCAGCTTTCGCGTCGTGTATTTTATGAAGCAACGGAACAAGGCAATGAATCCAAGATTCGTCTAAACCAGCAGCGGCGCAGAGAGCTTTAAGATCGATGAACCGGGAGAGGCTTGAACGATGAAAGAAATTTTCTATATTGGAATCGGTGGGATCTTGGGTACGTTGTGCTGATCCGAACGTAGGTAATATTACATGTAGTGCAATCGAATCGGCAGAGCGTTTGGGTCTCCCAGAAGCCCGTATATCACTCTCTGTCTCTTGGTGTAACTCCTAAGTCAAACACGGCCTATACAGCTTTGGACAGGGCTTGGGGAGACGTCCGCAAAGGGACCAAAATCCAGGGGAAAAGAGAAGGTAAATAATCTAGTAAAGGTTCAAACGATCTTGGGAAAGGGTTAAACGCTGAATAGTAAAAAAAGGTGCCTTGCTGTAGCTACACCCAGTTTATCTACATTATCCATAACTTTCTCCATTTCACTTGATGAGAGATGTGCACCGAACAGGCGTTTAACATCCATTGGCTTACCGCTACTATCATAATTAGTCACAATCTTTTCTGGATGGGCTACTTGTCCTATTAGGCCAGTTGACTCCCAAACTCCTTGAGAGTCAGTTGAACCATAACCCTTTTATCAAAACGCATTTTTTTTATATTTTAGCAAATGAAGTATGTTAATTTATCGATGTTGTGAAGGAATATTCTTAACGGAGTTTAGTTTAATAAAAAGTTCCATTTTAAAAGGAATCGCGGTTGGCGATTCCTAAGATTATTATTTATTTGCTGCGTTTAGGGTACTAAGTGAATTGTTAAGTGCTGTTTTGCACTTGTTTACATCAGGATTCGATGAACGACCTGCTGCTAATACAACATCAATTGTTCCATCAATTTTCGTCCATGTAGTGCCATCAATTTTTCGAAGCTTAGGTTCTTGTGTATCCCATTGATGTTCTAATTCATCTGCCCCTTTTTTTGCTGTAGCAAAGTCGTTTTTATTTACAGCGTTTAGCATATCATTTTCAATTTTAACAAAATCGTTTAATTCACCTCCTAACGTAGCTTGCTCAGCAGCACCTTGTGATGCAATATAATTACTGAGCCAGTTATAACCGCCTATACCAACAACTAAGAAAATTACGAGTACACCAATCGTTTGTGTTAGCACATGTTTCTTATTTGCATTACTTTGATTTGTTTCCGCTTTATCACTTTTAGCATTTGTATCCATTTTTGAAACGGAAAGGAAAACGATGATCGCTAAAATAGCGATAAGAAAAATGACACTCGTAACGGTTGTCCCGAGTCCTAATCCGCCATTTACTTTTGGTTGAGATAGGTAATCTCCAAGTGACGCTCCAAGAGGACGAGTTAAAATATATGCAATCCAGAAAGCTAATACCCCGTCAAGTTTCAAAAATTTATAAGCTAAGAACACAAGAGCAATAATAATAACAACGCCTATTCCTGTGTTAAGATAACCAAAACCAAGTTGTTCTGAATATAAATCGCCGACTGCAGTTCCAAGTGCAAAGGTGAAAAGGATCGTAAGCCAGTAGAAAACTTCTCTTTTTTTAGTAAAAATCGAGTGGATCGATAGTGTTTTTTCACTAAGATACCAAAATAGAAAAGTGAGTCCTAGTAGCACCGAGAAAACAGCTGTATTAACCTCAAGTGGTACGCTCATATTATCTGTCAAATTATCCGTTACCAGTGTTCCAAATACACTTATAAGAACAACTGTTACCCAGTAAATGGCTGGAACATACTTGTTTGCTTTAAGTTGAAAAAACAATGCAATAAAAAACGCAACTCCCATAATAATGGTAGTAAGAGTTAAACCAAGCCCAATGTTGAAATTGATGAAGTCAGCAAATGTTTCACCAACAGTGGTACATAAAATTTTGATGATCCAAAAGAAAATCGTCACTTGTGGCACTTTGTTAAGTAAAATTATCATTTTATTTTGGTTTTCTTGCATATATAATTTCCTTTCTTTAAAGTGGTTTCCCACAACTTTATTATATTTCATTTACTAATAAGGAAGTCTGCGTTGTTTCTCCCACACTGGTTGCCATAGCCCCGATCAAAAGCACCGTCATCAGCAGCGTCGTTACGGTCAGGCCAAGATTGAGGTTTTGGTTCAGCAGGTCCGCTGCCGTCTCCCCAACGGTCGTTGCCAAGATTTTAATGATCCCAAAAAAGATGGTGACTTGCGAGACTTTGTTTAACTTCCGTCTTCCCGGGCTCATGGGCGGCTGGATCAAGCCCTCCTGATTATGCGTCTACTGTTCCAATTTCCCATCCTCCTTTATCGTCATAGAAACCACCGCATCAGCTGCTCATACTGTCCATGTTGATTCGGTTTTGTCCATTAGTGTAACAGCTGAAAATGAGAATTTTCTGTGAAAGTGACCCATCTCAACCGAAGCTACGCAGTAAGCGTTGGATAAAATTACTGATCAAGCGTGAATTCGCCCTGTTGGCCGTGTTTATGAAGCATCCAAACCTTGTCCAAACGAGAGATATGCTGCTCGACTTGGTATGGGGCTACGATTCGCTGGTGGAAAGGAATGTGGTCGATGTGTACATCCGGTATTTACGGAATAAGCTGTATGTTCCCGGCAAGGATATTTCATGTCAGCAAAATTAAGGTCGAGTCTTAGCAAAGATCCTGGCCGGAACTGGCTTTAAAATAAATTGCCGCGCTAATTTGTTGTGTCCATAGGAGGGAACAAGCATGCTTACCCGTCTTCCTAATTCTTATGCGATGGCTCTTGAACTTTGACCTTGCCGATGGAGGATTTCTAGCTTGCTGCGCTCAATTATGCTAAGATGTGTGTAGCTTATGGTGGATTCTCCTTGTGTGAATATGGTGTAAGGAACCTTCATTCTACACGAATCCGGCCATGGGTCCTTTTTTATTTATTTTCAGTAGGTGTCGCACTTCATATTACAATCCGTCATTAATTTAAATCTAGGAGATATTAATTTTCACCAAATCCTATATATAAGACAGAGAATCCCTTTCATTATGTAAACGGGGCCTTGATGAGCCGTTCCACGCTGTTTCAGCTGGAGTCTATGAACAAAGAACATTCCCTGATTGCGATGCGCCGGGCACTGGCAGATGCGGATAAAGGTTTGGGATTCAGGGACCTGCAGGCTGACGACGAGGCATTAGAGCATATTGCGACGAGCAATGGCGATATTCGGCGTGCGCTGAACGCATTGGAACTTGCTGCACTAACTACACCGCCAGAGAAGGACGGTTCGATTCACATTACGCTTGATGTAGCTGAAGAGTCTATTCGTCGTCCGATTGTGAAGGCGGATGAATCGACACAATATGATGTATTATCGGCATTTCAAAAAAGCATTCGGGGTTCCAGTGATGCGGCACCGTTCTGGTTTTTGTATGCGGTAGAAAAGCTGGGCATGGACCCGATGACGTTTATACGTCGTCTGATTGCAGCGAGCAGTGAAGATATTGGACTTGCGAATCCGCAAGCGATGACCCAGGCCATCGGGGCGCTGGATGCTTATCGCAATAATGGTTGGCCTGAAGCCAAGCTGAACATAGCCCAAGCGATCCTGTTTGCTGTTGAAAGTCCGAAGTCCAATGCGGTGTACACTGCGATTTCAAAAGCGATGAATGCCATTGATGAGGTGAAATCTGCTGAGGTCCCTCTTCATCTGAGGGTTACTCATTATTCCGGTGCAGTAAAGCTTGGACATGAGGGCTATCAATACCCGCATAATTATCCGGGCCATTATGTGAAGCAGGAATATTTACCGAAGCAGCTTTCGCGTCGTGTATTTTATGAAGCAACGGAACAAGGCAATGAATCCAAGATTCGTCTAAACCAGCAGCGGCGCAGAGAGCTGTAAGATCGATGAACCGGGAGAGGCTTGAACGATGAAAGAAATTTTCTATATTGGAATCGGTGGCATTATAGGTACGTTTTGCCGATATGGGATTCAATTATGGGTGCCAGTAACAAATGAAGGCTTCCCTTGGGCAGTGCTGCTGATTAATGCCATCGGGAGTCTGTTTTTGGGTTGGTTCTTCACCATAGCTGTTCCAGGCAAAATAACGCCTCAACTTCGTCTAGCGATTGGGGCGGGGTTTACGGGCGCATTCACCACATTCTCCACGTTTACGTTGGATATTGTCCGTTTATCTGAGGAAGGAATGTGGGTGAAGGCTGTTGTATACCTCGTTGTGAGTTTACTTGCAGGGTTATTGCTGTGTGCATTGGGAATGAAGCTTGGACAGCGAATGTTGGGTAAACCAACGCAGGATGGTGTTGCACCATGATCATCTGGATTGGTCTTGCAGGGATGCTGGGAGCAGTGCTCCGCTATAGTTTGGGTAGATGGATATCCGGTTCGCTCGGAACGGCCTTCCCATGGGGGACATGGGTCATTAATATCAGTGGTTCATTGTTACTTGGATTGCTCTATGGCTGGCATCAGTCAGCCTCGATTTCGGACGGAATCTGGGTGATAGGGGGGACTGGATTTTGCGGAGCGTATACCACATTCTCTACATTTGGATATGAGACCCTCGGTCTGCTGGGGCAGGAACGTTACTCAAGAGCAGTTGTATACGTCATCAGTTCGGTACTGCTGGGGGTTGCGGCTTCTTTTGCAGGCGTGTGGTTGGCTGCATAAGTGAAAAAAATTATTTTTTTTGCAGGAAAAAGAAGGAAAAAAGCCATCCGTCATGGTATACATGAAAGATGGCTTTTGTTATAGGAATACAGGGTATTGTGCAAAATGCATATGGGATGGGTTCATTTCTATTATTGAATCTATTGCAGCGCTGGTACAGGCACTTTTTGAACCTGATCAATCGTTCCACCGCCGAGACACACATCTCCATCATAAAACACAACAGCTTGACCAGGCGTAATCGCTTTTTGCTGTTGGTCAAATTGTACATCCACGCTGCCATCATCCTGCCATGTCAGGGTTACACCCTGATCCGGCTGACGATAGCGGAATTTGGCGGTACAACGGAAGGGTACGTTTGGCATATGCGCTGAACCTGCGATCCAGTTTACACCCGTTGCAGTGAGACCAGTTGAGTACAGACTTGCATGTGCATCGCCTTGAACAACAAGCAGCTGATTTTTCTCCAAATCCTTGTCTGCCACGAACCAGGGCTCACCATTACCGGAACCGCCAATGCCGAGACCTTGACGCTGTCCAAGCGTATAGTACATCAGACCGTCATGACGGCCCTTCACTTCTCCGGTTGCAATATCAACCATGTCTCCGCCTTTGGCAGGAAGATAGTTGCTCAGGAACTCTTTGAAGTTGCGCTCGCCGATGAAGCAGACACCTGTGCTATCTTTTTTCTTCGCGGTGTACAGGCCAGCCGCTTCTGCAATCTTGCGCACTTCCGGTTTCGGAAGATGACCAATCGGGAACATGGCTTTGGACAGCTGGTTCTGATTCAGTGCATTGAGGAAGTACGTTTGATCTTTGTTACTGTCGACACCGCGCAGCAGTTTGAACGTTCCATCTTCTTCAATGAGGCGAGCATAGTGGCCTGTAGCCACATAATCAGCGCCGAGATCCAGTGCTTTGTTCAGGAATTCGCCGAATTTAATCTCGCGATTACACATGACATCCGGATTCGGAGTCCGACCCGACTTATATTCATCAAGGAAATAGGAAAATACTTTATCAAAGTACTCTTTCTCGAAGTTGACAGTGTAGTAAGGAATGCCGATCTGTTCGCAAACCCGGCGTACGTCCTCTGAATCCTCTTCAGCGGTACAGTGGCCGAACTCGTCCGTGTCATCCCAGTTTTTCATGAAAATGCCGATGACATCGTAACCCTGCTCCTTCAACAGCAGTGCGGTGACGGAAGAATCGACACCTCCGGACATGCCAACGACGACCCGTGTATTTTCAATTGTTTTGGACATCGTTATCACCATTTCTCTATATAAATGTGTTTCGTTTCTATTCTAGCATAACCGGACTCAAGTTACGATACACCCGGCCAATTTTGGATAGTGTCCACCACAGGCGTACATTTTCTGAATTTCGTCAATCTTTCTTTTCCATAAAGCAAGCAGATATGTTAACATTAGCTGAGGGTTATGATCGGAATACGGAGGATTAGAGGGACTAGGCCTGTATTTTTAATATCCCCCTGTGGCGGATCCTGGAATCCTGGAAAGACAGGCTTGGGCCACAGCCTGTAATTTATGTTTCACAACTTGTTTTTTCGAAAATTGAAAGAGGTGACTCCTTTGAAAATATCTACAAAGGGCCGTTATGGGCTCACAATCATGATGGAGCTGGCAGCCAGAACAGGCGAAGGCCCTACATCTTTGAAAAGTATTGCCGAGCGCAATCAGCTCTCGGAGCATTATCTGGAGCAATTGATCGCTCCCCTGCGTAATGCAGGATTGGTCAAAAGTATCCGTGGCGCCTACGGCGGTTATATTCTGGCAGGCGATCCGGCTACCGTAACGGCAGGGGATGTTATTCGTGTACTGGAAGGTCCAATCTCTCCAGTGGATTTCACGGAGGAAGATGATCCGGCGAAGCGCGACTTGTGGTTGCGCATCCGTGATAGCATTGCAGAAGTACTGGATTCAACAACGCTGAAGGATCTGATTACATTCCAAAATCAGGAACAAAAAGATAGCTACATGTTTTATATTTAATGCTGATTTGTATTATTGGCTGAAAAGCCTTATACAGCAAGGGTTTTCGAGGTTTATTTTAAATGGAGTTACCCACATTTTACCCACAATTTTTAATTATTGATGGCCCATTCAAAGTCATCAGCAATTTTGATTTGTCGATTCTTTGTGACGTGGAGATAAATTAGCTCTGTAACTTTGGAATTACTTTTGTGTCCGATCCGTGCCTGAATTTCTGGAAGACCAACACGGGGGTTAGACGCAAGAAGAGACACATGGGTATGACGTAAACTATGCGGCGTGAGATTTGTTGGCAGATTAGCTGGTTTGAGAACTCTCCTCATAAATTTACCGATCACAGTTACCTGAATTGGATATCCGGGAAAATAACAACTCCAGAAAACAAAGTTATCCTTAGGATTAAATTTCTTGGCAGATGCGCGTTCTTCGGTCTGCCATTCCTTTAATAATTCGAATGCTTTAGCTGCTGTATCCCCGAAACTCACCACACGTTCACTTTGTTCATTTTTCGGGGGGATAAACGAGTAATCCAGAATACTTGATCCGAAAATTTGCTTATTTATGTCTATAGTCCTGTTCTCCATATCAATATCTTCCCACTGAAGACCTGCCGCCTCACTGATCCGCAAACCTGTATAAGACAATATAACGAAGAGCGCCCATTGGTTTGTGGTGAGCATGAACCTTCCCATTTGAAGAAAAGCTTTAAGTTCGTCCTTCTCAAGAAATTTGGGGAGGACTTGTCTTTTTTCGCCAACTTTTCGAGCTGGTTTTCTCTCCTTAGGAATGACAGCATTTGCAGTCGGATCTACTTTAATTAGTTCCGTTCTTAACGCATGCTTAAACATTAGGGATGCAGCAGTGTGATGGGTTGTGATAGTGCTTCGACTCATACCCTTTCCTTTTAATTCATAGAGAAAATCCTGATACATACTCGAAGATACCTCATTGAGAGCAAAACCCCCAAACTCCTCTAAAACAACACTCAAACCGTACTCCCGGCTTCGAACGGTGTTTTTAGCTGGTTCTCTTTCTAAGATATAAGCCTTAATCCATGATTTGCTCCACGCACTGACTGTCAGGACCTCAGTATGGTTGAGTTTCTTCTTTATCTTCTTTGCTCCAATTAAGATTCCAAAATCAACAGCTTCTTGGATGGTTTCGAATCTAGGTGATTCCTTCTGTTTACTACTTTTCTTTTCAATCCCATCAACAATTATTGTAGTCGGCACACGATAACGATACGTGAATTTTCCATCTCGTTCTCTCACATTAGGCGGTAAAGGTTTGGTTATCTTGCTTTTCTTTTTCAAAGTAATTCTCCTTTCGTTTGGTTATTAAGGAACGTATGTTCCTTTTTTGGATATATTTAAACAGCCTTGCGACTGGGGATTGCAAAGTATACTTCAAATATGATGGAGCTGCTTAGGAATACCGCAGCGTAACAAATAAGATTCGTTGGATTCATCAATTTCAGGAGCGACCAAACAGGTGAGTAGTTTCACAGCAAAGGCATTGGCTTGTCGCTCAAATTTACCTGTATTGAAAAATGTGTGTTGATCTATCCAGAATCTACTGAGGCCAGGATGTAACCGATCATGAGCAAGCTCATGGGCACAAACTACTCTTTTCCATTCTTCTGATAAGTTAGAATCAATTACAATAAATCGCCTTCTCAGTTTTCTGTAGTAAAGTCCTCGTGTGCCTTCCTCGAAAGCGACGTATTTAACCCTTATATTTAAACCCTCTGCGATAACAAAGGGGTCGTTCGACTTAAATCTCTTCACAAGTTTATGAATAATCTCATCCAAAACAGTCACCTACTCCTGGCTGTTTTTTTCTTCTTCTTTTGCTTTCTTCTTCGTACCATATGTTTGTTTATTAAGCTCTTTAGCTTCCCAAAAGAGTCCAGAAAGGATGTCCATAACTCTTTGACGCTTCTCGCCTTCTATTGGTACGCCGTCAAACATAACCGGTTGATCTTCTTCCAGCATCTGTTTGAAGTCAGCAATATCTTTTTTAGTTGCCCAATTAGGCAATTCAGGTTTTTCTACCTTAGCTTCATTACTTGACCCAGAATCGATTAAATCATCAACATCTACATTGAAATACTTAGCTATGCTTTGCAGGGATTCTATTTGAGGATTCTTTGTGGTGCCATCAAGTATCTTAATCAAAGTTGTGTAAGGCACACCAGATTCTTTTGCCAATTTATACTTTGACAAACCCTCAGACTCCATAAGTTTAGACACTGTTTCAGCGATACTCACGACCTTATCCCCCTAAATATGTATATCCAAATTCGGTTATAACCGTTTAAGGTAATACTACTACGCAATTAGGATATAAGTCAAGCTTATCAAAGCATGATCGAGATATTAGTGGATTTTGTTACCGAAATGGGTTAATACGACACTTTACGACATACCGTATAAGGTAGTAATATCGAATTCGAAAGCAATACTACCTTATACGGTAGTAAATTATACGGTTGCATTCAGAGGGGGTGAGTGAATGGGATTGGCTGTGAAAAATAACGTGGACAAATTGCTTGCTTTAAAGAAATGGTCATTATACAGGCTGAGCAAAGAAAGCGGAGTCTCTCAAACAGTTCTATACAGTCTCGAACAGAAAGAGAAAGGACCCACAGCAGATACATTAATTAAAATCGCTGGTGCTTTGAACTGTTCTGTAGATGACTTGCTGAAAAACACCTAAAGAACTATTTCTTACAGCAAAGGTGGTGAGGGAAGATGGTAGCTGATTTAGGACCGACCCTTGATGTGATCGACGCTGCTAATTATCTGAAAGTCAGCAAATACACCGTGATTAATCGCATCAAGAAAGGCCAGTTAAAAGCCTATAAACAAGGACGTGGCTGGAGAATTAAAAGAGATTGGCTGATCGAGTATGAAAGGGAATTGTTTCCTGAATGAACAAAAAAACGAACTGGAAAGGAGAGTGAAAACGAATGACTCAAAATCAAATGGCGTTATTTGAAGGACAAGTATCAATCACGATCCTGATGCCGGGGGATGTGGACTTTGATTTTGTAGGGGATTTTATTATCTCTGCAAAGGATGTCGCTAACGGACTTGAATATCAAGGAGACAGAGCAACAAGTCATGTGTTGAAGTTCTGTAAAGAAAGCCATATTTATCAGGTTAAAAATTCAGACCTTCTGAAACGGAATGTCCGAACCTTAAATAATGCAGGTGAGAAGTTCATATCCAACTTGTCATTGAATCGGGTGCTGGGTCAGTCTGGACAACCAAAGGCAATTCCATTCCAAGATTTCTTGTATGAGGAAATGCTCCCTTCCGTGCAAAAGCATGGTGGTTATCTGACCCCTGCAAAAATCGAAGAAGTGTTGGCTGATCCAGATACAATCATTTCACTTGCTACTCAATTGAAAGTCGCTAGAGCGGAGAACGAGAAACAGAAACCGCTAGTTACCTTTGCTGAAATGTGCATGCAGTCAAATGATTCAATTAAAGTCCGTGACCTGGCACATTCTCTTAGTAGTCATGGTATCAAGATTGGACAGAACAGGCTTTACGACAAGTTGAGGGAATGGAAGCTGATTAGTAAAACCGGAACAGAACCAACGCAAAGGGCAATTGAACAGGAGTTGTTCGAAATTGTTACAGGCGTAAAGCAGAAACCGAGCGGCGAACCGTTCACATGGCGAACACCATATGTGACTGTCAAGGGTCAAGTGTATGTTGCTGATCGGTTGAAAAAAGAACAGGGAATCTAACCCACACTGAGAGGATGAACAATATGAAAAGAGCTGAAATCCAACAACAAATGAACGCATGGGTGATTAAGGCAAATAAATTTCTTGAGCATTTCCCTCTTGAAAGAAACAAACTGGATCTTGAATTGTTAGATTATAACATCAAAATTGGACGTGTTGCTGGTGGGTACTGGGCACGGCAAGTTTCCAAAGAAGATGTCGAAATCTTTAAACGTGAAATGGTGGAATATTATGGCGAAGGTAGTGAGGATGAACGCGAATTCTCAAATTATATCAACTCCATGCTAGCGCTTCCGTCTTATAAGGCGACCAATGTTTTTGCTGCATTGAGAATTTACGGAAGACGCCGTATCAAGGTTCTAACTAAATTTAGTTCTTTGAAAGATGAAGGGCGTGTTTTGCTGGACGAAATCAAGTCAATTGGAAAAGATGCGAAAGAACATATTAAAGAAAATCCATCTGCAGAAGCTGGTTTATTGATCTGGCAGACTCTCGACTTTTGGAAGCAGTTTAAGAAAATTTTAGATGAACCTTTGACTGGTAACAAGACCGATTTCATGATACAGGTTGAAGCTATTTTCAAAAATTCCACGATCACAAGAGATGAACTGTTACAGGTAATCACTATTGATAAAAGCCTAAAGTGGTGGGATGGTAGCAGACGCGAAACGTTCAAGGAAGTATACTCCAGAATCCCTGAGAAAATCGATTACGAAGCGTTCAAGGAAATCGTCTTCATAGAAAAAATTGAGCATGAACGTGATTGCTATTTGATGGATATTTTCATGCATCACATGTTTTCAATGATGGACAAGCACAAAAAGGAAACTGGCAAAGACATGATTGATACGTTTGGGATTTTGGAAGAGATTACAGGCAAACCGATCCAGACATTCACATCTAAACTTGATGAGTACGGGGACATTGTTGATATGGTACCAAACAAGCCTAATCTTAGGGTGGTGAAGTAACTATGACGTTGCCGGAACTTGCTCGTATCTGGTTCAGTCACCCCATGCAGCACTCCATCATTGTACGTAACATCCAAAAACAATCTAAAGGAGCTAAGTAATATGAAATTATCACCAAACGAAATTGCACTAATAGCCGTTCTTCGAACTCTTGATTTTTGCGACATGCTTGACATATTCGATTCTCTTGCGGAATTGTCTGTTCAGTCTCAATTAAAAGGCATGGCTCAAACCCAGAAAGGTGATAACCCTGCAAGTGCTGCTAGATGGCTGAAACGTGCATCTGATGTGGATAGACTTCGTGATGCTCTTTGCCTAGCGAATGATGATTATCGCGCCAACATTTTCCCTGAGACACAAGGACAACCGGAGGTGCTGCAATGAAGGGAGCTGACGGAATCTCTATCGCTCAAAAGTTGACATTGAGAGAAGCGCGGGAGAACTTCGGGTATTCTCTGGAGGACGTGGCCCGTAAAACAGGGATTGCTACAAGCAGGATTAGCGAACTTGAGGATGATGCCAATCATGCAGCCGTAGATGAATTTGTAAGTCTCTGCCAGTGCTACGAAAGCAATTGCAGACACATCTATTCCGGACTGGCTAATGATGTATACCGTGCCCGGTTGCATATAAAATCAGTTGATTTTAATGACTTATCCCAACTCATTCAAATTAAGTTAAGAGTAGCTGAATTGATTCAAAATGTAGAAGCTGATGACTTATTCAGCCGGGAGGATATTTCTAAGGAAATTAAAGGATTGTTCCGCGATCTGCATGAGTATGAAGCTATTAATCTCAGCCCGTTTTTGAAAGGTAACGACAATATATTTGTGGGAGGTAGGGCGGTATGACGGAAGGGCAACACACTGAACTGATGGCGTATTGGGAAATGAAGAAAGAGTTGTTGGATATCATCTATCTTGTGAGTACTGATGAAAATTATACCAAAGATCAGATGAACAAAGACATTACGAAAGTGCTGACCATTGTTGATGTGCGCGAAAAAGAAGCCATGTCAGCCATTACATCGGCGTACACAGCTTCTGTTAGTCATCTTAGATAGTCATTCATGGTGAGCCTTAATCTAACTCTTGGCGGGGTTATTAAGGCAACCTAAATCAAAGGGGTATCCCTTCGCGCACATTATATCATCATATTTTTGAAAAGCGCAAGGGCTGCCCCAAAATTAGAGGGGTGAACAATATGAAAACGGCTGTTCCTTTTGCAAGATTGAGCCGCGAAACAAAGGTTCAAGAACTGGCTGAAAGCATTCAAACAAAGGGCCTTTATCCGGTACTGAACAACTTTCATGTATATATCAGCGAACGTGGAACGTTAAAAAATAAAGTAGATGTATGGACATATGTATTGGGCTTGGTTTGTGATGCTATCCGTGGGTTGCCACAGGTAGAAGGGACGAACATTAAAGTGGCGCCTATGTACGATTCATCAAGTGAAATTGCTTCTATCATGGCGTGGCCCAGCGATTCGGAAGCCACCCATACCTGGTATAGCAAGCCGGTTCGTATTGAGGGGTTCGAAGTCATTTCAGCTCAATATGATTGGGAGGGTGAGAGTCTTGGAATCTAAGGAAACCATCGTTGACGTTGAATCGGTCAGTAATGATCTTATCAGTTATATTTCTCAATACAAATCGGATTCTGAGTTTGAAGGGATGTACCATCACATGGGTTTTCAATGGTGGTCATACGACATATGGAGCAGTGGGTTTCAAGCTACTATGCTTACACGTTTGGAATATTTGGATCGAAGCGAGTTATATGAATTTGTCTCCCAGTATCTTCGCCGTATGTGTGACACGAAGCAGCCAAAGGGCGATGCTATGCGGGCTTTGTTGGCGGCTGCATTCGGAACGCAAGATCAATTTGAAATAAAGGAAGAGTAGGTGAGACGTGTGACCGACTCTCGCAGGAGAAAAGGATTTATAGCAATTGCCAACGAGATTTGGGATGAGGTCATTCGTCGGGATTTCTCTAAGCGCCAGAAGGATATTTTGCTCCTTATCTGGCGCTTGTCTTACGGCTGTAATCAACAGATTGCAGTTATCCCGATGCAAAAGGATTTCGCCTTATGCGGTGTTGGGACTGGACATATAGGACAAGAGTTGAAGCACCTAGAGACATGTAAGGTAATCAGCCGGAAAGGCAGTGAATACAGCTTCAACGAGAATTACGATGCTTGGCAAGTCACTCCAAACCGAGGATGGGATAAAAGCCGTTTTAATGAATTGCTTCATCTAAATCTGAGCCAGTCGAAACCCGAAACGGAAGTTACCAAAACAGGAACTGGACAGGTAGATGAAGCACATGAAGAAAGTTACCAAAACGGGAACTCAGAGTTACCGAAACAGGAACCGGAACACGAAGGTAAATCACTTGTTCAGAGTTACCAAAACGGTAACTTTAATGAGGATTCGAAGTTACCAAAACGGGAACTTTGTGGGGATGATCAAAAACAGGTCAAAGTTACTGAAAAAGTAATCGTAACACCCCTTGAGCCCTTACAGGACGCGGCTTCCGGGCTCTCTAAAGACAGTAAAGATTTAAAATCTTTAAAAGATATAAAAGATATGTGTGTTTTGGACTTCGATACCTTCTGGTCAACCTACCCAAAAAAGACAGCGAAAAAGGCAGCCTTAAACATGTGGGAAAAAGCAATTAAGGCGAAGGTTGATGCATCACTTTTGGTTCAATGTTCAGAGAACTATGCTGCACATTGCAAAATGAATAGGACGGAAGAGAGTTTCATCATGCACGGGTCCACGTTTTTAAATCCCAAGAACGAACGGTATGCCGATTTCACGGAACCACCAGTTCAAGCGACGAACGTTCCGACAGGGAGCAACCAGACCAAAGACAAATTCAGTCAAAATAAAGACTTGTTACTTTCACTCATGCAGGAGGGACGACATGATCAAAACGGAAACAGTCGCATTGATGTCACTGATTATTATAGCTTACCCACAGGTACAACTGAATAATGACATTGCTAACTTGTGGATAGAAATGCTTTCAGACATACCTCAATCTGTAGCACTGGAAAACTTAAAACATCACATCAAGACATCCAAATGGCCGCCAACGATAGCTGATATCCGGGCAAATACATCTGCAGCAAATAATCTTCTACGGGTAGAGACGCAGGAACGGTTAAGACTGATGGAGTTTTGGGAAGAGAACGCGGTACCACTTCTGAAAGACGGTGAGCCGAATGGATAACCATTTCAACCCACAAGCTGAACAAGCGGTTCTGGGTTGTATCTTACTTGATCGGACACAGGAAACTGCGGCACTTGCAGTTGAAATTCTGACGATTGACGACTTTTCAGCAAAGCATCAACCCATTTTTGAATCGATAGTAGACCTTCATGAAGAACAGAAAGCCGTTGACTTAATCACCTTGTACACCCATTTGAACGCCAAAGGGATAACGGGTGATGTAATCGGGTTGACGTATCTTGGAGAGCTGGCAGAAGCGGTGCCGACCACGTCGAATGTACGGGAGTATATCGCACTTGTTCAAGATGCCGGATTAAAGCGTCAGGGCTTGCGGATGCTGGATGAACAGCGGCAATTGCTTGAAGCGTCTTCCGATCCGCTAGAAGTGATTGCAGGGATCAAAGCGGGAGCAGAAGAGTTGTCCGAACGTTCCCCTTCTGGACGCGGTATGGTGAAAATCAGTGATGTCATGGACGGTCATGATGACGATTTGGACTTACGAAGCAAATCCAAAGGGATTACAGGCGTGCCCACTTGCGGTTCAGATCTGAACAGACTAACAGGCGGACGACAGAAACAAGATTTAATCATTGTGGCAGCTAGGCCCAGTGTCGGGAAAACGGCCTTTATGCTTAACAACTCAAAAGCGGCTGCCAAGCATGGCGTGACCACCGGGATATTCAGCCTTGAAATGCCAGGTAAGAAATTAGGGGAACGATTGATTGCAAATATAGCGAACCTGGACGGCACTATGTTACGCACCGGACTACTGGACCCCAAGAGCTGGGAGGACTACACAGATGCAAGGGCAGTCCTGAGCAATTTGCCTATTGTGATTGACGACACGCCGGGAATTACAATCCAGCAGATAGCCGCAAAGACAAAGCAGCTCAAGAAGGAATACGGTGACATTTATATTCAAATCGATTATCTGCAGTTGATTAGCGCAGGCAAAAAGTTCTCAAGCCGTGAACAGGAAATTGCCTATATCAGCCGTTCCTTGAAGCAGATTGCGCGGGATAATGATTGTCCGGTCGAAGTGCTGTCCCAGCTCAGTAGGGGCGTAGAACAGCGACAGGACAAGCGTCCGATGATGTCTGATCTTCGGGAGTCTGGTTCCATCGAACAGGATGCGGACGAAATTGACTTCTTGTACCGGGATGATTATTACAACGCTGAGACAGAGAAGAAAAACATTGTGGAAATCATCGTTGCCAAGGGCCGGAATACAGGAACAGGGGTCGCGGAAATGGTGTACATGAAGAATTTCAGCAAGTTTGTAGATATAGCACGGATACATTACAACTGATCAGAAAGGCGGTGTGAATGTGACAGCAGATCATTTGGAGATTGAAAACAACGTAAGACTCATCATGCGGTATCAGATCATTTTAATCAGCCATTTGGAAAATGCGTTGAAAAACGGCGACATTGACGAACACACATTCACCCGCCTGAAAAGTCGGGCTTGTATAGCTCAGACTCAGGATGAAATATTGGATCACTTCGACCGGATATTTCGTGAATTGGTCAGCTATTATCAGGAACGTTTGCGGGAACGGATGATAAAGGGTGCAGCATTTATTGATGCCCTCGCCCCTGACGATCCACGCCGGATACCCGCTATGGAAAAATACGATGGGCTATGTAAACAGCTCAAGGAAAGCGAGGACAGGGAGTATGGACGACACAACGGTAATGACGCCTAAAGATGCAGCAAGCCAGCTTCATGAATTGGTCAAGCATATCAAGGCTCAATTTGATAATACGGTAACCTGTGTTGGATTTTGTGATGGCGAAGCAACGGATTTATCACATGCATTCGAGTTTCTTGGTCCAGAAGAGGTGGCACCGGAAGAACTCATGCGTCAGTATCAGGCGAACAGAAGAACGCGCCGCCGTGCCAAGGAAGCGAACGAACAATGGCGTGTGCTACATGAAATCGTTATCCGGCTTGGACTGCTGCATGAATTCAGCCAGGGAAAACGTGAGGTGCGGTCAGTTATTAAAACTCAAGCTGCACGGCACTACACTGTGAGAAGTCGTGAGGATCTTCAAAACCATTTCGATAGAGCGAAGTTAAGACACACGGTTAATACAGGAACAGACTCGTAGACGAACGCAAAGGGTGCATAGAGCGTTTCGGGGTGTAAACACACCAGACCGCACCTGAAAACGGCGTGAATGTGCCATAGATTTGCGCTGGTGATGTTTTAAAGGGATTTGAAAGATCAGATTTTGTGAAAAGGGGTGTTTGAATGGAATTTATGGAACTGGCCATGCGATATTTTTTAATTGGATCGATGCTGGCAGGCGGACTTTTGATATTGGCTGGACTTGTTTACGCGACAATGTGGGTTGCTGGAGAAGTTTGGGCCCTATCTCTTACTTATCGCGGTATACGCAAATCGTACTTGGACTATATGGATTTTAGACGGACCATCCTTTTGTCCATGGCAAAAGAAGCGGATAGGGAAAAGGCTGACAAAGGGAACGGTGAACGAGAATGAACTTGCTTGAAGCAGCCAAAGTAAGCGCGAAAGGGAAAATCGTCATATCCAATACAGGTCGTGAGTATGAACCCCATGACTTAAGGGTGACTTGGTACGGGGAACACTACGCTTCAATGCGCACAGCAGACATGACGAGTGATGAAGCTAAGGGAAGATGGCGATTGAAGGAGGAACCGTATTGAGTAACGATATGGTAACAGCACGTACCCAATGGGCATGGACGGAGAAAGCCGAAAGCCAGAACCCTACACGTTCCCGAGCTGGGGAACCGATATGGCCGCAATACAAGACAAGCGCACCAAAAGCATGGTTGGATCAAGGGCTAATTCAAGATGCTTCGGAAGTGGTCACAGAAGGCCAAGCGACTCTTGATGATTATATGTAATAAAGTGCAAAAGGGGGATCATATGGACGCCATTGAACAATTGGAACTGCTGCCAAGCGCCGATGACGAGGATGTACGAGCTATAATCAAGATGCTCAGTGTGGATTACCCCCAGTGGAAGGCAAGTCGAAGCGTGTTAGAAGCTAAGCGGGTATTGACTCCAGAGCAGCAACAGAAATATGATGCCTACAATGAAAAAATCAGTGTAGTGGACATGGCGATTCGCACGATCAAGGATGATGAAGCCCGACGAATTATTGAACATCGGTTCATCAAAGGCGGGAAATGGAAGCTAACTGTAATCAACTATCGCAACACGATGAGTGAAAAAACAGTTGATCGGCGGATAAGCGCAGGCATCAAATGTATTGCGAATACGTTGAAAGATTGCGGCATAATAGAATCCTTGAAATATTGACGGTTAATTGACTGTAACATGACCATCATATGACGGTTAGTGCAAATTATAGTAGGGACATAGGGCTTTTGCCCGGGTGTCCCTGCTACCCCTTATCCCAGCAGGACTCGACCGTGCTGTGGGATTATATCCTTAGACGTGAATCGTCAGGGGTGCGGTGTGCGGGGAAAAGCGGTTATGATCACCGCTACTTTATATTATGGCCTATTGGTATAAGCCTGGTTCGATTCCCGGCAAGGTCAAAACGTTGGAACAGTGAAAAATCTCCATTGATAGCGTGTCCATGAGTGGGTATGATTGGGATGTATTCCAATTGTACTTAGGAGGATGACAGCATGAATGAAAAATTTGCACAAGCACAAATGGAACGTGTACTTAACACGCCGGGATTTGTAGTGATTTCTGACGAATCAGTTGTGAATGTTCGCAAGGTGACAAGGATCGATCCTTTGAATAGGGTGGTTTTCTTCCCAGATCAAGAAAAAGGTGAAGTAGGGAAGAAAGTAGACAACGACCGCTGGGATCATTTCATAAGTGAGTACAAGAAATTTCAATAGATTTAGGACATGGAAGAGAGTCGCCTTTAATGGCGGCTTTTTTTGTGTCTAAAAAAAGGAGGACAAAGCAAAATGGATGCTGCAACAGCGCTTGAATTGGCGCATAAGTACACGGCTTGTCCTGATTGTGGTAACACCTATGTAGGAAACGGAGAAGGAACAATCAAAATTGATGAAAATCTGTTCCATCGAAGTTGCAAATGCGGCTGGAAAGTGACCATAAAGGACGGTGTCGAGGTTGAAGGAGAATGAAACGTTCGATGCGGTGAGTAATGAACTGAAGCAATCATTAAAAATTGCACTTACTGCCGCGGCAGATGCTTTAAGGGATCATATGAAGCGACTTGGAGCGGCGATACGTGAAATGATAAGCCTTTGGGAATATGTTCAGGAGTCGCAGGAGTTGAACGAACACGATGTGAAGAGGATCAAACCTCTCCAGCTGCCGAGAAATCCGGTCACGCTTCCGCTCAAGCATCAAGTAATCAATCGTAAGCCGGTTCTT
Source organism: Paenibacillus sp. 11B (assembly GCF_030487755.1). Lineage (NCBI taxonomy): Bacteria > Bacillati > Bacillota > Bacilli > Caryophanales > Paenibacillaceae > Paenibacillus > Paenibacillus sp. 11B. The sequence continues at coordinate 1,856,724 of NZ_JAUKNS010000001.1, read as the reverse complement.
GCGGTAGCACGCAGCCGCTGTTAATTCAGTGAGGTGGTGACATGAAAAAAGTCCAACCGATCCGCGATGAACGGGTTATTGATGGCATGAAGGATTATTTTTGGATACGCAGCTTACGTAATTACTTGTTCTTCTGTATTGGCATCTACAGCGGTTTGCGTGTATCTGACTTATGCAGACTGAGGGTTATTGATGTAAAGGGATCACACGTTAACCTGGTTGAACAGAAAAACAAACATGCCAAACGGTTCATCATTCATCCGAGTATCCGGCAGGATCTGGACAAGTACATCTCCACTATGCAGGATATGGATTTCCTGTTCCCTAGTCGCCAGGTCAAGACAGTTAGCCGAATGCGGAAACAACCGATTGACCGGACGACAGCATACCGATTCTTGAATAAGGCAGCCAAGGAATTTGGCCTGAAAGAGATTGGTTGTCATACGCTACGGAAGACATGGGCATACCGCCTATACATGCAGAATCCAGAGAACCTTGCGTTACTAATGGACATGTTCGGGCACAGCGATCCAAGGGAAACGTTGGACTATATCGGGCTGACTCAGGACATGATGGACAGGGCAATTATGATGCTCCGTTAATTCTAGTGCATCACAATATGGCGTTGGTTGCACTCATATTACAGAAATGGCTTTTGAATCTGAAATGACGCTGAATGCCAGTTCTAAACCGAGTGAAACACTATTGTATTTATGTTTCAGTCCTGATCCAGAAAATGGTTAATAATGACCCTATTTTGGGTTATTTTTGTGTTGGTTGATTAAGAAAAACAATTAGAAGTTTGTCTATTTAGACTGATTCTAAGAAAACCGACTCAATTATGGCTGTATAAACGATGAATAAACGCCCCAATCGAGGGCAATAAGCCGGGAAATAATCAAAATCGGTAAAATCGAAAAATCCAGTAATGACGCGGGTTTTCGGGTTTATGCATAAACTATGTATATTCGCACAATTCAGTTAGCTGTCAAAAAGCCCGTCAAATCAGGGTTTTCGGCGTGGTTGTGGGAAAGTACATATGTACAAAAGACCGGGTTTTGAACACATGTCTGTGCATAAATATTGCATAAACGATGTCAGGGGTGAGGTGTATTATGTAATGGCGAGAGAGAGAAGCCCGGACCGCAAGAAAGCATTAGCGATGTGGTTCGCCAGTGGCAAGGAAATGAAGCCAGGAGAGATTGCCGAAAAGCTTGGAATCAGTGCCGGACTTGTTCGTAAATGGAAAAGCCTTGATGAATGGGAGAAGCAGCCTGAGCCACGCCCAGGAGCGCCCAAGGGCAATCAGAACGCAGCAGGCAATAGAGGTGGGCACGGCGGGCCATATGGCAATGACAAGGCCGTCAAGCATGGTTTATTCCGCAAGTTCCTGCCAGATGATGAAGAAACGCGAGAGATTTATGACACAACAGCCGACCTTTCCACGGCGGACATTATGTGGGAAGGCATACGCATCCAGCTCACGAATATCATACATGCTTTGAAGATCCAGCACGTAACGGGCAAGGATGAAATGATTAAAGAGATCAAAAAGCAGAAATTCGAAGTCCATAACAGGGGAACCAAGAAGGAACCCAACCTTGAGCAAATCATAACTGAACAGGAATATGAATTCCAGTTTGCGTGGGAACGATCAGCAAACGGCCTGAAAGCCATGGCTGCTGCATGGACGGCCCTGGGTAGCTCCATTAAGAAGTATGAGGACGTTTTGCGGATGGCTTCCCCTGATGAGGTGAATGAAGACCGGAAGCAGCGCATGGAGCAGATCAAGGCCAGTATCGCTGTGATGCGTGGCAAGGTACCAGATAACAGCAAGCTTGATCTGAATCAGCAAATCACCGCTTTGGCTGACTTGATCAATAACCCTGTGCCGGAGCGGGTGATAGATAATGACTGACACAGCCCTGATTCCATATGCTCCATTTAATACGAAGCAGTCGGAATATATCCGGCGTTGCCAGGACTCCTGGTTGAACGTGGCTGAGGGCGGCAAGCGTGCAGGCAAGAATATCATTAACCTGATTGCCTATGCCATGTGCTTGGAGGTTCACCCGGACAAGCTCCATTTGGTTGCTGGTGTGAGTATGGCAGCCACGAAGATGAACGCCATAGACTCCAATGGATTCGGGCTGCAATGGCTGTTCAAGGGCCGTTGCCGTGAAGGCGAATACAAGGACCGTGCAGCGCTCTTCATTCAGACTAAGACAGGTGAGAAGATCGTTATTATTGCAGGCGGCGGTAAGGCAAACAACGCCGCACTGATCAAAGGTAACTCTTACGGCACCGCTTATGTAACAGAGGTCAACGAGTGCCATCCATCGTTCGTGAAGGAAGTATTTGACCGGACGTTGGCATCCACGAAGCGGCAATTGTTCTTCGACCTCAACCCCAAGCCGCCAGCCCATTGGTTCTATGCGGACATTCTGGACTTTCAGGATGAGTTGTTAAAGCAAGGGCAGAACGCAGGGTACAATTATCAGCACTTCACCGTTTTCGATAATCTGAGCATACCTGACGATCGGCTCAAGACGTTGCTATTGACGTATGACAAGTCCAGTCTGTGGTACAAGTCAGAAATCAAGGGTGAGCGGACGGCAGCTACAGGACGGATATACACGGGTTACACCGTCAAGGATGTCATCGTCACTCGGGAGCAGATAAGGGCTGAACGGTTCATTGAGTTTTCGATTGGCATAGACGTCGGGGGCACTGACGCCACGGTTGCCACGCTCACTGGATTTACGCCGCGATATGGATCGGTTATGCTGCTGGATGGTTTCTACCACAAGCAGGGCAAGGAGAACGGCTATACACATGACCGTTACGCAAAGGAAATCGTTGAGAAGATAGTCCAGTGGTCGGAAACTTATCCGGCCTTTTTGTCGTGTGCTCATATCTTTGCTGAATCTGCTGACAAGCTGTTCCGGCAGGCGCTGACAAATGAGCTTAAACGCAGGGGGATACACATTCCTGTGGTGCCTGCTTATAAGAAAGAGGGCATTGTTGACCGGATCAGATTGACGAACGTCCTAATTAACCAAGGGCGGTACAAAATCATGGCCCATCTTAAACATTGGATTGAAGCCATAGAGAACGCCACTTGGGACGAGACAGAACGCCAGAAGGGTGAATGGGTGCGGACGGATGACGGAAGTTACCCAGTGGACTGCTTGGATAGTAGCGAATACGCCGTACAGCCGTTCAAGAAGAGACTGGAGGTATAGAAATGGGGTGGATCAAGAATATGGTCATGAAAATGCTGCGTATTAACCCAGCGCCGGAGAATCGAATTGTAAACATCACTGAGCCGCTATCATATCGGACGAATGTATTGCGTAACCGCTTATGGTTCCGTGGTGATGCTTCTGAGCTGGATCAGTTTTACAAGCAGACAGGGACAGATGCAGTGGGCAAGGCAAGGTTCTGGGCAGCGGTACCCAGTCAGAACATGACGATTAGGAAAATTCATTCTGGTATGCCCGCCATGATTGCAGAGCGTCTATCGGATATCGTCGTTGCTGATCTGGAAGCCGTTGAGGTGGATAAGGAAACCGCATGGGATGATATCAGTGAGGACAATGATTTTGCTGAGTTGCTTGGTCAAAACATCATAGACGCTTTGGTGGCCGGGGATGGAGCATATAAAATCACCGTGGATACTGATGTTACCAAATACCCGATCATTGAGTTCTACAGTGGGGATCAGGTGGAGTACATACGGAATCGCGGCAGGCTGCAGGAGGTTGTCTTCTTTACGGATTACACGCTAAAGGGCAAGGATTACCGCTTGGAAGAAACCTATGGGCTTGGTTACATCCGGTATCAGCTTTATGATTCTTACGGGAAAGGCGTGCCGCTTACTGTATTGCCTGAGACGGCAGCACTGGCGAACATTGAATACGATGGCAAGTTTATTATGGCCGTGCCGCTGATGTTCTTCCGCAGCTCCAAGTGGGAGGGACGAGGGAAATCCTTGTTTGATAGCAAGTCAGACAACTTTGACGCATTGGATGAGGTGGTCAGTCAATGGTGGGATGCGATTCGGGCTGGACGGGTGCAGAAGTACATTCCAGATGACTTGGTTCCTAAGAATCCTGAGACTGGGGCGCCAATGCGTGCCAACCCATTTGATAATCAGTTCATCAAGGTTGGCAGCTCCATGGCTGAGGACGGTAAAGACCAAATCACCATGTTGCAACCGCAAATCCTGTATGAAGCATTCGTGGGGTCCTATGCCAGCGCTCTGGATATGTGCTTGCAGGGCGTTATGTCGCCATCCACGCTGGGCATTGACTTGAAGAAGACCGACAACGCAGAAGCGCAGCGGGAGAAGGAGAAAGCCACACTATACACCCGTGGCAAGATCATTGATGCGCTGAATGAGGTGTTGCCCCGTCTGGTGGAAACGGTATTGAAGGTGCATGACACGATGCAGAGTCGGGCAGCAGGCGAATATGAAGTATCGGTTAAGTTCGGTGAATACGCTAGTCCATCCTTTGACGCCGTGGTAGAGACGGTGGGCAAGGCCCGGACGTTCGGTGTGATGAGCGTAGAACGTGCGATTGAAGAAATGTACGGTGATACCTGGACGGATGAAGAAAAGGCTGCTGAGGTAGCACGCTTGAAGGCAGAACAAGGATACATTTTAAATGAACCGGCTCTAAATCGTGATGCCCCGCCTGATCCTGATGACGAGGACGATGAAGAGCCAGAAGTTGATGACGAATGAAGAAATACGACATCCGTCAAATCTTTTCTGACATGGAAATGGATCTGATCAAGTCCATGAAGCGTAACCTGAAACGTCATGAGCTTGCCGAAGAAGAGGAAGGCAAGGATTGGGAGCAGTGGCAGCAACGCAAGCTGCAAGACATCCAGCAATACCGCAAGGAGACGCGCCAGATATCCAAGAAGTATGAGCCAGAAGTGAAGAAGGCAGCCGAGGAAGAGGTTAAAGGCTCCTGGCGGCGTGGGGCTGATCGGGTGAAGGACACGGTAAAGAGCCTGTGGAACAAGATCACGGGCAAAAAGCCGGATATACAGCCTGAGGATGGTTCAGACCGCAGCTTCTTCAAACTCAACGAGAAGCGGGTTAACGCTCTGGCAGATGCAGCACAGAACAATTTGCAAATTGCCCGTCATGCCATGCTAAGACAAGCGGATGACGTGTACAGACAGACTATCTACAAGTCCCAGGTGTATCTAAACAGTGGTGCTGTTTCGCTGAATCAGGCTATAGATATGGCGACGAAGGAGTTTCTGGAAAAGGGGTTTGACAATATCACTTATGCCAATGGACGGCGAGTGAACATTGCTTCTTATGCAGAAATGGCGTTGCGTACCTCTTCCCAGCGTGCGGTGTTTGCTGGAGAGGGTGCCAAGCGGGATCAACTCGGCATTCGAACCGTGGTCATATCTTCACACGGCAACTGTTCAAAGCTATGCCTGCCATATCAGGGCAAGGTGTTCATTGACGATGTGTATTCTGGTGGAACGGCTGCAGATGGGAAGTATCCGCTGCTGAGTACCGCCATTGCTGGGGGGTTATTCCATCCGAACTGTCGTCATAACATGACGACCTTCATTGTGGGAACCAGCTCATTGCCTAAGCCAGTTGACGATGAGAAAGCCCTATCCAACTATCAAGCAGAACAGAAGCAACGGTACATGGAACGCCAGATACGCAAATACAAGCGTCTGGAAGCGGGTAGCGTGGATGAAGAGAATCAAGCGAACTACAAGGCCAAGGTTAGACAGTGGCAAGCCCAATTGCGGATGCACCTGAGAGAACATGATTACTTACGTAGGGATTCCAAACGTGAAAAACTCAGAATACCGCCTAATTAGCACCTTCTTACACAGAGGGTGCTTTTTCTATGGGCTCCAAATGAGACTTTTGGGGCTCACCGCTCAGTAACCGGAGCATATCGGTTAACTCCCTTAGCTGGAGAGCAGCTATACAAATCTATGGAGGTTGATGATATATGGATTGGCTGAAAACGTTGTTGAAGAATGCGGGATTGGATGATTCAAAGATTGACGGGATCGTAACGGATGCTGGCAAGGAGCTTCCAAAACATTTTGTTCCCAAATCACAGTATAACGATTTATCGGACGTGAAGAAGAAGCTGGAAAAGGATATCACCGATCGAGACACACAGCTTGAAACGCTCAGTAAGGATGCAGGTGCTTCCGAGACACTCAAGGCTGAGATTGCCCGCCTTCAGGGGGAGAATACCGCAGCCAAGCAGCAGTACGAAGCGGATTTGAAGGATATTCAGATGAACAATGCGATTTCTGCTGCGCTTAACGGAAAAGTCCATAACGAGAAGGTGGTTACGGGCATGATCGATAAAGCCAAGTTGGTCATTGGTGATGACGGCAAGGTGGTTGGGCTGGATGAGCAATTGAAGGGGCTCCAAACATCGGATGCCTACTTGTTCAAGCCTGATGAAGCAGGGGGGGGGAACGGTGGAGGTGCTGGTGGTTTCCGTGTTGGTAATCCAGGGCAAGGAACCGGGCAAGCCACGAATGATCAACTGGCAAGTATTTTCGGCGTTGCTGAAACGAAGTAATAAACCATTTTACTAATTTAAGGGAGAGATGAACACATGGCGTTCAACTATGTAGAAAGTTTTTTGACCACATTGCAGCAAAAGTATACGAAAGAGTTGGCTTCCGATGCCCTGACCACGCAAAATGCGATCTGGGTGAACACCAAAACAATTCAGGTGCCGAGTTTGGATGTAGCGGGTTATAAGAACCACAACCGTTCTGGGGGTTGGAACCGTCAGGCAGTGAGCAATAGCTTCGTGAACCTGACCTTGGATTTTGACCGTGACGTCGAGTTCTTCGTTGACGCGATGAACGTAGATGAAACGAATCAAGTCGTGGCTGCTGCTAATCTGACTGCCACATTTGAGAAGGAACAGGCCATTCCTGAGCTTGATAAATATCGCTTCTCCAAAATGTATGCAGACTATGTGGCGATGGGCTACACACCTGATACAACCGTTTTGGATGCTGCTAATGCCTTGGAAGTGTTCGACGAAATGATGATGAACATGGACGAGGCAGAGGTACCGCAGGAAGGCCGAATCATGTATGTAACGCCAACCTATATGAAGCTGCTGAAATCCGCTGAGAAGCTTCGCCAGATCGTCACCGTGGGTCAGAACAGCGGCGTGATTGACCGGGCAGTACGAAGCTTGGATGAGGTTGTGTTGAAATCCGTACCTTCCAGCCGCATGAAGACGGTATATGACTTCACAAACGGTGCTGTGGCGGGTGTGGGTGCAAAACAGATTAACTTGATCCTTGTTCATCCTGAGTGCGTGTTGGCACCGATCAAACACAGTGCGGTTTATCTGTGGGAGCCAGGTAGCCATACACAAGGTGATGGGTATCTGTACCAAAACCGCCGTTACACGGATCTGTTCTTGATCGAGCGCAAAGCTGCAGCAATCCAAATGAACGTTCAAGCCTAAACATAACAGCCAATAGAGAGGGGCAAATCACATGTTGATTGCAGTAAAGGGAAATACACAATTGAAGATTGACGATGCTGACCGGGATACCTATCTTAAACTCGGCTACGATATCGCTGAACAGTCGGGAAATACACTTGAGGTGGTTGAGAATTCTTCAAGCAAAAAAGTGGCCTGGAAGGAATATGAAGCCTTGGTGAGAGAGAACGAAGAGTTGAGGAATCAGATTGCGGAATCCGGGTCTGGTACACCGGAAGCACTGACAGGGCTGAAAACCCAGTTGGATGACGCGAACAAGGAAATTAAATCACTTAAAAAGCAGCTTGCGACCACGACTACACCTGATGACAAGTAGGTGATGGCATGTCATACGTAACGGCAGAAGAATATGAACTGTATGGGGACGGCATGATTCCGGCTGAGGACTTGAATAAGGCTCTCAGTCGGGCATCCGACCAAATAGACGCCCTGACCTATAATCGCATCGTACAACGCAATCTGGACGGTCTGACAGCCTTCCAGCGAGGGAACGTGGTTAAGGCAGTATGCCAGCAAGCGGATTTTCAGTTCCAATATGGGGATTACTTGGACTTCCCTCTCTCTGGATACTCCGCAGGCAGCGTCAGCGTGTCATTTAAGGCCGTTGACGGTCCCGGAGGGGTCAAGACTACCGAAGGTGTTACAAGCCTGCTGAGAGCCACAGGGTTGATGAATAGGGAGCTGCGCTGATGCGGGGTAAGTTTCCGTTTCCACATTGGATATTGAAGACACCGGTTCAAGTGTTTCACACCAAGCTGTCAGAAGACGGGGAGCCTGTCGAGGAATTAATCTTTGACGGGCTTGCTTGTTATGACGAGAAGATGCGTCAGAAGCTGGATAAGGAGCGCCGTTTGGTTACTCTGTCCGGCAAGGTGATTATCCGGGGTGACATTTTGCCTGGAGAACTGATTGAGGGCTTTGTCCGGGTTGGCGGTTCGGATCGGATCATATTCAGCGCATCGCGGCCGCAGCATCCAGACGGCAGCGTCTTTTCTACGGAATTGGAGCTGAGCTGACATGAAGGTTAAAGTGACGATGGATCCCAGGGCCATGCAAAAGCTGTCCAAAGCACCCATCGAAGCGCTTGAAGTTGTGGTGAACGGGAAGGAACAGAGTATCTTGACCGAGATTGCCAATGCTGGTGTTGTTCCGAAACAGACAGGAGAGTTGGAGCGAAGCGCCTGGGTAGACAAAACAGGGCTGAAAAAAGGCCAGGTGAAGATTGTCTATGACACGCCATATGCCCGCCGCTTGTACTGGCACCCAGAATACAACTTCCGTAGGGACAAGAATGCTAATGCTCAGGGGTTGTGGCTGGAAGCCTGGCAGAAGGAACAGAAGGGCTGGATACGTAAGACGTTTGAAAAGCTGGTCAAGAAGTTTGGGGGTGGGTTCATCAAATGATGCTGTCCGAGATTCGGGATTGGCTGAAAACGCAGATCGATTCCCCAAATTGGTACATCGGCAATATCGATGGGAAGAAGGAACAGTCCATTGGGATTTACAACCTGAACACTGGACAACCTTACATTGCCATCGGAGGGCTGGAGAACACCAGCTATGCCAGCAAGTCGATATCCATCCTGGTTCACTGGTCCAAGAATGCAGATACAGCGGAGCGTAAGGCCCATGAGGTCTATGCTGCGCTATTTGGTCGTTCTGATGGCGAGATAGCAGGGCACCGTGTCATTGCTTTTGAGATGCGGACACCATGGCCTATTGATGTTGGTACCGATGATGCAGGGATATACGAATATGTGATTGAGACAACGATTTATTACGAGAGGTAGGGGAATGGAATGGCGACAACAGGTGTTTTTCCGGTTCATAACAATATTTTTAAAGTTGGTATCAAGGGCCGCGCTTCCAAGGATTCAGAAATGATGATGATCAAGGATCTGGAGAATTTCGCGCCAGCTATCGACGGTAATACTGAGGAATGGAGTTCGATGGACCAAGGGGGCTGGACGAGACGTGCGGTAACGGGTAAATCCCTGTCTTTCAGCTTTTCAGGTAAACGGAACTATGGCGATCCAGGTAACGATTATGTTGCGGGTTTGCTGCTTGGAACGGGGCAAGAAGTGGAAACGATTTTCGAATGGACGATGCCATCCGGCGCGAAGCTGACTATGGATTGCGTCATTAATTTGACCACGCCAGCGGGTGGAGATTCGACGAACATTGACGGTCTGGAATTTGAGTTGTTGTCTGACGGTAAGCCGAAATTTGAGAAAGCACCAACTACACCATAATTCATAAACCAAGGGGGATTCATCCATGTCAAAAGTTATTAATATCACAGATAAGTTTTCTAATGATCTACCATCAATTCAGCTTGGCGAGAAGTTGTATCCGGTCAATAACGGTATTTCAGCCATGTTGGCGTTTGAAGAAGCGTCAACGGGTGGAATTGCTGGCATCCTGAAAGCCTTGGAAGGTGCGTTTGGCAAAAAGGCATTTAAGGAAATGGGAGTAGAGGACATGAGCATGGGGAATATCATGGTTCTGGCATCGGCAGTTCTTGCGGCAATGATGAACATCACCTACGAGGAAGCGAATGCGCGATTTCAGCGGGAAGTCCAGTCCTGATGGATGGTATGACCTGTACGAAGATTGGGGGCTAATCGAAGCCAGTCTTGCCAAGCAATATGGAATCCGCATCCGACAACACGGGGATATGCCGTGGGAAGAGTTCTGTACTCTGGTCGGGGGCCTTATGCCAGATACACCGCTGGGGAGTATTGTGTCGATCCGGGCGGAGCAAGACCCCAAGACCATTAAGGGGTTCAACTCCGATCAGCGCCGCATCTATAACGAGTGGCGAAAGCGGCAGTCAGATAAACAATTAGAAGACCCTCTGAAATACGCACAGGACATGAAGAGTCTGGAAGCCGTAATGGCCCGGGCGTTTGGGGGTGAGTAGATGTCAAGCGCAGGCCGCGTAGATTTAGACTTGGGCTTGAACTACGGAGCCTTTCAACAGCAGCTCAACGGTATCTCCAGTACCGCTACCAACCTGGTGGGTGGGGCCTTTAAGAAGCTGGGCGGGATCGTTGCCGCAGCCTTTGCTGTCAATAGCTTAAAAGAGTTTGGTAAGGAAGCCATTAACCTGGCATCCGACTTGGCAGAGGTCCAGAACGTGGTTAACGTCACGTTCGGATCAATGACAAACCAGATTAACAACTGGTCATCGAACCTGATTGAGTCGTTCGGTCTGTCCGAGTTGTCCGGTAAACGATATGCATCCACTATGGGTGCCATGCTGAAATCATCCGGTATTTCCGGTGAAGCCATGAAACAGATGTCCGTCAGGTTGACGGAATTGTCTGCTGACATGGCTTCTTTTTATAACATCACGAATGACGAAGCGTATTACAAAGTTTTCTCCGGTATGGTCGGTGAGACTGAGCCATTGAAACAATTGGGCGTTAACATGTCCGTGGTCAACATGGAAGCATACGCTATGTCACAGGGCATCACAAAATCATGGTTAGCCATGACACAATCAGAACAGGCCATGCTCCGGTATGGCTATTTGCTACAGGTAACCGCCGATGCTCAGGGTGACTTTGCACGTAACGGCCAATCTTGGGCCAACCAAGTCCGTATGATGTCGGAACAATGGAACATCTTCAAGGGCACGATGGGTGCGGGATTCATTAACATTCTGACGCCGATCCTAAAAGGGCTCAATTGGATCATAGCCAAGTTACAGGTTGCAGCAGCCTATTTTAAGGCATTCACAGAATTGGTCTTTGGTGACGCAGTGAACGCTGGTGGAGCCGGAATAACCGTGGCTACCGATGCCATGGGCGGCATGGGTGATGCAGCGGCTGCCGCAGCTCCTGCCGTCGAGGATACGGGTAAAGCGGCTGAGAAGGCAGGCAAGAAGGCGAAGAAAGCCGGAAAAGACATGAAGGGCAGCCTGGCCGGATTCGACCAGCTCAATACGCTGGCACAATCGGCAGCTTCTGCTTTGGATGATGCAGGGTCAAAAGCTGCAGGAGCTGGCAAAGGAATTGGCGGCCTAGGCAGTATGGCCGGGTTTGGTGACCTGGACTTGGGTACGCCTTCGATTGACGTCGATCCGATCAAACAACAGGTTGCTGCATTCCTGGAGGATATCAAATCCCGATTCTCAAAAGCTTGGGCGTATATCTCTTCTGGCTGGGGTGAGATGCGGCCAGCATTGCAACCGTTCATCGACATGATGGTTCCCATTCGGAAGTCAGTTGATAACATTGGGAAGACATTCCTGGATCTGAAAGACAAGGTTCTAGTGCCCATGGCTAAATATGTATTGGGCGATTTCATTCCATCCATCGTTACTGGCTTTGTGAAAGCTTTTGCCCCGGTTATTGCGAAGCAGATTGTTTGGGCATTTGACATGTTCGACAAGACATTCCGTAATTCCACCGATCAGGCAATTAAGCTGTGGGATACTGTATGGCTGCCTAGTCTGGAGAAGGTGAAGAACGCCTTCGTTACCAACATGCCGTTAATTGCGGCAGCTTTACAAAGCCTGCTGGATGGGACGCTTAATCCATTTACAGACTTCATGCTGAATGATTTTGCTATCCCGGTATCCACGGTGCTGGCTGAGACATTGGTACCCATCTTTACAGATACGTTGGTTTGGGCCATTGACTTGTTCACCAAGACGTTTACGAATGCGGTCAACCATATCAACGATTTGTGGTCGGGGACGTTGAATCCAGCATTGGAGAAGTTCAGGGATATGTTCTTGGACATCATTCCGCAGATCGGGAAATCATTTTCTGACTTGCTGAATGGTACGATAAAGCCGTTTGTGGATTATGCCTTGAATGACTTCATTATCCCGATTGCGGCGAAGGTTATTGATACGCTGGTACCCGTATTTACAGACACATTGGTTTGGGCTTTCAAGGAAGCAGCCAACACGTTTGAATGGGCTGTCAAACTGATCAATGACATTTACAATACGGTACTCAAGCCTGTGTTCGATCTGATCAAGAAAATCGTTCTGGACACGCTGGAGACGATTAAGGGCCTTTGGAACAAATATGGGGCCGAACTGCTTACGAAGCTGACGGAGTTCATGACCAATACACGGAATCTGTTCCAGAAGCTTTGGGATGACATCCTGAAACCGATCATAGAACCGTTCCTTAAAAAGTTGAACGAAATTTGGGACGGCACTCTCAAGGGGATCATCAAGCAAGTGGGCGAGGTTGTCATGAAGTTGGTAACGGCGGCGCTGGACATCTACAACAAGTTCATTGTGCCATTGATCAGCTATGTGATAGACAAGTTGGCCCCTGGTTTTGTGAAGGGCTTCAACATCGTTCTGAACATCGTAACCACCGTGATTGAGAGCGTAGGCGGCATCATCAAAGGGCTTCTGAAAACGCTTGGCGGGGTCATTGATTTTGTGGCTGGTGCTTTCACAGGTGACTGGAAGAAGGCATGGACAGGCGTAAAAGATATTTTTGGCGGGATATTCGATTCCTTGTATAGCCTTGTCAAAGCTCCATTGAACCTGATCATAGACGGTATCAACAAGGTTATTGAAGGGTTTAACAGCCTGAGCGTAAGCATTCCTGAGTTTGAGGTATTTGGTCAGAAGGTTGGCGGGGGCAACATTGGGGTACCGCAGATACCTAAGATACCGAAGTTGGCAAAAGGTGGTTTGGCCTACGGGCCTACGCTTGCCATGGTCGGGGATAACCGGGGAGCCTCTGTTGACCCGGAAGTTGTAACGCCGCTGTCCAAGTTGCAGGACATGATAGGCGGGAACAATCAGCCGATGGTGGAAATCTTGCTCCTGATTCTGGACGCAATCCGAAACGGAGATAAACAGACCGTCATCCAGCTTAATGGTACGGAGCTGGGGCGTGCTACTGTGACTGCCATAAACGACATCACAAGGCGTACAGGCCGTTCGCCATTAACGACATAGGAGGGATGACAATTGGAAATCAAAATTAATGGTCAAGAGATTGCTGCTTATCCCTCCACGTACCAGGTGACGGTGCTTGACTTGGATGACGCTAATTCATCGGTACGTACAGCAAACGGCACGCTGAACCGGGACCGGATAGCGGTCAAACGGCAGATCGACATGACTTGGGGGATGCTGACCTGGGCTGAAATGTCCTCCATCCTCCAATCCATGTCCAATGTGTTTTTTGACTGCACCTATCCTGATCCGATGACAGGTAAGCATGAAACCAAACGGATGTATGTCGGCAATCGGCCCGCACCGTTCAGTGTGATGAGTGGCGGCGTCATGTACTGGAACGGGCTCAAATTGACGCTGACGGAGAGGTGATTGGATGTTTCCTATATCGCCACTTTACAAGGATTATTTAAAACGGCCAGACCGGGAATTTATCGTCAAGGCTCTGGTGGGCAGTGAGGAATACAACAGCAGTAGAATCGTGGATTTCAGTATAGAAAACAGTTTGAGCCTGACCGATGGTTTTGAGATCGGAACGGCCATTCCTTCTAAACTGACTATTAAGCTACGAACAAATGAAATCATTCCAGCGAATGCCCGTATCGTGCCGTACCTGTCCCTGTCTCTGGCTGGCCTGACGTGGCTTGAAGCACAGTATCCATGGAAAGACATGAACCTAACGTGGACAGGCTCAGGGACAGACTGGTTGCCCCTGGGAGAGTTCTTTGTCGATGACCGGGAAAAGGTCAATGACGTTTGGACATTCACCTGTTATGACAAGTTGGTTATGGCTGATGTAGCTTATATATCGTCGTTGACATACCCGACTACCCAGAAAGCAGTGTTCGATGAGATTTGTAAGCGCCTGGGTTGGACGTATGATAGCAGCGTGGTCATTAATTCAGCATACCGAATTCAGGCTGGTCCAGCGGGGTACACCATGCGCCAGGTACTGGCTTATATTGCTTCTGCCAATAGCGCAAGCATTTATATCGATAAAGCGGGTACGCTCAAATTCAAACGTTTTACAGCTTCCGAAAACCCTGTGTTCGATATGACAACGGCTGATTATGTGACGGTCAAACAAACGAATCCAGTAAAGACGTATACACGGGTCGTGGTCACGTACAATACCGAGGACGAGTTGCAATATGAAGCGGGTACCGGAGATGAGAACCATACATTGTACGTAGAAAATCCATTTGCTACGCAGGCGGTCACGAATGGCCTTCTGACAACGTTGAATGGATTTTCTTATCTACCTCTTACGATGGATGCGAGAGGATACCCGCAGCTTGAACAGGGTGACGTCATCGGCTTTGAACAGCAGGAAGGCACCACATGGGATGAGACGGTTTCAACCTGGCAGAATACGAATATCCCTTGGGATGGCGTTGTCAGATACAAAACAATCATCCTGCATCAAGTATTCAATTTTGCAGGCGGCTTGAAGATGAGCCTAGAAGCTCCATCTGTATCCGAACAACGTAGTGAGTTTGTCGTTGAAGGCAGCCTGACGCAACAAGTTAATAAGCTGAATAAGGATGCCATCAAGGAAGGCAAGTCCTATTATGGGGCGACCATCACCCGTACAGAGGGATTGATCATAGAGCGCGAGGACCACAAGAGCAAAGTTATCCTGAACAGTGACAAGCTCTCTTTCCAGGCCAATGGTCAAGATCGGTTGTACTTCGATCCGGTTGCAGGCAAGTACAAATTCATTGGCACACTGGAAGCCACGGATGGAGTATTCAGCGGGAACTTGCAAGCGGCAGGTGGTACCTTTACAGGAGACCTTCGAGCGGCGGGCGGTACATTCACCGGAACATTGCAGGGTGTGAATGGGACGTTCAGCGGAACACTCCAGGCAGCTAATGGAACATTCCACGGCACGCTGATTGCTGGACGGGTTGAGGGTGGCGAGATAATTGGTTCGTACATTCAAGGTGCTGACATCCTGGGTAGTAAAATTAGGACAGCAGCTAGTGGCGACCGGATCGAGTTAGATCCGAACGGATTCACATTCTATGACTCTGGCAATGCACGCCGGGTCACTCTGGGTACCAATCCATCGGCAAACATTTCGGGACACACCTACTATAACGCAAGCGGTCAATCTCAAGGTCTGATTTACGCCAACTCAAGTGAATTAGCTGTGATTGGTAATAATGGTTTGCGTCTTGGTTCCACAGCGGGAGTAACTACACTGCAAGGTGTGGTCCAGTTCACTAATGGGAATGTAATCGGACTAAATTTGGGAATCAGCCAAATCAATGGTCTGCCGGATCAATTACAATCTCTGCAAAATCAAATTAATTCATTAAACTACACTCTCAACAACCATAGACATACTGTTACTACTGCTCATCATAATCACGGTAATAACGCAAACAATCCGAATACAGGTGGTGGAACCTTTACGACCTCGACACCGTAATGTATCATAATAGGTAAATTGCACCATTACGGAGGTTAAATAATGAAAAAGGTCGCATATATCGCAGGAGGTATTTTGATTGGAGTGGTTGTTTCGACAGCAGGAGGCGCTTTTGCAGACTCGGTTAAGAGTTTAGTTGGTAAAAAGGTGACAGGTGAATATACTGTCATTGTTGATGGAAAAAAATTGTCGGACAAGGGCGCTGTGATTGACTCCCGAGCGAACGTTCCGGCGCGAGCGTTGTCTGAGGCACTAGGAGCTGATGTCAAAGTGACGGGTAAAATTATAACCATTACATCCTCAGAAGAAAGTTCCGGTACTACGGTATCAGAAGAATCAACTCCAAGTTCTCCTTCTTCATCAAGTAATAAATATATTGGTGGATCTAAATCTAGCCTTGAGTCTTTAAGAGATAGCGTTATTAACAATACCATCAAGCCTGCAACAGAAGGCAGAGAAAGTCTGCTTAAAGAAATAGCAGCTCTTGAAGAAACAAAGGCTAGTGGAATTTCGGTTCCGGTTCTAGCGGATAAAGAAAAACAACTTGCTTCTTATGACAAAATCCTAGCAGATGCAGAGGCAGGCCTGAAGCTAATCGACGAAGCCTTGGCGATAGCGAAATAAATCACCCGCCTTAGTGAAATCATGGTAGTATATACCTATAATTTACTTAGGGGGATATAAGTTGCTATACTTTCTTTGCTTTTTACCGCCATTGGCCGTTTTGTTTTGTGGGAAACCGGGAGCATTTATCTTAAATATCATTCTTACATTTTTCGGTTATATTCCTGGTGTGATTCACGCATTCTTAGTGGTTCATACTCATAAGGCAGATAAACGGAATGAGAAGTTAATTAGGGCTATCGAGCGTAGCCGTTAATGAATTAAATAATTCAAATGAGAGTCCATACACATGGGCTCTTTTTTTGTTGCCTAAAAAGGAGTGAACACCATGGACGAACAGCGATTACGTGAGATTATCCGCGAAGAGTTAAAGGCCCATGATGAACGGATTAAAGCCGAGACAGTGACGATTCGGGTCAATGATCAGATGAAGGGCACCATGCTTGAAATCCTCAAGAATATGAATCGGGGTGTGACTGGTGAGAGTTAAAAAGGTTCTTGAATTATCCGTGGATGTAAGTGATATTTTCCGCGAGAGCCCATTAGTAATCCGTGCCATGCTGGAGACGCTGCCCACCCTCGAATCACAGGTGGCATTCCTTCGGACTATTCACCAGGACGTTGAAAATTTATTGAAGGGAGTTGTTACGAATGGCGAACCGGTTCGCGAATCTGGAGGGCAGCAAAAAGATAAGTGAGGATTTCAATAACATTAACATCGGTTTTGATCGTGTGCAGGCTGAAATGGATACCAAAGGAACGCCAGCAGACGCCCAGGCTAAAGCTGATGCAGCTAAGGCGGCAGCCATTGCCGCTGCTGCTGCTGATCTGGCAGCTCACAAGGCACGCGGGGCAGATGAGCACCCGACAGCAAAAGGCAATGCCGCGGGGTTCATGAGTGCGGCTGACAAGCTGATAGTGGATGGCCGCACCAGCACTTCAACCCCTGACACGCTTATGCAACGTGACGCCGCAGGCCGCGCCAAGGTAGCCGCTCCAGCCGCAACGGATGACATTGCCCGCAAAGCTGAAACGGACGCCGTACAAGCCAATCTGGACAGCCATGCATCGGATACGAATATCCATGTAACAGCAGCGGACCACACAAAGCTAAATGGGATTGCTGCAGGAGCCGAGGTCAACCAGAACGCCTTTGCAGTAATCAATGATGTGGAAGCTTCCAGCAAATCCGATACTGTTACCTTTGTGGGCGGTGTCGGGATTACAGTTTCCACCAATCCAACAACAAAACAGGTGACCGTAACCGCAACAGGGGAAGCAACGCCGGGGGCTCATGCGATTACTCATCTTCCGGGAGGTACAGATGTCATTCCTGACGCAGTGACAGGTGGGTTATCAGGTCTTATGAGCGGAGCTGATGCCAAGTTTGTCCGGCAAGATGGGGAGAGCAAGACGGGGGCGCAGGCCAAGGCAGACGCAGCCGAACAGGCAGCTAATGAATACACGGATCAGAAGGTTGGGGAAATCGTCATTGATGATGCGTCCCTTACACAGAAAGGGATTGTGCAGCTCTCCAACGCTACCGAATCCGAAGAGGAAGGCGAAGCTGCTACACCTAAAGCCGTGAACACTGTTCGGCAGTTAGCTGCTGAGGATGCTACGGTTAAAGCCGATGCTGTGCAGGCAGAAGCTCAAACAGCTCTAGATAATCATGCAAATACTAGTGCAGCTAATAGTGAACCTCATGGGATGCGTATCCGATCAGGAAAACTGGAGTATTATGATGGATCGATCTGGACGGCCGCTTCATCGGGTATTGATTTAACAACTACTTTTATCACTTACAATGTGAATGCTTCTACGGGAAATGACAGCAATGATGGTCTAACTACTTCAACAGCATTTAAAACAATCAACAAGGCATTATCATTAATTCCCCCTATTTTTAATAACCCTTACACGATACACATAGCAGCTGGGACTTATGTCGAGGATATAAACATAGCCCATAAACAAGGTAATGGCTATATCGACATCATAGGACCCACCACTGGGTCTCCTGCCATCTTATCTGGGCGAGTCTCGCTAATGCGGGTGAGTATATCCGTCATATATATTAGGTACTTGACTATAAATGCTCCATCTAATGTGACAGCGATAGATTTAACATATGTAAAGTTAGCAAGAATTTCGAACTGTGTAATGACGACATCTAGCACTCAGAGTGGCATTACTATATCATTTTCTAATGCGTATCTAACGGCTAATACCATATCAAACAAGCAATCAATTGCAATATATTCATCTTCAATGTCGTACGTATTTTCAGATAATAACTCAGGAAGTGGAAATGGTATCGGATTAGGTTCTTATATCGGATCGACCATTGTTAAGTTAAGTGCACAACCTGGAGGGACAACAGCAGAAGCCGTTGTTCAAGGGGGGTTGATCAGATCATGAGAAATTTAATGGTTCATGGAGAAACATTCGAGGCACAGCGAATCGTTAAAACAGCGGATAGTATCGTCGGATACAACGACCAAACAGAAGTGTTCGCTTTTCGTGGCGTTTCTGATTTTACAGCTTTTGATATCGATGGGGAGTATGACGAGCCAACACCTGATATTTCGCAGGAAGTGAACCTCTTAAAGCAGCAACTCGAAGATTCCAAGGCCGAGAACCAGAGATTGTCCGCCGAGAGCAACGCGAATCAACTTGCACTCATGGAACTACACATGCTGCTGCTTAGTGTGCTACCTGATGAGGCGTAAACTTGCTAGGCTGCTGATCCGCTGGGCCGTAGCACTCCTGAAGGGAGGTGAAACTATGTTAGCTGTATATGTAATGATGATCCATAAAGGACTGATAAAGTTGGAGTCTGTACCAGTTCAAAGCCGTGATAAAGTGGCTGAAGCGCTGGAAGCGGCGGGAATGGACCAAAACGGAAATATCGTATAACAGGCGTACCCAAGTGGTGCGCTATTTTTATGCCCTCTGGAGTGGTCAGGGGGCTTTTCAATATATTCAGATAGAGACGGGGGATTGGCGTATGGAAGCCATACCAGGAGGTGTACAGGACATGCAGGTGCAGGATGTAAATACGATTGTAGATTTGAAGGTTCAACTGGCTCGGATCGAGGAAGCGCTGAAGCCGCTGGCGGCATTGGCTCCAGGTTTGGCCGAGGTTAGAGAAATTTCCAAAGAAGCCCTACAGGCAGCCCAGCAAATGACTCTTCGGATTATTGAGCTTGAAGCTGAATTGAAGAAGACAACCGATGTAGCTCATGAAGCCAAGCGCAATGCGGCAGATGCGCTGACACGTTTAAATAAGCATGACGAGGACCAAAAGTGGCTAAAGCGTACCGTGTATGGTGCGGCATTAACTGGATTGACTGGACTTCTTATCGCGGCTGTATGGGCCGGA
This sequence comes from Paenibacillus sp. 11B, assembly GCF_030487755.1. Taxonomy (NCBI): domain Bacteria; kingdom Bacillati; phylum Bacillota; class Bacilli; order Caryophanales; family Paenibacillaceae; genus Paenibacillus; species Paenibacillus sp. 11B. The sequence continues at coordinate 1,836,790 of NZ_JAUKNS010000001.1, read as the reverse complement.
ATTAAGTTAGGGGGAATGTAGTGTGGAATGGGACATTATTCAAGGGTTGATTGATGGCCGGCTGCTGATCGTATTGGCAGCCTGCTGGGTGATCGGGTATGTATTGAAGTCAACGCCGAAGGTACAGGATTGGACTATCATTTATATCGTTTCTAGTATAGCTATTGTATTTTCTATCCTGATGCTTGGCTTGAGCGTGGAGAGCGTTGTACAAGGCGTTCTGGTGGGCGCTGTGGCGGTTTACGGTAATCAGTTGGTGAAGCAGACGAAAAAGGGAGTTGATCAGCAATGACACTCACATTGGATTATGTAATGAGCAAGTCTGCTGCCAAGCTGACAGGTTTATTGCCTGTTGTGCGTACAGCTACGGAGCGGCTTATACAGCGCTCTTTTGCTATTGGCATCCCGATAGTCATCACGCAGGGTTTGCGGACCGTAGCAGAGCAAGACGCTTTGTATGCACAGGGTCGTAGTAAGCCGGGGAAGGTTGTAACTAACGCACGCGGTGGGTACAGTTATCACAATTTTGGTGTGGCCGTGGATTATGTGTTGCTTATGCCTGATGGCAAGTCGGTGAGTTGGGATACAGTACGGGATGGTAACGGTGACAAACGGGCTGACTGGCTCCAGGTCGCGGAGATCGGTAAGGGGTTGGGCTTTACATGGGGTGGAGATTGGGCAAGCTTCCCTGACTATCCTCACCTACAGATGGACTTTGGCTTATCAACGGCTCAATGCCGCGCTGGACAGCGTCCAACACAAATGCAGATTAATGTTGCTATGGCAAAATTACAGATCAAGGAGGACAAGCCAGTGACACAGGAGAGAGACATTAATGTGCCCAGCAAGTGGGCAGAAGCGGCATGGGCAGAGGTTACAGCCAATGGTTATTTTGACGGTACCCGTCCGGGGGCACAAATCACGAGGGAAGAAACGGCGGTAGTCATTAATCGGCTCAGGAAAAATATCCTGGCCTTGATTGCAGGGACCAATGGTGATGTTAAAGCCATGGACTTGAGATTGAAAAAGATTGAAGCAAGTCAGGAATAATTTCAGGAATATTTAACGGAATAATTTACATTGAAATTGACAAGTCTTCTCTGCAAAAATCCCAATCGCTTGGAAAGATCAAAAGCCCTACCAGTTAATCTGGCGGGGCCTTTTTTTGCGTTCATCAAAACATAGACATGCAGGATAAACCTATTGACTATAGTAAATAGATATGGTATATTATTTATGGGAGGTGAGAACAAGGATGAAGAAAAAAAGGAGAAAGAAAAAGGAACTCCCGGTGGACAAGCTGGTTACGCTTCTCACGGCCATTGTCAGCTTGCTTACCGCAGTAGTCAACCTCATCATAGTCTTACGCCGATAGGCGGGACTTGAGGGTAGCACGGTCGGTTAATCCCAAAGGCCGACCGTGTGAGTTCCTTAATCCTTCTCTTCCCTTAGTATAGCATGACAAGAAGGGAGCATGTATAATCATGAGTATGTCAAAAATAACTAAAGTGACTTTGATCATCAGTTTGCTTTCACTGGGTCTAAGTGTCGCTACAATGGTAATATTGATTACGAGGTGATTTGATGGAACGGGACGATCTGATCCGCATCATACAAGAGAACGTACTAACATCTGCTGAAACAGTGGAGCTGCTTGGCGTGTCCAAGCAAAATCTAGTGTCCTTAGTTCAGCGCGGTAAATTGCAGCCAGTCAAAGAGTCCGGGTCAGTTCGTCTCTTTCTCAAATCGGATGTTGAGGACCGTAAGCGAGAGGCGGAACAGTTGCGTGAGAAGTATAGACCATATGAATGAATATTTTAACCCACCAGCTCATTCCGGTGGGTTTTTCTCTTTTGGCTTCAACGGCTTTTTAGTCAGTGTCTTGTAATACTCCCAAGGAACACCATTGTAATTCCATCGGTTCTTCTGTTTCGCTCTCTTTTGAATAACTACCTTCATTTCAATGTTTGAAACCTTCCGTTGAAATCCAGATGCGAAGTCTTTGCATTGTTTCAATCCTCGTTCTTCTGTCTCACCATAAAATACACGAATTAAAAAACCATTCGCCATTACTTCCATCTTATACACGTTCATCTGCTGGTCCCTTTCTGGATGCGATTACTTAAATCATACCAAAAACATCCGAGAAAACCACTTCGTTAAAACAGATAAACGATATTATATAGATAATATTCGACAATAGACAATATAATACGTATTAACAAGAACGTATGTTCCGTGTATAATGACAGATATATCTTTAACACAAAGTCAATGCAAAGTTTCGTGAAGTTTTTAAATGTAAAGTTTTACCTTTGGGTCGTTCGACATATTATGACACCGAATGTCATAGGAAAAAGGTATTATTTACATAACAACATTTAAGAGCAAATTGCTCCGAAACCTCCAGGGGAGGGCGGGGAAATAACCGCCGTTTACTCAAAATCACTGATTTCAATTTTCCATTCATAAAAGTCATCCATTGGTCGCTTGAATACAATGGACGCGACTTTTAAGTCTTCGGGCTGCATCACTCTCTCATCTTGGCAGAAGTGTGATATTACTCGTGGGTGTCTACCTACTATGTCTGCATATTTCGCCTGAGTCCAGCCTTTTGAATCAATGAAATCTCCGAGTAAACACCTCCCACGGGAGACATTCACTTATTGACCTCCAGAGTAACTAAGATGCCTTGATTATAGCATTCTGTAACTCAAAGGGTAAACATGACAGTAAAGGACGTGCAAAATGCAGACTCATCAAATTGAGATTAAGCAAGCACTAGACAGAAATGCCGCGGAGGAGTTAGCGAAGATTGTAATTGAGGTTCATGAAATAAATTCACCCGTCACTGTAAAAGTGACCTCACCAAAAGACGAGTACATATTCGTAATTTGAATTGCAAAAAAGAGCTGAAGAGTCCATCGAATTGGATTCCTTAGCTCTTTTTTTCTACCCTCATTTTACCCACAAAATGAGTTGTAGATGCTTGTTTTTGCTTGTAGATATAAGTAGATATAAAATCTCGAAAACCCGCTTGCCGTATAGCATTATATAGATTAAACTAGAAGCTTGTAGGTTACATTAAATAGATGTTTTACATCTAACATAGTTGATGACGAGCATCACAGACGACACACTAAAGCCCCCATATTGGGGGCTTTAGCCGTGCAACAAGCTACATTGTGATTCTTCCAATTCTACGATAGCCTGGAATGAACAAAATTTATGTAATAATGTACTGAAGAAGGCAACGTTTTCGTGGCTGCCCTTCCGAAACGATGTAGTCAGAAGTTCTAACGATGCTTGAGTGCTTCTATATCTGCTTCCATACGCAATTGACGACGGTTCAAAATATCAATGCTGTGCTGATGGGTGTTTAATTCGGCGGTTACTTTACGTTCAAACGTGATTTGTGAAGCTTCAAGACGTTTGGTAACTTCCAGTGTCTCCAGAACGGCCTGCTGAAGCAGAGGAATGTTTTTGGTTTGTTCCTCGATAGTATCAAGCCTGTCTTCGATCTTTTCAAGACGTCCATCGATGTTGTCGAAACGCTTGTCCATTTGTTGAAGCTGATTCAGAATTTGACTGAGAACCTGATCACTCATGTCGATCTCTCCTTTTTGAATGGATATTAAACATTATACACGAAGATATGACACAATAGCATTGGTTTAAATTTTCAATTACACAACATGAAAAGATGGAAGTCCAACATATAACGGGGTGAAATCAATGAAAAGAATATATTTGGATCACGCCGCATCGACACCTATGCATCCACAAGTCGCGGAAGCGATGATGAAAGTAATGACAGGGCAATATGGCAATGCATCAAGTATCCATGCCTTTGGCCGCGAAGCCAAACGGACCGTCAGTGGAGCAAGGGATGTCATTGCGGCGTCTTTGGGTTGTTTCCCGGATGAACTCGTATTTACCGGAGGCGGCACGGAAAGTGACAATTTGGCCATATTTGGCGCAGTTTCAGCGAGGGAAGAACGGGGACGACACATCATTACAACAGCCATTGAACATCATGCGGTACTGCATACGTGCCAGGAACTGGAACGACAAGGCTATGACGTGACCTATTTGCCTGTAGATGAATACGGAAGAATACGTCTGGAAGAGCTAAAAGAGGCCATTCGCCCAGATACAGTACTGATCACCATGATGTATGCCAACAATGAAGTAGGCACCATTCAGCCCATCCGCGAGATTGGTGAACTGGCTCGTCAGCATGATATTTTGTTCCATACCGATGCAGTTCAGGCCCTTGGGACCCAGGAAATTTCCTGCAAGGAACTGCCTGTGGATCTGATCAGCTTCTCTGCTCATAAAATCAATGGGCCTCAAGGCGTGGGTGCGCTCTATGTACGGCGCGGAATTGTGCTTGAGGCGAGATCGCACGGCGGCCTTCAGGAACGGCAACGGCGGGCAGGGACCGAGAATATGGCAGGTATCGCTGGCTTTGCGGAGGCATTGAAAATAGCAGGAGAACAAGCGGCAGCTCGTCGCGAACATGATCTGGCATTGCGGTCATTGCTGCTGGAACAACTGGAGAAACAAGTAGGGGCGGAGCATTTCCACGTCAACGGACATCCTGAATATACGCTGCCCAATATCCTGAACATCAGCTTTCCGGAGGTGTCCACGGAGACGATGCTCATGAATCTGGATATGGAAGGCATCGCTGTGGCGAGCGGTTCGGCATGTACTTCCGGTTCTCTCGAAGTGTCCCATGTGCTGAAAGCAATGAACTTGCCGGAGACATTTTTGCATTCCGCGATTCGTTTTAGCTGGGGATTGGGTAATACTACGGAAGAAATCATGATAACCGCCGAAAAAATTGGAACCATTCTTGGGCGACTGCGTAATAGAGCCTAAGGGCTCATTGCACATGGAACAAAAGGAGGGAAGAAGTTCCATTTCATCGGTTGGATAGAAGCGGTTTTGATGATCGGCGTCTGATTGCCACTCATCAACTTTGGGCATACCTAGCAATAGCGCCGCGGCTATTTAATGATAAGAAGATGAGGGGGACCCTGCGATGAAGCTTCAGGAAATGATCGGACTTGCCGTGTTTGACGTTGAGGACGGGAAGCAGGTCGGCAAAATCCAGGATTTCATTGTGAATGACGATTGGAAAATTGAAGGCATTGAACTTGAAAACAAAGGCCTGTTTACCAGTCATGTCAAAATCGTGCAGTGGCAAGATATCGTTGCCTACGGCGAAGATGCCGTCATGATCCGTAATCAACAGGCTGTCCGCAAAACGGGAGCCGACGACATAAAACACACGTACCTCCTCGGCCAGTCTAAATTGAAGGAGATGTCCGTGCTCACCGAAGAAGGTTTGCTGCTTGGACGAGTCTCTGATGTTTATTTTGACCAGGAGTTGGGAAATACAATAATAGGGATTGAAATTACGGACGGTTTTGTGTCCGATTTGATTGAGGGCCGCAAATGGCTGCCATGTACAAGTGATATGTCCATTGGGGAAAGTGCCATTATGGTGCCGCCGCTGAGTGAACAGCGCTTGGAAAATGCCATTCATTCTGTTAATGGATAGGTGAATGAATATGAAATGTCCAAACTGTAGTTCCAAAGATATTGGGAAAATCGGTTCCCACCAATTTTATTGCTGGGGATGCTTTATCGAATTAACAGTGAACGGTGAGAAAATGTCTGTTTACCAGGTGGAAGAAGACGGCACGCTCAGTTCCCTCGATGATCTGTTCTTCGGGGAAGAGCTGCCGCAAGACTTCCCTCATCTTCATGCTTCTTCTTAATAAGCAGTCTAACTTCTTCTATATGCGGTTTCATGACAAAGAATGTCATTGAATGCTGTCATGAAATGATGACAGATGTATATAGCTGCGGTTACATAGTGGTTCAAGGGACTTGTATAATATATGCTACCCCGAATCACAAGATGCGTCTCCTTCATCATGAAGGGGGCGCTTTTTTTGTGTCCAAATTACGACGTCAACCGGATTGTCCATCCATGGGCGAGAATTGTTAGTCCCCACTTCTGGACGGCGATAATAAATATTCCCTTCCTTACATATACTGACTTTCAGAGCCAGTCCAAAAGGGAGAGATGCAAGTGGAGCAATTAACAAAAAACAAGATGTTCCGTTATGCCATCTGGCTGCTACTCGGATTGATTATCCTGTATTTTATCTGGCTGCTGCGGCCATTGCTGCTTCATATATATGGATTTTTGAAAACAGTGCTGGCACCTTTTATCGTGGCCCTCATCATATCTTATGTACTCAATCCGATTGTAAGCATGCTGGGAGGACGTAAAGTTCCTCGAACCATTGCCGTGCTGTTAATCTATGCTTTTTTCCTCACCTGTATCGGGGTCATCCTGATGAATGTCATTCCGGTATTGATTGAACAATTGGAGGAACTGAACGAGCATATGCCGGAGCTGTCGATGCGTGCCCAGAGTTTGATGAATAATATGGACCACAAATTAATGCCACCAAGTGTGCGCACAGGCATGAACAGCTGGTTTTTCCAGATGGAGGATCGGCTGACTCAGGGGATCACGAAGCTGATGGATAATATCGGGACAACCATTAATGTGTTATTCAATGTGTTTATTGTGCCATTTCTCATTTTCTATATGTTAAAAGATTTTGAGGTATTCGAGCGCACCATAGTGGCCTACCTGCCTCGATCACGGCGCAAAGCGATTGTTTCGGTTATGAAGGAGATTGACACGGCCTTGGGGAACTATATTCGCGGACAATTTATCGTCTGTGTGATAGTGGGCATCTTTGCCTATATCGGTTACATCGTCATTGATATGCCTTATGCGTTGCTGCTTGCCAGCATTGTCGCTGTATTTAACATCGTGCCCTATCTAGGTCCATTTCTTGGAGCTGCTCCAGCAGTGGTTATGGCGTCAACGGTATCGTTCAAAATGGTGCTCTTTGTTATCATCGTGAACACACTGTGCCAGGTGTTGGAGAGCAACGTCATCTCTCCTCAGGTGGTGGGGAGGACTCTGCATTTGCATCCGTTGTCGATTATCTTCGCGCTCCTTGTGGGAGGCGAACTGGCGGGCATTGTGGGACTCATTCTGGCAGTACCGGTCTTTGCTGTCCTCAAGGTGATCGTGCAGCACTTTTTTGCGTATTACATCAAACGAAGAACCGACTGACCCAAGCGCCGGTCTGTTCCTCAAGGGTGCGTTGACACCATATAGGCATATCGATATAATGGAGGGGTATGTTTAGAACAAGAAATCGATGATGAAATGAAGTACGCCGAGGGTTCCTTTCCTCAGAGAATAGACTTCTTCGGATCAGATGCAATCTGAGCCCGATGGCTGGAAGAGTCTTGAAAGTTGAAGCGGCGGAAAGCTGATTTCGGAGTGCAGGACAACCCTGCCGGGAGCGACCGTTATTTCGCATCAACGAGGAGATTGTTTGTTTCATCTGCGGATGAGCAGCAATAACCAGGGTGGTACCGCGATTACAATCGTCCCTGACTATCAGGGGCGTTTTTTGTGTTTGTTTTTACTTGTTAACAACCCGGAGCGAATATGCACCGGACTATTATAATTAATTGGGGGCACTCCGTATGAAAGCCAGTGAAATCCGGTCCAAATGGATAGAGTTTTTTGCAAGTAAAGGACATAAAATCGAGCCAAGCGCATCGCTTGTACCTCATAATGATCCATCCCTTCTGTGGATTAATGCAGGTATGGCTCCGTTAAAACCGTATTTTGACGGTCGGGAGAAACCGGAGAATCCACGTCTCGCCAACTCCCAAAAATGTATTCGTACGAACGATATTGAAAATGTCGGTAAAACTCGCCGTCACCATACGTTCTTCGAAATGCTCGGTAACTTTTCCATTGGAGACTATTTCAAGGAAGAAACGATTACGTGGGCATGGGAATTTCTCACAAGCAAAGAATGGATCGGTTTCGATCCGGAACGTCTCTCGGTGACGGTATACCCTGAAGACGAAGAGGCTTTCAAACTTTGGAACGAAAAAGTGGGACTGCCTGCTGAACGTATCATCAAGCTGGATGAGAACTTCTGGGATATCGGCGAAGGCCCGTGTGGACCTTGTACCGAAATTTTCTATGACCGCGGCGAAGCTTATGGCAATGACATGAATGACCCCGAGATGTATCCAGGCGGGGAAAATGAACGTTATCTGGAAGTATGGAACCTGGTATTCTCCCAGTTCAATCACAACAAGGATGGTAGCTACACGCCGCTTCCGAACAAAAATATTGATACAGGTGCAGGTCTGGAACGCTTTGCATCCATTTTGCAAAATGTGGATTCCAACTTTGACACAGATCTGTTCCAACCGATGATTCAAAGAACAGCGGCTCTTGCCGGTGTGAAATATAATGACAGCGTAGAGATTGACGTTGCACTGAAAGTTATTGCCGACCACATTCGTACGGTTGCCTTTGCTGTAGGTGATGGTGTTCTGCCAAGCAATGAAGGACGCGGATATGTCATTCGCCGTTTGCTCCGTCGTGCCGTACGTTACGGTAAAGTACTGGGACTCGACCGTCCATTCCTGTATGAACTGACAACGACTGTCGGTGAAGTGATGGGGATGTACTACTCGGAAGTGGTGGACAAGCAGGAGTTTATCGCTAAAGTGATCAAAACCGAGGAAGAACGTTTCCATGAAACACTCACGGATGGACTTGCTATTCTCGCGGACATGAGCAGCACAGCCAAATCTGAAGGTCGCACGGTTATTAGCGGGCCTGAAGCGTTCAAACTGTATGATACGTACGGTTTCCCCTTTGACCTGACCGAAGACTATGCAGCAGAGCATGGTATGACTGTTGACCGTGAAGGATTCGATGCCTCGATGCAGGAGCAGCGTGATCGTGCACGTGCAGGACGCCAGGAAAGCGAGAGCATGAAGGTTCAAGGCGGACCGCTTGCTGATCTGGAGGTTAAAAGCGAGTTTGTTGGTTATAATGACCTGTTGACGGAAGCAAAAGTGGTAGCCATCGTTGCTGGTGACGCACTGGTAGACTCCGTAAGCGAAGGACAGACTTGCCAGGTCATCCTTGACAAGACTCCATTCTATGCGGAAAGCGGCGGACAAGTAAGTGATCAGGGCTTGCTGCGTGGAGCCAGTGTAACGGCGAAAGTGCAAGGGCTTTTCAAGGCTCCGATGGGACAACATGTGCATCTGGTGACGGTAGAGTCCGGGGAATTGCGTGTGGGTGAAGTGGTTAAAGCTGAAGTGGATGCGTCCAAACGTGGCGATATTATCAAAAACCATACCGCAACCCACTTGCTGCACAAAGCGCTCAAAGATGTGCTCGGAACGCATGTCAATCAGGCAGGATCTCTCGTAGAGCCTCAACGTCTGCGCTTTGACTTCTCGCACTTCGGCAGTATTACGCCGGAAGAATTAACAGAGATCGAGCGTCAGGTGAACGAACAGATCTGGAATCGTCTGAACGTAAACATTGAACTGAAAGCCATTGATGAAGCCAAAGAAATGGGTGCGATGGCACTGTTCGGTGAAAAATACGGTGATATTGTGCGTGTGGTGCAAGTCGGAGATTATAGTTTGGAACTTTGTGGCGGTTGTCACGTAAACAATACATCAGAGATCGGTATCTTCAAGCTGGTGAGCGAGAGTGGAATCGGCTCCGGCGTACGTCGGATCGAAGCCGTTACTGGCCGTGGTGCGTATCTGTATGTAGAAAGTCAGCTTGAATTGCTCAAACAATCGGCATCCCTGCTCAAAGCGAACGTGGCCGACGTGCCTAAACGCATTGAAGGTCTGAATCAGCAATTGAAAGAAGCTGCCAGAGAGACTGAGTCACTGCAAAGCAAGCTGAGTGCCATGGAAGCAGGCGCATTGACAGATCAAGTGGTACAAGCAGGAAATACACAATTGCTTGCAGCTCGTGTAGATGCTCCGAATATGGATGCACTGCGGACAGTGGCTGATGAATTAAAAGTAAAACTGCCTGATGCAGTACTCGTACTGGGTGCTCCAGCTGATGGTAAAGTGAATTTCGTTGTAGCTGTCCCTGCTGAACAGGTAAAACAAGGGCTGCATGCAGGTAAAATTGTCAAGGAAGTTGCGGCAGTATGCGGCGGCGGAGGTGGCGGACGTCCTGATATGGCGCAAGCCGGAGGCAAGGATGCGAGCAAGCTGGATGAAGCGTTGAAACTGGCGGTTTCATTGGTTAGCCAGTAAAGGACAAGCAAAAAACACAATTGGCTCATCCTTTGTTTACTTGTAGCAGTCAGAATATGTTATTATATAAGCAGAAATCAATTCGGCAGGACATGGTCCCCATGTTCATGCAGGAGCGAGGTGTCATCAATGGACTCCATGGATAAGACGGTTAAATTTAATGTGAAAGCCGACGAGCAGGAAGCATCCTCCAAAGAGATTCTTCTCACGGTATATGATGCACTGGTGGATAAGGAGTATAATCCTATTAACCAGATTGTCGGGTATCTGATTTCTGGAGACCCCGCATACATCCCTCGTCACAACAATGCACGCAGTCTGGTCCGTAAAAAAGAACGCGATGAGCTGATTGAAGAGCTTGTTCGTTCTTATCTGGCCAATCACCGGTAATGTACATCGCTTCCGCTGTGATGCAGCTATGCAGGCAGCGGGAAATGAACCGACAGAAGACAGCCTGAAGCTTGAGAAGGCGAGTATTATTCGACCTGAGCAGGCTTGAGGATGGGAGAGCATGGATGAAAATATTAGGTTTGGACTATGGGGACCGAAGAATCGGAGTTGCCGCTAGTGACGCCTTCGGTTGGACTGCCCAGGGATTGGAAGTACTTGAACGCCGCCGGGATGAAGGTGAGTTCGCTCGAATTGCAGAACTTGTGCGTGAGCATGAGATCGGCGAGATTGTAGTCGGACTTCCCAAAAACATGAACGGCACCGTAGGACCGCGTGGTGAAATATGCATTGCTTTTGCCGAACGCCTGCGGGGCGAACTGAATTTACCTGTTCACCTTTGGGATGAACGGCTGACAACCATTGCAGCAGAACGAACGTTACTTGAAGCGGATGTCAGTCGCAAAAAACGCAAGCAGGTTGTGGACAAAATGGCCGCAAGCTTGATTTTGCAAAATTATTTGGATGCCAATAGTAAAAGGTGAGGGGGATCAACAATGGCTGAAGATCAACTGGGTATGGAAGAAGAATCGGAGATTATTTACATTGCGGATGACGAGGGTAATGAAGAGGAATTTGAAGTCATCATGAAATTCGAAGTGGACGGTTCGGAGGCCAAGTACATGATGGTTGCTCCGGTTGAACCCGAAGATGGAGAGACGGATGTGTATGCATTCCGTTATGAAGAAGAGGGCGACGATATTAAACTTTTCGTCATCCAAGATGATGCTGAATGGGATATCGTCGAGGAGACGTTTAATACATTTCTTGCAGAAGATGAAGAGGAAGCGAACTAAATGACAGAATACAGCCGCGAAGACTTGAAATGGACAGATTCGCTGCGTCTGGCTTTTGGTGCTCATGTTGAGCTGGAAGAAGAGAACGGTAAATCGCATCCGTATGACCTGCTGGCTGAGTTTGAAGTGAAGGGCCAGCAGTATGCGGTGCTCCGCAGTTCATTACGTCCTTATGACGAAGTTGAACTTCTGCGGGTTTTACCGGGAAGTGAAGGCCAGATCATGCCGGAATTAGTTACGATTGACGATGATGACGAGTGGGAGAACATCTCTGAACTGTATGATGAATGTACACTCCCCATTGACGAAGATTGATGAATCAGCTTCAAATTGAAGAAACCGGAAGGGCGGAGAAGTCCGCTCTTTTTGGTTGTGTAAAGGAGTTGTGTCTTTTTTGAAAGGAAAAGCGATTTTAGTCTTTTTGCTTATCATCCTGGTTGTTGCCGGAGGAGCAGGCGTATATGTCTGGAACATGATGCGTCCGGTACAAGCATCCGCAGAACCTATCGTTTTCGAGATCAAGAGCGGGTCAGGAACTTCCAAAATTGCGGATCAGTTAGAGCAAGAAGGTCTGATTCGAAGTGGTTTAGCCTTTAAGGGATACCTGAAGTGGAAGAAACAAGGATCGAATTTTATGGCAGGTACATATTCCTTAAATCCCGGCGTGTCATACGATGAGATAATTAATAAGCTGAATAACGGTGAAGTTGTGCCAGAATCCATGGTCAAGTTTACTATTCCTGAGGGATATACCGTATTACAAATGGCGGACAAACTATCTGCTGAGGGCATTGTGGATCGTGAGGAATTTATCAAGCTTGCCAATGATCCATCTGCTTTTGATATCGACATCATCAAGGACATTCCAGTGGATGAAGAATTGCGATATGTGCTGGAGGGATATCTGTTCCCAGAGACGTATGAGCTGAAAGAGGGTAGTTCTACGCAAGAGGTCATGCAGCGAATGCTTGAGGAATTCCAGACCAAGGTTGATTCTATCCCTGATTTGGCGTCCAAGCTCAAGGAGAGAAATCTGTCTTTGCATGAAGTGTTAACGATCGCATCGCTTGTGGAGAGAGAAGTCGTGGTGGATCAGGAACGCGCGCTTGTGGCAGGCGTAATCTATAATCGGATCAACCAGGATATGAAACTGGAGATTGACGCTACAGTACAGTATTTACTGGATAAGCCGAAGGCTAGATTGCTTTACAAGGATCTGAAGGTACAAAGTCCCTATAATACGTATCTGAACAAAGGGCTGCCACCGGGACCGATTGCGAGTCCAAGTCTGGCATCCATTGAAGCAGCGTTGAATCCAGAAGCTTCGGATTACCTGTTCTATGTGACCAAGAAGGACGGTACATTCGGACATCTGTTTGCCAAAACATATAAGGAACATCAGCAAAATATAGCCAAAAGTAAGGCTGCGCAATAAGCGGAGGGGATGTATATGAGTACGAAACATGAACTGCTCGTTACGGCGGCAAATGTGAAAGAAGCAGAGGTGCTGCTCCAGGCAGGAGCAGATGCTCTGTTAATTGGGGACGATCGCTTCGGCATGCGTCTTCCCGGCAGCTTCAGTGTGGAAGAGACAGCAGAGGTCGTTGCCGATGCAGCGAAACATCAGGCGCGTGTATACGTGTCCATGAATAATCTGATGTCCAACGAGTTGCTAAAGGAATTGCCTGAATATGTTCAGGCGCTGGGTAAAATCGGTGTTCATGGCGTGGAGTTCAACGACCCGTCTGTGCTAGCCGCAATTAAGGAGCATGCTCCTCATATCCAGCTGCACTGGAATGCTGAGATGACATCAACCAACTATGCAACGGCCAACTACTGGGGAACCAAAGGCGCGAGTCGTGTCGTGCTTGCTCGGGAGCTGAATATGGACGAGCTGACGGAGATGGTGCCATTTCTGAAGGTGGAAGCCCAGGTCCAGGTGCATGGCATGACGAATATTTATCATTCCAAACGGAGTCTGGTGCAAAGTTATATGTCCCATCAAGGGCGTCCAGTAGAGGGGCATTTGGGTAAAGAACGAGGTTTGTTTCTGATTGAGGCTGAACGTCGGGATGAGAAGTTCCCGATCTATGAAGATGTGAACGGAACTCACATCATGAGTTCGGAGGATATCTGTATTCTTGAGGATCTTCATCTGTTGATGGAAGCCGGGGTGCACAGCTTCAAAATCGAAGGCATGTTAAAACCGCTTGCGTATAACGAAGCTGTTGTACGTGCATACCGTGTAGCTCTGGATAGCTATGCGGCTGATGCCGATGCTTATGCATTTTGTGAAGAATGGCTGGACGAGGTTCGTCAACTGCAGGACCCTGAACGAGAGTTGTCGTTTGGATTTTTCTATAAAGAACAGGTGTATTAATAGACGAGGTGAACGAAATGGAAACAGTGGCGGTAAAGCGGAAGTTCTCGGGTAAACGTAACCGTCTGGACAAACCGGAGCTGCTTGCTCCGGCTGGTAATCTGGAAAAGCTTAAATTTGCAATCCATTATGGAGCAGATGCTGTGTATATCGGTGGACAGGCATACGGATTGCGTTCTAACGCGGATAACTTTACCTTTGAAGAAATGCGCGAAGGCGTGGAATTTGCCAAAAAATACGGAGCCAAAGTCTTCGTTGCCACCAATATATATGCACATAATGAAGATATCGAAGGTATTCAAGCGTATTTGCAAAACTTGTATGATGCAGGAATTGCAGCCATTATTGTGGCAGATCCAGCGATTATTGAAGTAGCTCAGCGTGCAGTGCCGGGTTTGGAAGTGCATTTGAGTACTCAACAATCGACTTTGAACTGGCAAGCTGTGAAGTTTTGGAAGGATGAAGGCCTTCCACGCGTCGTTCTCGGACGTGAGACAAGCTTTGAGGAAATTGAAGAAATCAAGGCCAATGTGGATATCGAGATCGAAGCCTTTATTCATGGAGCTATGTGCTCGTCCTATTCCGGACGGTGTGTGTTGTCCAACCATTTTACGGATCGGGATTCCAATCGGGGCGGCTGCTGCCAGTCCTGCCGTTGGAAGTATGATTTGTTTGAAGATGCCCGAGAAGGTACTGTATGGGTCAGTGAAGAAGAAATGCAAATGCAGGCCCCTGCCCCATTCAAATTGGGAGAGAACCAGCTGCCGTTATTCCAGGAGCAGGACAATTCTTTTTCCATGGGTTCGAAGGATCTGTGCATGATTGGGCATATTCCCGAGCTGATTGATGTCGGTGTGGATAGTTTCAAAATTGAAGGACGTATGAAGTCGATTCATTATGTGGCTACCGTAGTTAACGTATATCGTCAGGCTATCGATTCTTATATGGCTGACCCGGAGAACTATGTATTGAAGCCTGAATGGGTAGAGGAAATGAACAAGGCGGCAAATCGTCCATTGAATACCGGCTTTTTCTATGATACACCGGATCATGAGGATCACATCTATGAACCGGAAGAAAAAGCGGTACCTTACGACTTTGCCGGATTGGTTATCGACTATGATGCAAATACAGGGATGGCGACCATTCAACAGCGCAATCATTTCAAACCAGGACAGGAGATCGAATTTTTCGGTCCGGGGGGCCACTTTTTCAAACAGGTTGTAGGGGAATTGCAGGATGAAGAGGGCAATGTGCTCGATGCAGCTCGTCACCCGTTACAGCGTGTGAAAATGAAGGTGGATCAACCTGTTTCCTACTTTGATATGATGAGAAAAAAGAAATAGGTTCAAATGCCTAGTTTTCAACAAAATAATGCTATGATTTAACAATATAGTGTTATAAAATTTACAAATTAGACCTCCGTCTATCGGTATATGGGGGTCTTTTTTTTATAGAAAAATAGGAAAAAAGTTGTAAAAAATTTCGGGAAAACGAAAGGGGAAAGGGGAATGTTGTCGAATACTACATATTTATAGGGGAGAGAAAGAAAAATCCAACAAGTAAATTACTGGCAGGTGAATGGGATTGGTTCAAAAGAAGCAGAAAGACAGTGGGGAAGAATTGACAACACCCGAGAAGGTTAAGTCCGAGAAGGTACAGAAAGTAAAAAAAGAGAAGGTAGCAAAAAGGAAGACCGGGGATGCTCCAGACAAACAATCCTTTAAATTGG
Source organism: Paenibacillus sp. 11B (assembly GCF_030487755.1). Taxonomy (NCBI): domain Bacteria; kingdom Bacillati; phylum Bacillota; class Bacilli; order Caryophanales; family Paenibacillaceae; genus Paenibacillus; species Paenibacillus sp. 11B. The sequence continues at coordinate 1,821,213 of NZ_JAUKNS010000001.1, read as the reverse complement.
ATCGGAGTAAGCTGAAGTTGGGATGGAATAAAACAAAAACCCAATTGAAAAAGCAGAACTGGAAAAATGTTGGGGGAACAACGTTTACACAGATTAAGAAGGCTAATCCGGTTAAATCGGTGGGCGTTAAACTGTTTTTGGTCTTTTTTGTAGGAATCATGTTTTTTGTCATTGGTTTAGGTCTATTATCCTATGCTAAAGCCAAAGATACGATTGAGAAGAATGCATCCCGATCGAATCAGGAAACGATTGAACAAACCAAGCAGAAAATGGACATCATTTTGGAGCGGTTTGTAGATACATCTACACAAATTTTCTTCGATCCGGAAATGCAGTCCTTGCTTCAAAAAATGTCTGATAAAAACTTGTCGGCATACGATACGTTTGTAAATTCAAGCTCCATCAACAAACAATTATCGAACATTGCTTTTACGAATAAATCTATGGAAGCGATTTATCTTGTGCCGACGGATGAAACAAGATCCACTATGGGTACAGGAAGCAGCAGTTCTTCTATGGGTGATATTCGTAAAGAGGCCTGGTATGACGAGTTGGTTCAAGCTGGTGGATACCGCTGGCTCCCAACGGAAACCAAGGAAGATGGCGGTACACCCACGTTCCGGATTGCACGTTCAATGAAGAATCTGCAAGGGACAACCCAGTCCTATGTATTAATCATTGAGTTGAAACTGGAAGTTCTGGAGCAGCAGTTGAAATCACTCGATTTGGGTGAGGGAGCTGTACTTCAACTGATCGCTCCGGACAACAAAGTTGTAGCATCGACGATAGCTGATGACACAGGGAAAGATACAGATTTGGCTTTTGTCAAAGACTTGAAAGAAAAATCGGGCAGCACGAATACGGATTATACCGTTGATGGAAATTCAACGAATATGCTGGCGTCATACAGCACCATGGACACATCCGATTGGAAACTGATCGGGATGGTTCCGACTTCTGTCTTGGTGAAAGATGCCAAGGGTATTCTGACGCTCACCTTGTGGATGGCATTGATTGATGCCGCTATTGCGATACTGATCGGTATTTGGATGGTTCGCATGATTGCCCGTCCATTGGGCAAATTGAAAGATCTGATGCAAGAAGGGGCAAAAGGTAACCTCAAGGTGCGTACACCGTATACCTCCCAGGATGAAATTGGTCAATTATCGGCCGCATTCAATCTGATGATGGAGCAAATTACGAAGCTGGTGGAGCAAACCAACCGTTCTGCACAGGAAGTATTGGATACCGCTTCTGAGCTGAGCAGTGCATCCAAGAAAACAGCAGTTTCTGCTTCCGAGATTGCAGTAGCCACTGAAGAAATTGCGGGTGGAGCAAGCAGTCTGGCAACAGAAGCAGAGCGTGGAAACGAATTGACCGACAATATCTCCCGTCAGATGGAGAGTGTGGTCGCCGCGAATGAACAAATGGGTGATTCAGCCCGTCATGTAGAGAAATCCAGTCAGACAGGTACACAGCATCTGAATCAGTTGATGACCAAAACGCAGAAGACCGAAGAAATGATCGGTGCGTTGGTAAACAAGGTAGATTCATTGAAAGAGAGTACTTCTTCTGTTCTGAAGGTGCTTGACGTCATGCAAAATATTACCAAACAAACGAACATTCTCTCCTTGAATGCAACCATTGAAGCCGCTCGTGCCGGTACAGCTGGACGTGGATTCATGGTGGTAGCGAATGAGGTCCGCCAGTTGGCTGAACAATCCAGACAATCCATTGATATGGTCGGCGACATTACGGACAAGATTATGACCGAAATGAATGAGACCGTAGATCAATTGTCTGCAGCTTATCCGCTATTCAAGGAACAGATGGATGCCGTGAAAGATACCAACGTCATATTTGCTTCAGTACAGCAGCAAATGGGTGCGTTTGTTGAGAGTCTGAGCATGGTCACTGGGTCAATTGGAGATTTGAATCAATCTCAAGGTACGTTGTCCGAAGCGATGAGTAATGTCAGCGCCGTAGCTGAACAATCTTCTGCGACGTCTCAGGAAGTTGCTTCCTTGAGCAGTGAACAGCAAAATATCAGTAACCAGCTGGTGAATTTGTCTGCAAAACTGGAGAATGTGTCGACAGAATTGAAAGATACATTGTCTCGCTTTACGGTCTAACCCAACCATTAATGGATCTATCGAGAAACCTGTCCCTTCTAGGGGACAGGTTTTCTTGGTGTTTACCGAATAATTCCAATATGAGTAACGCATACTATGCCAAAACGTTGAACGGGGGTGGCCCAATGCATGTACAACTGAAACGGCGCATTTATATTACATGTATTCTTCTGACAATTGTGTTTGGTTTGCTTATGTTTCGTTTGGCCTGGGTTCAGATGGTTCAGGTGAATCGCACGATGCCAGGGTTTCAACGCACCGTTCGTGAAATGTCTGTTTTGCAGCGTGAACGAGGTGTTATGCTGGACACGGGGCGAGGGCAGTTAACGGATTACAAGGGGGTGCCATTAACAGGCAAGCTGGAGTGGGGGGTGGTACTTTTCCCGCATACGGATCAATCCAATCATTCATACCCATCTTCTACGGCGCATTCAGGAATTAAGGAACTGGCAGCATTACTACATACAGATGTGAAGTCGTTACAAAAGGAATGGAATCAAGGAAATGCACCCCATTTCTGGACAGGAGGTACAGACCAGCCGATCACGTTGACCGATTCTCAGCTTACTCGACTGCGTGAATTGAAGGCAGACGGAGCGAGTGTGTATCCCATAATGACGCGTTATGGACAAGGCGCTACGGGCATGCAATGGTTAGGTTATCTTGCTGAACAGCCTGGATCTATCCATGGGCATCCGCGTCACAAAAATGAGGTGAAGCAGCCTTTTGCCATGAAATCTGGAGCAGCAGGGCTGGAAAAAACATTGGAACCTTTATTAATGGGAATAGGCCCCACCCTCGTTTCACGTATGGTTACAGGCTCAGGAGAGGTTATCCCCAGTATCCAGCCGCGCGTCATCGCACCCTCCAATACACACTATCCTTTGCGTGCGGAGACGACAATCAATATCGATTTACAGCAAGGGATAGAGCAGATTGTGAAGAAATCCGGGATGAAGGAAGGATCTGTCGTTGTACTGGATGCGGCCAGCGCAGACGTGCGTGCCATGGTTTCCGCGCCGTTCTATAACCCACAGCATGTAGATCCCCAACAAACAGCTTGGGCGAATCGTGCCGTACAGGGGGCTGTACCGGGTTCCATATTCAAAATCATTACAGCCGCGGCCGCGCTTGAATATCACGTTGTATCCAAAGGAGAGACTTTTCATTGTGGTGGAGAATGGGGGAAATATGGCCTGTCCTGCTGGAAGGAACATGGGCATGGCACACTGAATCTGGAGCAAGGGTTTGCCGAGTCCTGTAATATTGTATTTGCTGAAACCGCCCGTCGGCTGAGTATGGAGCAGTTGGAGCGTACGGCGGATGCTTTGGGATTGGCACGTCCGATTGGCTGGGAGGGAAAACAGGTCGCCGGAATGCCCGTGCTGCATCATTTTGATCACGAAGATGCAGGACGAGTGAGGCTGCCATCCGTTTCCCCTCAAGATGAGGGAGCGAAAGTACAGACTGCTATCGGTCAGCGCGACGTCCTGGTGACCCCGCTGCAAGCAGCCAATCTGATCGTTACGCTCTTGCATGAGGGCAAGGTGACTGCACCACGCCTCGTTCAGCGTATCCGGTATGCCGACGGTGATACGATGTTGGACATGCCGATGCATGATTCACCTTCTTCAGCAGGACGGATCTCTCCAGCTACGGCGCATCAGCTGTTGTCCTGGATGAAGAAGGTAGTCAGTGACGGAACGGGAAAATCCCTGCAACATGCACGGTGGCAAGTGGCAGGGAAGTCAGGTACAGCACAGGTACAGCAGCACGGAGAGAAACGTAACCATCAATGGTTCATTGGATATGGACCTACCGAGAAACCCCAATATGCTGTAGCTGTCCTTGTCCAAAATGTGGCTCCAAGCAGCCGTCATCAAGCAACGGCGATATTTAGGAAAGTGATGGACTATCTGGCTGAATCCTCATGATCCCCGGAAGAAGCAGGTTCCTGTACCGAAGGCTCAGCTTTCATTCCAGCGGTGGCGCTGACCGGTGTGTCCATCACTAACGGGGATGATTCGAATTCATCCTTCGGCAAGTGAATCCATTGCTGAAGATATCCTTGTTGCAGCAATTCTTTGAGCAGAATCAGCAGCACCGGAGACAACACCACACCGGCCAGACCGAAGACAGAGAGCGAGATCAGCATAAAGGAAAGCATCAAGTAAGCGGAAGAGACTCCGATTGAATTACCCGATATTTTCGGCTCCAGCAGTTGGCGTGTCAGCATGGTTACAGCAAGGACCACAATTAAGCCAATCGCAAGGCTGCTATTCCCCACAATGAACAGATACACAATCCACGGAATGAATATGACAGGAACACCTAACAAAGGCACAAGGTCAAAGACGGCACAGATGGCTGCGATGGTGAAGGCATTGGCAGTTCCCAGTATCAACAAGCCTGCATAAATCAATACAAAAGTAATCAGCATCATCAACATCTGGGCCTTCAAATACGAACGGATCGTCTTGAATACATGATCTCGCATAAATTCAAGAGCCAGCTTCAATGTTTTTGGCGTTTTGGCCCGGGCAAATTTACGCCAGGATTCAATCTCGATACTGAGAAAGAACGCCAGAATAATGGCAATCCCGAAATTGGTAATAAAGGAAGAAAACGAACTGAGAAAACCGATGACGATTTGTGCACCACTGGTTACCCATTTGGACAGGAATCCGGTCAGTGTAGCAAAATAGTCATTCACTTTCTCGGTTATTCCGTCAGGTAAAGCATCGGACTTGTCCTGAATGAAATAAACCAGATTGGTGAATTCACGCTGAATCATCTCGATATAATAAGGGAAGTTATCCTGCAAATTAGAAATTTGGGATACGATAATTAATCCCAATCCAAAAAAGGCAGCAACAATAACCGCAAGAAACAATAAAACCGAAATGGCAGCGCCCAGTGTTTTGGGCAATCCTTTGCGATGCAGGAATCTTGCCAGGGGTTCGATCATCCAATACACTATAAATGAAAGAAAAACTGGCGCAGCCAATTGATATAATCGACTGAAACCGTACATGATAAAGTACACGGTTAATACGAGCAGCGCAATGTCAAAGACGGTGCGCCCGTACTTTTTGTAAAGCGGCAGCATGGGCAGGGCTCCTTTGTAGTCGTTAAGGTAAAAATTAGGATGCATTTATTGTACACGATAGCTTTCTTTTTGGGAAAAGAGGATTCAAGAAAAGGCTGAATTATGATAAAATTAAAGGCGGTTTATTTTGGTTAGTGCTATATTATGGCACGGTAATTCAGCATGAGAAGCGGGGAGTTTGTAGCATGACAAATTTACTTCAGAGCATATTACTGTGGTTATTGTACATTTCATCGTTTTACGCCTTTATTCCGAGTTTAGTTAGCAGACTTTTCGGTTTTCGTGTGTTCAGGCGCGGGAGAAGTGAGAAGGAGTTTTCCTTAACTTTTGATGATGGGCCAGATCCGGAATACACACCTAGATTGCTTGATTTATTGCGTCAGTATGAGGCGAAGGCAACGTTTTTTGTAGTCGGGGAGCATGCTGCCCGTCATCCCGAACTGATTCAGCGCATACATGAGGAAGGTCATCTTCTCGGAATTCATAATTATATTCACAAAACCAATTGGTTAATGCGTCCGCGTACGGTTCGAGATCAGATTCAACGAACAGGGCAGATTATTCAGGAGGTAACGGGGGTAAGAACTTGTTATTATCGTCCACCTTGGGGGATTATGAACCTGTTTGATTTTTTCAGTAAAAAAGATCGCCGAATTATCCTCTGGTCATCCATGTTTGAGGATTGGAGAAGCAGTGTGGGCGTTGAGAAATTGACGGAACGAATGTTGAAGGAGCTAAGGGGCGGAGAGGTCATGCTTCTGCATGATCGAGGGACTACCCTCGGCGCTGATGCACACGCGCCGGAGCAGATGCTCCAGGCGCTCGAAGTCGTATTGCAGGAGGCCGACAGGCAGCGATTGCATAGTGTACGCATCGATACGTTGATGGGGGGCGTTACGGTGAGCGAACCTAAAAGTACAAGTCAGCCACAAACGCATTTGTCCTTTTGGAAACGGATGGTTGTTGCGCTATGGCTAGGCTGGGAGAAGTTGTTTCATTGGGTATACCATCTGCGAACAGCTTCGCCGGAAGACCCTTTGCTGCACTATCGCTCCCGTGTTTACCATGGAGCATTGGTTGAAATGAACGACGGTCATGTGATTCGTAACGGAGATCCGGTAATTGAACTTCATTTTGATAATAAAAAATTATTCGATTTGGGTATGACTTCACGCTCAAGCATGCATTTGGCCATTCGTATGATTCGGGCTATGGAGCAGCAGCTTCCTGATTTGGCCCGACAGGTAACACTTGAACCTGAACTCCGTTCAGCCAAGGCTCTATACGGTGTGAGCATGATTAACCGGGGGCCGGAGAAATTTGGATTTACGGTTCGGGAACTGGCTCCTGGGCCGTTCAGCTCTGCATCCAAAGTGTATCTGAAACTTCTGCTAAGTGTCATTCATCCGGCTGGAACGAAACGTTTGAAGCAGCGCTCCGAACAATTGGTTCCCAAAATGATTGCCATGCCGCTTGATGTGCTGCTGGATCGGTATGGACAGCACGCATTGGTGGCTGCGACGGCGGAACAGTCCTCTGAGGAATTGTTGGTTCCTGAACAGGATCTTGTACCTGAACACAACTAAAAGCGAAACGAATAAAACAAAAGGGTTGCTCTCGGCCGAAGTCGGCTGAAGAGCAACCCTTTATTTATGTTTCCCGATAAGGCAATTCATCGGATATCCTTACACTTGAATTAGATACTCAGTACGCCACCATTGCTTGCATTCGTTACCAGTTTGGAGTAACGAGCGAGGTAACCGGTTTTTACTTTTGGTTCAAAGCCTTTCCAACCTGCACGACGACGTTCGAATTCTTCGTCACTGATATGCAATTCGATGATACGGTTATTCAGATCCAGTTCAATGATGTCTCCTTCTTCGACAAAAGCGATTGGACCGCCTTCAGCAGCTTCCGGAGAGATGTGTCCGATACTGATTCCGCGAGATGCGCCAGAGAAGCGTCCGTCGGTGATCAGACCGACTTTGGCACCAAGGCCCATACCTACGATCTGGGAAGTAGGCGCGAGCATCTCAGGCATACCTGGACCGCCTTTTGGTCCTTCATAACGGATAACGACAACGTGTCCTTCTTTTACTTTGCCATTCGCAATGCCTTCAAGCGCTTGTTCCTGGGAATCAAAGCAGATAGCAGGACCTTTGTGATATCCGCCAACCGATGCGTCAACAGCACCGACTTTGATGATAGCTCCTTGTGGTGCAAGGTTACCAAACAATACAGCCAAGCCGCCTTTTTCGGAATGCGGGTTGTCCAGATGGTGGATGACATTCGTATCCTGGATTTCTTGTCCTTCAACGTTCTCACGGATCGTTTTACCGGTTACCGTAATGCAGTCACCGTGAATCGCACCTGGTTTCTTAAGCAATTCGTTGAGAACTGCACTTACGCCACCCGCATTGTGCACGTCTTCAATGTGAAGATCGGAAGCAGGAGCAAGTTTCGCCAGATGAGGAACGCGGTTGGCAACTTCGTTGATGCGCTCGATTGGGTATTCGATACCTGCTTCATGAGCCAATGCCAGCGTATGAAGTACCGTATTCGTAGATCCGCCCATAGCCATATCCAGTGCAAAAGCGTTGTCGATAGCTTCTACAGTAACGATATCACGTGGTTTCAGATCCATTTTAATGAGTTCCATCAGTTGCTTAGCAGATTGTTTAACAAACTCACGACGCTCAGGAGCAACAGCCAGGATGGTTCCGTTGCCTGGCATAGCCAGCCCCATCGCTTCAGCCAGACAGTTCATGGAGTTCGCTGTGAACATACCGGAACATGATCCACATGTCGGACAACCGAATTGTTCAAGCTCAAGAAGGCTCTTGTCATCGATTTTACCTGCTTGATAAGCACCTACGCCTTCAAATACGGAGGTCAGGGACAGAGCTTTACCATTGCTGTCACGACCTGCCTTCATAGGTCCACCGCTGACGAACACGGTTGGGATATTACAGCGAAGCGCACCCATCATCATACCTGGTGTGATTTTGTCACAGTTCGGGATACATACCATGCCGTCGAACCAGTGTGCAGATACAACCGTTTCCACGGAATCCGCGATAATGTCACGGCTTGGCAGCGAGTAACGCATACCAATGTGTCCCATGGCAATTCCGTCGTCAACTCCGATGGTGTTGAATTCGAATGGAACGCCACCGGCTTCACGAATAGCATCCTTAACAATTTTACCGAATTCCTGTAGGTGAACATGGCCGGGCACGATATCAATATAAGAGTTACATACGGCAATAAATGGTTTGCCAAAGTCCTCTTCTTTAACGCCCGCTGCGCGGAGCAAACTGCGGTGCGGTGCACGGTCAAAACCTTTTTTGATCATATCGGAACGCATCTTCTTGGCTGACATGGTGTATTTCCCCCCAAATTTATAATATTGAGCAACATGAATGGAAATATAAATGGCAGTGCATCTGTCGTTTAATTTCATCCGTACTCTTAAAAATAGACCAGTGATACTGGCTTCGAGCTTCCCGTAGTTTATGAAACTCTTTGCTGCTTTAAACCCGTGAACAACCCGGTTTTTCTATAGAGTCTATCACAACCGTCGTTATATTTCTACAATGAATAGAAAGAAGCTTCAATCCATTAGTGGAATGAAGCTTTCTTGATTTGATGCACTCTCTCGGGTGTTCTTTCGCCGCTGCCCATGGGGATAGGCTAACTGCTTCTGCCTTTGCGTCCAATCTCCCGGTAGAATTCTTTATTATGTGTTTCGGAAGTTGCTTCTCCACCTTTGCGTCCAATTTCCTTATAGAACTGAGAATCGTGCGCATCTGAAGTCGCTTCTCCACCTTTTTTACCTATCATTTGGTAGAAGCTGCGATCATGATTTTTGGAGGTGGCCTTGCCACCTAATCTACCCGCTTCCTCGCGACTCATTTTGTGTTCAGACGTCTGTGGGCGTGCCATTACAAATCACTCCTTATATCATAAGTAGATTGTTGTAGCGCGTATTCCTACTTACCACAACATTTCCAGTATGAAACAAGTTGAATCTGATGGAGAGGAGCAGGATTTCAGCTCATCTGAACCAGGATGCTGAGCGTTTCAATCCCCCCTGACGATTGAGGTGAAAGCGGGAAATATCGGGCTCTATGAGAGGACGAAAGGCATGACGGACGGCTGGATGAGCCAGCGTTATAGCGAACATTAGCGCAATGGAGACAATCACCGGAATGTACAAACTGGTTTCCATATAATTGTAAACCCCAGACCAGATGGCCAGACGAACGAGAAATCCATGTAAAAGGAACACATAAAGAGTGCGCCGTCCCAGATCGGTCAATCTGGATGTTAATGAAGGGACCCAGGCGAGAAATAATGCTCCCGATCCGATCTCAAGGGCATAGATTCCGAGTCGGTAAATTCCGGCAAACCACTCATGGTGTCCAAGCTCTGCGTAAGTCATGCTACCCAGTAACCAGCCTGGTGCAATGCTGAGTCCTCCCAGTCCGATCCAACCAAGAAGAGCAGCAGACAGCGCAGCTGCAATTTTGCGGCCCCAGCCGGATCGCAAACGGGAGCGGATGGACGCTCCGTAGTCATACCCAATAACAAAGAAAGGAAGAAATACAAACGTGCGGCTGAAGCTCAGCCAGAAACCGTCAATGGGTAAATACCCGGCACATACCCCCAGCATCACGGCACCGAGCAGTCTGTATATCGGTTTCCAGGAGAGTGTAAGACGAAGCAGCAGCCGCCAGCAGAAATGACTTGCGAGAAACCAGAGCAATAAATAAGGTGCAAAGAAAGACAAACGCATATGCGGTGTGTGGAATATGGTGAAATCCGTTAGTGCATACAGGGACTGAAACAGAAGGTACTGTAATGCAATCTGCTTAAGCACATTACGGCCAGATGCACCTTGGAGTGAATGTCTGGCAAAGTAGCCGGTTACCCATACAAACAGCGGCATGTGAAACGTATATATCCACAGAAACAGAGCCTCTGCTCCTGCAAATCGTGTAATGATCGGTTCGAGAGCATTGCCCGCAAGTACACAGACAATGAGCATAAAGCGCAAGTTGTAAAAAAAAGAATCCTGATCTTCGTGAATTATGGTCGGTTTGTTCATGGTGTAACCCCCTTGATAACCCTTGGCAATTGCAATCTGGTTCTGTAATAAGGGTAATATGGATATGCATCATTTATTGTGATATATTTCACAATAGAAAGCGCTATCCTTTCTCAAAACTGTGACAACAAAATGAACGCTCCGGGATTGACAACGGTTGCATAGAGGCTGACAATGGGGAAAGAAGATGAGAAATTGTAAATATAAGGAGGGGAGAGTTCATGTCGACGAATACCCGCCGAAGCCCTGAAATTGTTACGTTTGGCGAAAGCATGGGTTTGCTGACGGCTAAGGATACACGAGGTCTCGAATATGCGGCGACATTAGATAAGTCATTTGGCGGAGCGGAAAGTAATCTGGCAATTGGTGTATCCCGGCTTGGGCATACCAGCGGCTGGTTTGGCCGCCTGGGCAATGATCCAATGGGAAACATGATCATGAAGGCTATTCGTGGTGAAGGTGTAGATGTATCCCGAGCAAGGATGAGCGACAAAGAGCCCACCGGTTTGATGATTCGTGAGAACGCTTCCGGGAAAGCCTCGGTACACTATTATAGGAAGCTATCCGCTGCAAGCGCGATTACTCCTGAAGATCTGGACTCGGATTATATTGCAGGTGCGCAAATCCTTCACGTGACAGGCATCACCGCAGCAATAAGCGCGTCGGGACTTGCTACGGTTGAAGCTGCTATACATATAGCCAAGCAGGCTGGTGTGAAAGTGAGTTTTGATCCGAATTTGCGTCTTAAACTGTGGGCAGCTGAAGAAGCACGTCCAGTTCTGCTTCGTCTCGCTGAGCAGGCAGATTATTTCTTGCCGGGTCTGGATGAGATGAAGATTCTGTATAACGAAGAAGATGATCAAAAAGTACTTGAGCGTTTGTCCGCCATGAATGCAGTCTGTATCGTGAAGGGCGGCCCTGATTTGACCTACGTATTGGTGAATGGTACCCTAACGGAAGTTCCGTACTTCAAGGCAGATCATGTCCTGGATACAGTCGGGGCAGGAGATGGATTCTGTGCGGGCTTTTTGTCCGGCCTTATTAAAGGATATTCTCCGCAGGAAGCAACTCGTCTCGGGAATTTGACCGGTTCCATGGTTATACAGGCTGTTGGCGATTGGGAGGCGCTCCCAACGTGGGAGCAGGTCGAGGCCAAGCTGAACAATGTAGCTCATGTTGAGCGCTAGTCGCTGCTGATATCATATATGTCTCATCTTCGTTCATTAATGTAAGGCTTGTAATACACAACCACATTGACAAGGGAGAGAATGAAATGAAGAAGCTTCAGCTGCTGCAAAAAATAACGGATAGTGGGGTTGTTGCAGTTCTGCGTGCAGATTCTGCGGATCAGGTGATCGCCATGGCTGAGCAAGCCATTGCGGGTGGTATCAAGATTATCGAGATTACGATGACGGTGCCTAGTGCCCTCAAAGCCATCGAGAAATTAAGCCGTGTATACCATTGGAACACACAGGATCCAGAGAAATTTGCCATTATTGGAGCTGGAACCGTACTTGAACCCCAGACAGCGCGTGCCGCAATCATGTCAGGTGCCGAGTTTGTTGTGGGTCCTTCCCTGAACCCGGACACGGTGAAAATCTGCAATCTGTACCGGATTCCGATTCTCCCAGGAGTGATGACCATTGCCGATGTACAACGTGCACTGGAACTTGGCGTGGATATTGTAAAGTTGTTCCCGGGCAATCTCTACGATCCGTCCATTATCAAAACGATGAAGGGACCTATGCCGCAAGCGAATTTTATGCCGACTGGCGGGGTTTCCTTGTCCAATCTGGGTGACTGGATTAAGGGAGGAGCCGTTGCTGTAGGTATTGGCTCAGACCTCACAACGGAAGCAGTGAAGACGGGGGACTTGAGTCATGTTCGCCGCAAAGCGGAACAATATATGGATGCTTACCGCAAGGCCAAGGCCGAATAGCGATGAATGATGGAGAAGGGGAGCCTCAGGAATGAAGGCTCCCGTTCTGCAAGCCGCGGCACCTGCGGAAGTACAGAAAGGTGATGAACGTTGAGAAATCGATATAATACAGGGCGCAAGAAGAGGGGCATCGGGAAGTTCCTGCTCGTTCTTCTGGCGCTCATTGTTATTGGGTGTGGGTTTGTGGCATGGAAGCTGTTCACGCCTTATGGACCACAGGAGATGGCTCAGACAGCCATGGAAACTGCAGATCAGGTGACTGTAACTGAAAAAGACAACTGGATTGATTTTGTACCGGACAAATCTGCTGGGGTGAGTGTTATTTTTTATCCAGGTGGATTGGTTAAACCGGAAAGTTATGCACCTCTTGCCCATGAACTTGCGGCAGCAGGACATCATACCATTATTGCAAAAATGCCGGTCAATCTGGCGGTGCTCAAACAGAATCTCGCCGATGATATTATTAAAGCCTATCCGGATGAACCATTTGTTATGGGAGGGCATTCTCTCGGTGGATCGATGGCGGCACGTTATGCGGCTTCCCATCCGGATGCACTTCAGGGCATTTTCTTTCTCGCATCCTATCCGGATGAAAAAGGCAGTGTGAAGTCATTGGGGATACCAGCGTTGTCCATACTGGGCACGAATGATGAAGTGGTGAATGCAACAAAGTATCAGAATGGTCGGGCATATTTGCCGGAAGATACGGTGTATTACACCATTGAAGGTGGTAACCATTCGCAGTTCGGTGACTATGGCCACCAGAGCGGTGACGGCGAAGCTGGGGTCAGTGAAGAGGAACAATTGTCCCAAACGGTTAAAACGATTGTAGGCTGGCTGGATACAATCAAATAAGCTGTCAGTTCAAAGTTGAATGGGACGAATGCATAGCAGTAAGTAACTGGAGGTGATCGGGATGTCCATGCTTCAAATCCATGGTAAGCAAGTTGCCTGCCGAGGTATTCTATTTGATAAGGATGGAACGCTGCTGGATTTCTTGCAATTATGGGGGCCTTGGGCGGAGTCTTTACTGAATCAACTGGAATCACAACTGTCAGAGCTTGGGGCCTCGTTCACGGTCGAGCGTGAGCAGGTTCTGGGTACGGTCCGCAATCGTGAAGGTCATCTAATCGGATATGATGTTCAAGGGCCGCTGGCAATTGCCACGGTGGACGAGAGTAACGGACTGCTAGCTGGGCAATTGTATGCAGCAGGCATGCCATGGAATGAAGCAATCACTACGGTCCGGCGTTTTTCCAGTGTGGCCATGCGTGAGATAAAGCAGAGAAAAATGGCCGAGCCGATGCCTGGATTAAGAGCATTTTTGCAGAGCTGCCAGGAGGCATCTATCCCCATGGCAGTCGTCACTTCGGACAACACAGCTGCTGCGGAGGAACATATGGAATGGATGGGAATTCGGTCCTATTTTACATCAATTGTAGGCAGTGACCGGGTAACCAAAGGCAAACCGGATGGAGAGGCTGCGGTTCTAGCTTGCCGGGAGTTACATATTCTTCCTGAGGAAGCTGTTGTGATCGGTGACAGCAATGGGGATATGCAGATGGGACGTAACGCAGGGGCATCCTATATGATTGGTTTCTGTCCCGAAGTCGTGGGAAGTGACTATTTGCATGAAGCTGATGACGTCATTCAGGGTTATAATGAGTTAAAGATCATCTCTGAACGTTCTTTCCAGGGATGATCTCGTAAAAGGAGGAGAGAGGATGAACGCAACAGAACAACTGGCTGCCTGGATTAAGGAAAGTTCGAACATTGTTTTTTTCGGAGGGGCCGGAACTTCAACGGAAAGCGGGATTCCCGACTTCCGCTCTGCCGCTGGCTTGTACCAGACAGAGCAGCATTCACCCTATCCACCGGAAGAGCTGCTGAGCAGACGTTTCTTCGACCAGCATGCTGATATTTTTTATGATTTTTATCGAGGCAAAATGCTTCACCCCGATGCGGTGCCCAACGGCTGCCACCGACTTCTCGCCAGATTAGAGCAGGAAGGAAAACTTCAGGCTGTCATAACGCAGAATATCGACGGGTTGCACCAGAAAGCTGGCAGCAGTAATGTCCTGGAGCTTCATGGTTCAATCCATCGAAACGCTTGTATGGATTGCAAGAGGTTCTACGCGCTGGATGACATTATTACAGCCAAAGATACGGTTCCTCGTTGTCATGCATGCGGTGGCGTAATCAAGCCCGATGTCGTGTTATATGAAGAGGAACTGGATCAGACGATATTATATCGTTCGGTAGACGCTCTGTCTGCAGCAGATTTATTGCTGGTAGGTGGAACTTCACTGACCGTGTATCCTGCGGCACAATTGATTACGTATTTTCAGGGAAAACATACGGTCTTGCTTAACGCTACACCTACGGCTTACGACCGCCGAGCTGATTTGCTGATTACTGATCCTATTGGTGAGGTAATGAATAGGGTAGACCAGCTTCTTGGTTAAGTAAGTCAACATTGTCCGAATAACCGCATTCTCCGGCATACGGACCGGGTACGAAAGGCGGAACCTGGGGAAAGAAGGGATTCATGATGGTCTACGTAGCCAGCGATGCACGCTACGAAACAATGAAATACAACCGCGTTGGACGTTCAGGTTTGAAACTGCCAGCGATTTCACTTGGGTTATGGCATAATTTTGGTGGCATTAACAATGCGGAGAACGGCCGAAATATGATTACCCGTTCGTTTGATCTGGGCATTACGCATTTTGATCTTGCCAACAATTATGGTCCGCCGGCAGGTTCGGCAGAGCAGTTATTCGGTCAGGTATTGGCACAGGATCTGAAGCCATATCGAGATGAACTCGTCATCTCCACCAAGGCCGGGTACTATATGTGGCCTGGACCTTACGGGGAATGGGGTTCTCGTAAAAACCTTGTTTCCAGTCTCAATCAGAGCTTGAAGCGCATGGGTCTTGATTACGTAGACATCTTTTATTCTCATCGTTATGATCCCGAAACACCTCTGGAAGAAACGATGATGGCGCTGGACCATATTGTTCGTTCCGGCAAAGCACTGTATGTCGGCATTTCCAATTATCCTGCAGAGCAGACGAAGCAAGCGGCCGAGATTCTCAAAGGCTTGGGTACCCCTCTGTTGATTCATCAACCTAAATATTCGATGCTGGATCGCTGGATCGAGGATGGGCTGCAGGATGTACTTCATGAGAACGGAACGGGCAGTATTGCATTCTGTCCATTAGCGCAGGGTGTTCTTACGAACAAATATCTGAATGGTATCCCGGAAGATTCACGTGCCAAGGGACCATCTGTATTCCTGAATGAGAACAATATCTCGCCAGAGACATTGCGCAAAGTACGTGCTCTGAACCAGATTGCAGCATCTCGTGGTCAGAGTCTGGCTCAATTTGCACTTGCTTGGGTATTACGTGATGGCAAGGTAACTTCTGCACTGATTGGTGCCAGTCGTCCTTCGCAGATTGAAGAGAATGTGGCTGCACTCAGTCAGTTGGAATTCTCCACAGAGGAATTAGAGCGTATTGAATCGATTCTTCGTCCCGAACCGGATCATAAATAAAGTTCAAAAGGTGCATCTTAGCCATAATGGCGGGATGCACCTTTTTTATCATTACTTTTCTATATGTATGCAAAATGCAAGAAAGCATCCTTTTCGGTATAAAGAATCATCGATTGTTAGGCGGTGCTTGGCGAGTCCCTTGTGCCTGCGGCCTCTTAAGAATGTTCTCCCTGTAGAGGCTGGGGGCTTCACCGTGGAATCGCTTGAACTGTTTGGAGAAATACAGCGCATCTGGCAGCCCTACAGAGGCAGATACCTGTTCAATGGACAGGTCAGGGCGTTCCCGCAGCAGCTGGCGCGATTTGTCGATCCGCAGTTTGAGCAGGTAGGTGACTGGGGATAGTCCGGTTTCCTGTTTGAATATGCGGGATAGATACGCACGGTTATAGCCAAGACTTGATGACATTTGCTCAATCGAGACAGGGTAGGCATACTGGGTAGACATATATTGAATCATCTGTTTTACCGTTCGACGTATTGAAGATTCACCTGGTATTAAGGTTTGGCCTTGAGAAAGGTGATTTTGTGCTTCGGCTAGAATCATATATAACGTACCCAGTGATGTAAAATGAGAGCTTTCTTTCCGCTCGGCAAAAGCCATCTGCATGACAGATAACCAATCTGAAATTCCACAAGCTGGTCCGGCATGAAAGACGGATTTCTCAGGACGGAATCCGGCTTCCTCTGCATGCTTCGCAGCCTGGCTGCCAGTAAAGGCCATCCACCGGTATTGCCAGGGATGACGTGCATGGGATTGGTAGCTCACAAGCTGCCCCGGATGAATGAGGAAACAATCTCCTGCGGATAGCTCGTAGGAATGCAGTTCAGTACGGAACGTACCGGACCCTTTTTCTACATAGTGCAATAGATAATAATCGTATAGCTTTGGTCCAAGGGCGTGACCGGGGAGGGTTTGGCTTGCACCTGCAAAGAGGACATGCAATGCCCCTTTTTCATAATAGACAGGATTGGAGGCAACCGAGTAGCTGAGTGCCCCACTTTTACCCGAGGGCTCCGGCGTGGTGCGTTCGGCTGGTGAACCCGCTGCATCTTCCATACGTTGTTCAGTCATGATGACATTCCTTTCCTTCCTTGATGTTCCATTCATTATACGTCGAAAGGTCACATTTATCCATATGGAACACACATGGTTGCATTTCAAGGGGGACCGCCTTCTTGTATAATAACATTAAGAAAACCAACAACATTGAGATGGGGTGCAGCAGCAATGAACATAAATGAATTGAAACAAAAGTTTATTGACAAGTACGGAGAGAGTGGAGCGGACATCCGTGTATTCCATGCCCCTGGGCGGGTGAATCTGATCGGTGAGCACATTGACTATAATGGTGGATACGTGCTTCCGGCAGCGCTTGAATTCGGTACCACATTGATTATCCGCGAGCGTGAGGACAACAAGTTGCAGTTGGCTTCCACCAATATGCCCTATGAAGGAACGCTGGATACGTCCTCCATTGGCAAGGAGAAAACAGGGGAATGGACGGATTATCCGGTCGGCGTCATGGTTGAACTTCAAGGCAAAGGCGTGAAAGTAACCAAAGGTTATGATTTCCTCTACCATGGAGAAATTCCGAACGGCGCAGGACTTTCCTCTTCCGCATCGCTGGAGGTTCTCACCGGGTATGCCATTCAGTCCCTCGAAGGTGTAAAGGATATCGATACGGTTCAGCTGGCGCTTGTGTCTCAAAAGGCGGAGAACGAATTCGTCGGTGTTAACTGCGGCATTATGGATCAGTTTGCTGTAGCCAATGGCGCAGAGGATCATGCGATCCTGCTGATGTGTGACACCCTTGAGTATGAAAAAGTTCCATTCCGTACCGGCGCCTATAAGCTGGTCATTGGTAACACGAACAAACGCCGCGGTTTGGTGGACTCGGCTTACAATGAACGGCGTTCTCAATGCGAGCAGGCACTTGCCATTTTGAAAGAACAGCTGCCTGCGCTGAACTACCTGGCGCAACTTACACCAGAACAGTTCATCACACTCCAGGATCATATCAAGGATGAGAAGGTAAGACAGCGTGCCCAGCACGTGGTGGAAGAGAATGCACGTGTACTTGCATCGGTGGAGGCACTTCGTGATAACGATCTCGAAACCTTCGGCAAGCTGATGAATGCTTCTCATGAATCGCTTCGTTATCTCTATGAAGTGAGCTGCGAAGAGCTGGACGTGATGGTAGAGGAAGCACAACGAATTCCGGGAACTCTTGGTGCACGCATGACCGGAGCCGGATTCGGCGGATGTACGGTATCCCTTGTCCATGAGGACGATGTGGATCGTTTTGTAACTGAAGTTGGAGCAGCCTATGAAGCACGCACCAGTCTCAAAGGCGAGTTCTATGTATGCGGAGTGGGCGACGGCGTTAAAGAATTGAAGGAGGCGAAGTAAGATGGCGATTTTGGTGACAGGTGGAGCAGGATATATTGGTTCTCATACGGTAGCGGCTTTGTTGGAGCGTGGCGAAGAGGTTGTTGTTGTGGATAACTTGCAGTCAGGGCATCGTGAAGCTCTGCTGGGTGGGAAATTATATGAAGGAGATCTGCGTGACAAGGAACTTCTGGCGAAGCTGTTCGCTGAGAATACCATCGATGCAGTCATTCACTTTGCAGCCAATTCATTAGTTGGCGAGAGCATGAAAGATCCTGTGAAATACTACGACAACAATGTGTTTGGCACATTGTGTCTGCTGGAAGCGATGAATGCAGCGAATGTACGTCGCATCGTCTTCTCCTCTACAGCTGCCACTTATGGCGAGCCGGAGAAAGTGCCTATTGAAGAGAGCGACCGCACAGAGCCTACGAACGTATACGGTGAAACCAAGCTCATGATGGAGCGCATGATGTCCTGGTTCGACAAAGTACAGGACATCAAATACGTCTCCCTGCGTTACTTCAATGCAGCCGGAGCCCATGACAGTGGCAAAATTGGTGAAGATCATCAGCCAGAGAGTCATCTCATTCCACTCGTGCTGCAAACGGCTTTAAAACAACGTCCTCATATCGCCGTGTTTGGTGACGACTACGCGACTGAAGACGGAACTTGTGTACGTGATTACATCCACGTAAGTGATCTGGCGGACGCGCATCTGCGGGCCGTAGACTATCTCCGTAAAGGCGAGAACAGCAACGTGTTCAACTTGGGTAACGGTCAAGGCTTCTCAGTTAAACAGGTTATTGAGACGGCCAAGAAAGTGACCGGTCTGGACATTCCGGTTGTTCAGGAACCACGTCGTGCGGGTGATCCGGCTGTACTGGTGGCATCGTCTGCCAAAGCCAGATCCGTACTGGGCTGGAACCCGAAATGGACGAATCTTGAAGATGTCATTCAAAGCGCATGGAGCTGGCACCAGTCTCATCCTGAAGGCTACGGAAAAAACTAGGAGGCGAATATTGATATGTCACAGACTCATATTGCAGCAGGTGCCACAGAGCGGACCCCGGAGCAGCAGGAAGCACTGCATGCCATTGAACGTCTGGTAGCATTTGCCTTGCAGAACAAACTGATTGAAGAAGCGGATCTGGATTACAGTCGTAATCTGCTGCTGGAGCAGTTCGGGTTCTCTGAGCCGTATGCCGGAGTATTAAACGAGACGGTGTTGGATGGACCACAACCGTTGCTGGATACACTGATTGACTACGGATTTGAAATTGGACTTATACCCGAAAATACGGACACGTACCGTGATTTGCTCGATGCGAAAATTATGGGTCAATTAATGGCCCGTCCATCCGAGGTGGTGCGCGCATTCCGCCATACGGAGCAGACCGAAGGCATTGAGGCGGCTACTTCCCAATTTTATGAGCTCTCGATTCACTCCAACTACATTCGGATGGACCGCATCTCCAAAAATGTGTACTGGACACAGGATACAGCTTATGGCGATATGGAGATTACAATTAACCTGTCCAAGCCGGAGAAAAGCCCGAAGGAAATCGCGATGGCAAAGCTGCTTCCGCCTCCGGTGTATCCAAAGTGCCAGCTCTGTCGTGAAAATGTGGGCTATGCCGGTCGGGTCAACCACCCGGCTCGTCAAAACCTGCGTGTCATACCATTGGAATTGAACGGCGAACCTTGGTTCTTCCAGTACTCGCCATACGTGTACTACAACGAGCACTGCATTATTTTCCATCACGATCATGTGCCGATGAAATTGACCAAGGATACGCTGCGTAGGCTGCTGGCCTTCGTGGGAGAGTACCCTCATTACTTCATCGGTTCCAATGCCGATCTGCCCATCGTTGGCGGCTCCATACTGACCCATGACCATTTCCAGGGTGGACGTCATACCTTTGCGATTCAAAATGCGAAGCCAGAGGCGGTATTCCGCCATCCAGATTCGCCGGGACTTACGCTTAGCCTTGTGAAATGGCCAATGTCCGTACTGCGACTGGCTTCACATGATCCGGCTGAGCTGCTCGAAGCGGGCAATGCCGTTTATGAAGCGTGGAAGGTGTACAGTGATTCTACTGTGGAGATCGAGGCATTCAGTGAGGTTGACGGAGAGCTGATTCCGCACAACACGGTTACTCCGATCGTTCGCCGCAGTGCAGACGGTGGCTATGAGATGGACCTCGTACTGCGGAACAATCGCACAAATGATGAACATCCCGAAGGGATTTTCCACCCGCACCGCGAGATGCATCATCTGAAGAAGGAGAACATTGGACTCATCGAAGTGATGGGGCTTGCCATCCTGCCAGGTCGTTTGAAAGAAGAGCTGGACAGCATCGCGGATATTCTCGCTGGGGATATCAAGCTTGCCGAGGCAGCCAAAGCTTCCGAACATGTGTTGAACAAGCATCTGAGCTGGGCAGAGGAACTGATTGAACGTTTCGGTCCCAACCTGAACAAGGAGCAAGCTGTTACGCTTGTACAACAGGAAGTAGGTTTGAAATTCGCCGAAATTCTGGAGCATGCAGGTGTCTACAAATACGATGAGTCAGGGCGTCAGGCCTTCCGTCGTTTCTTGACCAGCATGGGATACACTGAATAACAGGTATAACGAGAAACACCAGCTCATACAAGGGCTGGTGTTTTGATTTGTTTGACTTGTAAAAATCGAAGAATACTTCTTTTCAATTCACACATGTATAATGTTAGAAGAAAAGTCATTGATACTCCTTATCATGAGAAGAAAAGGGGATACGAAAATGGAAAAAAAGGCTTTGAATTTACCATTGGTAGCCGATGCAGAGGAACAGCAAAACATGGTGGGACAACCAAGTGAACAAGTGCGCAACAAGGTGATTTCGTTTGTGGATTCACATGTCCAGCAATTTCTGTCCATGTCGCCATTATTTTTCCTGTCCACTTCAGACAGTTCAAGTAAAAGTGATGTATCCCCTCGTGGTGATGAAGCAGGCTTTGTGAAAGTTCTCGATCAATATCGGCTTGTTTATCCCGAACGTCCGGGTAATCGCCGAATCGACTCGCTGCTGAATATTCTGTCCAACCCGGGAGTTGGCATGATCTTTCTAATTCCAGGTATGAATGAAGTGCTGCGTATCAATGGGAGGGCTTCGATTACCAAGGATGAGGAATTTACCGCAAGTATGGGCTGGAGCGGTAAAACCATTGGGGCGGCTGTCATTGTGGATGTGGAAGAATGCTTCATTCATTGTCCAAGAGCGTTTAAACAGGCGGGATTATGGTCGTCTGAGACATGGGTGGATAAGGAAAGCCAGCCTTCAACCAGCGAAATGTTCCGTGCACACTTGCAGATCAACGGGTTGATATAAAGTGAGTGGCTATGGATTTGTTTTTATATAATCGGGGTACTATAATGGGAGTTGCAATAAAATATGAATCTCCATTGGAGGCGACATAGATATGAGATCTTTTCAATTTTATAATCCAACCCGATTGATTTTCGGTAAAGGTCAGCTGGAAGCACTGAAAACTGAAGTACCGAAATACGGCAAACGGGTTCTGCTTGTATATGGTGGCGGCAGTATCAAACGCAGCGGTTTGTACGATCAGGTGATCGGATTGCTCAAGGAAGTTGGAGCTGAAGTTACGGAGCTGGCTGGTGTGGAGCCGAACCCGCGTCTTTCGACTGTTCACCAAGGGGTAGACCTCTGCAAAACAAATAACATCGACTTGATTCTTGCTGTAGGCGGCGGCAGTGTACTGGATTGTGCCAAGGCAATTGCCGTAGGTGCCAAGTATGATGGCGACATGTGGGACTTTGCTCAGCGCAAAGCCGTTGCACAGGATGCTCTTCCACTCGGTACCGTGCTCACAATGGCTGCAACCGGTTCGGAAATGAACTCCGGTTCGGTTATTACGAATCAGGATACACAGGAGAAATTGGGCTGGGGCAGCGCGTATTCGTTCCCTGCGTTCTCGATCCTTGATCCGGTAAATACATATACCGTTCCTCTGGACCAAACGGTTTATGGCATGGTGGATATGATGTCCCACGTACTGGAGCATTACTTCCACCTGGATGCCAACACACCGGTTCAGCTCGGATTCTGTGAGACAATTCTGCGCACAGTTATGGATGCAGCACCTCGTCTGGTTGAAGACCTGGAGAACTATGAACTGCGTGAAACGATTCTGTACTGTGGAACGATGGCATTGAACGGCGTACTGAACATGGGTCTCGCTGGTGACTGGGCTACTCACAATATCGAACACGCGGTATCCGCAGTATATGATATCCCACATGGCGGAGGATTGGCGATTCTGTTCCCGCATTGGATGAAGCATAATCTGGACGTAAACGTGGATCGTTTCAAACGTCTGGCGATCAATGTGTTCGAAGTTAACCCTGAAGGTAAATCGGACAAACAGATTGCTGAAGAAGGCATCCAAGCGTTGAGCAAATTCTGGACATCCATTGGTGCGCCTAACCGTCTGGCTGATTATGATATCGATGACAGCCAAATTGAAGTTATGGCTGATAAAGCCATGCTCTTCGGCCCATTTGGTAACTTCAAAAAATTGCAACGTGAAGATGTTGTATCCATCTACAAGGCTTCTCTGTAAAAACAAAACATGAAGGCACAGCCATGTGTTCTGGAACCGCAAGTCTCCTTTAACGGAGATTTGCGGTTTTTTGATGTGAATAAGAGCAAATCTGAGAATGATCCAGCTAGTGGGTCATATTGCAATGAAAATAACCATTATCGGGTCTTGAATACAAATGAGGAAAGATTTTGAAACATCATGGCACCTTGCTACGTATTTATTTACATGAGGAATGCCCAGTTGGATGGAATTGCGGCAGAAGAGAGGAGGAACGGGGAATGGAGTCAATCTATTGGGGGTGTCTGATTGGAGGAGCCATATTTGCAGTCGTCAGCCTTGTGCTAGGTGACTTGATTGATGGCTTGCTGGACGGGGCCTTTGAATTGCCTGGCCTTGATTTTTTCAAACCTGTTGTGCTGGCTGGTTCCATAACGACGTTTGGCGGGGCCGGTATTATGCTGACACGTTATAGCTCGATAAGTGCGATTTCGGCACTGATACTATCCCTGCTTATAGGTATTGCTGCAGCCATGCTGGTATTCTTTGCATATATCAAGCCAATGCGTAACAGTGACGTCTCCATTGCGTTTTCCATGAAAGAGCTATCCGGGAAAATTGGAGAAATTACCATTCCGGTACCGGAAAAGGGTTTTGGAGAAGTCATGATTCGAATTGCTGCCGGTAATACAGTTCACACGGCATCCAGCTTCGAACATCGTCCCATTGCGGCGGGAGCGCGTGTTGTAGTTGTAGATGTAACCGAAGGTGTGCTGCGTGTATCGGAATGGGATGAAGATGTATTTAAAGATGTTTAAGGTAGTTTAACCGTTAGCATGTAAGCACTTATGGAATAAGGGGAGAGATGTGGAATGAGTAATTTTAATTTGGATATGGATGTATTGTTGATTCCTGCAATCGTTGTCGGTGTGATTCTGATTCTTGGTTTGGCTTTCTGGGCGAGGTACAAAACGGTTGGGCCGGATGAAGCGATGATCGTAACAGGTTCGTTCCTTGGCAGCAAAAACATTTCGGACGATGACTCCGGTCGAAAAATTAAAATTGTTCGTGGCGGCGGCGCATTTATCTTGCCGGTGTTCCAGCAATCGGAATTTATCTCACTGTTGTCCCATAAGCTGGATGTTTCCACACCGGAAGTATACACGGAACAGGGTGTACCGGTCATTGCCGATGGTGTCGCTATTATCAAGGTGGGAAGCGCTGTAGAAGACGTGGCTACCGCAGCGGAGCAATTCATTGGTAAACCAGTGGAGTCGTTAAGAGGTGAAGCACAGGAGGTTCTGGAGGGTCATTTGCGGGCCATCCTCGGAACGATGACGGTGGAGGAAGTATACCGTAACCGAGATCGCTTCGCGCAAGAGGTTCAAGGTGTAGCAGCCAGAGATCTGAAAAAAATGGGACTGCAAATTGTCTCGTTTACAATCAAAGACGTCCGTGACAAACAAGGTTATCTGGATGCTCTCGGTAAACCGAGAATAGCAGCCGTTAAGCGGGATGCTGAAATTGCGGAAGCGGAAGCGATGCGGGATGCACGTATTCAGAAGGCCAATGCGGAAGAGCAAGGGCAAAAAGCGGAGCTGCTGCGTGATACGAATATCGCTGAAGCTGCAAAAGAGAAGGAACTGAAAGTTGCGACGTTTAAGCGGGATCAGGATACAGCGAAAGCGGAAGCGGATCAGGCGTACCATATTCACGAAGCGCGTGCAAGACAAACCGTGGTAGAGGAAGAGATGAAGGTTGAACTCGTTCGTAAGGAACGTGAAATTGACCTGCAAGAGAAAGAAATTATCGTACGTGAGAAGCAATATGATGCTGAAGTGAAGAAAAAAGCAGAAGCCGATCGTTACGCGGTGGAGCAGGCTGCCGAAGCGGATAAAGCCAAAAGAATGCGTGAAGCCGATGCGATACAGTATTCCATCGAGACGCATGCTAAGGCAACAGCTGAGCAGAAGCGGCTGGAAGGGCAGGCTATGGCGGATGCAGAACTTGCCAAAGGTACAGCGGATTCAGAAGTTATTCGTCTGAGAGGTCTTGCTGAAGCAGAAGCGAAGGAGAAGCTGGCCGAAGCGTTCCAAAAGTTTGGCGAAGCAGCCGTGCTCGATATCATCGTCAAAATGCTGCCTGAACTTGCTGGTAAAATTGCCGAGCCGATTTCCGCAATTGATAAGCTGACCGTTGTGGATACAGGTAAGGGTGAAGGCGCTGCTCGTGTAAGCAATTATGTAACAGAGCTCATGGCAACGGCTCC
Organism: Paenibacillus sp. 11B; assembly: GCF_030487755.1. Taxonomy (NCBI): domain Bacteria; kingdom Bacillati; phylum Bacillota; class Bacilli; order Caryophanales; family Paenibacillaceae; genus Paenibacillus; species Paenibacillus sp. 11B. The sequence goes on along the minus strand of NZ_JAUKNS010000001.1, from coordinate 1,796,101 downwards.
CGAGATGCTCAAAAGTGTCTCCGGCATTGATGTGGAGCAGTTAATTAAAGGTTTCACCAAGCCTAAAACAGCAGCACCGATTGCTATTCAACAGAGTGAGCCTGTAACGACTCCCTCTATAATCGACAAGATTGTGGAAAAAGCTGGTGTTGATGAGTAAGACAACGAGTCGTAAAGCACTTATGCTCTATTGACCTTAAGACGAATTTTTGTTACTTTTTAAGCGAGACGTCCGGCGCGGTTTGCCCGCTTCCGGATGTCTTTTCGTTCTTACTATGGTGTGACTGAATCACACCTAAGATGGTGTGAAAAAGAGGTGCAAACATTGAGTAGCCTGCAAGTAGCCAAAGCTCTAAATAATAATGTAATTATTGCACAGCATCCTGAACATGGAGAAGTTGTCGTGATTGGTAAAGGCATCGGCTTCAATCGGAAAACAAATGACATTATTCCACTGATGGCTGTGGAGAAGATGTTCATTCTGAGAAACCAGCAGGAGCAAGAGCAGTATAAACAGCTTCTTCCACAAGTGGATGAAGCCTTGATTGAAATCATTAATGAAGTCATTACGTATATTGCAGAACATACGGACGTTCCTTTAAACGAACATATTCATATCGCATTGACCGATCATATTTCTTTTGCATTAAAGCGGAAAGAACAAGGCATTGTCATCCAGAATCCATTTCTATATGAAACCCGTGAAATCTATCCTGACGAATATCGCATGGGTGATTATGCGGTGCGTTTGATTAAGGAAAAGTTGGGCGTAGATTTGGGAATGGATGAGATCGGTTTTATTGCCCTTCACATCTACAGTGCCATGACCAACCAAAATATTTCTCAAGTTCGGGAGCATTCCCAACTGATTACCGATTTGGTGAGCCTGGTGTCCACCCAACTGGATTATTCGTTTGAGACGGAATCACTCGACTACTCCCGGTTGCTGACCCATCTTCGATTCGCCTTGGAGCGCGTCCGTCGGGGAGACAAAGTGGAAGAACTTCATAAATTGGATTCCCTGTTGAAGTTGGAGTATCCTGAAATGTACTCGCTTGCATGGAAGCTAACCAAGGTGATGGAAAAGAGGTTGAATCTCCCTGTATATCCTGCTGAAGTAGGCTATCTGACCATTCATTTGCAACGCTTGAATCAAAGGAAAGAAGAAGAGAACAAGTGAAATAATTCCACTAGTGGAATTCTAATTCGACAAATTTCGTGTAAAGGCTTGCATCGCTTTTAAAGTGGTGCTACAATGATTTCCGTAATCAAGCAACTGAATAAACACAAACGACGTGTTACTGATTCGATCAGGCATGAGTTATATAGAGCGTGATTGTTCTTTCCTTATACCGGGTATGCTATACCCGAAGGTTGGATCAATTTCCTTTATTAACTCGTGCCTTTTTTGTTTTCCCTTGCTTGCTTCACAACATAAAAAATTAAAAGAAAGGGTGATACGACGCAATGTTTAAAAAGCTTTTTGGTGTGTTGCAAAGAGTAGGTAAAGCTCTTATGCTACCTGTAGCCATCCTGCCAGCGGCAGGTCTACTGCTAGGAATCGGTAATATGCTTGTGAACCCGGATTTCCTACAGTATGCTACTGTGTTAGATACTCCATGGGTGAGCTCAATCGCGACGATTATGATGAATGCAGGGCAGATCGTATTTGATAATCTGGCATTGCTGTTCGCTGTCGGGGTAGCCGTCGGGCTGGCCGGAGGTGAAGGTGTCGCAGGTCTTGCGGCCATCATCGGTTACTTGGTCATGAACGTTACTCTGGGTACGGCTGTTGGTGTTACGCCTGCGATGATCGGTGAAGTACCAGGTTACGCCAGCATCTTGGGTATCCCTACATTGAGTACCGGCGTGTTCGGAGGTATTATCATAGGTATTACCGCCGCACTATGCTACAATCGATTTTTCAAAATCGAACTGCCGTCTTACCTCGGATTCTTTGCAGGTAAACGCTTTGTCCCGATTATCACTTCAGTTGTTTCCCTCTTGATCGGGTTGCTTCTGGTGGTCATCTGGCCTCCGATTCAAAATGGACTGAATGCTGTATCTCACTTCATGGTAGATACAAGTCCGACATTATCGGCGTTCATTTTCGGGGTCGTAGAACGGTCACTTATTCCGTTCGGTCTGCATCACATTTTCTACTCGCCATTCTGGTTTGAGTTCGGTGAATATGTGAACAAAGCTGGAGATGTCATTCGTGGCGACCAGCAAATCTTCTTCAATCAACTGCGTGATGGTGTGAACCTTACCGCAGGAACGTTCCAAGTTGGTAAATTCCCGTTCATGATGTTCGGTTTGCCAGCTGCGGCACTTGCGATGTACCATGAAGCAAGACCGGAACACAAAAAGTATGTTGCAGGGATCATGGGATCAGCTGCGCTGACTTCGTTCCTGACAGGGATTACAGAGCCGCTTGAGTTCTCATTCCTGTTTGTAGCACCAATCCTGTTTGCAGTACACTGTATCTTTGCAGGTTTGTCTTTCATGACAATGCAAATTCTGGGAGTCAAAATCGGGATGACGTTCTCCGGTGGATTCATTGACTTCCTGATCTTCGGGATTATCCCGAATCGCACACCTTGGTGGGATGTTATCATCGTAGGTTTGATTCTTGCAGTGATTTACTATTTCGGATTCCGATTCATCATTCGCAAATTCAACCTCAAAACACCGGGACGTGAGGATGCAACTCCTGAAACAGCATCAGGTGGAGGCTCCGGATCAACGGATGATCTGCCTCACAACATTCTTGCTGCATTCGGTGGACAAGAGAATATCAAACATCTGGATGCCTGCATTACTCGTTTGCGGATTGAAGTAAATGAGAAATCCAGTGTAAATAAAGATCGTTTGAAACAATTGGGTGCATCTGGTGTGCTTGAGGTGGGTAATAATGTACAGGCCATCTTCGGTACACGCTCAGATACGATTAAATCCCAGATGCAGGATATCATTGCAGGACGAGTACCGGCACCAACGCCAGCAGCTGAGGTCAAACCAACTCCTGAAAAGGAGAAGGAACAGGGAGCAGAGGGCGAACGTATTGTTGCCGAGGACATCGTTATGCCTGTGAATGGTGAACTGATGGACATCACAAACGTTCCTGATCCGGTCTTTGCCGAGAAAATGACAGGTGACGGCTTTGCTGTTCTGCCTCATGATGGCAAGATTACATCGCCTGTATATGGCAAAGTGTTTAACGTATTTCCAAGCAAACATGCCGTGGGCATCATGTCTGACGGAGGCAAGGAAGTGCTTGTTCATATAGGTGTCAACACGGTGAAGCTGAAAGGTCAGGGCTTTAACGTGCTCGTGCAGGAAGGTGATCTGGTATCCGCAGGACAGCCGATTATGGAAGTAGATCTGGAGTATGTCAAAGCCAACGCGCCATCGATCATCTCTCCGGTCATTTTCACCAACCTGCCAGAAGGCTCAACAGTGACGCTCAAGAAGAGCGGCGTACTGAAAATTGGCGATCAGCCAATCATTGAGATAAAATAAGAAGTGTTACGACAATGGCAAGCAAGTGTAAATAGATGCAATGCCTAAACTAAATTATTGAAAGTGAGATGATTGTAATGCAACAAACATTCAGAATTACAGACGAAGATGGTATCCACGCACGTCCGGCGACAGCCCTGGTTAATACAGCAAACAAATTCAAAGGTGCAGAATCCTTTGCAGAAGCTAACGGTAAAAAAGTAACTTTGAAATCCATCCTGGGCGTACTTTCCCTTGGTCTGGAACAAGGCGACACCATCAACATCATCGTTGAAGGTGAAGGCGAAGCAGAAGCTCTTCAAGCTCTGACAGACGTTATGGTTAACGAAGGGCTGGGCGAAATTAATGCTTAATGTTTCTGGGATCGCGGCTTCGGCGGGTATTGCTATCGCCAAGGCGTTTATCTTGGAGCATCCCAATTACTCTGTAGAAAAACGCGAAATCAACGACGTTGACGCAGAGATCGCGAAACTCGACTCAGCTCTGGGCAAGTCCCAGGCTGAGCTTGAGGCGATCAAAGAGCGTACTTTACAAGAGCTTGGCGAGAAAAAAGCTGAGATTTTTGCTTCGCATTTGCTCATTTTGAATGACCCGGAACTGATTGATCCGGTTAAAGCGAAAATTGCAGATGATAAGGTTAATGCGGAATTCGCATTGAACGAAACAGCAACGCAATTTATCGAAATGTTCGAAAACATGAAGAGTGCTTACCTGCAGGAACGTGCTGCAGATATGCGTGATGTAACCAAACGTGTGCTGAATCACTTGCTTGGTATCGAATTCATGAGTCCAGCTGAGATCAGTGAAGAAGTGATCGTGCTTGCGGAGGATCTTACGCCTTCCGACACGGCTCAACTGAACCGTCAATATGTAAAAGGTTTTGCAACGAATATTGGTGGACGTACTTCGCACTCCGCAATCATGGCTCGTTCGCTTGAAATCCCTGCTGTCGTTGGAACCAAGGACATTCTGGCTCAAGCTAAACAAGGCGATATGATTATCGTTGACGGTTTGGACGGTCATGTACTTGTTAATCCAACGGATGATGTTATTGCTGAATATCGTTCCAAACAGGAGCAATACGATGCACAACGTGCCGAGTGGAGAAAACTGCGTGATGAGCCAACGGTAACAGTGGACAACGTTCATGTGGAACTGGCAGCCAACATTGGTACTCCGAATGATGTTGCCGGTGTTCTGGAAAATGGCGGCGAGGCTGTAGGCCTGTACCGTACCGAGTTCCTGTATATGGGCAGAGACAAGCTTCCTTCCGAGGACATTCAGTATAATGCTTACAAGGCTGTACTGGAGAAAATGGAAGGTAAACCTGTTGTCGTTCGTACACTCGACATCGGTGGAGACAAAGAGCTTCCATACCTGGATCTGCCAAAAGAAATGAATCCATTCCTCGGTTTCCGCGCAATTCGTCTGTGTCTGGACCGTCAGGATATATTCCGTACGCAATTGCGTGCATTGCTGCGTGCAAGCGTACATGGTAACCTGCGTGTCATGTTCCCGATGATCGCAACACTGGGGGAATTCCGTGAAGCGAAGGCTGTCCTGCTCGAAGAGAAGGAAAAGCTGGTCGCTGAAGGTATTGCTGTTTCAGACAGCATCCAACTGGGAATCATGGTCGAAATTCCTTCGACTGCGGTTCTGGCGGATCAATTTGCCAAAGAAGTGGACTTCTTCAGTATCGGAACAAACGATCTGATTCAATACACAATGGCTGCTGACCGTATGAACGAGCGTGTATCGTATCTGTATCAACCCTATAACCCTGCCATCTTGCGTTTGGTTAAAATGGTTATCGATGCAGCGCACCGTGAAGGTAAATGGGTTGGCATGTGTGGAGAGATGGCCGGAGACGAAACAGCAATTCCATTGCTGCTCGGTCTCGGACTGGATGAGTTCAGCATGAGCGCAACATCCATTCTGCCAGCTCGTAGTCAGATCACCAAACTGTCCCGTGCAGACATGCAAGAGCTTGCTGCCAAAGCACTGGATATGCAAACGGCTGAACAAGTCGTTGAATTGGTTCAAAGCATTCAAGCGTAATTTTATGGGGTTTCCACCCGATTTTAAGGGTTTCTTTTTCCGATAAAAAAGCTGCAGTCGTGCAGCGATTTTGCCGGTATCTGTTGTTACAGCAGATACCGGCTTTTTTTGTTTTAAGCGGAACTTTCTATTCTGCGGTTATCTATCGCAAAGAAGACGAAACATCGGTGATCATCCGCTGAGCCTTCGAAGAGACATACGATCAAAATTGAAAGCACTGGACCGAAGAGAATGAGATAAAACTAACAGGTTAAAAGGAAACAGCCGCACATAAGTGCGACTGTTTTTGGTCATTTATAACGATTAGCTTTCAACTGCAAGCGCAGTTCAATACAGGCTTACGGGCTGCTGTTGTTTCATCCAGACGGGTAACCGGTGTGCCATAAGGGGCATTGAGTACCAGTTCAGGTGTCTCTTCTGCTTCCTTGGCAATGCGGATCATCGTATCAATGAACCCATCCAATGTTTCTTTGCTCTCGGTTTCCGTCGGCTCGATCATAATGCACTCCTCCACGTTCAGCGGGAAGTACACGGTTGGCGGGTGATATCCAAAATCAAGCAATCGTTTGGCGACATCCAGTGTACGTACACCATACTGCTTCAATCCCCGGCCAGACATCACGAATTCATGTTTGCACACGCCTGGATACGGAATCTCGTAGTAAGGTGCGAGACGGGCCATCATGTAGTTGGCGTTGAGCACCGCGCATTCGGATACCCGGCGCAAGCCTTCAGGTCCATAGGTGCGAATGTAGGCATAGGCACGGACTAGAATACCAAAGTTGCCGTAATACGCTTTGACCCGGCCAATGGATTGATCGCTTTCGCGATCCAATGCATATATGCCCTCATCATTTTTGATGACCATCGGTTTCGGCAGAAACGGAATTAAGCGGCTCTTCACGCCAACCGGGCCGGCACCAGGTCCACCACCGCCGTGCGGAGTGCTCATCGTTTTATGCAAGTTTAGATGTACCACGTCAAAGCCCATATCGCCAGGGCGGGTGATGCCCATAATAGCATTGGAGTTGGCACCATCATAGTACAGCAGGCCACCAGCCTCATGCACGATGGAGGCAATCTCCTGAATGTCTTTTTCAAAAAGTCCGAGTGTGTTCGGATTGGTCAGCATCAACGCTGCGGTATCCGACCCTACAGCAGCGCGGAGTACGTCCAGATCTACCAGACCGTCTGCGCGGGAAGGGATTGTTACCGTTTCGAAACCTGCAACGGTTGCACTTGCCGGGTTGGTGCCGTGAGAAGAATCCGGTACGATGACTTTCGTACGCTGTTCACCACGACCTTCGTGGTAGGCCCGGATCATCATGAGTCCGGTCCATTCGCCGTGTGCGCCAGCGGCAGGTTGCAGTGTAACGGCATCCATACCGGTTAGGCCAGCAAGGTCATTTTGTAACGTGTAGAGCAGTTCAAGTGCACCTTGAATGCTGGATTCGTGCTGATATGGATGAATTTTGGCGAATCCGTTGTAACGGGCCACATCCTCATTAATCTTCGGATTATATTTCATCGTACAAGAACCTAGCGGATAGAATCCGTTATCTATTCCGAAATTACGACGAGACAGAGCAGTGTAGTGGCGAATGACGTCAACTTCAAAAACCTCAGGCAATGCTGCTGCTTCCGATCGAAGCATTTCCCGGGGAATCAGGGAATCGGCAGCTTGCCGGGGAACGTCGCATTCTGGCAAGGAGTACGCAACCCGACCCGGGCTACTGAGTTCAAAAATCAATGATTGCTCCGGTGCTGAAGAGGCAGCTTGGGCAGAGATTTTTGTAACTGTTTCCGCATGGCCCGAAGTGGAGACTGAGGTTACTGTTTCCGGTTGTCCTGTTCCTGAAGTTGCCTTTGTTGTCGTTTCCTGAGTCACAGCGATCCCTCCAATACACGTGCGAATTCGTCTATCTCTTCCTTGCTGCGTCGTTCGGTAACGGCAATGAGCATATGTCCGGCGAGCTCGGAATACTCTCTTCCAAGTTCATACCCGCCAATGAAGCCGGCATCGAGTAATTTCAGTTGCAGGGCATCCACATTTGTTGCTTCAGGCAGTTGGATAACAAACTCATTAAACGTTGGTGCAGTAAACGTAAGAGAGACCCCTGGAATTGCGGTAAGTGTGTTCAGGGCATAATGGCTCTTTTGCAAATTCAAATCAGCGACATCGATCATACCTTGTTTACCCATGATGGACATATAGACAGAGGCACTCAGTGCGAGCAAAGCCTGGTTGGAACAGATGTTGGACGTCGCCTTTTCACGACGAATATGCTGTTCACGTGCTTGCAGCGTGAGTACAAAACCACGCTTTCCGTTGCGGTCCGTTGTCTGGCCTACAATTCGGCCAGGAATCCGGCGCATATGAGCCTGGGATACGGCGAAATATCCGCATGTCGGGCCGCCAAGTGAAGCGGCGATACCAAGGGGCTGTGCGTCGCCAACGACGATGTCAGCACCCAGCTTGCCTGGGGCTTCCAGCAGACCCAGCGATAGCGGGTTGGCGCTGACCACGAGCAGGCTTTTGTGCGCATGCGCAAGATCTGCGGCCTGTTTTACATTTTCCACGGCGCCGAAGAAGTTCGGGCTCTGGATCATGACGGCTGCGGTGTCATCGGACACAGCGGCTTGCAGGGCATCCCAGTCTGTTACACCATTTTGATACCCAATCTCAACGATCTCCAGATTGAGGCCATGTGCATAAGCTTGCAATACCTGACGGGATTCGGGATGCACGGTACGTGACACAATCAGCTGTTTGCGGCGGGTTGCCGCTGCGGCAAGATTGCCTGCTTCTGCGAATGCAGTCGCGCCATCGTACATGCTGGCATTGGCTACAGCCATGCCTGTTAACTCACAGATGTAGGATTGAAACTCGAAAATCGCCTGTAATTCTCCCTGGCTGATCTCGGGTTGATAAGGAGTATAGGCAGTATAAAACTCGGAACGGGAGATGACATGATTAATGACGGAAGGAACGTGGTGATCATAAATGCCTGCACCCAGGAAACTGGCGTGTGTCTCGAAGTTGGCATTGGCTCCCGCTTGCTTTGACATATGACGTGTGAGTGCATATTCATCCAGTTTGGAGGAAACAGGCAGTTCACCCTGATAGCGAATCTCCTGTGGAATGTCATGGAACAGATCCTCAATTGTTTCCACACCGATGGTTGCCAGCATGGCACTCTGATCCTGCTCGGTCATGGGAATATAGCGGTGCTTGCTCATGCTTGATCAGCTCCTTGAGTAGGTGTCTTTGGCGCACGTGTCCGTTTATGAAAAGGGGTCTTCACGACCTCGGCTTTCAGTTTCTTGTCACGAATCTCAATCTCCAGCGGGGTACCCAGTGCAGCATATTTGCTGTCAATCAAGGCCAGCCCCAGATTGCGTTTTAGCGTAGGGGATTGGGTGCCTGTGGTTACTTCACCAATCTGTACGCCTTCGGCGTATATCGGATAATGGGGGCGGGGAATACCACGCTCCAGCACTTCGATGCCGACCAGCTTGCGGGCAGGCCCATCATTTTTTTGCTGCAACAAGGCTTCATGTCCGATAAACGGCCCGGCATTCAGCTTCACAAACATGCCAACGCCAGCCTCCAGCGGCGAGATGGTTGCAGACAGCTCCTGTCCATACAGGGGAAGCTTGGCTTCAAAGCGCAGCGTATCCCGGGCACCCAGTCCGGTCGGAACGAGTCCGTAACCTTCTCCCGCCTGCATCAATCCGTTCCAGACCACAGCGGCCTGTTCGGCAGGAACATAGAGCTCAAATCCGTCTTCACCCGTATATCCGGTGCGGGATAACAGTAAAGTAACGCCACATACCTTTGCATTCGGTACAAAACGGAAAGGCTCAATCGAAGACACATCAGTGTCTGTCACCTTTGCGAGAATATCCACAGCAAGTGGGCCTTGCAGGGCAAGCAGCGCCGTTTGTTCGGAATCATTAGTCATCGTTACGCCTGGCGACATGTGCTGCTGCAGCCATGACCAGTCCTTGTCGATGTTGGAGGCATTAACCACCAGCAAATAATGCTGGTCTTTCAGTTTATAGATCAACAGATCATCGACCACGCCGCCATCCGGATAACACATTAACGTGTATTGAGCCTGACCGGGAACGAGTGTTGTTACATCATTGGTCGTCATGTGCTGTAAAAAAGCTTCCGCGTGTTCACCTTGTACGGTGAATTCACCCATGTGGGATACATCAAATAATCCGGCACGTTCTCGTACCGCTTCATGCTCTTTCTGAATTCCGCTGAATTGTACCGGGAGCTCCCAGCCACCAAAATCAATGCATCGTACGCCTTCATACTGCTGATAGAGTGGAAAGAGTGGGGTTCTAAGCAAATCGGACATCCAATCACCTCGTCATGGGCCGTCAACCGGCCGAGTGTCTAACCGTGGATCAATGAATCTGGCATCAACATTTAATTATAAAAGTAAGGTAAGGACGCTATAGGCAGCGCCGCTCTATAACCTGTTTTCGTTTTTTTGGGAAAAAGGAAAAGGACAGGCCAAAGAACCGGCATGCCAGAAGCACGCTGTATTCTTAGGCTCTGTCCTTGGTACCTGAGAGTTACCCCGCCGCATGATGCAGCAGGTTTCCCCTTGGGTGATCCTAACGCCCACACAGGGCGAATAGATGCTCTCCAGAGTTGCGTCCCGTAAAAGTCCTTTTGCCTGAGAGATTCACCTCCCGCTTGTCGGTGGTTTACTCCTTCGGCGTTACCGCATGTACACCCTGATTCGGGTGTCAAGGGTAATCTCTCCCTTTACATTCATCCGCGGGTAATGCATAGACCAACAAACATATTTACTACTCTCATTAAAGCCTGAATCGACTATTGATGTCAAGAACGATATCATAGAAATCAACAAAAAATCCGAATGATATTTCAATATGATTCTGTAATGTTCGTATATTTTTAAAGAGCACGCTTACTTTTCTAATATTCACCATTATATGTAGAGAGAGCCCAATGGAGTTACAGGCATATAAGGAAGAAAGTCAAATAAATTGTAAGGTATCTTGACATTTGAATCTAAAATATCATACGCTATGTTTTGGGAAAAAGGTTAAGGTCAAAGAAGCGCATGCACTCATTAATGAAAAGCGAGGCGGATATCGATGAGCGAATTAAAAAGTGATTTCCTGTACAGTGAAGAGCACGAATGGGTGCAGACCGTAGGGGAGGATACCGTACGTATTGGCATTACCGAATTCGCGCAGCATCAGCTGGGTGACATTGTGTTTGTAGAATTGCCTGACCTTGAATCGGATGTAAAGGCGGAAGACAGCATTGGAACAATTGAATCCGTCAAAACCGTTTCGGATTTGTTTTCTCCTGTAAGTGGAACAATTGTTGCTGTAAATGAGGCATTGCAGGATTCCCCGGAGCTAGTTAATAACTCTCCATATGAAGAAGGCTGGATGATCGAAATCCGTGTTGAGGGCGATTTGACAGCAGCACTGTCCACATTGATGAATGCGGATGCGTATCGTAAACATACGGAATAAAACTAGGGTTGCATTTTCCGCTGGAGACTGAATTTCAGCCTCAGGCCAAATGCCGTTTAACTTAAAAAGAATGAATCGATTGATTATAGATCCGGATGGTAATCCTGCTAATCCGGAGAATACTTAGGCGCAATTGTCTCACCTGTAACGGGCTGAGCAATTGCGCTTTTTGCCGTTGTTATTAGAGTATTTCAGATTATTTGAATGAAATGAATAACACCCTAACGTGTTTCATCATCAATCCTGAATGAGATAGAAACTGCTCATTAAAATTGAATAAATTTACAATTTTATTTGTCATTAAAATGGGGTAATTCGTGGGTATGATACAGGAAAGGGAATAACAGGTTCCATTCCTTATACAAGGTTCAAAATGGGACAATCCTTCAAATTTAAATCTTGTCATCAACGTTCATGACGGAAGTAGGTTTTCATTTCGTTGTAGAAGATACCGTTTTCATTTACGATATGGTTGTGAAATTAAGATTTATTACAGATTTGTACCTTCGTTCGTCTGGATCATCGTGTCAAAATTCAGTGGAATTAAGGTTTAATATGTTGAGGAGGTTTTTAGTATGAGTTCAGTGGACGCAAAGTCCGGAAAAAGCGGAGGAATACGGGTCGGCGTTCAGAAGTTTGGACGTTTCCTGAGTGGTATGGTTATGCCGAACATGGGTGCATTTATCGCCTGGGGTTTAATTACGGCATTGTTCATTCCAAAAGGATGGTTCCCTAACGCAGATTTTGCATTGTTGGTTGATCCAATGATCAAATATTTGCTGCCGTTACTTATCGGTTACACAGGCGGTACGATGGTACACGGCCAACGTGGTGGTGTAGTCGGTGCGATTATGACCATCGGGGTTATTGTCGGCAGTGACATCCCCATGTTTCTTGGTGCCATGATTGCGGGACCGTTGGGAGCCTGGGTCATTAAGAAATTTGACAAGGCTGTCGATGGCAAAATTAAATCCGGGTTTGAGATGCTCGTTAACAACTTCTCCGCTGGTATTATTGGTGGGATTTTGGCCCTTCTAGCGCTTAAAGGTATCGGGCCTTTCGTTGAAGCGATTAGCAAGGTGTTATCGGCTGGGGTAGAAACCTTGATGAATGCTGGTCTTCTCCCGCTGGTCAACTTGATCATTGAGCCAGGAAAAGTATTATTCCTGAACAATGCCATCAACCATGGGATTCTGACACCGATTGGTACGGATCAGGCAAGAGAACTGGGACAATCCGTATTATTCATGCTTGAATCCAATCCGGGACCTGGACTTGGCATTTTGCTGGCCTACTGCTTCTTTGGTCGGGGATCAGCTAAATCTTCCGCTCCAGGTGCTGTAATTATCCATTTCTTTGGCGGGATTCACGAGATTTATTTCCCTTACATTCTGATGAGACCGATACTGATTCTGGCTGCGATGGCTGGTGGTGTAGCGGGTACATTGACTTTTATGCTGACAGGAGCTGGTTTGGTTTCAGCACCGTCACCGGGTAGTATCATTGCTTACTCTTTGTTAACACCTAAGGGTGGATATCTTGGCATGTTTGCAGGGGTAGCCGTAGCTGCGATCATCTCCTTCCTTGTGGCATCTGTGCTGCTCAAAACAGGTAAACAGAAGGATGACGAAGATCTGGATACTGCATCCAGTCGTATGAAAGACATGAAAAATCAGGGCAAAACGGGTAACCTCACCGTTGATAAAGACAATCGGGAAGCTGACCGTGCGGCTGATATTGCTTCTGCGGCAGTAAAAACGGACATAAACAAAATTGTCTTCTCCTGTGATGCAGGAATGGGTTCGAGTGCCATGGGTGCATCGATTCTGCGGAAGAAAATGAAGGCAGCCGGTGTGGATGTCGCTGTAACGAACACGGCGATCAGTGAGATTCCGCAAGATGCCGACATCGTCATCACTCAGAAAACATTGACAGACCGGGCCAAATCCGTGGCTCCAAATGCAGAGCATATTTCCATCGATAACTTCCTGAAGAGTCCTGAATATGAGGCACTGGTGGAGCGCCTCAAATCGGACTCCTGATGAGTAATATTACAAGGAGACAGCGTGAGATCGTGGAGTTCCTGCTGGAGCATCCGCATGAGGTAACTGCTGGCGAAATAGCTGTTGCGGTCAAAGTAAGCACCCGTACTGTGCATCGGGAGCTGCAGATGATTGAACAATGGCTTGAGCCCCTTGGCATGAGATTGGAAAAAAAATCGGGAACCGGGGTTCGAATTGATCCCGGTTCCGATGATTTGGCTGTATTGCGCCAACAACTTGAGCTTAACGAATATGTAGAGTTTACGCCCGAAGAGCGTAAACTCTTCATGCTTTGTATTTTGCTGGATGAGTCCGAGCCTGTGAAGCTGCTTGCGCTGGCCTCAGATCTGAAGGTAACCGTGTCTACGGCGAGCAATGATCTGGACGATCTGGAGCCACGCATTCATCTGGCAGGCTTGAAGCTGGTTCGCAGACGCGGATATGGGGTCAAGATCAATGGAAGCGAGTGGGCTCATCGCATGGCTATTTCTGCGCTCGCTCTTGAATATCTGGATGAATCCGATTTGTTCGGTAGGCAAGCGGAGCAGGGCGTCTCCAAAGTAAACAGTAAACTATTGGAAATGATTGGGCATGAGGATGTACTTACGGTCGAAAATGCGTTGTGGCAGCCAGATATTGAGTGGTTGGAAAATATTCCGGAGCGTCAATACATGAAGCTGCTGATTCAAATGTCTGTAGCGGTTGTGCGTATCCGTAAGGGCTTTGGTATTGGTCTGGGCTCTCAACTGGATAAAAAAGACGTTGGAAATTCGCTGCAAGGCGACAAGGGGAAGGTACCAGAATATTTGGCTTCCCGTTTGTGCGGTGTTCTGTCTGCCCAGCTTGGAATTGATTTTGTGGACGAGGAGCAGGCTTATTTTCACAGACTGCTGATTGAAATCGAGCGATCGATTCATTCCTCACGTCTGCTGCCCATAGACGATCTGGTCTTACTCAATATGGTTCGTTCTCTCACAGATCGAATGCAGGAGAATACCCATTATTCGTTCCATGAGGATCGGCTGCTGCGTGAGGGTCTAATTGCTCACATGGAGCCGGTGCTGGAACGAATGGATGGACGGCAGCTCATCCGTAATCCATTGCTTCAGCAGATCCGCAAGGATTATGAATCATTATTTGAGGATGTAAAGAAAGCGGTGCGAGAGGCTTGGCCCAATACGGATGTGCCGGATGAGGAGATTGGATTTTTGGTGATGCACTTCGGTGCTTCCATTGAACGGCTGCGGGTGCTGAAGCGAGAAATCAGGGCTGTCGTCGTCTGTACCAGCGGAATCGGATCTTCACGAATGTTATCGAGCCGTCTGTCCAAGGAAATTCCCGAAATTCGGATTGTGGACAGCGTGTCATGGTATGAAGCCGCACGTATACCGAAGACGGAATATGATTTGGTTCTCTCTACCGTGGATCTGCCAATGGATAAACATCAATACTACAAGGTGAGCCCACTACTGACGGCAGAAGAAAGTGAACGTTTAAGGCACTTCATCAGGACAACAACGCTTCAACGGGAACATAGTCCCCCACCTGAAGCAGAGTCAAGGGCAACTGGACGATTTACCGATCCGGTTGGGCTTGAAGCCACCCTGATTGAAATTGTACAGATTATCGGCAAGTTTCAGGTGTTCCCACTGGATAATCAAGAGATCGGATTTTTCAAAACGGCCTACGCCATGTGCAGCGTTTTGCATCAATCTGGTGTGTTGAACAATCCAGAAGAGATTGCCAGGCTGCTGGAGGAGCGTGAAGAGGTTGGAAGCCAGAAAATTCCCGGGACTTCCCTCGCGCTGTTTCATACACGCAGTGATGGCATTCACAGTCCTTCAATCACGCTTTTCCAACTGACAGAGCCGCTTCTGCGCACGCCGGAAGACCCGGCAGGTGTCAGCCATGTGCTCTTGATGCTTGGACCGAGACAGTTATCGAAGGAAAGCTTGGAGGTACTGAGTGAGATCAGTGCGCTATTGTTGCAGGAAGAAATGATTGCATTACTTGAAAAAGGCAACCGGGATGACCTTATTCATTACTTGTCCCAAGAACTTGCGGGATTTTACCGCAGCAAAACCGAAATTGGAGGTATTCAAACATGAGTGTGTTAACTAAAGATAAAGTCATCATGAATGCAACGGCTCAGGACAAATACGAAGCGATTCGTATGGCAGGTCAGATTTTGAAAGACGCGGGACATATCACCGCAGAATACATTGACAAAATGCTGGAGCGTGAAGAGATTGTCTCCACGTATGTGGGCAACGGACTGGCGATTCCACACGGCACGAAGGAATCCAAATCATTCATCCTGTCCACAGGTATATCGGTTATTCAGTTCCCGCAAGGTGTTGATTTTGGGGAAGAAAAAGCGTATATGGTGATTGGTATCGCCGCTCAGGGCGGAGAACATATGGAGATCCTGACCAGCATCGCAGTCATCTGTGCTGAGGAAGAGAACATGGAAGCTCTGCGTCATGCTCAAACCGCTGAAGAAGTCATTACTATTTTGGAAAGTGAAATGGAACTATGAAGGCCCTTCACTTCGGAGCAGGGAATATTGGACGTGGTTTCATTGGTTTGATCCTGTCCCGTGCTGGCTACAATGTCGTTTTCTCGGACGTTAACCAGGAGCTGGTTAAGGCTCTAGAGCAGCGTGGAGAGTACACGGTTGAGCTGGCTAACGAGGCCAAGGACCTGGAGACCGTTACCGGTGTGAGTGCAATCGATGGAACGAATCTGGATACCGTCGCTCAAAACGTTGCAGAAGCGGAACTGATCACAACGGCCGTGGGTGTAGGCATTCTGAAACATATTGCTCCCGGTATTGCGAAAGGTCTTACAGCCAGACTGGGAACAGGTGATGTCTTCCAGCCCCTTCACATTATTGCCTGTGAAAATGCAATTGGAGCCAGCACTCAGCTGAAAGAACATGTATATGGTCTGCTTGATGAGCGTACTCGCCTGCTTGCGGATCAGTACGTGTATTTCCCGGATTCAGCCGTAGACCGTATTGTGCCGATTCAGCATCATGAGGATCCATTACATGTACAGGTAGAGCCTTTCTATGAATGGGTCGTTGA
This sequence comes from Paenibacillus sp. 11B, assembly GCF_030487755.1. Lineage (NCBI taxonomy): Bacteria > Bacillati > Bacillota > Bacilli > Caryophanales > Paenibacillaceae > Paenibacillus > Paenibacillus sp. 11B. The sequence continues at coordinate 1,779,855 of NZ_JAUKNS010000001.1, read as the reverse complement.
CCGTTCACAAATGGCCCCTGCTTTCAAACCGGTTGAGGGTGTAATGTATGTGGATGATCTGGAGCCGTATATCGAACGGAAGCTGTTTACCGTAAATACCGGACACTGTATTGCCGCCTATATTGGATATGTAAACGGGTTTGATACAATTCAGAAGGCTATTGCCGATGAAAAAGTCAAATCTATTGTATATGGGGCCTTGCAGGAAACCGGGGCAGTATTGGTGAAGCGTTTTGGATTCAATGCGGATGACCATCAGCTGTACATTGCCAAAATATTGGAACGGTTCGTTAACCCACATCTGACGGATGAGGTAACTCGTGTAGGACGTTCTCCGCTGCGGAAGCTGTCCCCGAATGACCGTCTGGTTCGCCCGGCTCTCCAGGCTTACGAGTACGGAACGGAGACAACACATCTGGCGATGGGAATGGCGGCTGCCTGCAAGTTTAATATTTCCGAAGATCCGGAAGCAGTGGAGCTTCAGACTACGATCCAGCAAAAAGGGATTGAAGCAGCACTCAGCCAGTATACGTCCATGGACGAGAACCATCCTGTACTGAAGCAAGCGGTAGCGCATTATCAACAAATGCAGAAGTAACATTCTTCATTACAGTACAACGTAATATCGACAGAAGAAGAGCCTCACAGGGTTAACTGTGAGGCTCTTTATTTTGCTCTGCCTTCTTTTTATACTTATCCAGACATGCTTCGCATATACAAGACTTCCTGCGTTGTTCTGCCGGAATGGGGTCAAATACCCCTTCGGGGAACACGGCCTGGTTACACCAGCATGCTGAATGAGGGCGGCCTGCTGCATAGGAACAGCCATTGGCTTCACCACATAAAGGACATACAAGGACTTCTGCAGTCACCTTCTTTGTATCCTGCTCAACAGACATATGAGTCTTCCTTCCCCCGTTGAATTTCTTAACCACGAACGATCGATAGGTTTATTAAAGTATATCAACTCCACCCATGATATCAATCCTGTGGTTATTCTTCAGGAGGCAATTCAATCGTCAATCCTTCCACATGCTTGCGACCCATCAGTTTGCGCTTCTTCCGGTTTTCCTTGGTCTCCAGCACAATGTCGAGGTCATAGTCGTCGCCCGGATAAAGTTCCTGTGCAGATATATGCAAAGTCAGGCGTTTCTTGTGAATTTTGACTTTGCGTCCGCGCAGCATGACTCCGATATTCCCGCGACTGTCCTCCACATCGCAGACAATTCCTGACTGGTTCAGATAGGCTGCATAGACGCGATCCCCTTTTCGGAATGCTTTGGCAGGGGATGTGGGTTTTGATGCTCCAGTCCAATTGGACTGGTTTCTAAGGCCAGTTTGTACGGACGGGCTGACAGGTTCGTTGACAGGTTCCAACGTGTTCCTTGTTTTATTTGAATGCTTTTGTTCAGCCATGCTGCTTTTTGGTGATGGTGAAGAATTCACGTCGGGCACAGCTGATGTAAAGTTTGGAGAGACACGTTGCGAGACTCCCTGATCTGAAATGAGCTTGGAGCGCTCAATAATGCGCTGCGGCATCCCCAGCTTCAATGCAATGGAATAGGCATAGCTTTCCCCGGCTTCTCCAATCCGCAATCGATAGAGAGGCTGGAGCGAGACTGTATCAAATTCCATTCGTGCATTCTCAAATCCAGACGTGGCTGCCGCAAAATGTTTGATTTCCCCAAAATGGGTAGTGGCGACAACAGTAGCTCCGCGGCTGTGCAGCTCCTCCAGCATAGCGATCGAGAGTCCCACTCCTTCACCGGGATCGGTACCGGAGGCCATCTCATCAATAAGCACAAGCGTCGATGAATCGGCTTGAGCCAGGATGCCAATCATGTTGCGAATATGTGCAGAAAAGGTGCTGAGTGCTTGCTCCAGGCTCTGCCCATCACCGATATCGACGGCAACCTCATGATACACGGCCATCTCGCCCTCTTCAGCGACAGGGACAAGCAGACCGGATTGCATCATCAGGGTGAGCAGACCTAGTGTCTTGAGGGCAACCGTTTTGCCGCCTGTATTCGGTCCTGTAATGATCAGTGAGGAATACGTGTGACCAATTGCAAAATCAAGAGGTACCATGGATGCGCCCATTAATGGATGGCGTGCTCCTTGAAGCCGAACCCGTCCATTGGCATTGACGCGTACAGTTTGTCCGTCCATGGTCGCCGCATATTTCGCTTTGGCGAATAGAAAATCCAGAACCCCTACCGTTTCCGTATTTAGCGCAATTTCACGATGATAAGACTCTGCCATGGAGGTTAAGTCACCTAGGATTTTCATCTCTTCCCGTGATTCCTCCGCTTGCAGTGAAGCCATCTCCATTTGCAAACCTACTAATTCCGCTGGCTCAATGTATACGGTTTGGCCGCTGCCTGACTCATCCAGCACACTGCCTTTAACGTGTTTGCGGAATTCTTTCTTGATGGGCAGCACCGTTCTTCCACCACGTTGGCTAATGACATTCTCCTGCATAATGGAGCGGTGTTTGCTTATGAGAGAATCCAGCTTGCGCTTCATGCGCTCCTCATTCACCGTCATTTTTTTACGAATACGTATTAGCTCCTTGCTTGCCTGATCCTGAAGGCGACCATTATGGATGCATCGTTCAATCTCGCTCAGCAGGGACTCCATCCATATCATGGATGAAGCGTATCGGCTGACTGTAGGAGCAATCTCGGATTTACCCTCCATGTATTTCATAAGCTGTGCGCAGCTGCGTAGAAATTGGGTGAGATGGCTGAAATCCCGCTCCGTGAACAAATAACCGGTGCCGAGCAGATCCATGATGGTCTCCATGCCGTCCAGTGAAGGGATGGGTACACTTGCGCCGTAACGAATCAAAGCAGCAGCCTCAGCGGTCTCTTCCAGCCGCATTTGAATCAGAGGCGCGTCCACCATGGGCTTCATGTCTCTTGCATAACGTTTGCCCAGATAGGATAGGGCACAGGCTGCAACGTTTTTTTGAATTTGGGAATAACCCAGACTGTTTAGTGTGTTTTCATTCATGCTTGATCTCTCCTTGGTTATAAAATGGAATTTCGGTTTAAGCGATGGAACATATTCCCGGAAAACGCAAAAAGGGCGGAGAATGAACAAACGTCATTCTCCGCCCTTAACGTAGGGGAAAGCAGGGCCCGTTATAGGTCTATACAAAAAAATCCACGCTGAACACAGCGCGGAAATAGACCCGGACACGTACAATCCCGGAGGCGATTTATGATATCCGCTGTTCTTAACTAAGTACAGGGTAATGGCGCATCAAAAAATACACGTATGCCATAAGGCACAAGCGAATCGAAGGCCAAACTCCTGAATATGAAACTTGGTTAGTTAAGAACGCTCACCGACATCAAAATCTCTCCTTTGATTGAGGAATATGCAACCAATATAAACTGGAAATTGCCTTAAAGTCAACCTTCAATAATAAATAGTGGACTTGAATAACAATGGGTTTTAAAATAACAATAGTAAATTAATCCAATGAAAGCGATATTATACATACGTTTTGCATGAGATCGGGAAGTAATTCCGAAAGCGTTCTCGTTCAAATAACGCAAAATGAACACAAAGGAGGATGCTCTTTTTGCCTAAATATCTGCTGCGTTTGCTCTGTTTTACCATGATTCTTGGAGCCCTTCCGGTCATTGTTATTGGTTCAGTCTCCTATTCGATTGCTTCGCGTGACATTGAGCAGAAGGTACGTGAGAGTAATTTGCAGATTCTGCATCAGACCCAAATGCGGGTAGAGCAAGTGCTGCGCAGTCTGCAATTGTCGTCCATCCAATATGTGAATTCTCCATTGGTTTTACAAGCGATGAAAAAACCGTTGGACAGCAGCGAATTCCAGGACATTCGTGATCTGACCTCCGGATTTAATAATTTGCAATCGGTTACAAATATTGATCAGGCCTATCTCGTGAATCTGGATGAAGACTGGGTCGTTTCGATGAGATCCTTTGGAAAGTTGGATGATTTTAGTATTCGGGACCGGATTGGCTCCTATTTGAAATATACTAACAGCCTGTTCTGGGTGACGCAAAATGTGAGTTCAACCAAAGAAAGTAGTGTGCCAGTATCGGCCGGAGTGGGTGAAGCGGCACAAGAACCCGCGCCTACCCTTATTTCATCTGACAATGTGGTCAGCATGGTATTCAAGATTCCGATGATCCCAACGAATGTGAAACCCAAGGGATTTCTGGTTATAGACATAGCTGATACAGAGCTAAGTACATTTCTGAGTCGAAATTCAAATTCAGGAGATATGTACGTCCTTGATCGGGAGCAGAAATATTTTCTAAACGATACACAGCAAGACGGGAAATACGATGCGCTGAATCAGGAAATCCATGAAAAGGTACAAACGACGGGACTCTCGGAGGGCTTCTTCAGTGCAGAAGTAGAAGGAAGTCAGGTGGCGGTTAGCTACAGGCAATCCCCACTTAATGGCTGGTTGTATGTGTCCGTTGTATCGCTGGGTCAGATAACCGCTCAGTCGAAGAAAATTGCATTGGTTACGGGAGTGGCTACACTGGTCATGTTATGTGTGACAGGACTGGTAGCCATCTACGGCAGCCGCAAGATGTATTCTCCGATTTCCAGACTTCTGCAGTTTACGAAAGGACTGGATTCTCCAGTGGCTCCGTCGGGACGCCGTCAGGATGAATTTATATACATCGAAGAGCGATTATCAACCTTATTCAGCTCGGAGAAAACGATGCGTGAGCAGATGAAGGGTCAGCATGTTCATTTGCAGGAATTTTTTATGACCAAACTGCTTACAGGCAAAATATCGGAAGATGACTTCAGATATCAGGGACAGCTCTATGATTTTCCGACATCCTGGTCACGGCTAGGGGTACTCACGCTTCAGATCGATACCCTTGAAGGGACAAGGTATGAAGAGCAGGACCGGGACCTGCTGCTGTTCGCATTAAACAATATGGTCGGTGAGCTGCTGCCTTCGGATATTCGATTTGCCCCTGTCATGATTGATGACGCCCAGGTTACGGTGCTGGCCTCCGTGCTGGAGGATGAAGTACAGCTCAAAGAATGGATGCATTCCCAAGCCGAATTGATTCGTGAGCGGGTCGTAACCTATCTGAATCTGCCCGTAAGTATCGGTATCAGCCGCTCCTATTCTGCAATAGGTGATTCACCAAGAGCTTATCAGGAGAGTCGTGAGGCTCTGCAAGGCAGGGTAAGTCTGGGGAGCCGTATTATTTTGCATTATGAGGATATTCAGCCGCGCGGTCAGACGGAGGCAGCGTTATATACACAGCTCAGGATGATTGAAGACCAGCTGGCTTCTGCACTCAAGCAAGGAGACGAGGAGAAAACGGATGTGTACTTTAAGCGGTATCTCGGATTGCTTGCAGACAAGAAGCTGCACTTCAGCGAGTACCCCGTTATCATGGTTCAGCTGTTGTCCCGTGTGTACCAGCTTGTGCAGGAGCAGGGTGGTAATGTTGCGGAAGTGTTGGGTGAAAAAGCTTCCATGGCTCGATTGTTGAAGTTGTCCACATTGGATGAAATGACGAATTGGTTCCGCAAATGTTTATTCCAACCTGTCATTCGATTCTGGCGCGAACAGGAAGAGTCTCAATATCTGAATATAGCCCGCCGGATGATTCGACTGATTGAGGAGCGTTATGATCGCGATTTGTCACTGGAGGCTTGCGCAGAAGAACTGAATTTTCATCCAGTCTACCTGAGCCGTGTGTTCAAAAAGGAGGCTGGTGTGAATTTTACGGAATACCTGGCCGAATATCGGATGGAAAAAGCCAAAACCTGGCTGCAGACGACCAACCTGAAAATATCGGAGATTGCTGAGAAACTCAATTACACGAACCCCACCGCTTTTATCCGAACCTTTCGTAAAATTACTGGAACCACCCCCGGAAAATACCGGGAGCAGCAGCGATAATAGCCACCTGCTCTGCCTGCCATGGCAGGCAGGTTTTTCTTTGTTTCAGGGTCAGCCTTTTTACTGTGATTGGAGCAGAGTTAAGACAGGAATATCGGAGGTTAAATGGGGTTCATTGAGGGGAGCAGCCCAGGGATATAAACGTCCTAAACCCTTGATACATAAGGGAAAACAAGAAGCTAAAACGAGACGATAGCCAGTTACCCGTTTATCCTCCACAATGAAGACATGAATTCAGGAAGTGATATTTTGTAATCGTTTCCAATGTGGGGAGGAACACACTATGAAAGCCGAAACGGCGGCTCGGACACGGCCCGCTACCCGCAGTGACAAAAACCTGCTGTGGAGGGACATTATCAAAAACCGGTGGCTCTATATTATGTTGATACCGGGCGTGCTCTACTTTGTTATTTTCAAATATATACCCATGTACGGCATTACGATGGCTTTTCAGGATTACACGCCTTACAAGGGCATTCTGGGCAGCGACTGGGTAGGATTCAAGCACTTCCAGCGTTTCTTCGGGGAACCGCAGTTCTGGACCTTGTTCCGGAATACGTTTTTGCTAGCGATTTATAATATGGTGTTCTTCTTTCCACTGCCCATTGTATTGGCACTGATGATGAATGAAGTTCGCCGTGAACGGTTCAAACGATTTGTACAGACGCTGGTATATGTACCGCACTTTGTTTCCTGGGTTGTGGTGGTGGGTGTGTTCTACATGCTGTTCACAACCGAGGGCGGCGCCATTAACGAATTACTTTATAATCTGACGGGACAAAAAGTGGCTTTCCTGCTGGAGCCCGGCTGGTTTCGAACGATGATTGTTGGACAATCCATCTGGAAAGAGGTCGGTTGGGGCACGATTATTTTCCTGGCGGCACTGTCTGGTGTAGATACACAGCTCTATGAGGCTGCACGGATGGATGGTGCCAATCGCTGGCGACAGACGTGGCATATTACGCTGCCTGCCATCCGCAGCACGATTATTATTTTGCTCATTCTGCGTCTGGGCAACTTCCTGGATACAGGCTTTGAACAAATCTTCCTGATGCTGACGCCGACGAACCGGGATGTGGGTGAGGTATTCGATACTTATGTCTACACCAAAGGTCTCACACAGGCACAGTACAGTTATAGTGCTGCTGTCGGTTTGTTCAAGTCGGTGGTTGGACTTGCGCTTGTACTAGGTGCCAACACGATGGCCAAAAAATTCGGGGAGGAAGGCGTCTACTAACGCTTGGCAGCAGACGTTCTTCACCAGACAGGAGTGAACATTAAGATGCAACAGGATAAAACGTGGGGCAACCGGATCTTTGATATCCTCAATCATGGCTTTCTGCTATTAATCGGAATCGTGACCGTTATCCCGTTCATTTATATTTTGGCCGTCTCGTTTACCAGCCCGCATGAAGTGGCCAAAGGAGGATTCATTCTTTTTCCGAAAGAATTTTCCCTCGCCGCTTATCGCTACATCTTCTCTACAGACACATTGATTCGCAGTCTGGGCGTATCGATCTATATCACCGTAATCGGTACGCTGCTTAACCTGTTGTTTACGTCGCTTATGGCGTATCCGCTCTCCAGAAGATACTTGCGTGGCCGTCAGCCGATCTTGCTGGGTGTGCTGTTCACGATGCTGTTCAGCGGTGGGATGATCCCAACCTACTTTGTCGTAAAATCATTACACCTGACCGATACGTTATGGTCTCTGATGCTGCCTACCGCAATTAGTGCGTTCAACCTGATCGTACTTAAAAACTTCTTCCAGGCCATTCCGGACGAACTGGAGGATGCCGCCAAAATCGATGGATGTAACGATGTGGGTGTGTTGTTCCGAATTGTTCTGCCTTTGTCGATGCCGGCAATGGCTACATTCTCACTCTTTTACGCGGTGGCTCACTGGAACAGCTTCTTCAACGCTGTCATTTATATCAACGATAGTGAAAAGTGGCCCGTACAAGTGTGGCTGCGTGAGATTGTCATCCTGGCCCAGAGCCGGATCGGAGATACGAGTATCGAAGAGACCGAGATTCAGCCGCTTACCATTCGAATGGCCGTTATCGTGTTCTCCACGATTCCAATCATGCTGGTCTACCCGTTCCTGCAAAAGCATTTTGCCAAAGGAGTGATGCTGGGCTCGGTAAAAGGTTAAATTGGTATACGTTTGACTATCGGAACTGGATCATGACTGTATATAAAAAGGGGAGGTTTTCGTTTGATGAAAGCAACAATAAAGAAAGCCGCAGCTGTTTTGAGCACACTGGCACTGGTGACAGGTCTGTTGGCAGGGTGTGGATCGGATGAAGGTCAGGCTGCCGAGGGCGGCGTTCAGAACGTGTCCATTGCAATCGTACAGGTGGGAGATGTACCTAGCAAAGGGAATGAGGTCCAGCAAAAGATTGAGGCGTATACCAATACCAAGCTGGACATTCAGTGGATTCCGGCTTCGGCTTACAATGACAAAATTAATGTCATGATTGCATCCGGCGATATGCCCAAAATTTTGAAAGTACAGTATAACCCGACTGTGACGAGTGCAATGCGTAACGACGTATTCTGGGAAGTTGGACCATTGCTGAAGGATTATAAAAATCTGTCTGCACAAAACGAGCGTTTCTTTGACAATATCAAAGTGGAAGGCAAAATCTATGGGGTACCCGGATTCTCTGATATTGCCCGTGCAACGGTCATTTACCGTAAAGATTGGTTCGATAAACTGAATCTCAAGGTACCAACGACACCGGATGAATGGTATGAAACGATTAAGACGCTGGCAACCTCCGATCCGGATGGAGACGGTCTGAATAATACGTTTGGATTGATGCTTTTCAAAAAATATAACGAGGATCAATACTCCTTCACTACACGTCTTGGCGTGAGCTTTGGTGCTCCAAACAAGTGGAAAGTAGAGGATGACGGCAGCTTTACACCTGAATTCATGACACCAGAGTATATGCAGGTGCTGGATTTGCTGAAACGTTTGTACAGTGAGAAGCTGCTGAATCAGGACTTTGCCGTATTTGACTCCACAGAAGCGGAGAAGAAATTTGATACAGGCGTAGCTGGCATCCGTGTTGGTGTTGCCCAGAACGGGAAGAGCCAGCAAGAGCGTCTGTCCAAGAACGACCCGAATGCCGTGGTAGACATTGAAGGTCTGCTCGGTGTGAATGGTGACCGCGTTGCAGGGCAGACGGGTAACTCCGGCATTCTGGCTTTCCCGAAAGCAACGGTGAAATCGGAGGAAGAGCTGAAAAACCTGTTATCTTTCCTGGATAAACTGATGGACCCCGAGATGGCGACGCTGCTGATGCGTGGTATTGAAGATAAACATTACAAGAAGGTTGGCGAAGATCAGGTGGAGATGAGCGACTTCGACGCATTCCAGCGTGAAGTGAAGCCTTATCGTGACAACCTGCCTTACGTCGAAGGATATAATGTGCCGAAGTTGAAAGATACTGAACTGGGTGAGAAGGGTACGGAACTTGCCAAAGAGCTGGCAGAACATGCTGTGCCAAACCCTGCATTAACTTTGTATTCGGCTACGTATGGTGACCGTGGGGCAGATCTGGATCAGATGATTGCAGATGCGCAGACCAAATATATTATGGGCAAAATCGATGAAAATGGCTGGAAACAGGAAATTGAGAATTGGGGCAATGCGGGCGGTACCAAAATTCGTGAGGAATATGCCGAGGACTACAAAAAACAGGCTAAATAAAAAGCCGGAAGCGGAGGAACCCCATGAAAGAAACAATGCAATTCACACCAGTACGGATGGCTGAACAGTTCATGGAAAGTTATCGCAATCATGAGCTGTATCCGACCTGGCATTATGAAAATGGTTGTCTGCTGAAAGCGCTGGAAGAGCTGTATACCCATACCGGTGAACAAAAATATTTCGATTACATCCGTGAACTGATGGATAATTTTATTCAGGAAGATGGCTCAATTCGCTCCTATGCAGTCGAGGAGTATAACCTGGACCAGATTAACCAGGGAAAATCATTGTTCCTGTTGCTGAACAAAACCGGTGAAGAGAAGTACCGTAAAGCCGTAGATTTGCTCATGGTCCAGCTTAAGGGGCAGCCCCGTACGAGTGAAGGTGGATTCTGGCATAAGAAGGTCTATCCGTTCCAGATGTGGCTGGATGGGCTTTATATGGCCACTCCGTTCCTAACACAGTATGGTGCCGCTACAGGCGAAGAGAAGTGGTTTGACAAGGCGGCATTACAGCTGCTGCTGGTGGAGAAGCGTACACGGGATCCACGCAGCGGTCTGATGTACCATGCCTGGGATGAGAGCAAGGAACAGCGCTGGAGTTCGGGAGAAACCGGATGTTCTCCGCATGTATGGAGCCGGGCGATGGGCTGGTATGTGATGGCGGTAGTGGATACACTGGATCATCTGCCTGTAGATCATGAGCAGCGCGGCCAGATTGTGGGGATCTTCGAACGTGTAGCGAATGCGCTTGTACATGTACAGGACCAACAGTCCGGGCTATGGCCTCATCTGCTTGATCAGCCGGGGCGTGAGCGCAACTATCTGGAGGCTTCGGGATCCTCCATGTTTGTTTACGCACTGGCTAAGGGGGTACGGCAGGGTTACCTGAGTGGCAAGTTCAAAGCGATTGCAGAAAAGGGGTATCAGGGTCTGCTGCAGCATCTGCTGCAAACGGATCGCGAAGGCGTATTGTCCCTGACGCAGTGTAACGGAGGAGCAGGTCTGGGCGGTACCCCGTATCGTGACGGGTCATACGAGTATTATGTGACTGAATCCATTCGGATTAATGATCCGAAATCGGTTGCTCCGTTTATTTTGGCAGGAGTGGAGATGGAACTGGCGACACGCTAGTTCTTTTCTTCAGACTCATTTATGATAGCGCATTCATTGTGCGTACCCTGAACAATTTCGTTATCCAAAGGAGAGATGGTTCATGAGTCCAAAAGGTCAGATGTCCCGTTTAGGTGGATTAGTTGTGGTTGGTGCAATGTCCGCTGGACTGCTTGCAGGCTGTGGGGGAGAAAAAGCGCCTGCGGCAGGGGATGGCAAGCTTCCCATTTCGATTTCTTTGATGCAGGTAGGTGATGTGCCGGCCAAGGAGAATGGGATTGAACAAAAGATTGAGGAATATACCAACACGGATGTCAATGTACAGTGGATTCCGCAGTCTGCTTTTGATGATAAAGTGAACGTCATGGTAGCTTCGGGCGAGATGCCAACCATTATGCGGGTGAATTATGTACCCACAACATTTAATGCAGCCAAAACGGGGCTGTTCTGGGAAATTGGACCTTACCTGAAGGATTATAAAAACCTGTCAGCTCAAAACGAGGCTTATTTTGACAATATCAAGATCGAAGGCAAGATTTACGGAGTGCCCAACTTTCGCGATATCGGGCGTACAGCCATGGTGTACCGCAAGGACTGGTTTGACAAGCTGAAGCTGGATGTACCGAAAACGCTGGATGACTGGTACGAAGTGATGCGTTCCATTCGCAAGGATGATCCTGATGGTAACGGCAAGGAAGATACGTATGGAACGGTGCTGTTCAAAAAGTACAACGAAGGTGTATCCTCTCCGCTTACACGAATCGCCGTAAGTATCGGTGGGGTGAACAAATGGGGTGTGGACGACGCGGGCAAACTTACGCCCGAATTCCTGACCACAGAATATGTGGACACGATGAAGCTGTTCAAGCGTCTGTTCAGTGAGGGATTGATCAACAGTGACTTTCCTGCGCTGGACCCTTCCGATGCGGACAAAAAAATTGACTCCGGTCTGGTAGCCATGAAGCTGAACGGTGTTGCCCAGAACGGAAAGTCATTCCAGCAGCGGCTGACACCAAACGTGCCGGATGGCGAGATTGATGTGGCTCCGTTTCAGGGACCGGATGGTATTCGAATTGCCGGGGAACCGGGGAATTATGGCATGCTTGTCATTCCCAAAGCTTCCGTATCGGACGAAGAACAGTTAAAACAGGTGCTGACGTTCCTGGATCAACTGTTGGACGAACCCCTCAGTACGCTCCAGCTGCGGGGTCTTGAGGATGTACACTATACGAAGACTTCGGATGGCAAAACCGAGTTCAAGGACTTCGACGGGTATCAGCGCGAAGTGAAGCCGTATCGTGACAATTTGCTAAGCGTTGAAGGATATAACGTGGCTGAGCTTGTCGATGTACCGATCGGTATGAAGGGCACGAAGATGGCGCGGGAGAATGAGCAGTACGCCATTCCGAATCCGGCGCTGACCCTGTCCTCTGCCATCTATACGGAGCGCGGCCAGGAGCTGGATCAGATGATCTGGGATGCACAGACCAAGTACATTATGGGCAAAATTGATGATGCTGGATGGGAGCAGGAAGTGGAGAACTGGAGAAAATCCGGCGGAGACCAGCTGATTTCCGAATTTGAAGCGTCTTATGCTGAGCTAAACGGAAAGTAGTAATAGTAATTAAAAAAAGAGTGGTCAAATGGAATGGAATCGTTTATTCTATAAGAGTGATTTTTTTACAAAATTAAACAGTGATTACACCTTAAAGAATAAGGCTATGAATCTGCGGATTCGTGGCCTTTTTTTGTGCATTAAGAGGTGAATTAGTTCTTAGGGAGGAGGTTTGTCTTGAAAAAACAATACCTATCGCCTAGATTGACATGGTAGAATATTGATTATTATGACAAATTTAGGTTTTGGTTTGAAAAGAAATACGAGAGTACTGAACAAGCAGCATTAAGCAGAAGTTTGCCCCATATTAAGGTACATAGGAGGAAAGAAAATGAAAAAAGTAATATTAACAGGAGTGGCTGCACTAACTCTACTTTCCGCACAAGCATCTATCGGCCCACAACCCGTAATAGCTGCAATTACCGACGACATCAAGGTTGTACAAAAATTCAAAGACATTACTGGCCATTGGGCAGAGTCCAGTATACTTCAGGCTATTCAGCGAGGCTATGTCGATGGTTTCCCAGATGGGAAATTCCTGCCCAACAATATAGTTACCAGGGCAGAATTTGTGAAAATGACGGTATCTGCTTTAGATCTGGAGGTCGGTTCTATATCCGGGAGCTGGTATATCTCGTACGTCAACGCTGCCCAATCAGCAGGGATCTATAAAGCAGGCGACTTTTCAAATTCGGATTGGACAAAGCCAATGTCTCGGGAGGAAATGTCAAAAGTAGCTGTCCGAGCACTTGGGGTTACCGACGTAGAAGACAAACAATGGATGTACTTGGCCACCAAGAACGGTGTTATCACAGGCACGGCACCAGGTGAAATCTCGCCAGAGGGAACTACAACTCGCGCTCAAGCAATTGCTGTTATTGAACGGGTTTTGTCAATAAAGGATGGCAAGACATTGGTATCTGATAAGTATGCTGTCGCGGCTGCGGAACTGTACTGGCACAAGACCAATATTTTCACTGTTGCAGAAGAAATATTTAATGGTCCGAAAAACTCCAATCACAGATTTGGTATTGAATCATGGAAACAGTCCAACCTTACCGTTTCAGCCCCTAACGGCTCTGTTCAGGGTCGCGTAAACAGTCTGATTGCAATTGATTGGAATGACCCGAAAGACCCTAATCGAAAACTGCTTCCATCCAAAGATAAGTTCTTCTGGCTCTACGGGGGACAAGAAATGAAATTCGCTGACAATGCTGAGTGTTATATCTTGTTACTTGACTCCGAACTGACAGTTAATAAGAATCCACAAGGATATAGAACGAATAGACTTGCCCTTTCTGTTCGAGGATATAATGGAACATCAAGTAAAGAAAGACTTACCGAAGCAATGCCTATTCGCTCAAAGGATTCTAATAAGGAAATATACGGTTTAGTGATTCCAAAAGGTGGATTTTCCCATAATGGATTATTGGAAGTTGGAGTTGAAACAATTACTGCTGGATCTCCTGTCTATCAAAGTAGACTAGCAGTATCCAAGCTTTAATAGGTAAGGATGTGGTCCTTTGAAAACCAGAATTCTTCCCATAGTTTTGCTCTCAGTTTTCATTTTTCAACTTCTGCCACCAAGCTGTTTTCTTAATACCGCAATAGCTGCTGGAGAGGTTACTGAGATTATTGATTATAAGATGAATGGGAACGGATATGTATATGGCGGGCTTCTTTTCTCAGATAAGCCTTCACTATCGACAGAACCAATCATTATTCCTGAAAAAGCTGGAAAAATCATAAAGAAATTAGAGTGGTTGAGCAAGTCTGGCGACGTACTCCGTTCAGTTTCCATACCTTCTGGGAAAATTAAATTTACTGAAACTGATAAGTTAACTGACACATTAAATGGAACGAGGTATAAAGTAAGCTCTATAAATAATACAAATTATGGCGGTGTCTACTATTGGGACAGATGGACAGCTGGCGATTCAGGAAACTTTAACGGAAAATATTGGCGTGCTGGGGGAGGACGAGTATCAGTTACTACGAGTCAACCCAGCCAATACTGTCCAAGCGGAGTTCCAACGGAAAACAAAAACCCTAACACGGGCGTAAGTTTTGGTGCCGATCTACCGAAATTTCCAGGATGTACAGATCCTAACCTAGCAGCTGATATTCCACGTTCCAAGGGTTTTTATATTGTTGCTGATGGAAATTCACTCGATGGAATATGGGTTCAAGATGCTGGGATTTCCAAAATCGATGTAGTAGCATCTAAAATTACTATCGACAAAACGTCTCCAATAGATGATGTACATGGCTCTCAGGGCTACACTGATGCAAGTACCATTGCAGGTCAAGTCGTTGACGTACCAAACTTGAACTTGATTACGATCAGCTTTAAACAAACATTTAACAATGACACTTATAGGAAATACTGGGCGAATCCAGGAGCAAAACAAGTATGGTACTTTTCGAAATTCATAGCCGACTTTGATTCCTACACCTACGTATACAAGGATAAGAAATTGAAAGTTACGTATGCAGATGGAACATCCGGACTCGAGATCAGCGGTAACACTTGCGTAGCTCCAAACGGAACAACTCAGTTAACAGCAACTTTGACAAAGGTAGATGGAAGTGTTTGGCCCCTACAAAGCCATGCCAAGCTCACGTGGTCAAGTTCTAACACATCTACGATGACGGTTAATAGTTCTGGATTAGTAGCAGCGGTTGCCCCAACTGGCACAGCAACGATTACTGCACACTTTGTTGACGCTACCCAAGCGCTTGATGAAAAGGATAGCTTTGAGATGACAGTTGGCTCGGGTGCTTCATGCACCGACAGTGGCGGAGGAGGCAATCAACCCGAAATTCCTGAAGGTAATGGATCGGGACAATGCAGTTGGACGATTGGAAGTCCTTCTCCAGGGACAGTTATGAGGCAAAGTGACATGGACCCAGGTGCCAATGGAGTTATTCGGGCTGACGACAGGGATTCCGAAAAATTCGATGTTCTTAAAGGCATTCCAACAACTGAATCTCTTTATACCAACACGTTAGCTGATGAATATTTGTTCAAACAGGATTGGGGAAAAATGTCTGGAAAGACCACATATGACTGTACTGTTGAAGTTACGTATGCACGTCAATGGACAGTACCCGGTCCTCAAGTATGTACTGAAACTGGTTGTACTCCAGGACCTCCGGTGACAAAAACGGATACTCAGTCCAAAACATATACATTCCAATTATTCAGGGATTACTCGTACTGGCAAATTAATAATTTGGAAGTATACAAGATAAAGCAGGCTGAAATGAGTAACTATGCCTTGCCTGGTGGGAAGGTCACCATGACACCTTCAGGGTATACGCCACCATCACTTGATTCGAGTAATGATGCGGATGTTAATAGTCACGTTAGACCAGCTAATACATCATCAATCACTTTTTCTCCACCACTTCTAACAGGGGGATTGAACTCTCCACCATCTCTTCCGGATCACACATCCACGCTTAAAGGGATGGCTGAAAGCAATACGCCCCAAAGCAAAGTGAGTAATGATATGGTCAATTTTAATGGTCCAACGATCATGAGTTCTTCGGAAACGACGAAGGATGGGCCAATTCCGTCTAATATTCCTAATCCGACTACTATTAACGGTGATGTACTGTATAAGCCTAATAACATGATCAGCAATACGCTCATAAATAAGGCAAATACCACGAGTTCCGGCGAAATTTATTACGATTTGTTGCCGGGCAATGTAAATGGGGGAATCAACAAGGTTTTTCCAATCAACAGCATAAATACGGTCACGGTACATACACCTGTCGTGAACTACGCCTGGGTATCGGATGACCAGCCACATAACCAGAAGACGACTCCGAATATAAACCGGGCAGCGCTCATTCTGGAGCGTCCGTTTATCGTAAGAATCCCGACCTCGGGGCAGCATTTGGATGCTGCAAGTTACCCCGGCTACGGAAACCGGGACTACGCCAAGTATTTTCGTATCAAGCAGGTGCGGTTCCCGTTTGATGTCTATAACGAAGGTCGCAGCCAGTTCATCCCCGCCAAGACGTGGGTAGATATTCCAGTGAATCAGCTGGATACTCCCTTTTATCTTCCGGTTTGGGTGGATGAGGGGGACTATGAAGTCGAGTTCCGCAATATTGCCGAAAATGCACCAGCGAACTTCACTGAACAGCAGGATGCCAATACGAATCTGGCGCATCATGTAGCGTCAGACACGGTACCTGTGGAAGTCATCGGACGGTTGTATGATTTTCGCGTGACCGATATTTCCGACTATAACTGGGAGAATGTATTTCGTAAGCAGATGGGCAGTCCAGAGCCTACAGGAGTCGGCTACTGGACGGGCCTTTACGGTATAGATGGGGACCCCAGAGGGAATTTAGCTCCGTTCATTCTTCCGATTCGTCCAGGCAGTCATCCTGTGCAGGGGTTCAAAAATGTGGCAGTCAAAACAGGATACCATATCAAGTTTGACCTCAAAACAAAGGGTAATATGTGTGCGACTTGTTTTGCTATAACTGAGTAATCAGGAAACGCAAGGACATCCACGGATGTCTAACTTTCTATCCAAGTACAGGAATGAAGAATCCATGTTTTTCCGAAACTGTACCATTAATACTCCTACATGCGTTTTGTTCGGCAGGATACAACGTATGAAGCTAGGTGAAGTCGGCAGAAAGAAGCTATAGCCACCACCATAATGGAAGGTAAGCTTACCGATATGCCGGATGGCTGAAAAATTGTCTATGGTGAGGATATCCTCAAAGGATTGACGAATCTCTGAATGTAAGGATCTAAATGCCTACCTCATGGAAACATGTTGACCAACGAATGTTGGGGCAAGCGGCGCAAAGTACGATTACATGTTAGGAAATGCGCTATACCGAACTATGGCGGTATCCAACTTGCAGGTCCAAAGGAGACACCTAAGGGCAAAACGGATAGCTAGGATAGAAGGAACAAGGAAAGCAAGGGACGTCGCAATGAAGGACTGCCATCCCAGACGGTTGCTATAAGGTAACGAAATGCATCTATCCTTGTGAGAGTAAGGGTGTGACCTATGAAACTTCTGTAATGGAAGCGGAGGAATAGCCCTGAGTCTTGATACTTTGAATTAACAACTTTCCAAAAAGTGAACTGTATCGGTCAGGTAAGAATGTGGGGACAATCTCATACAGGAGGTTGCCACAATACAGGCTCTACGTTACTGGGATTACTACAACCTGACGGAAACCTTTACCGACTTGCACGCGAGAGCTAAACGAGGAGAGACATTTGATCGTCTCTATGAATTAATTACTTCAAGAGACAATATCCTTCTTGCCTACCGCACAATCAAATCGAACAAAGGCTCCAAAACAGCAGGAACAGACGGCAAAACAATTGAGAAACTTAAACCAATGACAGAGTTGGAACTTGTGAACCTGGTCAAAGCGAAACTTAATAATTACCAGCCCAAAAAGGTCAGACGCGTTTACATTCCTAAACCTAATGGAAAGAAAAGACCACTAGGAATTCCATGTATCATTGATCGTTTGATACAACAATGCTTCAAACAAATACTTGAACCTATTGCTGAAGCACATTTCTACAAACATAGTTACGGGTTTAGACCCTTACGATCTACACACCATGCTTTGGCAAGAGTTCAGTTCTTGGTTAACAAAAGCAAACTACACTTTATCGTAGATATCGATATCAAAGGTTTCTTTGATAACATTAACCACAGAATTTTGATAAAGCAATTATGGAATCTCGGAATACGCGACCGGAAAGTCTTACAAGTCATCAGCCGAATGCTAACAGCGGAGATAGAAGGGGAAGGTAAGCCCGAAAAGGGAACTCCACAAGGAGGAATTTTATCCCCTCTACTTTCTAATATTGCCCTGCACGACCTCGACATCTGGGTTTCTGGGCAATGGGAGAATTTCCCGACCAAACATGTATACACCCAAAGGAACAGATACAACGGTCTCAAAAAGACCAAACTTAAAGAAGGGTTCATCGTAAGGTACGCCGACGACTTCAAAATCCTTTGTCGTAACTGGGAAACCGCTAAGAAATGGTATCATGCTGTAAGACTCTATCTGAAAAACCGTTTGAAATTGGATATTTCCCCCGAGAAATCGAAAATTCAGAACCTGAGAAAGAAAAAATCTGAATTTCTTGGTTTCACCATAAAGGCTACATTGAAGGGGAAACAAGCTGTAGCACATACCGGGTTGATTGATAAGAAAAAACAAGACATCAAAGTGCAATACAAAAAACTTATTCAACGAATAAAACAATCACCCACGGCTGGTAATGTATATAGGTTCAATAGTTTTGTACTAGGGATTCACAATTACTTTAAGAAAGCCACACATGTTTTTATTGAGTTCTCACGAATTGCCTATGACCTGAAAAAGTTCACTTATAATCGTCTGAAACGCATTGGCAAATACGAACATCCAGATCATCCGTCCCTTACATATAGGCGATTTTACTCAACGAGGTACCGGACGTTTAAAGTTGACGGGGTTTATCTATATCCAATAGTGGACGTAAACACCTCAAACAACCTCAACTTCAGCCAAAAGATAACCCCCTTTACTGCTGAAGGACGGAAAAACATTACGAGTATGATGGATAGCTTCACAAAGTCTGAAACGACAAAGTTGATGAAGTCAGACAATCCAAAACGTAGTGTGGAGTATCTGGACAACAGAATCAGCCGATACAACATGGTGAAGGGCAAGTGCGAAATTACGGGGATATTTCTTTATGCTGACGAAGTACATTGTCATCATCATCTTCCGTCTCACATGGGCGGAATGGACAATTACAGCAATCTGAGAATCTTGCATAATGACGTCCATACACTCATCCATGCCACGAATCAAGAAACGATTATAAAACTCTTAGGAGTGCTTAATCTTACAGGAAGCATGATCCAGAAGGTAAACCAATACCGTAAAAAGAGTAACTTGGCACTGTTGTTCAAAAAGTAGCAAGATGGAACGCCGTGTGCGGTGAAAGTCGCATGCACGGTGTGGAGGTGGGGAAAAGGTGGAGAAAAAACTCAAAGCCTTACCTATACCGATTTGGCATGCAGGATGGTGTACGAATTACACCGAGTTTCCATTTTGTGAATCGGGATGGTTCTTCGCGCCAGGAAGTGGATCTGTACTATCACCGGGGCCAGGAGCGTCTCATTCGCATCGGATCGGCGCAGGATTTGGAGAAACGCTTTGTTGTTCTGAACGCGCGGCTGCGGAATGTACCCAGTACGGAGCTGGGGGATGCGGCTAGGTATCGCTATACCTACGAGCTGACACCGCAGGAGCAAAGCCAGAGCACCCTTGCAGAATACATGGTCCGTTTCGTGGATCAGACTTCTCACGAGAAAACATGGGTGGGCCGTTATGACTGGCTGCTCCTGTCCTCGCCTATCCGCACACTGATAGGACCAAAGACGGATATCCCACCTGGCGTCAATGTGGATCGGGCTAATGCAGCCATCCAGCGCTGGTATGGGGAGTACAGTCTGCCGGCCGATGTGTACGCTGTACAGAAGGGAGCCGATCTTGAAGCACTCGCCAGACAACATCCCCTCGATGAGAAGTCGGCGACCTTCCTGAAGGATGGGTATATCGTGGTCAACTTCAATATTGAGAGTTTGCGAGGTGGCAATACGGATGCCCCGCACTTGCAATATATTCATGCCCCATTGATGAATCAGTGGCAGATGGAGGGCTTTAACCGGAGTCCGGCAAACAGTCAAGGCAATAACTGGCCGCTGAAGGATGGTGATGTTGTGTTTTACCATGCGGATCAGTCCAGCCGGAACGATTTTCAGTCCCAGGTGCCGCATTAGAGAAAAAGGGCTAATCCCTCAACAAGCTGTGTTTTACGTGAAATGACGTGAAACATGGCTTGTTTTTTTTATGGTCTTTTTCATCCCCAAGATTATGGTTAAGTGACAGAAGGGGTATAAAAAGTAAGGAGCATTCGTTCCACATTTATTTTATTGTCATTGAAAGGGGAATACACAACATGATTGATGATCACCAGAAGCTAGAAGGATGGAATGTAGTGGATACATACCGGGGTAGAGATCTGGGTGTAACGATGGAACCACAAGCCTGTAGTTTCAAAGTGTGGACGCCTGTTGCAAAACAGGTGGATGTACTAATATATCCGCCTTCAACAGGGGGGACTCCCAATGAGCCGAAGAATCAGGCAATACAAAAAGAAATACCGATGCACGAACAGGATCAGGGTATCTGGTCCCTGAAGCTCGAAGGCGAGTGGCAAGGATATCGTTATATGTACCGCGTTACCTTTGAAGACGGACGTCAGGAGGTTGCGGTTGATCCTTATGCACGGGCTGTGACCATGAATGGAGAAATGGGGGTAATTGTCAGACTGGAACAGACCGATCCGAATGGATGGCATGAGGATATCCGTCCAGAACTGGTGAGCCCGGTAGATGCGGTCTTATATGAGCTGCATGTGCGCGATTTCTCGATCCATGAGTCATCCGGCATGAGACACAAAGGAAAGTACCTGGCTTTTACCGAGACGGGCCTACGCGATTCAAACGGGAATACGCTGGGGATCGATCATTTGGCTGAGCTGGGCATCACTCATGTACACCTGCTTCCGGTATTTGATTTTGCGACCGTAGATGAATCCAAGCCAGATGACAGGACTTCCGATGACTCACGCTATAACTGGGGATATGATCCACTTCATTACAATGCCCCAGAAGGTTCCTATGCTTCACGTGCAGATGAGCCCGAGACCAGAATTCGTGAGTTCAAATCGATGGTGCTTGCCCTTCATGAGAAGGGAATCGGAGTCATTATGGATGTGGTGTACAATCATACGTTTGACACCGCAGCCAGTTCATTTGAGAAGCTTGTCCCAAGGTATTACTACCGTCAGAATCCGGATGGCACGTACAGCAATGGATCGGGTACAGGCAATGAAGTGGCTACGGAGCGCCCTATGGTGAGGAAGTTTATCATCGACTCCGTACGGTACTGGGCAGAGGAGTACCATGTGGACGGGTTCCGTTTTGACCTGATGGGTCTGATTGACACGGCAACGATGAAAGAGCTCACAGCAGAACTGCATGCTGAGGTCTCACCGTCCATCCTCTTGTACGGCGAACCATGGGGAGCACTGGAATCACCACTTGGGGATCAAATGACCCTTAAGGGAGCACAGCGTGAAGCCGGATTTGCTGTATTTAACGATAACTTCCGTGGAACAATCAAAGGCGATAGCGACGGAACGGGAACCGGATTTGCTACAGGAGCGGAGGGAAAGGAAGATGGTATATGGACAGGCGTGCGGGGAGCTATTACCGATTTTACGTCCAGTCCATCGGAAACGATTAATTATGTAACTGTACATGATAATCTTAACCTGTGGGACAAAGTCGCACGGACACAAGGATTGCACGATACGCTGGGATTTATCACATATAGCGAGGATGGTCGTGTGAAAGGCAGCGACAGCGTGGAAGAGGCTGTAAAGCATGCGAAGCCCTACTTGCACGTTAACCCGGATTGCATACTGGAGAACGAGACGGTCCGGCGCTGTCTGCTTGCTAGTGGCATCGTGTTGACTTCCCAAGGGGTTCCATTGATTGCGGCTGGAGATGAATTTCTGCGTAGCAAGTATGGCGATGCCAACAGCCACAAGAGTGGGGATTCAATTAATGCCATTCGGTGGGAGCAAAAGCAAGCATTTAAGCCTGTTTATGATTATTATCGTGGCCTGATTCGTCTTCGGCACGAGCATCCTGCGTTTCGTCTTCGCACCCGGGGAGAGATTGAGGCGCATATCCGATTGCTTGAAAAAGGAGAAGGAATGTTGGCCTATGAACTGGCAGGAACGGCTGTCGGAGATTCACGGGGACGGATGATCATTATCTATAATGCTTCCAAAGAAACCCGTACAACCTCCGTCCCTTCAGGTATATGGAATGTGGTTGTAGAGCAGGGGCGAGTCGGCACCGATGTGCTGCGCACGGTCAAGGACGGTCAGGTCAGCGTTCCCGCGATATCCATGATGGTTATGTATTCAAACGAATGAACCTTTTCCCTTGGTCTAAAGCTGGCTCAGATTGACATCCGTGTTTCATGTCGGCTCCGCGAGAAGCTGCCCGTGCAAAATTATAATAGCGTGTCCTCGATTCGTTAGAATGGAATAAGGTTTCAAAGGGGTGTTCCCGTCATGCTGATGACTTGGGGACACCCCTTTTGGTGTGCTTTCTTCTTTTTTCATCAGGACAGGTACAAATGCTGTCAATCTATGGCACTTGTTTACATATGCTATATCTTGAAAGCGATTGCTATCAGGATTTGCATCGCTTTTACCATGCTAATTGAAAGCCTCTGTTCAACCGATAATGTTGAGTACAGACAACCCCGGGTTGACAAATGACGTCCTGCTCCGTAACATCGGGACAACACGAAATCAATGGATATAAAGGCGGTGGGAACGATGCCGGAATGGACAGCTTATCGATATGAAGGCAACGATCTTGGCTTAGCATATACTCGTGCGGCAAGCACATTCAAACTGTGGGCACCTACAGCACAGCAGGTTTCCCTACTCATTTTTGATGATGAGGGACGTTATGATGCAAGTGGAAAAGTAACCGAACATGATGATGGACAGAAGCGGTTGATGACCCGTGACCCGGACGGAATATGGAGTGTACAGCTTGAAGGGGATTGGGCCGGACATTATTATATGTATTCCATCACGCATGATGATCAGCATGTTGCCGTGGCACCCGATCCATACGCACGTGCTGTATCCGCGAACGGGCAGCGAACGGCCATAATTGACCTGGATACAACCGATCCAGTGGATTGGGAAGAGGATGTGAAGCCCGTATTTCTGCGTCCGGCAGATGCTGTTCTATATGAATTGCACGTGCGTGACTTCTCCTCCGACCCTCATGCCGATATTCCTTATAAGGGAAAATATTTGGCATTTACCGCCTCCGGGTTGACGGACAGAGGTGGCAACTCCATCGGCGTAGATCATCTTGTCGAACTTGGCATTACGCATGTGCATCTTCTGCCTGTAGCGGATTATCAGACGGTTGATGAACTGGCGGCAACAACGGAAGCCGGTTCGAATGCCAAGTTGCCATACAACTGGGGGTATGATCCTCAGCACTACAACGTGCCGGAAGGTTCCTATGCCACCGATCCTCGTGATCCTTCGGTTCGGATCCGGGAGTTCAAGGCGCTCATTCATTCCCTTCACCGACAAGGCATTCGTGTCGTGCTTGATGTGGTCTACAACCATACGTATAGCGTGGATGAGGGACCTTTTGAACGAATTGTACCGGGTTACTATTATCGTTATCGTGAGGACGGCACATTGAGCAATGGCTCGGGTGTAGGCAATGAACTGGCTACAGAGCGCCCCATGGTGCGAAAATACATTTTGGACTCTCTCCTGTACTGGGCAGAGGAATATCATGTGGACGGGTTTCGCTTCGACCTGATGGGTCTGATTGATACAGACACAATGAACGAATTGACCCGCGAGCTGAGAGAACAGATTGATCCTGCGTTTCTGATCTACGGGGAGCCGTGGACAGGCGGAGATTCGCCTCTGGAGCGGAAAACGTTAAAAGGAACACAGCGAGGTCAGGGATTTGCCGTATTTAACGATCATTTCCGCAGTGCCATCAAAGGGGACAGTGATGGCATCGGCAAAGGCTTTGTTACCGGAGCAGACGGTAAGGAGTACGAAATTGCCCAGGGTGTAGCCGGAGCGCTGGATGATTTTACGTCTTCACCTGTGGAATCCGTCAATTATGTGACAGCGCATGATAATCTCAATCTGTGGGACAAAATCGCCACAACGATGTACCTCAGACATGATCTCGGGTTTCCGGTATGGAGGGATGGTCAGCCTGTGGAAGGAGGCAGTGCGGAATCGGCGGTTAAGGCGGCAGACCCTTATCGGTATGTTAATGCAGATGATGTGCTTGACCATGAGATGGTCCGCCGTTCCTTGCTCTCGACGGGAATTTTGCTTACCTCACAGGGTATTCCATTCCTCCACGCAGGGGATGAGATATTGAGATCCAAAGCAGGAGATCACAACAGTTATCGCAGCGGGGACGCCGTGAATACGATCACTTGGGCGAACAAATCTCGCTTCAGACCTGTTTTTGACTATTATTGTGGCCTGATCCATCTGCGCCGCACACATCCGGCTTTTCGCATGATGAATGCCGAGCAGGTACGACATCATCTTCGCTTGATGCGTGCAGAAGGAAATGTGGTTGCATTTACACTGGAGGACGGAGCCAATCAGGATACCTGGAATCAGATCGTGGTGATCTACAACGGAACAGGTCAGCAGCAGCAAGTGAGTCTGCCGGAGGGTGACTGGCATATCGTGGTGAACGATCATCAGGCAGGTACAGACCTCATTGAGACAGTGAGCGGAACCGCAATGGTAGAACGGTGGTCATTGATGGTACTGTATGATACGGAGTATGGCGGCGGTGCTGAACCCGCTGTGATTGAGATTCATTCGCCGCGTCTTGTGTACAGTGTCGGAGAGATTGCTGGCTTACGTGCATCGGTCAGAGACCGTTTTGGTAATGTGGTGGAGAACGCATCGGTGACCTGGAGCTCTTCGAACCAGGACATTATTGCGATTCAATCCGATGGGACCATTCATACAGGGGAGACCGGTGACGCGACTATTAGCGTCCATTGTGGCACGATTACCGCAGAGTGTACGCTGCAGGTGGATCAACTCCATCCGGAACGAATTGAAATTGTAGGGGAGTCTGTGATGTATACGACACGTGTCAATCGATTCCGCGCCCTGGTTCTGGATCAATTCGGCCAGCCCTTACAAGGGATGAAGATACGGTGGAGCTCGTCGCACCCGGATCATGCAGCTGTCAGTACAGCAGGAATTGTGCGTGCTTTAACACCAGGTTCCACCCAGATAATCGCGGAGGCGGGAGGGATTCAGGCATCGCTGAATATCAAAATCCACAAATCCATCTCCCGAATTGTCACTCTCCGATATGAACGGGAAGATCAGTGTTATGAGGGATGGGATGTCTGGGTATGGGGCACAGGTATGGAGGATGGGGCTGTCCCGTTTGAGCGAGTGGGCAATACAGCAGAAGCCCGTTTTCGGGTCGCTCCAGGACTGCATCATCTGGGCCTAATCATTCGACTGAATGAATGGGAAGCCAAAGATACCTGCGGAGATCGTTATGTTGACATCGGTCCTGAAGACGGAGATGTGCAGATTATCGTTCACAGTGGGTCGGATCAGATGCAAGTTATCCGTGAAAGTGATGCAGAGGATGATCGTAACAGTGCATAATTTTGCTTAAGTACTAATAACATTCATACAACTAGTTGAGAAGTGTATGCTTAACAAGCGGTCGGAAGGTATTCCGGCTGCTTTTTTGTTTTATGGATGATTACCTACTTGATAACGATCTAAATACCATTAGCCTTTGCTTCCGACAAAGAACATTGCGATATGGAGAATAAAGTAATTTATATATAATTTTTCTTCCCCTCGGTATATTAAGATAAATAACCAGGGATGACATCAGTGGACGCTTCTAGCTGACCTTCTCTTATTTGGACAGTTAGATGAAAAAGCACTGACGCGGGGATATAACCTGTTTTCCCAATTCCTACATTGGAGGTAGAGTATGAAAAAGAAGTGGTTAGCCATGGCATTAAGCGCGAGTATCCTCACAACATGTATACCGTTTGGGGGCGTGGAAGCCGCTTCATCGGAAGCGCTTCCTGCATTCCCTGGAGCGGAAGGCGGCGGCAAATATGTGACGGGGGGGCGGGCCACAACTGTCTACGAAGTAACAACGCTTGACGACTACAGCAAAAAGGAGAAACCCATTAAAGGTTCCCTTCGGGATGCTGTAAGCGGAAGTAATCGAACGATTATTTTTCGTGTTGGGGGAACGGTACATTTGAAAGAAGCCCTCAAAATTACCGGTTCCAACCTGACTATTGCCGGTCAGACTGCTCCTGGGGATGGAATTACAGTAGCCGATTACACGACAAGCGTAGAAGCTGACAATATCATTATGCGGTACATGCGCTTCCGGCTGGGTGACCGTGTAGTGAGTGAAGACGATGCCTTTGGCTCCAGGTATCATAAAAATATTATCATTGACCATAGCTCATTCAGCTGGTCGGTGGATGAAGTGATCAGTTTGTATGATAACGAGAACACGACAGTTCAATGGTCAATTTCCGCTGAAAGCATGCTGATGACAACTCATCAAAAAGGTCGCCATGGATATGGCGGCATCTGGGGCGGAAAAAATGCCAGCTACCTCCACAATCTAATTGCTCACAGCACCAGCCGCAACCCTCGATTGCCTACAGTGACAAAGCTCGTCGATCTGACGGAAATGACGAATAATGTCATCTATAACTGGGGATTTGCTTCAACCTATGGAGGCGGAGCAGAAGATTATCGATATAATATTATAAATAATTATTACAAGTACGGTCCAAATACCTATAACAACGTAAAGTCGCAATTATTTGGTGAAGTTGCTCCGGAAACCAGATTGTTTATTGATGGGAATATCATGGATGGCAGCTCGGAAGTTACAGCGGATAACTGGGCTGGTGTACAAAAATACTCCAATATATCGAAGCTGACGGAGCCTGCCGATATGCCTAACCCGTATACGGCTGAATCCGCGGTGGATGCATATGGTAATGTACTGTCAGACGCTGGTGCTACTCTTCCCAGACGTGATGCTTACGATGCACGTATCATCCAGGATGTCAAAAACCGTACCGGGCAGCATATCAACTCTCCAATTGAGATTGGCGGATATCCTGATTATTCTCAGACGCTGTCCAGTGTGGTCGACAGAGATCATGACGGAATGGATGACGTATGGGAGTTAGCCAATGGCCTGTCTCCTTCGGACCCCAAAGATGGCAACGAAACAACGCTTTCCGAAGAAGGATATACAAATCTTGAAGTTTATCTAAACGACCTAATCGTTCAGGGCAAAGCAGAGGGAAGGCATACGGATAATCCTGAAACCGCTATCCATTATCCCTTTAATAATCAAATTTTTGAAAAAGGCAGTAATATCTGTGTTACCGCCTCTGCGAGCGATCGTGACGGTATTGCAAAGGTTGAATTTATTGTAAATGGTGAGAAACAGGGGGAAGCCACAACCAAGCCCTATCGTTTTCATTGGAAAAACGTCCAGGATGGTACACATTATCTCGTGATTCAAGCCACCGACAAAAAAGGATTAAAAACCCAGTCCGACAATGTGGCCATCCATGTTAATACGACCGGCTCCACTCTTCCATGGACTTCGGTAGACATTGGCAACCCGGGCATTCCGGGGCATACCACTGTACAGGAGCAGAACGGTACAATCACTGTCAAATCGGCTGGATTGATTGGAGCTACCGCGGAAAGCGAAAGCGAGGTGGATAATTTTCATTTTGCCTATCAGTCTCTAGAAGGAAATGGGGAGATTATCGCCCGAATTGAAACAGTAACACCAACTGACAACTATGCCAAAGCAGGTGTAATGATTCGTAACTCACTTGGGGATCGCTCTGAAATGGCTTTTCTATCCATACCCTATGTTAAATTTGGGAAGAAGGGTGTTCTGATTACCCGTTCATCTATAGGTGCAAAAGCGGTTAAGATAGAACCTGAAAACTTCATCAACACGCCATACTGGGTCAAATTGGTCCGAAACGGAAATGAAGTTACAGGGCTTATTTCTACGGATAAGGAGACATGGAGCAAGATCGGAACAGTGGACCTTGACCTAAATGATACCGTTTATTATGGTTTGGCAGCGGATGCCGCCAAAGTGGATAACGAGGTCAACCGTTATAATACGTCTGTCTTCAGCGGAGTGGAGCTGAACAAACTTGAAGAATAACTTCCGAATACTCCCCGAGGAATGGAGAGCGCGTACACACCTTAATATTGAATCAGTCTGAAATAGAACCATGATTGCTTAAGAAGCCGTTAACAGCGGCTTCTTTATTTTTAACTCAGGACTTAGATGCAGACAATAATCACAAAAAATCCGCAAAAACAAAGCAATAAACCGAACGAATGAAATATCATTTTATAGTATGATGAGCACATGTTAGATGAAGAGATCGTTTCTGCTAATCCTTTAGTGGACAATTATGAAAGCGGATACATTGTGTCGCAGTCTAACATAAAAAGCGATGCAATAATTTCAGGGAGGTTGATATGTGCAAGTCTCAACGTACACATCGAAATGTAAAGGAGAGATTTTAACATGATCAATTGGCGTACCATTATGATAAGTGTTTTAATTTCTGTTCCCTTGTTCAGCATCATTCCCACAGATGATGCATTGGCATCCACGCTCCTGGATCACAGCCATTTTAACTCTACTCCGTCTGACGCTATGCCCTCCGGTTTCACTATCTCAGAGGCTGGCGGTCAGGTCCGCGCGGCAGAGGTGCCGAGCCCCTCGAATCGAAGTGTTTTTCTTAACGATACAAGCATCACAGCCATTTCCAGTTTGAAAAAAACGATTACTGCTCAAACAGGTTACATAGACGCTGAATTCAAGTTTATGCAGCCTGCACTGGGAAACAACACGAAAATTTTTCGCCTGCTTAACGGTACAAAAGCAGCCGTTTCCATTGAAACGGTAGGCGGAAACATATCGTACCGAAACATGGATAACTCATACATCACACTTCAAAGTGGTTATGCAGCTAATACTTGGTACAGTATTCGGATTGTCGCCAACACCGCTACCAATACAGCTGACGTATATGTCAACGGCTTGCTGAAAACAAGTGGTGCTGGCTTTTATACAACGGTTAGTCACATTGACGGGTACGAATCTTTTACATCCAACTCCAGCGAAGGCGCCCACTATTTAGACGATATTCTTGTAAAGAATGCTACAGCAACGATTCCATCCGACGCACTCGTCGTTAGCAAGAGTGGCGAAAGCGGTGTGTTCACGACGATACAGGCAGCCGTAGATGCCATCCCTGTTAATCAGACCACCTCCCGGACGATCTATGTCAAGAACGGGGTATACAGAGAGAAGATCACGTTTCCCGCAAATAAACCGAATATATCACTTATCGGTGAAAGCGCGCTTGAAACGATTTTGACTTATGACGATACAGCCAGTTCTGCCGGCGGAACAACCAATAGTGCGAGCGTTTACGTGAAAGGGAAAAACTTCAAAGCAGAGAACGTTACCATTCGAAATACAGCCGGAGTTACAGCGGGTCAAGCCGTTGCGCTTTACGTATCCGGTGACAGGGCAACCTTTAACAATGTGCGCATCTTAGGGAATCAGGATACTTTGTATGCGCATAGTGGCAGGCAGTATTATCGCGATTCCTACATTGAAGGAACCGTTGACTTTATTTTTGGTTCAGCTACTGCTGTGTTTGAGAGCTGTGAGATAAAAAGTTTGAATAACGGTTTTATAACAGCGGCTTCAACAGATCAATCTGCAGCACATGGCTATGTATTTATTAATAGTAGTCTGACACAATCGGCATCAATGACTGGTACTGCCTTTTTAGGAAGTCCATGGCGCCCGTATGCCTCGGTAGTTTATGTGAACTCATATTTGGAATCGCATATTAACCCGACAGGTTGGGATTATTGGGGGAACGAAGCAAATAAGAGTACGGCACGTTATTCCGAATATGGCAACTCAGGTCCTGGTGCTTCTACGGAAAGTCGCGTAAGTTGGTCCCATTCATTGAGCCCTGCTCAGGCAGCCGTAATCAATACCCAATCCGTGCTTGCTGGAAGCGATCAATGGGACCCCATTAATTAAAGAAAGGAATGATATTAATGATCAAATCGATTTTCAGCCCAAAGTATTTATCAGTCGTACTTGGAGCAATATTCATTCTTCTCATATTCCCATGGTCTGCTCAAGCCTATACGCTCGGAGATGACACCCCTTACGGATATGGTGCTGGTACTACGGGCGGGGGGAGCGGAACCCCTTATTCGGTAACAGCCTATGATCAATTTATTACGCGAATAGCAGCAATCAAAGCAGATTCCTCCTTGTCAAGGGTCATCCGTATAGACTCAGATATCGTATGTACCCGAGGCACACGAACAAAAACAGACATGTCGGACAACAAGCCTTATACATTCAGCACTGCTGCCTTGATTAACCTGCCTTCTAATTTCACCTTATATAGCGAAGGCGGATATATGCTTCATCATTGCGGGCTTATGATAGATAAAGCGACGAATGTAATTGTTCGAAATATTGGCATTGGTGAGAGCTTTGTCAGTCAGACAGCATTTCCATATCCGGATACATTCACTTATACACTGCAAACCAATGCCAACGGTGCAGGAACTGCCGGAACGGTAGTCACGTTCAAGAAATCGGATGATATTAACACTCAATTAAAAGCAGCCAAATGGATTGATACGGATTCCACGAACCGATCTATGTCCGGTTTTTTGATTTATCAAGCACTGGTGGGTGATTTATATGGAACAGATGGAATTTTGATTCAAGATTCAACACAGGTTTGGATCGATCATTGTAAAATATGGAAAACAGAGGATGGAGGAATCGACGTTATTAATTCACCTAGCGTTACGATTTCAAACAATGAATTCAAGTACATCGACAAGGTGCTGAGCATTTTTTCGAAATCCACTTCAACACCATCAAGGGTTAGTTTGTATAATAACTATTTTCATTACAGCAATCAAAGAATCCCCAAGGTTGCAGATTCATCTATTGTGGACTCGTTCAATAATGTATACGACAATGTAGCGCAGGAGATCTCCCCTGCAGCAGTGACCAACAAAAATATCTATGAAATTTCGAATTGGCAGCGGGGGGGTTACGCCGTCAACGCGGCAGTAGGTTCGGATACCGGAACTGGCGGAATTATATATGCCACACAGAACGGATTCGGCCCTGGCGTACCTGCCAGTGAACGTTATATTTCCAATCCTGGTGGTTCGATAATGTTCGTAAGCAACTACCATAAGACTGGTCCTTCAACCATGGAGGCCATTGAAGATTATATCAAGGTCAACTCCGGCGTTACAATCAATCTTTACCCGGGTATGATTATAAGCTCCATGTCAGACATAGCGACCTACAATGAGATTATTAACAGAGCAGGGGCATGGAATGGAGCGCTTGCCTATTAAGCTTATACGTATAATGAATGGGTAACTCTACGGATAATTCACGTTTAGCAGGACTAACGACTGCTTTTTCGATAGTAGCTGGGGGTAACGCCTGTGATTTTTTTAAAGATAACATTGAAATTAGCTGCATGCTCATAACCAGTTTTCGCAGCAATAGTTGAAATCGGCTCCTTGCTCTCTCTGAGCAAACGCTTTGCTTCCCGTAGCCGGACGGTTTGCACATATTCTTTGAACTGAAATCCAGTTACTTTCTTGAAGGTCCGACTTAAATAGGAAGGACTTATATAGAATCGTTTTGAAATTTCCTGTAATGAAATATTGTCCTGAAAATGCTCGTTCAGATACGCGGAGATTTCAGTCATTTTCTGATGCATGGGATGGGTAGACACCATTTGCTTTAAACTTCCCTTGCTCCCAAGACGGTGCATGTGAATTAATAATTCAATAAGAAGCGCTCGGATACTGGTTTCGTAGGCGACCTGCTGTGTCTCGCACTCGCGCAGCATCTTTTGCAAAAGTTTCTCAACGATGGCTTGCATATCAACCGGAAAATGGAGCAATGGAGTATCGCAGCTCCCGATTAATAAAGGGACAGCACAACGCGATAGTTCTAAAGACAGGAACGATTCACTGAAATTAACCAAAATGCGCTCGCACTTTAATGCGTCAGAGCTGGTCGTGCGATGTATGTCGTTCGGGTAAACAAAAATCATGTCTCCTTTTTTTGCGGTATAAACGGTTCCATTAATGAAAAAGACACGTCCGCCATTCAAGACATAATACATTTCATAGGTTGGGTGGGCGTGTGGCTTAAACATAGAAACATGCCCGGTTTGATGTAGATACTGAATGGTAAATTCGTTATCTTCTGTAGCATATTTGGTTCCAAGTATCTCCTTCATCGTATTCATCCTTTACGGTATATGTAAATTAAAAAGACAATAATAACAAATTATAAAGCAGTTTTCAGCTTTAAAACAGAACTATTTTTGTTTTTATTGCCCTATAATGAGTTCATTCATATTTTTTAATCAATAGGGGGCATCAAAATGAGTACGTTTCGCAATCCCGTGATCCCGGGCTGTTATGCTGATCCTTCCGTCTGCAGAGTCGAAGAGGACTACTATCTAGTCACTTCCTCGTTTGAATATTTTCCCGGTGTTCCGATTTTTCATAGCAGGGATCTTGTCCATTGGCGGCAGCTCGGACATGTGTTGGATCGCCCGTCTCAACTCAACCTGAAAGGCACACCTTGCTCCAAAGGAATATACGCAGCAACGATCCGGCATCATAACGGCATTTTTTACGTGATTACCACTTTTGTTGAAAGCGCAACCGGTGCTCGCAATAACTTCTATGTAACGTCAACCGACCCTTCTGGCCCTTGGTCCGATCCGGTATGGCTTCAAGATGCTCCAGGTATCGACCCCTCGATATTTTTCGATGATGATGGAAGATGTTACATGATGGCAAACCGTCTTCCACCGGATGGACAGCAATATCCAAAGCACATGGAGATCTGGATGCAGGAGCTGGATGTAACTAAAGGTTGCCTGATTGGGCCCAAATTCAGTTTGTGGGATGGGGCTATGAAGTTTATTCACGCTCAGGAAGGACCGCATATGTATAAGCTGAACGGATACTATTATTTGATCATCGCGGAGGGCGGAACAGGCCATACCCATTCAGTAACTATCGCGCGCAGTACAGGCATCACAGGGCCATACGAAAACTGCAAACGTAACCCGATCCTTACTCATCGGCACTTGGGGCTTAATCACCCTGTTACGAACATTGGACATGCTGATATTGTGCAGACGCAAAACGGCGAGTGTTGGATGTTTTGTTTGGGTTCGCGCCCTTATGGAGGCTATTACAGAAACTTGGGTCGAGAAACCTTTCTTGTGCCATTGGTTTGGGAGGAGGGTTGGCCCGTTGTTAATCCTGGCAAAGGAATCGTTGAGCTTGAGCTGTCGCGGCCATGCCTTCCGGAACACCGATGGCCATCGCATCCGATATGCGACCATTTCGACGCTGAATGTCTTGCACCGGAATGGAATTTTATCAGAACTCCACTCGGGAACTTCATGTCCCTATCGGAACGCCCGGGACATTTGCGATTAAGACTTAAGCCTGAAAAAATGACTGATTGTGGCAATCCCAGCTTTGTTGGCAGGCGACAGCAGCATATTTGTTTTGCGGTAAGAACAGTACTTGAATTCGTTCCGCATTCTGCGAAGGAAACAGCAGGGCTGATTCTTCTACAGAATAACGACTTTCAATACCGTGTGGAATGCACAATCAACGATACGAATAAGACTGTTCGACTCATTCAGTGTGTTGAAGGAACCGATCAATTACTGGCCCAACATGATGTTGCACCTGCACAATCGATCGGGAGGCTATACCTCAAAGTGGAAGCGATAGGCCAAGACTTCAGCTTTTACTTTGGCACGCAGCCGGAAGAATGGAAGTCGTTAATTGAGCATGCCGATGGAACCATATTAAGCGTTGATGTTGCAGGGGGTTTTTCAGGAACCTATATTGGCTTGTTCGCAAGCAGCAATGGTGAAACCAGCGCGAACTATGCCGATTTCGATTACTTTGAATATGCGCCTTTGGATTACAAAGAATGAGAGGAGGATTTCAATGAAAATATCCATACAAGAGCAGCAAGTTTGGCTGGCCGACCTCGGAAACGGCAGGTACCAAAATCCGATTTTGCATACGGATTACGCAGATCCGGATGTCATTCGAGTTGAGAGTGATTTTTATATGGTTGCCTCGAGCTTTTGCAGCTCGCCTGGCATTCCAATTTTGCATTCTAAGGATTTGATTCATTGGACAATCATCAATTACGTTTATGACAGACTGCCCTACGAATACTATGATACGGTTCGTCCTTCCGAGGGCGCTTGGGCACCAAGCATTCGGTATCATGACGGACAGTTCTGGGTGTTTTTCAGCATGCCTGATCATGGCATTTTTATGAGCAGCGCCGTAGACCCAATGAAGAAGTGGTCCAAGCTTCATCTGGTTAAGGAGGTCAAGGGGTGGATTGACCCTTGTCCCTTTTGGGATGAGGATGGGCAAGCCTATCTGGTCATCGCTTTTGCCCAAAGCCGCTGTGGCTTGAAAAGCGTTCTGGGGCTTAGCCGAATGAAGCCCGACGGAACGGGGCTTCTGGATGATCCTGTTCATATTTTCGATGGAACGGTAAACCATCCGACGATTGAAGGGCCAAAACTTTATAAACGCGGGGAATTCTATTATATCTTTGCGCCTGCGGGAGGGGTCAGAAACGGGTGGCAGACCATCCTGCGGTCAAAGAACATCTATGGACCATACGAAGATAAAATCGTTTTGCACCAAGGTAACTCAAACGTTAATGGCCCCCATCAAGGAGGATGGATTGAACTGGAATCGGGCGAATCCTGGTTTCTTCATTTCCAGGACAAGGGCGCATATGGACGAATTATACATTTACAGCCTGTGGAGTGGGTAGATAATTGGCCTGTGATGGGGCATAACCATAATGAACAGGGGATCGGCGAACCTGTCCAGGAATGGGCAAAGCCTGACGTGGGTGGGACTTACCCAATTAACGTTCCTGTAGTGAGTGACCATTTTAATGATCCATCATTGCATTTGCAGTGGCAATGGGCAGCGAACGAAAAACCGGAATGGTATTCTTTATCTGCAAAAGCAGGGTTTCTAAGGCTGTATGCGGTAAAACCGCCCAATGGACCAGAAACACTTTTATATGATGTGCCCAATGTGCTCTGCCAGAAAATATCGTCTCCCTCTTATACGGTAACCGCTAAGCTTATGGCTTCCTCCATTGAGGAAAATGATCATGCAGGCGTGGTCATAACCGGAAGGGAATATGCAAGTGTTTCATTAACTCGATGTTCAGACGATCGGGAACGTTTAAAAATATCGTTGATCCTGGGTTTTCCATCAGAAGGCAGGGAAAATGAATATGAATATGCAAGAGTGGAAGCAGATAAACCCTTATATTTAAGAGTAAGCATTGCACCAAATGCTCTATGTATCTTTAGTTATAGTCTGGACAACGTACATTTTAAACAGCTTGGTCCAAAGTTTGAAGCACAACCCGACCATTGGGTTGGTTCGAAGATCGGATTATTTTGTATCAACAAAGGACAACAGGAGAATAACGGATATATTGATTTTGATTGGATCTCATTGGATAAAAATACGATCTAAACCATAAAAAGCTGTCATTTATTTTAATTTTATTGAAAGTCGCTATCTAGCGGCTTTTTTGTTCATCAGAAAGATACATTTCATCTGAAAAATAAAAAAACTGTACAAGTCAGTGTTTGAGATGGCCTTTCATTGGGGTAAATATAGATATGGCCCCAGATTCGGCCAAGCACGATCAAGGCCATTCTGGTCTAAGAGAGAAGCTTATGGCTTCCTAACAAATATGAAGTAAGGATCCCTTGAAGGAGGATGTTCAATCATGAAATCCAACGGAAAAATGGCTCAACTTACGGCAACACCAAGAACTGAAAAGAAAGGTGCAGCATTGCGCCTGTTAAGACAAGGCGGACGTGTTCCGGCAGTCGTTTATGGCCCGGGATTGGAAGGTGCCGCGATACATGTAGATGAAAAAGAAATGCTGAAAGTAGCACGTACAGGTCGCTCCGAGATGTTCAACCTCAATCTGGAGGGGGGCAAAACGGTTCCAGTGCTGATCAAGGACCAGCAGGAACGTAACGGACGTCTGCTGCATGTGGACTTCCTGCAGATTTCGAAGAACAAGCCGATCAGCGTTAGTGTATCGATCGATTTCCAAGGCACCGCAGCCGGCTCGAAGGCAGGCGGTGTGTTCCAGACGCAGGAAACTCAACTGGAGGTCGAAGGACTGCCAGCTGATCTGCCAACCTCCATTGAGGTGGATGTCAGCGGACTGGAAATTGGTGATCGTTTGACGGCTGCGGATATCAAGCTGGATAAAGGTCTGACACTGGTGACGGCAGCTGATTCCATCATCGCTTCCGTAATGCCGCCACAAGCGGCTGAGGCAGAGCCTACGGCTTCTGCGGATGAAGCGGAACCGGCAGCATCGGAAGAGCCAGCTAAAGAAGAATAAGGGATCAGAATATTCAATATTCTGACCTTAACCAAGCCCGGTCGTAATGACCGGGCTTTTTTTATATTGGAAAGGTTCTGTCCTAAGTTGGGTCACGGGAAAAGGTGCGGTATCGTATGCAGTTTTATTTATGAAAGATTGCCGCATAGTGGCGTTATTCGTTATGATGGTAAGGCCGAATGAGCCTCTCGTTCAAGTTGCGCAGTTAGGCAAATTGGCAAGCTATTTACCACGGAAAAGCAACTAATCGGAATAATTTGCACAAGAAGGCAGGTTTCGCATCATGTTTGATCCGACGATTTATGACAATTTGAAAGTAGGCTTTGAAAACCACCTGTATGATCTTGATAATTTGGATGAACTTATTTCCATAACGGACCGGAAGGATCAGCTGGAGATGGCGCGTATGTCCAGAGAGTTCGTGTTGCAATTCTGCCTGAGAGACTACCCTCACATAACAGGTGAAGTGGTCTTGAGCACATCGCTTGAGGAGCTCGCAGCTGAAATTCTGGAAACACCGGGTGGTCACTTCGGTTGCCGTTTGCGACTTCGGTTCAGGATGGTTATTAAGGAGCCTGAGACTCAATGTCCGGCGATTAGCTCCATAATACAGCAGAGCTGGCCGGAACAACGAAAGCAGCAGCATATTCATTATATTTTTGAAGATAAGCCAGCAACCTATGCTGTCACAGCTGAAGTACATTTTGATCGCAGTGTAAATGAAGATCAGATGGGAGATATTCCTGAACTGTGCGACCATATGGTCAATGTGTTGACTAAATTATTGCAATTGCACAAATAAACATGAAAAAGAGTCTTGTCTCTGGTCAAAGAGGCAAGATTTTTTTCGTTTTTTTTGAATGCCAAGTAGGCTATCTGGCGTAGGTATATGGACTTGAGGTTAAAATTTTACGCAAGCAAGTAAGAGATTGTATATTTAATAAGCCGAACAAGTGCGATTGGACTATACATATAAGGTGAAAGTGCGAAAACAAGTTTGGGACTAAAGATTTAGTACCGGACTAAAGGAACTAGTTTTCCTTGCCGATAAAATATCGAAGGGGAGAAACTACATGACAGAGAAATTAATTCGTCTTCTGCGTATACTTCAGGCTATACAAGCGAATCCCGGAATTTCCGCCAAAGAATTGGCGTTGAAATGTGGTACAACTGTGCGCACGATTTATCGCGATCTCCGAATTTTGGACAGGGTTGCCCCTATCATGAATGAAGGTTATGGCAAAGGGTATCGGTTCATTGGTGAATTTGCCATGTATCCTCTGGATTTTACCGAACAGGAAGCCATGGTATTCTCCATGCTTCCATCCGTGGTGGATACTTCGCAACTCCCGGCTGAATTTGATTCAGCTTTTGATAAGGTGATGACGGCCCATACCAAAATGAAATCGAGAAACAGTGACATTGTAGAAAATATTGCAGGTATTATTCGTATGGGCACACCTGCATACCGGGAAGAAGGGAAGTATCCCAATTTGCTTATTCCAGTCATTGAAGCCATTCTGGATCAACAAACGATTCGAACTCAATATCACACACTTACGAAAAATGAAATCACAGTCCGCGACATTGACCCCTATTACCTCATTCCGCGCGACCAGCGTTTTTATTTGATTGGTTATTGTCACTTGCTGAAGAAAGTTTGTTTGTTTCGGATCAGTCGCTTTCTGGACGTTATACAAACTAATACCCATTTTGTTATGGGGGATTTCAACATAACGCAGTTCATGAAAAACACGTGGTCCATTGATCGTGGGGATAAACTGATTCATTTTAAAGTAAGGTTCAGTAAAGAGGTGGCCCCCTACATAAAAGAAGAAGAGATGTTTGTTCGTCCACGAATGACGGATATGCCTGATGGCGGATTGTTATTTGAAGTAACGCTGAACAGTAGTCGTGAATTCCTGAAATGGTTATATCAATTTGGCCCCGAAGCGGAGGTAATTGAACCCCGTGAATATCGTAAAGAAATTCGTGAACAACTCATAGAGTGGATGAAGCATTATGAGGAAGATCAATAATTTCGACCCTTCTAAATTTAAAATAATGTGTAAAAGGAGCTTTTGTGATGAAAACCAAAATATTTGCCGCCATGTATGGAATGGAACATTATCATGGCGTAGAAGCTTTAAATGTGGGGGATACCTTATTTCTGGTCAAAGATCCCGACAATCGGGTAGATTCTCAAGCCATTAGGGTTGTCGTTCCTCCCATTGGGACGGTTGGATATATTGTTAATAACCCTCTGCTCGCTCCTCACGGCTGCTGGACAGGCTCAGGAATCTATGATGCTTTCCACCAACAGACCTGTGCTAAAGTGAGGTTTACCATGAAAGAGATGATAATTGTGGAATTAATTGAAATGATGTATGTCCCTGTTCCGCATATGGATAGCTTTATTGCAGACTGGCAGTCACGTGAAAAAGCATGACGGAAAGCGCGGCCTTAACCAGATCAATCACCGGATGAGCCTTGTATAAGCTGCTTCGAGATGCATGGCTGTCCTAGCCCAACTGAACTGTTCAACTGCACTTGCACGACCGGCTTCTCCGAGAGAACGGGCGAGAGAAGGATTGTCTGCCAGTTTATACAGGTATGCAGCGAAACTTCGGGGGTTGTGATACTGTCTCACAAGGTATCCATTATTCCCGGAGTCAATGATTTCACGAATGCCCCCATTGTCTGAAGCAATGACGGGTAGTCCCGAAGCCATAGCTTCAACATTCACCAGTCCGAAGGCTTCATGTTCTTGGGAAGGGCACACCAGGCAGTCCACAGCCCGGTACAAACGGTCAATGTGTTCATGGGCGATCTGACCTCGGAAGGCTGCATCAACCTTTAATTTGCGGGCAAGCTGTCGCAGTTTGCGGACGTAGACTTGAGGTCCTTTCCCTGCAATGATCAGTTGTACGGGTACCTGCTGCTGAAGAATAGCTACGGCACGAATCAGTACATCCACACCTTTGCCGGGAATAAGTCGGCCTACATACAGAATGGAGAAAGGCCCTGAAATACCGAACTGCTTGCGCAGAAGCTGCTGCTCTCCTTTTATTGCTGGCAAAAAGCGGCTTAGGTCCACGCCAAGCGGCACCACGCCCATCCGTCGTCTCAAGGATGGAAATCTGCGACCCAGCCTCTGTCTGAGGGATTGACTGTTGACGGCAATCCAA
The DNA here is from genome assembly GCF_030487755.1 of Paenibacillus sp. 11B. Taxonomy (NCBI): domain Bacteria; kingdom Bacillati; phylum Bacillota; class Bacilli; order Caryophanales; family Paenibacillaceae; genus Paenibacillus; species Paenibacillus sp. 11B. Next base: position 1,739,940 of record NZ_JAUKNS010000001.1, on the reverse strand, counting down.
TTCGCTTTTTTTAGCAGTGCTAATCTTGCTGGCCCAGGTTGTGCAAAGGTTAACGAGTGAAGATAGAGCACCACTGGGATCGAAGGGAAAGCACGTTTAATTGCAGCCATACTATGGGGTCTGTTGTCTACCTGAATAAGATCGAAGGGTTGAATTTTCAGAAAACGAATAACGGCCCTTGTGTACTCGTTGGGGCTGGATGCTGGCACACGTCGGATCGTAATGCCATCGATTTGCTCTGTGATGGCAAGGGCGGGCATCTGACGGCTTATGATCGTCACCTGGTGACGAAGCGCAAGTTCGCGAGCAATGCCCAGAATGCAGATTTCGACAGATCCGTTACCTGGGACTGGCAATTTTTCAGGTGCTATTAGGGCTATTTTCATCAACAGGATCCTCCTTGTCCATATTCGCAACAATCTTGGTCATATATCCTATGTGCTTCGGCTGGGTTTGGCTCCTGTGGAACTGCGCGTGAGGGTAAATTTCGTTTTTGTGATATACTGTACGGGTTGCAGTGAATTCATTGCGCGTATTTAGAAGCAGGAGGAAAAAAATGTTACATTCTACACTTGGTCGCTTTCGACTGCTGCTGTGGTTGCAGGGGCTTTCATATGTGCTATTGTTATTTGTTGCTTTTCCATTGCGAAATGCGGGGATCATGCCGCAGGCGGTCACATGGTTTGGGAACATTTATGGTTTTTTATTTCTGATGTATTTATTATTTATGGTGAGTATGTATACCACGCAAAAATGGCGCTTACGTCGTCCGATCGCTTTATTTTTTGTATCGTTTATCCCTTTGGGCAATTTCATCTATGATCTGCTGGTCTTTCGCAAGCTGGATCGCAGACTGTCAAATAAAGCTTGACTTTGCTTATCGTTATGAATATGATGAGAACAGGTTATTGAACCCGTTCCAACTAAAAACCGCATATTCCTTATGTTAAAGGGGAGTAGCTTTCACAGTAAAGTCGTCAGTTCGGGATTCCATCCCCGGCTTTATTGGCAGCAATTTTGTTGTTAGCGAGACCTTTACCAAGTTTTCATACTGGGTAAAGGTCTCTTTTTGTGAATAAAAAGGACCTTACCAGTAATGGTAAAGGTCCTTTTTTTTGTACATCATAAGGATACTAAGGAGGAGTCAATTTTGGAGTTGTCATTATTATTGGAGTATGGGTGGGTTCTCGCCGTATTAGTAGTCCTTGAGGGATTACTTGCAGCTGATAATGCATTGGTTCTCGCTATTATGGTTAAGCACCTGCCTGACGAAAAACGCAAAAAAGCGTTATTTTATGGTTTGTTGGGTGCATTCATTTTCCGATTGGGTTCGTTGTTCCTGATCTCGTTCCTGGTGGACGTATGGCAGGTTCAAGCGATTGGAGCCCTGTACCTCTTGTACATCTCCATTAATCACATTGTCAAAAAGGTTATGGGCAGCCGAAACAAAACAGATGAAGCGGCGGATTCCACACCCAAAAAACCAAAAAGACAATCTGGTTTCTGGATGACTGTATTTAAAGTGGAAGTGGCAGATATCGCGTTCGCGGTCGATTCGATTCTCGCAGCTGTGGCGTTGGCTGTTGCTTTGCCACCAAGTGGATTGCCTCCGATCGGCGGACTTGACGGTGGACAGTTTATCGTTATCTTCCTCGGCGGATTCATCGGTCTGGTAATTATGAGATTTGCGGCTTCCTTCTTCGTCAAGCTGCTCCATTCACGTCCAGGGCTTGAAGTTGCAGCCTTCGTTATCGTGGGATGGGTTGGGGTTAAATTGGCTGTTATTACACTGGCACACCCTTCGTTGGGCGTTCTGGATGAGCATTTCCCGGAAAATAAAATTTGGAAATTCGGGTTCTACATTGTACTGATTACGATTGCGGTATGCGGTTGGTTCTTGTCCTCTAAGGTTCCTGCAAAAGAAGATGAGAATCCGGTGGAAGAACTGGAACAACAAGCAGGGAAATGACGAAAACATGGTCAACCCTGTCAAAAATAATAATCAATATCTAATATCATGATATGCTTGAGTAAGCAGGGTCTGTTCCTTCAGACCCTGCTTTTTTTATAAAATTTATTAGTATGAAGTTCAATCTAACGCATATGCACAATGGGGATTTTCCAAGAAAAGGGTTGACACATTGAAACGAGTCCGCTTAATATAAACATAATATTTACGAAGGGAGGCCGAGAGACATGATGGTTGGTTATGATTTGAAACTCACAATGACACTACGAAGCACAGACACAATTGTATACCCAGTTCATCGTCTCTTTGGCCTCATACGGGCGACATAGGGGAAGATGCATATCGTTTATCATTGGAACGTTATTAATCGATATGCTACTCTCAGCTATAGCAATGGAGAACAGACGCGGCATGTTCATGCAGCTTTTGTTTTCTGTTATTGTCATGAAGGAGTCACGGGCGAACTGTCCGTGGCTTCTTTTTTTGTTTAACTGAATATGGATATGAATTAACAAAGAGTTAGCGTTCGATTTTTGAATTGAACTGAATTAGCTGAACGTACGGAAAGGAAAAAAACATTTATGAATACACAACCCAATTTATTTACAAGCCAAAACGAACTCACAGGTGGATACCGACATAAAGTCAAATTGCCTGCTGGGGACTTAACGGTATATGCGGCACAACAGCTGTTCTCCTCATTGGATTATAAGGTGTTCGAAATGGCGAACAACAATCTTCAAATCCCTGGTATTTCCTACATGAGTTACACGCCTGATGTGCATGTCGGTGTAGGTACCTGCATCGGCACAACAGCGGTATGGGATGCCAAGAGTGGATTTGTATCTCCATCCATCGTAGGCAGCGACATCGGCTGTGGCATGCGGGTGCATATGACCAATTTGCATAAGGACGACCTGAAAGACGTGAAGCTGCGCCGTAAACTTGTGAAAGCAATTGAGAAAATGCTGCCGATGGAGACAAATCAACGCGGTCATTACTCGGATATTCGCCTGGAGCATATCGTGCGCAAAGGCTTGCATGGCTTACCCAAGAAATATATTCCGGACAGCTACACACCGAAAAAATCTACTTCCATTACTCATGTCGAGAGCAGCAAGTTTGCCTTTGACGAGGAAGTGTTGAATATGGTACAAGATATGACATGGCATCGGGCTCATCGCCAGTTAGGGACTTTGGGTGGAGGTAATCATTTTGCCGAGATTCAAGCCATTGAGATTGCCGAGGAAAACCGGGAGATTGCGGAAGCCTGGGGCCTGTACGATGGCCAAATTGTTGTTATGATTCATTCCGGTTCCCGGGCATGGGGCGGGTATGTAAGCCAAACCAGTTCATCGGCGATTGCCAAAGTGATGCAGCGAAATGGTCTGGGAACAGCCGATCCAAGACTCGTTTTTGCTCCGCTTGATCATGCGGAAGGTCGCCATTACGTCAATTTGATGTACTCTGCATTAAATTATGCCGTAGTGAATCGCCATCTGATTGCTTATGCGATTCGCGAAGCTTTTCGGGATGTGTTTGGTCCGAAGTGCGAATTCCGCACCCTCTATGACCTGATGCACAACTATGCATGGGAGGAATCTCACGCGGATCAGGGTTCCGTCTTTGTGCACCGCAAAGGAGCTACACGTGCATTGCCTGCCGGTCATCCGGATAATCCAAAGCCATATCTGGCAACAGGTCATCCCGCGCTCATACCCGGTTCAATGGGGACTGCTTCATATATCATGGTAGGCCAACCCGGGGGGAAGGATAATTATTATTCAATCTGTCATGGGGCAGGACGCATTCGTTCGCGTACAGCAACGAAACGTCTGGTTACCGTGGAGGATTTTGCCTCGGCGCTGGGCGTAGGAACTGAAGATGAGATTGTGGTGAACCAGCGTTCGCTTGAAACCATTATAGATGAATCGCCGCAAGCGTATAAAAATGTCGATGAAATTATGGATAGTGTGACCGGCGCAGGTCTGGCTCAAGTTGTAGCCAAATGTAAACCACTTGCCGCTGTGAAGGGAGCTAAGTAATGACCGTAGAGAAAAAACAAATGAATCCTAATGGAGTTATTTATTCCTATGAGCAACAAGACAGTCAAATCCGAAACGAAGGCTATGCCATATATGCCCGCTTGATTCGCGGCATTATTGAAGCGCTAGGCAATCGATATGGTGTTCGTTATGAACTCTATGCCAGCGATGATCCAAACAGTGAATACTGGGATCTGCTTAAAGAAGATCTGCAAAGCAACAGTACCGAAGTGGAGCTGGTTGCCCGGATTTTCGAAGATCTGGAGCTGCGCACACTGCATTATGAAGACGATGGAGATGCGCCAACCTATGGTATACATTATTCGATTCGCAACAATGTATTTGCTTATCCCCACTGGGGCGTAGCACTTGTCCGCATTCCGTTCTTCCGGGAGAACGGGATCTACAATGAGGATTTTGTTTTTGCTACAGGAGAAGAGGAATTGAAGCAGTTTCTGGGCAGTGTAAGAGAACGGGAACGGCAGCAAAATATGAAAAAGGTTACGGTATACACGGATGCCCGCAATGGCAGTGACCGTCATGTCGAATCCATTACCCGCTCTGTGGGGAGAGACGAGGTCGTGCTATCTCCGCAAATTAAACAGGATATTTTTCGTTCTCTGGACCAGTTTTTCGAGGCGGATCGCTCCTTTTATCGAGATTACGATATCCCATATAAACGGGGGATTCTGCTCTATGGACACCCGGGGAACGGTAAGACGACCCTTGTGAAATCCATTGCCGGGAGCATTCCGGGTCCTGCTGCATATTGGCAAATTACCGAATACACCAATAGCGAATCGGTACGTGAAGTATTTGAAGCAGCCAAACGTCTGGCGCCGATGGTGCTGATTATTGAGGATATCGATTCTATGCCGGATGAAGTCCGTTCCTTTTTCCTAAATACACTGGATGGGGCAACATCCAAAGAGGGCATTTTCCTCATTGGCACAACGAATTATCCGGAGAAAATAGACCCGGGGCTCATGAACCGTGCCGGACGGTTTGATCGGGCGTATGAAATACCGCTGCCGGATGAAGGGCTCCGCCTGCAATATTTGAACCAGCGAGGCTTTGCTGTCTTCGCAGGGGAAGAGGGCACGCAGGAAGCTGCGCGACTGACGGATACCTTTTCACTTGCACAGCTGGGAGAGCTGTATGTCAGCGCAGCGCTGGAATGGCATCAGAATGGACAGACAGACATTGTGCAGATCATTCAATCGATGCGAGGAGAGCTGGACAAGAGCCATAAACACAACTGGCTGGCCCAGCCAGGCAAGGGGCGTGCAGGGTTTTATTAATTTCTAAATATTTTAACGGTCTTAAAAATTTTGGATAGATAAGGACAATCTAGTGGAGGGTACGAAATCGATTCTGAAGAAGCGAAGCCAAAAGATTTCTGTAAGAAAGCTACTTCGTAAGCATTATCTTGCCTTTATCAACGGATTTTCCCTACTATATAGGGAATGCAAAAAAATCCGGGGATAACAGCGATCGGAAGAACGATTCGTAACCGGAACGGCTTCCTTGCTGTACGCTAACTTTTTAAAATAGACCAAAAATATTCTCACCTCAATTGGTTATACTAAGGCGGTCTGATCTAACATACAATGACTTTCGGGAGGTACATAACGCAGTCTTGAACTGTGTAAGATGCCGGGAAGTGACGCGATCTGTTTTCAATCCTGTGTTAAGGGCTGTTTGGCAGAGAAGAGGGCATATGAACAAAAGGTAATATACAACAATTTTTATGCCAACTGTTTAAATGCTTCTGTAGCGGTTAATAGTAGACAGACAACAACAAAAACTTTAATTAGAGGTGATTGATATGGGTTGGTTATGGTCATTAATTATCGGTGGTATCATTGGTTGGTTGGCAGGTCTGATTGTTGGTCGTGACATTCCCGGCGGCGTTATCGGTAACATCATTGCCGGTTTTATCGGCGGATGGTTAGGCGGAGTGATTCTGGGAGATATGGGTCCTGAAATGGGCGGATTCTACATTGTGCCGGCATTAATCGGTGCTATCGTACTTGTAGCGATCGTAAGCTTGATCTTCCGTTCCATGGGTCGCAGCCGCGGGTAACGCGTTCAAGATCTCTTGAATATATTAAGTCGGCAATGAGCAATTTGAATGACGGTTAATACAAACAAATGATCTTAAGAGGTTGATGGAAGTCCACGAGGTGGCTTTCCATCAACCTCTTTTTGTTTTAAGATATAGATGTACAAAAGAAAGGGATGAATCTGAATGGAAAAAGCTACATTTGCCGGCGGATGCTTCTGGTGTATGGTTACACCATTTGAAGAACAGCCAGGCATTCATGGTATTGTATCCGGCTATACCGGCGGTCACGTCGATAATCCAACATATGAGCAGGTCAAAACCGGGGAGACCGGTCATGTCGAAGTCGTTGAAATTACCTTTGATCCAGAGATATTCCCGTACGAACGACTGTTGGAGCTCTATTGGCCTCAGATTGACCCAACCGATGATGGAGGGCAATTTCAGGATCGTGGTACTCAATACCGGACAGCGATCTTCGTCCATAATGAACGTCAACGTGAGCTCGCAGAGCAGTCCAAGCAAGAGTTGTCAGCAAGTGGACGATTCAACCAACCGGTTGTAACGGAGATTCGGGATGCAGTTATGTTCTATCCGGCAGAAGACTACCATCAGGATTACCACAAGAAAAATGAGAAGCATTACAAGGAAGACCGTGCGATATCTGGACGGGATGAATTTATTGAAGACAACTGGAAATAATTGATTTCAATACATCAGATGAGTTGCCCTCAGATCACATTGAAAAAGCCGGGAAACGTTCCAACAGGAACTTCCCGGGCTTTTTTTGATTGTTCAATGATGATGAAAATGATGCCTTAATGGCTATAGAGCTTATCTGCGCTTTCCCACCAGTATTTCTAAATCAATTGTAATCTGCGTCAAGGTCTCTTGAATGCTGGCTATGGCTGATTCTTTTCCATGCCAGGCGAGTGGCGTCATATGAATCAGCGAATCCATCATGACTTTCGTTACAGGCATAGTGTATGTTAGCGGAATACTGTCTATGAGATAATGATGCTCGGTAAATCGGTCCAGTACGTGCTCCCTGCCGTCTAGTTGATGAGATCGGCCCTCAAACAAAAGCTCTCTCATTTCCATTAGATATTGCTTACGGGGGATCACTTTGATGATCCAGCCATCCTTCTTCATCACTCGTCCGAACTCTTCATAATTCGAAGGGGAGAGGATATTCAGAATCACGTCCAATTGCCCCTCTGCAAACGGACTATGAGCAAGATCACCAACAAACCAGACTTGCTGGTCGAAAGTAGAAGAAGCCATGGCAATACCCTCTTTGGCGATGTCGATCCCCCATCCCACGGATGAAGTATTCTGTGTAATCTGCTGCAAAAGAGATCCCTCTCCTGCACCTGCGTCCAGAATATGCAAGGGCTGACTCTTGCTATTGGAGTAACCTTCGATCCAACGGCGAATGATTTCGGTCAGGGGCGTATAGATCGCAGTTTGAGATAAAATATTCCTTTTGGCCGAAAATAACCGTTTGTCATAATTGCCTTTGAAAAAACGTGTCATGAAATTGACATAACCTTGTCTTGCCAAATCAAAGGTATGCTTGGAACTACATTGAATATTGTCCCGACTAACCGTTGTCATGGTTTGATGACAGATGGGACATTTAAGCATATGGATGTATCTATAAATAAGCGCAGCACTACGTACTCTGCGATGGATTGACATGAAATAGCACCCCATTCATTCAGATATGGATAACTGAAGAAAAGGGCATAACAAATAAACCTCTATCGTACATCTTAAAAAAAGAGGTTATGTTATGCCCCAAGTTATCTGTATCGAATGAATTGAATAATCATGGGAAGGTTGCGCTCCTTTGCCAATCAAGAGTAGGGTGAAAAAGTTGACGATACTATTATAACAGTTTGAGCAGAGAGGATAAAAGGGAGGAGACTCTACATCGTTGTGTAAAATAACAGAGCGCTCTGTTAACCGTTAGTCGGTCAACCAGAGCGCTCCATTTATTATTTTGCTGAGGCTGTCTTCAACACATACTTGGATAATGCATCGTCATTGATCTGGTAGATGATATGATCGCTGTATGTTGAGTAACCATCGAGCACACCAGGAGTTGATGCGAATGCATATTCATGGACCGTTTCCAATGTTTGCGGATCAAGAATGTAGCCAGACTTGGCAAAATTCAATTTGTAATTTTCATCCTGTGTACGCTCAACGACCATTAACGGTTCCTGTTGATCTTTGAACGTACGCTCTGTGACTTTGCCTTTCATGGTGTACAGCTCCAGCTTCTGACCTGTAAATACGGTATATCCGCTGCCTGCAGTTTGAACATAGGCATTACCTGCAATGGCACGACCCCAGGCCATCTTGCCATCGGTGCCAAAGCCCATCAGTTTGTTGCCTGTGTTTGCAAAATTGGCACGCATGATCACAGAGCCATCGTCCAGAATGGCCAGCGATTCACCGCCACCGTCTCCCAGGGTGTTGGCATTGCTAGGGAACTGATATAACGAAAGACGATTCAGTGTGCGATCATAGATCTCCACTTTTGGATTAGCCGCTGCTTGCCAGTAGTTGCCGACTTTGGTTTGTTTGCTGGCGTCTACAACGATTCGATTACTGCCTGCCTTGAGTACAGCACCGTTAATGGTCTTTTCTGTAATCAGTTTGCCCTTTTTGTCATATAGCGAGATGGCCGAACGTACGGAACCGTTCGATTGGACACCCGCGCTTGAGGCAACCAGTAATGTATCGTTATCCAGAAGGTAGATGGATGATGAATTATTTACGGTTTTGACCCAGTTGGTTTTGCCGGATGTATTATACGAATATACTTTCTTGGTTCCATCGGAATATTCCATATAGACATAGGCTGTGCCGTAGCTGGAATAGAGGGAGTTGGAATAAGTCGTATAAGGGCCGCTTTTCTCATGGAAGATCACGTTCCACTTCAATTGTCCGGTTGTGGCATCCAGTGCCTGGAGCGAATCCAGCTGCCAATCCAGCTTGGTATTGCTGCTTGTTTTGATCACGGGTTGTGAAGAATGAACGTACACCAAGTTTTTGGAAGGCACAGCATTCAATTCCTTAATGATGACGTCCTTCTCCGTATTCACCTCAGTGAGTGCCAGGGATGATGAGGTCCACGCAGGCTTGGGCAGTGGGGCATTAGACTCTGCTGCGTAGCTTGGTGTATGCAGGCTGAAGAGGAGCATGCCACTGAGAATGAGTGCAGCCCATGTTTTGGACTTTCGTTTGTTGGATGTATGCAAGTTATAAACCACCTTTCTTCGATTCAAAATAGAACCGATTGTTGAATTCTACCATTTCATACATGTGAAATTCAACCTGAGTGTCTGTAACCTTTTATGATTGATATATAATATTATTGTTGTTTGGGGAAGTTCGAGGGTTACAGGGAATTCATCTTCTTTCTGTTAAGAGTGAAGTCTGCTATATTTAGTCGGGTGACGAGGGCTGATAAGGGTATGAGCCTGCCAGATTAGAGGAACGACAAGGAGAACAGCTATGAACTGGAATGAAAATATAACCACTGTGGGTATAGGCGTTATTGTCCTTTTACTGCTCATCGCCTGGATCATTCGTCGAGTCATTCGTCGAGGGCAGCGCATACGAAGTGAGGCCAATCCGCGTAAGATAACGATGAAGGATATTGATAAAATGCAGGATGGATCGGAATTTGAACTGTACCTGTATCATTTATTCCAACAGCTCGGTTATGCCGAAGTACATAAGACGACAAGCAGTCGTGATTTCGGAGCGGACCTTGTATTTGTGGATAGAGCAGGCAGACGGAATGTTATTCAGGCCAAGCGTTACGGAGCGAATCATCCGGTTGGGCTAAGCGCAGTACAAGAGATTTACACGTCCATGCGTTATTATGAGGCAGATCGATCTATCGTGCTCACCTCAGCCAGATATACGGAAGCATGTCGGACGCTGGCAGCAGTCAACGGGGTGAAGCTGCTGGATCGGGAAGATCTGATGGACTTGATCACGCTGTTTAAGTCCAGAAGAATGGAAGAAGCACTGGAATTGATTGAGGAAGACGATCAGGAGCCTGTGGAGACTTGGCAGTCGCGACGAAAAAGAGTTCCGCGTTAGTGGATAAACTGGAGTTGAATCCGCGTAGATCACCTTCACTTGTCTGCCTGCACATGATATATTGAGTGCATACCAATCAAGGGAGTGTGTTCATTCTATGGCACGTACGCAAACGCAAAAAACATTGCGCAAAGCAGAGCGGTCTGGACAATGGTGTCCGGAACAAGGTCGAAGAGTAAATGGAGATTATGGAGCATTATCCCAGCATGTTCGAATCATGCCCACGAAGCAGGAAAAATTGCAAAAGGTTAAACACAAGAAGCGGACCCAGGATGGTGGTGCTTCTTTTTATTTTGTCTATAATGTGCGGAGTGCTGCATAAGCATCCAATTGAAAAAAAAGCCTTTCCTTCGGTTGGAATGGTATCCCATGGACTGTTAAAATCAATATATCGCTTTTGAATTGGATTGCTATCGCTACATATCCTCCTATCTTCGAAGAAGGGAAGAATTCTACATATGACAACAGCGCTGCGCATGAATAAAAAAATCGTTCGGCGATTTTTGCTGCAAACGCAATCTTTATTGGGACGTTGGCCCGTCGCTTCCTCGCCTTCGGGTCCTGAACAGGTCATGCGCCTGATTCGCTCCCTTGGCTGTGTTCAGATTGATCCTGTCGCTGCCGTAACCGGAAACCAGCATTTGGTGCTGAGTGCTCGTGATTCTGGATATACCTCCGATGATTTACATACCTTGCTGAGTGATCACAGAGTGTTTGAATATTTTGCCAACGCTGCATGTGTTATTCCGATGGAAGACTATGCTCTGTTTGAACCCGTTCGTGCCCGATTACGGGATCGTTTGGCTCCTTCCCTACAAGGGCTGGAAAATACAGTGCAGCATGTGCTGAAGCGTTTGGAGGAAGAGGGGCCGTTACCCTCAAGAGCATTTCGTGCCATCGAACGAGTAAGCGGATATTGGGACAGTGCGGATGTACCGAAAACAAAGGATACCACGTTAGCGTTAAACTTGCTGCTGGATTCGGCCGCCATTCGTGTCGTGGCAAGGCAGGGGAATGAACGTTATTTTCATATTACGGAATCCGGGCTGCGGGAGCAGGGCCAATCCATGACATCGGATATCGATATGTTGACTCAAAAGCAGGCTCTGATGGACAAGTACATTCACGCATATCGGGTCGTGGACGCGAGAGATCCACGGTTGGGCTGGATGAAATCCACCGCTGCGGAACGTCGGAATGATATAGCTGCACGTGTCGCAGATGGGCGAATGATCCCGCTGGAGGTGGAGGACGTTGCGACGCCTTATTACATTCGCGCAGAAGATGAAGAGATGTTGCGTGAGATGGAAAGGGAAGAAACGCATTATGATCCATCAGGCCCGGTACGATTCCTGCCCCCGCTGGACAACCTGCTGTGGAGACGGGAACGGGTTGTGGATTTATTTGATTTTCATTATAAGTGGGAGATTTACACCCCAGAGGTGAAACGAACCTACGGATATTACGCGATGCCCATTCTTCACGGAGATCGGCTGATTGGACGCATGGACCCACGACTGGATCGCAAAACGGGCGTGCTAACGGTTCGGTTATTATCGATGGAAGAGACTGCTCCGCCTGTGGAGGAATGGATTGCCGATTTTCGAGAGGGGCTCCAATTATTTGCAACCATACATGGAGCACGATCCATTACGGTAGAGAAGGCCGTACCCAAGGGGCTAAAAAAGCAGCTCAAGTCGATTTTGTAGAATCGGTAGACACCAAAAAGGGGAGCAATAGCTCCCCAAAGGATGATCTGGACTTGTACTAAACCTGGTTACTACAGTCCCTCAGCAAGATTGGTTTTCAATTAACGCTGATGCAGTACTTCAACGTTCGGATCAACATCTGCTTCATAATCCACGCCGTCGGTTTCGAAACCAAACAGTTGGAAGAACTCCTTACGGTACCCTTCCAGATCGGACAGATCATAGATGTTTTCGGTGTTCAGCTCGTTCCAGAGCTTCGCTACTTCTTCCTGAACGTCCGCTCTCATCTCCCAATCATCGATACGGATGCGGCCTTTTGCGTCGGTCGGAACCTCTCCACCCGTATACAGACGGTCAGCAAACAAGCGTTGTAATTGCTCGATGCAGCCTTCGTGCAAGCCTTTTTCTTTCATGACTTTGTACAGTGCAGAGATATACAGCGGCACCACTGGAATTGCGGAGCTTGATTGGGTTACCAGCGCTTTGGCTACCGTGAGGTAAGCACGACCACCCTTTGCACTCAAACGATCATTCAGCTTGTGTGCTGTTGCTTCCAGATGATTCTTGGCCTGACCGATGGAACCATCACGATAGATCGCATGCGTAAGTTCAGGACCGATATAAGAAAAGGCAATGGTTGTTGCATTGTCGGCGAGTACACCACCTTGTTGCAAGGCATCCATCCACAGTTCCCAATCATCTCCGCCCATCACGGTCACGGTCTGGCGAATTTCTTCATCGGAAGCTGGATCGATCGTAACGGACGTTACTTCTCCCGTATGGAAATTGACTGTTTTGTTGGTGTACGATTGTCCAATCGGTTTGAGCACGGAGTTGAATACTTCACCTGTGTTTGGATCGGTACGGCGTGCCGAGGCTACGCTATAAACGACCAAGTCAACCTGACCGAGTTCACTGCGAATCAGTTCAACGGTTTTTTCTCTTGTTTCGTTGGCAAAGGCATCACCTGTGATGCTGTACGATTTCAGTCCTGCTTCTTCCGCAGCTTTCTCAAATGCAGCGGAGTTGTACCAGCCTGCTGAAGCCGTACGTTTTTCAGTGGAGCTGCTCGGGCGGTAAATGCCAATGGTATTGGCTCCGGCACCAAATGCGGATACGACGCGCGAAGCGAGTCCATATCCAGTGGAGGCTCCAATGACGAGGACGTTACGTGGTCCGTTCAATTGCGGTTTGGATTTTACATAATCAATTTGCTCCTGCACTTGTGCAGCACAGCCTACAGGATGGGAAGTTGTACAAATAAAACCACGTGTTCTTGGTTTGATAATCATTCATTTGCATCCTTTCATATTCAACTCTTGTTCATCATTAATGGATCATGCTCTTGTACATACCTTCTTATTGTAAAACAATTGCCTCCGAAACGGAAACCGTTTCGATGGATTTGGCTATAAGGCGGTATTTCGACTTCGCATACGGGGTGCTATTATATAATTTGAACTAAACATTTACACGATAACGGTGAGGACAGAACAAAACTGGAGAAGCGAAGGGTTCGCCTTTATCCTGAAAGGAAGACTAGCCATGCTGAAGGAACGGATTGAATTTCTGTGCAAAAGAAAGCATATCTCCCGCAAAGACCTCGTGGAAGGTCTGGTCACGCAGGCTCACTTTGCCAATATTCTGGCTGATCGTTATCCACTCCCTCAAGATCTGGCAGAGGTTGTTGCGTTACGTCTTGGCGTTACGTCTTCCTATCTGTTAAATGCTTCTGCACAGGATGAGGAAACACTGGCGCGGGCAGAGGCTATTTTTGAACAAATGTCAGTTCCAGCTTCAGTGATAGCAGAAGATATCGTGCACGCGCTGGAGGATCGGGATGATGCGCTGACAGTAGAGCTGACCACGGCCTTGATGAAGGCGGTCTACTATCAGCAACTAAATGATGCAGCAGCTCATGAATATATACATATGTCCTATCTGAATTTTTATTTGGAGAAGTACGGTCGCCCAGACGATGTAGATCTGCCGCATCCGCTGGCAAAGGCGTTATTATATTACAAAGTGCAATACTATCGTTCCAAGCTCGCCTATGTGGATGTGTTAACGCATGCAACAAGACTGAGTGAGTTGGCCCTTCCTGGAAGTGAATTCTGGCTGTCTGTGCAAAATATCAAGATGGAAGCCTACATTCAGGTCAAACAGTACGAAGAGGCCAAGCAGGTGTTCGATCTCACCATGAGACATGTCTATGATCAGCGGCTGTTTCATCGCTTGTCCGGTTTATATGTGGCGTACAGCGGATATTGCTTTGCGATGGGACTGGTACAGGAGGCACTCTCGGCATTGACCATGGCAGAGGCGAATCTGGTGTATGCCGGGAATCAGGGCGATCTGGTCACCGCCATTGCGAATAATCGGATTGTCATGCTAACGATGACGGGAGAGCTGGATCAGGCGCAGTCGGAGATTGAGCGATTCGAATCCCTGTTGCAGCAGGAACCCGAAGAAACCCAGCAGGCCATGAAGCCGTTAGTGAGTGTGTATCGGTGTGAAGTGGCTCTGGCACGAAAAAACTGGGGTTTACTTGCGCAGAATATAGATCAACTGCTCCAATGTGCATCGACTTCGGATCAGCAGATGAGTGCAACGTTCTACCAGAGCCAGCTGGCTCTTGCGCATGGAGATCGTGAAGTGTTCATGGAGCGTGCGCTCGCGTGCCTGCCGTATTTTGAGTCCGTACAGCATGTCATGCGACTTGAACCTTTATATGAGGGAATGGCTGTGGTATCCGAGGATCAGCGAAAATATAAGGAAGCCGCCATGTATTATCGGAAGCTGGTCTACCTATTACGCAAAAAATAGATCAAAAATCGGCTTGGAACAGCCGTTTTTTTGCCTGATTTTGTTCAATACCCGTGCTTTAGGCACAAAATATGCCTCCCAACCTTTTATTAAAGAGTCGTTTTACGGCTCTTTTTTTGCGTAATCAACCAAAAAGCGTGCTAAAGAAACGAAAATCCAGTGGTTTAAACGCCGGAAGTTTCGTTTCTTTTGTATGCAGTCTAAAGGGTATTCAAGGACAAGCCGTGCTGTTTATACTTTAACTATAACCAAAAACAAAAAAAACGAGGTGCTTATTATGGGATGGTTTGGTAAAAAGAACAAACAGGAAGATGCGATTGCCAAGGCGGATAAAATGATGAACAAAGGTCTTAGCGGCATGATGATGAAAGGTTTCGTATCTAAGGAGCATCGGGAGTTGATCAATCAGAGCCTCGATTCGGCGAAGCAGGCACAACTGGCAGAAAGCGGCTCCCTCCCGTTAACTGCAGCAGCCACGGTAATCACGATAACCGATACAGGCAAGTTGATCAATTTTGATCCAATTGTTGTGCTTGTTCTGGATGTGACAGAGACGAACGGCAATCAGTATCAGCGAACACTGGAAACATTGGTGTCCAAGATGCAGATTCCACGCGTGGGAGATCGGGTGGGTTTGGGCCAAAATCCGGCGAATCCATCCGAGCTGATCTACATGGGATTGTTGTCTGACTAGAAGGTTCTTGAGGGAAGAGAGAGTTCTATCATTTAGAAAATACAGTTAACAACGAAAAAAAGAGATATAGAGAGGGTGGGGCAGATGGTGGGATTTCTTAGATTGGTTGGTGTGCTGACTGTATTCGGGGTAGGGTTCTCCCCATTTCTGGCACAACAGTTGTGGAATGATCCTTTTATTATCATGCAGGCATGGTGGTATAAAGCGGCCATTTTTGCCGGATTCGGGCTGATCTTTATTCCCGCCATTTTGGGTAATATCTTCGGCGTGGGGCGGGTGAAGTCAGGATTACCGGCGGTTGGAGTCATTCAGAGCGTCCAGCAGACGGGAACGTATATTAATGAGCAGCCGGAAGTCCGATTGGGTCTGACCGTTTCGCGCAAAGGCCGTGAGAAATATGATACCGAGCTGAGAACCATTATCCCGTTGACATCCATGGCCCAGTTCCAGCCAGGCAGCTTCGTCCCCTTAGTGGTCTCCGTGAAGGATGAGCGCAAGGTAGGGCTTGATCTGAAAGGCCATCTGTCCCAGGAAGATATGCAGCAATTGCTGAATGAGAAGATGGTGCAGCAAGGTGTGGCACCTGAGATGATGGATATTGCAAGAACGGGCGAGAAAGCGATGGCCAAAATTTTGGATGTTACTCCGCTTGGAAGCGGAGGTCATAATAAAATCAAGCTTCAGCTCAAGCTCAGCATTACAAAGTCCAGTGGTGAAACCTTTAATGTGACCACGCACAAAGAAATCTTGCCGTCTGCACTGCCTCAGGTTCAGCAAGGCCATATTATTAACGTGATCTATTCGAAGCAGGACCCATCGAAATTGGTGCTGGCACTGAATGTTCAAGAGGGGCAATTAAGTGACCTGTTCTCCTCCTGATGTGATCAATGTATTTTCTTCGAGAGCGTCAGCTTCTCCTCCTCCTGCACAACCAATGCAATTCATGCGAAGAGCCGCCCTGCATAGGGCGGCTTCTTCGGGTCTTTAGCAGCGCTGATTCCCTGCTGGGCATGAATGAGAGAGCGAATCATTGCTGCCCGGGAAGCTGAAAATCATGTTGTTCCATATAATAGGTCATTACTTGATGAAGCCACTCCTCTTCTTCCGGTGTGAAGGGGGAAGGAGACAAACTTGTCAGTGCTTCCAGGCTATCATCCTCCATCTCGGCCAGCGGTGCGTAATCCGCAAGCGAAGCATTTCCGAGCATGTCCATATTCATCTGCAGCTGCATACGGATCAACTCCTGAACTTCAGGAAGCTCCACCGGGCATCCGGCCAATTTCTTCACTTCCTGGGTCAGTCGAATAAATTGTTGATCGAGTTCGGTTTGTGATTCAGTGGTCCGTTCAAACAGAGAATCAATGACGCTTGAGTCCAGCTGCTGATAAAGCCATTCTTTTTGCTCCTGCTCTGTTTGCATGCCGTGAATAAGACTTAGAAGCGCTGAGCGATCCACCTCCTGTTCCGAGGCAATCAGTTTCAATATGCGATCCATGGTATGCAGGGTAAGTTCGATTTCTTTTTGTTTCTGCTCCAGCATGTTTTTCTGCAACTGGAGGGTATCTGCCCAGTTAGAATCGAACGTTGGTTTACGAATCAGTTCCGAGATATGTTCAAGGCTATAGCCCAATGTCTTCAAACAGAGTATGTGCTGAAGACGCATCATCTCATTGTAGTCATAAAGCCGGTGTCCTGACTTGGGATCTTTATGTGGTGTTAGCAGTCCAATTTCATCGTAATAGCGGAGAGTTCGCACGGATACACCCGTTTTTTTGGAAAAAAGCCCGATGGTAAGTGGCACAATATCCTTGGACATCGCGTTTTGTCCTCCTTTGACGTGGTACCCTGCAGGGGATGAACTCATCATATCCCCTGACGTAACTGGAGGTGCAAGTGTTTTTTGGGCTATCGTCAAATGATCCCAAGGCGCATCCGATAAGAGAACAAAACTTCTCTTGATTCACCGGCAAATATGCGGGCAGCCAGCTGTCTGAACTCCTCTGCGATTGTGAGCAAATCAGTGGCTCCGAGTTTCACTGCCGTTTGCAAGCCGCCTTGGCTCAGGGCCAAATTGACATAACGATCCGCATCGAACGTTTCATGGTGATGAAACACAATTTCACGCGAATAACGGAATAAGCCGGACTGCTCTATCTGCTGCAAATGCCCGTCTTTACTCCATTTATGTGCCTGATTTTCCTGAGGGGCCAGACTTGCTGCCCGGTGATCTGCCTCCGTATTCAGATGCAGGTAGGCTTGTTCCAGTTGCCAATCGATCACTGGCGGCCAGTCACAGTCGTAGGCTGCAAATATGCCTCCTGGACGCAGTACACGTGCAAATTCATGCAGTGTGGATTGGGGCTCCATCCAGTGGAACGACTGTGAACAAGTCACGATATCGACACTGCCATCCGGTAGTCCCAGTTCGTGGGACAGGCCGGATACAAAGCGGAGATGGTCCGGCTTGCCCGCAGCTTCCCACTTGGACTGCGCCACAGCTCTCATGTCGTCGCTTGGTTCCACGCCAATAACACGTTCTGCTTCATTTAACCAAATCCACGAAGATAATCCGGTACCACAGCCAACATCCGCGACCATGCGAGGTTTGCTGCCCAAATAATTCGTCAGAATATCCACGACTTCAGTGGGCGCAGCAGGTCGGTTCTGGTCATATAACGTACCAAAACCTTTGAATCGTTCCACATTATTACGTCTAATGTCTTGCATGGACAAGCCTCCTTCAGGATATGAACGGATAGGAAAGCAAAAGATTCAAAGATCAAAAGCATAAAAGATTCAAAAGAATTAAAACGTAATCAGAGCTCCATTATATCATTCATTTTTCAACTCGTTGTTAACGACCTGCTGCAAATGTTCTACCGCTTTGATATGTCGTCTGAGCAATTCCTGTCCGATGTGAGGAGGTTTAACTACGGTCAGGTCTGAACCGAACGACATCAGGAAGGAATACAGCCATTCGCCTTCATTCAGTTCAAGAGCGACGCGAAGCCTGCCGTCAGGCTCTTTTTCAACGCGCGACGGCTCAAAAACATCATATATCCTGTACGAAATGGCACTGGAAAACAGCATTTCCACAGGAACCTGCTTGTTGGGCACAGGCTGATCGCTGTCTGTAGGTCCGGTGGTTGTATGCTGATCGAGTGGCCGTTGCAGCAGTGTAAGCTCGGAAACGCGCTTCATCTTAAAGGTCAGGGCTTCCGTCTGACCTGGTCTGTTCTGATCCTTTCCTTTGAAGTACCAGGTATTGTTTTTAAATATTAATTTGATGGGGGCGATCGTCTCAACGCTGGGTTCCCCGTTGGAGTCCACATAGTGAAACGTAATCCATTGATTCGTAAATATCGCCTGCTTCACCTGATTGAACAGTTCCCTTTCCTGCAACGGAATGCTGCCCCATGGGGAGAAATCAAACTCGATCCAATCCAGCTTATGATCAAACAGGGTGGTTAAACGTTTGAGCATATGGGCAGTGTTGAGGTGAGGGATGGCGCTGACGCTATATAATCCAAGCAAAATTTCATTCTGATCGTCTTCCGACAAGAGGGATTTGTCCATGACAAAGTTGTCCATCAGATGAATACCGCCATGTTTTCCCGTGGTTGTGTATACGGGGATACCTGCCGCACTCAGTCTGTCGATATCACGGTACACCGTGCGCACGGATATCTCGAACAAACGCGCGAGCTCGGGGGCGGTAGCTTTCTTTTTCTCCAATAACAGCAATAGCATTCTGAATAATCGGTTATTTTCCATGCCGACATTATACCATGACAATAGGTGTCAGGGTATGGGTGGTACACTGGATGTACAGTGTTACGAAGATGATAAGGAGGAATGGATGATGTCGATGAAAGACGGATTTTTCTGGGGTGGCGCAACGGCTGCCAATCAGTTTGAAGGTGGATGGGACAAGGGTGGCAAAGGCCCAAGTACTTCCGATATGATGACAGGTGGAACGCACACGACACCGCGGCGGATTACGCCTGTACTGGAAGAGGGAACCTATTACCCAAGCCACGAAGCGGTTGATTTTTATGGTCATTACCAAGAAGATATTGCCCTGATGGCCGAAATGGGCTTCAAAATGTTCCGCATGTCGATCAACTGGTCCCGCATCTACCCGAACGGTTATGATCTGGAGCCAAACGAAGAGGGATTGCAGTTCTATGACAACGTCTTTGCCGAGCTGAAAAAGTACAATATTGAGCCGCTTGTGACGATTTCCCACTACGAGACGCCGTTCGGTCTGACCAAGAAATATAATGGCTGGGCTTCCCGCGAAGTCATTGATTGTTATATCCGATATTGTACAACCCTCTTCAACCGATACAAGGATCAGGTAAAATACTGGCTGACCTTCAACGAGATCAACTGTTTGACGATGCCAATGGGGTCATATATGGCGGCAGGCATCCTGTTTGAAGGCAAAGAAACGCTGGTTGATGGCGTTGATGATCCACAGACCCGCTTCCAGGCACTGCATCACCAATTTGTAGCAAGTGCAAAAGCGGTGAAGCTGGGACATGAGATCAACCCTGATTTCCAAATCGGCTGTATGGTCGCTTTCATGACAACCTATCCGAACACATGTAATCCAGACGATATATTGCTGGCACAGAAGAAGGACCAAATTTCTAACATGATCTGCGGAGATGTACAAGTTAGAGGAGCGTATCCCGGCTTCGCCAAACGCTTCTTTGCGGAACAGGGCATCCAGATCGAGATGCAGCCGGAAGACGAGCAAACACTGCGTGAAGGATGCGTGGACTTCTACTCGTTCAGCTATTACATGTCGATGGTTGAAAGTGCTGATGATTCGTTGGAGAAAACAGAAGGAAACCTTCTTGGCGGCATCAAAAATCCGTATCTGGAGGCTTCTGATTGGGGCTGGCAGATCGATCCGAAAGGATTGCGTTACACCCTGAACCACCTGTATGACCGTTACCAGATTCCATTGATGGTCGTGGAGAACGGGCTGGGTGCAGTGGACGTGGTCGAGGAAGATGGCTCCATTCAGGATGACTATCGTATTGATTATTTGAAGGGTCACATTGAACAAATGAAAGAAGCCGTTGCCGATGGAGTAGATCTTATCGCTTACACGATGTGGGGATGTATCGATCTGGTTAGCGCATCCACGGGCGAGATGAAGAAGCGTTATGGCTTCATTCATGTGAACAAGGACAATGACGGTAATGGTGATCTGAGCAGAACACCGAAGAAGAGCTTCCATTGGTACAAAAAAGTCATTGAATCCAATGGCGAGGAGCTATAAGTTTTCACTTTAAAATGGATTTATGACTTGAAAGAACCTCACGGGTGCTGGGTGCACCCGTGAGGTTCTTTTTGCTTGATCCACTTCTGGTATGGGGCAGATCATGTGCATGAAAACAAAGAGAGTCTAAGCCAGGGGCTTAGACTGCAATAGGGAGACTCGCTCCAGGTATCGCTGATAAAACCATATGCATACGGCAAGCCAGCATCCACTCATAAAGTATCCTCCCACCACGTCACTGGGATAGTGGACCCCCAGATAAATTCGGCTCATTCCAATCATTAATATAAACATTGCACTTACGATAATCATCAGTACACGGCCAACTGCGGTGGGGATATGCTTCCAAATCAAGAAGGCCAGTCCACCATACAGGCTGAATGCTGCCATGGAATGTCCGCTCGGAAAGCTGTAACCACTCACTTCAATAATCCGGTGAATGGTTGGTCGGGCGCGGTGAAACATAAGCTTCAGCAGGGTATTCAATATCGCTGAGCCTGCAATGACGCAGCCCAGAAACAGAAGTTCACGTCGGTGTTTCAAAAAGACATACAATACGACCATTGAAAGGATCGTAATGATAACAACAGGTATACCGCTGCCAATCCAGGTGAACAGCTCCATCCAGTGGGTCATGCCTTGTGATTCCATGCCCTGTATCCACGTTATCAGGGAATCGTCAAATCGGTGTATTTGATTATCACTAATAGACAGGGCAATGATTGAAAACACAGCAAGGCTCAGTGCTGCGGAGAGTAGTGGGATGGAAATGTTCTTTTTCAAATTTTGCCTCAATAGTTATGTTCCTCCAGGGTGTCTGTTTTCTTATCGTTTTCTAATTTCCCTTTTAAGCTGCTCCCAGAAAAGAGGGCTATGATCAAAAACAGGTTTTTTAAATTGGGAAAAGGGGATGCTTATGTCTTTCATATTATTCGATTACGAACTTTTTCACTGGATTAACCAGCAAGCGGGTCAGCTCACATACTTGAATGGCATCATGATATTTTTAGCGAAGTTTTCACTTTTTATGTTCCCGGTGGGAATGATTGTGTATTGGATATCGAAGAGTCAAAGAAACCGCATGATGGTGCTCCAAGCCATTCTGGCAGCATGTTCCGGTACCGCCGTCAGTTTTATTACAGGTCACTTGCTATACAGAGATCGGCCATTTGTATCCCACTCGGTCATCCAATTAATCAGCCATACCGCAGATGCTTCCTTTCCAAGTGATCATGCGACGGTTGCCTTTGCATGTGCCACTGTCTTTTGGCTGGGTCACGTCAGGTACCGATGGGGGTGGGTTCTCGTTGCCGCTTGTATTGCATTTGCCCGAGTATGGTCTGGAGTACACTACCCTTCGGATGTAATTGCAGGCGCACTCGTTGGTGTGGCAAGCGCTTGGGGAATTGGACGGATCTTTATCCATATCCCGTTTCGATTCAAATTTTTTCAGGATGCACGTATACGGGAAGCAGAATAGTCACGGTGGTTCCTTCATCTTCCCGGCTATAGATGAATATCTTTCCGTTGTATCGTTTGATGAGACGTTCCGCGATGGAGAGTCCCAAGCCCGTACCGCCTTGCTCACGGGTACGGGCTTTATCCACACGGTAGAAGCGGTCAAAAACATACGGCAAATCTTCTACAGGAATACCCATGCCTTTATCAGATACCTGAATAGATACATCGTTGTCACGTCGCGTTCCACAGATCTGAATCTCTTTGGTCAGTGGTGAATATTTAACGGCGTTATCCACTAATATTCGCAGGACCTGCTCCAGATGTTGAGGAAGGATCTCCATTTCAATACCGGATAGGCGCTCCAGATCAATGTCAAAGGTAGCGTCCGGGTGTAGCTGCACCACGTTGGTGAGCGCATGCTGCACAGTCTGGCAAAGATCGACCGCAGCTTCTACTGTAATGTGACCGTACTCGGATTGGCTAAGCATTAACAGTTCATTCAGGATGTTTTTTAACCGTTTAAGTTCCTGGGCCGAGACATCAAGGGACTCATTCAAGATAGTCGGGTCATGCTTGCCCCAACGGTTTAACAGGGAAATATGCCCTTCAATGATGGCCACGGGTGTACGCAGCTCATGCGAAGCATCTTCGACAAACTGTTTTTGTTGCTGAAAAGAAAGCTCTAGTTCATCCATTAGGCGGTTGAACATCCGGGCAAGATTGGACAGTTCATCGTGTTGATCCGGCACATCAACCCGCTCATGAAGTCCTTTTTGCTGGATCTGGATCATCGTTGCATTCATAGTCATAATGGGCTTGACGAATTGGCGTGATAACAAAAATGCGCCCAGAAGGCTTAATCCCACAGCTGCAATCCCCCCGCCAAACATCACCAACACCAGCATATCGCTTAATTGATCCGTATTTTCGAGATTGTTCACGATTTCAATCGTCCCGCTGAAATGTGTGGTTATGAGGGGGGATCTCATGATTAGCAGGTGATCTTCGTAATGCCATGCAGTGATCAAAATGCGTTTTTGCACCCTTTGCGGCTCGACCCACTGTTTAGAAAGGCCATTGGTTACTTCAAGCAGCGCATTACCGTTCTGATCTAGAATGCGGATCATCTGGTTCTCCTGATTCAACTTGGTAATGAAAGAACGGTTAGATGCAATTTGCGCTGCGGATACTTCTTTCTCTTGGAGGTAACCTTCGATCTCATTCATGCTCTTCTCAATGTTTTGTTCTTCCTGAACCGTGAGCCATTCAATGATGACAAAGTACTGGACAATGTTATACACAATAAACAGTGTGCCCAGCAAGAGCGAGATCCAGATCGTGAGTTTCCAGCGAATAGAGCCACGGGTATGGGGGAGATATTTTCGAATCCAGCGCATCATTTCTGAATCCCGTAACCCAAACCTCGTATCGTCTGCACAAAGCTGGGGGAGCCTGGAGCATCGATTTTATTGCGCAAATAACTGATATACACATCGACCACATTGGTCTCCACATCAGCATCGTATCCCCACACAAGATCAAGCAGCACTTCCCGAGTCATGACACGACCAATATTTTGCATGAGGATGACAAGCAGATCGAATTCGCGTTTGGTTAATTCAACAATTTCTCCGTATTTTTGAAAAATTCGCGCCTCCAGGTCCAGCTGCAATCCTTGATATTCAAGCAAGGATTGCTTACTCTCCGCGTTGGAACGGCGGAATAAGGATCTCATCCGTGCCAGCAACTCTTCTATGGCAAAAGGCTTGGGAATATAATCATCGGCTCCGCTGTCGAGTCCCATGACCCGATCTATCACACCATCCCGTGCCGTAATCATGATGATGGGCGTTTGTTTGATATTACGTATTCTTCGGCACACCTCTACCCCGTTAATTCCCGGCAGCATGAGGTCAAGCAGGATCAGATCCCAATCCTTTTCGAGTGCTAGTTCTAATCCCTGTCTTCCATCGTAGGCTACACTGACCGTGTAGGTTTCATGCAGCAGTTCCAGTTCTATAAAGCGAGCCAGGTTTTTCTCATCTTCAATCAGTAATATGTTTTTCATTAGAAATCGATCCATTCCTTTAATTTGGAGAAGCTAGATTGAGCTTGTAGGTTAAGCTTACCAAGTCCAGTGTACAACATTCAAATTGGAAAAGATTAAAAAATGTAATCTGATTTTCTTATCAAATTTTAATGAAGAAGGTATAGACTGGGGATTACTTCAGAACGAGAGGGAAGTGATCATGATGAGCCAGTCGAATAGGGTCCAATCTATTCATGCAACAACATCTGCCAACACACCTAATAACAAAATCAAACCTGAGCCTGCCAAGAGTTCATCCAAAACTTCAACAAAGAAAAAATCATCGGGGATAAGGTGGTTTGTTGCCCTAATCTGTATTGGTGCTGCAGGGGCAGCAGTGTTTTTTCTGGTCCCTTCTGTCAAAAACACCGTATTACATGCTGTGGAGAATGTGGCTGGAATTCAAGCCACACCGCCTGTTGCATCTGCCAATCCAGTCAAACAAGCGCAATCACCATCATCTACAGTATCGTCGCAAGCACAGCAAACCGTTCAGTCACAAACCACAACTTCAGCGATTCCGGCTGTACAGTCAACAAATCATATTGCTGCAGCCAAGGATATTGCCAAGACTTACGCCAATATGCCTCCAAGCAAAGCTGCTGCAGCACTGGCTCAATTGAGCGATCTGGAGATTGTGTATGCCATGACCGAGATGTCCACAGAACAGAGAGCGCTAATTTGGAGCAAAATGGACCCGGACCGGGTTGCCGACCTTTCGGTGCAAATGAAGCCTCGCAATTCGGCTACCGATCATGAGCTTGCCCTTATTCAGCGTCAAATCAAAAAGCAAAACAGCAACATAGCCAATCAATCGGTCAAGGAACTGGTACATACCTTCTCCAAGATGTCTTCCCCAAGTGCAGCCCGTCTTATCCAAAAATTGTTCCAGACGGATTCTGCCAAAACGATAGAGGTGTTGAAGAAGATGGACGTGAATACAAGAGCGAGTATTTTAACGGTGATGTCCGGTGACTCAGTCATGATGGATACAGCGAAACAGATTTCCCAGTCTTTTCTGAAATAACAAAAGAACAGGACCACAACCCAAGCAATAGTTCGAAAAAGCATCCCATATCGGGCCTTTTTATTAGTATCGGAAATGTCCCGGAACACAAATAATGCCCTCTTGTTTCCTAATAGGAAGTAAGAGGGCTAAAAATATGCTCTTTCGTTTGTATGGAGCTTTGTTAACCTGTTGGAAATCAATTCAATTCATTTAGTTGCAGCATATATTCATACGCCGTAATACCGAATACCCGTTTAAAGTGTCTGTTCAGATGAGTCAGATCGACAAATCCACATTCGGCTACAGCAGAGTAGATATCCTTATGTTTCTCGATGGATTGACGTGCATGTTCTACCTTGCAGTTCAGGAAAAATTGGTAAGGGGATATGCCGGCATGTGATTTGAACTCACGAATGAACTGGAACTTGGACATGTTGAATTCAGCACACAGGTCGTCCAATTTCAGCACATCTTCAATGCTGCAAAACATCATTTCCTTGGCTTTTCGGACCAGATTGTCCTGAGGCCGCCATAGCTTGGTTTCCATTTCCGATTGGGAGAGCAACTGCACTAGGTCAAAGAACAGTTCACTGCACTTCGCTTCATCCTGTCCGTTCTGAACAGCCTCGTTCAGCATCAGAATGCTTCGTGCGAGCTGAGGATCATAGACGATGGGAGTGGTAAACCGCAATTCCTTCTTCCCGAGAATCTCTTCGACCAAATCCGGCTTCAGGTAAAGCATCACGTAGTCTATACCATCTTTGTCATATGAGCTTCCATCGTGGGACTGTTCCCGGTTGAATAACATCACGCCGTTTTTGTGGGAGGCCTGATAATGACCGTCCAGATGGTATTGCTGAATACCACGCAGGGTTACTCCAACCGCATATTCCTCGTGACAATGCTTTTTATAGGCGAAATCCGTAAAGCTGGCGGATAGAGCCAGTACATCCTGTGATTTTTTATAGTTGAAACATTCCACGCGCTGCGCACCTCCCATACCTTAAATGATTCCCGATACCATAATGGCTGAGTATAACAAAAAGAGGGCCATAAGGATACTCAGTACTTTTTGATGACGATTCAGCAGCGTTCTGAACATGGAGCCAAAGACGGCCCAACTAGAGTATGCCAGAAAACCGATGAGGGTAATGAGCAGCACGAATAGTGACGATGATAGCGAACTGTCGTAATAGGGCAGTACATAGCTGGGGATGACCGTAAACGTGAACAGAACCACTTTTGGATTCAGAAACTGCATGAGTAAACCGTTCCAAAATCCGGTAACATGCTTCGTTGCTGTTTCGGTAGAACCCATTTTGTAGACCTGATACGCCAGATACACCATATATAGACCGCCAACAATCTGCATCACACGGAGAATGCCAGGCAAAATGCCAGCAAGAACATGATTGAGAAAAGCTGAAGCAGCAAGCAGCAGCCCGAATGCAAGTGTGGCTCCCCACACATATTTCATCGTTTTCTTAGCACCAACCTGTTGCGCAGAAGAAAGAATCACAATATTGCTGGGGCCTGGTGTGAAGGTAACGACAATGCAATAGATCAAAAATGAAGTGAAATTCATGGTGAACGCCTCTTTTCTGACTCGTCTTATTCCATGAATGATACGATGTGAAGGGATGATCTTATAGTACATTATTGCAGCAGTTAACATTTGAGCAGGAAAAAAATGATGAATTCGGAATAGGTAAAACGGTTTCCTTTTTATATGATTGCGTTTACAATTTAAGCAGAATGTTATAGCTGACAGACGACTTGAGGAAGTGAACAGATGAAAAAACTGCTGCTGGTCTATATTTTGTTAATCTCAGCGTTTGTGTTGTATGTGTTTCGGTTTGAATACGCCGGTCAGGTGAATGGTACCTGGGAAGACCGGGGGCTGCGTGGAGATATTGGCGAAACTTACATGATGATTACTTTCCAGTCCGGACTGGAATATTGGAAGAGTCCCCTGAAAGGCTTCGAAGATGCCGGGGATGCGCTTGGTGTAACCGTGGAATACCGCGGAGCTACCCGGTATGATGCGAAGGAACAGACGACGGTTATCGAGCAGGCCATTGCTCGCAAGCCAGCAGGAATGGCCATATCGGCCATCGACCCGCAATCGCTGATTCCGGTGATTAGCAAAGCAATGGACGCGGGCATACCTGTCGTGTTGTTCGATGCCGATGCACCAGGAAGTCGGGCCTATTCTTTTCTCGGGACGGACAATTACAAGGCAGGCGTAACGGCTGCTGACAAAATGGCTGAACTGATGGCTCGGGAAGGGGAAGTTGCAGTGTTGACCCTTCCTGACCAGCAGAATCATGAAGAGCGAACAAAGGGATTTCGCGATACGATTCAGCAGCGTTATCCTTTGATGAAGATTGTTGAAGTCGCCGATGGACATGGAGACGCAATGGTATCAAGAGACGAAACGATCAGGCTGCTGAAGGCTCATCCGAAGCTGGCTGGCATTTTCGTGACCGAAGCGACCGGAGGAGCAGGTGCGGGTGAAGCGGTACAGAATTTGAAGGGGGCTCGTTCGCTCGCACTTATATCATTCGATACCAATAAAGCCACACTGGACATGATCAAGGGAGGCACGATTTCCGCAACCATCGCACAGGGAACCTGGAACATGGGATATTGGTCACTTCAATATTTGTTCCATCTGCATCACCAGTTGACGGTACCCGCTCCATCCTCTCTGGATGAGAATGCACCACTTCCGGTCACGGTGGATACCGGAATTTCCGTGGTGACCCGAACGAATGTGGATGATTATTATGCCAAATAACGCTGATCCACAGGAGAATTTCCGGGGCAGGGAAGCAAGACGCATTCGAATGATGGGGAGACTGCAACGTTTGCGTTTGCGCAATATGCCGCTGCGTTATCAGTTAATGCTGCTGTTTTTACTATTTGCCATCGTGCCTTCCGTAGGACTGGGCGTGCTGGTGAACTGGACCGTGGAACGGATTGTAGAGCGGCAGGTTGAGGGGCATACGATGCAGCTCATTGGCAAAGTGAATGAAGCGCTCGACAGCAAGATGGAGAACCTGCAAAACATGACGTATCTGATTGCGTTTGATCGGAACGTGGGTGCTTTTATGCAAGGAAAAACAGCATCGGATAAAGATACACGCACAGATTCATCCAGCCAGGAAGGAAATACGGAAGCGGAACAAGATCAGCTGTATGGGATCAAGCAAACCTTGCAGGGTTTTACGACGCTTTATCCGGAGATCGCCGGAATCGTTCTCGTCAATGGAAGCGGTGACTATATCAGCAATGAGATGTACCCCCGATCGAAGCAAAGCCTCACCCAGGAAAACTGGTATGTGAAGGCTTCTCAAAATCCAGGCATTTTTACGGTGCTGGGGCAGCCGCTGGATCGGAATATAACCACACATGTGAGGTACAAGGATAATGAGATTGTATCTGTTGCGCGTTCCATAACGGATGAAGCATCGGGACGTATACTTGGCGTTGTTATGATTGATCTCAAGCTTCGGTCTGTCTCTCAGGCTGCCAGAAATGTAACCCTGGGTAAATCCGGTTATGTGATGGTAACCGATGAGGAAGGGAGGAGCGTATATATGCCTGAACACCCTTTGGTAGAACAGATTCCGGCGGAATGGTTCCAATCCGGCGACAGCGGAACGTTCAATGCTGAGGCGGGTGGAAAGGAGCTTTTATTCATGTACCAGTCCTCTACGTTTACGGGCTGGAGAACGGTGGGTGTATTTCCTGCACGGGAATCGATCACGGAAGTGCGGCAGATTCAGTTTTATGTGGTCAGCTTTGTGTTCGTGGTATGTTTGTTCGGACTGAGCGCCTCCTCTTGGTTCTCGCGTTCCATCGCGCAGCCCATCTTTCGGCTGATGTCTTATATGCGCAGGGCGGAGACGGGAAATCTCAGGGCGGGCCGCTGGAGCGACAGGGCGGATGAAATTGGCATGCTGGGCAGAAGTTTTAACCGGATGCTTGCACAGATCCGTCAGCTTATCTCCCTGAATGAATTAAAGGAACGGCAGAAGCGTGAGGCTGAAATGCGCAGCTTGCAAGAGCATATCAAACCCCATTTTCTATACAATACACTGGATACAATTCATTGGATGGCCCGTAAGGAAGGAGCGGACGATGTATCGAACATGGTTGGCGCTCTTTCCAGACTGTTTCGCATCGGACTCAGCAAAGGGGATGATTTCATTCCTCTCCATTCCGAGCTTGAGCACATAACCAGTTATCTGCAAATTCAACAGACCCGGTACCGTGACCGACTGCAATACGAGCTAATCGTTCCGGACGATCTGCGTGATTTGTTCGTACTCAAGCTGCTGCTTCAGCCCCTTGTTGAAAATGCGATTTATCATGGCATCAAGGGAAGACGAGGGCCAGGCAAGATTCGGGTGGAGGCCAAAACAGAACAAGGAAGACTGCTGCTGCGGATTCAGGACGATGGAGCGGGCATGTCGAGTGAGCGGCTTGCAGAGATGGAAGGGCTGTTGGCAGCACCCTTGGAAAGTCTTGAAACGGCATCCTTGTCCGGAAAGGCTGGCAAAAGCTACGGCATGTTGAACGTACAGGCACGTATACAGTTGGTTTATGGTATCGAATATGGCATTGTGCTGGACAGCAGGGAAGGTGTGGGTACCTGTGTGCAGGTCATTCTTCCGCTGTTGAGAGAGCTTCCGGCAGGACAGTCATTTGATAGGGAAAGGGGGCAGGAGAGCGGATGAAGAAATTCATATCAACGACAACAAACACCGCAGAGGATAAAAGGTCGGCTCCGTTAACTGCGACGGAGGACAGGCTTGCGGAGAAGCTTTACCAGGTACTGATTGCCGATGACGAGCCGATCATTCGTGAGGGCATTCGGGATTCAATCGACTGGGTGGCCCTGGGCATGGAGGTTGCCGGAGAAGCAGAGGATGGGGAGGAAGCGCTGGAACTGGCTGCCAGCCTGAATGTGGATATCGTACTGGTTGATATGAATATGCCTTTTCTGAACGGAATCGAGCTGATTCGTCGTCTTCAGGACGATTGCCCGAATTGCCGCTGTCTCATCATATCCGGACATGATGAATTTGCTTATGCCCAAGAAGCCGTTCGGCTTGGGGTAGAGGATTATATATTGAAGCCTGTTCAGGCAGAACAGCTGTATGCTGCCCTTGCGCGACTGCGCCAGCATATGGATGAAGAACATATGCGAACCACGTATGTGCAACAGGCAGCCGACCAGATTGAACGGAATATCCCGCTGCTGCGCCAGCGTTTTTGCCTGGATTGGCTGGAAGGTTCAGTCAGGGGGACGGAGCTGACGGGGCAACTCGCGTTTTTGCGTCTGCCACCTGCGCCGCCTGTACAGATTGGAATCGTCCGCTGGCCTGCTGCAGAAGCACGTCAGACGGTGATGCATGAGAGTGACCGCCAATTGTTTCTTTTTGCAGCAGAGAATATTGTTGATGAATTGCTGGGACAGCTTCCACATGTCCTGTTCAGGGAAGTGAATGGATTGATTGGCATATGTCTATGGCAGAAGGCACCGGAAGGGATTGTATCCACAATGGAGCAGAAAATCAGTTCTTGCCTGAATATCGCTGTTCATGCCTATATGGAGCAACACACAGGGACATTGGAGGAGGCGCCGGACACATATCGACGATGCCGTGAGAAAGTATTTGGAGAAGCCCGGTTGTCTCCGCTGGTTCGCCGGGCACGTCAGCTCATTCAAGAGAATTATGCGGATCGGGAGCTGACATTGGAATCGCTCGCTGTCCGTCTGAATGTATCTGCGGTGTATTTGGGCCGGGTGCTCAAGAAAGAACTGAACGATTCCTTTGTTACTCTGGTTACACACGCCCGCATCCGCAAGGCGGTACAACTGCTCGACGCTACAGCATGGTCTATCTACGACATTGCTGAGCAGGTAGGGTACGATACGCAGCATTATTTCAGCACCGCATTCAAAAAAACGATGGGTATGTCGCCTGTACAATATCGCAAAAGCGGGGGAACAGGCAGCAGCAACGATACAGCTAATCAATCTTAGGAAAAGACAGAGAGATACAATTGGATCAAGAGGATATGTCCTACTTCCATGAAGGAGGGCATATCCTTTTTTTTGTTCACAGATGTCTTACAACAAACCAGGTTACCTGGGAGCTTTAATTGAGCATAATCAAGTTGAAATTTTATAAAAAAAGTTCAAATGCAGCAAAGACCATACTGTTCCCGAATGCTACGATGGGTTCAGACAGGATTTACAGCTTGGATGTACCCGACATATTGTAAGCGTTATCTTATGATTCATTCAAGTCTGTATGATTTGAGGAAAGGGGAACTTCATATGAAAAAAGGAGCACTGTTCATCTGGCTTCTGGTGATGACTTTGGTCCTCTCTGCCTGCAATCTGGCCGAGAGTGAGACAGGCAGCAAGGCCAAAGGGTATGTCGGCATTTCAATGCCAACCAAATCCTCCGAACGTTGGGTAGGGGACGGGGAAAACATGGTCCGCCTGTTCCAGGAACAGGGGTACAAGACCGATTTGCAGTACGCTGAGGACGTCGTCGAAAATCAAATCTCTCAGATTGAGAACATGATTACCAAGGGTGTGGATGTCATGGTGGTTGCTTCCGTGGACGGCAATACACTAACGGACGTGATCAAGAAGGCGCATGATCAGGGCATACAGATCATTTCGTACGATCGCCTGATTCGCAACACCCCTTACTTAACGTATTACGCCACGTTCGACAATTTCAAGGTGGGTGTGCTTCAAGCCTCTTACATTGAGCAGAAACTTGGGCTTAAAGAAGGCAAGGGACCTTACAACATTGAGCTGTTTGGCGGATCTCCCGATGACAATAACGCATATTTCTTCTTTGACGGAGCTATGTCTGTCCTGAAGCCATACATGGATTCCGGCAAGCTGGTCGTGCGAAGCAAGCAGATGACGATGGCCCAGATTGCGACGCTGCGTTGGGACGGAGCTTTGGCCCAATCACGAATGGATAATCTGCTCAGTGCCTATTACTCGGGAGACAATCTGGATGCGGTGTTATCCCCGTATGATGGGATCAGTATCGGGATCATCTCATCGTTAAAAGGCGTGGGATATGGTAAAGCGAACAAGCCGCTGCCGGTGATCACGGGTCAGGATGCCGAGCTGGCATCAATCAAATCGATTGTGGCGGGGGAACAGACCCAGACTGTATTCAAGGATACCCGCAAGCTGGCGGAACAGACGGTAGAGATGGCCAACAGCATTTTGCAAGGGAAACCGGCAGAAGTGAATGATGATAAATCATATAACAACGGAATTAAGATCATACCGGCTTATCTGCTTGATCCCATTTCAGTGGACCGAACCAATGTGGAGAAGGATATTGTGGGCAGTCAATATTACACCAAAGAAGAAATTGGACTGAAATAACCTAGTGAAAGGAGCGGGTCCCATGGCCGGAATTATTCTGGAGATGAAAGGAATCACCAAAACCTTCCCTGGCGTCAAAGCGCTGGAAAACGTCAATCTCAAGGTCAGAGAAGGCGAAATTCATTCGCTATGCGGTGAAAACGGTGCAGGCAAATCGACGCTGATGAAGGTGCTGAGCGGTGTATATCCGCATGGAACATACGACGGGGACATTTTGTTTGAGGGAAAGACATGTGAATTCAGGGACATTAAGCAGAGCGAGGAACTGGGAATTGTCATTATCCATCAGGAGTTGGCTCTTATTCCCTACCTCTCCATTGCGGAAAACATCTATCTGGGCAACGAACGTGCCAGCAAGGGTATCATTGACTGGAAGGAAACGTATGTGGGTACCCGAGAATTGCTGGGCAAGGTAGGGCTGACCGAAAATCCGAATACGCTTGTATCCAATATCGGTGTGGGCAAGCAGCAGCTGGTCGAAATAGCGAAAGCGCTCTCCAAAAAGGTGCGGCTGCTCATTCTGGATGAGCCCACCGCTGCCTTGAACGAGGATGACAGCGAGAATCTGCTTCAATTAATGCTGGAATTCAAGAAGCAGGGCATTGCCTGTATCCTGATTTCTCACAAGCTGAATGAGGTGTCGAAGGTGTCTGATTCAGTAACCATTTTGCGGGACGGCAAGACGATTGAGACGCTGGATATGAGTAAGGACAACGTAACTGAAGACCGGATTATTAGTGGAATGGTAGGCCGTGATCTCACCAGCCGTTATCCGGAGCGCCATGCGAACATCGGTGAAGTCATCCTGGAGGTGAAGGACTGGACGGTCTATCACGAGCATCATGCTGATCGCAAGGTGCTGAATCAGGTCAACATGAACATCAGACGAGGAGAGATCGTAGGCATTGCCGGTCTGATGGGGGCCGGACGCACAGAGCTGGCCATGAGTATTTTTGGCAAATCCTATGGACGCAACATCACGGGACAGCTCATCAAAGATGGCAAACCCATTCAGAACAACAGCGTAACAGAAGCCATTCAGAATGGCTTTGCCTACGTGACAGAGGATCGCAAGGAGTATGGCCTCATTTTAATGGATGATATCAAGCGCAATATTTCGCTGACGGGTCTTAACAAGCTGACTCGAGGCGTCGTTGTAAACGAGCGTGAAGAAGTAGTTGTTGCCGAAGAGATGAAAAAAAGCATGAATATCAAAGCGCCGAGCATTTTGCAGAAAACCGGCAATCTGAGCGGCGGTAACCAGCAGAAGGTAGTGCTCAGCAAATGGATATTTGCCGGGCCGGATATTCTTATTTTGGATGAACCAACGCGCGGCATCGATGTCGGCGCCAAATTCGAAATTTATACGATTATTCATCGGCTTGCTGCAGAGGGCAAGGGTGTCCTGGTGATTTCGTCCGAACTGCCGGAGGTATTGGGCCTGTGCGACCGAATTTACGTGATGAATGCCGGGCGAATTACGGGAGAGGTCAACCGGGAAGAAGCGTCGCAGGAAACGTTGATGAGATATATGACCAAGTCAGGAGGCGGGAAGCATGGAAATGTTAACTAGACTGTTCAAAAACAATATACGCCAGTATGGCATGATTATCGCGCTGGTTGTAATTATGCTGTTGTTCGAGGTGTTGACGGGCGGGCTGCTGCTCAAGCCGATCAACATTACCAATCTGATTTTGCAAAACAGCTACATTCTGGTACTGGCCATTGGGATGGTGCTGGTCATTATTACCGGACATATCGATCTGTCGGTAGGTTCGATTGCCGCCTTTGTCGGGGCGGTTGCCGCGATTATGATGGTTGATTGGCAGCTTCCGGCCTGGCTGGCGGTCATTGCCTCACTCGTGGTTGGGGCATTAATCGGGGCGTGGCAGGGTTTCTGGATCGCGTACGTGCGAATTCCGGCATTTATTGTAACCCTGGCGGGCATGCTGCTCTTCCGCGGTTTGACGATGATTGTGCTGGAAGGCCAGTCCATCTCACCATTTCCGGGCGGATTCCAGAAAATTAGCTCAGGCTTCCTGCCGGATATCCAATTTTCAGGCCTCAGTCTTGTTTCCATCATCGTCGGTCTTGTGCTTACGGTCTGGTATATTGTGAATGAATTGCGCGAACGACGTTCCCAGCGAAAATACGGTTTTGAGGTGGTGCCTCAGGGGCTGTTCCTGCTCAAGCTGGTGGTGGTGGCTGCGGTTACAAATCTGTTTACGTTTATGCTGGCGAGCTACGCAGGCATTCCGAATATTCTGATTCTGCTGTTTGTATTGATCATCGTTTATTCCTTTGTCATGAATCGTACTGTCATGGGTCGTCATGTTTACGCACTCGGAGGCAATGAGAAGGCTGCAGGCTTATCTGGGGTCAAAACGAAAAAAGTGACCTTCTGGGTATTTGTCAACATGGGCGTGATGGCCGCCATTTCCGGACTGATCTTTGCGGCCCGGCTGAATGCAGCGACGCCAAGAGCCGGTACCAACTTCGAGCTGGATGCCATTGCAGCCTGCTTTATTGGCGGCGCTTCCGCTTCTGGCGGCATCGGAACGGTATTTGGCGCCATTATCGGCGGGCTGGTCATGGGGGTTCTGAATAACGGAATGTCCCTCATTGGTCTGGGTATTGACTGGCAGCAAGGGATCAAGGGATTGGTACTTCTGCTGGCGGTGGCTTTTGACATTTATAACAAAAACAAAAGATCGGCATAATCCGGTGTTGTAATGCTGGATGGAGGCAGAGTTCTCCGTAATACATCCTTTGGATGCATCGGAAGGCTAGATGAATTGAACTAAACATTTACACGATAACGGAGAGGACAGAAATAACTTGAAGAAGCGGAGCGTTCGCCTTTATCCCCGGATTTTCCCCTTTGAAAAAGGGAATTCAAAAAAATCTGGGGATAACAGCGATCGGAAGGTTGTTCTGTCATCGGAGTGGCAAGTGTACATATTCTTTAGTTCAATTTATATAGATGAAAAGAATACTTTGAAACAACAAATGAAAAAGCAGAAACAGACCATCATCCGCAGGATTAGGTCTGTTTTCTGTTTTTTTCGATATTCACATCAAGGCATCCAGAAAACGGGTTGCGATGCCGAAATAGATAAACAACGACAAAATATCATTCAGTGTTGTAATTAATGGGCCGGAGGCGACCGCAGGGTCTACTTTGAAACGACTGAGCAGAAGGGGAATGCAAGTGCCGGTCAGTGTTCCGATGACGAGAGTGAAGAAGAGTGATACGCCGATAATCGCTCCAAGCAGCCAGTCACCTTGCCAGAAATAGGCGATGACCGTAATCATCAAGCCGCATACAAGTCCAATCATTAGGCCTACCTTAATCTCCCGGCCAATCAGCGCGAGCACTGTGGCCTTGTCCAGCTTGCGTCCAATCAGTCCACGCACAACGACAGCGAGAGATTGTGTCCCTGTATTCCCCGTCATGCCGGCTATCATGGGCATGAAGAACGCGAGGGCCACAACCTGATTCAGTGTGTCCTCGAAAAAATCCACAATGCTTCCCGAGATCAGTCCGATGAATAACAGTAAAATCAGCCAAGGAAGGCGACGTCTGACAGCAACCAGCGGTTTGGTATCAAAATCGATGTCTTTGCTGCCTCCACCCATTTTGGCGATGTCTTCACTGGCCTCGTCCATAATAATATCAATGACATCATCCATTTGGATCACGCCGCATAATCTGTGATTCTCATCCACGACAGGCAGAGCCATAAACTCATAACGCTGCAACAGCTGTGCGGCTTCTTCCTGGTCCATATCGACGGTTGCATGGATGACACGCCGCGTCATCAGCTCTTCCACTTTGGTCTTATCATCTGCCTCAGCAAGGGATTGATAACTCACGACTCCGACCAGTTTGCCTTCATCATCCGTGACATACAGGTAACTGGTCGCTGGAATGAGCAGCGATGCCTGTGATTCTCTTAGCGCTTCTTTTGCTGTTTCATGTGATAACAGGGTGCGGTAACGATCGGTCATGATTCGCCCTGCCGTCTCCGGTGGATAGTTCAACACGGCGCGGATAATCGAAGAGTGATCCAGGTTCATCGTAGACAAGAGTTCTTCCCTGCGTTTGAGAGGTAGATCATGCATGAAGCGAATCAGATCACTTTTGTCCATCTGCTGCATGACTTCAAGGGTGCGTTCCGGGCCTAATTGTTCGAATAGATGTACCTGTTCTTGAAGCGTGAGCGCTTCTGCCATATCGGCGAGAACGTCAGGCTTGAATAAAAGCAAGAAGCGTTTCGTCTCTTGTTCAGGGAACTTTTTATATATGAGAGAAAGGTCGTATGGATGCAGCTCTTTGGCCCATTTATAAAATTCGGTCAGGTTTTGGGTTTGCACAAATTGCACAAGGAGCTCCGTAATCTCTTCAACCGAAAAATCTTTTTTGAGATGGGATCGGTTCATATGTAGTCTCCTTTCTAGATGGGTTCAACTCCGTATTCTTAAACGAAATGGGATGGCAGTTAAACAGCGACCACGGGAAATGGATATTGTAATCTTGCTAATGCATTCGATATGGGCTTACAAATCAATGCTGCCGGGATATACTTGATGTAGAAAACCCGATGAGGAGGAGACATGTGGAAACGGTTGTAAGAACACAATTGTTATCTCTGGTCGAACCGGAATATCAGAAATTCTCGGCTGCGCTCATTCCGAATATCACGAATCTGTTGGGTGTGAGACTGCCTGAAATACACAAGATGGCGAAACAAATTGTCAAAGAGGACTGGCGAGCCTATCTAAAAACCGCTGATGATGATTATTTTGAAGAAGTCATGCTGCAAGCGATGGCCATCGGTCATGCTCAAGCAGATATTGAAGAATTGCTGCAACATATCGCCTGGTTTGTCCCCAAAATAGATAACTGGTCCGTATGCGACAGCTTCTGCGGTGGATTGAAATATACGAAGGCACATCTGGATCAGGTGTGGCAATTCTTGC
The DNA here is from genome assembly GCF_030487755.1 of Paenibacillus sp. 11B. Taxonomy (NCBI): domain Bacteria; kingdom Bacillati; phylum Bacillota; class Bacilli; order Caryophanales; family Paenibacillaceae; genus Paenibacillus; species Paenibacillus sp. 11B. The sequence goes on along the minus strand of NZ_JAUKNS010000001.1, from coordinate 1,702,228 downwards.
AGCCCTATTTGGTATCCAATCAGGAGTATGACATTCGCTTCGGTGTTGTGATGCTGTTGAACTTTTATATGGAAGAAAAATATATCAGCGAAGTTCTTGTCTCATTAGATCGCATTCGTCACGATGGTTATTATGTGAAAATGGCAGTGGCCTGGGCTATCTCCATCGCTTATGTGAAACAACCTGAAGCCACGCTACGTTATTTGCAGGACAATACCTTGGACGACTTTACGTATAATAAGGCTCTTCAGAAAATAACGGAGTCCTATCGTGTTGATTCGGAGACCAAACAGATCATCCGCAGTATGAAACGAAAATCGAAGAAACCGGTTCGTGTGTAGTATGTGTGCATAACGTGAAAAGAAATCAGATATAAACCTACGAGGGAAAGGACGATAGACGTATGAGAAAGAGCATCATGTGGACAAAAATGGAACTGGACGGTCGTCCGTGGGTATTGCTTGGCACCGAAAAAGGGTTATGCCGGGTTATTATGCCCAATGAAACCCTGGAGGATTGGGGGAGCTGGATTGGTCGAATTGCACCTGGCGTGGAGCTCGAAGAGAATGAAGCAGCGTTGAAGCAGACAGGTATGATGGATTGGCTGCAAGCCTATTTTGCCGGAGATAGAGTGGCTTTCACCGATGAAATCCCGCTTGATCTGATCGGAACAACATTCCAACAACAGGTATGGACAGAGCTGGGTCGTGTTCCTTATGGTGAGACAAGAACCTATGGCGACATTGCTGCTGCGGTGGGAAGACCTTCTGCGGTGCGAGCTGTTGGGGCCGCCAATGGAGCCAACCCCATTCCGGTACTGCTGCCATGTCACCGCATCATCGGTGCCAACCGCAAGCTGACCGGTTTTCGCGGAGGACTGGAGATGAAGCGAAGACTGCTGGACATTGAACAGATTGAAGGCGTGACTGATGGCGGGCATGCGCGGTTTAATTTTTGATTAATTATATGAAAACGAAGCGGTAGACTCCTGCGGCCAAGGCTTCGCTTAGTTCTAACAATGTACAGGCACTCTATAGTGCCTGTTTTTACATTTTCTATTGATAGAAGAATGGAGGATAAACGGAAATAACGCGGAGGTTGGTCTTTTCCTTCTGGGTCACGACGCTAACGAATCTCCTACACCACCTTATTGTGAGGAATAGCGTGACATGTAAAACCTAACGAACCTCAGCCGTCTTATTCCAGTAAAAACCTGCAGAATGATGCGCAAAGACTCACAAAGCAATGGAATAAGGCGTCTACGCTTTGTTACGATGACTGATCCGTGGAATTTCACAAAATAGAGTGTGCTCGATTCGTTAAAATAATAACGATTGTCTGAGAGCTGTTCCGGTCACTTGCCCAAACGATCATAAGATGTTCGCATATACCACATTTTGGGTTATGATGTACGTGGATTACTAGGAAGGCGTATTCACGGTTCGTTTTATGAAATCGATGATCGAGGGATTGGAACTGCCTCAGGCATACCAACAAGGAAAGGGAAATCGAAGCGAAGAAATGAACAATAATAAAAATACAATTTATTTAAAAATGAGTAGTGTTTTAATCGTTGCTACCATAGGTTGTCTACTTGTTGCTGTCTACTTGCGTACCAAAACAAACACGAACATGTATCAATTTTTAGCGTGGGACATTTTCTTGGCATGGGTTCCATTTATCATTTCATCTACGATTCGTTATGTATGCCATAAAAAACTTACAAGAATGAGTATCGCATTGGTTGGAGTGATGTGTGCAGGCTGGCTGTTCTTTCTACCGAATTCAGCATATCTTTTCACAGAAATTTTGCATGCATTCAGATACTTTGACCCTCAAGGGGAAACTAAGTTTTGGGTTAATATTGATTTTTGGTATAGTCTCACCCTGACGTTTGTCGTAGCTATACTAGGTTTAGTTCTGTCCATTTGTTCGATACATCAAATCCACGGATTGTTAAATAAACGACTCAGCCAATTTAGCAGCATGGTCGTTGCAGGTGTTATTTTACTCCTGAGCAGTTTAGGGGTGTACATCGGCAGATTTAATCGGTGGAATAGTTGGGATGTCCTGAAGCAGCCTGGCCTCATTTTGAAGGATATCATGACTGACTTAAGTGCAGATAACAGCATTCTGGTTGAATTTGTGGCTATGGTATTTGTGATTCAAATTTTTGGATATATTACACTTCGTATGCTAATAGGGAAGTCCAACAATATCTAAACGATAATCGTATGGATTACCAACGTTTTAACTATTTTTGCTGAATGAAGTCCTATGGTACCATTGACCACATAGACCGAGTGGAAAGAGGGAGTGACCAGGTTGAAGCAGAAATATTGGTTAACCAACGTAGCATTGGAGCAAAGTTATGTAATGGAAGACGGGCAGGTAACTGGCACCCGGACAAGCCTTGGTCATCTGCGAATTGAAGATGGAGTCATTGCAGCTATTGTGAATGGGGAAACGGATTTAACAAGCGAGTTGCCGCAGGTTGATGGTAAAGGACTTCTGCTGCTGCCTTCGTTCGAGGAAGCCCATATTCATTTGGATAAGACGTATTACGATGCACCATGGAAAGCGGTTCGACGCATCTCCAGCATTTTCGAACGTATCGAAGAAGAGAAAGTATTGCTGCCCAAGCTATTACCCGATGCGAAGCGTCAAGCGGAAAGTATTCTGACCTTGATTCAGGGGTATGGGTCCACTCATGTGCGCACTCATTGCAATATTGAGCCGGTCAGCGGGTTGAAAAGGCTGGAAGCGACGAAGCAGGCATTGGAAACATTTTCGGGCAAAATCTCCTCTGAAATCGTCGCTTTCCCGCAGCATGGGCTGCTCCGCTCTAATTCGGTAGAACTGATGCGTCAAGCCATGGCAGAAGGGGCCACTCATGTAGGTGGACTTGATCCTCACGCCGTGGACGGGCATATTGAGAAATCGCTAAATGCAATGGTCGAACTGGCTGTTCAGTATAAGGCAGGCATCGATATTCATCTGCATGAAGCTGGAGAATCAGGTAAACAAATATTATTGCAATTGACTGATTTGACTGAAGAAGCGGGGCTTCAGGGCAAAGTTACCGTTAGTCATGCATTCTGGTTTGCTCATGCGGAGCAGCAGGAAGCGGAAGATATGGCCAAGCGAATGGCTTCCCTTGGTATGAGCGTTGCTTCGACCGTGCCTATCGGTAAAATGATGATGCCACTTCCGATGCTCCATCAACATGGGGTGAACGTGAAGCTGGCGACAGACAGTTTGACGGATCATTGGTCTCCTTTTGGTAATGGAGATCAACTGGAAAAAGCGGGCCGTTTCGCCGAACTGTACGGATATAGCGATGAACGGTCCTTGTCTCAATCGCTTGCATTTGTCACAAGTGGTATCACTCCACTGGATTCAGAGGGGCAACAGGTATGGCCGAAGGTAGGGGATACGGCTAGTTTTGTACTGGTAGAAGCCAGCTGCTCGGCAGAGGCAGTTGCCAGAAGGTCTGCGCGTCAAGCGGTATGGTTTGAAGGGAATCTGGTAAGTGGGCCGGTAGAATAGAGCATACTGGAATGGATGGACCACGGGAAACCGTGGTTTTTTGTTCTGGGTCTGTAAGGAAAGAACTGCTAATCAGCAGGTGAGAAAAGGAGGAAGGAACTGTACGCATATACCACTTTTTGGGTTATGATGGACGTAGTCAGCATTTGAGCGTGAGTTGGTTCTAGGACAATGGTGATAGCATATTAAGTTACGATTTAAGTTGAGGGGTGGAACATGATGATTAGAGAGGCCGAAGCAAGGGATGTCGAGGTTATTGAAAGGCTGTACAATGAATTATTACCGAACAATCTGAATACGAAGGTACTGGCTGAGCGGATTGAAGAAGTAAGGAATAATCCCAACAGCTTCTTATTTGTTTACGAAGTTGGTAATCAGGTGATCGGGACTGCGCATTTACATATTTGTCTGGATGCATTGGTGGAGAATAGACCGTTTGGTGTAGTTGAGCGGGTTATCATTACGGAGCATGTGCAGAGCAAGGGATATGGATCTGACCTTATGAAGTATATAGAGAATGTATGCATACAGAAACAATGTGTAAAGGTGTTTCTCACCAGTGGTTCATCCAGATACGAGGCACACGGCTTCTACACGAAATTAGGATACGATGGTGAATCCAGCAAGGCTTTTAAGAAATATTTATAAAACGATTTCAAACTTGATTGTATATTCGTATCCATATTTTAATGAATAGATGGGAGGATATATTGATGAAAGACATGAACTATTATGAAACTTTTATTGCAGTAGCAGAAGATTGTCCTGTTAAAGTGGCAGAGATCCCCAAAGCCAAAAACGGCGGCAAAACCGTTCCAGTTCTACAGTATGAAATGATTGCAAACCATCCTTATCAATACACGCAAGAGGATGTTATGTTTGAAGTATTTGCGCAGCGCAATGATATCTCAGATGAACAAAGATCACTAGAGAGAACAAAGTTTTTCTCCAAGGGACAACCCTGTCTTCGCACTTCTTCGTTGGGTAAACGTTATGGTTGGGGCCTTCATCATAATTCACAAGGAAAAGTAGCGATCTACGCTGTTGAATCGGAAGCATATAAAGAGTTCTTAAATGATAACAGTTTAAAACATGTAAAGGCGATGCGTTCGAGTCGTCAATAGCTCTATCATTTAACTACCAATGCCTAGAAGTGAGAAATTAAAAGACGATGTCAGAAAGTACATTCAGACATTTAGTACAAAGGAATAAAAACAAACATAGGTTAAGGAGAAAAAAATGAAAATTCGTTCTGTCTCGCTAGCTATTTTGAGGAAAGAAGATCGCATTTTGGTTCAGGAAATTAACTTCCCTGATATTTCAACTACTTTCTACAGACCTATTGGTGGAACGATAGAGTTCGGTGAGAACAGTAAGAAAACTCTGATCAGGGAGCTCAAAGAAGAGTTAGATCAAGAGATCGAAGAGCCCCGATTAATTTCCGTTATTGAAAATATTTTTGGAGTAGAAGCTGAATTAGGTCATGAAATTGATTTTATCTATGAAGCATCATTTATAGATAAATCTCAATACAATCAGGAAGAATTTGTTGGATTAGAAGGTTCCATCCCCTATAAGGCATGTTGGAAACCAATCACTTATTTTTCAATAACAATGGATGATGTAAAGCTAGTTCCTGATGGATTGCTGGATTTGTTATTGGAAAAAGAACAGGAAAATGGGGCTATGGTAAGGCATTTAAGAACTGACTAATGGTGAAAAGAACAGGGGGCAAGAGAAAGAGATGCACGCGTTAACCAAAGAAACAACAGATGAATTACTGGAAGCGATGGACACGTACAAAAGAATTGCACAAGAACTGATCGACAAATTGATCTCGGAAACCAGCCAGGCTGAAAAGGAAAAGGTCATCAATGGAGCATACTACTTGCTTTCTAACGAGGAAGTTGTAAACGGTGAAGAATATTTGAGTGGAAAATGGCATTTCGATGTTCATGGAGAGCATTGCATGTTCGAGAATGCAGAAACAGGGCAAACGTTGGAGGTTTCTCTCGGCAGTAAAGATGATGTGGGAAACATGGACCCTTATTTTTTTTATAACTTTTTGAAATCCACTACAAACTATGAACACCTGATTGCCTATTTCAAAAATCCCTTTGGGGATATGTTGGATTTTTTCGAAAAGTTGGCGGCCCAGAATGTGCTGATTCATGTTCATGGGGTCGAGTATAGAAAGCGTCTTTAACTACGTTAAACAGTATCCCGTTCATTCAAATGGGGTATATATTTTGAAGCCAAGAACGGGATTATTCTTTAATACATAAAGAAAGATTAGCGTTGTACGCGTATGACAATATCCTGGTCATGATTGCCGAACCCGGAACCATAGAGTGTTAATCCACCGACGTTAGCCCCCTCCTCGTCAACCGTGAAACGAAGCGTCCAGAATGGTTCCTCCAGTTTGAGATCCTCGATCGTCACGTCCGACATTCGTTCTCCATCCATATACGTACCCGAGTCATCAACACGAATCGTCTTTAATAATCCATATTGATTCACATTGCGATGCCACCATGTCGGCGTATATTTGCCACGAGCAGCCCTTCCGAAATCAGCGGGGCTTGTCCAGGTTCCAAGCGAAATTCCGTTAAACGTAAATAAGATATCCGATGGCCAATGATCTCTTAAACCCGGAGCTTCAGAAGCTATTTCCACTGAAATTTCAATGGTACTGGCAGTCTCATCAGGAAGCATATAGTTAGGCGTTTTGTATTCGACATACCCCCTTCCAAACCAGAGGATGGCAGCGTGAACCCGCTCAGGATCAAGAAAGTAGCGTGGGTCATCCCAAACACCGATTTCTTTCTCGTGTGTCCCAAGACCGCAGGTAGGATGGACCTCAAATGCAGTATAGTGACCCACTGAAATTGTCTGCTCTCTAACCCTTGCTGTTCGACTAGCGGATGGCAGTTCGATCTCGATGTTATTTTGTTTGAGGAAACATAATTTGTGCGTGCCTCCATTCAGGGGTATCCTGCGGCTATCGATCAGTCCGGCTTGCTCAAGCTTGCGGATGTGCATTGTAACGATGGAGGGGCTAAGTGCTAACGCAGCGGCTATATCCTTTACATTCATTTCGCTATCTGCAATCAAATCCATGATTCTCCATCTAACCTCGCTTGCCAGCGCTTCGTATAACGGTATGAATTTTGGATCTCCGTTCGCTTTGATCATCCTTAACAATCTCCTAACCGGATCTATTGAAATCATATATATATTAATTTAACTTTCGGTGCGTCCAAGCCTAGGTTGTGAAGTTTAGCAGGTGGAAATCTGCTTGGAAAGGCTAAAGCGAAGCCACCAATAGCGATTCTTGGACGGCTGGAAGTAATTTCAGACGTTAAGCGTAGACAGCCAGACAGTAGGCCTGAAAGTGATAGAGCCTCGAAAAGAGTAAACCGGAGAGGTCGACGTTGTCGAAAGTATGGAAGACCTCTGCGCTAAAGGCAAGTAGAGACGAGCTCTCCTGGAGTCGTAGACCAGGCCTCGCAGAGCGAATTGAAGAAGTGAGGAGTGATTCCAACATTCTCCTGCTTGTATATGAAGTTGATGATCAGATTATTGGGACCTGCGAATTTACATATGTGTCTGGATGCCTTGGTAGAAAAAAGACCGTTTGGCGTGGTAGAGCGGGTTATCATACAGATCAGGCACAGACACCGCTTTTATACGAAATTAGGATATGATGGGGAACAAAGCTTTTGAAAAATATGTATAAAACCAGTTCAACATTTATGGTGTGAAGCCAACTTACATTCAGATATATAAAACAGCTAGGTGTATTCGGGAGATGGCTATATTAAAATAAAAGGATATGAAAATAATTCAATATTTAGAAAAAATAACTTGATGGTGCCGTATAAGTGTATATAATGTGGTATAGAATCCTATGTGTTTGCTATATATATATTAAATACAGAGATCAGAGTTAGGAAACAAAATTGTGAGAGGAGAGAAAATGAAATGTCATATTCCACCGAAAAACTTCATACTAATCGAGCAAAACGCTGGATGATTACAATTGGAATATTTATAATTGTACAGTTGATCTTTATCGCCATTGATGGTACTTTGCTGGAGCCTAACATAAACGATAGTGACAACGCATTTGCAAGGATAGTAAGAGGGATGTTGGAATCTAGGTTACTTACAGAATGGATTGCCCCTTATTCTTTTCCGTTTTTTAATTTATTCCTGATCATTTTTGTTGTTGCAATACTGATTCAAGCAGTAAGAGACATGATATCAACCATGTTTGCAAAAAAATAAAGCAGAGAGATGGGCAGTACTGATAACGAGTTCTTGAAAAAAGTCATAATCTGTAAGCTGGTTTCAATACGAATTGGAGCCAGCTTGTTAAAATTTAATCAAATACGCTCGTGATTGTGTAATTATGGATAAAAGGCTTAATACGCATTCTTCTTCCCACTGAAACCTCCATATTCAAGGTATTCAACCTCTTCTTTTATGATCCCATTTTCCAACTCAAGTCGCTTCACACATCAATTGTATGTGTTTACAGATAGGATTTTACAATGCATGGTTCCCTTTTTTTGGATTTTATTTGATTATAATGGCAATTATGGTGGATTATCATTTTGAGTCATGATACAATAGTGTAAAATATATGAATTTATACTATTTTGTAGTTTTAACACATGATTGAATGATATAAACATAAAAGGGCTATAGTCGTACATATACATATACATATACAATTATATATATATATATATGTATATGTAATTCTGAATTATTCTAATAAAGAAAGTATATCGAGGGGAGCAGATCAGGGTTGGAAGATATACATATAAGTTCGAAAGAATTAAACGGTTTACAGCTTCACCTATATAACACGAATAAATTTAAGACAACTAGTATAATGTTGACGATGAAAGCCCCTCTTCGAGAGGATTTAGTCACTGCAAGAGCATTAATTCCTCATATTCTGATTGGAGGATCAACAAATTACCCGGATCGCAAGCTAATACAACAAAAACTTGATGGGATGTATGGAGCAACTCTTTTTTTGGATGTTCAAAAAAAGGGAGAAGATCATAACATTGTTTTTAGAATGGAGATTCCTTCGGATAAATTTCTTAATGATTCTGCTTCTTTACTGAAATCCTCTCTTGACTTATTGCATGAAATTGTTTATTGCCCATTTCTTGAAAATGGAACATTCCATTCTTTGATTGTTGAACAAGAGAAGCGCGCTCTAAAGCAACGGATTGATTCAATATTTAATGAAAAAATGCTATATGCCAATGTCCGATTGCTAGAAGAAATGTTTAAAGGTGAACCTTATCAAAATCCAGCATTCGGGAAAAAAGAGGATATCGATTCTCTCGATGCTGCGTCCATTTATCAAGTATATAAAGATTTACTTCAAAATGATCGCTTCGATTTATTTATCGTGGGTGCCTTTAACGAGAATGAAGTCAAACTAATGGTACAGGATATCTTTTGTGAAAAACATAACAATAAAATGATGAGAAGGTTTTCTTTAGATGAAACAGGTGTGAAAAATGTAAAAGTTATTCAAGATAGAATGGATGTACAGCAAGGAACGCTTCTCTTAGGTTATAGGATTTTCTCGACAATACAAGATGAGGATTATGAGGCTGCAAGAGTAGCGAATGCGATCTTTGGTAGGTTTCCATCTTCTAAGTTATTTATGAATATACGTGAAAAGGAAAGTCTAGCGTATTTTGCTCATTCACAAATTGAAAGCAATAAAGGGTTATTATTAACGATGGCAGGAATTGATTTTGATCATTATGAACGTGTCGTTAAAATTATAAGAGAACAAGAGTGTGCAATGAAAGAGGGTGATTTTACTGAGGATGAAGTTGAACAAGGTAAAGTAATGTTGATAAATTTATTACAAGAAGCATATGATTCGCCTCTTGGAATTATGGACATATTTATTCAATCTGTGGATAGTGGTCTGTCTTATGAAATAAATGATCAGATTAAAAAAATTAGTAAGGTGTCAAAAGATGATGTCATTTGTGCTGCTAATAAGTGGGAGCTAGATACCATATACTTCTTAAATAGAGAGGAGTAAATCATTTGAAGTCCATAATTTATGAAAAATTAGAAGAAAAAATATATCATGAAAAGCTCGCTAATGGACTCGAAGTTTACATCCTTCCTAGGGTAGGCTTTCACAAAACAGTTGCGACATTCACAACAAAATATGGTTCAGTAGATAAGGAATTTACTCCTTTAGGAAAAGATAGTTCCACTCAATTTCCAGATGGACTAGCTCATTTCTTAGAACATAAGATGTTCGAATGTGAGAAGTGGGATGTTTTTCATACATTTGCAAAGCAAGGAGCTTTTGTTAATGCATTTACAAGTTTTACTCGTACGTCATATACATTATCAGCTACATCTAACATAAGTGAAAATCTCATAACTCTTCTCGACTTTGTTCAAGAGCCATATTTTACAGATGAAACGGTAGAGAAGGAAAAAGGTGTAATTGAACAGGAAATAAAAATGTATGAGGATAATCCAGACTGGCGTGCTCGATTTGGAATCTTAGAAAATTTGTATAAAGTTCATCCAGTGAAAAATGATTTGGCAGGAACAATACCTTCTATAAATAAAATTACCAAAGAGGATTTATACGCTTGCTATAATACTTTCTATCACCCTAGCAATATGTTGTTTTTCGTTATTGGACCTGTAGTTCCTGAAGAAGTAATATTGCTTATTCGAAAGAATCAAGAACAGAAAAAATTTCCGGAACCTGAAGAGATTCACCGTATTTTCCCTGAAGAAGATTTCAAAGTGAATAAAAGCTCACGTGTATTGAAAATGCCAGTCCAAATACCTAAAGTTTTTGTCGGATATAAAGAAACTAACCTAACAAGACAAGGTAAAGAACTGCTAAAATATGGGCTGTCATTAAACGTTTTGCTTGAGTTGATGTTTGGGAAAAGCTCTGAGGCTTACGAGAAAATGTATGATAATGGCTATTTGGATAATTCATTTAATTATGAATATACAAGTGAAAAGAATTTTGGGTTTTCAATTATTGGTGGGAACAGTACTGCGCCTGAAGAAGTAATAAAAATTATAAGTGAAACGATTGATAGGTTAAAAATGAAATCAATAGATAAAGAAGATGCAGAACGTGTGATTAAAAAAGAAATTGGTAGTTTTTTAAGTGCCATCAACTCGCCTCAATTTATCGCTAACCAATTTACTCGTTATCAATTTAATGAGATGGACTTATTTGACGTATTGCCAACGCTTGAGAATTTAACAGAATCTGATCTTGATGATGTACTGCATTCACATTTTTCTGATGAATCAAGAACAACACTAATTGTAAAAGATAAATATTGATGCAGCTAGCCTGATCACCTCATGAGTACCATGTAGCCAGTTACATTTTTCTAAGATCTAAGGGGTTTCCGTAAACTAGCATTCCACGAAACTAATAGGAGTGAGAGAATGTCAAGTCTTTTAGAAATTAAAAATATTAGAAAATCATACGGTGGCAAGGTTGTTTTAAATGATGTCACATTCAATGTCCCATCTGGAGAAATTGTTGGTTTCATTGGTGATAACGGGGCAGGTAAATCAACAACATTTAAAATAGTACTAGGATTAATTTCTAAAGATGCGGGTACAGTAAAAATTTTTGGTGAAGAAAATATAAATAAACAACCTAAGATCAAGGAGAAGATTGGAGTCGTATTTGATGCCCCAAACTTACCTGCCCATCTTACAGTAAAGCAACTGAATAAAGTTTTTGACAACCTATTTGATTCTTGGGACCAAGACAACTTCCATCGCTTAATTAATTCTTTTTCTCTACCCATAGATAAAAAAGTAAATGAATTCTCACGTGGGATGTCAATGAAACTTTCTGTAGCTGTAGCTTTATCGCATAATGCGAAATTATTGATCCTAGATGAAGCGACTGGAGGGCTTGACTCCTCATCTAGGGAAGAAATGTTATATGAATTAAAAAACTTTGCAAGTAAAGGAAATGGAGGTATATTACTTTCCTCTCATATTATGAGTGACATTGAAAAGATAGCTAGCCATCTTGTCATTATAAAGGAGGGTGAAATTTTGCTGAACGAACAGAAAGATAAGGTTTTTGAAAGGTATGCTATTGTAGATATTGATGAAGAGAAATTAAACTTACTTAACCAAGATATAGTGGTGGCCAAAAGAGATTATGATTCTTATTACAGTGTACTTGTATCAGATAAACAACAATTACCAGAAGAAGTGGCGATTAAACCTATCTCGATGGATGAAATCAGTTTATTACTAACAAGGAGTAATGAATAAATGAAAGGTTTATTATTGACAAGTTATTACTTAGTTTATCGAAGTTCTTTTTTGTATACGGGACTAGCCATTCTATTGTCTGGAATCATTCTAAGTTTTGCAGATGCTTCAATGCACCGTTTAGTTGCAATGTTAAATATCTTGCTTATGGTGATGTCTGCACTTGACGTAATAAAGTTTGAGGGTAAGTCTGGTTATGATAAATATGTACTTACTTTGCCTGTTAGTAGAAGTAATATTGTACAAAGTCACTACCTTTTCTATTTCTTGGTCGTAATTTACGGGGTTCTATTATCATGTGGAATATTTTATCTATATGATTTAATTTCTGGCACACCAATAGACGGCATGCTCAACTCTATCTTTTTTGGGACTTTTGCAGTTCTTCTTACTGGTGCGATAAATTTTCCGCTCTACTATATTTTTGGCCCAGAAAAATCTGATTCCATAACATTGGGAAGTGTAGGTGGGGCGATAGTAATTACTATCGTTTCTCAGGACCTAGTTGGATACCTTGCAAAACATTTAACACTACCGAATTCGAATGATCCGGATCTCTACGCTCCGATCATATACTTAATAATTGGTGTTATCACTTATGCTCTATCATTATTTTTCGCTATTTTTATATACAGGAAGAAAGAATTTTAGAACAAAACTAATTCTAATGGTCTTTATTGACTACGAAGCTTCCGTTACCCACTCTCGCGGCTTTCAATTTCTTACCCTGCATTAACGTTGAAATAGGGTCAAGTTCTTTATTGGAAGGCTGCTTCATTATAAATATTCTTCTAACAACATAAATAGATTAGTGAACGTGTTTTGTGTGAATTCTTAAGCTCGTCGAATGGAGCCAAGAACCCAGATCCACTTTCTTGCTCTTAGTTAATACTTAACTTTACTACTGTATGAAATATGCAAAATGTAGTTGTAAGTTAACGCTAAATAGGAGGGTTATTATGGAAGGGAATATGCTTTACAATTTGTATTTGAAACCAAATTCTGAATACTATGGGAAAGTTGAAAGTGGCGAAAAAATGACGGGTATATACGAACTCGATGATATTCCTGATACATATGCTGTTATTTCAGAAGTGGACTCGGTGTGGAAGCACTATCATGTTAAAGGTTCAAAACTCCCAGATCAAGGATGGAAAATTCATGTTACAGCGTTATTTGATGAGTCACAAAGCTTACTAGATAAGGTTTCCAGAATATGCATAGATGAGAAGATTGAGTTCAAGCACCTTAAGGATAGACAAAGTTTTATCAAGGTCAATTCGAAGAACGCTAACCGTTCTTCTTCTGGTAAATTTATGACAATATACCCTGTGAATATCGAGGTCTTTATTAAATTGTTAGAAATGATATCTCTAGCAACCCTGGAGTTTAAAAAAGGCCCATATATACTTAGTGATAAAAGATGGAAAAAAAGCAATGTATTTTACAGATATGGAGGTTTTAAAAGTATTCTTAATGAGAATGGTGAACATTGTATTAAGGATGAACAAGGCAATTTAATTAAAGATGAAAGAACTCCCTTTTATCAGGTTCCTGACTTTGTGAAGGATTTCGACGATTATCTGAACACGTTAAATAATTCTAATGACTTAGAAAATAATGGGAATAGCAATTTAAATCGATATGAGATTGAAACCGCACTTAGCTATAGTAATGCTGGTGGGGTGTACCGTGCGACTAGAAAGAAAGATAATTTGAGAGTGATTATCAAGGAAGCTAGACCAAATGCTGGGTTGGATGGAGCAGCTCATGATGCCTTATCCAGACAAATAAAAGAATATGATGCCTTAGTAAAACTTAAAGATGTACAAGGTGTTGTGAGTTTAATTGAGTATTTTCAAGAATGGGAGCATCACTTTTTGGTAGAGGAATTTATTGAAGGTGGAGACTTAAGGCAATGGCTTGCTCAGAATTTTCCATTCTTTAGAGATGGTGAAAGCATGAGTAATCATGCTGAAAGTGTTAAAAAGATATTGTTACAACTTTTTACGTTGATAGATCAGATGCATAATAATGGAATTGCTATGGGTGACTTTCAACCTGCGAATATCATGGTGTCCGATGACTTAACCGTAAAGCTAATCGATTTTGAAACAGCTTTACCTGTAAACTCTCAAGAAAAGCCTAACATGATGACTATTGGATTTGCTTCGCAAGAAATGAAAGTGAGTGGTGCAAGAGATTGGTTTGGATTGAAGAAACTAATAAGGTATTTGGCGCTTCCAGTCCTATCTTCAGAAGTTTTAGACGACTGTCTACAATATAACCACTTTAGACGGATAAAAGAGATTTATGAAGATTCATTTTATCGTTTTATTGTAGATTTACAAGATAAATGCGACAACAGAATAAGAAGCTATCAAGAGTATCTCCCTGAAGAAATCAACCTTGCGGATAAAACAAGTGACTTTAACATATCTTCCATTACTAATAAGTTAATCAAAGGTATGAAGGAAAATTTAACAAATGATGAAAGATTCATTAATGGTGATATTCGTCAGTTTGAGATGAGCGGAGGAAAATTCAACTTTTTAACGGGAGGAAGCGGTGCTGCTTTTACACTTTCCAAAATTCAAACCACTACTGTAGAAGTTAATAAGTGGATCCAAGTTCATTTGCTGAAAAACTTATCTCGAATTGATGAAAATGGATTATTCACTGGAAAAACAGGGATGTTAGCTTTGCTATATGATACAGGCTATGAGGAAGTTGTTTCAAATGAACTGAAAAATTTAAGAGATAATATGAACGAAATTAACATTTCCTTACGCTCCGGCCTTTCAGGAATAGGTTTATTTGTAATTAGTTTATATCTAGAGACAGGAAATCATGAATATTTGCAATTCGCAAAAGAAATAGAAGAGTTAATTGAAATGAATCGAGATAACGACGGGCGGTTAAGCACGAATGACTGGATGGCGGTAGGCATAGGTTCAATTGACGGGCTATCAGGTGTATCTCTCTTTTATTCTGCAATTTACTCAGCAACTAATAATATACAGTATTTGAAAAAAGCCGAACGATTAATAAAGGAAGATTTAGAAAAGACAATATTTGATGAAGTAACCGGCTCACTACAAACATTGGATAATAGAAATCGGCAATTGCCATACCTCTCAGGAGGAACTATAGGAATCGCTATTTCAATATGGTTTTTAAACCATGTAAGTGGAAAAGATCTCTATAGAGAAGAAATGAATGCGATTTTAAAATTATCAAAGATCTGTTCCACTATTAGTGGCGGCTTATTCGATGGCGCAGGCAGCTTTCTATTGCTTCCTTCCTTGGTGAAACATGGTGAAGAACGTGAAGAAATTCTTGAAGATGTATTGAATTTACTTAATATTTTTTTAATTGATAAAAATGGATATTATGTATATCCAGGTCAGTTCTCTTATAGACTAGCCGATGATGTTTATACAGGTAGCTCAGGAATAATATTAGCATTAATGGGAATTGTCAAAGATAATCCACTCTACTGGTTACCTCTGGTTAATATAGATGAATTTACAGCAAGAACAAAAGCTAAGGATTTATTATTAACTAATTAACAAAAAAATGGACTGAAATTGCTTTCCTCACGATAGTAAGTAACTATTGCTAAAAAAATAATCTGGATTCAGGAAAGGAGGTGGAACAATGAACGCTGTATTGGAATTGCAAAAATTAGCGCATAACAAAGAGGGTAAAGGTCAAGCCGTGGAAGCAACAATAACAACATGGACCGTAACCGTTTTTCTATCAACAATTAGTAACAACTGCTAAAAAAATGATCTGGATTCAAGAAGGGAGGTGAAACAATGAATGCTGTATTGGAATTGCAAAAATTAGCGCATAACAAAGAGGGTAAAGGTCAAGCCGTGGAAGCAACAATAACAACAACATGGACGGTAACAACTTTTCTATCGACAATTAGTAACAACTGCTAAAAAAATGATCTGATTCAGGAAAGGAGGGGGAACAATGAACGCTGTATTGGAATTGCAAAAATTAGCGCATAACAAAGAGGGTAAAGGTCAAGCTGTGGATGCAACAATAACAACAACATGGACGGTAACAACTTTTTTATCAACAATTAGTAACAACTGCTAAGAGAAATCTATGAAAATTATAATTGTAAAAAAAAGTGAATAATACAACTTTAATTAAAATTAATAATCACTGGTTGCTTAGCTGATCTTCAGCTAAGCAACATACCATTATCAAATACACAAAAACTATAAAAAATCATTAGGAGGATGGGGAAAATGGATAAATTATTAGAAGTAGCAAAAATTCCAGAGCCATTTGAGGAAGGAACAATACAAATCTGGCTTGACTCGGATCGGGCTGACTTAGTTTTAAAAGCTCATTTTGATGAGAATATTCCTGGCGGTAGTAGAGATAGCGGCTTTATTGATGAGACCATTGGTTTTATTAGTGAAATCGCACCTTTAGAGAACTATAAAAAAGTTATTGATTTAGGTTGTGGCCCTGGCTTCTATTCTCAGAAGTTAGCAGTTAAGGGATATGATGTTGTTGGTGTGGATTTTAATAAAAAGTCAATTGAATATGCAGTTAATGAAGCTGAAAAAAAGAATTTATCAATTGATTACAGGAATGAAGATATCACCGACATTGAGATTGAAAATGAGTTTGATGTGGCTCTACTAATTTATCAAATATATAGTGTATTTAGTCCAGAGAATAGAAAAAAAATACTAAGTAACATCCATCGTGGTTTAAAATCTGGAGGATTAATTCTATTAGATGTGTTATCAGAGACTAGTTATGAAAAATTCGAGCAAAATTTTATGTGGGGATTATCTAGAAAAAATAATCCATTTTCGGATAAAAAACATTTATCCTTATACGCCTCAATTAAATATCCTGACAATGTTTCTTTGTCAAAAAATGTTATGGTTTTTGGTGATGGTGAGGTAGTTAACTATCATTACTGGAATCAACATTTTACGATTGAAAGTATGGAAAAAGAAGCGAATGATGCTGGATTTACACTCGAAAAGATTTACGCAGATGTTAATGGCGGAGATTACAAAGCCGATAGTGAATCTTTTGCGGCGGTTTTAAAGAAGAAATAAAGATAGTAGATTAATTAAAAATTAATGAGAACAAATTATATTGAGTCATCGGATGATCGCGAGCCGACTTGAATTTCACTCCTAAGGGTATATCGAAAATTTCCTGCTATCGACAATCGTAAACTACTCAATAATGATGCTTTGGTTTATCCGTTCCAAATTGCTATGGGAAAATATACATGAATATTACGGGTCTTGGAGCGATACACCATGATTGAAAGAATGATACTTTATAAAGTTTCAAATGTCGAAAAATCCTTCTTTGTGGTTGGTTCAGGTTTGGAATATCATAGGGGGAAGCACGGACCTATAACTCTCCGTTCAGTTGCATCATGGTGAGCATGGTAAATTCCCTTATTTGTTTGCCGTCTTCTCCCTAGTGAGATGCTAGGAGATATCCTGCTTCTTTACCGAATCTGGTCGAGCCAATAACACTTGATCGATATACTTCTTATACAGACAAAAATTTAACAACTTAACCACGTCAAACCATATCTTGTATTCCTGATCGGATTCCAGACTGTACACCCAGTACCTCCGTAGTATAGGGAATGAGTGCAGCCGAGAATTGCTGATATTCCAGCTCAGTCAGGCAAGTATATCTTGAATGGTTGAGCAAGACTTCAATCCCTTTTCCAAACCCCTGCAGATTAAGGTCTCCTCCACTTTTAGTAACCTCAGTACTCTTTTCTTCTTTCAAATTTGCCCTTGTTCCATACAGAAGGTAGGCGAGTAAAAAACGATGACTATGCAGATGCACCACTTTTTTGCCGAATCCGCCGTTTCGATAAGGTTCATCAATCCAGATCATATTCATGAAGGGAAGGTTGTCCTAAAAGTATAGATGAAATACTGTTTGCAAATACGTTCCTTACCGATCCGTATAGACAGGTCATTCGTTTGATGTATTTTTGCAGAACCAAAGATCATCAAGTGAATCTTTCAGAAGAACATAGTGAATACATATGGGAAACCAGATCTGAATTATATCATTACCTGCCCTGTGCTGTTACTTCAGATCTGGAGAAATATAATGTTTTTGAGAAAATAGAGTTAATCGATTAGATAACTATAAGGCAAAATTAACCCAGTACACGAATAACAATCTCCTGATCATGGTTACCGAAACCTGCACCATAGATCGTTAATCCGCCAACGTTGGGGCTTTCCTCGTCAACCGTGAAACGAAGTGTCCAGAACGGTTCCTCCAGTTTGATATCCTCGATCGTCACGTCTGACATTCGTTCTCCATCCATATACGTACCCGAGTCATCAACACGAATCGTCTTTAATAATCCATATTGATTCACATTTCGGTGCCACCATGTTGGCGTATATTTGCCACGAGCAGCTCGTCCGAAATCAGCGGGACTTGTCCAGGTTCCAAGCGAAATTCCGTTAAACGTAAATAAGATATCCGATGGCCAATGATCTCGTAAACCCGGAGCTTCAGAAGCCAGTTCCACTGAAATTTCAATGGCGCTGGCGGTCTCATCAGGAAGCATATAGTTAGGCGTTTTGTATTCGACATACCCCCTTCCAAACCAGAGGATGGCAGCGTGAACCCGCTCAGGATCGAGAAAGTAGCGTGGGTCGTCCCAAACACCGATTTCTTTCTCATGCGTTCCAAGACCGCAGGTAGGATGGACTTCAAATGCAGTATAGTGACCCACTGAAATTGTCTGCTCTCTAACCCTTGCTGTTCGACTAGCGGATGGCAGTTCGATCTCGATGTTATTTTGTTTGAGGAAACATAATTTGTGCGTGCCTCCATTCAGGCGTATCCTGCGGCTATCGATCAGTCCGGCTTGCTCAAGCTTGCGGATGTGCATTGTAACGATGGAGGGGCTAAGTTCTAACGCAGCGGCTATATCCTTTACATTCATTTCGCTAATTGTAATCAAATCCATGATTCTCCATCTAACCTCGCTTGCCAGCGCTTCGTATAACGGTATGAATTTTGGATCTCCGTTCGCTTTAATCATGTTGAACAATCTCCTAACCGGATCTATTGAAATCATATATATATTCATTTAATGAAATTAACTGGACTCTTCAACTCTAACGCATTGAAAGTATGTTTGCGATAGTGTTTAATTTTTTTATCTGCTTATGAAGCTGGATTCTTAAATATGTGAATTATAGAAAAAGAGGTGGCTCAAATGAAATACAATAATCCGGTCATTAAAGGGTTTTATCCAGATCCAAGCATCTGCAAGGTGGATGATACTTATTATCTGGTGTGTAGTTCCTTTCAATACTTTCCGGGTGTTCCGCTTTTTGAAAGCAAAGATTTATTGAACTGGACGCAAATCGGTCATTGTTTAACCCGAAAAAGCCAGATTCATCTGGAGACGGTGAGCAGCTCAGGTGGCGTCTTTGCCCCTACAATACGATACAACAACGGGCGATTCTATATGACCACAACCAACGATACCACGCGTCAGAATTTCTACATATGGACCGATGATATATACGGGGAGTGGTCAGAACCAATTATTGTGGATCAAGGGGGAATCGATCCGGATTTGTATTTTGAAGACGGGAAGGCCTTCTTTATGAGCAACGGGACCGACGATGAAGGGATTGGGGGGATCGTTCAGTGTGAGATTGACATTGAAACGGGTAACAAAAAGACCCCAAGTCGTTCAGTATGGCAGGGATCAGGCGGACGTTATCTGGAAAGCCCACATTTGTATAAAATGAATGGATACTATTACCTTATGGCATCTGAAGGCGGAACCGAATATGGCCATATGGTCACTTATGCACGTGGAGATTCTCCTTCCGGTCCTTTCGAGCCCTATGCTAATAATCCCGTTCTTACCAACCGCAATCTGGGTGGTTATGAACTGCAAGGGGTTGGGCATGGCGACCTGATTCAGGACGAGGAAGGCAATTGGTGGATCTTCCATTTGGGATTCCGTCAGAGTGGACAGTGGCTTACGTATCATCATCTTGGACGAGAAGTATTCCTGACGCCAGTTACCTTTGATGAGGAAGGCTGGTTTACGGCAGGGCAACAAGGTACCACACTTATGAGCTTTGAAACCGATCGTATTTCTGACACATTCATTCAACAAGAGAAAAAAAGCTATACGTTCGAGAACACAGATTGGAATCTGGACTGGTGTTATCTTCGTCATCCCAATACGGAAAATTATTTGTTAGAGCAAAGTAAGATAAAGTTAAAAGGAACCGAAGTGACACTGGATGTTCCAGCATCCCCGACATTCATTGGCCTACGTCAAAAAGACTTTGACGCGACCATCTCTGTTGATGTTAGTCTTACGAACGGAGAGGCAGGCATCACCATCTACATGGATGAACAGCACCATTATGACTTGGCCATTCGTAAAGAAGAGCAAAGTGGGTATAAGGTGATTGAGCGTCTGAATATTGGGGACATCAAATCCGTCGAAAATGAAATGGAACTAGGAAATGAGCATCAGGCCACATTGGTTATACAGGCAAGTCATGAACGTTACAGCTTCCTTATTCATGCAGATGGCAAGGACATCCTCTTAGGTACAGCTCAGACGAAATACCTTTCCTCGGAAATTGCCGGGGGATTTACAGGGGTGCTCATTGGTCTATACGCTAGTGGCGCAGGTTCCGAAGCTGAGTTTTCTAAATTTAAGTGCGATTATATTTGAAAAGGTAAGGGGAGGGACTTCTGTTCCTTCTCTTTTTTTTGGCATACCCACTAATTATAATAATAAGTCTAATTTTTAATTTTATTTGATAGAATTGTACATAGTTATAATGCTAGGAAGAGGTGTTTAAACGTGAAAATAAATTATGAAATGCCCGAATCTTTAGAACATATCGTCCGAATAGATAAAGAATTACGTGAACAACATGCTGGAACCTTCCAAGATTATGTGGGATTTTATATTAGTTTTAATAATGATGATGATAGATACTACTGTACTCCGGATGATGCCATCATATTTGGAAGAACTGGAGCAGATGGTGATCACTTTGCTTTTTTTACGTTTAACGGATCCATTAGTGATCTGGAAGAAGCTCCCGTTATCTTTATTCAGCCTATGGCATCTGGAAATCAAGTAACTTTAGTAGCCAGAAACCTTAAGGATTTTTTAGCTGTGTTCATTAATCTTAAAGAAATTTATGTATTGGAGCGATTTAAATTCTATCAGAATAAATTAGATTTTATTAATGATTATAATGAGAACTACTTAAAAGGTGTAAGGCTGAGAGAGAGTGATAGTAATTTTATCATTGATCTATTGAGGAAGAATATCGAAGGTATAGTAAATATAGATGATGTATACGAATATATTATTGAGATAAACAAACAGAATAAACTAGGCATAAATAATGGTGATTTTTAGATTTCGGATAACACCTTTATTGCCAATTAAATAATCTAAAAATGCAACAAAAGTATACAAGGCCTTGTTGTTAATCATATAGCTGGATTAGACGCCTAAGGGAGGACTATATGGAAGATCTATGGAGAATTGCATCATATGATCCTGCTTGGAGGCAAATGTTCCTCGAAACGGGGATGACACTAAGAGAAGCGTTGGGTGAAAAGGCTGTGCGGATTGACCATGTCGGATCAACTTCCATTGTGGGAATGGATGCCAAACATATCATAGATATACAAATTTCCGTATCTAATTATGATGATTTGCTAATTTACAAGCATGAAATCGAAGCGGTCGGCTTCGTATTCAGAGGAGAAAATCCGGATAAAACCAAGCGGTATTTTCGTGAAGTACCAGGAAGCAGGAGAACGCATGTACATGTAAGACAGGCAGGCAGTTTCTCTGAGCAGATGAACTTGCTTTTTAGAGATTATTTGAGGGAACACCAGGAAGATCGATTGAAATATGCGGAAGAGAAGCACAGGCTTATGTCATTATACAAAGACCAGCGGACCAAGTACGTGGAAGGCAAAGGACCGATGGTGTGGAACATATTAGAGAAGGCTCATATATGGTCCCAAGAAATCGGATGGCAACCGGCAAAATCTGATGCATAGGAATATTCCACGAATACAAGTAACCTAATGGGAGTGGTGAGATGAATATTGGAAGAAAGCTGCTGACGACCGTGTTAACCATCATTAGTTTTACTTTAATTGCAAGTATAATATCCATGAATGATTCCTACAGCTTTGATTTTTATATTATTGTTTATTTTGTATACGCGACTCCCCTGATCTTATTTATCGGGCTACCTTTATCCCTATTGCTGGATTATTTGTTGAGCCGAATTCAATTCGCCAATTATGTCTTGTATCTAACTACGAGGATACTTGGCTATGGATGTGCTGGAGTACTAGGGATGTATATCTATTATTTGCTCATGGGCGCTGGCGAAGAGGTTTTAAATTTTAGAGAGTCATTAAATTTGACCTTATTTGGCGTCATGGCTGCTATACTGTTTGTACTGGTCGATCTGGGTTTGGAAAGTTTGTTAAAGGTACGAAAACGGAAGACGTAGTTATATCAAGTGCTGGAGTAATATCATTTGTCAGGAGGAATATAAGGTGGCAACTCATTGTGCACTTCTTGTAATCGATGTTCAGGTAGCCATGTTCGATGAAGTAGATCCCGTATATCAAGGGGACTTATTGCTTCAGAGAATACAACACATTATTTCCAAGGCTCGGCAAAAAGGTCACTCCGTCATCTACATTCAGCATAGTGAAGGAGCTGGGAGTCCCCTTGAACGTGGAACGGCAGGTTGGGCGATTCACCCGTCCATTGCGCCGATCACTGGTGACCTTGTCATTGAAAAGCAGACACCGGATTCATTTCACGAAACAGATCTGAATCTGAAATTACAAGAAAACGGAGTGACGGATCTTATTCTGACGGGCATGCAGACGGAAATATGCGTGGATACGACTTGTCGCAGAGCAAGCAGCCTTGGCTATGAAATAACCTTGATTCGAGATGCTCACAGCACATGGAATTCCAACATTCTTCAAGCTGAGCAGATAATAGAACACCACAATTCGGTTCTAAGCATGTTTGCAAATGTGGTAGATAGCGAAAATGTCATGAATGGATGAGATGAATTGACGTTTAATAAAAGAATATTTAATCTTTCAGCCTGGCTTGCTGTATTAGCTGTGATCTTTATTCCAGGAACAGCCTACACGGAGGGGACTTTACGAACAGAGTATGGTTTTCCATTGCGATTCTTTACTGATTATCACTATAAGAAACCTGATGATACAATATGGTTCCTTTCTAATGTACATGTGAATGCTCTTCTGTATTTATTTAATGTCCTGTTTATTTACGCTGGAATTCATGTTTTACTCTATGTAAAGAAGAGAATGACGACGCCAAAAGAGTAGGGAGCTGCGACGATCGCGGCTCTTTTATTTTTACCATATCATGGGTTATGATAGACACGAATAGAGTGGAGTGATGATATGAAACAGATTCCAGCAGAATAGAATTCAGACCGACTTTTCATGTCCGATTTGAAAGAATCTGAGATTTTTGTTATTCATCCATTGTTGATACGAGTAAATACGTGCAGGAATGGGACGGACGAGATCCTGAGCCGGATTATGTGAGAACGTGCTTTGAGAAAGGCGATCTGCCTCCTGGGGGAAGGTTGGAAAACTACCGAATTCAGACCATTCGTACGATTCAGGAAAACGAAAGTATAGGTGTGCTGAGCCTGTACCATGGCTACCCTATGGCGGATTCTATTTACCTCGAATTTTTATATATCCATAGTGAGATCCAGAAGCAAGGTTATGGACAAGAAATGATGCATGCGTTGACCCAATTATTTTCTGAGCTTGGTTATTTGGAAATCCGAATCAACGTAGCACTCAAAAATTGGCCTGCATTACGATTTTGGACCAAATCGGGATTTGATCAGATTAGCGGGATTTACGGAGACCGTGAACATTCGGACAAGACTTTTGCCAATATGGAACTGATCAAAACACTCAAAGCGCAAGATATATAAATTGAACTAAACATTTACACGAGAACGGAGAGGACAGAAATAATCTGAAGAAGCGGAGCTACAAGCTTTCTGAAAGAAAGCTGCATCGGAAGCATACACCTCGCCTTTATCCCCGGATTTTCCCCGTTGTAAAAGGGAATCAAAAAAATCTGGGGATAACAGCGATCGGAAGGTTGTTCTGTCATCGGAGTGGCAAGTGTAAATTATTCTTTAGTTCAATTATGTGGAAAAGGAGAATGGCTAAATGGAATCTTTCTTTCGTTATAACTGGATCGTGCGTGAGCAGTGGTTTCAGTGGTGTGAGGATGTGCCGCTTGAAGAGCTGCTTCGGCCTCGGACGGGCGGAGTAGGCAATATATTGCAAACGTTTTTTCATATCATCGATGTAGAGTGGAGCTGGCTTCAATTATTGCAAGGCAAACCGGATGGTATGGAGAATTTTGATAATTATAAAACACTGGAGGCCGTACGACAATTCGATCGCAAGCTGCGACCTGATGTGGAAGCATTTGTTCTATCCTGGGACCCCAGCATGGAAAAGAGACCTTTCATCGATCCCGAATTGGATAGCGCCGTCGTCAAGGAATCGTGGGGAGAAGTGATGCGTCACGTGATTGCTCATGAAATTCACCATATGGGGCAATTATCGGTATGGTCCAGAGAATTGAACAAGAAGCCCGTATCTGCCAATTTCATTGGTAAAGGACTAATTTCACCTGACAACTAGAGTGAAAAGGAGATTATAGGATTCAAATTCTAATTTTACAGAGAAGGGTCGGACAAAATGAGGTTATTGCTGGAAAGTATCCGCTGGGTGGAGCTGAGCGAAGAAATTCGTTGCTTGCTTGAAAAACCATACAAGGTGCTTCCCCTGTCACCAGGACTGGAAGCGGACGTTGTGAAGATCGAATGTGCTGACCGC
This sequence comes from Paenibacillus sp. 11B, assembly GCF_030487755.1. NCBI lineage: Bacteria > Bacillati > Bacillota > Bacilli > Caryophanales > Paenibacillaceae > Paenibacillus > Paenibacillus sp. 11B. The sequence continues at coordinate 1,677,340 of NZ_JAUKNS010000001.1, read as the reverse complement.
TCTTACGTGTTAAAGGTATGGAATAAGGACTCCAGACCCGATATTGGCAATCAGTATGAACTATTATCTAGACTATACGAGAGTGGAATACAAGTCTCCAAACCGTACGGTTGGGGCATGGATGTGGATTCTAATCAAGTTCTGTTAACGAGTTATGATGGAGAGCCTATAGCCAAGTTAAACAAAAACAAGCTGGAGCATTTGGCTAAAATGTTAGTTCAAATTCATGGTTATGATATACATACTATCAATAACGCGGAGGCAAATTTCATACCACAATATGATTTTGTTGGCTATTTCTTTCCCTCCATTGAACTTCATGAGGATATGCATCTGATTCTGACAAGCCTTCTTCAACGGATTAAGCTTAGACAGGATACGTTGATCCACGGTGATTATAACCTGGGGAATGTTCTGGAGGCAGGTGATCAATATACGATCATCGATTGGACAAACGGGCAGCGCGGTGATCCCAGATACGATATGGCGTGGTCCATTTTTTTGATGACGATCTATACGGGGGAACGAAACGGTAAGATGTACAGTGCTCTATTCAAGAGTCTGACGGAATACACACCAGACGATGCAGAGATGTTTGAAGCTATGGCTTGTTTGCGCTGGATTCTTTTGAAGCGAGTGGCATATGTCCCTGATGGACCAGGTGTAATGAAGCGAATTAGAACAATCCTTGGAAATAATCCCTATTTAAATGAAGCACTTTTATTTCATCAAGAGTCATTGAAATAAACCTCAAGGTCCTGTCCTAAATCGTCCTCATTAGCATACCTATGGTATAGAGGAGCGTGATAGGTATGGAACAGAAAGTGCAAACCTATTTTGAATTAAAGCAGCAGCAAAAAGAAATTGAACAACAGCTCTCTGTACTACGAGATGAAATTGTAGGGTATTGTGAGGAGCAGGGTGTCTATGAGACGAAGGTTGGGGGATACGCCGTCAAAACGGTGCTTCAGCACCGCAAGGAATATGATGATCAGAAGCTGTACGCTTCTCTTCCCGATCCTGATATCTGGCGACTGCTGTCCAAGGTGGACAGTCATAAGCTGAAAAGCCTGATCAAGCTGAACATATTGACAGAGGAGCAGATTAGTCCAGCTTGTACGGTGAAGCCGGTAACTATATTACAGGTGGACAAGTTGTAACTGGACAATTTCCCAGTGCGTTGACGCAAAAACTGGTCTTTATGTTCGATCAGCAGCTACAGCCCAAGGAGTCGTTTTGGCACATCATTATAAGCAGTATCAATCATAGACTACTACTTCATTTACACATATACACCAACGCTCCCCGAGGAGCTGATTGAATCGGTCACGAGATGGCCGGTTTTTTTGTTGTATACAAATGTTTTGCCGATTTCAGCCGTGCGCTTTAAAAACATATCTGAGCATAAACTTGATTCAGTGCCGGAAAGAAGATCCAGTCGAATGCTTTAAACCGTTATGCAAGTAGTTTATATGTTATAATCTGTAATTAATTCATGTACCATCTTCGATAAGGAGGGGAGAAAATGAAGATCAGGAAGAGACTGTATATCTTCAAAAGCTGTAGAACGATGAGTTGAGGAGATGGACTATGAAGAAAAAAATCATTTCGATCATACTTGCCATCTGGGTATTGATGATTGTGATCAGTGTGGTTCTACTATTTCTGCCCAGAACGATTCATCTTGATGGAGAGGCTGTAAAATATCGGTTGGGAGAAGACAACAAGGAACCAGAACAAAAAGTCCATATCAACATGAATGGCAAGCGTTATCTAACGACCTCGGGTGATTACATATTCAGAGGAACCATTGATATTGAGGGTGAACCTTTACCCGTACCTGAAGATCAAAAGAGGCTCGAAATTCGTTTTCATAAAGGATACGGATTGATGGAATACATCATTTCTGAAGATGAGAAAACGGATATCTTCGTATACGGAACACTATTCGTAGATCGTGCATTCACCAAACTCACCATCGCCATTTCGGAGGAGGATTCGAACGGAGAGCAGAACAGTAAAAGCTGGAGCTCCGAAGATGGTCTTATGCTATCCATGCCCGCAACGAATCGTTCCGAAGCCATTCAGCTCTCTAATGAACTGATGGAAAACTATCTCGGGGGCTATACATTAAAATGAAAAAATTAAATAAAACAGGCAAGTCTTTACCTTGGAGGTTGGATCGCTATCTCCTTGTGTAAATGACATGCCTGTTTTTTTATTTATGCAGCAAATCTCTAGTGATTTTGCATCCCGTCAGGATCTGAACGAGACCGCCGCTACCAGGAGTGGAATCAAAGCCTGTGCATTATTTTATCATTCTAGCGAGCAACAGGAGCGCTATCCATGATCTTTGGGATGTTCCCTTCGATGCTCTTCATTCATCATCTTCGTATGCTGGACCCTCAAAGCGGATTGTTCTGTTGTTCAGATTGTCTGGAGAGGGGAGCTAGTTTATAACAGCGCTGCGGGCCTTGCTGACCGGGAGAAAAACAGATCCATGGAGCAAAATGCATTATTCAGATATGCTTCCGTAACTAAACCGATTGTATCCACAGCTGCCATGGTGCTGATATCCCGAGGTAAATTAAAGCTTGATGATCTTGTGAGCCCGGGCCCCTGTGGAGATATTCGATTGTAACGGATATACTCGGATACCTTGATCCTTCGGCCTATCTCTCGGGTGGTGCGGGGATGATTGGAAGTGCAGGAGACTTCCTTGTGTTGCTTGAAACGCTGCGTCAAGGTGGAGGTTCGCTTCTTCCCAAAGCGCTGGTCACCGATATGACGACCAATCAGATTGGCGATCTTACGATGCCTTATTGGCCGGGCCGAGGATTTGGCCTGGGGTTCACGTTGCTGAAAGATCCGGTCGCCGCCAACACATCAGAGTCCCCCGGAACATGGCGCATGGGCGGAACCTATGGTCCCTCGTGGTTTGTTGATCCTGCAAAAGAACTGAGCGTTGTCGCGTTCACAAATACGGCTCTGGAGGGCATGTCGGGCAGGTTCACAACTGAACTATGCGAGGCTGTCTATGAGGGAATCGGTGGAAAGCAGTAAGTTGAACTCTGGATTAATATGGAAAAATATGATAAGGTAGAGCAGTAGGTTCAGTAGGTTACAGTGAGTCCTGAATTTGATTCCGAAATGAGATGAGAAAATGGATCGCGTCCGCAGTTACCTGTTTGTTATTGCAGGCAACTTTGCAGTTGCCTATATGATCTTTCCTGAAAGAACTATTGGAAAATCTATGATATTCGCTGCACTGATGCTGTTGCTGAGCATGGGGATGGATTTCATGAAAAGCAAAAATCAGCATTCGCTTGAGCAGCAGTGAGCCAGCTTGCCATTACATTTTGGTGCGAAGTACCTTGTCTATTTTAATGAATGAAACCGATTCTCGACAGAGGATCGGTTTTTTGTGTAATGTTGAAGCGTGGATGACACAAAGGATGGCCAAGTCTGAAGGAGAGGGAGTTTTTCATATGATTCGAAACCAATTTAATCAATGGGCCGTGCGTCAGGCGGAACGGTATGACGAGTCTGATTTTGATGAGATTTTGAGAGAATATTTCGAGGTGTTACAGTCCGGACTAAAAGCTTAATCGGCTTATGGGGGAAAGCCAGAGTCCTCCTTTATCCGGCTCCCGTTTACATCATGTCTATTGTTCATTACACTTGGTTTATAGCAACTACTAAAATCCAAACTCGGATTATCAGGGGGAATATATTCATGCATCAATCCGCACATATTCAGGAAGCCAGAGATTACATATTAAACCGGATTAACTCCAAACCTGTCGTGGGCATGATTCTGGGATCAGGGCTGGGAGCACTCGCGGACGAAATCGAGAATGCTACCGTCATTCCATACACGGACATTCCGTATTTCGCTCAATCCGAAGCTATCGGTCATGCCAACGAATTGGTTATCGGAGAACTGATGGGCAAGACCGTCGTTGCCATGAAAGGCCGCCTTCATTATTATGAAGGGTTTACGCTGGATGAAGTAACGTTCCCGGTTCGGTTTATGAAAGCACTGGGTGTGGAGCAGCTGATTATCACTAATGCGTGTGGAGCGATCAATACCAGCTTCGAACCGGGACAGCTTATGCTGATTACGGATCATATCAATCTGGTAGGCAACAATCCGCTGATGGGGCCGAATAACGCTGAGCTGGGTGTACGCTTCCCGGATGTATCACAAGTGTATAACCGCGAGCTGCGCAGCATTGCCTTGAAGGTGGCAGAGGAGCAGAATGTTAGTTTGCAGCAAGGAGTGTATGCATGGTGGAGCGGTCCGGCGTATGAGACTCCAGCGGAGATTCGCATGATTCGGACGATGGGCGCGGATGCTGTGGGCATGTCGACGGTACCTGAAGCGATTGTAGCCATTCATGGCGGCATGAAGGTACTGGGCATTTCCTGTTTGACCAATATGGCCTGCGGCATTCTGGACCAGCCCTTAAGTCATGATGAAGTGATTGAAGTCGCGGCAAAAGTGAAAACAACCTTCATCGGACTGGTCAAAGGTATTTTGAAAGAGATGTAACATGTAATCGAGAGGGTGCTTTACTTTCAAAGCAACCGTGTATGAAGCATTGTCCATAACGGAATATTTCCGTTGGGCAGTGCTTTTTTTACAATTGAACATGTGCAAAATATTCCTATATCGGTTAAAACGACCTATAATAATAGAGATTCAAGCAAAAGGATCGGCTATAGGCTGAAGAAGGAGACTGATAGAAATGGAAGAATTGGGCCCTCATGAACACGTCATTTTTGAAAGGATTCATGCAAACTGGTTAAGAGGTTTTGAAGGAGTAGGAGGAAAGCTTTTTCTAACTAATGAACGATTAGTTTTTATTCCTCATGCTCTGAATTTTCAGACGGAATGGGTTCAAATCGAGATCTGGGCTATGACTAAGATTGAGAAAAGTGCGACATGGGGACTAATCCCGAATGGAATTACTATTACATTAGACAGTGGACATGTCTTCAAGTTTGTTGTCTGGAATCGTTCTAAGATTATCAAGGAGATTGTACAAGCCAAGAGAATTAATAACGAAATAATGTAAGAGTTTGAGATGAAGTACATAAACCGAAAAATGTGGGGTAATAAAGTGAGGATTCCACTCTGGTCTAGGGCCTAGGGTATTTTCAAAATCTAAATAGTTATGTTTTATATTTAATGGAACACAAAAGAATCGCTCCTTGGAGTGCAGGCATCGATATTTCAGGGACTTATGGCTGGTTTTGATCTCACCTCGATTACACTGATAAGAAACAATACACCGGAGAAGCATGCAGGTTATGCGCTTGGTGTCATCTTCACATCTCCGGCTACCGGGGGCCACTTTTGGGGTGGTTTACTAAGCCATTGGATTGGGCTGCGGATGTCAGTAGTGCAATACTTATATTGGCCTGCGCAAGGTGTCTATGAATGGTGGAATGGCCCGTCATTCATATATACCCGCCGAGATTCGCATGATATGGCTCGTGTCTCATTTCAAAGGGCAATACAATGGACACTGTCTATACGGAGTTAATCCGTTGGGCGGTGCTTTTTGATTTAGGAAAATGATGGGATTAACAAGATCGTCATGCCCTCCCTTGTATTTCCTATCTCTGATATCGTACAGTTGGAAGACATGATCGTATGAATGCATGATGGGAAGAAAGTGAGGTGCCACGGATGCAAAAGATTAGAAGAACAAAACAGATTGAGGGCACAACGACCCCTGGCATCATACATAATGGCGGCCAGCATTTTCTCATTCCGGTGCAGATCTATGAAGACGGGATGATTAATTGCTGGGAACTGGTTGATTTGAAGGGATTGAAGCGGAAGATTGACGATTACTGGTTAGGCTCTCATATACCGAATGGAGAGTTGCTTTCCATCATGGGTTGGGTGCCTACCTAGTCGAACACGCGAACTGGGCGTATAACGACAATGACTACTACGAACATATACAGTGTAAGATCAGAATGCTCAATCCGGAATTCCAAAATATAGCTGAAATCACACCACGTCAGCAGCAGCTGATGGAGACAAGAAGATTTTCACATTCGCCTAAAGCGATTGATTTTGCAGTTGTGAGCGAATTGTTCTATAAAACGATACAAGGGGATGGATTCTCCATTTTCATGAGGTATGAAGGTCAGCACTACCTGGTTCATCTGGTTGTGTATGAGGATGGTCAGGTGGCCATCTATAACTTGCCCAATCCCGTGAAGGTTTCAATTGATGAGCTGGCGGTCTGGTTCAGGGACGGGACCTTTTTTACAACCATTGAACGCCCGATAATAATCACGATATTGGATCTGGGAGAGGTTACATTCTCGGAGGAAAGCTACGCGGAAAATGTGGATGACAAGTATATGGAGCTGCTGGATATGTACAAGAAACTGAGTGGAGCACAAACGACGGTGGAAGAGTGCCGCCACGCCTACCATATGTATTTGGAAGACCCTAGTGAGTTTAACCGGGCTCAGCTGAAGGAGAAATATGAACAGGTGCCTGAACATCAACGGATGTACCTGGGCGATATGAATACCAAGGACATGGATTATCAGCGAATTATCTATACTCCTGAGGATAAACGCGAAGTCTAGATTTTCTATATCATTAAACTATATAAATTGAAATAAACATATACACGATAACGGAGAGGGCAGAAATAACCTGAAGAAGCGGAGCGTTCGCCTTTATCACCGGATTTTCCCCTTTATATAAGGGATTTCAAAAAAATCTGGGGATAACAGCGATCGGAAGGTTGTTCTGTCATCGGAGTGGCAAGTGTAAATATTCTTTAGTTCAATTTATATAGACAATCTATAAAGCGCACAAGAAGGAGGATGGAGAATGACCAAGCAAGCAGAACTGCTGTGGGAACGTATTATTGCAAAAGGGACGGGAGCAAATGCAGATGGTAGAGTTACGCTCAAGCTCCAGCCGGGTGCGACGGATGAAGATATTCAATCCGTGGAAGATCAACTTGGTGTGACATTGCCTGAAGAGATGAAGGCTTTGTATCGTGTGCATAACGGACAAGCCTGGAATATAGGCGTAGCTCCATTTGTTCGTAACCTGACATTGTCACCTCTGGATCAGGTGAAGGAGAACTGGGCGTTTTTGCAGGAGGAATTTGAACCGGACGAGATGGAACTTGAGATTGACGATGATGCCATTAAGCCCGTGCTGTGGAACCCCAGATGGATACCTATTGCTGAAAATGGTGGTGGGGATTATCTGTGTCTGGATACCGATCCGTCAGGAACGGGGACGGTGGGACAGGTACTATATTTTTGGCATGATTGGGGACATCGGTCAGTTGAGGCTGCGGGGTTATTTGAATTTATTCAGAAGTGCATGGAAGAAGAGGATGAAGACGAAGCAACGTAGGTAGTCGAATCTAGAGTGAATTAATCCGAAAAAGGAGGTCATTCAATGATCCAAATAACCATGCGTCAATCCGAGCAGGCAGATCAGGAGCGTCTTGCAGAGTTGCGAGCCTTGGTTCTATATGATGATCTACATAGGCTGAAAAGGTACGATGAAGTGAAGGTTCGTGAACGTTTCCGTAATACATTCGACCCTGTTCACACGTGGATTATCGAGGTCGAGGGAGCATTGGTGGGGTGTATAGCGCTGAAGCCCAAGTTGGAGGAGATGCTACTGGAACATTTCTATATCCATCCCGATTATCAAGGTCAGCAAATAGGGACTCAAGTGCTGGACATACTGCTGAAACGGGATGACGTTAAGGGCAAACGTGTTATTTTAAATGTATTGCAGGGCAGTCCGGCTCGTCGTTTGTATGAACGCTTTGGATTTGTCTTGGACAGTGAAGATGAGGTGGATGTGTTCATGTCCGTCCAAGTACAATAATCGTTACGGTCAAAATAGAAGCATCTATTTAAGTTGAACTATTCATTTACACGTAACGGAGAGGACAGAAAAAACCTGGAAAAGCGAAGCTAAAAGCTTTCTGAGAGAAAGCTGCATCGGAAGTATATGCTTCGCCTCTATCCACGGTAACAGCTTCCGCAGTACAACGCGCAGTACAACGGACAAGATCAAGCAGCAGGCACGAGAACAGGGGTTGACCCTCCGCCAAGTCGCATTGCTTGCATCGACGCCTCGCACATCCTTTATCGGTACACTGGATCAGATCGCCGATCAGATTCAGGAGTGGTTCGAAGGCGAAGCCGCGGACGGTTTCAATATCCGTACGGTCGTACCGAACGGACTGGCGGACTTCGTGGATCTGGTCGTACCTGTTTTACAAGAGCGCGGGCTGTTCCGTACCGAGTATGAGCATGAGACACTGCGGGGTAATCTGGGTCTTGAGATTCCACGCAATCGTTATTCATTGGAGACGGCAAAATAAATCAATTATGGCACATCGAACTTGCTTCCAGTTCAGAATGCTTTAAAGGCGATCCATAAAGTCTCCATAATAACGACAGCACGAAGAAACCAGCAAGTCGCCCATCATCGGGGACTTGCTGGTTTCTTTGGTTGAGCTGTTGCAGTTATACGATTATACTCTCAGATCAATCTCAAACGTCTTGATCTCATACGGCTCAAGTGTAAAAGTTACCGGCGTATCATGCAGGAGTCCACCATCCGGCAATTCCATTAGATTGCATTCTCTCCACGCGTGAATCCGCAGATCACTTGTCAATTCCAGCGTATTCATGCTGCCGGAATAATCATGAACGCGTACGATGACACGATCGGAATCCTCGGCCTTCTTGACCGCCGAGATCATGGCTGTACTGCCGGACAAGGTGAACATGGAGCGACTTGGCTGCTCTGATTGACCTTGTGTATATCGAAGTGGAGCATTCAGAAGCCAGGCCTGCTGCACGGTTCCACCCACCAGCCAATCCCCTTGGTGCGGAAGAAGAGCATAGGTGAAGCGGTGCAGTCCTTGATCGGCATGTGGATCAGGATGCGTCGCGCTCTTGATCAGGGTTAACCGCATGACGTTATCTTTGATGTCATAACCGTATTTGGAATCATTCAGCAAGCTGACGCCATAACCTCTGTCGGACAGATCGGCCCATTGATGGCCAACGGATTCGAAACGTGCCCAGTCCCAGCTTGTGTTCCAATGCGTTGGCCGTTTAACGTTGCCGAACTGAATGTCATAGGTGGCTTCGGTGGAGCGGATACCGACAGGGAAGGCAACCTTCAGCAGCTGCTGTTGTTGATGCCAATCCACCTCAGTGTCATAATCGATCCGCCGATGCCCGGTATACACAGTCATGTTCTGCGTAATGGTAGAGCCAAGGTATGCCCAAGCGAAGCGGATCACGGCCTGAAGCGGCCCAGTCTCTATGACTTCAATGCTGGTGCATTTCGTAATCTCTCGCATATCTTCCTGATAGAAGATATCAATATCCCAGGCCTCGTGGGCAAGTGGTTTGTCCTCGAACACCTGAAGCACATTGCCTCTCGCGCCTTTGGCAAGCACCTCACGGTGTGACTCTTTATCGTAAAGGCGGGTCAACTGCCCATTCTCATTCCACTCGAGCAGATAGTACGGCGTCTCGATTCCATTGGCTGTGTGGATGAATGGCGAATGCTCAGGGATATCGTTTACCGTATTGCTCTGGAAGTGAATTGTGGTGTACCCCAGCGAAGGAATATCCTTCACCTCGACGGACCAATGTGCATCCTGGTATTGAGCGTTCAGAATCTCACCGGAATCGCTCAGCCAGGTTCCCGTTTCCAATTCGCCTGATGCCGCAGGAATGCTCACGATTTCTGTAACGACCCATGGGGAAGCATTCCAGATGGTGTACGTATGAGGAGATTCTCCGCTGCCAGCGATAGCGGTCCGAGCCTGCGTGTCCACGTTACGGCCAATCTGCTCGGCTTCTGCATATTCAATTCTACTGTCCTCATACACCTCCGTGATGGAGGAACCGGGAATGATGTCATGGAACTGGTTGCGCAAAATGATTTTCCATCCCTCGGTCAAGGACTTCGCTTGGTACAGATTCCAGTCATTGTGCACAATACTTTGCAATGCATTCAGCCATTCCGCTTCACGGTAAGCCAGCTCAAGCTTGCGGTTCATCCGTTTGTTGTACGCCTGGCTGGTATACGTTCCGCGGTGATATTCCAGATACAGCTCGCCATCCCATGTATGGATGTATGAATCGGTCTTCTCCACCGTTTCCTGCAGCTTCTCAAAATAATCATCTGCGCGTCCTGTCTTGACCTTGGGAAGTCCGGGCAGTTGATCCAGCCGTCGTCTCATCTCCAGCATTTCGCGGTTAACTCCGCCTCCGCCGTCTCCGTATCCGTACGACAGAAGCAGATCCTGGTTCATCTCCTTATCGCGGTAGGCATCCCAGATACCCTTGACCGTCTTCGGAATGATTTTTCCGTTATAGGTATAGAACCATGAACCCGGCTCCGACCACGGCTCGGGTGTGGTAATGAAGTGGGTCAGTACTTCTGAGCCGTCAATTCCGCGCCAGTGAAATGTATCGAATGGCATGCGGTTGTATTGGTTCCAGCTGATTTTGGTCGTCATGAACGTATGAATGCCGGATTTTTTCAGAATTTGCGGCAGAGACCAGCTGTAGCCGAATACATCTGGCAACCATAGATATCGGCATTCTGTCCCGAACTCTTCTTTTAGAAAACGAGTGCCGATCAGTAACTGCCGAACCAAAGACTCGCCCGAGGTCAGGTTGCAGTCTGCCTCCAGCCACATGCCGCCGCCCGCTTCCCAGCGACCTTCAGCGACACGTTCCTTGATGGATTCGTACAGTTCCGGGTAGTCCTCTTTCACATATTCGTACAACTGAGGCTGTGTTTGGAGGAAAACATACTCCGGGAACATTTCCATCAGGCGCATTACGGTGGAGAAGGAACGAGCGCATTTCTCACGTGTATGCTTCAACCGCCACAACCAGGCAACGTCAATATGAGTATGGCCGATACAGGTGACAGTCACATCAGAAGCTCTGTCCATCGTACTCAGTCGCGCACTCAGGTCATCCCTTGCGTCATGGACAGATGCATAGAAGAGATCGGACTTAGGCTGCGACCAGTCAATGAGGCGGAAAGATTGCTGGAGCGCATGAAGCAGCTTCGTACGTTCCGGTGCATGGGCATCCAGAATTCGGACCGTTTCCAGAATCGCTGACCCTGTAAATACAAGATCATCCACAGCATCATCCAGCCAGCACAGTTCAGCTTGTCTGAACGTATGTGTCTGATTGCGGGGCTGACCGCCACCTTCCAGACCAGACCATAAGCGGAAGACCAACTCGCTGGTGCTGCCTGCCGCAGAGGCTGGGAAGAACACTTCCTTGTGGTTGGAATCCACGCCTTGATAAGGCTTGCCATCCCAGTAGAATAGCGACTCAAAGCCAGAATTGTTACCACCGCCGGTATCGCCAAAATCAAATAGGCCGACAATTCGTTTATCCTCCCAAGAGGAAGGGAACTCGGCTTTTGTTCTAAGCCACAAATAGAGATCTCGACCGGTCCAGTTCTCTCCTGTATGCATAGGCTTCCAATCGCTATCGTCCCCCGGTAGGGCAGGGTTAATCTCTTCTCTGCGGTCTTCGCAGGCAAGAAAAGCATGTAAAGGTAAACGATCCCGGTAACGGAGCTCGGATAATTCATTGATACGTGCTTGAAGTTTGTTTTCAGTAAGAAACATCGTTAAGAACCCCCAGTACATTTTATCGGGGAGTGATCCATAGTTAGAGAGCATCCAAAGCGAGTATGTATTACATATATTCATAGGGGAATGCGCCCATTATAGCGCTTCCATTCGCTTTTGACAAACCAAAATATGGATTACGTACCTGGGAGCAGGTGATTGTCGAATTTAACCAAACGGTGATACACTGAGTTGGAAATGGGTCTGAAGGAGGTGTTCAGGCACGAATGTCCAGGATACGAACCATGTATAGAAATTACCTGAAGAAAAAAATGTTTAACAAAATTCTGTTGTTTTATTCCATGGTCATGGTCCTGTTGTTCATCAGTGTCTCCGTGCTGGCCTACCGCTACTATGAGCAGCGGGTCGTACAGGAACAGATGGATGCCAGTCTGCAGGAACTGGATATTGTCAGTATTAATCTGAATCAGCAGTACGAACGACTGTATAACGCCGTGCAGCAGATTTATACCGACGCTATGATCGGCGACGATTTGAAGTATTTTCTGACTCATGAATATGAGGATTTTCTCAATTGGCGCCTGAATCAATATGCTTACAGCTACCGTACGGAGCGTGGGAACTTTGATTATCAATTGCGTCTGCTGCTAAAGGATGAAGCCTCGATTGCAAATGTCGTGTTATACAGCACGGATCAGGATTTCTTCTATGTTCTCAATCGGGAGACCCAGCACTTTTACTATCAGCCCAAGTTGTCAGCAGGGCATAAGGACTGGTTCCAGCGGCTGCGAAGTGCACCGTGGCAGTACATGGGCAGCGAACCGCTTTTCGAAGGGAAAATGGATGATGTCCCTACCCCATACAGCTATGCCAATGTGCTCAAGGACTCCGTGACATTGAAGCAGTATGGTGCAATTATGTTTGAACTGAATACAGATCGGATCAAAGGGCTGCTGCGAGACAGACTCGACGGCAAAGACAACAGGATCATGCTGATGACCGGGGAGGGTCAGGTGATTTTTGATTCGCAGGGCAAGTATGATAACACCGTCTACCCTTATTGGGGGCAGATGAATTTACCGGAGGATTGGGTGAATCTGGAGGAACGCTCCAAGGTGCAGTTGCTGAATATCGGGAATACAGGAATGGTCGTGGCTGCCATTATTCCGGAGTCGCGCATTAAACAGAGCCTTCAAGCGATTCGTCTCAGTCTTATCGGGATTGTCATCCTGTGCATCATTGTTAGTTTTGCGGTAACGTTCACCATCATCCGCCGATATTCCAAAAAAATTCACAGGCTCGTCCTTTACATGCGGCGCTGGCAGGAGGGTGATCTGAGTAAACGGATCGAGATGGAGGGTGAAGATGAATTACAGCAGATTTCGCAGAGATTTAACCATATGTGTGATCGGCTGGAGTCTTACATAGAGACGGTATATGTGTCGGAGATCAAGCAAAAGAATGCGCAGCTCGTGGCTTTGCAAGCCCAGATCAATCCCCATTTTCTGTACAACACGTTGGAAAGCATCCGCATGAAAGCCATCAGCATGGGAGCCAGGGATGTTGGACAAATGATTTATATTCTTGCCACGATGTTCCGGCATTTGATCAAAAAGCAGACGCATGTAACCTTGGCAGAGGAAATCGAGCTGTGCGGCATGTACCTGGCTTTGGTTCAGTACAGGTATGAGGACAAGTTGGAAGTGGAGACTCATATTGAAAATGCAGCAGCGGGGAGCATGATCGTCAAGTTGTTAATCCAGCCAATCATTGAAAATTACATTGTGCATGGTTTTCGTACGAATGATGATGATAACCGGATTATTATCACCGCCGCAGAAGCAGATGGTGTGATCCGTATTCGCGTAAAGGATAACGGAAAGGGGATCTCTGCGGAGAGGTTGCTTGAACTGCAAGACGCGCTTCACACGGGCGATGAAACTACTGGGACATCCGATCAATCTTTGGGTCTTAAGAATGTCCACGACCGCATACGTCTGAATTATGGCAGTGATTATGGTCTTCACCTGAACAGTGTGGAGGACGAAGGATGTGAGGTGACGATCAGTATTCCAGTCACAAGGGAGGAAGCGGGATGAGAAGTGTAATGTTGGTCGATGATGAGCCGCTCATTGTAAAAGGAATGCAAGCCATCATTGATTGGGATCAGAATAATATGCAGATTGCGGGTACGGCTTGCAATGGGTTGGAAGCGCTAGCAATGATGGACGAGGGACCTGTCGATCTGATTATTACGGATATCATGATGCCGCAAATGACCGGACTTGAGCTGATCCGGGAGATCAAAGAGCGCAATCCGTATACCAAATTCATTATTTTGAGCGGTTACGAAGAATTCAAATATGTGCGGGAAGGCATCTCGCTGGGGGTAGAGAACTACCTGCTCAAGCCAGTCAATATGGACGAATTGGAAGCAACCATCAAGCATATGCAGCGCGACTGGGAGCAGGAGGAAATCCGCCAGATTCAGATGGATCAGAGCTGGAGAATTCTGCGCAACAATATTTTGCAGCGGTGGGCGAATGAGACCATTGACGCCAAAGAATTTAGGGAGCGTGCGCAGCTGCTGGAGATTCCCATGAACAAGTCCAGTTATTGTGCAGCCGCTCTGCGGATTGTAGGTGATGACGAAGGGAATGATCCGCAGATACACCTTGCGGGAATCGCTGAGAAGTGCGAGCTGCTCGGAAATCAAGGCCTTCCGGATGGCTGCGTGGTAATCTGCTTTCCCGATCAGGAAGGAGACATCATGGTGCTGTTCGTTTCAGGCCTTACGGAAGATCGTGATGAATGGCAGCTTCGGGCACTCAGCAGGATGAAGCAAGCGGTCGCCGAGGACACAGATGCACGTGCATGGGGGATCATCGGCCAATCGGAGTCGACCTATCTGGGTTTTCCGAAGAGCTGCAAGTCTGTAAAGCTGTGGCTTCAGAATCATTTGTTTATGGATGGTGATACCTTCATTATGCAAGTGGAGAGCGAAGAAGACGCCAATCCGCATCAGGAGAAGCCTGGGCCAGCGATGGAGCAGTTCCACAAGCTGCTGCGGGATGGGGAAAGTACAGAGGTGGACCGGTTCATCGACGAATTTTTCATGGTTGAGGGTAAGGAACGCTGCTTCCCGAGAACGCCGTTCTTCAATTCTGCTATCCAGCTGATGCTGGCTGCCAAGGAATTGGAGAAAACACCTGACTACGGCGAAATCTTCGGCCCCCTGTCCAGAATTCATACGCTCAGCCAACTGAAGCAGCTGGTGAGAAAAACCGTTCATCGTACGCTAAATACATATCACACCGCCGAGAAAACGTACAGCCCGCATATCATGGCTGTGCTGGAGGTAGTGAAGAATCACTACCAGGATGAGCTTTCACTAAAGACGCTCAGTCAGCGGCTGGAGCTCCATCCGAACTACCTCGGCCAATTGTTTCAACAGGAGGTCGGCACCACCTTTTCCGATTATGTGAACCAGTACCGAATTGAGCGAGCCACTCATTTGCTGTTATATTCGGACAAAAAGACGGCCGAAATCGCGGGCGAGGTAGGCTACTGGGACTCCACTTATTTTTACAGACAGTTCAAGAAATATGCGGGTGTTTCTCCCACGGAGCTGCGCTCCATCTACATGAAAAAATAAGCCGGGCTTGCCGGCTGAGTGAAGACACACCCCGTGCGGGTGTGTTTTTTGCTATGGAATGAATGCACGATCTTTAATTAATCCATCAATTTATTGGGTTTTTCAACTATCCCCAAATTGGTAGCGCTTGCATAATGGAGGAAGGAGTGAACGAGGAATCCAAAGCACCAAGAGGGCTTAGGTCTGCCAGTGTTGGTCATAGGGGATTAATACTGGGTGCAGCTAAGCGACAGTGAATGCGATTATAAGGAGGGACAGCCGTGCTGGGCATCTTCAAAAGTCTGATGAAGAACAAGGCGTTTCTTCTGCTGGTACTGCCGGGAGCAGCGTGGTTTATCATTTTTGCCTATTTGCCAATGTTCGGAACGATTATTGCTTTTAAGGACTTCCGGATTCATCCGGGCGGATTTCTTGAAAGCGTTCTAAAAAGCGATTGGGTCGGGTTCAAGAACTTTGAGTTTCTGTTCTCCACCAGTGACGCCTATATCATCACACGTAATACTATTTTGTATAACCTGGGTCTCATCTTTCTCGGATTGGTCCTCGCGGTGACGCTTGCGATCATTATGAACGAACTGCTGAATAAACGGCTCGCGAAGATCTACCAGACCGCGATGTTTATGCCTTATTTCTTGTCCTGGGTTATTATCAGTTATTTCGTCTTTTCGTTTCTGAGTGTGGAAAAGGGTGTGTTCAACCAGATCATTACCTATTTCGGAGGAGATCCGGTCAGTTGGTACAGCGAGACAGGGTATTGGCCGTATTTTCTCATTCTGCTCGGCCTGTGGAAAGGTGCAGGATATGGCAGCGTAGTCTATCTGGCAGCAATCGCGGGTATCGACCGCTCTTATTATGAGGCAGCGATGATCGACGGCGCCACCAAGTGGAAACAGATCCGGTACATTACGCTGCCGCTGCTCAGGCCGCTGATGATCATTCTGACCATTCTGGCGATCGGCGGCATCTTCCGTTCCGACTTTGGACTGTTCTATCAGGTTCCACGGGATTCCGGTGCACTGTATCCGGTCACCAATGTCATCGACACTTTTGTATACCGCGGCTTAACCATTATGGGCGATACGGGAATGAGTACGGCTACAGGATTGTATCAATCGGTTGTTGGTTTGATTCTTGTCCTGCTGGCTAATTATGCTGTGCGTAAAATTGAAAAGGATTATGCCGTATTCTAGGCTGCGGCAAGGGAGGTGCTATCCATGAGTAACTTAAGCGAACCGATAAAGCGGGCATCTGCTCCTGCGAAGAGGAGCAGAAAGAAACCAAAAGATCTGAATGCCATTTCACCGTTATCCAATGTGGTTTTTAATATAGCCATCGGTCTGTTTGCCTTATCTTGTATCTTTCCATTTCTGTTCATCATCATCATCTCATTTACCGATGAGAAGACGCTGGCGATCAATGGATTTAAATTAATTCCTGAAGTCTGGACGCTGGATGCCTACCGATTTCTTATGGAATCCGGGCAGCAGATGGCCCAATCGTTTGGGGTTACCTTAACGGTGACGGTTGTCGGAACCGCGCTGACATTGTATTTGGTCACTACGTATGCGTATGCCATCTCGCGCAAAAATTTTGCACAGCGTCGGTTTTTCAGCTTTTTGGCCTTCTTCACCATGCTATTTTCCGGCGGTCTCGTTCCCAGTTACATTGTGGTTACGCAGGTGCTGCACTTGCGGGATTCGATATGGGCGCTGATCCTGCCGTCGATCATGAACGCTTTTTACATTATCGTTATGCGTACATTTTTCACGACCACCGTGCCGGATGCAGTTATTGAGTCGGCCAAAATCGACGGAGCTACTGAATTCGGTATCTATACGCGCATCGTACTGCCGATTTCGTTGCCGGGCATTGCGACTATTGGATTGTTCAGTACGTTAGGATTCTGGAATGACTGGTTCAATGCGCTGCTCTATATCGACAATGCGAAATTGATTCCGCTCCAGACATTGTTGATTCGAATACAGAACAATATGGATTTTGTTGTGCAAAACAGCAGCCGGGTCGTGTCCTACGACATTGCCTCGACACTGCCAACGGAGACCGTCCGCATGGCGATGGTTGTCTTGGCTACACTGCCGGTTGCGCTGGCGTATCCGTTTTTCCAAAAGTATTTTATACAGGGCCTGACCATTGGTTCGGTCAAAGAATAAGTCTGGTTGTGCCTGCCCCCAAAGGGCAGTAACAATAACATTAATAAGGGGGATACACATGAAGACAAGAAAAATCGCTCTGCTCATGGCTGCTTTAATGCTTGCTTTTGCTACGATGCTTGCAGGCTGCGGTGGCAGTAATACCAATGATACTAGCGGGAATACGGCATCCGGGGGAGAGTCCGGCGATAAGGACCCGGTAAAGCTCAAGGTATATCTGATCGGTGGTCCACAGCGCGACCTGCCCATTGTACAGGATGAAATGAACAAATATTTAATGGAGAAAATAAATACAACCGTCGACATCACGATGATTGACTGGGGCGATTATTCCAAACGGATGCCGGTCATTACCGCTTCGGGCGAAAATTATGATATCGCTTTCACCTCTTCGTGGGCTTATGACTATTTGCCAAATGCTACTAGAGGGGCGTTCCTGCCAATCAATGATCTGTTGGATAAATACGGTCAGGGCATTAAAGAGCAGCTTGATCCACGCTTCCTTACAGGCTCACAGATCGGTGGTCAAAACTATGCCGTGCCAGTTAACAAAGAGCTGGCTTCACAATGGGTATGGCGCTTCAACAAGCAGTACGTGGATAAATACAACATGGACATCACCAAGATTCGTACATTAGAGGATCTGGAGCCTTACCTGAAGCAAATCAAAGACAATGAGCCGGCCGACATCACTCCGCTGGCTGTTCCGAAGGGCTTTAAGCCTTATCTGGCATTCGACTTCCTGTTGGGTGACGAATTCCCGGTCGGCATCAACATGAACGGTGACACCAGTAAATACGTTAATGTGCTGGAATCCGAAGAGCTGAAGAGTTCCTTGAAAACCATCCGCAAATACTATCAGGCTGGTTATCTGCGCAAGGATGTAGCAACATTGGAAGGTATCGACAACATCAAGACAGGCAAATGGTTTGTTGACCGTGAACAGACTCAGCCTTACGCCGAACTGGGATGGTCCAGAAGCGCTGGCTATGATATCGTGACTACACCGATGCAGGATCCGGTTATTTTCACCGGCTCGGCAACAGGTGCTATGCATGCGATTTCGGCGAACTCCAAAAACCCTGAACGGGCCATGATGTTCCTGAACTTGCTGAATACCGATCCGTATCTGCGTAACCTGATCAACTACGGCATTGAAGGTACACATTACAAAAAGATTTCGGATAATGTCATTGAGGACCTGCCAGCGATGAAGGACGGATTCCAGATGCCTGGCTTTGCCTTGGGTAACCTGTTCCTGACTTACATGCACAAGGAAGATCCAGCCGATAAATGGGAAGCGTTCAAAGAGTTCAACAATTCCGCGAAAGTTGCTCCAAGCTTTGGCTTCAACTTCAATCCTGACCCGGTGAAGACGGAAGTGGCTTCAATCTCCGCCATCGTGAAGGAATTCTACCCATCCATCATGACGGGTGCGGTTGACCCGGATGAGCATCTGCCGAAAGCGATCGAGAAGTTGAAAGCGGCAGGTCTGGATAAAGTGATTGCAGAAGCGCAAAAGCAATACGATGAATGGCAAGCTGCAAATCCAAAATAAGTCTGAATTATAAAGTAGACATGGAAACGTCTGTCCGGTTTGACGGGCGTTTCTTCTTACCCTGATTGGATTGCCAAAATTGGATTGGAGGGTATGGCATGAAAAAGCTTGGTGCTAGTCTCATATTGGTCATAATGGTATGCGCTGCTCTTTCCTCAGCGGCCTTGGCGAAGCAACCTTATTCATCGTATTGGTTGCCGGAGCAATTGCTCCAATGGAATCCGGTTTCCGACCCGGATGCGGCCTTCAACCGGAGCACTGTTCCGCTCCAGAGCCGTTTCACGGGGGACGGTGTTAACCCCAATGCAACGAAAGATGCGAAAGTAATGGCGTTGTCTGCGCTGAATCAGGGAACCAGCGGCGTTCCATCGCAGGGCTCGGATACATTCTCTGCGAATACGTTCTCTTACTGGCAGTATGTCGACAAGCTCGTATATTGGGGCGGCTCGGCGGGAGAAGGCATTATTGTGCCGCCAAGCGCTGATACGATTGATGCGGCACACCGGAACGGAGTGCCAATCATGGGCACGGTGTTCTTCCCGCCATCCGTGTACGGTGGCAAATATGAGTGGGTGAAGCAAATGCTTCAGCAAAACAGCGACGGTTCTTTTCCGGCGGCGGATAAACTGATCGAGGTCGCTGAGTACTACGGTTTTGACGGCTGGTTTATCAACCAGGAGACCGAGGGCGGAACAGCCGCAGACGCACAGTTGATGAAGGCATTCCTCCGTTATCTTCAGGACCATAAGCCCGCGGGAATGGAGATCATCTGGTATGATTCCATGACGAGGGAAGGCAATATTTCCTGGCAGAATGCGCTGACGGACCGGAACGCGATGTTCCTGCAGGATAACGGGAACAAGGTATCAGACAGCATGTTCCTGAACTTTTGGTGGAATGACCTTGGCAGTTCTGCTGCCAAAGCCAAGAGCCTGAGCAGATCACCATTCGAACTGTTCGCAGGCATCGATGTCGAAGCTAAAGGGTACGATACCAGTCTGAAATGGAATTCGCTGTTTCCTGAGGGAAAACCGGCTGTGACTTCGCTCGGCATTTACCGACCTGATTGGGCGTTCAACAGCGCGGACAGTATGACTGATTTCTTTGCTCGTGAGAATAAATTCTGGGTAGGACAGAACGGCAACCCGGCCAATACGGCGACAAGCCAGGCTTGGAAAGGGATTGCGAACAATGTGGTTGAATCTTCGCCGATAGATCAGCTGCCATTCACCACCAGCTTCAATACGGGCAGTGGCGAGAAATTTTATGTGGATGGCACGCAGGTGCGGGAGACCGGATGGAATAACCGCAGTTTGCAGGATGTGCTTCCGACATGGCGCTGGTTAGCAGAGAGTAAAGGCACGGCGTTGAAGCCTTCTCTCGATTGGTCGGATGCCTACTATGGCGGCAGTTCCCTCAAGGTAGCGGGTACGCTAAGTTCAGCAAATACCACCCATCTAAAGCTGTATCAAACCGATCTGAAGATTGAGCCAGCTACCAAGCTGTCGATCACGTATAAAACGCAGAACAAGCCGAGCATGAAGGTTGGGCTAGCTTTTGCAGACCATCCGGACCAGTTCGTCTTTCTGGATGTAAAAGACAAAAAGGCATCGGGTTGGACGACGGACATCTTGAATCTGACGCCTTACAAAGGAAAGCGGATTGTGGCACTGTCTTTGTATTTTGACAGCAAGGAAATCATATCGGATTATGACATCCATATCGGTCAGATTTCCATTCATAACAATTCTAATCCAGTGAAGCCACTTGAAGCGGTTCAAGAATTAAATGTCATCCAATCCGACTTCCGCGGGGGCATTTACGGCGATGCCAGGTTGCAATGGAAAGCGTTGGACGAGGAAGTTCAACAATATGAGATTTACCGCGTGCTGCCCGACGGCAAAGAGACTTGGGTCGGTGCGACCGCCAATAACGTCTTCTATGTGCCTGAGATGAAGAGAATCAACGCGGAACAGGCAACTGTACTGAAAGTCGTGGCAGTGAATGCAAAATATGAGCCCGGCCAGGCTGCCAGCGTGACCATCCAGTGGCCAGCGTATCCGAAGCCGGAAGCAGGATTCAAGGCCGATGCAACACTTATCGCACCGGGTCAGCAAGTGCATTTCACCGACCTCTCTTCCGAGGTGACGGAAGGCTGGTCGTGGACTTTCGAGAACGGCAGTCCAGGGATCAGCACGGAACAGCATCCAGTGGTAACGTATGACAAGGAAGGCACGTACCGTGTGACGCTTACAGCTACCAACAGCTCGGGGCAGGATACGGTAACGAAGCAAGCTTTGATCACCGTCAGCAAGGGCGCTTCCGGGGTCAAGAATGTCGCACTTGGCAAAACGGCGACTGCGGACCATGCCTGCGGACCTGCTGAAGGCGCGGGAAAGGCGATCGACGGCAAGGTGACCGACAACAGCAAGTGGTGCGCACTGGGGAATCAGCAGCATTGGTTGCAGGTTGATCTCGGCAATGAACATCAGATCAGTGGTTTTGTCATCAAACATGCGGAGAGTGGTGGGGAATGGTCCGGTTTTAATACGAGCGACTATTCCATCCAGGTCAGTGCTGATGGCGTGAACTGGTCCGATGTAGTTCAAGTACAGGGGAACATGGCAGCCGAAACATCGGACGCGATTGCGCTGGTTAAGGCTCGTTATGTGAAGCTGAATGTGCTGAAACCTACGCAGGGCGGCGATACGGCAGCCCGAATCTATGAGTTTGAGGTTCATGGGTTGCAGCCGTAGTTGGCGGTTGAGAAGTGACAAGTGTAGCTGTGGAATTAGCAAAAAAGGAACCATGCGGCCAATCCGGTTTCAATGACGGCTGGCTATGATGAAGCAGTCAATCGTCTAGCGGGAGTACGGCACCGCATCACACCACGGCTGAATAGGATTGAACTTGAGGCTCACAGATCATTGGATCTTGTGAGTCTTTTTACGTTTATGCTGGATTCACTTACAAAGGTTTTAAAATCGTTGTTTTAGATAAAAAATCGGTTTTGCAATCAAAGACATGGCTAATGAAAAGTCTTATATTGTAGTTAAAACGATAAGAAGGGAGTGAAGGTAATGAAGAATAGAAAGATCATGTTTACTCGTCCGCTGCAAGTGGAGACGGTAGAGGAGGACTTTATTTTGCCACCCCTAGGTGAGAAGGAAGTATTGGTAAAATTGATCTATTCCCTTATCAGTCCAGGAACGGAGCTGGCGATGTTATCGGGAAAAGAAGAATGGGCCAAGCTTCCCGTATGTCCGGGGTATGCGAGTGTAAGTGAAGTGATCGAGGTGGGGCAGGGTGTAGACCATGTTCAGCCTGGGGACGTTGTGTTCCATTATGGTCATCATGCTGAATATCAAGTGGTATCCACAGATCATGTTTTCATCAAAGTTCCTGAGAAGCTGGATTTGAAGTGGGTTCCCTTTACCCGTATGGCGACTGTAGCGTTCACCTCGGTTCGTGTATCCAATATTGAACTTGGGGATGTTGTGGGCGTGACGGGGCTCGGATTGGTAGGGAATTTGGCTGCTCAATTGGCGCGCCTGCAAGGTGCAACGGTGATTGGTGTGGACCTGTCAACGGAACGAATCCGTACAGCTCAGGCATGTGGGGTTGACTATACGCTTCATGGCGGAGAAGATAAAGTAAAAGAAAAGATACACACCATCACGAATGGAACAGGTGTCTCTACCCACATTGAAGCGACGGGTGTGCCCAGTGTAGGTGTTCAAAGTCTGGAGTGGATCGCAAAGCTGGGAGAGATTATTTTCCTGGGCAGTCCACGAGGCGAATATAACACAGATGTCACCGATATATTGAACTATTGCCACCTGTATGGACGAGGGTGCATTACGTTTAAAGGAGCACATGAATGGCGCTTCCCGGTGGAGCCGAATGAATTCGTCAAGCATTCCCTGGTGAGAAATTCGAACATTGTATTTGAACTGATGTTAAAGAACCAGCTGCATATCGAACCATTGATCAGTCATGTGATGAAGCCGGAACAAGCGCAAGAAGCATACGAAGGCCTAAGAATAAATAAAGACCAATATAACGGTGTACTGTTTGACTGGTCCTAGGAGGAGATTGGAATGATTAGAGGGTTAACAAGAGCAGGCTTGGGGAACATCGAGTCCAACGAACAATATATTACGAATGCTGCAAAATACGGATTTCAGTCTGTAGATTTGAATCCGCTCTCATTGATTCAAGAGGTGGGTCAGGAGCAGGCCAAATATCTGTTGGAAAGTAATCAGGTGATCATCGGTTCATCCGATCTGACCGTAGAATGGAGAACCACAGATGAACAATTCCGCGAAGGACTTCAATCTCTGGTTCAAATGGCAGAAGCCGCTGCTTCGTTGAACTGTTACAGCTGCTGTACCTATATTTTACCTTCCACGGATCAGCAAGCAGCATCGTTTATGGCGGCAGCTACCAGACGACTGAGACTGTGTGCAGATATTCTGGACGCATATGGAATTCGACTAGGATTGGAGTTTGTTGGTTGCCATCATCTGCGAACTCAATGGAAGAATCCATTCATTTGGAGTGTGGAGGATACGCTGGACTGGATCGAAACGATCCATGCTCCCAATGTAGGTTTGTTGGTGGATTCCTACCATTGGCATACGAACGGTTTAGCGATCGAAGAAGTGTTGAATCTAAAGAAGGAACAAGTTGTTCACGTCCATATTAATGATGCCTATGATCTACCCATTGAAGAATTGCTGGATTATGAGCGTTTATACCCTGGTGAGGGAGTAATCGATCTGCAGGGGTTCTTGAAGAACCTGCAAGCGATTGGTTACACAGGCGTCGTATCTCAAGAGGTGCTGGCACCAACGCTAACCCTCGATTCAAGTGAATTGTTTGCCAAGTCCAAAGCAGGCTTCGATAGCGTGTTTGCCAAAATATAAACCGGATCAGAGAGAAGGCAGTTGGGGGGATCACATGTGTATGAGCCATGGATGAATAGCATTTCGCCATTCGTAAGGGCGGCGAGAATGACGGAATCCTTTTCTTTGGCAGGGGAATGGATAGACCACGATCACGTGTATACATACATTGAACAAGGGGAAGCGGAGTTCTTCTTGAGTGGTGTGAAATACCTGGTCCAAGAAGGCGATATGGTGCTGATGCATCCATTCATGTCTCATATCATTCGGTCCACCTCCACGCAGCCATTGATTCAGTATATTTTTCATTTTGATCTGTATTATGAGGAAGAGCGAAGTTTATTGAAGAACACGAGTGCAACTCATACTGAAAGACCCGATATGGCGGATAGAGAAATGAATCTGGCTTCCATACGCCCCATCTCTCATTTGCAGCTAGCTGATCGAATCGAATGGAAAATGAGATTTGCGCTCATGCATAAGGAGTTTCAGGAGCAACGGGGAGGATCTTCGTTAATCACGAAATCCATATGTTTGGAATTGCTGCATCTGTTCTTCAAAAATCAATCCGAAGATCAGAACCAAGAGGGGAACCTAACCAAGGGGTGGGCATTCATTGAAAAGTCGATTCGTTATATTCATGAATGCTACGCCGACCCTCAATTAAATAATGCTGCCATCAGTAGACATGTCGGTGTATCGACGAACCATTTATCGCATTTGTTCAAAAGCAAGCTGGGCATTACCCTTCACAAATATGTGACACATATCAGAATAGAGCAATCCCAGAAAAGAATTATAGAAGGAACACATAATCTAACCCGGATAGCCGAGGATGTTGGCTTTTCGAGTATTCATCTGTTCAGTCGGTCTTTCAAGGCTGCTGTAGGCATCACGCCCAGTAAATATGCAGCGATGAAATCGAGGGTAGAGTGAACTCAGTAAAGTTAAGGGATGGAGATTGTGTTGTAGTTGCTAACTAAACATAAAAGATATATAGTATATTCAGAAAAGAAATAGTAAGGATGAATCAAAGTGGCATATTCTACAGCCTTATCACAGGGAATCTCTATTCTTCTCTACGTTCACTCCTATACCGAGAAGAACTGTTACAATTACCTATCGACCAAAGTGATATCGGAGCAGCTAAATATTCCGGTACCTACGACGGTAAAAGTCATTCGAAACCTGAATAACGCCAAACTGACGATGGCCAAAGAAGGTGCCAAGGGCGGCATACTGCTTGCTCAGCCTTTATCGGAAATCACAATGTTGGATGTATTCCTGGCAGTTGAACCCGGCAAAGACTTGTTTAAAATTCATACCGATGTAAAGCTCCAGGGACAAGACGTGGACGACGTGAAACGAAAGGTCATTCATCATCTTGAAGGTGCGGAGATCGCAATGCACAATTATTTAAAAGAAATACGGTTAACCGATCTGTTCCATGAAGAGAAAAAGGGTTAACCTCTTTTTTTGGATTTAACTAGATATAATATATATCAAGTATATTATGATTTGTTTTTGGGAGGAGCGGTCAAAATGAATTTGCATACCAAAGTGGTTGAAGCCAGAAACGGGGTTCCCATTCCTCAACTGGGGTTTGGAGTTTACAAAATAACGAAAGAAGCAGAATTTACAACAGCGATTCGCGAGGCCATTCAGGTCGGGTACCGACATTTTGATACTGCCCGAATCTATGGGAATGAGAAAGCGCTGGGGGCAGAGATCCGTCATAGCCAGATCCCGCGTGAGCAATTCTTCATTACGTCGAAAGTCTGGAATACAGATCATGGCTATGAAGCGACCAAGAACGCTTTTCAGAAAACGATAAACAAACTGGGTGTGGATTACCTTGACATGTACTTAATCCATTTTGCCTCGCCCAAGTATATCGAAACGTGGAAAGCGATGGAGGAATTATACGAGGAAGGCAAGATCAGAGTCATTGGGGTCGCCAACTTTGAGATTCAGCATCTGGAGGAATTAAGGAAGCACACGAAAATCTTGCCGATGATCAACCAGATTGAGACGCACCCGGAGTTTCCGCAAAACGAATTACGTGCCTATATGGACAAACATCAGATTTTGCATGAGGCGTGGGGTCCGTTGGGGCAGGGAAACAAGGTATTGTTGCAGCATCCTGTATTGAAGGAAATCGCCGATCATCATCACAAAACGGTGGCTCAGGTCATTTTGCGCTGGCATCTGGAACGGGGCGTCATCTTGATTCCCAAATCATCCAATCCAAAGCGGATCAGAGAAAATAGTGAGATCTTTGATTTTGAGCTATCCGCTGAGGAAATGGAAAAGATCAGTCGTCTGAACTCGGGTAAGAGGTATTCGATCCAACCGACAGGTTATATTGTGAATCCGGTTTTTAATACATTGATGAAACTTTTTATTCGGTAGAACGAAGCGATCGATCAGTTGCAGTGTCATGTCTAATTTATATGAATAAAACATTAGCGATAGGGATTAACGGGTGTATCCGTCAATTCCTTCGTTTTTTTTTTGAGGAAAAAAGGGCTTCCCCTCCGTATTCTATTGGTTCTGAGGTTTTCAGTGATTGTTAAGAGCTGCTATGTATATTGAAACAGTAAGTCATCAGAAAGGCTAAGGAGGAGAACAATTGAGTCTATACATTGGAAGGGGTACAAGAGTGAAGTTTATACGGTGGACTGTGCTTGCTCTTGTCATTACATTACTCACAAGCGTGGGTTTTCCAGCTTCATCGGTACTGGCTGCAACAACACCCATTTCGTTAAGCCAACCTACAGACATTGAGTTCTATAAGACGGTTGATGGTGAAACAGAGATGTTGATCGCAGACAGCGGCAACAATCGGGTTATTCGGGCTACAGCGGAAGGCGAAGTGCTGTCCACCATGGAGGTCAACCAAGTAACGGCGGTAACGATGGATAACGATGGATTAATCTATGCAGCCCAATCAGGGGCATCCTTACAGATCCATATTTTTAACCCGGATGGCACAGTAAACGCACCACCCATCGACTTGAACAATAAATATTGGATGAACTTTGGTCAAGGCGTGGATCAAAGGTATATTCGAAATGTCATCAGATTTAAACAGTACAACAAAGAAGCTATAGGTGTAACCTATAGCGAGAACAGCTTGGTGAATAATGCTATACAGAAAAATACTAAATTTTCTTTTACTAACCTGGACAACTCAGGAAGTGGAAGCAGGATCAATTTGGAGGAATACTCCAGTGTAATCTCCGGTAATAACGAGGTGGGACAAAATATGTGGTATACCTATAATAATGGAGTCTATATCTACCCTTTGGTTAGTATACAGAATTCAACAGACAAGCTTGCAGATCTGACACTGGATGTAGTAAACAAACGTTTATACGTTGTGAGCGAGAATCAGATTATGCAAACGGGCTATGAAGGCTTCGTATATCCTAACGCTCCTGTCTTGAGTACATGGGTGAGTGGAAACGAGACTTATCCCATTGACCTCAGTAATCAGATTGCTTTCGGACCGGAAGGCGAAGTGTACATGGCTGATACGGCGAGAGACCGTATCGTCATTTTCAGTGCAGACGGAACTTCTGCTCGTACTCTGGGTCTCAGCCAAGATAATACGCCTAAGCCGGCTGTGGGTGCATTTTCCAAAACAGTTAAACAAGGGCTACCAGTAACCTTTACATCCACCGATTTTGAAAGAAATTATGCCGATCCAGAGGAGCGGCCTATGACGGATATACGCATTACGTCTCTCCCTGACAGCGGCAAATTGCAGCTGAATGGCATTGATGTCGTGAAGAATCAGGTTATTCCTGTCGCAGAGTTGAACACATTGGCCTTTGTTTCTGCTTCAGCTTTTACAGGGATAAAGACAACGTTTGGCTGGCAGGCCAACAATGGAGCTGTATTTTCGGATAGCGTGGATGTAACGATTATGCTGCGAATTAAAGGTGATGCCAATGGTGATGGTGTGATTACACCTGCAGATGCCTTATTAGTGAATAAATATATCAAAGGTTTAATCACGTTAACACCGAGTCAGATTGAAGCGTTGGACATGAATGATGATGGTGTACTAGATGCCAAAGATTCAGCCCTGATTATGGGCGTTTTCTTGGGGATTAATTCGTAAAATTAGAAGGGAGTGACTATCTTGCCAAAGCATAAGGGACATTTAATTTCTGTAAAATCCAAACGGTCCATGAAGACGCTTCTGACTATGCTGCTCACGGTTTCCATGATCTTTTCGTGGCTTCCTCAGGCACAGGCCAGTGTAGATCCTGTCATTCATATCGGAGAAGTATCCGGTAAACCAGGAGACATCGTCGAAGTGCCTGTATCCTATGATTCAAAAGGCTCAGAATTTTCTTTTTATCACTCAGAACTGTCTTTTGCCTATGATTCGGCTGTGCTTGAACTCGTGGAAGGGGACGAGGTTGTAAACCGCCAAGCCTATGAACATTATCAGGGAGTTAGCCTAACTGAAGATACGTCTGCTCCAGGGAATATTTCAGTGGTAATGACGACGCAAAATTTCATTCAGGAATCCACGGCGCTATATTCCCTTCATTTTAAAATTAAAGAGAGTGCGGTTATCGGTTCAAGCTTAGTAACTCTTCATGCGGGCGCACTGGTGAAGGAATTTGATCCGTTCCAGGTGACTGGAGAAGCCGGGCAAGTTACTGTGCTGGCAGATGAGAAGCCGGTTGGGAATGTTATTGTCTACATCGGATCAGAAGAAGGAAAAGCAGGTGACAAGGTAACGCTAACGGTCGAAACGGTGACGCTTAACCAACCGATTGGCTCTTACGGGGTACGCATGAAGTTCAATCCTGCAGCCTTGCAAGTTACTGATGTTACAGGCAATCCGGGAATACGACATCATGCGAATAATGAGACAGGATCGCTTATCGTGGGCTGGAGTGATGCAAATGGAGGGCTGAGTCCTATCCCGGCGGCGCCCAAGACCTACCAGACGTTGTTCAAAATTGAATTCACGATTACCTCCAATGCTGTTGCAGGCGAGTATCCGGTGGAGTTCGTCAACGAGACGCTACTCGAAAACTTCACCGTGACGGATACGGATGGGATTGAAATGAAGAAACAGGCAATATCAGGCGATATCACGGTCGTTGGTGAGCCAACAACACCAACAACACCAACAACACCAACAACACCATCCAATCCGGGTTCGTCCAGTTCAGGAAGTTCATCCGGTGGTTCGTCAACACCATCCACGCATGCAAGCACTTCCGAGAAAATTACAGTAAATGTGACTAATGAACGGAATGCGAATGCTATTGTTTCAGCAACAATCATCGAAAGAACAACAGGGGCAGATGGACGCAAAAAAGACGAGGTGAATCTGACGGCTGAGCAGACTTCTCGTGCAATTGAAAGCCTGAAGAAGGCCGGTTCGAATATTGCCCGGATCATGATTCCGGATGAGAAGGACGAGGTATCCGAACTGAACGTGAAGCTTCCAGCCAAGTCTACTTCACTGATGGCTGATGAGAAGATGAATCTGTATATTGAAACGGATAATGCTTCCCTGCAACTTCCGGCGAATTCTTTACAGGGACTTGTCTCGGATATTTTCTTCCATCTTGTGCCGATCAAGGATGCCGCAGGACGTGAAGTGGTGGAGCAGCGTATCCAGAAAGATCCATTAATCGTCAAACAGTCAACCAATACCGCCGATTTCCGCTTGGTAGGTCGTCCAATGACGATTGAGACGAATATGAGCAGTCGTCCAGTGACGGTTGTGCTGCCAATCAGAGATACAAACCTGACGCAGAAGGAACTGGACAAGCTGCAAGTATTTATTGAACATAGCGATGGAACGAAGGAACTCGTTAAGGGTAAAATCGTTAAGTTTAATGGAACAGATCAACCCGGAATTGAGTTTGAAGTCACCAAGTTCAGCACATTTTCCATTATTTTGATGAACGGAGACCAGTCATCAGCCTACATTCAAGGCTATGCGGATGGCACGTTCAGACCGAATCAGGCGGTTCAGCGTGCTGAAATGGCAGCCCTACTGTCTCGCGTATTACCGTCGGACAGCGATGAAGCTACGCTCAGTTCATCCTATCGGGATATGCCTGTTGCTGAATGGGCACGCGAAGCGATTAAAAAGGCGACTGCGGCAGGATATATGCGAGGCAATGATGCCGGAGATTTCATGCCAGGGCGTTCCATTACACGAGCCGAGATGGCTGTCATTATTGAGCGGATTTTGAAAACTCAGGAATTAGCTGCGGATGTAAACGCAGAAGCAACTGCAGCAACAACGGCTGTGCCAAACGAAGCTACTGATCTTACACAGCACTGGGCTCGCGAAGCAGTTCAGCGTGTATTGGCAGCAGGTATCATGAGTGTGTCGCAAGACGGAGCATTTCGTCCGAACGATGCTGTGACACGAGCAGAGGCCGTTACATTGCTGAATCGTCTGGTTCATATCGAACCTGATCTGTCCGGTACATCCAGATGGAAGGATGTATCTGTAAATCACTGGGCTTACGGCGCAGTCCAGGCTGCATCCCAGAATTAGAATGTTGAGTGCTGATCATGCTTGTTCCTATCCTGAGCTAGGGACGAGCATGATCAGATGAAGTCCAGGAGGCATCTGCGGATGCCTTTTTTTCATCGTTATATCCTAGCTTTGAAAAAGGATGGACAGCATCAAGCGTGAGTGCGAAAATAACGCTATATTGAGAGGTAGCTGCTACGGAAGAAGGAGAGATGACTGTCATCAGAAAGGATCGGTTTTTGTTAGGGGTTGGATTAATGACAATGCTGCTTGCACTCGTGGTTGTGCTGCAGATTACGGGTGAACGAGAGACGCCTGTTGCCAAGCAGGGAACTCTGGAGCTGGCAGATTTCTCATGGACAAGCCATACTATTATTCCACTGGATGGAGAATGGGAATTCTATCCTGAGCAGTTGCTCTCACCACAGCAGATTCATCTAATGCGTATCAAGCCCATTATGATGCAAGTGCCTGGTAACTGGGATGAGGATGTGATCAATCAAGGCTATCCAATGAGCGGGAAGGGGTATGGAACCTATCGCCTGATTGTGCGGAATGTCCCTCAGGGAGAGCAGCTGGCAATTGCGAAACGGTATGTTCGCTTCGCGGATACGATGTATCTGGATGGGCAGCTGATGAGTCGATCAGGGCTTCCCGGCACGTCTGCGGAATCCTATAAACCGCGCAATGAGCCATATACGATTTATTTTCATACGGAACAAGCAGATCTCGAAATTGTGTTACAGGTAGCTAATTTTGATTTTCGCAGCGGTGGCATCTACAACTCGATTGAACTGGGGTATGCCAGTCAGATTGAAAGAAGAACGATGATTCAGTCTGGACTGGAGCTGTTCATCATGGGGATTGTAGTCATCTTTGGTTTGCTGTTTTTCTATCTCTATCTTCGTCTGCATCGTGATCGCATTCAGTTGCTTTACGCACTATTCTTCTTGGGTTTTGCCATTATTGTGGTGACGAATGGGGAGCGTCTCTTATTACAGCTTGTACCGGGAATTCCCTTTGAATTCGCGTTCAAAATGAAATATGCAGCGGTATATGGCGTATCCGTCGTTGTTAGCATGATTACATGGAAATTTGCCCCTGGACAGGGGAAAACGATCAGAAGATGCCTTCAGCTGCCAAGTGCTTTGCTTGCTCTATACGTCGTCCTGATCGTGCTATCCCCATTTCGAGTGTATTCCTCCATTCAGGAAGGCATGTATATCGTTAACCTGTTGTCTTATGTCTTATCATTTGCTGTCATCCTGCATCACTATGTTATGAAGAAATATGAGAGCAAGAGTCGTTCGCAGTTACAACTGCTCATCATATGTATCTGGCTTATGCTTGTAAACAACGTTCTTGGCATCCTCGTAACGTGGTATCCGGTGAGTCAGATTCTACTGAATTGTACAACATTAGTTATTTTGAGTGTCTTCGCCGTGCTCCTGATCTATCAATATGTTCGAGCTTATGATGCGATGCAGCAGCTTACGAAGCAGCTCCAATTATCGGACAAGGTAAAGGATGAGTTTTTACTTTTGACATCGCATGAGCTGAACTCGCCGCTTCATAGCATCATTCATTTGTCCCGTTCTCTTCTCGGAACGTCGTTGAGACGTACGAATGAGATGGAAATTCGAGGCAAGCTTCAGCTCATACGCAATACGGCATACCGGATGTCCAATCTTGTAAATGATCTGATTGATATGTCCCGATTTAGAGACGGCAATATGAAGATTGCGGTAGGCAATGTTGATCTGGTGTCCTGCCTTTCTTTGGTCACGGAGGTGCTCGGGTTTCTGGCTACAGGAAAAGGAATCCTTATGGTACGGCGGCTGGAGCCTGAGGCCCGCTATGTCATTGCAGACGAGAGCCGTCTACTGCAAGTGCTGTACAACCTTGTCTATCACATGATTGGTCAGCATAGTCACAGGGAGCTGGTATTCGAGTGCGAGCGGCATCAAGAGCGAGTGCGGATTATACTTCGTTTTGAGGCACGTACGGAGCAAATTGCCCGATTTGGGACAGAAGAATCCCCTGATTTAGAGAGTATGCACAACGGTTCAGCAGGCTTGTCTGTTGCAGCAGAGCTTGTCAGCATTATGGGGGGCCGGCTTAGCGTCAATGATGAATCAGAATCAATTCAGATCGAGCTTCCATCCGCAGCAGATGCTGACATGAAGAACGTCATAGAGACTGCAGTATCTCAGGAGAAGCACGGAGAGGATTTATCGGGATTGCCGTCCGGCAATGTTTCAGCAGCCATATTGATTGCAACAACTGATCTTGTGGATATGGAGCACTTGAATACATTACTTTCTACAGAAGGTTTTCAAGTGAGTTTTGCGGACTCTGACATGGAGGTGCAATCGCTACTTGCAAGCGGTAAGCTGCCCGATCTCGTTATTGTAGATGCGATGCTGCCCTCGGTTACCGGTTATGAGGTGTGTAAGCAGATTCGGCTGGAATTCAGCCAGGTGGACCTGCCGGTTCTGTTTATCAATATGCGCAGTACTCCAGCGGATATTGAGGCTTGCATTAAGGCAGGAGGCAACGATTTTATTACACGCCCGCTGGATGCGGGTGAGATTCTGGTCCGAGTACATACCTTGCTCGGTATGAAACGGTTGGTGAAGGAAGCGGCGAACAACGAAATGGCGTTTCTTCGTTCACAGATCAAACCGCATTTTCTGTATAATGCCTTGGGTACGATTATGTCGTTATGTTTCACAGACGGGCCTAGAGCGGGAGAACTGTTAGGCAGCTTCAGTCGTTATTTGCGAATTCTTTTTCATCTGGATAACTCGGAGGAATTGATTCCGCTCAGCAAGGAGATGGAGTTGATTCAGGCCTATGTAGAGATCGAGCAGGAGCGCTTCGGTTCACGTCTTCAGGTTGAATTGAATGTGGACAGATCACTGTATTCCTGTAAAGTGATGCCACTCCTCATCGAGCCACTGGTGGAGAATGCTATTCGGCATGGGGTGTCGAAGAAGATTGATGGAGGAACGGTTCGGCTATTCATTCAAAAATGTGAAAATCAGGTTCAAGTGGTGGTTGAGGATGATGGAGTTGGCATGTCTCCTGAGCAAGTGGAAAGTATCCTGGACAGAAGCCATGCCGAGCAGGGAATTGGTTTGCAAAATGTGCAGAGGCGACTGAAACACCTGAACGGACAAGCACCTGTGATCCAGAGTGAGCAAGGTCACGGGACGAAGATAACGATTGAATTTCCATACCAATAAATGATGTAAAGGGGGAACTTGCATTGATCCAAGCGTATTTGGTGGATGACGAGCCGCATGCTTTAAATATGCTGGAAATGTTCCTTGCTCGAACAGGTAAAGTACACGTCGCAGGGCGTGCGGCTAATGGCTTCGATGCGCTTGCTGCACTTGGGGACATCCGGCCGGATATCTGGTTTTTGGATATTGAGATGCCAGGAATGAGCGGATTGGAGTTAGCGGCGAACATACACGATGTGGAACCGGATGCCGTGATCGTGTTCACGACCGCTTATGATCAGTATGCTGTGGCCGCTTTTGAACATGAAGCACTGGATTATTTGCTCAAACCGATCGAGATGGACCGCTTGTCACGGACCATTGAGCGATGGACGAAGGAGAAGAGCAGATCCATGGATCCCGTTGTCGTCAATTCCGATAGTACGGATAAGTTGTTTGTCCAATTGCTCGGAACCTTCCATGTTGCAATCACAAACGGAAAGACGCTGATGTGGCGAACAGCCAAAGAGAAGGAGCTTTTTGCGTATTTGCTGCTGAATAACCCTGCGACAAGTGCGGTTCACCGTGATCGTATTATCGAAAAGTTATGGCCTAATGAACCTTATGAGAAAGCTAAAATTTATTTGCATACCTGTGTGAGCTTGTTACGAAAAAACTTGCGGAACGTTGGTATTGAACATTTGTTGAGATATAAAAGTGAGCACTATATCCTGGATAAGGAACGGATCAGAGCAGACGTATATGATTTTCTGGACGTTTCGTTCAGGATGGAGCAAGAAGTAGATATGCCGATATCGCTAATCGAGCAAACCTTACATTTGTATCAGGAGGAACTGTTACCGCAGGAGGATTATCCATGGGTATTGGAGCTAAGTCATCGGCTGGAGCAATTTTCCTTGGAGCTTAAGTTGAAGCTTTCCGAGAAATATCTGAATTCCAATAACGGCAGAAAAGCAGCAGAGGCAGCAGAACGTGCAATCAGCCAATCACCATACGAAGAAGAAGCCTACCGTCGTGCCATGCAGGCATACTTGTACATGGGCAAACATGATCATGTGCTCCGAATCTATCGCAATCTTAAAGAAAGATTGACCGAGCTTAATATTCAGCCCTCTCTTGTCACGAGACAATTATATGAACAAATTGAGGTCTGAAGAATCAACATTTTCTGTAATACTGCAGCCGCATATTAACACAAAAAACGAGTCGTGGGTCGTATTCCAGCGACTCTTTTTTGTGTGTTATGAAAACATTGACAATTCGTTAACAATTCCAGGATTTCCCGTTTACAAATCTCTCCTATAATTACAATCGTGATAGGTAATTTTTACTATGAACGTGGAAGTTTGGGGGGATGAGCCGGACAAGCTCTCATAAAGACGATACATGCATTGAATACCAGACAGCAGGGCACGACAAAACAAGTCAAATTAAATGGAATAGAGAAGGGTGACAAGAGATAATGTCAATGAAAAAGGCGTTAGTAGTGTCCATGGTAGCCACAGTGTTAGGAACTTCTGTGGTTAGTGCAGTATCGGCTGCTCCTGCAGCCAAACCTGCGGCTAGTGCAGCCCAGGTACAAAATTCCACGCTTACAATAAACGGTAGCAGTATCATCGTCCGTTCCATCGTTAAAAATGGAGAGACTCTCGTGTCACTTCGTGATGTGATCAAAGCCATTGGCGCGCAAGCAGAAGTAAATAGTGGAACGACAGTGATCAAGTTGAATGATCACACCGTAACACTGCAAAACAAAAGCAAACAAATCGTGGTAGATGGCGCCAAAGTAAATTTGAATCAACCAGTTACCATTATTGGTGGTACAAGTTACGTTGCACTTCGTCCACTGGTGTCCGGCGTTGGCGGTACGATCGTCAAACGAAACGGACTGCTTGAAATCAGCACGGTATCCTTGCTCGAAGAAGTTGAGAATCCACGTTTTGCCGGAGCGGACAAGTTGATTGTTTCCAAGAGCAACAACGATGGCAGAACGGATTATCTCGTGAATACGACAAGTGGTAAATACGATCTGTTGTTAACTACAGACGGGGGATCAGATCTCGTCATTTCTCCGAGCGGTGATCAAGCGGCTTATACAAATGCAGAAGGAGCCGTATACGTCATTGATCTGAAGACCAAGTCTTCCAAACTGATCACGAGCGACAACAGCATTAAGCCGGAACTGGTATGGTCTGCTGACGGGAATGCAATCTATTTCCTGCAAGGGGATAAAGGTTCCGTCATTGCCAAGCTGAATTTGGCCGATGGCGCGATTACGAAAGTGGTCGAAGACAAGGTGGACTATAAGGAAAACCTGAATGTTTCTGCTGATGGCAAGAAATTCATCTATACGGTAACGACACTTGGTACAGTAACTTCCGATACAACCAATGTGGATGAAGACAATGTATCCATTGATTTTTCAGCCAATCAACAGCAGGTATTTTCGTATAACACAGAAAGTTCAAAACCAGAGGCGGTGAAGCTTACAACATCAACCGATGATAAGGTGTTTGTATGGTCTGCTGACGGACAAAAAGCTTACTACGTGAGTGTACCTTCCGAAGATGGTAAAGCATCATTGCTGTCTGTGGATTCATCTCAAAAGTCTACGTCGGTGTATGCCGAGTACGATGTAGAACAAGCGATTCTGTCGGGTGGCATCTTGTATGTACTTGCGGCCCAGGATGACAGCAATAGTGTGATCCTTTCGATTGACCCGGTAACTGGCAAACAAACCAAGCTGTACACCGTATCTTCCGACGTATCCTCCATTTCCGTTGCCGGATCGCAAATCTCAGTGGTGGAGAATGGCCGAGTTCTGGTACAAGCTGGCGGCAGCTGGAGAGCTGTTACGAAGTAAGGTTTGACATGAAGTAACATTAAAGCTTTTTAATTCGAGAGGAGTTTAGTTAACATGAAAAAATGGATCAAACCCTTCACAGCAATGCTTATGGCTGTATCTCTAATTGGTGGACTTGGTGGCGCAACGACGGCATCTGCTGCCAAGAGCACAGAGAAAGGCAAAATTGTCATTAACGGTTCCTCAGCGCTGCTTCCGCTCACACTTCAGGCTGCCAGTGAATTCAAGAAAGATAATCCAAAAGTCAAAATCTCCGCTTCCGCAGCAGGTTCCATCACAGGTCCTCAATCCGTTCGTAAAGGGATCGCAGACATTGGCGCTGTAGACTGGGATGCATCCAAAGATGTACCTGGCTTCAAGAAATTTGATGGTTTGGTAGCCAATCCGGTAGCTGTAACAGTGTTTACGGCTGTTGTGAACAGCAATGTGGGTGTAAGTAATCTGACAACCAAACAACTGCAGGACATCTTCTCCGGCAAAGTGACAAACTGGAAGGAAGTTGGCGGATCGGATGCCAACATCGTTGTGGTTAACCGTAAGTTTGGTTCCGGCACACGAGTTAACTTCCAACAAAAAGCACTGGATGGTAAGGACTTCATGAGCAAAGGAGATAACTACAAAGAGGTTGGCTCCAGCGGTGATATGAAAACAACGATTGAAACGACACCTAATGCGATTGGTTATATTGACCTTCCTTATGTAACTAGCAAAATGAAGGCTGTATCGATCAATGGTGTAGCACCAACTGAGAAAAACGTCCTGAACAAAACATATAAAGTATGGGGCATTGGATATTACATGACCAAAGGTCAACCTACTGGAGCAACCAAAGCGTTCATCCAGTATATCCAAAGCAGCAAGTTCCAGAACGGTTCCCTGAAAAAGCTGAAATTCATTCCGCTTGCTGCCGTAAAATAACAAGGCTGCGAACGTTCGCCATTTGTGTATTTCATAAGGAAAGGGATAGCCAGCTTCTGCGCACGGTCGCCAAGCTGGCTTCTCTATGTGAAAGGAAGAGTCCTTCATGATCGATTTAAATCCATCCTCGAACAGCGCTGCTCCGAGTGAGCTCGGCTCAAGCCTTGGCAAGGCTCCCGGTTCGGGAACAAGGTTCGACCGCAAGGCTCGTTTAAGGTGGTCCAACAAACTGTTTCGTATGGTCTGCATCGGCAGTACACTGTTTGTTTGCCTGGTCCTGTTATGCATTCTGGTTCTTATGCTTCGCACAGGCGTGCTCACCTTTGCGGACGTTTCCCTGACCGAATTCTTCTTCTCCACCAACTGGGACCCGGAAAATGAACATTACGGGGCGCTAATCTTTATCCTGGGAACGCTGGCCTTGACCGGTCTTACCATGCTGTTTGCCGTTCCGATCTCCGTCATTATTGCCGTGTTTTTGGCCGAGATGACGCCAAAATGGCTTCGCCAAACGCTGCGTCCTGTCCTGGATTTGCTGGTTGGTATTCCTTCCGTGGTGTACGGTTTCTTGGGACTGACAATTCTCATTCCCTGGCTCCGGAATCTCAGTGGACATGATCTGGCGGACGGTTTACTTGCGGCGTCCATCGTTCTTACGATCATGGTTCTTCCTACAATCAGCCGGATCAGTGATGATGCTATATCCGCTGTACCGAACAAGTACCGGGATGCTGCATATGCACTCGGTGCCAACCGGTTTCAAACTGTAATCCGTGTAGTTTTGCCTGCGGCGAGAAGCGGGATCATGTATGCTGTCATTCTCGGAATGACCCGCGCCATTGGGGAGACGATGGCTGTAGTAATGGTTATCGGGAATACGGCACAGCTTGCAAACAGTCTGTTCACGCCCACCGCAGTGCTGACCAGTAATATTGTCATGCAGATTTCTAGTGTGGAATTCGATTCGATCTGGAATCATGGCCTGTACATGATGGGCTTTATCCTGCTCGCCATTTCCATCTTGATGATCGTAGCAGTGAGAATGCTTCAGAAGAAAGGGGGACACTCCTCATGAGTATAAAAAAGCAGGCAACTCCGGTCCCCACCTATTCATTTGCCAAACGGCGGAGCAGTTCTATGTTCATGGACAAGCTTTTTACAGGTTTGGTATGGGGTATAGGCATTATCGTCATTTTATTTATCGTCGGCTTGTTGTTCTTGCTTCTGGAAAAGGGGCTGCCTTTGCTGAGCTGGGATTTCCTGTACGGGGTGCCGAGCGAGATTGAAGAAGGGGGCGGAATTGGCCCGGCGCTGTTCAACTCGTTTTATGTGTTGATTCTCTCCCTGCTCATCTCCATTCCGATTGGCATGGCAGCCGGAATCTATCTGGCAGAATTTGCGCCAAACAACAAGCTCATGGAGATCGTTAGAATTTGCGTGGAGGGTCTGTCTTCGGTGCCCTCCATCATCTTCGGATTGTTTGGGATTGCGCTGTTTGTCGAGTATTTTGAGATTGGTCTTACGATTCTGGGCGCAGCGGTCAGTCTTGCCTTCCTGAATCTACCTGTGCTCACCAGAGTGACGGAGGAATCGGTCAAGGCGGTTCCGGTTGAACTTCGCAATGGATCCTTTGCGCTGGGTTCCACCCACCTGCAAACGATTCGTCATGTATTGCTGCCTGTAGCCCTGAACGGAATCATGACAGGCATCTGTCTGACAGCAGGACGGGCATTCGGGGAGAGCGCGGTCATTATTCTAACCGCAGGGGTATCCACTTCAGGAGAGATGTGGGACTTCAATCTGTTTTCGCCGGGAGGAACCCTGGCTGTGCATCTGTGGTACATCCAATCGGAAGCGATTGTGCCGGATGCGGAGGAAATTGCCCAGAAGGCTACGGCAGTGCTGATTTTTGTGGCCTTGCTCATTAATATTTTGTTCCGTGTGCCACTTTGGCTGAATGCACGCAAAACACAGGTTTAAGACGTCAAAGGCGTACGCACCAGACCTATCGGGTGGGTGCATCGCATTCAATAGACGCATCACACATCACACCAACAGAATATAAGAATCTTATGGAGCTCACCGTATTCATCCAGCAATATACTCTAATTCAACACCGGGAGGGCACGTTGTGCAGCCAATCATTGAAATCAACAAACTGAATTTATATTACGGCGAGTTCCAAGCGCTTAAGGATGTTTCCATTGAAATCCCGGAGCGGGCCATTACCGCTTTTATCGGGCCGTCCGGGTGTGGGAAATCCACGCTGCTGCGTACACTCAACCGCATGAATGATCGGATCCCTGGAACACGGATCGAAGGTAAGGTGGCTGTGGGCGGAACGGATATCTACAATGGTGAAGTGCATGTGGAATCCTTACGCAAGAAAATCGGAATGGTGTTTCAACAACCGAATCCTTTTCCGAAATCCATCTATGAAAATGTGGCCTTTGGCCCAAAACAGCACGGTATTCATGGCAAAAAGAAGCTGGATGAAATTGTGGAGCAGAGTCTTCGATCCGCTGTCCTGTGGGACGAAGTGAAGGATAACCTGAAGCGTTCAGCGCTAAGCCTGTCCGGAGGGCAGCAGCAGCGCCTCTGCATCGCACGTGCACTCGCGGTCGAGCCGGACATTCTGCTGATGGATGAAGCTACCGCATCGCTCGATCCCGTCTCGACGTTCAAAATTGAGGAACTGACGCATGAATTGAAGGAACGCTATACCATCGTGATGGTTACGCACAATATGCAGCAAGCAGCTCGGGTTTCCCAGCAGACGGTGTTTTTCCTGAATGGGGAGGTCGTGGAATACTCCGCTACCCAAGACATGTTCGCCGAGCCCGTTGATTCGCGTACGCAGGACTATATTAGTGGCCGATTTGGTTGAGTATGAATTTTTAAGAGGTGGAAGTCTTTCAGACATGATCTGAAAGGCTTTTTCTATTTTCGATTATTCCAACAGACCACGTTGTTTCAGTAATTGTGTCGTCACCTTCCACAGCTTGTTTTGCATTCCAGCATCTCCGCCCGGATACACAGGAGTAATGGATGCCCCGCTTCCAACATTGAAATATCCTCCCGAAACTTCACTATATTCCGATTCCACTGCCAAACGAGTCATGATATCCGCACCCCGCCGTGGGTCGCCGATATGCAAAAACGTTAGAATATGCTCAAGCACACTCGCAAACCATAACTCTCGTCCAAGACCTGTAACATTAAAACCTGGATTCAAAGCATTCACTCGAATTCCAGTTCCATCCCATTGACGGGCAAGCTCGCCAGTAAACATAATATTGAGCAGTTTGGTTTTGCCATAGATGGCGGAGGAGCCGCGTGCAGTAAAGGGATTGGTATCCGTCAAATCATCGGGCAGCATCAGTTTTCCATGATTCCGC
Source organism: Paenibacillus sp. 11B (assembly GCF_030487755.1). Classification (NCBI taxonomy): domain Bacteria; kingdom Bacillati; phylum Bacillota; class Bacilli; order Caryophanales; family Paenibacillaceae; genus Paenibacillus; species Paenibacillus sp. 11B. The sequence continues at coordinate 1,636,427 of NZ_JAUKNS010000001.1, read as the reverse complement.
GAGGCTTCAGATGCAACATTGACGACTCTGGCGTGGCCTGCCTGAACCAGAGACGTATGCAACGTGTGCGTTAGGAGCCAAGGAGCCAAATAGTTCACGGCCATCATCTCGGAAAACCCTTCGGAAGTGACTCTTTGTTCAAAAGCATGAAGACCCGCGTTATTCAAAAGAACATTGATACGCGGATAAGTGGCTGCAATTTCAAGCCCTATACGTTTTACATCGCTCAGTAAAGACAAATCTCCAAAGAAAAAGTTGATCTTGGCAGATGGCGCAATTTCCCTGATTTTGTTTCTGGTGGTCTCGGCGCGTTCTTCGCTTCGGGCTGTGAGTAAAAGGTGTGCACCGCGTTTCGCAAGTTCCATGGCAGCAAGCTGACCTAAGCCGCTGGTTGCTCCGGTGATCACAATAATGGGGTGTGTTGTTTTCATAATGAGGTCTCCTTTTGACACGAATAGGGTTGGAATATATAATGGACATAAATCAACTATAAATATTAATTGATATTTGTCAACTATATATTTAAAATCCTGTTTTGCTGTATCGAGGAGAGGGGAACCATAATAATGAGTGAAAATCCAGTTAAAACAAAAGACAGAGAAACCCTGGAACTGGCACTTGGTGAGCAGATCCATGCGCTAATTAGTGCTTCGCATGCGCTTAATGTTCGATCTGCCGAGCGTTTTGATGCGACTATGCAGCCTGCCGCTTTTCATTTGGTGCGGTGGTTGTATTCTTACGGTCCTACAAGCGCAGCAGCTTTGGCAGAAGCGACGGCAATGGACCGCAGTTCGGTAAGCCGTCTGATTAAACAACTTGAGAAGGCAGGGTATGTAAGCAAGGAGCCGGACCCCGAAGATCGGCGCGGCGTTTTGTTGTCTTTGACGGAGCTTGGTCAACAATCAACGGTGGGTGCGCTCAAGGAGAAGGAGTCAACTTTTTATGAACGCATATCGGGATGGAATGATGAAGAACTGGAACGTTTCACCTCTATGCTTCGGCAGTTTAATGGGTTTAATGGTTAGTGAGGGGGATCCTCACAGTTTCCAAGGAAGCTGTGGAGGCTTATATCTGAAAAAGGTAGTGTTTTCTTTTCCATCGTTTTTTTCTCATTTAGTGACCTCCACTACCTAGGGAATCATTCCCTTATAGTTGATGTCTTTTAATGACATGATCTCGTCGGATATGTTATTGAGTTTGGCTGAATAAGGTTTGATCGCTTGAAGGAATTCATTAAGAATTTTCTTGCGATCCTTATCAAAGGTGGCCAACGTTATGTAATTCTCTTTTAATACATTATCGTTCTTTACGACTTGTTTAGAATAACTAACTGAATTACCATAATCGATTAGATACGTAGACCCCGTGAATTTGCCGCTGGTTATTGTGCCTTTGGAGAATTCGGATGGTTTAATCCCCATATATATATCTGAAGAATCGTGTTTCTTTTGAAAACTGATAATCGTGTCAAAAAAGTACGGGTCCCCGCTTACCTTTCCATTGAAATAATAATTTTCGAGAGTAATTGTCGTCGTGTGATCCTTATACCCTAATGAGACAATATCTGAAGAGTGGATTGCGTAATATCCCTGAGACATCTTGCCTTGATTGAATGTTCCATCATTAATTGAGTTTATGTAACTCCCAAGTATAGGGTGAACTTCACCATCAGCAGTGAGATACTGTACTTCTAACCATTGCGTAATTTCTTTTCCTTTGCCATGATATGTACCATTAATCCACGATCCGGTGTAGGTTCTTGTAGTGAATTCACCTGTTCCGTGACCCATGTTAGATTCATCATAATCATCAAAGGGCACACCCGCACCTTCGACTAATTTATATGTATACTTGCCTTTACCTTGCCGCCTTCCATTCACCCAGTCCCCTGAGTACATTTCAGATTTCCCCCAGCGGGCGGTTCCTTTTCCATGAGGCTTCCCGTCTAGAACTTCGCCATAATACGTTGATCCATCGGACAGTTTTAAGGTTACTTTCTTCAATGCTGCTTCTGTTGGAGCAGAGCCTAGTAATAGTAAAATTAAAGCTATAATAGTTAGCCCCAAACCTGGATAAAATCTTCTCAAAAGTGTGCAACTCCTTCTATGTATCTTGTTCTATGTCTAATGAGCCAGTGCCATCTTCAACATTATCGGTTTATTGGGAGAATATTTCTAGTTAAATATTAAGTGGAGAATGCCCACATTTCACAACTCGTTAACTCTCGCTTCACAGAAGTAAACATGTAAAAGCTAAGTCAAAATCCAGTCCAAACCCAGGGTACTTACGGATTCAGGACGCATTGCGCCTATGCATTCGTAGGTTCTTTTTTTTATATCCGGCCAATGCTCTACGCTCAGATGTTTACAAAGCCCTTCATTATCAGCTCTTTATCGCCCCTGTTACGCCAGTCATCTTCCTAATGATCCACTAGCTGTGGTGGAACTTTCCTGAATGGTGAACAAAATCTGAATTTTTATTCACCCTCTTGCAACCTCTCTCTAGTACATTTCAACTCCTCAATATGGAGTAAGACAGAGCATGATTTTCTTAGATACAGCAAAAAGAATTCGTTAACGAAATGTAAATCGATGCAGGGGGATGTCAAATTTTTAATAGGCGCTTTCAATGCGTTGACCCTGCCCCCCAAAGTCTCTTATATTATTCCCGACACAACAACTCAGAACGGGTGGTGGGATGATTTTGTTCAATAATAAAGGAAAGAAAATGCTCGCTATGCTTACGCTTATACCACTGGCTACAGGCCTGGTTATGGGTGCTTTTCCTGCTGCAGTAACGTATGCAGATGCGGGAGATAACACACCAACCAACAGCTCGGCAACAGGTTCATGGCAAACGGGAGATTTGCACGTACATACCTTTGAGTCCGATGATGCGCAGAATTCGCTGGAAAATGTACTCGACGCGGGTCTGACGAAGTATGGTCTGGACTGGATCGCGCTTACGGATCATTTGCGGTTATCCAAGCGGGATCACAACGGAGTAGACATTCCAGGCGGATCGATTCCGATGTCCCAGGGGATGAACGAATATCAGGTGCCACAGATCAAAGCACTTCAGGAAGCAGGCAAATACGCAGGCAAGACGATTTTCTCCGGTTTCGAATGGGACATGCCGACGCATGAACACGTTGGAGTGGGGATTCTGACGGATGAGCCGAATTCGACCGAAGCGCTGGAAGCTGCAAACGAATTTGAATATCGTTTTACCAATCGGGATGCGAATCTGTTCGATGCGGCTGACGTAGCGAATTGGAATCTGACGGGGGGACGTGCCTATACGACTCATCAGGATGCACTGGCTGCTATCAATTGGCTGGCAACCAAGTATCCAACGACAAGTTATGCGATGATCAACCATCCTTCACGCGGCAAAAACAAATATACCATCGCGGACTTCCGTGAGTTCAACGATCTGGCCCCGCAAGTTGTATTCGGGATCGAAGGCATGCTGGGCAACCAGATGGAACCGGATCGCGGCGGGTATAACACAACATACAACGTTGCTAATCCAACAGCAGATGATGGATACAAATATCGTACATACGGCGGTGTGGACTATATGGTCGCCAAGGTGGGCGGTCTGTGGGATGCATTGCTGGGAGATGGGCGTCATTTCTGGAACTACGGCAATTCGGACTACCATTTCAAGACCATTGGCACGAATTCCAGCGGTTATTTTCCGGGAGAATATGCCAAGACTTATTCGTGGGTTGATGGTACAGGTATGCAAGCCGTGCTGGAAGGACTGCGTTCGGGAAAATCATTTTCCGTATTCGGTGATCTGATTAACGCACTGGACTTCACGGCTTCCGGCGCGGGCACTCAGGCTGAAATGGGCGGAGATCTGGGTGTGACCCAAGGCGACGAAGTGGAACTGAAAATCCGGTTCAAGAGTCCAACCACGAGCAACAACTATGAAAAACCAATCAACAGCGGCACGTCTGCTGGACAAATACCGGTGGTTGATCACGTTGATCTCATCGCGGGAGATGTGACGGGCAAGGCGGAGAAGGGCACAGCTGCCTATTCCAAAGACACTAATGACTCTACTAAAGTACTGGCAACCTTCACGTCCAACGATTGGACGACAGATGCCGAAGGTTACCATGTCATCACGTACAAAATCAAAGCCACCGACCAGGATAAATATTATCGCCTGCGCGGTACAAATCTGGGTATGAACGTTGCTGGTGAGACTGTAGATGGTGAACCGCAGCTTGATCCCAAAATCACAACAGCTGATGCAGAGACTCGTTTCAACGAGATCAATGATCAGAACTATCGCGATCTGTGGTTCTACTCCAATCCGATCTTCGTGAGTGCTACCCCTTACAGTGATGCACAGGCGGTAACGGATACGCTTCAAGCGATTGATCTGGGTGATCTGAACGCGGTCACTTCCGACCTTACCCTTCCTGTTGAAGGAAAACATGGAGCCACGATTAGCTGGTCCAGCTCAAACCCGGAATTGATGGATGCACAGGGGAAACTTCTGACACAGCCTGAGAATAATAAGCGACTGGAATTGACGGCAACGGTACAACGTGGCAGCGAAACGGATACAAGAACGTTCACTGTCATTGTGGAAGGAACAAATAATCAGGTATTAGTGTTAAAAAGCAAGATGACCACTGCTGACAGCGAGCCGTATCATACGGATACATGGACAAACCAGTCCGTAACGGTTAGTGTAACCAGCGCAGTTTACGCGCCAGCCACTTCGGCGACGATCGAGCTGTCTCTTGATGGAGGTCAGACGTATGAGCCATATACGGAGAATACACCTTTGGAGATAACCGAGGCTGGAGAGCATAAGCTGTTATTCAGAGCGACAGACGATTTGAACGAAATGTATACTTTACCTTTGGTGGTCAAAATAGACCGCGAAATCCCTGTCATCACCCTGCAAGGCAGCAGCCAGATGACATTAACGGTGGGAGATACGTATAACGAGCCTGGAGCACAGGCTGCCGATAATGTGGGCATCCGTGGTTCCGTGCAGATTGCCGGCACAGTGAACACACAAGCAGTGGGGATCTACACCCTTCGTTATAACGTGAAAGATATTGCTGGAAATGTGGCACAAGAAGTGACACGTACGGTTACCGTGCAAGCCCGTTCGGGCAATGGCGATGGTAATGGGGGCAACTCAGGCGGGAATTCTGGGGGAAGCACACCAAGTGTGCCAACAACGCCTACCGTTCCAACCACACCAACCAACCCGGATACGGGGTCAGATTCATCAACTGAAGTGAAAGTAGAGGTCGAAGCGAATCAACCTGTACAAACGGGTCTCAAAGACATCGTGCAATTCAACGCTCCGGCTGGAGCCATTGGGGAAAAAGATACATTGCAGCTATCTGTCGTGTCCAAGGACCAATTGCAGAATGCAGCTTCGCTGAACGTATTGAGTCAAGCGGTACAAATCAGCCGCACTGGCGGACGGACATTGGATGAGCAGGCAGCACTTAGCTTGCAATATGACGCTTCCAATCTACCTCAAGGAACACAGCCAGCAATCTACTATTATAATGAAGCTCGTCAGAGCTGGGTATTTGTCGGCGGGAAGACAGACGCAGCAGGAACGGTAACGACGAATGTGAATCATCTGGGAACCTTCGTGGTGTCCAGTTACGTACCAGCCAATTTGTCCGATCTGAACGGACACTGGGCATCCGACTATGCAGATCGTTTGATTGGCATGGACGTAATCCAGGGGTACACAGATGGTACATTCCAACCATCCAAGAAGATTACACGGGCAGAGTTTGTTACGTTGATCAGTAAGGCACTGGCCTTGAAGTCTGTGCAGTCGGATACGACATTTGCAGACCAAAGCAATCTGCCAGACTGGGCGAAGAGCGACATCGCCGCAGCAGTACAAGCCGGAATCGTGAAGGGCTATGGAGATAACACATTCAAGCCTAATCAGACGATCACTCGTGCCGAGATGGCTGTGATGATGGCGAATGCGCTGAAGTTAAGTGCAGATGCACAGTCGGGAGCGAGTGGAGATACTGTAAAACCAAGCTTCACTGATGCGACGCAAACGCCGTCTTGGGCGCAGGAAGCACTGAATACAGCCGTTCAGGCCAAGATTGTGGACGGATATACCGACAATACGGTTCGTGCTGGAAATATGACGACCCGTGCGGAAGCCGCAGCAATGATCTATAAATTGTTGATGGCGATGTACGTGTAATCTTAATAAAAGAATGATAAACAAAGGCCACCTGAGAGGGATGGCCTTTGTTTATTTTATAGTTAACTCATATATTTCAAATAAATGATTATTTACTTGTCTCGTCCAACTTTCAATTTTATCACCTACATTAACATCGTTGAAATCAGCTTCGATTCGCATTTTACTGAATTTTGCATCTGCTTGATAGAAGTCACTCGAAGTAACATAAAACCTCGAATTTTTTGTTACATTCAGATATTCCCCATTATCTAGGACGATGGAGTAAAGTACCTTGTCTCCGTCTACTTTACTGTTTTGCTCTTTTATTTCAACGACGGTGCCTGTGTAATATTGTTGTTCCTTTGCTGGTGAAGGCCATCCTTTCATAATATCCGAAAAAAATACAAAATAGACAACTACCAGAAGCATCACGACAAAGCTGCTTATCCAGACAAAAGGCCCAATTTTTTTTGCTTTCAATCTTTTCATCCTTCCTCAATGTACTTAACAGTATGTAGCATTTATTATGTAAGTGAAAGCAATCCAAAACGAAAGTGTCACGAATAGTGAAATATATGCAGCCAATCCTGGAGGGCAAGGGATGGAATAATTAATTCTATAACAAAAAGATAGGAACAAATAAGGCAGGCAGCAGGTTCAATACCTTGATAATTGTGATTTTCAAGATGTTTAACCCCGTACAAAGCGCAGGATGCCACCAATCAGAGTAATTTCGTTCATGATGTTCGTCGTCATGAAGACGGATAAGAAATCAGCCGAGAAGAAGACCAGGACTGCGATGACCAATAGAATGAACGCCGAAAGATGATGCCGATACCGAAGGTAGAAGCCAGAATCAATGACGTAATGCCCGAAAAAATCGTATTGATTTTCAAAAAGTTGTTATCCCCCTGTAGTGCACTTTGGAGTGGTCCCAGGATCGGGATCGATCCCACGCACAGCAATGATATGGCAACAGTTAATCCTTCATTTAGCCATTGGATGAGAATTTGGTCATGATGTTGGACAAGATGTTCTCAAAATTAATCAGTTGCCCAGTGATCCTGCCTAAGGTCAGGAAGATGATAAATATAATCTGATATTGGCTGGTTGATATGCTGCTCATGGTTGTACTAATGCCTATGATGAGTGCACTGATTCCAATCACTTGATTCAAAATGGATTTGTATCCGTCATTCATGAACTTTTTGGAGATGGCTCCAAGGGTACTTTCGCATATAATTAACAATTGATCAATATACCAAGCATGATTTCACTCCTGATCCTTTTCTCAATTCTGAACTCACCAAACTGAGTTTAGAACATCGTCTACTTCTTTTATTCTCGTTACAGATGGTGTTTGAATTAGATTTCCTTTGACCATGACCGTAGAGATGTCTGACAAGGCCTCAATATGTTCCAGAGGATTTTGCTCCATAATAATCAGATCGGCATGTTTTCCGATATCCATTGTCCCTGTAACATCGTCAACACCGAGGATCTTCGCATTGGTTCGGGTCACCATGTCAAGGACCTGTTTGTTGTTCAGATTGGTCTGTCTCATGTAGTGATCCATCTCTCTCCACATATCATAGTGAGTCACATAAGGCATGGCGGCATCAGTGCCGATACCAATGGTGATGTCGTTTTCGATCGCTTGTTTTACGCCTTTGAGCATGGAATCGTAGACCAGTCTGGAATTCTCTTTTACCGTTGCACTTACCTTCGTTACGCTGGTATCCAGTGAAGCGGATGGATAAGCGGCTTGCAGGGTGGGGATGAGTGCGGTGTAGCCATTCAGGGCATTGGGATTATTTTTGTACAAATGGATGATTTCGTCGTCCATCTCCGAACCATGCTCAATGGTATCGACGCCACCCTTCAACGCAACCCTTACGCCTTCCGTGCTTTCCACATGGGCTGCTACCCGCAAACCGATCTTGTGGGCTTCATCGCAGATCGCTGCAACTTCGTCCACCGTCATCTGTAAACGGCCAGCTTCGCCCACCATTTTTGCATCCGTCACGCCACCCGTCACACAGATTTTGATCAGATCTACGCCGTGTTTCACATTTAGCCGTACATTTTTCCGTGCTTCCCACGGGGAGTCGCCCACCAGAGCGAGGAATGGAGCACCATGTCCACCCGTGACACTCAGGAAAAAACCGGATACGAGCAGATTGGGGCCGACAAAGTCACCATTATTAATCTCATCCCGCAACCGGACGTCCGTGTAAAAGAATTCCCCCACACTACGCATCGTTGTCACACCCGCATGGAGTGCGGTCAGGGCGTTGCGTTTCATTCGTTTTTTCAAAACGTTTTTTCAAAACGTTTCTACCAAACTTGGTGTTCAATATTCGATCATAGGCAAACTGCAACAAGCCTTCACTAACGGATAGACTGAACGGTTTACCATCTGCAAAGAGGTGCACGTGTGCATTAATCAGTGCTGGCATCACGTATTTCCCTGAGAGGTCGATTGTTGTGTAGTGTCTAGGGATAAGTAGTTCGTTATATTGGCCGATATCCTGAATAAGTCCTTGTTCATTGACGAGAATGGCCATGTTTTTTTGCAGGTTGCGACTTGAGTCGCCGTGGATCAGATTGACGTTTTTCAATGCGTAAGCGGTGTTCATGTTATGTCCCTCCTTTGGATGTAGGTGAGGCTATAAAAGTCTTTTATCGTGTACATGTATGTTCAACTCATCTAGTTTGGATAGGACAGTAGCTTGTATTGGTTAAATGGTAGAGAGCAGTTTTTGTCTAAAAGTGAATTATAAATTCATTTTTGAATCAAAAAAATAGAGTGAATCGCGGTGCTTATTTTTTGCGTGCAAACCAAGTAGAAATTCATCTAATCTGCACGCTGTGCGACGACTGGTGATCTTTCGTAGGAAAGGGCTTGTAGGCCTTCGAGCATTATTCGTTCAAACTCTTCATGCCGTACAGTCTGTATACATACAACGCTTCAAAAATTTGCTTCCGGCTGTCCTCACTCATATCCCGCTTCAACAGTTCCAAGTTCATATCGATTACATTGTGCGCGAGAATGTTCAGCAAGATCAAGTTCTCCTCAGTGCCAATCTCATACCGTTTATATTGATTTTTGAGATAGGCCTTCTTGGTTTCGATCATCAACTCGACAAGTTCATTCTTGGCGTTGGTGTAGATGGTGCCTTTATTCTTTTCGAAGATGATGACAATCTGATTCCGGTATTTACGTAGTACATCCACCTGTTCCTGCAACAGCGCCGACTTCCGCTCGCTATCCGTTTCCTCGAACAAGGTCTGGTTATCAAAGTGAATCGTCTCCACCAACACATTCTTTAAATAATCCACCAGATCCGGCGGCACGACGGCGTAGAATAGTTCTTTCTTGTTCTTAAAATAAGTATAGATATTGCCCACGGAAATATTGATCTCATCCGCGATATCGCTCATCTTGGCATCCACATAGCCTTTTTCAAAAAAGACCTTGAGCGCCGCGTATTCAATCTCTTTCCTGACTTCGTCTTTCTTGGCTTGCACCATTGGAACGACTCCTTAATAGTGAATGGTTGGTTCGTTATTAGGATAGGCTTTTTTGAGGGGGGTTGTCAAATGTGATAGTGTTGAGAAAATTAAATGAATGTTGATAATTTTGTGTTAAGTAATGGAATAATTAATCATATTTCACTCCACTATTAATTGAAACGTTATATAATAAACAATATAGGAGGTTAATAAATAATTAGGAACAAGTGGAATTAAATGTTGAGAAGGGATGATATTATGGAGGCTTTCTACAATCCAGTTATTGCTTTTTCAGGTTTTTTAGGTACAGTTGTATTTTATGTCTTTACTACATATTTAAAAATGACTAAGAATCCATTGCGTTTCTTTGTGTCACTTGAGGAAATATTTTATATGGGAAGTACAATGAAATTTTTTAGATTTGCATACATATGGACTTTAATAGTAATAAGTGCAGGAATTTACGCTGTACTAATGTCTTCTTCTCTTTATAAATGGATGAGCAATGAAATTGTATTTGTTTTTAGTAACGTAGGCTATGCACTTTTTTATTTATTTTTCTTTCTAGCAATTATTCAAATTTTATCATTTAAAAAAATGCAGAGTGCTATTACTTCTTGGGCATATAATAAAAAGAGTACACTAAAAAGAAGAAAATGGTTAATACTTGGCTTAATGATTTTCATTTTGATATATTTAGTCCACTATTCATTATTATATGGTTGGGTGATAAATAAAATTCTAAGTATGCAAGGGAACGTTCTAGGTGAAAATGCAGATGATCCACTTAGTGTGTTGTTATTAATTAGAGATTTTGACCCTTCCACTATTAGTGCCTTAGTGATGATTACAGTTTTATACTTTTTTTTGCTTTTGCGGACAAAAAAGTTATTTAAATATATTGGACACTCGCAAATCTCAGCCAACTTCATACTAAAGGATGGAACAGCCTTTAATAATAAACATATAATTCATACAGATATAGATAAAAGTTACTTAATAGCAGATTCATCTAATGTTTTTGAGTTGAATAAAGATTTAATTCCTAAAGATAATATTAATTTTATAAGTCATAATTACTTTTATTCTAGCTTAGGAAAGATAAGTGAACTTCATGATTCGAAAGAATTACAGATAAACATGCTAAATTCTGAGGAGAGTTCAGTAGTAAATTCACTCCTCAAAAATAATAAAAAATTTGATATTAAGTAATATTGTATCTATTACGCAATGGCGTACCACATTCTCTCATTGGATGTGATATCTTCTCCTTAACAAAGGAGTGGTGACATGACAAGTACCAACAGCGATGACCTCGCTTTGCAGTACGTACAACTCATCGAACAAGAAGACGATTACGTGGCCCAACTGATCACATGCAACAAACTCATTCTGGACGCCATGGACATTATCGCAAAGCAAGCAGGTGTGCTAGAGATGGATACCGTGAAACAAGCAGCATATCACCTTCATTCCATAGAACAGGATTTGAATCGAAAGTTATTTGAAGTTCGACTGGAGAAGAGCATCTTGGCCCATCAAATGAGTCAGTATACATAAAGTCACCTTAACTAAAGGACAGTGCAGGATCATATAAGATGATCTTGAACTGTCTTTTTGCCTTTCCATCCAAACGATTTTTGCTCCCAATTTAGCATTGACTTTCCTCCCGAATCCCCCTACGCTTCAATTATTAAAATACTTTTAAAAACATTCATTGAATGGTTCGAGATGAACGGAAGGAGGCATACAACTAACGATGTTACCTACATCACACAACACCCAACAGGTGAAGCGGATCAACGTTGAACTTGTGAAGAACACACTCCGGTCGATGGGCGTAGGCACCAAGGCTTCCATTGCGAACCTGACCAAACTCAGCGTTGCGACATGTGGCACGATCCTGAACGAACTGCTTCAGACCGGAGAGATTATCGATCTGGGCCCGGACGAATCGAGTGGGGGAAGACCGGCGAGTCGGTATCAATTCAATGCGGACTACGCCAGTGTACTGTGCCTGATTATTCGAACGGAGGGCGGCATTCACTCGATCACACATACATATGCCAATCTGAACGGTGAAATGGCGGACAAACAGACTTTCATTTTGGATGAGATTAATGTAATGGTGGTAGAGGATTTGATTGCGAGTCTGATCGAAAAGAACCAAAATGTGCAGGCCATTGGCATTGGTATACCAGGGGTGGCACACAACGGTGTGATAGGCATTTGTGATGTGTCGGAGTTGGCGGGTCAACCGCTTGGGCCAAGGCTCAAGGAACAGTATGATGATGTTGAAGTTGTCATTGGCAACGATATGAACCTCACGGTGTACGGATTGTACAACCAGCAGCAGTTTGAAGAAGAGAAGAACTTCGCGGTAGTTACGTTTCCTGAGAACCATTTTCCGGGTGCGGGCTTTATTATTGACGGTCGTCCGCTCACAGGGAACACGCAATTTGGGGGCGAGGTATCTTTTCTGCCTTTTGGCGTGTCACGGGAAGAACAGCTACGGATGTTGAAAACAGCGGAAGGGTTGCAGGAACTGGCGGTACAGACACTGGTATCCATTATTGCGATCATTAATCCGGCTACGATTGTCGTAACAGGGGATACGATGGACCCGGCCATGCGAGATGGCCTGACGCAAGGTTGTCTGGATCGAATGATTCCATTGGATCATATGCCGGAGTTGATTATCCAGAGAGACACACGACGCGAATATGTGACTGGGCTGGTTGCCGTGACGCTGGAGAGCCTGACCTACCGCATCCAGGTCATTGAGAAGCAATGGTAGACGAACATTGATTAGAAATATGATCTATCAACAGATCAGTAAGCTAACAATCCTTTTATATAAAATGAACTATTTCATTAAACAGGTAACGGAGAGGACAGAAAAAAACTGGAGAAGCGGAGCGGTCGCCTAAAAGCTTTCTGAAAGAAAGCTACATCGGAAGCATACGCTTATCACCAGATTTCCCCTTAGGAAAAGGAATCGAAAAAATCTGGGGATAACAGCGATTGGAAGGTTGTTCTGTCATCGGAGTGTCCGCGTTAATGACCTTTAGGTTCAACTTATATAGACACAATGGAGGAACTTAATTTGAATCAGCAAGCAGGTACGCAAGGGAACAAACGAAAGTTTAACAAGCTGTACGCCATGCAACTGGCAACGATTTTTCTGGGATTTATCGTATTCGGGATATCGGAAAATATTAAGGGACCAGCCATCCCGCGCATTCAATTTGACTTCAATCTGGATGAGAAACAGCTCGGAACGTTATTGTCCCTGAACGCACTGGGTTACCTCATCGCCTGCTCCTTCACCGCCATCCTGGTGCGTAAATGGGGCATCAAGGCGGTTAGCATCATATCGTTTGCATCGATGATCCTCTCGGGTGTGTTCATTTATGTGTCTCAAACATATCCACTCTTTGCTTCATCGTACTTCTTCATGTATATCGGTAACGGCATGCTGGAGATTGCGCTGGCGATTCTGGGGGCGCGGATCTTTGTGAAAAACACAGGTACGATGATGAACCTGTCCCATTTCTTCTATGGGTTAAGTTCAACGGTAGCACCTTTGCTGGCGACAGGGGTGATGTCGTTGAGCGTGTTTGGACACGTACTGGACTGGCGCGGCATGTATCTGGTGATGTTGTCACTCTGTCTGCTGCCGATCATCGCGGCGCTCCGCAGCAAATTCCCGGGGGACGATCTTCCCCATGAAGATCGGACTTCACTTAAGACGTTAACACGTGATCCTGCCCTTTGGCTGATGGTGCTCATTCTTTCTTTTGGCGTGGTATCGGAACTGGCGGTAGGTGGTTGGCTCGTTAACTTTCTGGAAAAAGCCTACGCGTGGGACACGGTCAAAGCCTCCGGGTTATTATCTGCGTTCTTCCTCACGTTCTCGCTGGGACGCCTGCTGCTTGGACCATTGACTGACCGGATCGGATTTGTATTGTCACTGATTCTGTTCTCGGCTTTCTCGGGAGTATGTACATTCGTGGCGCTTGCAGGGGGAGAGCGTCTTGCGATTTTCTTTGCGATATCTGGCGCGGGCATAGCGATGATCTATCCAACAGTTATGGCGTTTATCGCACGCAGATATCCGAACGGCAGTGACACCGCGATTACATTCACGGTTACCTTGATGGGGGTTGGTAGTGTCATTGGTAACTATGTGATTGGCTGGGTGATTGAAGGTGTGAAGAATATGTATGGTTCAACGACTCAGTTGGGGCTGCTGCGCGGACTTCAGGCGGGATATGGATTCATCGGTTTATGTGCTGTGATCTGTGCGGCATCTGGAGTGGTGTTATATGGGTATTTGAAACGGAAGCAGGAACTGATTTAGATCTCTTTTTATTCAGTAACAGAAATCAGAGAATGAACTCAACAAATAAAGGGATGAGCTGACGTAGTTTCTTTAAGTAAGCGGTAAAAGATAGGGAAAATACATTAAAGAGCAGGGACTTCGGTATCCTGCTCTTTTTGTTAAGCTATGCCTTGGGAACTAACATATATTTCAAATAAATGAGTTGTAGTTCTTTCATAGCGTAAAAAAAAAAGGTGGATTTATGATGGGATATGTAAATTCAGGGTTTAAGTCCTATTTTTTTGAAGTTTTATAGAACTATATGAAAATATTTATTGCGCATATGAGAACAAAAGTGACAAATACTTCGACAAAATAGTAAATTATGTACGAATTGACAAATGTAAAAGAGATTATATAATGTGTGTATCTACAAGGTTGTACATGAAGTTACAAATGATTCCAAAATAACGAAACGGCGGGAGTGGGCAAGGATGTGGTTTTTGGTACTATGGTTGCTGGGTCTAATCTCAGGGGGAATTCATCTCTACATGCTAGGGTTTCCGGGGGAAATGAGCGAGATTAGTAGAGTACTGCTGCTTCATCAATTTGTGGTCACATTTGGATTGGTTGGAGTTATTGGCTACGTTGTCAACATAGCCAGAGCCGATCAGACTGCCAAAATGCTGGGATGGCCTGGCGGACCATTTCAGGTCAAGTATGGTTTTTCTCAGGTTGGGCTGGGTGTAATGGGAATTATGGCGATCTGGTTTCAAGGGAATTTTTGGGTAGGCGTGCTGGTAACGATGTACATATACGGTTTAAGTGGTCTTTGGTCACATACTTATGTCATGATTAAAAATCGCAAAGTAGATGGAGACAGCATCGGTAATCTAATTATGGATGTTGTGTATCAGACCTTTATCACGGTTCTATCCATTTGGGCCGGCGGAATTTGGGTAATGCACTAAGCTGTTACTGGATTTTTGCTTTATTAGCTAAATCTCAACTAACGAACGAGGTGTGGTCACGATGAACCGGAAAACCGTTGAACTCTCTGAAACGCAAAAAGGAATCTATTTCGATTGCCAAATGAACGACCCTACTTCGTATAACATCTCTGCTTCGATACAAATTAAACCATTGCAATTGGATATGTTTCATCGGGCCATCAAATTGCTCATGTATGAACAAGTGGTGCTGCGTGCCCGGATCGAGATACAACATGATGTACCGGTGCTGGCTGTTCATGAAGATATGGATCCTGTGCTTGTTTTCCGGGATCTGAGCGGCGAGAAGCAGGAGGAT
This sequence comes from Paenibacillus sp. 11B, assembly GCF_030487755.1. Lineage (NCBI taxonomy): Bacteria > Bacillati > Bacillota > Bacilli > Caryophanales > Paenibacillaceae > Paenibacillus > Paenibacillus sp. 11B. The sequence goes on along the minus strand of NZ_JAUKNS010000001.1, from coordinate 1,621,072 downwards.
CTGAAGGAAAAGCAGCTAAAAGCATGGATCGGGGAATGCATCGGAACTCCCTTTTCTCTGGAGCTAGGACCTCTGTTCCGCTTGATGGTTGTTCAAATGGACGAAAGCCGTCATATCCTCACCCTGTGTATTCATCATCTGATCTGTGACGGGATGTCACTTGAATTATTGAAAAACAAACTGATACATCTATACGATTGCCTTCTGCTGGAACAGCCAGTGGAGGTAAAGCAGGATGAGGGATTCATCTCCTACGTTGAAGCTGAAAATCAGAAACTGCAAGACAACCGGTACCATCGGGAACAGATGTACTGGATGAACAAAATGAAAAGGGCAGAGCCTCTGGCGTTACAGCATGATTTTCCTACAGGCGCTTCACAAGAGGGCCTGGGATGTGAATTGCGTTTTGACATTTCGGAATCGCTGATGACGGATATCACACAAATATCCAAAGACGACGAAGTAACGGTATTTATGTTCTTTATGGGCGCCTTTGCCATCCTCATGAATAAATATACGGGTACACAGGATATTACGTTTTCTTCCCCGTATTCTCATCGGCCAGGGATGGATTTGGAAGAAACAATCGGTTGTTTTGTCCATATGCTGCCCATGCGTTTTCACCTTGACCTCGAATCGACTCTAACACCTCTGCTGCAACAAGTAGCCGCAACCTGGATCGAGACTTACAGACATATCGGGTACCCGAACAACCTCATCGTCAGGGACAGTATGTTACAGGCTCAGCCAGGATCACCTTCGTTGTTTGATATCTCCTTTGTCTATGATTCCTACGAAGAAGAAGATGCTTTTGAAACGCGTATGCTGGAACAGGACCAGGTTACTTTTCCAGGTGATCTGATGGTCGTCCTGAATCGTTCACCTCAAGGTAATCAATTGAAGCTTCAGTATAAATCAAATCTCTTCCATGCGGATTCCATGAATCGTATGGGTCAGCGGTTCCTGTATTTGCTGGAACAGCTGGTGGCCTCTCCTGAGAAGTCCATCCGTGAGTTCAGTCTGCTGATGCAGGAGGAGAGAGAGACCCTGCTTCACGAGTTCAATCAAACTGCTTATTTCCCGTACATCCCGCAGCATATTATCGATGTATTCCATGAGAAAGTTGCACGATTCCCGGATCGCGTGGCCCTGCTGGAAGGCAACCAACGCCAGACGTATGTGGAGGTCAATACCCAAGCGAATCAACTGGCCAATCAGATCATGGCACGAAAGATAAAGGATAACGAAGCAGTCGGCGTTCAAATGCCCCGCAGCTCGGATCTGGTGATTGCCTTGCTTGCTGTATTGAAAGCAGGATGTGCTTTTGTCCCTGTGGACCCGGCCTATCCATTATCCAGAAAGAGCTACATTGTATCGGATGCAGACATATCGATCGTGCTGGCCATCCAGCCTGAAGAAGAGGACAAGATGCTGGATGTGGAATATATCTACACGGCAGACGGTCATGCCTACACAGGAGATAGCTCCAATCCCGAACATGTACTCAACCCGCATAGTCTTGCCTACATCATGTACACCTCGGGATCAACAGGCAAACCGAAGGGAGTTATGATCGAGAATCACAGCGTGGTGAACACACTGCTTGATCTGGAGCGGCGCTTTCCGGTGCAGGCCGGTGATGTGTATTTGCTGAAAACGGCTTATACCTTTGATGTTTCCGCGACAGAACTGTTCGGCTGGTTTATGGGAGAAGGTGCCTTAAGCATCCTTGAGCCTGGAGCAGAAAAAGATCCTCTCCGTATTGCATCCACCGTCGCGGCACATCGGGTAACGCATATCAATTTTGTCCCTACCCTATTCCGTCTTTTTCTGGAAACGATGGAACTGCGTCCAAACCTGTCGCCGCTTGAAACGTTGAAATGGGTGTTTGTTGGCGGAGAAGCCGTTACACCGGACATTATTCAAAAATATGACAAGCTGGGCATACGGGCAAGTCTGGAAAATGTATACGGCCCGACAGAGTGCACCATCTGGGTATCTCATTATGCCTTAAGCAACTACGAGGGCCCGGGCAATGTTCCGATCGGCTTCCCGCTTAATGAGTCGAGATGGTATGTCGTTGGAAGTGATGACAGCCTTCAGCCTGTCGGCATTCCCGGGGAATTGTGCCTGAGCGGTGTTGGACTTGCACGCGGATATCTTAATCTGGAACAGATGACCCGAGAGAAGTTTGTCCTGAATCCCTTTTACAAAGAAGAACAAGATCCGGAATATTTCAGGTACATGTACCGCACCGGTGACCTGGTTCGTTCGCTTCCTAGCGGAACAATTGAATATCTGGGACGCATTGATTTTCAGGTTAAATTTCAGGGAGCGAGACTGGAGACGGGAGAAATTGAGAATGGCCTGACGTCCTATCCGGGGATCATTCAGAGTGTTGTGGTCATGAAATCGTTTGAGGGCAGACCCGACTTGTTATGTGCGTATTATCTGTCAGAGCAGGAACTGCCTGCATCCCAGTTGAGAGAGCATTTATCCCGGTCCCTGCCGGGGTATATGATTCCATCCGTTTTTGTACATAAATCTGAATTTTCGCTGAATAACAGCGGGAAGATTGACCGGAATGCGCTTATGGCGGATATGACACATACCCATGCTTCCAATACGATCTATACCGCTCCGGTCACTGAGCTTGAGAAGATTGTGGCTGCGGTATGGTCCCAGGTGCTGGGCGTTGAGAAAGTAGGCAGGGATGATCATTTCTTCGATTTGGGTGGCAATTCATTTTCCGTTATTCAGGCTCACAATATGCTCAAGCATAATACAGATGTGGACTTCCCCGTTCCCCGCTTTTTCGAATGTCCAACGCTGCGTCAATTTGCAGTACAGGAACAGACTGAGGAAGACTGCGCACTGCCGGCTGAACGGGAGAAGATGTTTCAACGCAGGGCAGGCATCCAGCGTGAAGACATTGCTATCGTAGGTATGGCCCTGAATGTACCGGGCGCGGAGGACATAAGGGAGTTCTGGAGCAATCTGGTTGAACGGCGTGAGAGTATTCACTTTTATAGTGATGAGGAACTGAGAGAGCTTGGCGTGGATGAAGCATTGCTTCGTTCTCCCCGATACGTCAAGGCCAAAGGCCGTGCGAATGGCATCGATGAGTTTGACGCCGATTTCTTTGATTACACGCCAGGTGAAGCCAAAATGATGTCTCCACAGTTCAGACTACTGTACCAGGGAATATGGGAAGCACTGGAGGATGCGGGCTGCAAACCGGATGAGGCAGGGAAAGTGGGCGTCTTCCTGGGCGGGTCCGATGATTTTGAATGGTATCGTCAGGTACTCTATAACGATGCAAACTATAGCAGCAAATATGAAGCCTTTACGCTGAGCACCAATCATTTTCTGGCGACCCGAATGGCGTACAAGCTTAATCTGAAAGGTCCGGCCTATACCGCACTGACAGGATGCTCCACTTCACTGGTCACCCCTCATCTGGCGTGCCAATCACTCATTGTTGGGGAATGCGATGTGGCTGTAGCTGGTGGAATCACGGTGGAGCTGCCGAATGACGGGGGCTACCTGTACGAGGATGGCATGATGTTCTCAGCCGATGGTCACTGTCGTCCATTCGATGCAGATGCCAGCGGAACGGTGTTCTCCAATGGCATGGGAATTGTGGTGCTGAAGCGGGTAAGCGATGCGATGCAGGACGGAGATCACATCTACGGTGTGATCAAAGGATCAGCCATTAACAATGACGGGCAGGAGAAGCTCAGTTTTCTTGCTCCAAGCGTGAGCGGCCAAACCGAAGTGATTCAGGATGCTTACAAGGTAGCCGGAGTGGACCCGGAAACGGTGAGTTATATCGAAGCTCACGGTACAGGAACGCTGCTAGGCGATCCAATCGAGGTGAACTCTTTAACTCGTGCGTTTGCTTCGGATCAGAAGGAATTCTGTTATCTTGGCTCGGTCAAGGGCAACGTTGGGCATATGGATACAGCGGCTGGAGTTGTAGGTTTAATTAAGGTCGCGCTTAGCTTGAGGCAAGGGTATATTCCGGGAACAGCCAATTACGAGAAGCCAAACCCCAAGATTGATTTTTCAAGTACACCATTCAAAATCAATGCGCATGGGGTGAATTGGAAACAGGCTCAGGACGGGCTTCTGCGGGCAGGAATCAATTCATTTGGTGTGGGGGGCACGAACGCTCACATGGTATTGGAGGAGGCACCCGAGATGGAGAAATGCAGTCCGGATGATGATGTTAATCTATTGCTTTTTTCCGCTAAAACAGAGCACTCGCTGAATCGCACGGCTGAACGGATTATGGAGCATTTAATGGAGCAGCCGGAACCATCGATTTCTAACGCAGCCTGGACTCTCCAGACAGGTCGATCTGTTTTTGCATACCGCAAGGCTTTGGTTGTGGACAAAACTTGGAGGGACCAGCCTGACAAGTTGATGCAGCAGCTTCAGAAAGCACGCGTGGTTCACCAATCGGCACCAGGCAGCCGTCCTGTATTCTTTATGTTCCCCGGGCAGGGCAGTCAGTATCAGGGCATGGGTGCAGAGTTGTACAAATCTGCGGAGAAGTCCGGCATAGCCCCGCTGTTCAGAAGTTATATTCAGGAAATTCTTGATCTGCTTCCTGCGGAGGAACGGGAAGATATGCTGTCCGTTGTGTACGGCGATCAGCAGCCTGAACGAATCAACCAGACGGAGTACAGTCAGTTTGCCTTGTTTATGACCAGTTATGCCATGGCCAAATCACTGCTGGATCTGGGTATCTGTCCGAATGGCATGATCGGGCACAGCATTGGAGAACTGGCTGCAGCAGCTGTAGCAGGTGTATTCGAGCTGCGGGATGCCGTCCGGATGGTACGTCTGCGCGGACGTTTGATGCAGCAGCAGCCGCCCGGTGTCATGCTCGCCCTTATGGCAGATGTGGAACAGGTGAAGTTACAACTGGAACCAAACGAAGATGTTTGGCTGGCCCTTGTTAATACCACAGGCTCCTGTGTGGTTGGCGGAACGGCAGCAGCTATTGCACGAATGGAAGCCATTGCGGAAAAACAGGGCTGGAAGAGCGTGCGTGTCAAAACTTCTCACGCATTTCATACCCCGATGATGGCTCAGGCAGCCAACGAATTTGGACGTTGTTTGGCGGAGCTCACACTTCATGAACCCAAAATCCCGTTGTTATCCAATACGAGTGGGACATGGGCTCGTTTCGATGAAATTACGAGTCCGGACTATTGGTCCCGGCACATATTGCAACCGGTATGGTTTGAAGCGAATCTGGCTGAGGTGTTGAAGGATGATTGCGCCGTTTTGATTGAGGTTGGAGCAGGGCGAACGCTGAGTTCCTTTGCCCGACAGCATACAAGGTCTCGTAATTCCCAGACCGTGCTGAACATGCTGCGTCACGTCAAGGAATCAGAGCAAGACCATGTTTATGTAAGCCGAAAACTTGCCGAATTATGGTGCGAAGGTATGGAGCTGAACTGGAAGGTACTCAGGGGCGAGACGATACGCCGAAAATGCTCTTTGCCGACATATGTATTCCACAAGCAATCCTATCCTGTGGGGGTTTCACTTTCGGAGACATCCATGGCTGATCGAACGGAAAACAATAATAAGCGGATGGTTTCGGACCGGAAACAGGCAGGGTATTCCGCATCACTGACAGGAGCAGGGGACATTTTCAATGGTGGGCCAGACCAGTTGAAGCAAGTTGTGCTTGAGGCCTATCGAACGATCTTTGGTATAGACGAGCTGGAAGAAGACGTTAATTTCTTCGCAGTCGGAGGCGATTCCCTCAAAGCTGTCAGCCTGTCGGCGTCCATTCGCTCCTATATAGGCATTCAACCCGAGGTTGCCGATGTATTCAACTATTCTACGCCTGTTCAGTTAGCAGAGCATCTCTATGATGTGGCAAAACCGGACTTGAATCAGCAAGGTCAGCAGATGATTTATCCTGCGCCTCCGATGGACGCTTACCCGATCTCTCCTGCACAGATGCGTATGTTTACTCAGGCTATGCTTGATCCAGGCAGTACAGCATACAATTTGCCATCTGCAACCATCATTGAAGGGGATTTGAATCCCATGAAGGTCGAAGCCGCTTTGGCGAAGCTGGTGCAGCACCATGAAGTTCTCAGAACATCGTTTGAGATCCAGGGGGATCAGGTCGTTCAATTAATCCATCCGTCTGCACGTTTGGAGATGGGCTATGCCCAAAAGGAATTGGTGAACGATCAGGAGGTAACATTGTTGATCGAGTCACTGATTCGTCCGTTTGATCTGAAGCAGACGCCACTTATGCGGGTGGAACTGATCCGAATTGGCGAGCGGAAGCATCTGCTGTTCTTTGATATCCACCATATTATCGCAGATGGTACATCTGTCGAGATCATCACCCGTGACTTCAATACGCTGTATTTCGGCGGAGAATGTGCTGCTCGTATGCAGTACAAGGATTACGCGGTATGGCAGCAGCAGCGTCTCGCTTCACAGGGCTATCAATCGCATCAGGCGTTCTGGCTGGAACATCTGGGCCCTTCGGTGCCTGTCCTTCAGCTTCCGCTAGATCATGCACGTCCTTCGCAGCGAACCATGCAAGGGGAACGTCTCCATTTCACCTTGAGTCCTTCGCTGACAGAGCGCCTGCACAAGCTGGCATCTTCTTCCGAATCTTCGATGTATATGGTGATGCTGAGTGTGTGGAATCTGCTGCTTGCACAGCACACGGGGCAGGAGGATATTGTGGTAGGAACGCCTGTTGCGGGAAGGCTGCAAGAGGAGATTAGGGATACGGTAGGCATGTTCGTCAATATGCTTGCCATGCGAAACTTTCCAGCCCGTGGGCGTGTGTATGCTGATTTCCTGCGTGAACTCAAGCAGCACACTCTGGACGCTTTTGCATATCAGGAATACCCGTTTAATGAACTTGTGACGCAGTTGGGTGCCAAGCGGGAGTTGAATCGGAATTCGATATTTGATGTTTGTTTTGATTATCAGAACATGGAGCTGCATGGACTTGAGCTTGATGGTTTGTTCTTCAGCTCGTTTCCGTTTGAGACGGGGACGTCTACCTATGATCTGCTGCTGACCTGTCAGGAAAACAGGGAGAAGCAAGTGATGGAAGGATATCTGGAGTTTTCGCTGGATGTGTTCGAACGAACAACCATCGAAAAGTTTATGGAGGATTTCATCGGCTTGTGTGAGCAGGTTGTTCAGCAGCCGAATCTGTCTGTGGGCGAGTTGCTGGAGCGCAACGCCCTTGCTCGGATGTCCGCCGTACATAGGCTCAATGGTCCACATCTGGAGTATGATTTCTCGTTTGGTTTGCACGGGTTGTTTGAACAGCAGGCGAAGCTTGTGCCAGACAAAGTTGCACTGTTAACTGCCTCGGGAGCTGCTCTTACGTACAGGGAACTGAATGAGAAGGCGAACACGCTGGCATGGCAGCTGTTGGATCAGGGCATTCGCCGGGATGAACCTGTAGGCATATTGTCCAGACGAAATGAGGCGCTGATTATTATGCTGCTTGCCGTGCTGAAAGCAGGAGCAGCTTACGTACCTTTGGACCCGGCTTTCCCGGAACAGCGGATTGTGAACATGATCGAAGACAGCCGCATGAACCTGCTGTTATGCACTTCCGGGGAAGAGGATACCGGCACTTTTGGCGGTGTACGGATGATCTATGATCCAATGGTCGATGGCGTCCGTTCATCCATCAATCCGAACGTGGGTGTCGTGCCTTCCGACCTGTCCTGTGTCATCTTCACTTCAGGATCAACCGGCAGACCCAAAGGGGTCATGATTACGCATGAAGCGATGGTTAATTTTGTCGAGGATATCCGGAACAGAGGAATTTTTGAACAGGAGACAGACCGCGTAATCAGTGTAACGACCATCTCCTTCGACATCTTCGGATTTGAAGTGTGGACGCCTATATGTACAGGACACTCCCTTTATCTGACCGATGAGCAGGAGCAGCTTGATCCGGTCCTGGCTTCGCTCCGTATTCGTGAACATGGCGTTACACACATTCTCAGTACTGTGTCGCGAATCAAAGCATTTGTTGAGAATGCCGATTTCGCCAGGGGGCTGGGCAATCTGAAGTGTGTTCTCACCGGAGGTGAGCGAGTTCCCGCGGGACTGCTGTCTGATCTGAAGCGACTCAGTTCAGCAAGAGTCTTTAATATGTATGGCCCAACGGAAACAACAATCTGGTCAACAACAAAGGAATTGCATGACCCGGCTAGCATTACCATTGGCCATCCGATTGCTAATACAGAAATTTATATTTTGGATGAACAAGGTGCCATGCTGCCGCACGGGAGTTATGGTGAACTGTGCATCGCAGGCAAAGGGTTATCCCGAGGATATCTCAACAACCCGGACGAGACGGAAGCCCGATTCATTACGAATGGCAATGTGCTGGGTGGCCGTTTGTATCGTACAGGTGATCTTGCCCGCATTCGACCGGATGGTGAGATTGAGTTGTCGGGACGGCTGGATCAACAGGTGAAAATTCGAGGTTACCGCATTGAAATGAATGAAATTGAACAGGCAGCGATGGCCCATGAAATGATCAGGGAAGCTGTTGTCAAAACCGAAGGTAATGAGCCGTACCAGCTGCAACTCATTTTGTTTTACAGTCTGAAGCCTGAAGCTGCCCTGATGGGAAGTGAGGGGGATGCCATGCTTCGTTCATGGCTAAGAGAGCGGCTTCCGCAGTACATGATGCCTTCCCGCTTGATTCGTCTGGACAAGCTGCCGGTGCTGCCTAACGGCAAACTGAACCGCAACGCGCTTCAACCGGCTGATGACGAGGTGAAGCAGATGGCTGATCCGGCCCCGGCATACAGCGCATCCCTTTCGGGGGCGGAACAGGCCAAAGCAGCACTGGAGCAGATGCTTGTGGAGGCCTGGAAGGAAGTACTCAACGTCGATCACGTTGGTGTACATGATCACTTCTTTGACATCGGCGGCAACTCACTGGGACTGATTCTGATCAATAACCGATTGAATACGTATCTGGACAAAAGTGTTCCGCTTGTGCAGTTGTTCGAGCATTCCTCTATCGCATCACTGGTTGATCATCTGATGTCCGGGGAAGTGTCCTCACCCGTTTCGCCGCCGATACGGGTGGATTATGTCCGCGAGATTTCGACAGCACCTCAAGTAATGGGACTGAATCCGGCTAGAAGTTTTGCGCCTTACGAGTTGAACCAAGCAGCAGCGGAACAAGTGAGGCCGGAAATGCGTGAACAGGAAGCTTCCGAGCAGGAACGCCCGGTTCTTTCGAAGCAAGCCCCTGCCACAACGTCCGCTTCGTCCGATATAGCTGTCATCGGTATGGCAGGACACTTCCCCGGTTCGAGGAATATTGATGAATTCTGGGCGAATTTAATGGCTGGCAAGGATGGAATCACCCGTCTGACAGAGAAGGACCTAACGGATGCGGGCGTCCGGCCTGAGGATTTTGGACATCCGGATTATGTCAGAGCTAAGGGTATATTGCAAGATACCGGTTTCTTTGATTCCGAATTCTTTGATTATCCGCAGCAGGAATCCAATATGATGGATCCGCAAATTCGCTTGCTGCATCAGTGTTCCTGGGAGGCGCTTGAACATGCCGGATGCGATCCTTACAGCTATGAGGGCTCCATCGGTCTGTTTGCCGGCAGCGGGCTGAGTTTGCCGTGGATGGTACAGTTTCTCGGTCGCTCGGGCAATCTGCTGCAAGCTTTTGAAGCGATGACACTGAACGAGAAGGATTATATTACAACCCGGGTATCTCATAAATTAAATCTCAGAGGGCCTAGCATGGCTGTACAGACGGCATGCTCGACTTCTCTGGTGGCCATTCATCAGGCAGCAGAGTCACTAATCCGGGGAGAGTGCGATGTAGCCCTTGCCGGAGGGGTATCCATCTCCTATCCGCTTAGAGAAGGCTATCTCTGGCATGAAGGCATGATTTATTCCAAAGACGGCCATTGCAGACCGTTCGATGAGCAGGCCTCGGGTACCGTGTCAGGCAATGGATGTGGGATGGTTGTGCTTAAATCGCTCAGCCAAGCCCTCAAAGACGGAGATCATATCTATGGTGTGATTAAAGGCTCGGCCATTAACAATGACGGTCTGGACAAAATCGGATATACGGCACCAAGTGTTGCCGGACAGGTCAAAGTGATTGAGGCGGCTCTTCAACGTTCGGGCATTGCTCCGAGTGAGATTTCCTATCTCGAATCGCACGGAACAGGCACTAAACTGGGTGATCCGATTGAGATTGAAGCGCTCCGGCAGTCATGGGGAACGGCAAATCAAAATTATTGTGCTTTGGGTTCGGTCAAAGCCAATATCGGGCATCTGGATGCGGCAGCAGGTGTTGCCGGTTTTATCAAAACCGTGTTGACGCTGTACCACCGGGTCGTTCCGCCCCAAATTCACATGCAGCGGACCAATCCGATGCTGAACCTGGAGCGCAGTCCTTTCTATATCAATACGGAAGCGCAGCGTTTCAGCAATCCGGCGCAAGTTCTGCGTGCGGGAGTCAGTTCGTTTGGAATCGGCGGAACGAATGCTCATGTGATCCTGGAGCAGCCACCTGTTCAGGAAAGTCATGCCAAGTACCAGTCATTGCAGCTGCTGCCATTCTCGGCCAAGAGCGAAACGGCGCTGGAACGAACGTATGAATCGGTTTTGCAGGCCATCAATGCCATGCCGGAGCAGTTGTCCGATGCCGCCTGGACCCTGCAGAAAGGCCGAAGCAGATTCAATCACCGAAAGGTGATGGTTGCGGTAGATGGATATATCCCGCCAAAGGGACAGGCCAACGAATATGAGACTCGGGCTAATATGACGGAGGGAAGACCGAAAGTTATATTCGACCTCAGCGGAACTGCAAATTGGGAAGCACGCTACATTCGGGAGCTGTATGCTTCCGTTTATCGGAGTCAGATTTCAGAGATGTTCAAACTCCATTTTGAAGAGATACTGAACCTTTTTGAATCCAAGGAACAATATACGATTCGCCAAGGAATGGGACGACCGTTAACGGATTCCAGGCTGGAGCGTATGCAGTGCTTTGTTGTACAGTACGCACTGTTCAGGACGGTCATGCAGTTCGGTGTCCAACCGGACGTTGTATGCGGACAGGGGGTTGGCGAACTGGTTGGCCTGGTCATTAGCGGTGCGCTTGAGCCAGCTCATGCTGTTGCCCTTTTATATGGGAAGGAGGACTGGACCTGGCAGGAAGGCGCCTTGTCAGACGGGTTGACTGGAAGGGTGACAAATGAATATGCAGCAGCCCTTGCATCCAGGATTCGACCGCTTTGTTCAAGAGATGTGCTATTTCCTTTACAGAATCGAAGGTCTTCTTCGGAGAGTGCAGGGAGCAGGAGTGTGCTCTGGATCACGGCAAGTCCGCAGCAGGATAAGGAACAAAGCATTGAAACCGTGTTTTCGGAATCTTCCAATGTCATTTCTCTTCTGGAGAATCGCCAGGGTTCGCTTGAGGCGGATGTATATTTCCTGAAAATACTTGGCTTTTGCTGGTGCTCCGGTGTAGAGCTGGATTGGACACAGCTGTATGGAGCGGATCAAGGGCATATCATTTCCTTGCCGACGTATTCCTTTGATCCGATTCCTCATATTCATGATGTTCCCCTGTACCAGCTTACAGGGATGCCGCAGGCAGCAGTGAGTACAGGACAACGGGCAGAGTTGTTATTGTCTCAAAGTGCAAAGGTTCCCATGACAGGGAACGAGATACAGGCTGCTTTGCTGCAATTGTGGCAGGAACTGCTTGGTTGCGATTCAGTGGATCCCGAAGACGATTTTTTCCAGCTTGGCGGGCACTCACTGAAGGCGATATCCCTGGCGTCCAGATTAAAGGATGTCTTCGGACTGCATTCAGGATTGAACGATGTGTTTGAACATTCAGTTTTTGCACAGATGGTGCAATGGATTAGTGAACATCAATTTGATCATCAATCTGCGAACAACTACAGTTCAATGAAGAATTCCATTCCACCTGTGAAGCAGAAGAACAGGTACAAGACGACCTCTGCGCAACGAAGAATGTACGTGATGCATGAGTGGATGAACGGGGAGAGTACGGCGTATAATCTCGCCAGTTTCTACAGGATTAAAGGGGAGTTGGATATTGCTCAATTCCAGACAATTATGGATGCGCTGGTACAGCGGCATGAATCGTTCCGTACCCGGTTTGAAATGGTGGACGGTGAGCTTTTTCAGATCGTGGAGGATCAGGTTCCATCCGTTGTTGAAGTGCTGGAATCGGAGAGCATGCCGATAGAACATGTACAGAAGTGGATACAACCCTTTGATCTGACTCATGCGCCATTAATTCGTGTGAAACTCGGGCGCCTTTCAAGCAACGAGCACATCTTGTTTATCGACATGCATCACATCATTTCCGATCAGAGCTCCATTGCCATTCTGATGCAGGAATTTGCTCGCCTGTACCTGGGAGAGGTTTTGGAACCACTCGACATTCAATATAAGGATTATGCAGAATGGCTTCATGAGCGTACGCTGAACGGTACATCAGCTGAAGACGCGCAATTCTGGAAGCAGCAATTCACGGATATACCGACACCACTCGAATGGCTTACTGATTACCCCAGACATGAGGCTGCGTCTTACAAGGGAGACAGAGTATCGATAGTTCTGGATGAGTTGTTGAGTGGGCAGGTAGACGAATTCTGTACCCGACATGGCATTACACCATATATGCTGTTCATGGCAACGCTGAATGTGTTGATCTGGAAGTACACAACTCAGGATGATCTTGTAGTTGGTACGGCGGTGGCGGGACGTGAACAACCCGAACTGGACAGTGTTGTTGGAATGTTTGTCAACATGTTAGCTATTCGCACGAGAATGGACAGAGAACTGTCCATCGAGGATTACGTAAAAGGGATGCGTGATAAGCTGCTGTCCTGTTATGCACATCAACAATATCCGTACGAGGCGCTGGTAGAGCAGCTTGGTTTATTTGGTGACACCAGCCGTAATCCGCTATTTGATGTCGTGCTGAATTACATCAACATGGGGACGGCTGATCCTGAAGTGGGTGAATTGACGACCTTTGTACCATGGATCGAGGGCAGTGTGGAGGCCAAATTTGATCAGACCTGGACAGTGGCCGAACATGAGCAGTACTACACCGTGGAACTGGAATACCGTAAGGACCTGTTCAGAGCAGAGTCCATGCAGCAGATGCTGGACAAATTCCGGTATATTCTGTCCCAGATTGCCTCAGGTGAGGTGGAACAGATTCGTCAGATCAGCCTAACCACACCGCAGGAGGAAGAGTGGCTGCTGTACGGGGTGAATGACAATGCCGTTGAATATTCGCGGGATGCAACCATTTCTCAGTTGTTTGAAGAACAGGTTCGGTTACACGGACAACGGACATCTCTGGTCTGGGAAGGTTCCGAATGGAGCTATGCTGACCTGAATGACCGGGTGCAATGGCTGGCTTCCAGGTTGCTGAGTGAAGGTGTGAAATCAGGCTCCCGTATTGCCCTTATCCTGGACCGTGGACCGATCCAAATCGTCAGTATCCTTGCTACACTCAAGGCGGGCTGCAGTTATGTACCGATTGACCCTGCTTCACCATCAGCGAGAATCGAGTTTATTTTGCAGGATAGTGGTGCTTCGGTCCTGTTAACGGAGATGGAGTATGCCTTCACCTGGCAATCGGTGGTACCTTGTATCGTGCCTGCCGATGAACTGAAAGGGTTCATTTCGCCTTTGATGACGGAACTTGAGAACGATATGGAAGGTAACGATACAGGTGATATGGGGACCACTGCTCTCGATCCGGCTTATATCATTTATACATCAGGATCAACCGGAACCCCAAAAGGCACGGTGATGAGTCATCGTAATGTAATCAAAGTGATGAAGACCAGCAACTTTGTGACCGTGGTGCCTGAAGATCGCGTCCTGCAGATTTCCAATTATGCATTTGACGGCTCCATCTTCGATATTTTTGCTTCATTAATAAATGGGGCAACCCTTGTATTAATCTCTAAAGAAATCATTCTGGACATGGCCAGCTTGGCTGACGTCATTCGTCAACAACGAATAACCGTATTCTTCATCACAACCTCGTTGTTCAATCTGTTGGTGGATTGGGATGCCGAATGTTTGAAAAATGTGCGCAGAGTTATGTTTGGCGGTGAGGCCGCATCGGTGAGTCATGCCAACAAAGCTCTCGCAGTAGTGGGGCCAGGCATATTGTTGAATGGATATGGGCCAACGGAAGCGACCTTTTTTGCCTCCTACCATTTACTTGAACAAACGGAGCCTTACACAGGTTCGTTGCCTATAGGATATCCATTATCGAATACCGCTTTATATGTTCTGGATGATGATCTAAAACCTGTTCCACCCAATGTTCCTGGTGAACTGTATATCAGCGGAGATGCCGTTGGGATCGGCTACCTTAATCGTGAGGACCTTACAAACAAACACTTTCTGGACGATCCTTTCCGCAAGGGAGAGCGGATGTACCGGACAGGGGATATTGTCAAACGTTTGGTGGACGGCAGTTTGATATTCATTGAACGCGCTGATTTTCAAGTCAAGATTAGAGGGTTTCGGATTGAGTTGTCGGAGATTTCCAACTGCATGGAACGCGTTGCGGGGGTTCGGGATGCATTTGTCATGACAGCTGCCGATGCGTCAGGCAGTCTCTATGTCACCGCCTATTACACCTGTGAATCCCAAACTGTAATTCATGTGGAAGAGCTTCGAAGAGAGCTGCAACAGCGGCTGCCTGAATATATGGTCCCGGCACAGATTCGACGTTTGGATTATCTGCCGATTAATGCGAATGGCAAAGTGGACCGAAAAGCCTTATCGGAGATGCCTGAAGTCCAACCGGTGTCTCTGCATGAGGAATCACCTCGGACAAGGGTGGAACGGATTATTCTTGACGCCATGCGTCAGGTGTTGGGGAATCCGTCGATCGGCATGGAGGATCATTTCTTTCAGAACGGTGGCCATTCGCTGAAGGCGATTGCTTTAACTCAAATTTTGTCAAAAGAAGGAATTGCCATCAAGGTAAACGAATTATTCCAATATCCGACAGTTCGAGGGCTAGTCAATCTGGTACAGATCCGTCCTCAGACGTCCGTTTTGTACGAAGAAAGCCTGCAAATTCAGTCCCCCATTTCCATTCCACAGGACATCACACTACATGAGAATCAACTGGACAGTCTGGTCCTGCATGTGTTGAACAGCTGTAATCAGGTTTCATCCTTCATGGCGGGCACGACCACCGTTGGTCGCTTCCCACTTTCTCCAATCCAACAGGCACATGTTACTGCAACTTCACGAGCAAGCGGATTTATAACAACACTTGAAGGCGATTTGAATGAACAGGCTGTAAAAGCATTGATCCTTAGGGTTGTAGCCCGGCATCAACTGCTGCACAGCATCCTACATGAGGAAGGTACCTTGAAGTGGCATCAGTGTGATCTGCCGTTAGCCGCAGATATGCTGCAACAATTGATACCGTATCTGGATACGCGTCATTACGCTCAGGCTACCCTGGTGCGATTGGAGCATAAGCTGGCACAGACCCTGCTGCATCAGACATACGATCTGAACGAATTGCCTTGGCGACTGTGCATATTGCGTACAGGAATCAGGGAGCACAAGCTCTTTTGGAGTTTTGATCATCTGGCGTTTGATGGCATGAGTGCAGAGATTATCAAACAACAGCTGGAGATGGAGGCATATGATAGCGAGCAAGAATTCGAAACCGTTCATCCATACAATGTACTGAAGTATGAGGACTACGTGCGGTTGGTATCTCAAGGGCCGGTAGGTGTGGACGAGAATGAACTGGAACAACAATTCTCACTCCAATCGTGGGAAACGTGCAACAACATTGTCATCGACAAGTTCCAGGAAACAGAACGTCTGCAGCCTTCATCAATTACGGTTGAATTACCTCGTGTCGGGAAAGAGGATACGGATGACTGGTGGGTATGTTTCCAATCCTTTGCCAACATTATCGCAACCTATCTGGATGTAAACCGGTTGCCTGTTGCTCTGGTGCACTACGGCAGGGAATACGGCGAGCAGTCCTTTTACGACCATGTGGGTGAATTCCTCGATCTGATCCCGGTGCTTTTGGACCGTGAATTTACTCAGGATGACCTGATGAAACAGCTCGAACGGGTGAAACGACATCATATTAATTTTATGGCACTGACACAGGAAGTTCCTGTTTCAGCAAACTATGCTGTCATTCAGAAACACTTGGGAGCAGCTTATCGGCAAACGCTAAGCCAGAAACGGCGAAATTTGATTCTGTTCAATTATCAGGGCTTTATCTCCAGCCGAGAGGCGGTTCCGATGTTTGAAGCATCGGATGAGCACGACATGTCGTCAGCTCTAGCTCAATTGGAATGGGTCATTCATTACGACGAAGAGTGTCTGTATGTTCACCTGACATGTCAAGCCGGGCTGGATACCAAGCGGTTACAACAGCTTGTTCACCAGCAGATGGGCAGCGATGTGAAAGTGAAAGTTCATAATGAGCCAGTGGAGGTGCAGCATGTCCAGTAAATCCATACAACGAGGGCCCGAACTGATTATGCCGGAGCATTATTCGACTGTGGCTGAGCTTCTAATATATATTTCAGCGGTTCATTCCGAAAAGGGAATCACGTATATCAGTTCTTCAGGTGACGAACAGTTTGAATCGTATCCGGAATTGCTGAATCAGGCTCGTATGTACCTGCAGGGTTTACGTGATCAGGGTATCAGGCAAGGACAGGTTGTTATTTTGGAAATAGATCATTCCCAGGAATTTTACCGTACATTTTGGGCTTGTATGCTGGGCGGCATTGTTGTCGCCCCCGTCAGCCCTCCGTCAGCCTGGGAACCTGGCTCAGCTGGGTTGGAGAAATTTACGAAAGTCTGGGAGGTGCTGGAGCGTCCGGTTGTGGTCGCTGAGGAAGCCTACATGCCGAAATATCAGCAACTTGCGGACAGCGCGGTATTCGAAGGCCTTTCGTTAATCAGTGTGAACAAGCTCAAGGCCTCCCGAAATCCGGCGGAGGCGTGCACAACAGCACCCGATGATATTGTATTTCTGCAATTCTCATCAGGCAGTACAGGCATTCCCAAAGGGGTTCAGTTGACGAACCACAATATTATTGCGAACAGCATTGCTTGCAAGACATTCCTTGGGTCGGAAGAAGGAGACAACGTGTTTACCTGGTTGCCTCATACACATGACATGGGGATGTTTGGACAGCACCTTACCCCTATTTTGAGCGGAGCCAATATCATGGTGATGTCCCCTTATACTTTCGTACGGTCGCCTTATCTGTTCTTGCGGAAAATTACGGAGCACCAAGGGAAATGGTTCTGCTGCACCAACTTCGGTTTTGAATGGATGGTTCAGAAGATTCCGGATTCGAAGCTCGCAACACTTGATCTGTCTTCACTTCGTATGACACTGAATGGTGCAGAGCCTATATCTACAGCAGTAATTGAGCGCTTTGTTCAGAAATTCGGAGCTTGCGGTTATCGACGGGACATGATGTTTCCTGCGTACGGCATGGCCGAAGCGACTGTAGGTGTATGTACTTCCTATCTGGGGGAAGAGCCGCGCATAGAACGAATTTCCCGAACCAAACTTGTGCAGGAAGGACTTGCTGTTCCGGTCGATTTCACGGAAAGTGAACCAACGGATGTGATTGAATTTGTTCATGAAGGGTATCCCATGACCGGCATTCAGATTCGGATTGCAAATGAGCAGGGGGAAGTGCTGGATGAGCGTGTCGTCGGCGAAATCCAGATTCGCGGTGAATCGGTAACGTCCGGATATTACCACCTTCCCGACCTGAATCGCGAAATATTTGTGGATGGGTGGCTGCGGACAGGCGACCTGGGTTTCATGGCCGGCGGCTCGCTCGTTGTCAGCGGACGAATTAAGGATATCGTGTTTATTCGGGGACAGAATTATTACGCGCACGATCTGGAAGAGATCCTGTACCAGAATCGAAGCATTCCGAGAGGCAACCTGACAGTAGTAGGCCATTTTAACAGCGCCAAACAAGTGGAGGAGATGCTTGTATTTGTGAAATACAAATCGGTTGCTCCACAGTTTCTGGAGGTGCGTCAGGATTTGATTCACCGGATGAGAGCCGAATTGGGCATTGAGATCACTCATGTGCTCCCGATCAAGGTGATACCGAAGACGACCAGCGGAAAGGTCCAGCGTTTCATGCTCAGAAATGAATACGAGTGCGGAGCATTTGATGCGGATATTGAGGTTATTGAAAAACTGATTTCCCAAAACAGACAACAGCAGCAGTCCGAGGGGATTGAACCGGCGTCATTGGAACAAACGGTACGTGAAGCTTGGGCCGAAACGCTCCAGCTTCCCCTAGGTCAGATTACGACGGATGCTTCTTTTCTCGCATTAGGAGGCAACTCCATTCTGTCATACCAGCTGCTTGACAGGCTGTCTGCACTTATAGGGCGTGAACTGGGTCAGGAACTGCTTGTTTTTTGCAGGACTGTACGAGAAATGGTGGAGTATCTGCAGGAACTTCCGGCGGAAACAGAGCCAAGTGAACAGGCTGTGCGAGCGGATAATCATCTGAACGTACATCGTGCCATTGCCATTACCGGACTAGCCTTGCGTTTGCCTGATGCGGATACTCAGGAGCAATTCTGGAACAACCTGGTTCAGGGTCTTGACAGTGTTGAGCGGATTAGCGCCGATCGTGCAATGCGTTCGAAGCGTCCGGACTGGGATGACTGGATTGGGGAACTCAAACATCCGGACACCTTTGACCACGAGTTCTTTGATATTCCATCGGAACAGGCTGCATTTATGGACCCGCAGCATCGCAAACTGCTGGAAGTTTCTTATGAAGCTCTTGAAGATGCAGGTATGCTTGTGGATCAGGAGGATAAGCGCAATGTGGGTGTGTACGTGGGCATTAACCCAAGCACCTATTTCGATCTGGTCGTTGACTATATGAATCAACGTGATGGAAAGGATGTTCATTCCCATGCAATGGTAGGCAATATGTCCAATATTGCGGCGGCTTCCATCTCTCATCTGTATAACTTTACGGGTCCAGCCCTTGCGATAGATACAGCTTGCTCGTCCTTTCTTGTAGCACTGACGCAAGCTGCTGCAGCCATTCAGGAAAAGCGAATATCCGGTGCAGTTGTAGGGGGAGCAACCATTCTGGCTTCACCGCATGTACATCAGTTATCCCGCCATGCGGGAATCTGCTCATCCACGAAACACACCAAGGTCTTTGACCGGGAGGCCGATGGTTCAGTGATCGGGGAGGGTGCAGTGGTTGTATATCTGGAGCCGCTAACAGAGGCAGTTCGTGCCAATAAACATATTTATGGACTGATTCGCGGGACAGCGGTTAACAACGATGGCTATTCTCTGGGCATCATGGCACCGAATCCTCAAGGACAATACGAGGTGCTTCGCTCCGCTTACCAAGATGCCAATCTGAATCCGAGCGAGATATCTTATATTGAAGCACACGGGTCGGGTACGAGGATCGGAGATCCGATAGAGGTGAACGCCTTGCTCCGGTTATTTCAGGAAAAAGGGTACGACAATACCACTTCCATTGGCTTGGGTTCCGTCAAAACCAATATAGGGCATCTATTCGCAGCTTCAAGCGGTGCCAGTCTGGCCAAGGTTCTGCTCAGTATGCAGCATGCCGAATTGGCACCAAGTCTGCATATGGACAAGCCCAATCCGGCCCTCAGGCTGGAACAATCGCCTTTTCACATCGTCAGTGAGCATCGGTCATGGGATGTTCCGGTAGGGAAGACACGCAAAGCGGGCATTAGTTCGTTTGGGCTTGGAGGAACCAACGCTCACATTGTTCTGGAAGAGTGGAAAGCGACTGTTCGGGCAGAGGGCTCGGGGCTCGTGCAATTATTAACGTTCTCTGCCAAGACAGAGCAGGCTCTGCAGAAGCTGATTCATAACACCAAGCGATTTGTGTCGGAACATGAGGACCTGCATGCGGCGGATCTGTGTTTTACACGGAACAGGTACAGAAAGCATTATCGGTATCGTGCAGCGGTCACGGTGAATTCAAGCGAGGAGTGGGATTTGGAAGGTATGCAATTCGGTTTCAAGCCAAGGAATCGTGCTGCTCGTGTAACGATTGTTATAGACGGTCATGCTGCACTTGAGGCGACTTATTGGACAAGCGTCATTGAAACACTCACTCGCCTTGTACCTTCTATTCAAGAGGTAAGAGGAATCAATGCCGGAGAAGAGCTGGTTGCCAGGTTGGACCATCCTCAAGATCCGTCCAGCAAGCTAGCAAAGGCAGACATCGTCATTGCGATTGCTGCCGATCCTTCGGATCAGACTGCGGGGCTTGCGGATTGCACTGGCAAGGAGCAATGGATTCATTTATCCGGCATGCCTTCACTGGGTGTGGAGGAACAGCTTGCATCCTTGCTGAGACAGTTATATGTGCTTGGTGCTGCTTTGGATTGGGAACAGTTACACCCGGATGGTTCGGGCCAGATTGTACATCTGCCATCACATCCATTCGAGCCGCATGTCCATTGGGTCGATGTGAATCAGGGAACGGAGGTCATGATATGACAAAAGAGGAAATCGTACTGTTTATGAAAAGCGAAATTGCTGCCGCACTGAATGAGGAGCCGGAGGACATTGATGAAGAGATGAACTTTTTGAAAATTGGCGTCTCTTCTGTACAGGCTCTCAAAATAATTAATCGTACGCGCAAGCACCTGCAGGTGGATATCAGTCCGGTAGCTTTGTTTGAATACAAAACTATTGCTGAATTTGCCTCATATCTCCATGAATCCCTTCTTCAAGAGGGGGTAGTTGAATGATTGAACTGGATCTGCAACAAGAGATTATTCATGAGGCTGAGCAGTTTGCTGCCAGCGAGATACGTCCCTATGCTCAGCAGATTCAGGCACAGCAAGCCATCCCCGGATCACTGATCCGGGCCATGGCCGAAAAAGGCTACCTGGCGGCTTCCGTACCGGCTGAATACGGCGGTCTGGGCCTTGGACCCAAGTCTTATGGACAGTTGACGGAAGTGTTTGGCAAGGCCCTTCCGGCGGTGCGCAGTTTATTGACGGTACATACGTCCCTTGTAAGTGAAACTCTGGTGCGTTTTGGAACGGAAGAACAAAAGTCTTCCTGGCTGCCCAAGCTGGTACGTGGGGAATGGATTGGAGCCTTTGGCCTCACTGAACCGGAAGTGGGCTCGGACGCCAAAAATGTGAAGACAGCGTGGCGCGAAGAAGACGATGCTTATGTGCTGAACGGGACAAAAAAATGGATCACCTTCGGGCATTTGGCAGATGTGTTTATCATCATTGCATCAAAGGACGGAAGAAGCACGGCTTTTTGGGTGGAACGAAAATTCGATGGTGTACAGACCAAACCCATTGAAGGCGTTATGGTGGGCGGGGAAACCGGACTGGCTGTGATTGAGCTCCATGAGGTGCGTGTACCCAAAAGCCATATCATTGGACGGCTGAATGAAGGCTTCGAATATATTGTTACCGGTGCGCTTGACCAGGGCAGATACAGCATCGCTTGGGCCGGATTGGCGATTGCGCAGGAAGCACTCGATTCCATGGTAACCTATTCGCGGAAGCGAAAGCAGTTTGACCAGAAACTCCATCACTTTCAACTAATCCGCGGCATGATTGGAGATGCAGTAACGAAAGTCCATGCAGCAAGGGCATTATGTTTGCGGGCAGCCGAGCTAAGAGAAGCCAGGGACCCGCAGGCTGTCATGGAAACAACCATTGCCAAATATTTCACGTCCAAAGTTGCTGTAGAAGTTGCAAATGATGCGCTCCAGGTTCATGGGGCAAACGGCATTAGCAATGACTATCCCGTATCTAGGCTGTATAAGGAAGCTAAGGTTCTGGAAATTATCGAAGGATCTTCCCAGATGCAGCAGGAGATGATCTCGCATTACGGACTAAAAGCGTATTACAAGCGCGGCGGCGTATGACGATCTGTGCCTTATTTCCCGGACAGGGGAGCCAGTATATCGGAATGTGCTGTGATGTGCTGAACAAAGAGCCGGAGGCAAACCACATTTTTGCCGAGGCGAGTGAAGCTCTTGGTTATGATCTGAGAGCGCTGATTATGGAAGGAACGCTGGAGCAGCTTACAGCCTCTGTGCATGCCCAGCCCGCCGTCGTGACAGCAAGCTACGTGCTCTTCGACTCATTTGTTCGCCGGACAGGGCTCATTCCCGAGTATGCGATCGGTCACAGCCTGGGAGAAATTTCGGCTCTCGCAGCCGCGGGAGCGATGCGCTTTGCCGATGCGGTTCGATTTACGGCAAGAAGAGGCGAATTAATGCACCGTGCGATCCAGGAACAAAAAGGCAGAGCCGGACTTGTGGTGGATATCACCCAGGCAGAGCTTGAGGAAATGGTCAAGACTATACGCCAAACGGAATATGTGACCATCTCCGGCTACAATTCACCGAGACAATTCGTCGTTGCTGGTACGGCGAACGGGCTGCGGTTGCTGGACGACAACATGGATCACACTGGCGGGGAGTTCATTCCTTTCCGCATGATGCCCATGAAAGCAGACGCACCTTATCACTGCGAGCTGATGCAGTTTATTCAACCGGAGCTTGAAGAGATGCTTGCCGGAATAACGTTTGCCGCGCCCCGATTCTCCATCTGCTCCACGGTTCAGGGAGAACTGATTCAGGGGCCTGAAGACATCGCCAAGCTGCTCAGTCATCAATTGCTGCAGCCGATTCGCTGGAATCAGGCATTGGCACATGTACATCAATTGGGAGCAACGGTATGGGTTGATGTTGGTCCAGGGGAAAGTGTCAGAAACATGGTGGCCGAGAATACAGCACTGCCTGCTGCTTATTCCCTGGATAAACCGCAAGATCGTTCCACGTTGGTTCAGTTATATGAAACCCTCACTCAGAGCAATACATAAAGGAGGCACAGTGGGATGATTACAGACATGTCGGATTATAACCAGCGGGTGAAGCAACGACTGCCCGGAGGCGTGCATTATAATTTTCATCTTCCTTGGGAAGAAACGCCGCTCCATTTCACGCATGCTTCCCGAAGCAGAGTGACGGACATGAATGGTAACGAGTATCTGGACCTGTATGCCCGGTTTGGTGCCCTGATCGTAGGTCATGGGAATGAGGAGTATAACGAGTGTCTAAAAGAAACCATTGATCGTGTTCTGTCCGTGAGTCATTGTGATCTGGATGCAGAGGCTCTGGAATTAATCCATCAATATGTACCTTCGGCAGAGATGATTCGTTTCGGGTTATCCGGTACGGAGATTGTTCAGAATGCACTTCGACTTGCGCGAGCATGGACAGGGAAAAACCGCTTTGTCCGCTTCGAAGGCCACTATCATGGCAATGCGGATAATATTATGGGCGGCAAGACCGCACGTACAGGTCTGCCGGTTCCTTCCGACTATCCTGGCGACATGAAAGGAACGAAAGGAAGGGCAAGGGATGTCATGGAGTCCCAGTCCTATCTGCTGCCATGGAATGACACCGAACGTTTGGAGGAACTGTTCCGGCAGCAAGGTGATGACATCGCAGCCGTCATCATGGAGCCCGTATGTGTCAATGGAGGTGGAGTGATGCCTGCTCCAGGTTATCTGCACAAAGTGAGACAGCTATGTGACGATCATCAGGTCGTTCTCATTTTCGATGAAATTATTACCGGATTCCGCATGGGACTGGGCGGGGCTCAACAGATGTTCGGTGTGACGCCGGACCTGACGACACTTGGAAAGGCGATCGCTGGCGGCGGGGTGCCAGTATCCGCACTGGTTGGAAAGTCGGAGATCATGAAGCTGCTTGTGGACAAAAAAGTGATTCATGCGGGAACGTTCAATGGGTATCCGCTGGGCACGGCTGCAGTAAAGGCAACGTTGGAGATGCTTGGCCGCAACGGGGGACAGGCTATGGACACCATGAACCGTCATGCCGAGATGATTCATGATGTGCTCCTCCGGGAAGCAGGAAAGGTTGGACTCCCGCTGATTGTTCAGGGGCCTCCGGGCTGTGCCTCTTATCACTGCTGTACAGAACCGCTTCAGGATACGGCTGAGTATACGTTTGAATTAATGTCTTTTGATATTTTGTTGAACGGCAAGCTTGCCGAGCATGGCATTCTAGTGTCAACACTCTCGCGGATGTACCCAAATATCATGCTGGACATGAAGGATGTTGCCTGGTTCAGCGAGCGTGTTCCTGCCGCACTGGCGGAGATGAAAGAGCTTTATGACGAACTGATCTGACGATAGCTCAACAAGGAGAGTGGTTAGGTTTGCATAATCAACTCATTGCAATTATCGGCGCAGGGGTGATGGGCTGTGCTACAGCACTGGATGTTGCGAGGGCTGGATACCGGGTGATTCTGCAGGATATTTCCGAAACAGCTGTCGCCCAGGCACCTGAAACCATCCGTCGTGAATACCGTTCAGCTTGCTTTTTGAAGCGGGGATACGGAGATGTTCCACTGAGCCAGATTATGGAGCGAGTCTCGTTCCAGACACAGGATGCGGGGATTGAAGAAGCTCATATCATTATTGAAAATGTAACCGAGAATCTGGAATTGAAAAAGGAAGTCTATGAACGTCTGGGCACCAGGGCGCGTTCGGATGTGATATTTGCCTTGAACACGAGCTGTATTTCCGTCACGAAGCTGGCCTCCTTTCTGCCTGATCCCGGCAGGGCCATCGGGGTGCATCTAATGAATCCGGTTCCCGTCAAATCGATGGTTGAGGTGATTAAAGGCCACCATACCACACCGGATACCGAACGAGAAATGGTGGCGTTTCTGGAGAGTATCGGGAAGAGTCCGGTTGTGATCGAGGATTTGCCCGGATTTGTCTCCAATCGTCTGTCCCATCTGCTGATGAATGAAGCGGCGTTCATTGTACAGGATGGCATTGCAACGCCTGAGCAGGTAGATGCCATTATGAAAAAGGGTTTTAACTATCAGATGGGCCCTCTGGAGACCGCCGATCTAATTGGTCTGGATACGGTCGTGCACTCACTCCAAGTATTGTACGACAGTTATCAGGACCCAAAATTCCGATGCTGTCCGATGCTGCAAAAAATGGTTGATGCCGGACAATGGGGACGCAAGACAGGTCAGGGATTCTATGCCTATTAAAATGAAGGAGGGCATGTCCATGGAACGGAGCAAGGATATCAAATGTATCGTTTGGGATCTGGATCATACGATTTGGGATGGTGTTTTGCTTGAGACGGGGGATGTACAACTGAAGGCGGGCATTAAGGAGGTGATCGAAAAACTCGACCAACGAGGTATTTTGCACTCTATTGCCAGTAAAAATGATGCAGAGATGGCTTGGACAAAACTTGTTGAACTGGGCATTGCCGAATATTTTCTGTATCCCGAAATCCATTGGCATGCAAAGTCTGTCTCTGTTCAGCGTATTCAGCAGAACATTAATATCGGCATGGATGCGCTTATGTTTGTGGATGATCAGCCCTTTGAACTGGAGGAAGTGCAAAGTGTCCATGCAGACATCCATGTTCTTCAGGCGGATCAATACGAGACCTTGCTTGATGATCCGAGGCTTATGCCCCGGTTCATTACAGCAGACTCCGCGCGCAGAAGGCATATGTACCAAGCTGATTCAATCCGCAAGCAGGCGGAGGATCAGTATGAAGGGCCATCTGAACAATTTCTGGCCAGCCTTGGCATGAAGTTTGTCATCTACGAAGCCGCCGAAGAAGACCTGCAGCGTGCGGAGGAACTTACGGTTCGCACCAATCAGCTTAATGCCACAGGCATTACTTACAGTTATGAGGAACTGCATCAATTGATGACCTCGCAGGATCACCTGTTACTGGTGTGTGAACTGGAGGACAAATACGGGACGTATGGAAAGATTGGACTTGCGCTGATTCATATGCAACCAGATGTATGGAGACTGAACATGCTGCTAATGTCTTGCCGAGTCATGTCCAGAGGGGCGGGCAGTGTGCTGCTTACTCACATTATGCGTGAAGCCAGGAAGCAGGAGAAACAGATGCTGGCTGACTTCAAAGATACGGGAAAAAACCGGATGATGAACATCAGCTACCGTTTTGCTGGATTTCAGCAGAGATCCGCAGATGAGGACGGAAACGTATTGTTTTATCATAACTTGCAGCAAGCTGTGGAGTTTCCAGATTACATTGAAGTTTGTGTGCCTGAGGGGCAACATCAATAACAAGGGGGAAGGGCAGTGGATTATCGTCAGGAAATTCGAGAATTCATCGGAAACAACCTTACTATGGATCATGAGGACACTCCAATTAACGATGATGACAATTACTTTGAGCTGAGGTTTGTCAATTCACTCTTTGCGATGCGTTTGGTTGACTTTGTGGAACGTAGATTCCAGATTGAAATCGGGAATGAGGATCTGGATTTGTCCAATTTTTGCACCATTAACCGCCTTCAGGATCTGATTGAGAGAAAGCTGACTGCGAAGGGGGCGGCGATATGATTTCAGCGAATCAGGCATCCATCCGTCCAGTCACAAGTCCGGCAACCAGTCCATCCAACAAATACATGTATCTGTTTTTGGGCATTTCCTTTGGTGCGTGTTACGGCATTGCAAGTTTGTTTATGTTCTTTGCCGACTACATCGTCCCGATCACAGGTGAATTACACCTGATGCATCCGCTCGCAATCATTGCGCTGTACTCACCTTCGATTGCCGGATTAATTACTTGTTATTTGATGGGCGGCAAGAAAGCGCTCAAAGGCATGTTTCTAAAGCTGGTTCCACGCAAAAAGGACCTATTCTGGATTCCGCTCATTATCGGAATTTCCATCGTCTTCGCTTCAACGATGCACTTTGGTTCCTTGTTGTTCGGCATACCAGTCCCTGAGCTGACATATAGTGTACCGGAAATGATTTGGCTCGGTATTCTGAATTTGGTTAAGGAAACGGGACTCATTGGCGGGTTGTTCGGCTGGATCGGATTTTTGCTACCCTTTCTGCAAGGAAAGCTGAAAAATAACGTCACAAGTGGTTTGCTCACAGGTCTGTTGTTTGGATTATGGGTGCTTCCGGGTTACCTGATTTCCTCCTTTGGCACCTCAACCACCTACATATACTATGTTGTTCAACTTATGGCATTTATCGTTTTCCAGAGCTACATTTTCAATGCTACCAGAGGTACACTGCTATTCTATCTGTTAGCCTTCTGGCTCGTAGCCACGGGAAGCCAAATTGACCTGTATTACTTTAATCCGCAAGTGCAAATTATGCAGTTCTTCTTCTTTGTCATATCCGCAGTTGTCATTCATGTCATCTTCAAACGCAAAAAAGTGGATGTTCAGCTCCAGACATTTCCTGCTTATGTTCTGGACACGAAGTAGGCGAGTGGTGGTGAATACAGGATGGAATTAAAGTATCTTGAACAGTTGCAAACGGGGAAGGGAAACAGACAACTCGTCTGTTTTCCCTACCTTGGCGGTCACTCTCAGAGCTTTCAGCCGCTTGTTGGGGAACTGCCGGACACAGAGATTTGGGCCTTCACACCTCCGGGCCATGGTCTGAATACCCAAGCTCCTCTGGAGCACATGCAGCAACTGGTGGAGCTGTATACCAGCCAGATTCTGCATGTGATTCGACCGGGCAGTACGTTGTTTGGACACAGTCTGGGAGGAATTACGGCCTATTTCGTTGCACATCGTTTATATCAGGAAATTCCGGATGTTGCGCAAACGCTGCAGCTTGTATTATCTGCCTGCAACACGCCATCCGAGTGCGGTAACCAGCATTACGAAGGAATGTCTGATGAGGGGCTGATTGATCATTTGTTCTCCTATGGAGGGCTTCCTCAAGAGTTGATGCATGAAAAGGAACTGCTATATTATTTCCTGCCTGTGATTCGGGCTGATTTCAGACTGCTTGAATCGGCAGCAAGCCTTGAGCATCAGCCTTTGTCAATGCCGGTGCTGTATTTGTGGGGGGAACGAGATCGCACGGTTTCCCTTCAATCGGCGCTGAAATGGGGCCGATACGTTGAATCACCAATGAAGTTTCAGACCATCAGAGAGGGCAGTCATATGTTTATGATGCATCAACCTTCATCGGTGGCGCAGGTTCTGACAAGCTTTATGACTCCAGATGAATAGGAACAACTTATAGATGAGAGGAGCCATGTTCGTTTATGCTGCTACGAATGCTGAGAAATGATATCACGAGAAAGAAAGGGATTACGGCTGCGCTGTTTATTTTCGTGCTACTGGCTGCCTTGCTGGTATCTTCGGGGTCAAGGATGATTATGGAATTGACGAGTTCTATTCAATATCTGTTCTCTGAATCCAAGACACCACACTTTGTACAAATGCATGCCGGAGAACTGGATCAGGCCAAAGTAAACAGTTGGGCCGAGGGTCAATCCACCGTTGCACAGCATCAGATTGTAGAGATGGTCAATATTGATGGCGCCAATCTGTTTTTCGGGGCAGAGTCGGAGAAAAGCAGTGTCATGGATATCGATTTTGTTACACAGAATCAGGATTTCGACTATTTGCTGAATTTGAACAGTGACATCATTCAGGTTAACGATGGGGAGATCGCGGTTCCTGTATATTACATGCAGCAAAGACAATTAAGCATAGGAGATCAGGTCCAAATCGACAATGGACAATTTCAGCTTTCGTATACCATCGTTGATTTTGTTCGAGATGCCCAGATGAATCCTTCCGTTGTTCACTCCAAACGTTTTGTAGTGAGTTCAAATAATTTGGAGGAACTGAAGCAGGGCGTCGGGGAGATGGAATATCTGATCGAGTTTCGCTTAAAGGACCCTGGACAGACAGGAGAGTTTACCCAAGCTTACCAAAATGCAGGCCTGCCCAATGCCGGTCCGGTCGTGACTTACGGTCTGTTCCAGTTACTTAATGCCATGACCGATGGTGTCATAGCAGCCGTCATCATATTGGTCAGTCTTGTGCTGATTCTGATCGCCATGCTCTGTATTCGGTTCACGATGCTGGCAACAATTGAAGAGGATTACCGGGAGATCAGTGTCATGAAAGCCATTGGAATCGCGGAGAAAGATATCAAGAAACTGTATCTCATGAAGTATATATTTATGGCAGGCTTGGCTTCCCTGCTGGGTTACATTGCGTCACTTGGCGTAAACAGGCTGTTTGTCGCAAATATTATGTTGTATATGGGCAAAGCACCTGCAACCGTGCTGCATTTTGCCGTGCCATTACTGGCTGCCGGATTGATCTTTGTCATGGTGGTGCTGTTCTGCCGAACGGTACTGCGGCGGTTTCGTTCCATCTCTGCGGTGGAAGCGCTGCGGACCGGAAGTTTGGGAGATACGCAGATCGTTCGCAATCGTCTCAGTCTGTCCCGCAATCGCTGGTCTTCCGTACCTGTCTTTCTGGGACTGAAGGAAGTCGTACAGCGAATCAAAATGTTTCGTTTGTTATTATTTGTATTTGTCGTCAGTTCGTTCATTATGATTGTGCCGATTAACTTCCTCAATACCTTGCAGGCACCAAGCTTTATCTCCTATATGGGCGTTGGACAAAGCGACATTCGTATCGACTTGAGACATACGGACGATGTGGAGCAGCGCTATGAGAATCTGATTACCGAGATCCAAAATGACCCGAGTATCAAAACGTATTCTCCGCTGGTAACCAGCCAGTTCAAGGTTCGGAATGCGGAGGGCAGCTATGATAATCTGAGCGTGGAGACCGGGGATTTCAGCATTTTCCCTTTGTCCTATGTCAGTGGTAATGCGCCAGTAACCGGGAACGAAATTGCATTGTCGGATGCGAACAGCAGCGAGCTCGGTCTGAAAATGGGGGAACAGCTCACCCTGCTGGTAAACGGCAAAGACCAGGTCATGACGGTCAGCGGTATATATCAGGATGTGACAAACGGTGGGAAAACAGCGAAAGCTCTGCTGCCATACAACAAGGACAGCGTTTTGTGGTATGTGGTCAGTCTGGATCTGAAAGATCGCGGTCAAATGGCGGCCAAAATTGCCGAATTTGAGACGTCCTTCGCTCCTGCCAAAGTGACGGATCTCCAAGGGTATCTCGATCAGACACTCGGAGGAACCATTCAGCAATTAAAGCTGGTGACCATGCTGGCCTTGGCTATCGGTGTATTCATTTCGATATTAATTACCTCGTTGTTCCTTCAAATGTTGGTAGCTAAGGACAACAACGATATAGCTGTATTGCGAAGTCTCGGTTTTGCCTTGTCCAAGATCAAACTGAAGTATGTAGTGATGTCGCTTATTATTTTGGTCGTGGGCGTTACTGCCGGAACGGTACTGTCCAACACGCTTGGACCATTGCTTGTCAGCAGTATTATGTCCACCTTTGGTGCATCCAGTATCGTCTTCGTAATTGACCCGGTACAGGCGTACATTCTGTGTCCGTTGTTGCTTGCAGGTACCATCGTATTGACGGCTTGGATCAGCATCCAGTCCATCAAAGAAACTAGCATATCCAAAATGATCGTGGAATAGGGGAGAATCAGCGATGACAACGATACTAGAAGCAAAAGACGTGAATAAATCCGTAGCAATCGGCGAAAATGAAGAACATAGCATTTTGAAAGATATCAATCTCCAGTTAAAAAAGGGAGAGTTCGTCTCGATCATGGGACCGTCCGGCTCAGGTAAGTCTACATTGCTGTACAACATCAGTGGCATGGATCAGATCAGTGGCGGGAGTGTCTATTTTAACGGCAAGAAAATATCGGCATTTCAGGAGAGTGATCTGGCCAGTCTGCGCTTGACCAGAATGGGGTTTATCTTTCAGAACATTCATCTGCTCAAAAACCTGAACCTGCTCGACAACATTGTGATTTCGGCGTATCTTGCCAAGAACAGCAGCAGGGATGCAATTAATACACGGGCGATGTCACTCATGAAAAAGATGGGGATTGATACGTTGGCTCAACACAATATCACGCAAGCTTCAGGGGGACAGTTGCAGCGGATTGCCATTTGCCGGGCGTTGATCAACAATCCGGATATTCTGTTTGGGGATGAGCCGACAGGGGCACTCAATTCCAAGTCGACACACGAGATTATGGATATTCTCGGGGACATCAATGCTACCGGCACGACCATTCTCCTGGTAACACATGATGTCAAAGTGGCCGCCCGATCGGAACGGGTTCTGTTCATGATGGATGGCAAGCTGGTCGCTGACAAAAATATCGGTAAATATGCAAGAGAACGTCAGGATCTGAAAAACCGGGAAAGTCATCTGTCACAATGGTTAACTGAAATGGGGTTCTAATCGTAGAACTTCACGACTAGAATAGACCGACAGTCGGTCTAATGGATTGGAGGACAGAAGTTGAGATTGATCAAAAATCCGGAAGAACGCAGAAATGAAATACTGGATGCCGCCGAGATTCTGTTCGTGACAAAAGGATACACCAAAGCGACTGTCATGGATATCCTCCAGGCTTGCAGCATTGCGAAGGGTACCTTTTATTATTATTTCCAGTCCAAGGAAGAGGTAATGAACGCCATTGTCATGCGTTTTATTTTGAACGGGGAGGCATCGGCCAAACGTGTGGTAGCTGATCCGAATCTGAACGCGCATGACAAAATTTTTCGCATTATTATGGCGCAGAATCAGCCTGATGACAACAAGCTGGGACTGATTGAGCAATTGCACCATGTACAAAATGTGGAAATGCATCAAAAGAGTCTTGTTGAGACAGTTCTTCGATTAAGCCCCATCCTGGCTGAAGTGGTTGAGCAGGGCATTCAGGAAGGATTGTTTCACACACCCAATCCCAAGGAATCGATTGAATTTTTACTGGTATCCTCACAATTTTTACTGGATCAGGGCATTTTTCAATGGGAAGAAGATCAGCTTCTCAAAAAAGTGGAGGCTTTCGCTCATATCACAGAACGTGTTCTGGGAGCGGAACAAGGAAGCTTCGCCTATGTTACCCGGTTGTATTTCCCTCATCAAGCCTAAACGAGAAAGGAGCACTATCCATGGAACACACGGTTCACAAGTCCTTCGGTAAGTTTCTGGTTGTATGGTTTGGTCAGTTGATCTCCATGATCGGAATTGGTCTCACAGCCTTCTCACTGGGGGTATATGCTTTTGAAAAGACGAATACGGCAACAAGTGTTGCCCTCATTACCTTGTTTACATTTCTGCCCAATATTTTGCTTCGGCCGATTGGAGGTGTCTTGGCAGACCGGTTTGACCGCAGAACGATGATGATCATTGGTGATTTGGGTTCGGCTGCCGGTCTCGTTTTTATTCTGACCATCATGCTTACGAGCGATATTCAGTTATGGCATATCTATGTTGGGGTAGCATTCAGTTCTGTGTTTTCGGCACTGCAAAGCCCGGCATACAAGGCTTCCGCCACCGATTTGCTGGATAAAGACCAATTCTCCAAAGGAAGCGGACTTGTGCAGCTGGCCGAATCCTCCAAATTTTTATTTTCACCCATTATCGCGGGCATACTGCTCAGTATCACAACCATTGAAGTCATTCTGGTCATTAACATTGCGACTTTCCTGATCGCCATTCTGGCCGTGCTGGTTATACGGAAGAGCATGAAGGTCGAGCGGGAGGAAAAGGAAGACCAAAACTGGATGACGGATATTCAGGAGGGATGGCGCGAGGTTGTAACCAATAAGGGAGTACTGCTGCTGGTCATTATTATCTCTTTGGTTACCTTCTACCTCGGATTCCTGGAAACGTTGATTGGTCCAATGCTCTTGTCTTTCACGGATGCCAAAACACTTGGAACATTTCAGTCTGTTAGCGCCATCGGCATGCTGATCAGCAGCTTATGTATCGGCATATTCACGATGACGAAGAAATACGCCAGTGTGCTGGTGATGGGCTTGATCATGTGCGGACTATCCTTCTCACTACTTGGGGTCTCCACGAACATTTATTTTATCATCTTCGCGGGGTTCCTGTTCCTCTCGTCACTTCCGTTTGTCAACATGAGTGCGGATGTGTTGGTGCGTAACAACATTTCAAATGAGAAGCAGGGCAGGGTATGGGGCATCATCGGTATTCTGTCGCAGCTCGGCTTCATCATCGCGTACAGTTTGGCCGGATTTCTGGCCGATCATGTGTTCAACCCGCTGATGGTGGAGGGCGGTGCACTTGCGTCTTCTGTGGGTCAGATCATTGGAACCGGGCCGGGTAGAGGTATCGCCTTGCTGTTTATCATTGCAGGTCTGTTCGTGATCCTGATCGCCCTCATAACGTCCCGCCTGAAGATGATCAAATCACTGGAGCAAAGCAGCGATATTACATCTCCTCCCGATGTGGGGGGATTGGCACACGATTAATCGGATAAGGAATGAGGGAGAGTTAATATTTTTTAAAATGGAACAATTGCGGGAGGTCATCGCTTCTTGAAATTTGAACTGGGACGTTGCTTACTGAATGAACGATTGATGGAATCCGGAAAGTCAGCGGAATGGCTGGCAAAAGAATTGCTTTTTAAACCAGAACGAGTTTACGACTTTATTGATAACAAAAGAGTGATGCCACTCAAAATGGCCATATCAATCGCCGATTCCATCGGTTGTGACGTTCGTGCCTTGTATGAATTAATTCCGAATGATAATAATGCAATGTGAGATTAATGGAATAAGTGGTAGGTTGAATGCATTAAGGCTACAAACTTGATGCATTAAGCTAACGGGTAGGTTAGTTCAATCGTGTGGAGAGTACCTCTTAGAGACTCACAAAGGCAGGAAAGGTCGCAAATCATGTGGAATAAATATACAACTTTATCTTTTTTGGAGGTTGTAAAATGGCGTTCCCGACACATATTGTATCTGCAGGCGGAATTGTTGAAGATGGAACTGGAAATATCCTTTTAGTAAAAGCCCATGACGATGGTTGGGTGTATCCTGGTGGGATAACTGAAGTTGGAGAAAATCTGATTGATGGCGTCATTCGTGAAATCAAAGAGGAAAGTGGAATAGACGCCACGGTTAGCCATTTAATTAGTGTTGTTTCGAATACAGCAATTCATAAGTGGTATGACGGTGTGACTGATGTCCCTACGAAGGTCATGTTTGATTTTGTGTGTAAAGCTGAGGGTGGAGAGTTAGCTACTTCTATTGAAACGAGCGAATGCAGGTGGGTTCCAAAGGAAAATGTTCTGGATTTGATTACTTTACCTGGAATCCGCATGCGTTATGAAGCTTATTTGAACTTTAACGGCTCTGTGAATTATATAGAGTATGTCACTGCGTCAACGACAGAATTTAATGTCAAGCTTCAAAGGAGTGTTTAGTTGTACGAGGAATCGTGTATTGAACTAACGGGTAACGAGAGTTGAATAAAGAAGAGAAGGCATCTGGTCAGAGCGATCAGTTGCCTTTTTTAAGCTAACCGGCAGGTTAGTTCGGATTGGTGATTTCACTGCGCTAGATCATTAGAACGAGCTGTGTGGTAAAATATAGGAGAACTATTCAAAAAGAATGGAGGAGGCAACAATAGATAATGCTCAATGTATACCGAAAACGTGGTCCATTCTTTTTGAAGAATAGAATAATTCAGATAGCATTTCAGTTTTTTATATCAGCGATAATCGGAGTTATATATGCATTTATGATCATTAATGAAACAATAGGTGGATATATTAATAAAGTATTACCGAGTAACGATGGACCGGATCTTCATCAATATTTGCCCATTGTGATCACTGTGTTCATTTACTCATGCTTCATTCAAAAGAAACAAAGAAATGTTCTGGAAAAAATCTCATTCAGCTGTCTTCATATTTTCATTGCTATACTAAGCTTTATTTCTTCTTTTGTCGTTATATTGATGGTTCAATTCCCATTGATGAATTAATACATCAATACGCTTACGGGAAAGGGTAGTTGAATAAAAAAACAAGAAAGCAGTCGATTTATGTAATCGGCTGCTTTTTGTTAAACTAAGGGGCAGAAAGTTGTCCTTTCTTAATAAAAGAGTTTAAAACGTGATGAGTTTCGGTCGATCAAGGTTTACAAATCGATTTTCCAGTTGCCCATCATCTTGGCGACTTCGGGATCGCGGTACGATAAGAAAAGACTTTCCCGCGTATCGAGGGCCGAAATTTGTTCGATATCGTCAGCGCTCAACTCAAAATCAAAAATGTTGAAGTTTTCGACGATCCGCTCTTTTTTTACCGATTTTGGGATTACAACGACTTCACGCTGAACAAGCCAACGCAACACGACCTGGGCGACGGACTTATTGTGTTTTGACGCGATCGATGTCAGCACTTCGTTGCCGAACAGGTTGCCCCTTCCTTCAGCGAACGGTGCCCACGACTGGTGCTGCACTCCCTGCTCCTTCATAAAAGCGCCATTCTCAATCTGCTGATAAAACGGGTGCGTTTCGACCTGGTTAACGGCAGGCACGATTTCATTATGCATGATGAGGTCCATCAGACGGTCGGGCAGGAAGTTGCTGACACCGATCGCCTTGATTTTACCTTCGCGGTACAGGTCTTCCATTGCACGCCAAGCGCCGTAGTAATCGCCGAACGGCTGGTGAATAAGATATAGATCGAGATAGTCGAGCTGTAGCTTTTTTAAGGATTTGGAAAAAGCCAGCTTGGCGCGCTCGTAGTCGGCATCCTGAACCCAGAGCTTGGTCGTAATGAACAGCTCCTCACGCGGTATGCCGCTGCGCTTGATCGCACGTCCGACCGCTTCCTCATTCAGATAACCGGAGGCGGTGTCGATCAGACGGTAACCAGCCATCAGCGCTTCATATACGGAGTTCTCGCATTCTTCAGCATCTGGAACTTGGTAGACACCAAAGCCGATGATCGGCATTTTCACACCATTGTTTAATGTTACAGTTTGCATTGTAATTCCTCCTAGGGTTTAAGTGTAAAACAGCAAACGGCGCGTATCCCGGGAATCGGGCACTGCAACGCTAATTCCACATACGGCTGAATTTGCATTACAATAAGCTTAGAACCTTCGTGCTACACGAAGGCAAGCGTCTTATAAATTTTTTTTCGAGGAGGGTTTCACATGCATACGGTTAAAGAAGCCGCCAAGATAACGGGACTCACCGAGCACGCCGTGCGTTTTTACACGGATAAAGGCCTGGTGCCAAGCGTACAGCGCAATCAAAACAACATTCGGATGTTCGACGATGAATCGATCAACTGGTTGCATGGCGTCAAATGTCTCAAGCAATCCGGGATGCCAATTGAATTTATCAAAAAGTATATAGATCTATGTCTCGAAGGGGATTCGACCATCCCGCAACGCTTCGCACTCATGATGGAGCATAAAGAAGCGGCCCTCGTTCAGCTCGAAGAAGCCAAACGGCATATTGCACATTTGGAACAAAAGACCGTGCTATATCAGGCCATTTTGGACCAACGTATTCCGGACACGACCAACCCTGGTAACTGGGACAAAATTCAACATATGCACGCTGACGTATTTTACTCGCCCTCTGTTCATAAGGTGTGAGCGATATTCAAGCACATCAACAGGTTTGGAGAAAACCCTCGGTTTAAAACTCTTGATTGGCTTGCAATGAACAAGATTCATGTCAGTCCAGATTGAACTAAAGGGAAACGTTAGTGGAATAATATACATTAATGAGCAGGTACTTCGGTATCCTGCTCTTTTTATTAAATTAATGGGCAGGTTAGCATAAAAGATTATCTTAACGTTCAGAATTACCTTTAATAAGTACATCATTGCGCTATATTATAATTAATTATCGATATGAATTCTCCAAGGAAACTTAATTGTGCACAAATAGTTGCGAAATGAAAACGGTGCATAACTATAATTCTATTAAGAGGAGGGATAGGATGGATTGGCTTATGAGGATGAATCGGGCGTTGGATTACATCGAATTGAATCTAACCGAAAAGATCGAATTGAAGGAAATTGCTCAATGTGCTTGTTGTTCTTCACATCAGTTCCAGAGAATGTTCTCATTCATTACTGATGTGTCTCTTGCGGAATATATAAGGAGAAGACGGCTTACACTCGCTGCAATTGAATTGCAGAATAGTGATATAAGAGTTGTTGACATTGCTATAAAGTATGGTTATGAATCTCCAGTTTCATTCGCAAGGGCTTTTCAATCGTTGCATGGTGTTAACCCAGCAATGGCTCGAGAAGAAGGGACAGCTCTCAAAGCCTATCCTCGGCTTTCCTTCCTTATTTCAATTAAAGGGGAAAAGGCTATGAACTACCGTATCGAGACAAAAGAATCCTTTCAAGTATTCGGAATTGAAAAAGTGCTTCAACTAAACGGAGTGGATACACCAGCAGAATTATGGAAGCAAAGCCATGCTAACGGCGAGGTTGAAAGGCTTGCGAACAATGCAGGCGATTTACCAGCCTTTTTAAATCAGGACTATCATAAAGTGCATGCTGTTTGTAGTTACAAAAAAACAGATGAGAATAGTTTTTCGTATATGCTGTCCGCATTTAAAGGGGATTCAAGTAAAACTGATGGGTACACAAGTATAACAATACCAGCTCAAACATGGGTAATTTTCCCATCTGATCTGTTCACATGGAATAAATTTGATGAAACAATTGAGACATTATATAAACGCTTCTTCTCCGAATGGCTTCCCACTGCTGGATATGAACAGGTCGATGGAATGGAATTTGAGATTACAGGAGGTAAAGACGGGCTTAATTTTGTTGAGCTATGGTTTGCAGTAAGGAAAATAAATAAGGTGTGATTGTATAAGAACGTCTTCTTTTTTAATTATAATTAAAACAAAATTTTTTCAGCTAACGGGAAACTATAATTGATTAAACGACGAAAATGAATCTGCCTGTGTTGGACCGGCAGCTTCATTACGTTAACGGGCAGGATTGTTCAATAACTTCGCGAATACTTTAAAATGGATAATTTTCGTGAAGTCAGTGTTAGCTGAAAGATACGCAAAAATAAAATGATGAAAGGCGGATTCTATTGAAGCCAGGGATTATAGTTCTTCTTAATGGTACTTCAAGTTCTGGAAAGACAAGCATATCTAATGAATTATTAACTCAAATTGATATCCCATTTCAACATTTATCATTTGATAATTTTATTAATGGGGTATTTCATAGTTATAAAGATTTCGTTAATAGCACATATCCGAGTATTGAAACAAATGGTGCAGAGGATGGACAATTAATAAATCAAATTCTTGCAGATCCGTTGATTTCATTATACTACTCGACAATAAAACTATTTTCTGCGATGGGAAACAACGTAGTTGTAGATTCTGTTATAGGTAATGACAAATGGTTCAATACTTGTATTGAATTATTATCAGATCACCCTGTCTTATTCGTAGTAGTTAAATGTTCAAAGGAAGAACTTGCTAGAAGAGAACAACTTAGAGGAGACAGGGAGATTGGTTTAGCAAGTTCACAATACGATAACGTGTATTGCTTTAATGAATATGATCTTGAATTTAATACTGAAATAATGAGATCGAGTGAGTGTGCTAATGAGATATTAAATTTTATAAGATCTAATAAAGAATACACTGCTTTTAAGAAGTTGATTAAGGGGGAAAGTGTAAGTAAGTAGTCCAAAGAAGGCGTATCCATCAGCTAACATCATATTCACGCTTCGGGTCATTCGGCTCTCGGTCCTGTTAAACTAACGGGAAACGATAGTTCAATAATATGAAGAAAGCAGCAGATCAATGTGATCGGCTGCTTTTGTTCAAATAATAGGCAGGATAGTCAAATATCCAGAAAAAGAATCCTTTGTACCGAAAATCAAAATTTTCGGCAATTTTTTGGGGAATCCATATTGCTTTTCCGCAGCGTCTACAAAGTCAAAAATCGATAAAAGATATAAGAGAAAACGAATGTCAATACAAACGATACAAGAGATAACTTTCGATCACTATTCCACGCTCGAAATCCGTTAGCCACATATAAAACAATCACTGAAAAGAGAATGATTAAAACGTTACTCCAAAACAGCAAATTTAAAAGTACAGTTAAGGCAGTCAAACACCATATAACTGTAAACTATAGAGGATACTTCGATAAATATTTTTTAAGCATGTGCTCCTCCTGAAAATCCGTAATGAATTATTAACCTAATCTTATTCGTCACGGTTTGATTAATACCTTTATAGTCGATCATTGTGAACGGCTGTTTTGTTAAGTTATTAGGCAGGTTAGGTTAGTTATAGGATATACATTACCGATGTTTAATGCTAGATTGTAATTTAAGCAATCAGAAGAAAAAGAGAGATAGAGGACCGAGTCATGATGAAAAAAGTGTTACAAATAACTATACTATCAACTTTAGTGTTAACCCTTGTTGCTTGTTCTGTTACAAAAGATGGTGAACAATTATCAAGCGAACAAGGTCAAGCATATGAAAATGCAACCGCTACTGATTATGCGAGGTTTTTCAAAGGTAGAGGACAGACTGTTGTCTTTGCTAATGGAACCTCCCTGCACTATGAAATTGCAGAAAACCATACAGACTCCATGGGTAGCGAAAACGATGGCGATTGGGTAGTCAAAGAGTCCTCGGAACAGCTTATTGTAAGTGTCAACAGCGAAGAAATCAATATTACGGATGCTCTTAAGGAAAAAGGCTATTTTTACTATAGCTATCGGGATGATGTTAACATTCTGCATCGACTATATATCGTTAGAAATGCAGGCGGTACCAAGGATTACGCAGAACGCTGGTACTCCCAAGCTGAATTGCTACCTGAGCTTGGCATGAGTGGAGGTTCAAGAGGACTCAGCGGACCTTTGGGAACGGCAATTATGTCTGCCGAAGTTGAAGTGAAATATGATAATGTTGATCTTGATTTTGCACTACAAAAGCATTTAAAACAATATTGGAACGAATATGGGCAAGACTCATTGTAATCCATAAGCTAACGGGTAGATAGCTTTAATAAAACCAAGAAAGCAGCTGACCAACGTGATTGGCTGCTTTTTGTTCAACTAACGGACAGAATACCACGAAGCTTAGGAGGAGTAGGAAGATGATTCGGGGTGTAATTATTGAAGGGATGTCTACTGTAGGAAAAACATCATTATTTTCTGCTATAAAGAGATTACATAGTCAAACACCGAATAGTGAAAAAACTATAGTTGCAGTAAGTGAACACTATTCACAAGTATTGCATTCATACCAAGGTGTTTTAAGATCCATGGATAAGGAAGAACATATTTCACTTCTAAGTCGACATGTTGATTATCTTGAACAACAATACGATTGGATTAACTCTCTTGGTCATTCAAAACCATCAAAAGGTATATTCTTTCTTTTAGAGAGGTTTCATATAAATCATAGAGCCGAATTTAAAGCCTCTCCTGAGATCGAGTTGCTTGAGAAACGTCTATCCAGCATGAATGCACATTGTGTACTCTTAACCTTGCCCCCGGATGCAGTTGAGCCTAGGTTTATTGAAAGTCGCGGTGAAGCGTGGAAGTCATATGTGATGGGAAAGTCTACTACTACCCAAGTATGTGAAACGTTTTTAGATAATCAAGAAAACCTTCGAATGGCTACGAAACAATCGTTTATTCCAACTTTAGAGATTAACACAGATGAAGCGGATTGGGATG
The DNA here is from genome assembly GCF_030487755.1 of Paenibacillus sp. 11B. Taxonomy (NCBI): domain Bacteria; kingdom Bacillati; phylum Bacillota; class Bacilli; order Caryophanales; family Paenibacillaceae; genus Paenibacillus; species Paenibacillus sp. 11B. The sequence goes on along the minus strand of NZ_JAUKNS010000001.1, from coordinate 1,580,405 downwards.
CTTATGCGAAACAAGTCCTTACGGATTTACGTTAAAAGGTGGTGTTCAACGATGAGACGAAGAGGGGGAAATCGAAATGAAGACAATCAAGTGCATGATGGACCACCTGTACTGGGCAGACGGACGTATCTTGGACGCGCTCGAGGAGAGTGGGACGCAGAACAAGGACCTTCTGAAACTCGTTCGGCACGTTGCGGTCGCGGAACGAGTCTGGCTGTCTCGATTGCAGGGCAAGGGAAGTACGCAATATTCGTTGTGGGAGGAATCGGAAGACCTGACGGCGATCCGGACGATGTTCGAAGAAAACGCTGAGCAATATCGCGTCTATATCGAAGGGCTTGAGGAATCTGAGTTGGACGAAATGATCGACTATGCGAATCAGAGCGGGGTTCCATTCCGAACATCCGTCCGGGACATCCTGTTGCAGGTCCTCTTACATGGGCAATATCACCGGGGACAGATCAACCGGGCAATTCGGATCGAATCGGCAGAACCTGTCCAAGTGGATTACATCACGTTCGCGAGGCTCTAACGGGCAGGATAGTGTGGCCTATAGAGGACTGGATATTCATAGATAGGTTTCTTAATAAGAGGAAAAGAAACCTATCCCGAGGATAACCGAAAGAGGATTAGCGAATATAGATTTCAATCAATCATTAAACTCAACAAACACATGCATATACTTATCTAATCCTGGAAGACCGGTCGTTTCTTTGATATCCAAAAATTTAAGTTTTTCTTCCCAGTCCACTCTTTCTTGGTCGGACTCATCAGCAGCTACTTCAAAAATATATGCTAGAACAAAGGCATCGATACTCGAGACTCCGTTTATCAATTGTACCCAATCTTGGGGAAGAGCTACTTGGTTCTTACCCACTGCGATGCTCTTACCAGAGAAATTAAGAATCAATTCCTGTTCTTGATTTTTAATCGTAGTCAGTTTGTTCTTTCCATCCCATTTAATTGTTGCTCCGGATGCTTTAAAGACATCCTTCACTGGAACATAAATGGAGTTATACGTCGTTGTAGTCAACTTGTGGTTCTTTGTGATATTTAGTTCTATCTTTTTTAATGAAGGATTATATGTATACGCGGCACGTTCCTTAAAAGGTAGATCTTTTAAAGGTTGGTCCTTAGCAGATGCAACCGACACTACACCCACAACTAAAGATGACATCAACAATAGAGAAATTATTCGCTTCATCTTGATTCCTCCTTAAGTATTGTTATTCACGTAACATAAACGCTACAAGCCGAGAAAAGGTTTCCTTTAAAATCCATTTGTATGAACGGTGATATATCTTTTTTTTCCAAAACGAAAATTATCCATTAATCTAACGGGCAGGATTGCTTCATCAATTATCGAATGCTTTAACGAACATTTCTATTTAAGGGAGCTTAGGCATGGAAATTAAGATACGAGAAATTGTAGCGAATGATTATAATGAAGTTGTTTTTTTATGGAACGATGTGCTTGGAATTTGCAATGTTAATGATGAAAACTTTCGAGTTATTACAGAAAAAATGAATGAGGAGGGGAATTACAAAACATTTGTTGCATTATTTGAAAATGATGTGGTTGGTTTTCTAACTGTAGTTCAGGCATTAGCTATAGGGGTTTCGATTGGTTATTTACATATACAAGCTCTGGCCGTAAAAAAGGAATTTCAGCATCGTGGGGTAGGTACAAAACTATTAAGACACACTGAAAATTATGCTAAAGAACTCGGAATATCTAGTATTATTTTATGCAGCGGATTCAAGCGAACTGACGCCCATGCGTTCTATGAGCATAATGGCTATGACAAAGATTCATACTGCTTTGATAAGGCTGTTAACCTGGACTAGTAAGTAATAATTAAATCAAATTAATCAATTATTTCCTTTACTTGAGAGGGGATTGAGACGTATAATCCGTTCAGACATCAGAGCAAGAAGAGGGGAAAAATGATTATGAATAACGGGTTGATCAACGCTATTATCGCGTATATTATGTGGGGGGTTCTCCCGCTTTATTGGAAGTTGTTTAGCGAAGTGCCGGCAGGCGAGATTCTATCACATCGGGTTGTCTGGTCATTCGTTTTCATGGGTATTCTGGTCGCCGCCCAGCGCCGCTGGGGTGATATAAAGCGAGTTGCGACTAATCGCTCGCTCCTGCTGTCGCTCGCCGCGAGCGGACTGCTGATTGCTGCCAATTGGCTCATCTTCATCTGGGCAGTCAACAACGGCCATGTCGTAGAGACAAGCCTTGGCTATTATTTGAATCCATTGCTGAACGTGTTGTTAGCGGTCGCCTTCCTTCGTGAGAAACCAAACCGCGGACAATGGCTTGCGATTGCCATTGCTGGCGTCGCGGTACTCATCATCGCGATTGACTATGGGCGTTTTCCGTGGGTCGCGATCTCGCTGGCTGCGTCATTTGGTTTGTATGGCCTGGCGAAGAAGAAGATCAAGCAGGACGCTTCTATAGGCTTATTTTCGGAGACGGCTGTAGTCCTGCCTGTCGCGCTCGGCTACTGGATCTATTTGGCCGTCGTGGGGAAAACGACGGCATGGACGCTGCCTGCACCGACGTTCATCGAATTGCTTCTTTCCGGCGTAGTCACGGCGCTGCCGCTGCTCTTTTTTGCGCGTGCAGCCGCCCGGATGTCGCTGTCAACCCTCGGCTTCGTTCAGTACATCGGGCCGACGATCATGCTGTTACTGAGCATATTTGTATTCAAGGAATCGGTCTCGCCGGTTCTGCTCGTTGGCTTTGCGCTCATCTGGACGGCGCTTGTCGTATACGCTACAGCATCGATTCGCGGCACGAAACTCGCGAAGGCGAGCTGATGATAAAGGACCTTAGTAGGGATGAAGTGGAAAGCCCTGGAGCATCAATCAAATGAAAGGTGTGGGATTACCATGATTACAGCCACACTTAGCAAATGGGGAAATAGCAGTGCAATTCGCATTCCTAACCAATTACTTAAGCATCTTAATCTGGAAGAAGGCTCGGAAATTGAAATTTTGGTGACAGCAGATAATGAATTGTTGTTACGTCCAAAAACCAAGCCTGAAGAGTCCAATGAGGAACTACGTAACCATCTAAAGAATTTGCTCTCTAAAGTGAAACAGGATACAAGACATAAAGTAATAGACTTTGGCACGGAAGGGAACGAGCTACTTTAATCATTCCCAGCGAGGCGACCGACCGATGAAGTAACGGGTCTTGCTGTTGTATGTGGCTTAATGAGCCAATCCCTATGAAATCAGTTCTACGCAATGTCCGTTCTATTTTGGCATAATTTAAGATTATTAGCTGTTCGTTTACCAAAATTCACGTCTAACTCAGAGACGTGGATTTTTTTACATACCTAAATAGATTCGTCCATCCTTGACGCTTCGAACAAGAGCCGAAAGGCACTTATAAGTTGGAAAGAAAGATTTTTAATCCTCTGAAATTCTTTCCAATTATAGTATGATAATACTATCGCTAGCTTCTTCAAACATGGCCTGATTTATCTCTGCGGCTAACGGGCAAAGGCCATATCGAATGACCACGAAGACCATCCTATAGATAAAGATAAGGAGATCCAAATATGACAGTAACTTCGATCATGGAACAAATCCGAATTATTGAATACGATCCCTCCTATGCTGCCGCAGTTGCTGATATGTGGAACCGCAGTAACGAAAGTTGGGGAGGTGGCACCAACCAGAGAACGGAAGATACTGTTCGCCGGGAGATGGAGACTTCGTCCAATCTTCATGTATTTCTTGCCGTTCATGAGACAGAGGTTGTTGGCTTCTGCAGTTTTGCCCACTACCGTTATGACGAGAATGCCCTGTATGTACCGCTATTGAATGTGCGCCCCGATTATCACGGCTACAAGGTCGGACGTAATCTGATCCTGAACGCCGTTCGCAAGACCGTGGAAGCGGGATGGCCTCGCCTGGATCTGTTCACATGGGCAGGCAACACCAAGGCTGTACCGATGTACAAGAAATGCGGATTCTTTTGGGAGAAAAAAGATGATAACGTGCATCTCATGAACTTTATCCCGACCATCTTGCAGACGGAAGCACTTGCTCCTTATTTTGAGGAGCTGGATTGGTACGCAGACAGCACGCGTGAACTCGTCATTGAGCCGGATGGCCGACGGGTGCGTGGTTTCGATTTCTTTGATTATTCCTGGAAAAAGGGAGATATCTCCTTGCGAGCCGAATTCGAGAAGTCTGGTCGCGGGCTGACGGCTCTCGAAACACCAGATTACGAAATCTCAACAGAGATCGATGATCATGATCTCGTATTTGGTTCCGCATACAAGGTTCGCTATCGGATCGCGAACCGCTCAACTTCCGAGTTGAAATTCGAGATCAAGGGCCAGGACAACAAAAATATTCGTTTTGCGTTGGACGTTGCAAGAACGGTTGCTTCGGGAGAAACGGTAATTGTGGAGGGTGAGTTCCACCTTGATCCGGTTCAAGAGGAGCAAAGCCAGAATAAGACTCATCCCGTCGTCACGAGTACATGGCTGATCGGTGGCAGAAAGGCCGAGTTTCGTACGGGCGTTGCCCCGAAATTCCCGGCCAAGATCAACACAGCGTTGCCCGTAAAAGAGCTCTATACAGGCATCCCGGCCGAGCTGTACCTGAACGTAGAGAATAATTTTGATTCCGAAGCGGAATTCACTTTTGACCTGCCGGAGGATGCATTTCTAGAGTGGACAGAACCTTCGGTGCGCTTCACGGTCCCTTCAAAAGGCAAAGCCTCTGTACCGGTAACCTTCACCTTGCGTTCGTATGGTCTCTATTCGAGAGAAGTAGAGGTAACGGCTGTTCCGACGGATAGACAGGCGGTCTCTTTCACAACCAAGCTGTCTGTTCTGATGAAAGGTACACAAGGACGTTATGGCGGGGAAAACGGAGATCAGTGGGTGGCCGTGAACGGTGCATTCTCCCTCCATATGAGTAAGCAAGAGAACAACATGTGGATTGAATACCCTGGCTCGGTTCACACGTTCTGGTGGACCTATCCAAAGCTGGGTAAGCCATTTGCAGAAGAGTTTTCTAAGAAACAAGCCAAGGAAGTGAACATCTATCCGGAGGGAGAAAACCAGGTTCTCGAAGCACTGTATGAATCGGAAGACTTTCCTGGTTTGGAGATCAAGTCCGTTGCCAAGCTGTCTGCTAATGGAATCGCTGAATTTCACCACGAGATTGGGAATACTCGCAGCGCAGAGCTGGAAGAAGATATGTTCTTGATGACGAACTTCGGTTTCTTCGGCAATCGGCTTATTCTCCCGTACCAAGGCCGTTATGTGGATATGGGTGATGCGTACTCTGGCGATCCGAGCCATTGGGACAGCTCCCAAATTACAGAGAACTGGCTGTTCTGTAAGGAAGAGTACGGTGCTTGCGGTATCTATTGGGACCCTTCCCTGAAGCTGCTTCGTCCGGAACATACACTGGGGTTGCAGCATGAGCTTGGCCGAATTCCAGCAGGAGCCGTTGTACGAACAAAGGCGACCGTATTTGCTCTGAACACCTTTGCCAAATGGCATGATTTCCGAGCTTTCGCTCGTAAACAGCCGATCACGGTTGTACCGACGCTGGACAACCATCTTGAGCTGGAATTGGGTGGTGGTAATCCGTTCGCCCAGGATGTGCTGACAGCAGAACTAATTGAACGGAAAATGGTTCCGCTCGCCGGACAGCTGGAACTGTACGTGCAGAATGGTGGCGCAACGGAGCATTTAGCTGGTGATATGGAATTAAATCGAGAGCAGGATCTGCGCTCTGCTAAATTGGAGTTCTCCCCTAAGGAAAAGGGTACGACCGAAGAACACGATCTTGGCTGGAAGGTTCAGGCCATATATCGAGGTGAGGATCGGATTCATGAACGGACCGCCCTTTGGTATCCGCAGACAGGAACAGCCGTTGATTGCGTGATTGAAGAAGGTCCAGCAGGTCCTGTGTACACGGTGATCAACGGAGTTCTTTCGTTGGCAGCTGCCCCTGGCTTCGGAAGTGTCGTGCATTCCTTGAAGTACCAGGGTGAAGAATGGCTGGACAGTACGTATCCGGAAGCAGCTCCACGTTCATGGTGGAATCCATGGTATGGCGGACTTGGTGTGGGTATCCCTGGTATGAACGGTTTCAGCCGTCAGTTGGAACAAAGAAGTGCAACTTGGACGGAGCGGAAGGATGACTACGGTAACGTCTGGAAAGGAATTCAGATCACGACTCGCATCGAGAAGCATGAAGCGAATCGGGGAATCACGGTACAGCAGCATTATCTCATGCTGCCGGGCGTTCCTGTTCTCTGTGAGTTGCATTCGGTTACGAACGAAAGTGGATTGGCGCTGGATTACTCGCTAGCGGAGGAACATTTCTTCAAACCTTCGCCTGTCTTTGCTGATGGTTGGCTGGAACACCCCGAGCAAGGGCGGTACCCTCTCGGAAAGGTAGACGGATATCTTCAGTCCAAGGGTTTCTTGCGAATGGGTGCAGTTTCGCGTAAAGACATGCTCCATGCAGTGAATCGTTACCCTAATCAGAATGCTGCGGGGTTTGTGAACAATGTGGTGCTTGGTCACAATGTGTATCACAATCTGCCACTGTTGAACGGGGAAACGGTCTGGACAGAGCCGACCTATCTGATCTTGGGGCAAATTCCTCTGAATCCAGAGGATGTACGTGGCCTTCTGCAGCTAAACTTTGCAACTTCAAAAGGTGAAAAGGAGGCTTAACATGCCGATTATTGATATTCATATTCATCTGTCGGACATCGACAGCTTTCATCGAACGGCGATCGATTTATCGAAAGTGGATTATTCTGCCGCTGGCCTCAAGGCGGAGTTTGATAAGAACGACGTTATTCTTGGCATCGGCATGGGGGTTACGGAGCAGTCGAAGGGAGCATTCCCGGATTCCAGTTCTCCCAACCCGATGGGACTTGATTTGGAAGAAACCGTTCCGTCATTCCTCATGGAATGCGTCGGCATTAATCCAAACCAGCTTGGTGGTGAACACGCTCAGGACGAGCTGGATCGGATTGAAGCACGATTGCAGGCGCCTGAGGTAGCTGGAATCAAACTATATGCGGGGTACTATCATCACTACGTATATGACAAGATTTACACTCCAGTCTATGAACTGGCAGCCAAGTATAATGTGCCGGTGGTTATTCATACAGGGGATACGTACTCCATGAATGGTTTGCTCAAGTATGCACATCCGCTAACCGTAGACGAATTAGCCTTTCAACAGCGCGGTGTGAATTTTATGATCTGTCATTTGGGAGATCCTTGGGTGATGGATGCTGCTGAAGTCGTGGCGAAGAACCCGAACGTTTACGCAGATTTGTCTGGTCTTGTGGTCGGTGATCGGCCCCAATTCGAACGGTTTATGAACGAATCCTTGTTCATGGATCATTTCCGCCGGGCGCTGGTGTATTCAGATCATTACGAGAAAATGCTGTTCGGAACTGACTGGCCGCTTGCGCCGATCGATCTGTATGCCGAATTCGTCCGCCGACTTGTGCCGGAGCAGCATCATGAGAAGGTATTCTACGAGAATGCTTTTGGACTATTTCCGCGTATTAAACAGCGAATTGCAGATCTGGGTTAGGCACCAGATCATTAGTATCTGAGGGGAATGTATGCCATGTATGTCATGGAAGACATACGATGTTGATGCTGGATTCCTATCATGTAAGCTAAGCTCCTGACACTTCTGGTGGCAGGAGCCTTTTTTTATCCGGGAAAACAGTGAATTCTACCTACGGCTAACTTGGAATGAGTAAGGGATTAGGAGAACAAAGGTTGAGTTACCATCTTCATATATTTTTTTAAGTCGTCTTTTGCATGTGAGTGTTGCTCCCATACCCCAAGGCTCCAACTCATATAACGGATGCCAAGATAACGGGACGCCAGAGAGAAGTATTTTTCGAATTGCTCTTGTGGAATATCGTATCCGTGGGAACTTAGAGCCTCCCGATATATCGCTACTTGTTTTAAGTGGCTACAGCGTAAAGGAATATCGAAGAACAGGGAGCCATACCTTGCTTCCTCCCAATCGATAAAATAAACATTCTCATTGTTATGTACCAGTACGTTTCCGGGATTCAGATCATTATGGAGCATCGTATGCATATGTTCATCTTTGATTAGAACTTCAAGATCATCAACGATGCTACTGGCTACAGCTTCAATTTTCGATATGATCGGTAATCCAAATTCCTCAATGAATGCCGGACTTTCTATAGCGGTGTTCCACGAAGGTCTCCAACGTTTTTCCATCATGTCGATGATGTGATTTCGATCCACAGTGGGTATCCAGGGAAGTTCTTTTTTCGACCCCATATTCGTTCCATGTATGTAAGCCAGCGCTCGTAATTCTTTATTCTGAAGCAGTTCCATATCCAGATGGCTATAATCGGTTTGGTAGTCCACATCCTGAATGCAGATCAAGCTGCGATCTTCAGTATGAGGTTCATTTGATAGACTAAAGGGCACATTAGCCCCTTGTGAAAATAATCTGGACAAGGCGGAGCGTTCAATGAACGTAGCCTTCTTCGTAACGAGAGAAAGGTCCGTTTTTACTCCATTTACTATGAGCTCAATATGATGTCGAAGCAATTCTACGGCCTGAAATCCTGCTTGAATAGAGTTACTTTCCATGCTTAGGATGTGAGCATCCGAGAATACATACTTATTAATCGTTTGTTCTATTAATGGTTGTACTGTGATAGGTTCCATACTCATCTGTTATCTCCTTTCTGTCGGTCAGTTAGTAGCATTTTTAATATTATCATTGAGGACTGGCTCTGCCAGAAGCATAAAGTTATTAATAAATCCATCTTTCTGAAGGAATATGGCTTCCATTTTTTGAGTGTTCATATCATAATAATAGATTCCTCGTTTCTGATCTGTACCTGCATCTGCTTGAATATTTTCCCCTAGGAAATAGAAACCTTGTCCGTCTTTAGACAAGAACAATCCACCGCTAGCCTTAATCGGGAGGTCAATCTTCTTTCGTAGTCCTGTTTTAATATCAACGATACTGTATTCAATTGGATATTTGTTAATATGTTTTGCCGTGGCAATCAGAATCTGATCTCCCCTTGCGGATAGAGTTAGAATTTGTTCCTTGTCCAGTTCAACAACCTTACGTGTCTGTTTCGAAATTCCATCAATCTCGATGATGGTATGTTTTGGAGGAACCATAGGCGTTTGGTTTTTATTAGACTCTTCCATCTGATGAAATTGCTCATCTTCTGAGAACTGAATGGCATAGGTTTTGCTCGTTTCCGGATTATATGTAATTTCCCATGTGGTTGTATCCGAGTCATTGTCATTTAATATAGTTATTTCATGACTTTCTTTATCAAAGAACATGACTTTGACAGGGCGTTCTCCCTTCTTTACTGCAGCTAGTACCAATGTATTGTCAACGGTATTCGGAATAATCGTATTGATTGCAAATAAGCCTGAGCTCATCTGCTGAGTCGTTTTTGTCTTTAGATCATAAGAAAATAACTCATCACCCTTACCTTCTCCACTTCCTGAATAGTAAATGGTTTCATCGGCTAAAGAAGCTACGGTTAAGGGGTATTGGGAGTTATAAGGTAGTTCCGCCGTTTTAGTTATAGATTTAGTAAGAAAGTCATAGGTGTATACATTCATGATCATGCCGTCACTGGTATCCGTTCCATTCACATATTCCGTGTTCGTAATCGAAATATATTCTTGTGGCTCAATAGTTGTCATTTCAAGTGGGTTCACTTCTTTCACTTGATTTTTTCCTGAACTACATCCCCCAAGAAGAAGTAGAACAATCATAACTAAAATGAATTTTGCTCGGAAAAATTTGCTTTTCATGATCTCATCATCCTTTTCATCAGAGAAGATACTATAAGGCGACGTAAAATCGTCTTCTTTATAATATATTTTTTTTAACCGTGTAGGAGTATCAGTCTTTAAATAAAAGAGAAAAAGACCATTTAAATGAAAAAATCAAGAATAAATGGCCATAAGGAATGTTCGTTGCCTTCTCTAAAAAAAATATTTTCTGCAAACGTTTTTCTTGCTGAAAGATTAGATACGATCTACCGATATAAAGTTATCCCATACAAAATTGGACACTAACATCGTAGAAACGGAAGGTGGATTTATTGTTAATCGCGAAGGCGAGAGAACGCATGATCAACATGTCGTTCAGAGTCAAATTACCGCTGATGATCAGTTTGCTGGTAACAATCGTATTGGTGGTAACAGCGATACTCTCTTACAGCGTAGCGGCTATCATTACGCTGGACAAAAGTAAGGATGAAATTAAAGCAACTTCTGACCGGATTGGTGCAGGTTTGCTTACCTCACTAACGCTGGAAGAACAATCGACGTTTCTGATTACAGCGCATCGCACTTTCCGGGATTTACTGGAGATTCGAAATACGGAAGGACAGAGTGACGAAACATTTTTCTCGGAAAATAGTGAACTGGTGGATAAGGCCAACGGAATTTTAGCAGACAGCTTGGCAGGGATGAAGGGCAACAGCGTTCTTATTCTGTTGGACCGAAAAGGTACCGTTGTTGCAGCAAACAATCCTGAAATACTCGGTGGGGAACGCACCAGCCGTACGTATTTCCAACAGGCCATGCAAGGGCAGAACTTCATCAGCGAAGGTGTGATCTCTGAATCGTTAGGGACACTGGGGACCGTCTCTGCCATGCCGATCTATAATGATAACAAGGAAGTGGAGGGCGTGCTCGCATCTACGGCCTCGACCTCATTTTTTGTGAACCAGCTGCAGGACATCAAAATTAATGAAGAAGGTAAGGTCATTATTCTGGATCGTGTAGGCACCGTGATGTTTAATTCCGCAGATGAGAAGACGGAGGGACAGAAGCTGGAATCCGGTGAATATCAATCACTGGTTGATCTGCCTTCAAATGGAGAGCTGCAACAAGGTGAAATTAGCACGGAGGATAAAGTTGTATTCTATTCCAAAATCCCGAGAGCGGACTGGACAATTATTGTTGAAGATAAGTTAAGTGATGTACGGAAACCCTTGGTTGCTATGGCCAATAAAATGTATATTGTATTGTTTAGTGCCATTGCGGTATCTGTCATTGCAGGCATACTAATCTCGCTGCTTGTCACCAAACCAATCTCGAAACTGACTGTATTGTTCAGACAACTTGCTAGCGGAGATCTCACAGTACAAGCTGAGGGAACATATAGCGGGGAATTCAAGCAACTGGTGGAGAGTTTCAATACAATGGCAGAAGACAATAAACAATTGATCTCCAGCATGAACCACTCTATCGGTGTTCTGAATGCAAGTACAACCGAGCTGGACAGGTCCACACAGCAGACGTCGGCATCTATTGCGGATACAACGACGACCGCAATGGAAATATCACGGGCGATGGAATCTCAGGCGAATGATACGGAAGCCATTGTGGATAAATTCATGAATGTGGGCAACAAGATTGAGAATGTGAACGAGATGTCCCAGGCGGTCAAGCAAAGGGCGGATGGAATTACCGAAGCATTCAAAAATAATCAAGCCGTTATTGATGCACTTATCGCGGTGAATGATCAGAACGAGAGCGAAGTTCGCAATATCTCGCAGACTACTCTACAACTCGCTGAGAGCTCTTCCGACATTCATCAGATCACAGGCACCATCGCCGAGATTGCGAATCAGACCAAGCTGCTTGCCCTGAATGCTTCCATTGAGGCTGCAAGAGCAGGGGAGCATGGGCGTGGTTTCGCTGTGGTTGCTTCCGAGATTCGCAAGCTTGCTGAACAGACAACGTCACAGTCCGAGGACATCAAGCGAATTGTAGGCAGAACGATTGAACATGTTGATCAGAACAATAGCAGTGTACAAGCGATCGAGGCGATTACACAACAGCAGAAGAGCAGTGTTAACCAGACCAAAGAGACCTTTACTTTTGTCACCCAAAACATGAATGACATGATGGATCAGGTTCAGGCTATCGCTTCCGAGATTGAATCCATTGAACGTGATAAGGATGACGTTATTGGAGCAGCACAGAATTTGTCAGCATCAGGGGAAGAAGTATCTGCATCTGTAGAGGAAGTGTCGGCTACAATGCAGGAACAGTCCGGCATGACCGAGCATTTGGCAGATATGGTGCAGACCATTAATGGATTGACCAAACAACTTGCCGAAGAATCATCCCGGTTCAAAATAAAATAGAAACAAGAAACAAGAAACAAGAAACAAGAAACATGGGGCATGTAGCACATGGGTGTTAAAACTGTAACGTTCTTGGTTCATTTCGAACTAAGAACCTCCTTTGAAAGTAATAAATACTAATCCGATACCCCAGCATACAACTGAACCTCCAAGCCCTATTTAGTTAAGGGCGAGGAGGTTTGTTTTTTTATAAAAAAAGATCTGATGACATTGGATAAATCCTTTATGTAAAAAGTGAGGTTAACAACGAAACATTTACTGTCTTATTTACGTTTGAATAGGAAAGTAATGTAAATTTAGAGTGAGAAGGTGGTAACTTGATGCAAACACGAAGAAAAGTATTCATTTCCTTCATCGCGTGTCTCTTATTCATTCCTTCAGTAGCTTCGGCTAAAGAAGCTCAATTGAAGGCACCTGTGGTCAAAGCAGTGAAAGTGAAAAAAATCTGTCCTTCAGTGATTCTTGAACCACTTCAAACGCTCATAGACGAATATGAACTGAATAAAACAGAAGAAAAGATCGAAGTGAGTATTATGCTTAGATATGATCTAAACATATCCAAACAAAAGTTTTTGAAAACGAAATTCTCTGCGTTCAAGGACGCTGTCACCGACAAGGAGGGATTCGGGGGATACAGTTTTTTTGCCAAGTTGACGATTACCGAAATAGAGGAAGTGAGTACATGGGAGGCAATCTCTACCATCTCACTCCCATCGGACACGGTGTCCATCTATTAAGTATGTTTATGTTGAGAAGCCTAGAGTAAGCTGATTCTATGGAATCTAGCGAAGTATAAGGTTTTTTTTATGATGTTTCAAAAATATAGGAGGGCAGTATTTATCCAATTCCTCTGACAGAGATAATAAATCAGAGCTGTTTTGGATGCTCATCCATTTTTTGCGAACTCAGTTTATGTATACATAGAGAAGGTGAAGATATATTTTCCTCTGAGAATCGCGTAAGGGGGGGATTCCTCAGGAAACGATCAGATTTAAGCTTACAGCGGGTAGCTACACCATAGGAGTCTTAGCTTACGATTCTGCTACGTATGCCTTGGATTGGACGGGGCAAATATCGATTCCGTGACAGATTTATAGGAAGAGAAATTTATAACAAAAGCCGGTCAACCCTTATGGGTGCCGGCTTTTGTCCTATTTGTAGTTTCAAGATCAGTGAGGTTATCGTACGAACCAACTGAGCGGCTGCGACGAAGTGTCTGCGGTATCCCGAAGATCATGGGCCTTGACATTGCTGCCGTAGATCATGGAATCACTGCTCAGTCGATAGGAAGGGAAGCTGTTCTCTGATTGCAGGCGAAGGCAAGGCTCGAAATAGATCTGTTGCTGTTTGTTAATGAGAAAAGGAAGCGAATCCGATTCAATCCGAATGTCATCACTGTCCGGCTCGCTAACGATCAGAAGCACTGCAGTACCATCACATCCGCATCCATCGGTGTCATAAAACAGCTTGAAATAGCCTGGCCGATCTCCCAGCATCGCGTTAAGTCTTGATTCTGCCAGCGGACTGACCTGAATGATCATAACGTCGTTCACACTCCTCTAATACCTTATGAATTCGCTTACAATCTAATATATGGAACATGAATGCAGAATAGAAGGTAAAATAAATGAAAAGAAGCGAAATCGCATTCATATAAGGCTTATCTACAAGGAAAACAGATATTACATATCTCAATGAGTGAGGAGTTTTTTGAGGACATACCCATGGAGAGATGTCGCTGATTCAGTCAAGCAACGGTACACAGATCGTGAATGCCTACGACAAGCTGTTTATTTGACTCGTGAATATGCCTCGGAATGAAACCCATTTCATCCCGATACCTTATCTGGTATGATAAGCAGGAATATTAGAGAAAAAGGATGGTTCCACATATGACACCGATTACTATATATGACATCGCCAAAGAAGCGAACGTATCCGTATCCACGGTCTCCCGTGTGCTGAATGATACGGCACCTGTGCGTGCAAGCACGAGGGAGAAGATCATGTCCATCATTGATAAACACCAGTTCCAACCCAACGCGCAGGCGCGCAGTCTGATCAAGAAAGAAACGGGAACGATTGCGATCATCCTGCCGGACATTACGAATCCTTTCTTTCCGGAAGTGTTCTGGGGAGCGGAGAACGAGGCACGTGGATTGGGGTATACATTCTTCCTGTGCAATACGGCCGGGGATTACAGCCGGGAGTCCGAGTATTTGTCCATTTTGCGCGAGAAGCGGGTAGATGGCATTATTTTTCTCGGTGGACGAATCAATATGCAGGTCTGTCCGGATGACATGGCTCAGGAATTGATTGATATGGGCAAACGCATGCCGATCGTGCTGGTTAATGGCAATATTGCCAAAGGTGGATTCCACCGCGTGTACACGGATGAAGGGGCAGGGGCGGTTTTGGCTGCTGAGCATTTGCTCGAACTGGGACATCGGGATTTTGCTTTTGTGGGCGGTTTGAAGGAGTTGTCTACCACGATGGTTAAGGTCAAAGCCATTCAGAAAAAACTGCGTGAGCATGGACTCGAAATTCCCAAAGAACGCCAACTGCTCGGAAGCTTCTCCATTGAAGACGGCAAACGAGAGATGTCCAAGCTGCTGGATCGCGGAAATCCTCCAACTGCGGTGATCTGTGTGAACGACTACACGGCAATTGGTGCGATTAAGGCGACCATTGAGCATGGCTTATCGATTCCCAAGGATATTTCCATTGTCGGTTTTGATGATACGCCGCTCGCCAGCGCGGTTATACCGGAATTAACGACCGTATCCCAGAATACGTATCAGCTGGGTAAGCTGGCCGTAGATAAGCTGCATGAGCTGATTAATCAGGGCAATCCGAAGAAACAAACTGTTCTGCAACCAGATCTTGTTGTACGCCAGAGTAGTGGACATGCACCACGATAATTGGGGAATGTTTGGAAAAGAAAGCGTTGACATTCCTTCGGAGGGTGAAATATAATGAGGTCGTGAATGAAACCCCTTTCATAAACTGGAACGGGTTTTAATTTTAAACTTTATGAAACCCATTTCATGAAACGGGTTTCAGTTGTCTGATCTTCCATTCATATTTCGAGGGGGCGTACGGTATGAGAAAAAGTTTAAAGGTCATTTCGTTATTGATGTTGGTCATGGTTATGGGTTTGACAGCCTGTAGCAAGGGGGATAGCGGTGCAGCTGGCGGCAAGGTCGATCTTAGCATGACGATCTGGGGCTCGGAGGATGAGAAGAAGATTTATCAGGAGAGACTCGACATTGTGAAGCAAACCTATCCCGATATTAATGTGAAACTGAACGTTGTTGCCGGGGACTATGACCAAAAGGTCCAGACAATGATCGCCGGAGGAACTGCACCGGACATCATGATGATTGCCGAGAACTATCAGGCGTACGCCTCCAAAAATCAAATTGTTCCGCTGGATGATATGATCCAGGCCAACAATGTGAATATGTCAGAGCGTTATTCGGACGACATTGCAAACCTGATGAAATTCGATGGTAAACAGTTCGGAATGCCGGACCGCGCAGGAGCGATGGTGCTCTTTTATAACAAGGATCTGTTTGACAAGGCTGGGGTGGAATATCCGACCAAAGAATGGACACAGGAGGATTTGCTCGCCGCTGCTCAGAAGCTGACGGTGAAGGAGAATGGCAAAACGGTTCAATGGGGTTACTACCCGGGCAGCTGGTGGCCGCAATGGATGCAGCTGATTTATCAAAACGGTGGTTCCCTGTTTGATGAGAGCGGCAAACCTACCTTTAATACCGAACCTGTACGTAAAGCGTTGCAATTCATGAATGACCTTACCTTCACACATGGTGTGGGGCCGACACCAACGGAAATTGCCGACATGGGAAATATCGGTGCTGACCCATTGTTCGCCCAAGGCAAGATTGCGATGGAAACGACGGGATTCTGGAATATCGGTTCACTTGCCAAGGTGGAAGGCATCAATTGGGACATTTCTCCGATATGGGGAGAGACCAACGCATTCTTCAATGGCTTCACGATTACGAACGCATCCAAGCATAAGGAAGAGGCATTCAAAATCATTGAGGCGCTGACTACACCTGAAGCACAATTGCCGATGATCAAAGCGGGTCAGGATGCCCCGGCTACGAAGGCCGGCCTGTCCAGTGATGAGTTCCTGAATGCAGAATACGGCGGCAAGAAAATCAACATGGCTGCTTTCAGCGAATCCACCATTTACGCAGAACCATTCAATCCGCAATGGAATGAAATGATGAAGCTCATTAATGACAAGCTGGGTGTCTACTTCAACGATAAAGCCTCACTGGACGATACGGTGACTGAAATTCAGAGCGGACTGGAAAGAATCTACAAATAGCATCGACAGGGAGCAGACGGAATTCGGCATGAATCCGGGTTCCGTCTGCTCGCTTCGTTATGGGAGGGCTTAACGTGAGAAAAAAGGACGGGAAATGGTTTTATATTTTCATCTCGCCTTGGCTGATTGGATTCCTTGGACTTACCCTGGGTCCGATTCTGTTTTCCATCTACATGAGCTTCACCAATTGGGATCTGTTCCAGTCTCCTGAATTCATCGGTGTGGACAATTACAAAAACCTGCTGACCGATGATCCGATCTTCTGGAAATCCGTCGGCAATACCTTCTTCTACGCATTAATATCGATTCCGCTGGGCATGTCCATCTCGCTCTGGATCGCCTATTACCTTAACAAAAAAATTAAGGGTATTACCTTTTTTCGCATCCTGTTCTATCTGCCTTCCGTCGTTCCGGTGGTTGCAAGCTCACTACTCTTCATCCATCTGCTTGCGCCAACGGAAGGGTTAATTAACCAGGGGCTTGCCATCTTCGGCATTCAGGGTCCTGCGTGGCTTCTCGATCCAAACTGGGTTAAGCCTGCCTTGATTCTCATGTCACTATGGGGCGTTGGGGGCGGCGTGGTACTGCTGCTGGCGGGTATGAAAGGTATCCCTCAGGAGCTGTACGAGGCCGCCGCCATTGATGGGGCGAAGAGCTCGCAATCCTTCTTCCACATTACATTTCCGATGCTGACTCCCGTCATCTTCTTCAATCTCGTCACCGGAATGATCGGAGCGCTCCAGACGTTCGCACAGGTATTCATCGTCACAGCAGGTGGACCAGACAATGCCAGTCAGATGGTCGTTCCTTACCTGTTCCAGAATGCGTTCCAGTTCTACAAGATGGGGTATGCATCGGCCATTGCCTGGGTGCTGTTCATCATCATCATGGCGTTGACCCTGGTTGTGTTCCGTTCGTCGGCGCTATGGGTGCATTACGAGGAGGGAAAAGCCAATGAGTAATCCATCCACTGTGGAGAAAACGATATCCTACATCTTTCTGATTCTGGTTGGGGTGCTGCTTGCTTCCCCTTTCCTGTACATGATCTCCATTGCCTTGGCGAGTGATGCTACAACAGTAAAATCAGCCTTTACCTTCATACCACTCGAATTCCAATGGTCCAATTTCTACACAATCTTCACGAATAACAATCTGGGTACGTATCTGAAAAATTCAGTCATTATTACCGTGATTACCATTGTCGGATCGGTATTGTCCGCTTCGGTCGTATCTTACGGCTTCGCTCGGATCAAGGCGAGAGGCAGTCGGTTCCTGTTCATTGTACTGCTCAGTACAATGATGATTCCGGGCGAAGTGACGATGGTGCCGCAGTTCATCATCTTCCGCCATCTGGACTGGATCAATACATTCTTTCCATTGATCGTACCGAGCTTCTTCGCTGGAGCGTTCAATGTATTTCTCATTCGGCAGTTCGTCATGAGCATTCCGAAGTCGCTGGATGAAGCTGCCATGATCGACGGCATGGGACATCCGGGAATCTACTGGAAGATCATTATGCCGCTCACGTATCCGATACTTGCTGCCATCGCCATTTTCTCATTCTCCTATAACTGGGGGAACTTCATGGGGCCGCTCATTTACATCAATGATCCGGAGAAAATGCCACTCGCGCTCGGTGTTCAGCTTCTGACTACCGTAGGTGGGGGACAGATGCCGCCATGGAACCTCGTTATGATTGCTTCCCTGTTCCTGACCATTCCGATGGTGCTGGTGTATCTGTTCGGTCAGCGTTATGTCTATGAAGCGAATATCAGTGGCGGCAGCAGCGGAATCAAGTAACGGGAGGTGCAGCATTGCAGAACCAGCCAAGCGTGAAAGCCAGCGACCGAATACGATACTGCACATGGGGAAAGGGGCGTATGCATCATGGATCATAACAACCCCCCTTTTGAGAACGACAGGAATGATAACCATGTTCATACCAAGCATGATTACAAAAATCGGATTCGGCATGACAGGAATGAACATAACAAGCATCGCCGGTGGTGCAAGCAGAGCTACATTCTGATGAGTGTGGCCCTGGTCGCGCTGCTTGCTGGAGGAGGAATTATCATCAATCATTTTGTCAACGAATCATCCAAAACAATTGCATTCCAAGGTGAACCGGTACGTCTGAAGCTGGAGCAGTCCTATGATCATTTTGAAGGCTGGGGTACGTCGCTCGCGTGGTGGGCCAACAATCTTGGAGGATGGAAAGATCAATCAAAGGTCGATGAAGTCATGGACCTGGTATTTGACCCGGAGAAAGGACTTGGTCTGAACATTGTTCGCTACAACATTGGCGGAGAGGAGAATCCCGACATGAAGGCCCTTCGGCCCGGAGGCGATGTTCCCGGCTTCCAGCCTGAACCCGGCGTGTGGGACTGGGAGGCAGATGCAGGACAACGTGCCATATTACAGGGTTCTCTCGAACGTGGGGTCAACATTGCCGAAGCGTTCTCCAATTCACCACCCTACTGGATGACAATCAGCGGTTCGGTTACGGGTGCGGTGGATGGCAGCAACAATCTGCGAGAGGATCAGTATGATGCATTTGCAGATTATCTGACCGAGGTCGTGAAGCATTATCGCGATGAGTGGGGCATTACGTTCCGCACGCTTGACCCGCTCAATGAACCATCCTCGGACTGGTGGAAGAAGGGCAATATGCAGGAAGGCAGCCATTTTACCAATGACAAACAGGCCAAGATTATCCAGAAGGTTGCGGCATCGCTCAAAAGTAAAGGACTGGATGATACGGTCATCAGTGCTGCGGACGATAACAGCATTGACGAGACCGTTCACAATTTCAGCCTCTATGATCAGGACACGCTCGATGTGATCGACCAGATTAATACGCACTCCTATAATGGTAGCAAAATGGAAGAACTGCGCACGCTGGCTGAACGGTATGGCAAGAAACTGTGGATGTCCGAGTACGGAACAGGCGGTAGCGAACCGCATAGTCACGAGGACATGACTTCCGTGCAGGAACTGGCGGAGCGCATCATGTTTGATCTGAAAATCATGCAGCCTTCTGCATGGGTGTATTGGCAGGCCGTTGAAGATGAAGGTGCCAACAATAACTGGGGCTTTATTCATGCCAACTTTAATGGAGAAGAGCAGTATGAGATGACCAAGCAGTATTATGGCATGGCCCAGTTTACGAAGTTCATCCGTCCAGGTGCAAAGATTATTCCAACAGATGATGGGCGAACACTGGCTGCCTATGATGCAGAGCAGAAGAGACTGGTATTGGTCATTCGCAATGAGTTATCTGCCGGAACTACAGCATTTGAACTGGGGGCGTTTGACCTCAATAGTACGTCTACGGCACAGGTGTACCAGACGTCACCGGATCGGAACATGGAGGAGCTTGAAGATGTTCCGGTGTATGCCAATGGATTGGAAGTATCGACTGCGGACAATTCTATCACCACCGTGGTATTGGAAGGCATAACAATGCAGGCGAACTGAGGGTTAAGCAATATCTAATTTTGAATTACAGGACATATGAACTTAAACACAGAGAAGGAGGGCTTATCTTTGACAGAGAAACCATCCCTTTTGCTTCAGGAGCAGGAGAAGAGTATACAGGCCAGCGCTGAGCGCAGCGTTCAATCCGAACTGACTTACGATCAACGCAGCTTCATCATGAATGGAGAACGAGTCTTTCTGAACAGTGCTACCATCCATTATTTCCGCATGCCGAGGGAGGAATGGAGGGAAGTATTAATGAAGGCAAAGCTGGCTGGCATGAATTGCATTGATACCTATTTTGCCTGGAACGTGCATGAACCGGAAGAAGGACAATGGTCGTTCGAGGGTGACAATGATTGTGGAGCCTTTCTGGACCTTTGTGCAGAGTTAGGCATGTACGTCATCGCGAGGCCGGGTCCGTTTATTTGCGCTGAATGGGATTTCGGCGGCTTCCCGTATTGGCTGGAAACGAAGCCGGGAATCAAGTTCCGACAAAATAATGAAGCCTATCTCTATTATGTAGATCTGTATTTTGACCGAATTATTCCAATCATCCGCGAGCGCCAGCTATCTGCCGGAGGCACAGTTATTCTCGTACAGGTCGAGAATGAATACGAATATCTGATGGATGATGCAGCAGCGAGTGCTCATATGAACCATCTTCGGGATAGCTTGCTTTTACGAGGGATCGACGTTCCGCTTATCACCTGTGTGGGTGGTGCGGAGGGCACAATCGAAGGGGCCAACTTCTGGTCGGGTGCTGATGGGCATTATGCGAAGCTTCGGGAGAAGCAGCCGGATACACCGAAGATCGTTACAGAATTTTGGACGGGATGGTTTGAAAATTGGGGTGGGCCTTCTGCCATTCAGAAGACGGCGCCATTGTTTGAGAAACGCATGATGGAAATTCTTCGCACCGGCTATACCGGAATCAGTCATTACATGTTCTACGGCGGGACCAACTTTGGCGGATACGGTGGCAGAACCGTGGGCAGCAGCGATATTTTCATGATTACCTCTTACGATTATGATGCGCCGCTGAACGAGTACGGGCGGGTGACGGCCAAGTATGCTGTAGCCAAAACGTTATCCTATGTTGTCCATGCGTTTGGAACATTGCTGATGGAGACGGAGGAAGTGCCAGCAGAGCAGATCAAGGTGCGTCATCCACACGGCGTTTCGGTACGAGGCAGGTCTAAAGGCAGCGAGAAGATATGGTTCCTTGAGAGTCACAAGGATGAGCGGGAGACGGTTCACGTCACGCTGGAGGAAGGCCGGACGCTCCCTGTATCTCTGAATCCGGGGCAGATTATTCCGATACTGGACAGGGTGGAGATTGCCGAGAATGTATACCTGACAGGCGGCACGATGATTACGGGCAATGAAGTAGTGCACGGGGAATTGACTCTGTTCATCATTGCGGATGCGGGACAGCGTTCAGTCGTGGAACTGGAAACGAACGCCTTGAATGTAAAGCGTAGCAACATGCAAGTACTGGTTGAACATGATCAGTTAAACGGAGCCTATCGCTTCGATCTGGTACATTTCCGAGAGCCAGGCATCATTCATCTGGAGGCAAGCGGTATCTCCATTCGGTTTGTGATACTGGACAAGGAAATGATGGATCGCACGTGGAGAATCGATGGAGGTGGAGAGCCGGATCAGCTGCGATATGCAATCGGATTTGATGATATTGATGTCTCCCTTTCAGGGCAGGTCACAGGGATGATCTCTGATCCGAATCGAAATATTTTGCTTCTCGGGAGCTGGACGGAAGGTGAACGGACGTTGACTGGACATGAGTTCATACACGGAGAAGGAAACGATTCACAGAGCGGCGTACAGGATGGACATGTTCAGGAGTCATCCGCAGCCATTCAGCATGCGCAGTTCACAACGCCACCAATGCCACCGAAACTGTCGGGTTCCCCTGAGCTGTCTCGTGTGACATTGACAGCGGAACAGCGTGCTTCGAGTGGTCAACCCGATCATTTTTCCCAGTACGGACAGGATTTTGGGTATTTGTTGTACGAGTGCGACTTCGACCGTCCGGAGGATGGAATCACCACGCTCATTCTGCCGGATCTTCAGGACACGGCCAGAATATATGTTAATCGTGTGGAGAAAGCGCTGGTGCGTCAAGTTGGTGCAGCCGGTGTCCAGGTGCAGACGACGAAAGGAAAGAATACACTTCAGGTGCTGGTACAGCATATGGGCAGGCTGAATTTTTCTCCATATTTGGGTGAAAGCAAAGGTCTGGCAGGACCTGTGTATATCGGTGGTTCCGTTCAGGATATCCGCCGGAATTGGCGGACTGAGCATGGGGTGGTTCACCTTGATGAAGTGAATCAGCTTCAGGAGGCTCCGCTTCTGAGCAGAAGCTTTACGCTGGATGGCATGGACCGTGCGATTCTCGTTGGAGCGGTGAGCCAGGGGTTACGCATCAATGGCATGGATGTGCCGATGGATGGATATCAGGACTGGTTTTCGTTCAACACATTGGATCTTTCCATTTACTTACGACCGGGAGAGATCAACACGCTGGAGATGCCTTATCGCAGAACACCCTTGAACCGGTTGGAACTGATCCTTTACCGGAGCGAAGAGGAGTTGAAGGATTGGCGCATGGCAGGTACGGATGCCTTGCTGCCGCAACAATGGGAGACGTATGAGGCATCAAATGAGTCAGGTGATCTCACTAAAAGTGGGCAGGCTGCTGGCTATAGTGGCAATCGTAGTGCCATTTCTGTGGGTAGCGATTCGCATGGTCAGCCTGTTTGGTACCGCTGGCGCTTCTCCAAATCAGCTGTGCCAGAACAGTACCGAGTGAACCTGATGCTTCGCCTTACCGGGATGAGCAAGGGAACACTTCATCTGAACGGGCATCATCTGGGACGTTACTGGCAGATCGGTCCGCAAGAGGATTACAAAATTCCGGTATCCTGGCTGCAGGATGAGAATGAATTGCTGCTGTTTGATGAGGAAGGCCGGACGCCAGAACGGGTGCGCTTCTTGTATGATAACTTGTCCCAGTATCCATGGGTTGTGGTCGAGTAAATCTTCTTTTTATTGTACCCTGCAAGGGAACGGGGTCTGTTCTAATCAGTCGTGTCCTGTTCTAGGTAGTCGCCTTTATTCTCTTAGCCTCTCTTAGCGGAGACTGCTCGGATAATTGAATCTATAGATTCTGAATCTCCGGGCAGCTCGGTTAAGATGGATGGACGATGAGGATCGCTATTACCACTTATTGAAACCGTTTACATAATAGAATAGCGTGTAGTCACATGATCTGTGAGGGGGGTGATGTTTGGCAAAAGAAAGATATTCCTGTCCCACATTTTGGATAAGGAGATGACCCATGTTCACAACGAAAAGATGGAGTACAAGGTTATTCACTACTTGTAAGTACGGCATGATCATCCTGCTCGGAGCTGTGCTTCTATTCATCACGTTATTTCCCAATACAGCCAGAGCAGCAACCAGTGTATACACGATCTCGGCTTTTACCAATACGAGCGAATCCAATCTGTATATCTACGAATCCTACAATGCGACGAATTACGGTTTGCTTAAAGGGCCTGCCTATACACCCCCGGCCAATCTGATCCGTGATCCCAGCATCATGAAGCATACGGATGGGCTGTATTATGTCGTTTATACTACGAACTGGTCAGGCAATACGATCGGCATTGCATCCAGCCCGGATAAGGTGAACTGGACGTTTGTCCGGAATATTACGCTATCTGCACCCACCACGATTGCACATACCTGGGCACCGGAATGGTTCAAAGACAGTAATGGCAGTCTGAACATCATCGTGTCCATCTCCCCAGGCAACTATGAGAACTTCAAACCTTATGTCATCACGGCCACCAATGCAACGCTGTCTTCCACAACGTGGTCTGCTGCCACAGAGCTTGCAGGCATTGCACCCAACTACATCGATACCTTCATCGTTAAGACCGGCTCAACTTATCACGCATTTACGAAGAATGAGACAACCAAATATATCGAATATGCTACAGCTACTTCTCTCACCGGACCTTACACGTTCAAAGGGACAGGCGATTGGGCCGGCTGGGGCTCATGGGTAGAGGGACCTGCGCTCGTCCAGCTGGATAACGGTTCCTGGCGAATCTATTTTGATGCTTATTCCACGCAAAAATATTATTACAGCGACTCTGCCGACGGGTTCCAGACCTGGAGTACAAAGCAGGAGCTTGCCGGTCTGACCGGATTGGTTCGGCACATGACTGTGTTGAAGGAGACAGGACAGCCAGGCGATATTCGAAGGTTGGAATCGTACAATGTGCCCGGCAGCTATATCCGCCATTACAACTATCAGGCCCAAATTGACACCAATGTCAGCCCCGCGGTGGATTCACAGTTTCGCATCGTTCCTGGATTGGCTGATTCATCAGGGGTATCGTTCGAGTCCATCAATTATCCGGGCTACTTCTTGAGGCATTACAACTATGACATTGTACTTGTGAAAAATGATGGCAGTGCAACCTTCAAAAGTGATGCCACGTTCAAGCGTGTTCATGGTCTTGCCAACTCTTCCTGGACTTCTTATGCATCCTTGAATTACCCTGACCGTTACTTGAGACATGTGAACAGCGTGCTTCGATTGGAACCGATCGTAACGGCAGTTGACAAGTCGGACGCCACCTTCAGGGAGATTGCACAGTAAAGCGTGAAAAGGTTCAATTAAACTCATTTTACTTCTGAAGGAGTGAATCGAATGAAATGGTTGAAACGAATGGCGGCTCTGTTGATGACAGGCAGTTTGCTCACAGGAAGTCTGGGCTTGGGTACGGAAGCATCCGCTGCGGGTTCTTATACAGCCACGGCTGATCCCTCGAAGCAATATCAGACGATCGAAGGTTGGGGAACGTCCCTTGCCTGGTGGGGGAAGGTGGTTGGAGAGTACTCCAATCGGGATGAATATGCGGAAAAGATGTTTAGCCCTACCAACGGGCTCGGTCTGAATGTTCTTCGTTATAACATTGGAGGCGGCGATAATCCTTCATCGAATGTTCTGGAATATCGCAAAGCCGTGCCGGGATATCAGCCTTCCCCGGGCGTGTATGACTGGAATGCAGATGCCAATCAGAGGTATATGCTGCAAGCAGCCAA
Organism: Paenibacillus sp. 11B; assembly: GCF_030487755.1. Lineage (NCBI taxonomy): Bacteria > Bacillati > Bacillota > Bacilli > Caryophanales > Paenibacillaceae > Paenibacillus > Paenibacillus sp. 11B. The sequence goes on along the minus strand of NZ_JAUKNS010000001.1, from coordinate 1,555,206 downwards.
ATCATATGGAGTTAACGTCGTTGAAGCCTTTGCGAATTCTGCACCCTACTGGATGACGATTAGCGGAAGTGTATCCGGTTCGGCGAATGGTGGCAATAATCTCAAGTCGGATTATTATGATGATTTTGCTGATTATCTCACAGAGGTCGTGAAGCATTTCCGGGATAACTGGGGCATCACGTTCGATACGGTAACCCCGCTTAATGAACCGATCTCCACTTGGTGGAAGCTGGGCAATAATCAGGAGGGCATGCACTTTGATCGAGCAGATCAGAACACGATTCTGAGCCAGGTGCAATCTTCACTCACAGCAAAGGGACTGTCAACAAAGCTGAGCGCACCGGAAGAATACAGTCTGGATGACACAACTACTTCCTTCAACAGTTACAGCAGTGCTGTGAAGTCTGCGATCAGTCAGATTAACACACATACCTATGGGGGCAGCAATCGTGCATCGTTGCGGAATACAGCGACTTCAACGGGAAAACATCTCTGGACCTCAGAATATGGAGACGGGGATGCCAGCGGACTAACGATGTCACGCACGATCCTTAAGGATATACGCAACATGGGAGCCAGTGCGTGGGTGTACTGGCAGGCTGTAGATAGTGCGGATGGTTGGGGATTTTTCAAAAACGTACTGAATAACACGCAAACGACCAGCTACACCGTGAATCAGAAATATTATGTCATGGGCAACTACAGCAAGTTTATTCGTCCCGGAACCAAGATCATCGGCATGAGTGATGCCAATACACTTGCCGCCTATGATGCTTCTTCCGGCAAAGTGGTACTGGTGACTACCAATTCGGATTCGAGTGATACAGCGGTGACGTATGATTTGAGTCAGTTTACAAGTGTTGGATCGTCTGCTCAAGTGTATCGGACATCCTCTACGGAGAAGTTGCAGCAATTGACCAACATCAACATTCAGAATAAAAAGTTTACAGCGACCGCCAAGGCGGGCTCGGTTACGACCTATGTCATATCCGGCGCGACGTATAATGGCAGCACAGGATATGAATCCGGGGCGATCTACAAGCTGATCAACCGGAACAGCGGTCTCGCTCTGGATGTCAATGGGGCTTCCACTGTCGGGGGTGCAACGATTATCCAGTGGAACGATAATGGCGCAGCGAACCAGCAATGGAAGTTGGAGTCTGCGGGCAACGGTTATTATAAAATCCGTAACGTAGGCAGTGGTCTGCTGCTGGATGTAAATCAGAGTTCCACGCAGGGTGGAGCTGCATTGATCCAGTGGCAGGATAACGGCGGCAACAATCAGCAGTGGCTGCCCGTGGACGTTGGGGGTTATCTTGTTCTTGTGAACCGCAACAGTGGTCTAACAGTAGATATCAATCAAGGGTCCATGAGTGCGGGAGCTTCAACAATCCAATGGGCTGACAATGGCGGGGCCAATCAGCAATGGAGCCTCGTTAAGGTCAATTAGCTTCTGTCCATGTTTGGAGCAGCGTCAGGAGGTGAGGGAGGGGAGAGGCATCAGCTGAAGCTATGAAAAAGCCGCGGTGCTCCGCGGCTGCATGAAGGCCAATCATGATCCGCCCTGTGTATGAGCAGGCTAACCAGAATGTGCTGGTTAGCCTGCTTCGGTATGTTTGACCTGACTGGTCGACTTGACCGACTTGGTGTGAGCATCCTTCCGTCATCTTCATTCTTCGTTTAATCCGGCTTCCAGCGCCTTACCAATGGCTTCCAGTCTGGACGTGACGCCAAGCTTGCTGTATATGCGATTGATATGCGTTTTTATGGTGCCTGTCCCGATATTCATGCGGCTCGCGATTTCACGGTTTGCATGTCCATGGGACATATGGATCAGTACCAGCCGCTCTTTCGGGGTGAGTGAACCGACGGTTTCCATCAGGTGGGGAGCCGTGGAATCCTGCCCGAAAAGAGGGCGGGGGTTGAAGGCCTCAAGCACCTGCTTCACATAAGAGGTGGACGGTTTATTTCTGATGCTCCATTCATGGCTAGGCTTCAGCTGCATATAGGACTGGATCAACCCGGCTGAGGCGGCGCTCTCCTGCAAAAACAGGGTAATAAAATCTTCGGCTTCTGCCAGATGAAGCGCTTGGCCTATATAGATCAGTGCGGCATCCATTCGTCCCGAGCCGGAGAATGCCAGTGCATGAAGTAGATTAGTTTCAATAGCTTCGATGGGGCGTTTCTCCTGTTCAGTCAGTTGATCAAGCCGTTCAATCAGCGGCAGGGCCTGCTCTGTTTTGCCCATTAGGATGAGAAAGCGTGCCAATTGCAAATAGATATGCAAATGATAGATGGAGATGGGATCTGTGGCAGCAAGTTTCCACCGACCAATCCAGTCGATGGCCTGTCTGGTATCACCATTCATCAGGAGCATGCGAGCGAGCTCTGCCTGCACGTGAATGACGGCATCATCCATCTGCTGCTCTTCCAGTTCAGCCACTGCTTCGTTCAGGTATTGCACCGCTTCTTGATGCCGTTGCTGAAGAGTTAGGCTGCGCGCCATGTAGATCCAGCCGGGAAGGCGGATGCTTGCGCGATGTTGTGTATCTTCAAACAGATCAGCGGCTTCCATGCCCAGTTGAATATAATGCTGTGCTTGGTCCATTTCATTCCAGTGATAGTGCAGCTCGCCGAATCCAATATAGAGCCAAGCCAGCACAGGCTGATTCAGATTGCGCATCAGTTCGATAATGTGCAGCAGAAAGGGCTCTGCGATAGGCTTGGCAAGCTGTCCGAATTGACCGCGGAATGCACCAAGCATGGTAGGATGGGCAGGCCCGTCAAACATACCAAGAATAAAGTTGCCCATATGGGGCAGATGCTCCTGGAACTGCTGAAGATTGTTCAGTGCAGCCAGATTGTTCTGTTCGTTGAACGTCGAGTAGAGCGAACGCATTAGCACCAGATTGCCGGATACCGATTGGCGCTCAGTTTCAGTCCAGTTCGCCCCGTCTGAGGCAAGCCTGCGTTCCATTTTGCGCAGTTCGGATTCAAAGCGTATACTTTGGCGTCCGAATAGGAGCGAGAGCAGATAGGAGAAGTGCAGGGTGGGCCGGGCAAGCAGCACGTATTCAGGCAAAGCCCCCAGCCAGCGGCCAATCGTCGACCATTCACGCATGAGGGTACGATCCGCCATGTTCTCCAGCAGATCGGCCACCTGATCATAGTTGCCTGCGGCTAGCCATTGCTCTATGGCTTCTTCGGGCATGTGCTGCGACATGCACCACTCGGCAGCCCTGCGTCGTCGTTCATTCTCCCTGCCGGGATATAACTTCATGAGCTGAGCGAGCAAAAACGCGGAGAACAGGGGGTGAAAACGATACCAGCCTCCTGCATCATGTAGCGGAATCAGAAACAGGCCTGATTTCTCGGCTTCATCCAGCATAAGTCCGGGCTGTGGGTGCTGGCTGACGGCTCCGCACAGAGCGGCGTTGAAGCGTGGCAACACACTGCAGTCCATCAGAAATTGCTGCATTGCCGGAGCAAGGTCGCGGAATACTTCCTCCAGCAAGTAGGATTCAAACAAGCGAGGGTTACTCGTAAGCTCTTTGAGCACGTGGTATGTGCTATGCTTTTCCATCGCGAGAGCAGCAAGCTTCAATGCAGCAATCCAACCTTCGGTACGATCCACGAAGGAACGTGAGGTCTGTTCGGGCAGCTCCAGTTTCATCAGATCACGGAAAAACATAATTCCTTCCGCCTCCGTAAACCGCATATCATCGGCTTCAATATGGAGCACTGCCTGTTCAAGCTCCAGTTTGGCAAGTGAAAGATCGGGCAGTTCACGGCTGATCAGAATAACATGCAGGCTGGCAGGCATGAATTCAAGGAAATAAGCAAAGGCGTGCCTGATTTCATCCGCCTGAATGAAATGGAAATCGTCCAGCACGATAATCAGCGGCCCAGCCATTCGACTGAGTTCATTCAATAGATATACCGTCGCCATCTCGTTGTCGCCACTGAGGAGCAGGTGATTGAACGCATAGAGCTTCACACCGAATTCAGGCAGGGCGGTTTGAATACCGGCTGCGATATATTGCCAGAATCGGATAAGCTCGTTATCTCCGGCATCTAGTGATATCCACACCAGCGGCTGTGTGATCTGGCTGCACCAGCGGCTGACCAGCGTTGTCTTCCCATATCCGGCAGGCGAAGTGACCAGCGTTAATTTTCGAAAAAGTCCTTCAGCGAGTAGATGATTCAGACGTTCACGCTCCAGTGTGGGAACATGGAGGTAGGGCAAGCTCAGCTTGGATTGAAGGGTCATCAACATATATGTTTCCTTTCCTGATCATTCGGAGTATATCCCCCATAATTCGACAAAAACACAGGAATTCCTCTTCATCTGCTTGTCCTTCCGAATTCGCGCATGCTATATTGGAGAGATGTGAGGAGATGAGGATATGAAGCTGGTGTCCTGGAATGTTAATGGATTACGGGCGTGTGTAACCAAAGGATTCATGGATTATTATGATGAGAGTCAGGCCGATATTTTTTGTTTGCAGGAAACGAAGCTTCAGGCTGGTCAGATCGAGATGGATCTGGGAGAAGACGTGTATCAATACTGGAATTATGCGGTGAAAAAAGGATACTCCGGCACAGCCATATTTACTCGAATCAAGCCGTTATCCGTCTGGTACGGAATAGAGGAAGACAGCGAGCCGGAAGGCCGGATGATTACGCTGGAGTTTGACCATTTTTACCTGATCAATGTGTATACCCCCAACGCAAAGCGGGATCTGACCCGACTTCCTTACCGACTGGAATGGGAGGATCGATTCCGGGAATATGTGCTGCAATTGGAGCAGACCAAGCCGGTGATCATGTGTGGAGACCTGAATGTAGCCCATCAGGAGATCGATCTGAAGAATCCAAAGTCCAATCTGGGCAACTCGGGATTTACGCTCGAAGAGCGAGCCAAGATGACCGATCTGCTGGCCGCAGGGTATGTGGACAGTTTCCGCCATCTGTATCCGGATCGGACGGATGTGTACAGCTGGTGGTCTTATATGCCGAAGGTCAGAGAGCGGAATGTGGGCTGGCGTATCGACTATTTTCTGGTGTCCAATCAACTGACTTCGAAGGTGAAAGACGCACATATCGATTGTCATGTCATGGGTAGTGATCATTGCCCGGTGGGTTTAACACTGGAGCTGTAGCTGCAAGATGGCCCGGGAAGAAGTCGGTTTAAGATCATTAAAAAGTGCTACCGCAAGTTTCCGTCGTCGGAGATTTGCGGTTTTTTGGCATGTTATCCATCCCCGCAGGACAGGAAGGCTTAACATCTTTTTACGCCACAGGTAGGGGAGAGAAACTGGACTTTGGTTGGGGAACGAACTGGACCCTGGATTGTTCCGTTTCCACCAGTTCTTGGGTAGGATTGAACAATACATACATAACAAGATCTTGGGGAGTAAGGGGTAGAGAACCGATGAAGAAGGGATTACGGAGAGGATTAAAAGTATTGGGAGGCCTGATGTTCGCAGCGGGTCTTCTAATGCTTGCAGGTACGGCGTATGAGGCCTATCAATCAACACAGGATATGAAGTCCTATCCTCTGCCAGGCAAGCTGTATGAGGTGAGCGGACGCAATATGCATCTCTACACAACTGGCAGAGGAAAAGCAACGGTGGTGTTGGCTTCAGGCTGGGGGACACCCAATCCCTATGTTGATTTTAGCCCGCTGTATGACAAGTTGAAATCCCAGATGAGGATTGCGGTGTATGACCGATTCGGTTATGGATATAGCGACTACACGGATCGGCCGCGTGATATTGATACCATTACGGAGGAAATCCATCAATTGCTGCAAGCGTCAGGTCAACGCCCTCCTTACATTATGGTTGGTCATTCTCTGGGATCATTGGAAACACTTCGATTTGCACAGATGTATCCGGATGAGGTGGCAGGCATGGTGATGATTGATGGAGGAAGTCCTGAATATTACAACACCGTGAAGATGGATACACCGGAATGGTATTTTGATTCAATCCGTTTTCTGGTAAAAACAGGTGTTGCGCGCACAATGCTGCATTCCGATCGCATGATGGCATCCCTGGTCATTGACCCGGATCTGGTGACGGAATCGATGAAAAAGGCAGTCACCATATCGACTCTGAAGCATGCTTACAATGACAACGTGATGGAAGAAATCCGGAACTCCAAGGTGAACGCAGCCCGTGTGCTTGAGAACAAAACGGAATTCTCCTTTCCGCTAACCATTCTCACAGCCGGTTCAGAGAAGCCAAGCGAAGGCAGTCGAGCGTGGGAGGCAGATCAAGCAGACTTCGCTTCATGGTCGAGACAGGGGATACAGCTGGTTATACCACACGCCGAACACTACATCCATCATAGTCGACCGGGTGTAGTAGCCGATGAAATTCTGAAGATGGCTAAGCCATCCAATGTCATGTGAATAACGTTAGCCGAAATAGCGAACAGGAAGACGAGGGAGATGATAAAGAAGATGGGGGACATCGGCAGATTTCTGTCCTTGTTGTTGGCAAGTTGCCTGTTGTCTTTAATTGTACTGTCAGTGTCCGTTGTATGTATAACGGATAGAGTTGACGCAGCACCTGTTGTTCAATCAGCTGATCGGACAAATTTATCCGCAGCTGAGTTGGAACAGGCTGTCAGCCCGCTGGTATCAGAACAAATCAGAACATTGAAGATCCCGGGAGCTGCTGTTGTCATTACTCAAGGGGAAGATATCATTTTCAGTCAAGGTTACGGTTATGCAAATGTGGAGCAGCAGATCTGGATGGACCCGCAGGACACAAAAGTTCATATTGGTTCACTTACCAAAACAATCACAGCCACTGCTGCAATGCAGCTGGTTGAGCAGGGTGAGATCGAGACGGATGCAGATGTAAATGATTATCTGACCTCGTATCAGCTGGGTACATTTAATCAGCAGCCGATTACGCTTCACCATTTGCTTACACATACGGCTGGACTGGATCAGGTCTTGTATGGTACCGTGGCAGCATCACAAGACGAGTTGGTCGGGGCGGAATCTTTCTTACAGCAGTATGTGAAAAACCAGCCTCCTGTCAGAGAACCAGGTACCAGGTATGAGTACAGCAATGCCGGGCTGGGTCTGGTCGGCAATCTCATTGAACAGGTTCGTGGCCAGTCGCTGGATGAATATATGAAGGAGCATCTCTTTCAGCCACTTGGCATGTCTACAGCCGCGTTGGATATGCCAGATGAGAGTCCGGATCTTCCGTTATCTTACGATGTGGATAAAGAAGGCACATATCATCCGGTCTCATACCAGCATTTTAATATTCCGGGAGCGGGTGGACTTAGTGTAACGCCGAATGAGTTTGCACATTTCATGATCGCTCAATTGAATGAGGGGATGTACAAGGGAAACGCCTTGCTGAAGCCGGAAACTGTATACACGATGCAGCATGAACAGTATACGGATCATCCGGAACTAGACGGGGTGGGATATGGATTTTTTCTCGGCAAACTGTCTAATGCCTTACCGATGGTCTACCACACGGGAGAAGTGGAAGGATTCATATCCAAGATGGTGCTGATCCCTTCCAGACAGATCGGGATATATGTTGTCGTCAATGCAGGGCAGTCCGATGTACAGCTTCATAATCAGGTTGTGGAGTCCATTACGGACCTGCTGGGTCCAGTAAACACAGACACCTCACAGGTTATAATAACGCCACAGAGTGCAGAACAAATGCAGAACTATGAGGGTCATTATATGTTACAGCTCAGTCCACAGCATGGTTGGGGCAGATGGGTCAAGTTTTTTGAAAAAGGTGGTTACACGATTCGGGCAGATGGATACAATCTGATCGTTAGCGGAACGTTTCCAGAAGAAGAAGAAGAGCAGCATAAGCGCTTTGTGCCCATTCAGGAAGGCGTTTTTCAGGAGGAAGGTGCAGGCCGGTTCATATGGTTTCATGAACAGGACGGACAATGGAAGGCAACTGGTTTGAATGGGGTGACTATGTCCCAAACATCCTGGTGGGATACCTCGTTATTTCTGTTGGCTGTGTGTGCGTGCTTCATTTTATTTTGGATTTTCATAGCTATCACATGGCTCATTCGTTACATCATTCGTTGGTTCAGCAGTAACCGACGGCCGGTCTCCAGAATGATCGGGGTGATGGCGGTAATCTATGGAATCGCTGTGCCACTACAGATCGTGTATGGTTTGACTTATATGAGTACTGGATTTCCATTCTGGTATCAATGGGGGCTGTGCTCTCTTCCGTGGATTGCTGCATTGCTTGGGGGGATTCTGCTTCTGCAAAATGTCCGAGGTACCGTAAAAGGGAAAGGCGTATCGATTGGAAGAGGTGCATTAGCCGTGATTGCTTTGGCTTTTACAGCGTATATGGGATATTGGAATATGCTTTCCATTCATTTTTACTGAATAATGGATGAATTTACCTTGCCTTGCATGAAAAGTGGCCCCGATGCCGCCAAATGCAGGTATTTTTATTTCGAACTGGAAACCTGACAAGTTACATGGTATGTTATATCATTATACTAGAGTAGTAGGCAACTATAGATGAAGACAGGAGAGGATTGAACATGATTAAAGTTGGTATCGTAGGGTACGGTAACCTGGGTAAAGGTGTGGAGAAGGCCATTTCACAAAATGAGGATCTGGAACTGGTTGCGGTCTTTACGCGTCGTAATCCGGAGCAGATGGTCGCTGAAGGCACAGAGGTTCGTTTCGAGCATATCTCTGCGGCTGAGCAATACATAGGCAAAATTGATGTCATGATTCTGTGTGGTGGCTCGGCAACGGATCTTCCGGAACAGACGCCTGCCATCGCCAAATTGTTCAATACGGTAGACAGCTTCGATACACATGCCAAAATCCCTGAATTCTATAAGGAAGTTCATACTGCGGCAGAGCAAGGCGGACATGTGAGTGTCATCTCGACAGGATGGGACCCGGGCTTGTTCTCGATGAATCGTCTGCTTGCTCAATCCATTCTGCCAGAAGGCAAAGAATACACATTCTGGGGCAAAGGGGTCAGCCAAGGGCATTCGGATGCCATCCGCCGTGTTCCAGGTGTTAAAGCTGGTGTTCAGTACACCGTACCTGTCGAAGAGGTGATTAACCGCATTCGTGCCGGAGAGACACCTGAACTGTCCACACGCGACAAGCATTTGCGTCAATGCTATGTGGTGGCTGAAGAGGGTGCCAATCAGGATGAGATTCGTGAAACGATTGTATCCATGCCGAACTATTTCTCGGATTACGATACTACGGTGACGTTTATTACTGAAGAGCAGTTAAAGGCTGAGCACGAAGGCATGCCGCATGGCGGGTTTGTCATTCGCAGTGGAGTTACAGGCGCAGGTCAGAAACAAATTATTGAATTTGGTCTGAAGCTGGACAGCAACCCGGAATTCACAGCGAGCGTGCTTGTGGCGTATGCCCGAGCTGCACAGCGTCTGAGCCTGGAAGGGCAGAAGGGTGCGAAGACGGTATTTGATATTCCGCTGGGTCACCTGTCTCCGAAGTCGGCTGAGGACCTTCGCCGCGACCTGTTATAATACGGTAGGTAGTGCAAGTCAACAGGGCATTGCATTTGAATGGCTTTTTATCCTTTGTAAAATAGAAAATAATAGCCCGCCCTTCGCCTAAAGAAGGACGGGCTATTTGCTGTACAATCCTGCTCTACGCGTATTGGCTGAATCATGCCTAAGACCAATGCTCAGGCATATGCAGATGGACGGGCAGCTTGGTGCGGGCGTTGCCCTTAGCTGCATTGATTTGGGATTGTGTCAGGAAAATGCCGCCGGTCAGATCCGCTCCGCCAAGATGGGCATCACGCAAGTCGGCACCAATCCAATCGGCATGTCGCAGGTCCGCATTGCGAAGATCACAAGCAATCATCAGAGCACCCCGGAAGCTCGCGCCTCGCAGATCAACCCCTGTCAGATTCGCTCCTAAGAAGTCTCTTCCCGTACGTTTTTGGCTCTTCGGCTTTCCCTTTCCATGTTCACGACTCGTGGGTGGTGCACTGGCGCGTACCAATGTACTTGCCTTGACCAAAAGCTCGTTCACCATCGCACGATGAGCAGGAATGTCCAGGCGCAGCAGGGCCGATGGCTCCAGATTGGCAAGATGCTGTATCTCCTCATATCTTTCTCGCAGAGCCGCATGAAGTGTAGATGTTTCCGACCGCATCAGCATTTCATTCAGATAACTGAGCAGCTCGTGAAGTTGTCTCAGGGCAGGTAGGCAATCGAACATCTCGCTTGCGGATTCCGGATGATCTCGCCAATCCTTGCCTGCATAGGTTATCTGGGACAGCTTCTGTCCGGCGCCAAAACAGTCATACACGGTACAGCCCTTGAACCCTTTTTGCCGTAGCTGGGTATGTATTCCGCAGCGATGGTCTGTACGCAGGTTGGGACAGGGAGTACCACTGGATTTGTCAAAAGCAAAATCGGATGATTTGCCATAGGGCAAGGCAACACAGCACAGACCGAAACATTGCTCGCAGTCCGCGCTCAAATGAGGACCGGCTGTGGTGGTGTATGGTTGGTTAGACAAAATGCACACTTCCTTTAATAGTAAAAAAAACAGATTGAATCAGTTCAGTACCACTTTACCATTACACTAGGATTCGATCAATTCGAATCAGGAGTTTTGTTATCTCTACCGGGGGGTAGACGCCGGCTTTGCATTTTAATCTTAAAATAGGGTTATTCAATTTGCAGGTACTACACTGCTGGTCATGTGGGGGAGAACAAATGCGGATAAGAAAGACGGGAATTAGTTTGTGGATTGCAGTATTGGTGACAAGTCTGTTGTATGGGTATGGACCGAACGTGCATGCCGACGCCGGTGGTCGAATGTGGGAAGTGGATGTAACCAGATATGACGGGTTTTCGGTCATTGATGCCAAGCCAACGGAGGATGGCGGATATATTTTGGCAGGCAGGAGCGGGAATCAGAGTGCGCTGCTGAAAACGGATGCGGAAGGTAAGGAGTTATGGCGTAAACAGCTGACCGAGGGAACGGAGCCGAGATACGATGTGAGAGCTGTTATTCCGCTGCGGGACAATGAGTACATGTATGCAGCAATCGATAACAATGATCTGAATCAATCCGTCATTGGCAAACTGAATGCAGATCAGGAGATTGCCTTTTCTGTAGTGGTCGAGGGCAGTGTAAGCTCCTTGCTCAAGACAGATCATGAACTGATCCTGTTAACCGGTTATCGGCGTTCTGCAAACGGTGAACTGGACCCAATGGCAGTCATGCTGAATCCAGGAAGCAGTCAGATATTTAATACAACCTATGCGCAGCCCTATAATCAATTTATACACGCCAGCCTTCGCTCCTTTAAGGGCACCCACCTCATTGGAGGTTCGACCCAACAGGATGGAGTCAGCTGGTATACCGATGCGCTCCTGACAGAAGTGAATTTGGCAGGTGTGCAGGTCAATCAGAGAACATATGGTACACCGGATGCAAGCGAAACGATTGAGGCTATGGCACCAGTGAATGATTTTGGGTATATTCTGACGGGAAATGTGGTCATTGGCTCTAAACAGGAGATCATGCTGCTTAAACTGGATGCCAATCTGGACCAAGAGTGGATGAGGACATATCCTGTAGGAAACCATGGTGTGGACGTAAAGCTGGCTTTTGAAGGGGGATATGTGGTATCAGGCACGGATAGCGATCTGAACATGCTTGTATTGAAAACCGATGAAGCAGGCAATATGCAGTGGGTTCACCACCTATCCGAAAAGGGATCAGGTTCAAGCACCAAACAAAACCCTGATGGGAGTTACTCGTTTCTAGGCGGGGACGACAATGGTGGATGGTATGCCCTTCGGGTTGCTGCGCCTGAACAAATTGCCGTGGACGATCTAGCCAATCTTATTGTAGGCACAACACCCGATATGGAGTTTTCAACTAATGCTGGCGTGAGCTATACTTCCTTTGCCGTTGAACCATCACCGACTTTTCCCGGGAATGAAGAGGTGTGGGTAAGGTATCGGAAAGACAGGGAACAAGGTTATGGTGCGGGCCAAGTCCAGGTTCTACAATTTACTGCCAATGCAGCAGATGCCCGTTTGCACAAGCTGGCTATCGATGGATTGCCCTTGACCGGATTCGATCCTGAGCTTGAAGAGTATACGATCCAAGTCTCGAAGGATGCATCATCCATCACGGTAACAGCCAGTACGTATGAACCCGCTGCCAGCCTGCTTCTTGATGGACAGTCTGCACAATCGGGCCAGGGCGTAAATGTGCCTGTAATTGCGCCAACGCAGGACGTCGTTATTGAAGTTACAGCGGCGGACAGGATCAATCAACGAAATTATACCCTACATGTCGTTCAAGAGACTGATCCGGCTACAGGGGAACCGGGAGGACCTGAGAACCCGGAAAACCCGGAAAACCCGGAAAACCCGGGAAATCCAGAGACTCCAGAGGAACCCCCTGTGCAGCCAGAAAATCCATCTGTCCCATTGGTTCCAAGTGTTCCCTCATCTCCAATGGGACAGCAAAGTGCACCGGCTGCACCTGCCATCTCGTCCAACTTAACAGGGCTGAACGTTTCGCCAGGCAAACTTGAACCTGCATTTTCCCCGGAGCAGTTTCGCTACCGGCTAACATTGACAGCAGATACCTCTGCGGTAACCCTGCATTGGCCTGTGATCGGACAAAATATTACGGTGAACGGCTCACCGGCGCAGCAGGGCAATATTACGCTGGTGAACCTGAACCCTGGCAGCAATCCGGTTACGATCGGTGTCAAAGGTTTGGATGACGAGGCCAAGGAATATTACATTGATATCGTTCGGGGTGAGACAGTGTCTTCTGAATCGGAGGAGGGGCCTGCTCTCGGGCAAGATCTCATTGCCATTGAAGGGCAGAGGGATTGGGCAGATCGGGCGATGGCGATTGCGGCTCAAAAGGGCATTGTGCAGGGGTATGGAGATGGCACCTATAGACCGCATGAAATCCTTACCCGGCTGGAATATGCCGTTATGCTGCAACGAATGCTTCAATTGCCTTTGAGGGAAAGAGAGGCAACACAGCGTAGCTTCAAGGATCAGGAGAATATTCCGGCTTGGGGGCTCGAGGCCGTATTAGCGGTAAGTGAAGCAGGCATTATGCAGGGCTATCCGAATGGAAAGTATGCCCCTGATCTTGCCATAACCCGGGCAGAGATGTCTGCCATTGTAGTTAGAGCTTTTCAGTTGAAGAACGAATTGGATTCGGCGAATTCTGCGTTACCGTCTTTCCATGATGTGGATCAGGTGGCCCTGTGGGCACGCCCCTACGTGCAAATCTTGCAACAGCACGGTATTGTCAAAGGCAGAGCCAATAACAGGTTTGCTCCACAGGATAATCTCACCCGTGCTGAGGCGGTAATGGTTCTGCTTCGCATCCAGCAGATGCTGGATTCATAACCAATCACATGTCACATATGAAATGAACATACACTTGTGTTGCATCCTAACGTAATTAACATAAAGGGCAGCTCTCCCCGGGGAGAACTGCCCTTTATTTATCTTAGGAAAAATGTCATTACACTGGCTGGCAAATTCCTGTGGTGAATGGGTTTGCCTAAGTTAGACGATACCTTGCGCGAGCATGGCATCTGCCACTTTCAGGAAGCCAGCGATGTTCGCTCCAGCAAGCAGGTTACCTGCACAGCCATACTCATCCGCTGCCTGAACACAGCTGGTGTAGATGTTAGACATAATGTCATGCAGCTTGGCGTCCACTTCTTCAAATGACCAGGACAACCGCATGCTGTTCTGCGACATTTCAAGTGCGGACACGGCAACTCCGCCAGCATTAGCCGCTTTGGCTGGTCCAAACAGAACGCCTTCTTTATGGAACACATCAATCGCAGCCAAAGTGGAAGGCATATTCGCTCCTTCACCGATCGCTTTAACTCCGCCTTGCACGAGCAATGCAGCAGCCTGTTCGTCGATTTCGTTTTGCGTTGCACAAGGCAGCGCGATATCACAAGGGATAGACCAGATGCCTTCACAGCCTTCGGTATACACGGCATGTGGATGCTCTTTGACATATTCGCTGATCCGCAGACGATCAACCTCTTTTAATCTTTTTACGGTATCTAGATTGATTCCTTGAGCATCATAGATGTAACCACCGGAGTCACTACACGCCACAACATTAGCTCCAAGTTCCTGAGCCTTTTGAATGGCATAGATGGATACATTACCCGAACCGGAGACAACAACCGTGCTGTCCTTGAAGCTCAGTCCTTTGGATGCCAGCATTTCCTTCACAAAGTACACGCATCCGAATCCGGTAGCTTCCTTACGTGCAAGACTTCCTCCGTATAGGAGCCCTTTACCTGTAAGTACGCCGGCTTCATGTCCACCGCTGATACGTTTGTACTGTCCGAACATATAACCGATTTCCCGTGCACCTACACCGATGTCGCCTGCAGGTACGTCCGCATCGGAACCGATATATTTGTACAGTTCAGTCATGAAGCTTTGAGTGAAACGCATAACTTCCAGATCTGATTTTCCTTTTGGATCGAAGTCGGAACCACCTTTACCACCGCCGATTGGCAGACCAGTCAAGGCATTTTTGAAAATCTGCTCGAACCCAAGGAATTTAACGATTCCCGAGTAAACAGAAGGATGGAAGCGAAGTCCGCCTTTGTACGGACCAATTGCGCTGTTGAATTGAACACGGAATCCACGGTTTACTTGTACCTTACCTTGATCATCTACCCAAGGCACGCGGAACGTAATAACACGTTCTGGCTCAACAAGCTGTTCAAGCAAGCCATTCTCCCGATATTTCGGGTGAGCTGCAATGACAGGAATAAGCGAGTCCAGGATCTCTTTGACAGCCTGATGGAATTCACTTTCCTGTGGATTTCTGGCGATAACCGATTCGTAAACGGAATGAACATAATCTGCGGCAGATACTTGAGTTGAATCTTTAGTTATAGTCGACACTTTTTCAATGCACTCCTTTATTGTGTTAAAGTCTTGGGATGGCTATTTGTATAAATTGCATAAAAGTTTGTAGTTAAATATACAGGAAACAAAATAAAAATACGAGATGAAAATCCATAAAATGTTTTTTATGGCGTTATTAAAATCTTCTATGGATCTGTCATACGATGTAAAGGTTAAGTTTGGAAGCCGGGTAGGCTGCCCTTTTATCCTTATACAACGCAAAGTTAACGGAATAGCTGGATTAAAAAAATAGTTTTGGTAAGATGGTAGTAAGACCGCGGGATCCGTGGTTTTTTTATCTATATGAAGGAGGAGAACAACATGATGAAGAAAAACATGCGAATCAACATGGAGAACAGGGCTTGTATAGGAGGTGAGATTTATTATGAACCGTAGGTCCTCCTTTCAAAACTGCAGAGAAATGCTGGTGAACCAGCTCATTATATTCGGTGAAGAGAAAAGAACATTTCTCGACGCCTATTTTGACGTGCGTGATCCGGAACGCTCGCAGATGGAACGGCTGCTCGCGAACTATACGACGTGTGTGGAGAAGCTGCTTCTCGGTGCAGATGAAGCTCTGGACTCGGTGGTACTCATTGGTAGCTTGATCCGGTTTGAATACGTTGATTTTCACACATCCGATTCATTCACCATTGGTATGCCGGATGACGCGGACCCGGATGCGGGGCGTATTTCCTTCCTCTCCCCTGTGGGCCGGCAATTACTGCTTGGACTTAAGGGAGAAATAAGGTCGATTAATATACCAGCTGGCTCCATGCGGGTACGTATTACGGATATTACGTTGAACAATGAATCCTTGAACAGGATGTCTACTGGGGGTGCAGATCATGCACTTTAAAGAGACGGATTTGCCGGGAATTGGACGCAAATACTGGCTGCACACACGCAGCGGTGAGCATTTGGTCATCGTCATCCATAATGATGAGCGACGTGACCTGTTTCACATGGAGTCAGGTGATTCGCCTGAAGAACTGGGAGACATGGTGTCACTGGTCACACTGGATGATGATGAGGCACGTGCGGTAGCGGCTATTGTTGGCGGCATGACGTACAAACCAACGTTTCAGGATGAGCGTGAAGTGATGCTGGAGGGGCTGTTAATTGAATGGCTCCGTATTGAACCGCATTCAGAGAGCATAGGAAGAACGATCGGAGAACTGAATATTCGCCAGGCAACAGGTGCGGTTATTCTGGCTGTGGTCGAGAAGAACAGGATGAAGCAGTTTAATCCGGGTCCGGACTATACCTTTACTGCGGGGGCTACGGTTGTTGTCGCTGGGGAACGGGATCAAATCAAACTGTTAAAACGGTTGTTATCCAATGGACGGCTCTAGCCTATGGATATGCTCATATTCGAAGTGGGAATTGCCGTTGCGCTGATTACACTTACGGGGCTAATATCTGCACGATTACGATTTTCGGTCATACCTTTCTATATCCTGATTGGCATGGCTGTTGGACCGCATGCACCACAGATCGGCATTGTGGATCTGCGTTTTATCGAAAGCTCGTCATTTATTGAATTTATGGGCAGGCTGGGCATTCTGTTTTTACTTTTTTATCTGGGGCTTGAATTCTCGGTATCCCGTCTGCTGAAATCAGGCAAAGCCATTCTAACCGGAGGCATGTTCTACGTTGGACTAAATTTTGCTTCCGGTCTGCTACTGGGTTGGTTTATGGAACTTCCGCTCAAGGAAACGTTGGTAGTCTGTGGCATTATGACGAGTTCTTCCACAGCTATTGTGGCTAAAGTACTCGTCGATTTGAAGCGCACGGCGAACCCGGAGACGGAGATTATTATGGGTATGATCATGTTTGATGATCTGTTCATCGCCATTCATATTTCGATCCTGACGGGACTTGTACTGAGTGGGGCTACCTCATTCCTAAGCGTCTTTCTTGTATCCCTGTCTGCGCTGCTGTTCATTGTACTATTTCTGATTATAGGCAGGAAATGCATCAAGTATATCGATAAAGCACTCAACATCAAATCATCGGAGTTATTTCTGCTCACGGTTATGACGCTGCTCTTTCTGGTGGCGGGTTTCTCGGAAACGCTGCATGTGGCCGAGGCGATTGGGGCTTTGATGATGGGGCTGGTTCTGGGGGAATCGAGACATGCCAGCCGAATTGAGCATCAGATCATGCCGTTCAAAGATTTCTTTGGTGCCATTTTCTTTTTCAGCTTTGGCCTGACCATTGAACCTTCATCCCTCGGGGGTGCCGTTGGCATGACCGTCATTGCCGTGATTCTCACCATTGCCAGCAACTATGGTGCGGGCATGATCGCTGGCAGACTCTCCGGGATGTCTGCACGTGCTTCTCTTAATGTTGGATTCACGCTGGTGTCCCGTGGAGAGTTCTCCATCATTATGGCGAACATCGGCAAGGCCGGAGGTCTGATGGCATCCATTCAGTCTTTTGCCGTGTTATATGTGTTGATTCTGGCAGTGCTTGGCCCGATTCTGACTAAAGAATCGCCATGGATTTACAGTCAATATGCTCGTTTGAGGAAAAGAATGAAACGAAAGGAGACGGGATGAATTGTGCATCTGTTTGCCACGTCTTTACAGCGTAGGTTCGTACACAGATGCAAACACGTATTGAATCCTAATCCACTGATAAACCGTACACGCCACACTGCTTGGAGTAAATTCTCTCCTTGGTGTGGCGTTTATTGTATCGGGGGATGTCCATCCCTTTATTGACAGATGTATGAAGGCTGTTATACAAAGAAGTATACTTATGGACGTATGTTTTAATGAAAGGTCGTGCAATGCACGGCCTTTTTTTGGATATAGGATCACGCTCATGCAATCTGAATGGGACTGATCTATGACAAGAGGAGAATGTACCGCATGGATAATCTGCCTTCATATCATTCAACATATCATTATTGGAAACAGTATCAAGCCTTCTTTCCGGAAGAATTCAGGCTAGGAGATCATGCGAATCCTGAAGAGGAGTGGTGGGAATCGAACGGGGTTCATCTGCACATCGATCGTCTTCCCGTGCCCGAGTCGCCGATCAAAATTCTGTTCATTCACGGAGCCGGAGGCAATGGCAGGTTGCTCGCCCCTTATGCCCGAATGCTGCACCTCCGAGGCTATGAGGTAGTATCGCCAGATCTTCCACCGTATGGGCTAAGCTATGCGTCGTCTGGGACACGTCTCAATTATGACCTGTGGATCAAGCTGCTTGTTTCACTCGCATAAGAAAGACGGCAAGCCGATCGTGGTGTTGGGAAGCAGCATAGGGGGAATGCTGGCGTATCACACGAGTGCACGCAGTGAGCACGTACAAGGCTTAATCGTAACAACCTTTGTGGACACGAGTGATGCTGATATGCGTGACCAGCTTGCGCCAAACCGTGTGATTAGCCGATGGGGCAAACGTATGATGGACCAGTTCCCCGGCCTGCTTGATCGTATCCGCATCTCCGTCAAACAGGTATCACGAATGCAACTGATTACCAATAATTCGGATTTAACCCGACTTATTATGAATGATCCACAAGCGGCAGCGACGCGTGTCCCATTGGAACTGTTAAGAACATTCCTGAATAAGAAGCCGGAGGTAGACCCGGAACAGTTTGATCAATGTCCTGTCCTGCTGGTTCACCCTGAACTGGACCCGATGACACCATTACGGTTCAGCCAATCTTTTTTTGATCGATTGAAAGTGGAAAAGGAATGCGTAGTGTTGGAAGGAGCGGGCCACTTCCCTATAGAACAGCCAGGGCTGAATCAATTGGAGGAAGCCGTGTTACGATTTTTACATAAGATTCAAGCAAAACATTCATGAAAATTGGATTCGAATGTTCTCTATATGAACCGCGACTCCGCCCACTTGAATTTTTGTAATTTCATTGGAAATGTCCAGCGTTAATTTGGCTCGGATCTCCGAGGGACGGTTCAAGATGTATCCTTGTCTAATCGTATAGATTGTATCAATGGGATCTGAAAGTTGGTTGTATTTATGTAAATAACAGAGTAAAGCACCGTTAGATGTACCTGTTGCGCTCTCTTCTGGAATATCGTAAAGGGGAGCAAAATTCCGGCATTCTGCCAGAGCGATCTCTGCATCTGGTTCGAGTGCAAACACGTGATAACCTACGACATGGTTAGCTTTGCTAATTTCAGCGATAAGCTGAAAGTCAGGAATGATTTTTGACAGAACATCAACATGGTTAACCGCAATCAAGATATCTCGTAATCCGGTAGACACGATCTGCACAGGTAATTCGGCGTGCAAATCTTCTGTAGGAATACCCAGAGAATCCGCAATGGTTTGTCGGTCAACAATCTCTCCAAACTCTGGTAGCGCCTGAGACAGATAGACTTCACCATTATTCTGGACAACCACTTCGAGGATTCCGGCCAGTGTCTCCAGTGTGTACATACCTACCTCAACGATATGCTGTGCTTTCATTAAATAAAATAAAGCAATCGTTGCATGCCCGCATAGATTAACTTCATCACTAGGGGTGAAGTAACGAACTTTGAAATCAGCCTGATCCGATGGCATAACAAATGCCGTCTCTGAAAATCCAACTTGTCTGGCAATCTCCTGCATCTGGGATTCGGATAAGTGTCCTGCTTGTAAAACAACTCCTGCAGGGTTTCCGCCTAGAGGTTTATCGGAAAATGCATGTAACGTACTTACTTCAATGTCCACAATGCTACCTCGCTTGTTCGGTTATTTAGGTTCAACAGTTCTACATTATATCATGGTTCGTGATCAGGATTGTGACCCCAAACCTGCTGCGAATTCGTGAATATAGGTCAAGTGCACGATCGGGAAGGGTAATGAAGAAGGAGAGCATAACGATAATCCTATGGAAAGGCTGGTATCTCTAATGAAAGCCATTGTGATTGAAGAGTTCGGTGGAGCGGAACAATTGAAGGAAAAGGAAATGACCAAGCCGACATGTGGAGTGAATCAGGTGCTGATCCGCATTCATGCTACTTCTGTGAACCCGGTGGATTTTAAAATCAGACAAGGTCATATGAAAGAGGCTGCGGATTCTTTCCCACTCATATTGGGCGGGGATGTCGCCGGTACGGTAGAAGAAGCGGGTTCCAATGTGGCGAGGTTCAGAGCGGGAGATCGTGTATTTGCCCGTCCTCGTCATTTCGGAACCTATGCAGAATATGTGGCCGTGGATGCGGACATCATTGCCCGTATTCCAGAGAAACTGAGCTTCGAGGAAGCAGCTGCTATACCATTAGCAGCCATGACGGCCTGGCAGGCACTTGTTGAACATGGACGGCTTGCCAAAGGACAGAAGGTTCTCATTCACGCGGGAGCAGGTGGTGTAGGAACCTATGCCATTCAGATCGCCAAATATCTTGGCGCTGAAGTGGCTTCCACCGCAAGTGAATCGAATGAGGAATTGCTCCGTTCGCTGGGTGTGGATCATTTTATCAATTATAAAAAAGAAGACTTCTCGGAGATTCTCTCCGGTTATGATGTCGTGCTGGACACGATGGGTGGCGACATTCAACGTGATAGCTTCAAGGTATTAAAGCCCGGTGCACGTCTGGTATCGCTTGTGGAACAACCGGATGAAACGCTGGCTAAGGAAGCAGGTGTAACCGCCAACGTGTTCATGATGGAACCCAAAGGAGACCAACTCGATCAGTTGGCTGAGCTCGCTGCTGAGGGCAAGCTGAGACCCATTATTGATGAGACATACCCCTTGAGTGAACAAGGTCTGCGTGAAGCACACGAAAAAAGCGAAACCCATCATACACGCGGAAAACTGGTCATACGAGTAGAATAGATGAGGTTTACCGTTGAATGTTTAAGTTAGCTTTTTGTTCTAACGTACACCTCCTAAAATTGACATTGGACATACCTATATGGGGAACCGGTGAGATTTTAGGAGGTGTATTTTTTATGCGTAAAGAGAGCACACGAATAATATAATTTGAAAGAATGGAATATTACGGTATATACTTGATGTAAGTGTTGAAAGGAATGAGAACGATGTAGTCTATGGAGACTTAGATCCCAAGGCCAGATCTCCGCCTTAATTCAGATATGAGTGAGGTAGGAGTAAATAAACCTTAGGAGGATCTATAATGAAAAATAATATTTGGACAGGTCATAAAGTTAGATTACGTGCAATTCTCCCAACTGATTGGGATAAGTTCCACAATAATGATTCTGATTCTGACTGTGCTAGACTAAATTTCCCAAGATCAGAAGAGGGTACCAAGGCTTGGGCTGAATTCCAGGCATCTCGTGGTTCTGATGGGGATAAAATTATGCTCGCGGTCGAGACTATAGATGGAGTATTAGTAGGAAGTATAAGTTCGAATAACTGTGATACCCGAAATGGAACTTTTACGTACGGTGTTGCTATCTTCAGAGAATTCTGGCGCAATGGTTATGCTTCAGAAGCTGTAAAAATATTGTTGCGATATTACTTTGAGGAGTTACGCTATCAGAAAGTTACCGCACATATTTATGCTTTTAATGAAGGTTCACTAGAACTTCATGAGCGTCTTGGATTTGTCCAAGAAGGGAAACTCAGAAATATGGTATTCACTAATGGACAGCATTACGATGAATATCTCTATGGTTTGACTAAAAGTGAATACTCGAAAATGAAGATATGAGAGTAGGCTACCCTAGTGGTAGCCTTTTTTCAAATAACGGGAAACGATAAATTAAATCTGAGGCGGATGTAGGCTGAATGATTTCTTCAGTTGGTGCCCCGTTTTGATGATGTTCCTTTTCAAATGCAAATCAAGTAGACAATCTGATATTGAAATACAATGGGAGGTTATCTGATGGTTGATGTTTTTGCTGTATCAGACATTATTGTTAAACATATTAAGACTCATTACCCTCAAGACGTTGCAATTGTCGGCTATTACGGATCATATTTGCAGGGGCGAGCGACTGAACGTTCGGATTTGGATTTCTTCTTCATTCCAGCGACGGCCAAGGGTAGAGAAGCGGAGTGCCAGTTTATGATCGACGGTATCAGTTTTGATTTCTGGCCCATCGGATGGGATCGTGCTGAACGGATGGCAACATCTGAAGAATGGAATACGACGATTATAGCAGACTGTGAATTGTTATATGTCCGATCAGATGATGATCTAGTCAGATTCATGGAACTTCGCGAAACAATATCGAACATGGGGAGTAAAGCCAGAACATCGGATATGATCAACAAAGCTGAATCCGCACTAAAGGAATGCTTGATCAGCATAGCTAAAATGCGTCTTTCCAAAAATGCCAAGGATCTTTCCTATTGTCGAACCCAGGCTCAAGAGATTGCGGGAAACATTTTCATGTCGCTTGGCTTTTTAAACCAAATTTACTATAAGCGCAGTTGGGGTCACTATCGTGAGCAAGTTAGAAATCTCCCCATTAAACCGGATCAACTGGACCCATTCCTTGATACCATTATGTTCAGCCTTTCTCCAGATGAAATAATATCAGCGTGCGAGAATCTGACAGCGGATACACTTTGTCTCATATCGGAGCGACAAAACAGCCAAGAAGAGCTTCGCTCTTATAAAGAGCAACTGCGGGGGTACTACGAAGAGGAAAAAGGTATGATAAATAAACTGTTAACCGCGTGCGAAAAAGGCCATTACGAAACAGCTTTCTTCGTTGCTATTGGGGTGCAAGACGGGTTATCCCGAATATTGTACGCGGCAGAAAAGGGACGCTGGCCTGGCATTATTGACATGGGTGAGCATCGCGAGTTTTACGTTAATTATGGGTATCCTGATCTGGTTGCACTGTTAAATCCAAACGATTTTGAACCGTTGCGATTAGCCGTCCTGCAGCTTATAGATCAGTTGGAGAATCAGCTTAAAAGAGAAGGCGTATCTATCAACCAGTTCGACTCTGTTGCTGAGTTCGAATTATTTTACATAAACAGAGTTTGAGGACAGGGAATAATGAGGCGGAATGAATTCCAAAATGGATAATAAGAAGGCAAGTCTGTGTTTAATTATTATCAAATTTAAAAACTTTACTGACGGAAGATGTCAGTAAAGTTTTTTTATAATAGGGGTATCAAATAGAAGGGGAGTGCATTATGCATATCAAAAAAGTGTATCTTTATGTATTTAATACGATGTCAGACTGGGAGGTGGGTTATTTAATTGCTGAACTAAACTCGGGAAGATATTTTAGAAAAGGGCTGAGACCGATAGAGGTGGTTACCGTGGGTGTTGATAAAAGTCCGGTGACTACCATGGGAGGGATGGACATACTGCCTCGCGTTTCTGTGGATGAGTGTATGTTAGAAAGCACGGATGTGTTGGTTCTTCCGGGTGGAGATACTTGGATGGGAACCATTCACGAACCGATATTGAAAAAAGCTGCGACATCATTAGAACAGGGTCATATTGTTGCGGCAATTTGTGGGGCAACCGTTGGACTCGCAAGGATGGGATTGTTAGACTCCAGAAGTCATACAAGCAACGATCTGGACTATTTGAAAATGATTTGTCCTCATTACATGGGAGAAAAATACTATGAGAGGGTACCGGCCGTAACGGATAACAATTTGGTTACTGCATCCGGCATAGCACCGTTGGAATTCGCGATGCATGTATTGAAGGTACTGGATGTATTTACACCGGAGACTTTAGATTCATGGTTCAATCTATATCAGACTCATGATCCAAAATACTTTTTCGAGTTAATGAATTCTATCAAATAGTTGGTATTTCGATATTTTCGCATAGGGTGGAATAAGATATAATAGGAGGAATTTATTCCATTCTATGTATGAGGTGATTCGGATGTCCAATGAGCTCATTCAAGCGATTCAATTATTAAAAGAAAAGAAGTGGGTGGATCTGACTCATACGTTTGGTCCGGAATCTCCACATTTCTCAGCTTTTGCTGCGGCACAATTTGATACGTTGTTTAATCACGATCAAGGCTTCTTTGCCCAGAGTTTCAGGTTTCCCGGACAATATGGTACGCATCTGGATGCACCGATTCACTTTGTGCGTGATACCCGTTATCTGGATGAATTGGGGTTGAAGGAGCTTGTGCTACCACTGGTAGTCATTGATCAATCTGAGGCTGTAGAGAGCAATCCGGATTTCACGCTGGATGTCGAGCATATTCTTGAGTTTGAAAAAGAGCATGGTGTGATTGAAGCTGGCAGCTTTGTAGCACTGCGTACCGATTGGAGCAAACGCTGGCCCAGTCATGAAGCCTTCGACAACAAGGATGCAGAGGGAAATAGTCATGCACCCGGATGGTCAGTCAGTGCGCTAATGTTTTTATTCGAGGAAAGAAAAATACAGGCGATTGGTCATGAAACCTTCGATACCGATTCAGCCGTGGATTATCAAAAGAACGGGTCGCTTCTGGCGGAATATTATGTACTTGCCCAGGATACATATCAGGTAGAGCTGTTAACGAATCTAGATCAGGTGCCGGCCAAAGGTGCGGTGATCTTCAATATCGTACCCAAGGCGGAAAAGGCGTCTGGCTTTCCAGTCCGCTCGTTTGCCATACTGCCGTAAAACAAGGTTGAATATAGGTATATCGAAATTTGACTCACACACAGTTCTTACCCAATGATCCGAATATGTAAATAGCAAGGGAGATGTATCTCTCTTCTGATTGTCGAGAAACCCAGGTCATGTTAAGGACCTTGGGTTTTTCTTGTGTTCAGGCAAGGAGAGCAGATATGAAATACTCAATTCATAGGGGCATTTGGACCGATCTTGTGTTAACATGTGCACTAACTAACCCAATAGCTTGATTGAGAAGGGGATACCATGTCCATTCGAATAAAAATGTTGCTGTCCTTCACGGGAATGCTCGTCATAAGTTTGCTGTTCATCCTGCTTACGGCAAGTCTGTATACAATTGCGGCGACAGGTGATCTGCAGGGTTTTCGCGATATATACAAAGTACATTATCAGGTCAACCCACTCACGGAACAGGGAGAAACGATCTTTCAAGAGATGAAGTTTCTGGCCAAAAATGATCCCGATGAACTGCAAAACAAGGTTTTGCTGCGCGAGTACGATATGAAGCTTCGAGCCGAGAAGTCAGGACTCTACGTCAGACGGGAGAATAGCCAGATCTTCGAATCGCTGACCTTCAACCAGCCAGAACTGAGACAAGCACTGCCTGCCTATGATCTTAACAATTATCAGATTCGCAGTACCTTCAACATAAGTGAGCGATTCTATGCATATGCGAAATTTGATTTTAAATATTCAGATGGGGAACGAGGGAGCATCTTCGTCATTCGAGAGAGAAGTCCTTTTGCGGAACTTACTCGCAAGCTGCTACCTGTGATGTCACTTCTGCTCATCGGTGTCCTCATCATCGCGAATCTGCTCTTATTCCGCTGGATCACTCGCAGCTTTATTAAGCCATTGAATCAACTTCGGAATTCAGCCGAACAGATTAAGGATGGGAATTTGTCCTTCAAGCCTCAAGTTAGCTCCAATGATGAGGTTGGACAACTCAGCGAAGCATTTGAGAGCATGAGGAATCAATTGCAACGCTCCAATGAGTTACGCCAGCAAGACGAAGCGAATCGCAGAGAACTCATCTCCAACATTTCGCATGACCTCCGCACGCCGATCACTAATATTAAAGGTTATATTGAGGGGATTCGGGATGGAGTTGCGAATACTCCGGAAAAAATGGAATCATACGTAAATATTATTCACTCGAAAGCAGTTAGCATGGATAAGTTGGTGGATGAACTATTTCTGTATTCGAAGCTCGACTTGAATCAGGAACCCTTCCATTTCAAAGTGGTAGATCTTGTCGATTTCCTGGAAGACAGCATTGAAGAGTTAAGATACGATCTTGAGGACAAAGGGGTGCTCTTGCATTGGGAAAATCGGGCGTCTGATCCGGTCATGGCTTCTGTGGATCTGGATAAATTAAAACGAACCGTTGTCAATGTAGTGGATAATGCCCTCAAATATATGGAGAATGAACAAAAACGATTCGGCATTACACTTCAAGCAGATGACGAATGGACTACGATAGCCTTTAAGGACAATGGCAGGGGAATACCGGAAGAGGCGCTGCCTTATATATTTGAACGCTTTTATCGAGCGGAGCAATCCCGCAATTCCTCAACAGGAGGAAGTGGATTGGGACTGGCGATAGCCCGCCAAATCATCGATGGACACGGAGGCTACATCTGGGCGAAAAGTAATCCCGATGATGGCACAATCATTTATATCAAACTCAAACGGCTGAATGAAGAGTGGAGGCTAGTTGGTAATGACAAACATCTTGATTATTGAGGACGAAACAACGATTGCGGAATTGGAACGGGACTACTTTGAACTCAACGGGTTTTCGGTGGAGCTCTGCCATAACGGAGATGAAGGGCTAAAGCTGGCTCTGGAGGGAAGTTACAATCTCATTATTGTTGATCTGATGCTTCCGGGACTGGACGGCTTTGAATGTTGCAGGCGCATTCGTGAGGTAAAGGAGGTGCCGATCCTTGTCGTCTCCGCGAAGAAGGAGGAGATCGATAAGATTAGAACGTTCAATTTGGGGGTTGATGATTTTATTACAAAACCGTTTAGTCCAAGTGAGTTGGTTGCAAGAGCAAAGGCTCATTTGACCCGATATGAGAGATTGCTTGGCAAAAGCAAACCAGCCGAACAAGATGAGATCCATATTCGCGGGCTTCATATCGACAAGAGCGCGCGCCGCGTGTTTGCTAATGGCGAAGAGGTAGCAATTACAACCAAGGAATTCGATCTACTCGTATTTCTTGCGAGTCATCCCAATCGGGTATTCAGCAAACCCGATCTTTTCGAGCGGATCTGGAGCATGGATTCCAGCGGAGATATTGCGACGGTTACCGTCCATATTCGCAAACTGCGTGGGAAGCTGGAGGCAGATCCCAAAAATCCGGAGTATATTGAAACCGTCTGGGGTGCGGGTTACCGGTTCACCATATAAGTTTCGAGAAAAATTAGATTCAGTTTATAATTTTTTAATATTTTTGTCCTTGGGAGTTTCTTTTTGTCCTCTATTCTATAGTTACAGGCAACTTCAACCTATAGAGGAGGAATTCAGATATGAATCCTATAACCCGGAAAATGGCTACATTTTTAACGATAACTGCATTAGGCGCTACAGCATTCCCGCTAACTGCCAATCAGGCACAAGCAGCTACATACGTTACTAACGTTGCAACTACTGCGACACAGCTTACTGACCACCAGATTGAGGCTGCCATCAAGAAACTGAACAGCTTGGGGATTATGAATGGATATGCAGATCAATCGATGGGTGAGCGTAGGGCCATTACCCGTGCTGAATTAGCATCATTGGTATTTAAGACGTTTAATCTGGAGGGCAAAACGGGAGAACGTGTAGAATTAACAGACATCAGTCCTAAAGCATGGTATGCGCCGTATGCATCAAAGCTCGTTGAACTTGGTATTATGCAGGCGAACAATGGACAATTTCATGCGCAAAGTCAAGTTACGGATGCAGAACTGGAACAAGTCGTATCCAAAGCGATGCAGCGTGATGTGAAATCCGTTCATCATTGGATGAGTACTTTTTACTCCGAGAACGGTTCGACCACGCGCGGTGAAACGGCGGTGTTGTTGCAAACGGCCCATCAGGCCATTCCTTCGGAGCAGGCTCAAATCCAGAGCGTTAAATCACTGAATGCAATTACCTTAATCGTCACGTTCGATAAGCCCCTGACATCAGCAAATGAAGTGTTTTCCAAGGCACAAACCGATTTTGCGCTTAGTGGTGGATTGACGTTGACCAACATGCCTCGTCTGAAAACAGGGTCCATCGCGACTTACATCGTTCCAACGTCCGTTCAACATGCAGAAGAAGTGTACAGTCTCAGGTATAAAGGTCGGGATGCGGGTACCTTTGAAGGCAGTGGTACAAAATTAAGCATGACAACTGCTAGTCAAATAACGAATGATACATTCGAGATTGAAGCATTACAAGAGGACGGTGTAGTGGATTACGGCTATATCATTTCGGCCTACAGCGGTGGTCGAGGGGCCAATGCGTTTGTATTGAATGACCAAGAACAAGCAGAAGGCAGAACGTTTCAAATTATCTCTTCCATGCAGGTAAGACAAGTCGTGATTACGCCAGAAGGTGGCGAGCCAATCGTTGCCAAATATGTTCCGTTCACGCAATCGACAGATGGCAAACAAGAACCGAAGTTCCGTTTGCCTGAAGGACAAACTTTGCAATCCGGTGTCACGTATACCGTTTCATCTGACTGGGCCAACATCAATAACGCTTCGTTCGTCGCGAGATCGTTTGATGCGCTGAAGGTTGCGAATGCTCAAGCTGTGAGTGAAACTTCAATTGAAGTTTCACTGGCACAAGATCCTGGGGATGAACTCTTCTCTGGTCGAAGTGTAACATTAACTTCACCTAGCGGGGCCGTTGTTACAGCCACTTATAAATATTCAAGCCGGAAAGGTGCAACGGGCTTATTCGATCTTGTTAATGATGACAAGTTGATCCCAGGGATCACCTATACGATAAGTCCAGTTGGCGATTGGAGTGTTGCTTCTTCGGTAACAGTGGCACTGTAATAAAGGAGGCAGTATGAGTAAGTCGCTGATGATGATAATTCTAATAAGCAGTATTTTTGTCGTTCAAGGCTGTGTACCTGAAGTGAGAGATGACTCGATGGTGGAGGAGAAGGCATTGACTTCACCAGATGAACAGCTATTTAAGGCAGCTGAGGGTAGAGACAGCGAAAGTATCGGAAAATGGATTCAAGAAGGCGCCAATATCAATGCTCAAGATCAGAGCGGAAGAACCGCTGCCATGATTGCAACATACAACAATGATCTGGCAACAGCTAAACTGTTGATACAAGCGGGTGCAGATGTTAATGTACAGGATGATATGAAGAATACCCCGTTTTTGTACGCTGGCGCTGAAGGTTACTTGGATATTTTGAAGCTGACAATTGAGGCGGAAGCCGACCCATCGATAACGAATAGATATGGAGGGACGGCACTTATTCCAGCTTCGGAGCACGGCTACGTTGATGTGGTACGAGAACTTCTGACCCAAACCTCAGTAAATGTGAACCATGTTAATCAACTGGGGTGGACAGCCCTGCTGGAAGCAATCATTTTAAACGATGGCAATAAACGGCAACAGGAGACGATTCAATTACTCATTGATCATGGAGCAGATGTGAACCTTATGGATCGTGATGGAATATCACCGCTTATTCATGCGAGGAATAAAGGTTTTAAGGAAATCGAAGAGATTCTAGTCCGCGCTGGTGCGAAATAGAGCATCGTTTGTATTTTGCATCATTCGTTTTAGATGAAGAGGCATACAGATAAATAATAAAGGAGGCATATTCCGCCTCCTTTTTATGTGGTTACTTTTGATCCGATGAGGGATCCTGATTAAACCGTTGTGAAATTTTCTTCTCTGTTTTCTTACGCCGTATCCAGCGCTTGAAAATACCTTCTTCTTTTCTTCCCTGCAGTGTTTCTTTCATGCCTTGGATCATAAATTCGGATCTTCGTCTGTCATCCCGACCAATCTCGCGCAATTCCTTAATAAATTTGTCGTCCATATCTGCCTCTCGCTCATTAAGTATATTTTCATTATACCGAACGTACGTTCTTTTATCAAGTTTTACCATAATCGAATTTTTTGGACGATTCTAGTGAGATAGAGCACAGGATTCAGCCTTCTCCATATGTGAAAATGGAATAGAACTTTCAGTAAAATTTGTATAACATGTCTGGAGGGTGAGGGATGAGGAAGGGTGATGAAGGTGAAAGGAAGCATGAATGTGGACCTGGAAGGTCGTGGGTGCTCATTATTATGCAGGGGTTACTGGGCATTGGTGCGATCATTGGAGGGGGAGCACTCATTATCGATCCATCGGGAAATCTTGTCCATATGCCGGATTCATTGTTAGAGCATTCTCCGTTTGGCAGTTTTTTGATCCCGGGAATTATACTAATGTTGGTTCTTGGCGTTGTGCCACTGATCATTGCCGTTTCACTCATTCGCCGCACTCACTGGAAAATAGGTGAGAAACTGAATCTTTACTCGAATCAATACTGGGGGTGGACGTTCTCGTTATATACGGGATTTACTCTGATCATCTGGATTATGGCTCAGGTATACTGGATACAGCATGTATCTATTATCCATCTAGTCTATTTTGCTTGGGGAGTCGGTATCCAGATCGTCACTCTTCTGCCTGGCGTACAGCGAAAATATCAAGCAGATTGCTCAACAAAAACATTCTCCTTATAAAATAAAACGGCTGTCATCTGGATCTTGGATTGATCCGGGAGACAGCCGTTTGTCTGTATTGTTACTTGGAAGCCTGATAGGCGTTCAAGAATTCTTTCACTTTTGCCGGATCGGACTTCAATTCATTTCCGGTCTGAACAAGTGGGCTTACTGTGGAGTACGCCTTAAGTTTATTGTTTTTGTAGAATTGCAGAATGTCATCCTGATTGATGGAGTACAGTACGGATTTTCTCAGGTCACTGCTCTTGGCAACTTCCCGATTGGCAGTGTTGAACAGCAGATAGGAAACCCCATTGCTCGGAATGCTCTGCAATTGCAATTTGCTGTCACCTTTGATGATGTCATATTTCGTTTCAGGCACCCCGTAGTATAAGTGAATTTCGCTACTGCGAAGAGCAGATAGCGCACTGTCGGCATCCGAGATGAATCGTACATTCACCTGAGAAATCTTGGGTGCATATTCAGAGCCTTTACGGTAGCCGGGATTCTGATAGAATACACCTTCATAATCATTTTTATATGCCAAGATATATGGGCCGCTGGCATACAGGGTGTTGTTGTACGAAGCACCTTCAGTCACGGTATTCTGATCGCCGTAAGGAATGTCTTTATTCACGTCAAACGAAGCTACATCATACGTATTGATGCTCTCCACCTGCTTTTTGGACACAATACCAGCAGATTGGTGAGCCAGATAATTCAATACTTGCGGGAAGGGTTCCGTGGTTGTGAGTTTCACAACTTGATACTTCCCGGCAGCGTTATTGGCTTTGTTTTTGTCCGTGACCAGTTCCGTAATTTTGGTGCCAAGCCCTTGTTCCAATGCTTCTTTAACCGTACCGCTGCCACTGGATTGCTGAATGGATTCCAAGGCGCCCAGATCCGTTACCAACTCGGCCTCCTTGATATGTTCGTGAAGGCTGTATGTCCGGTGATCCGGTACGGAATCTTTGTTTTTGGCGCGATCGAGAGAGAAGATGACGTCATCTGCACCGACTCGTTCACCCGTATCTACAGCCTTTTTATTTTCAATCTTCGCAAAGTTGATATCGTCTCTGAGAATGAAATAATACTCCGAGTTCCCCTCCGCAATGCTGAAATTGTGGGAGAGCGATCCCTCTGCTGTGAGCTGATCGTCATCTGTCAGGTTAACGAGACGTACATACATGTTGGTATTCAATTGGTTGATGGAACCGTCGTTTCCTTTGATCGGGTCAAGGGAAGTCAGGACGGAAGCGGTTTGTGTCAGAATTAAGGGTTCTTTTGTATTTTTGGAGCTGTCTTTGAATTCAATAGGTTCCCATGCCATGGCGCGGGATTTGGACAAGCGAACCGTATCTACATTCAGAATGTCTTTATTCACAGCCTGACTTTTCAGGGAAATGTACAGCGGAGCGATATAGGCTTGATCCGTTACCAAGCGGTCCTCCAATTGTTTATACGTATTCTTGTAGTCATCCGGAGTCTGAGTAGCGGCTTGGTCAATAAGTTTATCGATTTCCTCATCTGCGAGAATGCTGTAATCCCCACCCGTTTTGAAAAGAGAACGGACCGCATAATCCGGGTTTCCAGTTACCGTTGTCCAGCTGGACAACGCAATATCATAATTCCCTGCATCCTGCTGGGATTTGTAGCTGCCGTAATCCGGCTGCAGATTCAGCTTTACATTGAAGCCGTTCTTGGTGAGCTGGTCGCGGATAATATTCACGTCATTTTCGGAAGAGCTCTGAGCCAGTAATTCGATGTCTACCGGTTTTTGGTTTTGCGTGTTCTCCGATTTATCGGATGGCGCAGTCTCGGACTGCGATTCCGTCTTGGTCTTCACATTGCAACCTGAGATTACAAGGACGAGAATCAATAGTAGTGCGATCAACGTACGTTTTTTCATGAAAATACCTCCAGATAAGTTCATAGTTCATAATTATTGTTCCAAATTGAGTTGAAGGCGGTAAGTTAAGCCTTTTCCAGCTTTGGATCAAGCGCATCGCGCAGTCCGTCTCCCAGAAAGTTGAACGAGAGCACGAGCAGAATGATTGCCAGACCTGGATAGATGGCCAGATATGAATGGGTTTCCAGATACGTACTGCCCAGCTTGAGAATGTTGCCCCACTCAGGAATATGCGGCTCCACGCCGAGCCCCAGATAACTTAAACTGCTGGTGGCGATGACTGCCCCGCCGATGGTGAGCGTTGACTTAATAATCATGGGTGCGAGTGAGTTCGGAATAATATGTTTGAAAATAATAGACCGATTGTTGTAACCCAGCGCACGTGCGGCTTCAACAAATTCAAAAGTAGATACATAGAGTACACTGGCTCTCATGGTTCGTGCATAGGTTGGGATCGAGCCCAGACTGAGCGCC
Source organism: Paenibacillus sp. 11B (assembly GCF_030487755.1). Classification (NCBI taxonomy): domain Bacteria; kingdom Bacillati; phylum Bacillota; class Bacilli; order Caryophanales; family Paenibacillaceae; genus Paenibacillus; species Paenibacillus sp. 11B. The sequence goes on along the minus strand of NZ_JAUKNS010000001.1, from coordinate 1,522,571 downwards.
AGAATAAGATTGACCGTATTGGCCCCGAACGCCGCAATGATGGCGATAGCGAGCAAAATACCCGGAATGGCATAGAGAATATCCAGCAATCGCATGATAATATTGTCTGTATGTCTTCCATAGAATCCCGAGAATGCTCCGAGAATACCGCCAATGAATACCGGAATCAGAGTTGACATGAAACCCACGATTAACGATATACGGGCACCGAATACAATCCGGGAAAATAAACACCGTCCAAAGTCATCTGTTCCCAAGGGATAGGCGAGCGATGGGGACTGAAGCAAGGCCGAGTAGTTATTTTCTACAGCCATGCTGTAATCAAAAGTAAAGAAGCTGCAAATCGATATCGAGAACAGGAAAATGATAAAAAACAAACCGGACATTGCTGTGACATTCGGAGCGAGACGCTCCCACAGATCATTCCAGAAGTTGGATTTTTGTTTACCCTGTCTGCGAATTCGTCCAATGATGGAAATACCCAGCAGCAGTGCGAACACATTGCCTGTGACCGAAGTCAGGATGAGTATCGTACTTACGCCCAGCATCCAGCGCGGGATGATCGAGGCTGAGGTATATCGGGATACGATAAACAGCACAACCAAATCAATCACCAGGATAAACAGCAGCGCCGCCATGGCTGGCAAAAACGTATCCGCAACATACGGTTTGAATATATTGAGTGCCGAGACCCCAATAACGAACAGCTGGGTCAGCAGCATATACACCGCAAATGTATACTCAATGCTCTTTGTCTTTTTGATCAGGTGAAAAGCGGCCGTTACGATAAAGATATTGCCGGAAACGATACCCAGCAGCTGAACCCAGGCGAGTCTGCGAGTCAGCACAGAGATTGTGCCCTGCCGAATCAGGTCGCTCCGAATTCGGAGCGTAAGCACACTCTGGACCAGCGTGAAAAATAGATAGATTCCGAGTGCTGTCAGCAGAAATGGCCTGAACACCTGGAGGCTCCAGTCATAGATGTTGAATAACAGTAACATCGACAAGAGAAGGGAAGTGACCCAGGCGAAGCTCGCCTGACTGTACTCCTGTGAAGACTTAAGTCGAAAACGCATTTCCTGTGTGAGTGAACCCGATTTTGTCATCATGCACCTGCTTTAATATTGTTTCATCTTGGAACGTACCCGCGGGTCAATAAAAGCGTAGAGAAGATCTACCACCACATTAATAATGGAGATTGTAATCGCTGTGTACACTACTCCGCCCATAATACTCGGAATATCGGGTATAAATTGTTTATCCACAATGTAGCTGCCGAGCCCGCTAATATTAAACACTTTCTCTGTTACTGCCGCCCCTCCAAGCATGCCTCCGAATTGCAGGCCAACCACGGTTACAATTGGAATTAATGCATTACGTACCGCATGTTTCAGCATGACATGTCGTTCGCTTAACCCTTTTGCACGGGCAGTCATCACGTAGTCCTCATGAATAACTTCCAGCGTGGAAGAACGGGTCATACGGGCTACTGCAGCGGTTAATCCGGTTCCGAGAACTATCGTTGGCATAATAATAGAGAGCCAGTTCTGCGGATTGAAGGTAGCGGGAAGCCACTGCAGCTTGATCGAGAAATTCAGGATGAAAATAAGTCCTTGCCAGAAATTCGGAATCGATAATCCAATCAATGCAATAAACATGAATGTGTAATCAAACAGTGAATTGGGCTTGATCGCCGAGATAATCCCAATTGGCAATGCAATGACAAGGGCAAGCAGCAAGGAGATAACGGCCAGTGTTAATGTGATTGGGAACTTTCTGGCGATCGTAGCCGTGACATCTTCATTCCCTGAAAAAGATTTGCCGAGATCAAACAGTGCTACGCCCTTGATATTGTTCCAGAGTTGGACAAGGTAGGGCTGATCCAGGCCATACACATGGTTGAAAGCCGCGATCTGTTCCTGTGTCGCCGTCTCTCCGAGAATGTTGGCCGCCGGATTGAATGGAGACAGGTATAAGATGGTGAATACAAGTGTAGCTACGCCCAGAATGACGAATACCGTCATCAGAATTCTTTCAAATATGTACTTTAGATAAGGATTGCCATACAACAGCATTATGACGTACATCAGACAGCCCGGAATAACCGATGCCGCAAGAAACCACGGTTTATCAATCAGGGATTGGAACGTATCCGCCATCGTCAGGCGCTGTGTCCCCAGTTCCTGAAGCTTGCTGAACGTTCGTTCCTTTAACTCCTTCTGAACGGATTCCTTCAGCCACTCCTCCGCCTGGCGCTCAAACTCAGCCTTACTAACTTGCTGCTGAAAGAAACGGTGTTTACGCCTCAACTGTTCTTCCACGTCCGTCCGAAGTTTATCTCGATAAGAACTGGATAACATATCACGCTCAACAGCCTGTTGAACCAGGGCCCAGCCATCCTTTTTTTTTCTGGATTGCCAGACCAGAAGCACAATCAGATTAACGGGCAGTCCGAGAATAAATAGAACATATCGATAGGAGGGATGAAGCAGCATTTTGCCATAAATAAAACCCAGGGTGTATACAAGCTGTGACATTTTGCTGCCTTTTGCAAGATTCAAACCATGCGAGCCTCCTTTCATTTGATTTTAAATTGCATTATTCCGATTGATATAGTATATATTATTTAGAGTCTATTCAATTGTCAAGGTATGGAAGAGTATACATATGAGCACATGTGAAAATATGGATGAGGCTGGTGATCACATGCAACCTTTGCTAAAAGTAAATGAGTTGTCCGTTTCTTTTCATTCCGGAGAGAGTGAATTTCAGGCGGTGAAGGAAGTCAGTTTTGAAGTGCGGAAAGGGGAAACCCTTGGCATTGTAGGGGAATCCGGCAGTGGGAAGAGTGTGACGGCACGTTCCATTATGAGACTGCTTGCTTCTCCTCCTTCGCAGATGAAAAAGGGTGAGATCCTGTTTAAAGGAGTAGATCTGGTCCATAAAACGCAAAAAGAGATGGAGAGCATCCGTGGCCGTGACATCGGCATGATCTTTCAGGACCCTATGAGCTCTCTTAATCCGACCATTAAAATAGGGAAACAGATTACCGAAAGTCTGATTAAACATCAGAAGCTATCCAGAGGAGAAGCGAAGAAGCAGGCGATCGCCATGCTGGAGCTGGTTGGTATCACCCGGAGTGAAATACGTTTCAATCAGTATCCACATGAATTTTCCGGAGGTATGCGTCAGCGGGTGATGATTGCCATTGCTCTTGCTTGCCGGCCTGAATTGCTGATCGCAGATGAACCCACAACTGCGCTTGATGTAACCATTCAGGCCCAAATTCTTAATTTGATGAAAGATATGCAAGCACGGCTGGGCACTTCCATTATTCTGATTACCCATGATCTCGGCGTAGTGGCAGGCATGTGTGATCGGGTCGTGGTCATGAAAGACGGGCAGATTGTGGAATCCGGGACAACTACAGAGATTTTTGCATATCCGAAGCATCCATATACGTCCAGACTGCTAAATGCATTGCCTCGATTAGATGAGAAGAAAAAGCCGAAACTCGTTTCGTTGGTGCCACGCGATCTGGAGGATGATCAGCCTCTGTTGGAGGTGAAGTCCCTCAGGCAGTACTTTAATCTGGGCAAAGGCAACACCTTAAAAGCTGTGAACGATATCAGTTTCGAGATTCGCCGGGGGGAGACACTTGGGGTCGTGGGCGAATCGGGCAGCGGGAAATCGACTACAGGTCGAGCCATTCTTCGACTGCATGAGCCTACAGGTGGGGACGTCCTGTTTAAGGGAGTACCACTCAATCGCCTTTCTGCCTCAGAGATGAAAACGATGAGGCGGCATATGCAGATTATTTTCCAGGACCCGTATGCGTCGCTTAATCCGAAATTTAGAATCATGGACATTATTGGGGAAGCCTTGGATATTCACGGTCTTGCCGGCAGTCCCGCTGAACGGGAAAAGCGTGTGGAGGAATTGCTGGAGATGGTCGGCCTCGATCCGGCTCATGCCCAGCGTTATCCTCATGAATTTTCAGGTGGACAACGGCAACGGATCGGAATCGCTCGTGCGCTGGCCGTGGAACCTGAATTTATTGTATGTGACGAGCCGTTGTCTGCGCTGGATGTGTCCATTCAGGCCCAGATTGTACAGCTGCTTGAAGAGTTGCAGCAGCGACTTGGTCTTACATACCTGTTTATCGCACATGACCTGTCCATGGTGAAACATATCAGTGATCATGTTGCTGTCATGTATAACGGGAAGATTGTGGAGTTAGCAGAAAGTGAGGAGCTCTATTCGAACCCCCAGCATGCATACACAAAGGCATTGTTGTCGGCCATCCCGGTTCCGGACCCGGCTGTGGAGGCGATGAAAAAACGTCATCCTGTGAGTGAAACACCGAGAGAAACGGTAGAAGTAGAAGATCGCTATAATCTGGAGCAGTCCAGGTGGGTGGAAGTAAAAGAGGGACATTGGGTGGCGATTTCCGGATAAGGTGAAACATTCAACTTCACTACAAAATGAACCCCGGCAGTGATCTGTGGAAGATCATTGCGCGGGGTTCTATTCCATGCCCGGCAGGCACAGTGGATATATTACTTGAACTGAACGGATTTCTTAATGGTATCGATCTCGGCCTTCGATGTGTCATCCAGATATGTGAAGATGAAGTTAAACGCATAACCTTCAATAATCGTACTGTAGTAATCTTGCGTAATGGTTGAACCATTGCCCGCATCCATCGTGATTTGCATCAGGTCCATCTCTTTGCCACCGATGGTTTCGGTTGTGAATTCTTTGTATTCATAAGGGAACTGGCTGTTCACCATAAATTTCTTCGTTGCTTCCAGATAATCTTTACCTGTGCGAATGCCTTGCAGCAGGCTTACTTTTTCAGCAATCGCCATAGCGGAAGGACCAACCTGTCCTCCATCCAATGGATATTGTGAAGCCATCAACAGGTTCAGTGTTTTGGCCTGAGACAGTTCAATTTGTTTTTTCTTCGTTTCATCGTCTCCAGCAATAGCCTCAGAGGAAGCGCTCGTCAGCTCGTTCATGCCGTCTGCATCCTGGAACTCCCAAGCTTCCGGGAATTTCAGTGATACACCGAAATAGTCATTGTTATAAGAGCCTTTTTCCGTAGTTCCCAATTCAACTTCTTTGGAGTTATCTGTTTCCTTGGACTCGGAAGTGGATGCTTCAGAGCTTTCTGTGTTTTCCGTATCTTCCGTCTTGGCTGTGTCTGTATCTGTGCCGGTAGTGGTTTCCGTTGTAGTGGATTCATTCGTTTTGGCGTTGTTATCCGCTTTGTCGCCGCAGGCTGAAGCAACCAACAAAATCATAATCAACATGGAAAACAATGAAGCTTTTTTTGGAATAGACATATTACCCTCCTGGAAATGTGTGTGTGTTCTCTTTGTCTCTCTGTAATCGTGCGTACCTAAAAAGCTTAGCACAGATGTTCGTGTTTACCACCTATAGGAATCTATAGGGGTACCTTTATAGATAAGACAGACGGCTGGCAATTGAAACAGCTTCGGTGCTGGATTGTACACCTAATTTGTTAAAAATCACTTTTTTATGATGATTTACGGTACATTCCTTGATTTTTAATTTCAAAGCAATCGCTTTAACCGTTAGTCCGTTAGAAATCATTTTCAGGATGGTTAACTGGCGTTTGGTGAACTCTACCGATTGCGGTTCTTCGACCGACGCGGCAAGGTTACACTGATAACGATTTTGCATATGAGCCGGGATCAACTTGGCGATTGCAATCAGTTCGCTCTGCATGTCCGCATTAATCGTCGAGACGTCCAGATAGCCGACATGTTGAAGTCCAACAGACAAAGGTGCAGCATAACAGTGCCAGCTACGAAAAAGAGGATTCTCATGCTGCTCAGGTTGCAGCTGGACAGCTCCATGTGTGTCCATTGATTCGGATATGGCATTGACGCCACAGCTTCTGGCCGTAAAGATCATACCCGGACGGATGGGTGACTGCTTCACCACCTGTTCCAAATCAGGGCTGTAATCCATGGCAAGCAGGACCCCATGCGAGTCGGTGAGCAGAAAGAGATACGTGCTGGACAGATTTTCTTTGATATCCGATAGACTTTGCTGGAAGGCACTAATCAGAAAATGATTGATTTTACGAATCCTGTCCAGATTGGCTTTCGTTACATATTGAATATGTGCCGTACCGGGAGCAACTCGTTCGCTCTCGGACCAGCTCTTTCGTAAGGCAGATGTTCGTGCAGACATAAGGTGTCCTCCTTGGCTATCCATTTTCCCAATAAACATTTAAAATTAAGTCTACCTTTTCCGGAATCGGTTTCAAGCGGCTTAAGGATGAATTGCTTATCGTAGGACTTGGGGGTTACGATGTCTATTTCAGGGCGGGAATTTACATGAGTATGAAAGAGTTATATCGAACGCCCTAAGAGCAGCGATTATATGTATGCCTCAATAAGTTCAAACGGATCAGTGAGTGGATGGAGTGGAAAGTTGATTTTGCAAAATAGATATGTTACGCTTACATTACAAGAGAAAAACAACAGAATACGCAATAACATCTTTTGATGGATTGTAACTGTGAAGACAGGCAAAACCTAAACTGATGGTGAAATGAAGGCTCTTTTTTTGCGAGCTATTTTACCTTGAGTTTAGGTTTTTCTTGTTTTTTGGCTTGAAATACAGCCACTTTATCCCGGAAAAACCCAAATAAAATTCGAAAAGAGGTTGTTCGTTATGACCACGGCAAAAAAAGGATTCCCCGAAAACTTCCTGTGGGGAGGCGCTACAGCTGCCAACCAATTGGAAGGTGCATTCGATCAGGACGGCAAAGGTCTCTCTACTGCGGATATGATTGCGCATGTTCCCAAAGAGAAGCGTACAGGTGGACATGCCATGGAAATCTCCTCTACACGAATTGAAGAGATCCTCTCCGGCAAAATTGAAGAACGTTTCCCTAAACGTTTTGGTATTGATTTCTATCATCACTATAAAGAAGATATCGCATTGTTTGCCGAAATGGGCTTCAAGGTATTCCGTTTGTCCATTCACTGGGCTCGTATTTTCCCGAACGGTTATGATCAAGAGCCGAACGAAGCTGGCCTGAAATTCTATGACAACGTCTTCGACGAACTGTTGAAATACGGAATTGAACCACTTGTGACGTTGTCTCACTATGAAACTCCGCTGGGTCTGACACAGAAATACAATGGCTGGGCAGGCCGTGAAGTGATCGGGCACTATGTGAGATATGCAGAAACCGTGTTCAATCGTTATAAAAATAAAGTGAAATACTGGCTGACGTTCAATGAAATTAACGTTATGCTATTTAGCCCATACACTGGCGGCGGTATCCTGATCGATAAAGTGGACAACCAATTGCAAACGACGTATCAAGCACTGCATCACCAATTTGTAGCAAGTGCGCTGGTAACCAAGCTTGCTCATGAGATTATTCCTGATTCCCAAGTGGGCTGTATGCTCGCACGTATGGAAACGTACCCGGCGACCTGTAACCCGGTAGATGTTCGACTGGCGCAACATGAAAATCAGATTAACCTCTTCTTCACGGATATGCATGCTCGTGGTCAATACCCGAACTACATGGCTCGTTATTTTGAAGAAAACAACATCGTGATTCAGAAAGAAGCAGGCGATGATGAAATTTTGCTCAACAACACAGTGGATTTCATCTCCTTCAGCTATTACATGTCCGTAACTAAATCTGCATCCGCAGACAAAGAAGAAACAACGGGTAACCTGACTGGTGGCGTCAAAAACCCTTATCTCGAAGCTTCCGATTGGGGTTGGGAGATTGATCCAATTGGTCTGCGCGTAACGTTGAATAACTTCTGGGATCGTTACCAAAAACCATTGTTTATTGTTGAGAATGGTCTGGGTGCATATGATCGCGTGGAAGAGGATGGTTCCATTCATGACTCCTACCGCGTGGATTATCTGAAAAAACATATTGAACAAATGAAAGAAGCGATCAAGGACGGTGTAGATCTGATTGGATTTACAGCATGGGGCCCGATTGACCTCGTGAGCATGTCCACGTCAGAAATGTCCAAACGTTATGGATTCATCTATGTGGATCTGGATGACGAAGGTAATGGAACACTTAAACGTTCGAAAAAAGATTCGTTTGACTGGTACAAAAATGTAATAGCCAGCAATGGTGAGCAGCTGTAATTGGCCTGATTCCTGTATCTTATCTTGAACCCGGATTGCTTCATATCATTAGGCTATTCGGGATTGTTACCGCATAAGCGGGCAAAACCCAACATTAAAGCAGGCTATCGGTAGCTGATCTGATCTGAAGCCCTTTAAGTTGGTGCATTGTCCGCTTTTTGATGTGATCACGGGCATAGGGGCAACTGTTTTAACAAAGAATGAACATAACGTAACCAGAGAGGATGACAGAGATGACAACACCATTTCCGAAGGATTTTCTATGGGGCGGCGCAGTCGCAGCCAATCAGCTCGAAGGAGCATACAATACGGATGGCAAAGGCCTGTCTGTTCAGGATGTAATGCCGCATGGGATTACGACGCCAAGAACGGAAGGACCGACAGAGGATAACTTGAAATTGATCGGTATCGATTTCTACAATCGTTACAAAGAGGACGTTAAGTTGTTTGCTGAGATGGGATTCAAAGTGTTCCGTACCTCCATCGCCTGGTCCCGTATTTTCCCTAAAGGTGATGAGTTGGAGCCAAACGAAAAAGGTTTGCAGTTCTACGATGATCTGTTTGACGAATGCCACAAATACGGGATTGAACCGCTCGTAACGATCTCTCATTATGAGACACCACTGCACTTGTCCAAAACATATGACGGCTGGGTTAACCGTAAAATGATCGAGTTCTACGAGCGTTATGTAACCGTCCTGTTTAACCGTTTCAAAGGCAAAGTGAAGTACTGGCTGACGTTCAATGAAATTAACTCCATTCTGGAGGAGCCATTCATGAGCGGCGGGATTTACACGCCCAAATCCGAACTCTCCAAACAGGATCTGTATCAGGCAATCCACCATGAGCTGGTGGCAAGTGCGCTGGCTGTCAAACTGGGACATGAGATCATGCCTGGAGCGAAAATTGGCTGTATGGTACTCAGCATGCCAACCTATCCGCTGACACCAAATCCGGATGATGTGGTAGCTGCAATGCATGCGGAACAGCGCAATGACATCTTTGCCGATATTCATGCACGTGGCTATTATCCGAAATACATCAATCGTTACTTCAAAGCGAATAATATCAACATCAAGTTTGAAGATGGCGATGCTGAAATCCTGAAACATACGGTGGACTTCATCTCGTTCAGTTACTATGTAAGTATTTGTGAGACAGGTGACCCACAGAAGCGTGTTGAAGGCAAAGGGAATTTGTTTGCAGGTGTACAGAACCCTTATCTCAAAGCAAGTGAATGGGGTTGGCAGATTGATCCGCAAGGCCTGCGCGTGACGCTGAATAAATACTGGGACCGTTATCAAAAACCGTTGTTTATTGTCGAAAATGGTTTGGGTGCAGCAGATGAGCTGATCACAGACGAAAATGGCAATAAAACGGTGAATGATGATTACCGGATTCAATATCTGAATGATCACTTGGTACAAGTGGGAGAAGCGATTGAAGACGGCGTTGAAGTTATGGGTTATACCTCATGGGGCTGCATCGATCTGGTGAGTGCATCCACAGCAGAGATGAAGAAACGTTATGGCTTTATCTATGTGGATCGCAATAACGATGGAACGGGTACACTGAATCGTTACAAGAAAAAATCATTCCATTGGTACAAAGAAGTTATTGGTACAAACGGCGCAAGTCTAAAATCCGATAACCATTAATTTCTAGTTCTAAAGACATATGTGGGTAGCATCTTCTTGTGTCGTATTTAAGCACATTAACCGCTTTCACAAAAACATTGTCAGATAGATAATTATATGGTAAGATGGGCCTAAGGCTAATGAATACTGGATTGTTACTGTTCAATCAGGCAAAACCAGAAGCGGGCATGTGTTTTATGACCTGTTTTGGTTTTGCCTTTTACTACTTTGACGGTGCAAGGTGATGTGAAGAAATGAAAATTGAGAAGGTGCTGAACAACAACGTAGTTACTGTGATTGATCCGGGAGGAAACGAACTGGTCGTCATGGGACGAGGCATAGCCTTCAAAAAGCATACTGGTGAAACGATAGACGACAGTCTGGTCGAAAAAATATTCTCATTGGAAAGCAAGGAAGTATCGCAGAAACTGAAAACGCTTCTGTCTGATATTCCAGTTGAATATGTTGAATGCTCGGATGAGATTATCCGTTACGCCGAGACCGTGTTGGGTGAGAAGCTTCATGAGAGCATCTACATTTCACTAACGGATCATATTCATTTTGCCATTGACCGGCATCGTCAGGGCTTGCAGATTCGTAACGCATTGTTCTGGGAGATTAAGCGCATGTACCGCAAGGAATATGTTATTGGACTCAAGGCGCTGCAGATTATTGAAGAAACATTGGGCGTCCTGCTTCCCGAAGACGAATGCGCATTCATCGCCATGCATCTGGTAAATGCACAGATGAATGGCGAGATGAGGGAAACCATCAGTATTACGAATATCGTTAAAGATATACTCAACATCGTACGACGCAGCTTTGTCATTGAACTGGATGAGGATTCACTGAGTTATTATCGATTCCTGACGCATTTGAAGTTCTTTGCTCAGCGCGTATTGCATGGTACAGCGATTGAAGATAAGGAAGCAGATAATCCGCTTCATGATCTGGTGAGCAAACAATATCCTGAGGCACATGCTTGTGCTGTTAAGATTAACGATTACACCCGCAAGATCTATAACCGGATCTTGTCCAAGGAAGAAATTCTATATCTGACGATTCACATTGAACGTGTTGTCAGAACGGAACAAACAATCGAATAGTATGGGATTGTTACTGCAAAAAAGGCAAAACCTAAACGTTGAATAATGATAAGCTGAAACTGCTTTGTCATTATTCAGTGTTTAGGTTTTTTTTTAACCTTCATTACACATAAAAGGAGCAAAACACAATGGATAAACAACAATTGTCCAAGGATATTCTGAAGCTTGTTGGTGGCGAAGAGAACATTGATCAAGTCACGCACTGTATGACAAGACTCCGGTTCAACCTGAATGACAACAAAAAAGCGGACAAAGCGACGCTGAAAAATACACCTGGCGTTATGGGCGTTATGGAGAATGGCGGCCAGTTCCAGGTTATTATCGGGAACGATGTGCCTGTTGTATATAATGCACTTGTAGGCAACATGTCCAAATCACCGAATGCAAACGCTGAATCAACCGGTGCTTCGGCTGAGAAGAAAAAGAAAAATCCGATAAGTGCATTGTTTGACTTTATTTCTGGAGTGTTTACGCCAATCCTGCCTGCGATTACGGGTGCAGGTATGATCAAAGGGATCGTGGCAATCCTGGTAGCTTTAGGTTGGTTGTCTGATACAAGCTCAACCTATATCATTTTGTCTGCGATCGGTGATGGCGCATTTTACTTCCTGCCGATCATTCTAGCAATCAGTGCCGCACGTAAGCTCGGTAGCAATATGTATATTGCTGCAGCACTGGCAGCGGGGATTATGCATCCGACGATTACAGCCTTGCTTGCCAATGGCGACACCACATTTGTGGGTATTAAGGTTATAGCAGCAACCTATTCTTCTACGGTTATTCCGATTATTCTCGCCATCTGGATTGCTTCCTATGTAGAGAAAGCGGTTGATCGTGTTACACATGCTTCGCTTAAGCTTTTGATTGTTCCAACGGTTACCCTGTTAGTTATGGTTCCTCTGACCTTGATGACGGTTGGACCATTGGGTACAGTGCTTGGTAATGGCTTGTCAGGTGGTATTTCCTGGTTGTTCGACAATATGTCTATATTCGCAAGTATCTTGATTGGTGGTACGATGTCACTACTGATTATTACAGGTATGCACTATGCACTGTTGCCAATCATCGTTGGTTCGATGACTTCACTCGGTTACGATTTTATTATTCCACTGATGTTTGCAGCTAACCTGGCACAAGGTGGTGCAGCACTTGGTGTTGGTCTTAGATCGAAAAATGCTAAAACTAAATCGCTTGCTTATTCCACAGGTCTTACGGCTGTTATGGGGATTACGGAACCGGCAATGTACGGGATCAATATGAAATTCAAAAAACCATTTATTGCAGCCCTGATCGGTGGAGCTGTTGCAGGTGGATTCATGGGTATCGTCAATGTTAAAGCTTATGTACTTACAGGTCTGGTGGGTCTGCCAAGTATCGCAGCATTTATCAGTCCGGCAATTAGCACGCTCATTTACGCTCTGGTTGGTGGTGCGATTGCAATCATCGCTGCAGCGGTACTGACGTACATCCTTGGTTTCCAAGAAGACAGTGCTCCACAATCGGCTGAAGCCGCACCAGCTGCTGAGCCTGCAACACCAGCAGCAACGACTTCTGCTTCCGCAGTAATTGAAGAAACCAAAGCACTGGATCAAGACGTATTTAGCCCAATTACTGGTGAAGTTAAATCGCTGAGCGAAGTTCCAGACCCTGCATTCTCGGAAGAGATTATGGGTAGAGGTTTTGCAATTCAGCCATCCGAAGGTCGTGTGGTTTCTCCAATCAACGGAACGGTATTCTCGCTGTCCAAGAGTGGACATGCTATCGGTTTGGTCAGCGACAATGGTGCTGAGATGCTGATTCATATCGGGATTGATACCGTGAAACTGAAAGGTCAATTCTTCTCCCCTAAAGTTCAAGCTGGAGCGAAGGTTGCCGTTGGTGATATACTCATGGAATTCGATCGGGAAGAAATTGAAAAAGCTGGCTACACAACGATCACTCCGGTAATCGTTACGAACATGCATCAATACAATTCAATTGAATCTGCCGGACGTACAGAGATTAAAGAACAAGAATTGTTGTTCACGGCAAAAGCTTAACGAGCATCAAAACAAAGCAGCAGTCTCTCCGGAGGGAATTCCGGTAAGGCTGCTGCTTTGTTATGGGTATAGGCGATATCTTCCATGGCTGATATCTGCTGTATCCTAAACCGAGCGAGAAGGCAGAAGCTCCCGAACCAATTGCACAAAGTGCTGCGCAGGTTTGGACAGATGACGATTGCGATGCCATACAAGCGCAGAATCTACAGTGGATTGCGCATCCTGGATACGATAAACATGGAACGGATGCTCATGATATAACTGCAATACCGTATGGGGCACGATAGAGCTTGCAAAACCGAGTCTTACCAGTTCCAGCAACATGTTAATATCCGAGCATTCGCCCGCGATGGAAGGATTTACGTGATGCTCACGGAATTTCTGCAGTATCAGTTCGAACATCCCGAGTCCTTCCGTACTGGGAAGCAGGAGAGGGATGTCAGCCAGCTTTTGAAAATAAATCCCGCTCTCATCCGCTGATTTCAGCGGTGTGGAAGAAATATAAAAGAGAGCTTCCTGAGGTAGATGCAGCACTTCATATTGCTCTGTATGGACAGGCATTCGTACACAAGCGAGCTCAATTTTGCCTTCGCCCAAGAGCTGGCAGAGCTGCGCAGATTCATTTTGCTGAATTTTATAGGTCACCTGGGGGTGTGTTGTCCGAAATTGCTGGAGCGCTTGCGGAATCAAACGATCAGAAATGGTATTAATGCCAAGCGACAGCTTACCGCGAATGCCATAGCGGAAGCTCTGCATCTCCATGACAGCTTCCTCCATGTATTTGGTCATCGTCACCGCATAATCATAGAAGCTTCGACCGGCCTGCGTCAGCTCCATACTGCGTCCTTTGCGTTCAAACAAAGCCACGCCAAGCTCATCTTCCATCAGCTTGAGCTGCTGGCTTAGAGGAGGCTGGGCCATGTGTAATCTGCGCGCTGCAGCCGTGATCTGTCTCTCCTCGGCAATCGCGATGAAATAGCGACATTGTTTGATATCCACGTGTGTTCTCCTTATGTGCAGCAATATGTTTTTCGTATGGGAAACCAACAAAACATGTATTTTTATTATACTTCCATCCTATGTTACCATACATAAGATTTAAACACTTCAAATCACACATATGGATTATGATCTAAAGAATATATGCCGTGAGGATGACGACGAATTGGGGGTCAAGGTTCGATGCTGAACACAATACATGCGGCTGCGGAAGCTGGACATACAGATGATGTGCTGCGATTTATCGCACAAGGAGCCGGATTGAATGACCGGGATACACGCGGACGGACGGCTCTGATGGCGGCGGTACATGGCAACAAGCCAGAAACCGCAAGGTTGCTTATTGAAGCCGGAGCGGATGTCAACATCCAGGATCAACGACTGGACAACATGTTACTGTATGCCAGTGCGGAAGGCTTGCGGGAACTGGTGGAACTGGCTATAAAAGCTGGTGCCGATACCCGGCTTACGAATCGGTTTGGAGGTACAGCACTGATTCCTGCTGCAGATCGAGGCCATGTCGATATTGTGGAAATACTCCTGACAAGCACGGATGTGGATGTAAATCATATCAACAATCTGGGCTGGACAGCCTTGCTGGAAGCGGTCATTCTGGGGGATGGCGGCACTCGTCACCAGCAGATTGTAGCATTGCTTTTGCAGTATGGTGCAGATCCTCTCATTGCTGACCGGGATGGAGTTACAGCACTTGCGCATGCCCGCAGGAATCATTATATAGAAATGGAGCGAATGTTAACCCAATCATGAACAGACATCAAGAGCAATCTTTGCAAAATCATATAAAGGGCGCGTCATCGCTTGCATTGGCAGGCATTCAGTGGTTCTTCTTCCTGTTTACCAACACGGTGGTGGTGCCGTTATCTATCGGACATAATTTCCAGCTTTCACCGGAGGTCATTGCTGCATCGATGCAGCATGCCTTTTTGCTTACCGGGGCGGTGTGTATATTACAGGCGTTCTTCGGACATCGTTATGCCGTAATGGATGGTCCCTCGGGATTATGGTGGGGACTGACGCTAAGCTTAACGGCCTCAGCTTCATCGGCAGGCATGAGTTTGGAGCGTATTGGAGGAGGATTGGCTGCGGGTTTTCTGTTAGCTGGTCTGACGATGATGATCCTTGGCTGGCTTGGAGCGGCGCATGTGCTTCAGAAGCTGTTTACACCTATGGTCAAGAGTGCGATGTTATTCCTGATGACGATTCAATTGACCATGAATTTCTTCAAAGGCATGATTGGATATACTGAGTTTGGCACATTCAACCTGCCTGTAGCGGCGTTGTCCGTTGCGATTGCGTTTCTTGTAGCCTTGATTCAGCTTAAGGGAAGAGGCAAGCTCGGAAACTACTCTATCCTGATTGGTATTGTGACGGGGTGGATTGCCTACAGTCTTGTGTTCCCTGGGCAGCATACGAGCGTATCCGGGCATCATGAGGTAAGCCTGTTTTCCTGGTTTCCTTGGGGGATGCCAAAATGGGAGCCGGGCATTGTCATCACAGCTTTTTTTGTCGGGCTGGTGAATATGACGAACTCCATTACCACGTTAAGCTCCGTCGAAAAGATATATGGAGTGCAGACGACCAACCAACAATATAAACGATCATACACACTCACGGGATTGTTCACCATGTTATCTTCTTGTGTAGGGGTGCTGCCTTTCGGTTTATTCGCTTCTTCGATTGGTTTTCTGGAGAGCACCCGTATTCTGAAACGGGCTGCGTTTGTGGTTGGAGCAGGCATGTTATGTATTTTGGGACTCACACCTTCAGTGACCGCCTTTTTCGCACAAATTCCTCCAAGTGTAGGGAGTGCCGTGCTATTTGTAGCTTATTTGCAGATGTTCGGGACGGCTCTGAGAACACTTGAAGGCACCACCTTTAATTCGAAAACAATCTATCGTGTGGCGCTTCCGGTTCTAACAGGTGTTGCTGTAATGAACATTCCTGCTGAAGCCTTTCATGCTTTGCCTATGTATCTTATTCCGATCATTAGTAATGGACTCGTCATCGGGGTTGTGGTGTCACTTTTGCTCGAAACTACGGTAGATTGGTCCAAGATGGACAATACAACTTCTGCTTCCAAAGCAGCCTAAATACTTGAAATATGGAAACAGTCCGGTTTGTCGGGCTGTTTTTTTGTTAGGTTGGTACTCCCCCGGTTACTTCACCATAATTTTGCCTTGTCCCGCCAGCATCCTCATTTCTCTGAATAAACGCTCATGATTGCCTTGCTGGATCTCCAGCTGTACGCCGTAGTGCCATCGGTTATTCTCTTCATTGCCCCAACGCAGTGTTCCTTCCAAATATAAGGGATCTTCAAAAAGCAGCAAATTCATGCCGATTCGGATGGTATTGGACTCCACATGCAGATTTAACGGAAATGAAAGCTGACAGCCGGATCGGCTGATATCGCATAATTCAGCTTGAATGGGTTTGGGTGGTGCAGAGGCGCCGTTAATGCTGAGAATAAAAATTTCGAACGATATTGGTTCCTTTAAAGTATAGCGAAAGGGTTCTCTTCTAAGGTTGATAGCCATGGTTTCCTCCACAAAATCACAAAAAGTCAGTTATGGTTATATCGTCATTTTTGCTAAAAAAATGAAGAGATTAATCTTGTTTGTTAACGCCTTAATTATCTACAAGTACAACAAGATCACAGATAGCTCCGAGGTTCCTTTAACCCAGGTGTATGGCTTGATATAATGGTAGGATATGGTTCTAATCTTCTCTGTTGGATGAGAGGGGAAAGGGTGCGGGGGTTTATTTGAAATAAGAAAGGAAGACGGAAAATGAACGGGAAATTCCAAGTGGTTACGGATACAGCAGCACTGTGCTTGTATGATCTGGCGGCACTGAAGCATCGAATGGAAGACACGCCGGACTGGTGGTCCATTCCCGAAGATGAACTGGCGGAAGTAAATGCAGGCAACGGTTTGTTTCTGAACTTGGGTGAAGATGGACAGTATGAGGTGCATTGGAGTCTGGATGATTCGGTGAAGGAAGTGGAGACAGCACGGGTGTATCATTTACGTGTTCCCTCTGGTACCGTGTATCTGGGAGCTGCCGATGATGTCACCGGAGGCGAGCTGGAGCCCGATGAGTCATGCGGGGGTATGCTGCTCCAGTTGGAACCCGGAAACTATGCGTGCAGGGTAATGAAGGAAGATAATCAAATTTCAATTGCCATGAAGCCTAGTTTGCAAAGCGAGAACAGCTTAAGTGATTTGATTCGAATTTAGCGTATAGATATGCGATTGAGGGAGGCTTATGGACTTGTACAAGGCCCAGTTGGAACGCATACAGGAAAAGCTGGACAAGCTCCAAGCTCTGGACCCGGAACGGAATCTGTTTGGGGCGGAAAATCATCAATATGAGTTGGCTCCCGTATGGACATTGGACGAGATTAAGGTTGGGATGTTGACTGGTACGATGACAGCAAGGAAGAGGACGAGTGGGCAGCGCTTGAACATGAGTATTATGATCCGAAATGGGAGGTGCCGTGTGGGCTGGGAATATGGCATTAGAACAACCAAACCTGCAATTTTACCTGAGGTTGTGAAGAGACTGGGGGATGCCTTAACTTTCTCCGAAATGTATAGGCTGGAGCATTATGAAGATGGTTTTGTATTGCTTCAGGAGGGTTCTTCCTGGCCTGAAGCTCTACAAGTCTCGATTGAAGTGGCATCGGGAATGGATGAGATTGTAGAGGGAGAGTTATACATATATTGTCTGTTTCATGTAGGAGGTGAATTCGCGGCAGATTGGCTGAGAGAGATGAAAACGGCTGCGAACAGGGATGACTGCGCATTGGAATGGTTTGAACTTTAACAGAGATGTGGATTGTCAATACAGAGCCTCTTCGTGATTAGATGGGGCTTTTTTTGCTGAGAAATAAATAAAACCGTTTGGATTGTTCGCCCGTCTTATACCACAGAACGAGAGAGAGGGAGGGGGGTTGCGGGGTGGAAACCAAAGCCGAGATGAAAAAGATGCTGTTCGTACAGAGCGAAGATGAGACAGCATTTGTCCAGTCCATCATGGAGCATCAGGACACACTGATCTCCATTGCCTACAGTTATCTGCGCAATCGTCATGATGCACTCGAAGCGGTGCAGGAAATGACATGCCGGGCCTGGATTAAACGTCGTTCTCTGAAAAATGAGAAGGCGTTCAAATCGTGGATTATTCGTATTCTGATCTACGTATGCATTGATGAACAAAGGCGTCGTAAGCGGGCGACACCACTGCCCAACGAAGGGGTGGAGGAGGAGATATCCGAGTCTGCTATTACAGGATTCAATGATAACAAACTTGCGATGTGGTCCATGCTTGAGAAAATCAAACCGAAATACCGCCATGTGCTACTGCTGAAATACTATAACGACATGACATTGATTGAGATCGCCTCCATTCTCGGCAAACCGGAAGGCACCATCAAGACCTGGCAGCATAAAGGGTTGGAACTGTTACGGAAGCAAATGAAGAACAGGGGGGATTGGTATGAGAACTAGTCCGGAGGAACAGGCACTTTTGGCAGATGCTTCCCAGGCTAAGCTGGAGAGACAACAGCTGAATCCGGCGGACACGGCATTTGCGATTCAGCGAGGTCTGGCACAGGCCAGAACCCGGCGAATGACAGGTCATGTACAATTAAAGTGGATTACGGCAGTGTTGGTAACGGCTCTGGCAGCCGGTTGGCTGATAATGGGTCCACTTGTCGGTTCTACACCACAACAGGCAATGTACAGCCCGCCTGCACAGAATTGGGGAGTTCTTGAACCTTTTCGGGAGTTGGTTGGAAAAGATGTAGACGGCAATACGATTTCATCCGCAATTAACAATGGTTATGTGCAACTCGTGAATCGTTCTGTGAAATCAGGAATATATCAGTTAACCGTCAATGCAGTGATGGCGGATGAAAACAAGATGATCGTATTGTACACAGCCCAGACGGAAACTTCCCAGGAGATATATTCAGTTCCCAAAACGAATATGCTCAATGGCATGACGAACCAATCGCTTGGCAATGGCGGTATAAGCAGCCTGTACACCCCAAATGGTAAGTATACACTTTACGGAAGTAGCACCGTTGAGATGGATGGGAATACACCGCTTCCTGAACAAGTGAAGTTCGATTTTCGCATTTCATCTGTAGTTCCTGAGCTGTTGGCTGACACGAATAAGGTTAAAAAAGATACCAAATACCAATTTTCGAAACCGATGAACGTTTCCTTCAAGCTTGACCCTAAATTTTCGCTGGCTAAGACGGAGAAGATTGAACCTAATCAGTTATTTACGATTGGGGGGTATGAGGTGATGTTATCTGAAGTAGAGATATCCCCACTGGTAATACGAGCAAGATTTATCTATGAACCTAATCAAAAGATTGATTATAAAACCAAACTCTCCGTCAGTGATGTGGTTAACCCTACCGAGATTGTCTCTACAACCAAGGATGGGAAGCAGACAAAACTATCCTCGGTGTCAGGTAGCGGAACGGAAGACGGTATGATCTATTCCTTCAGCAGTAATCTGCTGGATGACCCACAATCTCTGGTATTAAAACTTCGCGGTGAACCGGGCAAAGTATACAATGATTTACAGGAAGCCGAGAAACATAAGCTGGAGCTGAAAATTAAATAGCATTTCAAAAGGAAGGGCGATATAAAGTCATGGTTTATGCAGATGACTTTTGTATCGTCTTTTCATTTTTCTCATACGGGGCCTGATGTTGCAAAAAAATAAAAATTAAGACTAAAATGCAATTTTTGTATTGTCACATCCGATGTTACACGATATAATCTACTTGTCTCACAGGATAAAATTATAAAGGATGGTGAAATTTTGAAGAAATTCTCGATTCTTTTACTCGCTGTAACGCTGTTATTGTTGACAGTCTCCACAGTCTCTACGGTGCCCGCTACATATGGTGCGGCCAGTTATCCCAACACAGGTACGAATGGTTTAGCGGGTTTTGCAGGTAACGCAAAAAATGAAAGTGGGGTGTCCAAATCAGCCACGACCGGTGGCAAAAATGGTCAGGTCATTTACATCAGCAATTTGAACGATCTGAGAACACATATGGCTGGCACTGCGGCAAAAATACTGGTCATTGAACAAAATATTTCTTCCTCTACATTGCAAAAAGTCGAATTTGGATCGAACAAAACGTTGGTAGGCTCCTTTGATAAACACACGCTAACGAACATTCATTTCAGATCCACATCCAGCTCAAGCAATGTCATTTTTCAGAACCTGACTTTTGAACACGCTTCCAATATCAACGCCAACGATGATATCCAGATGTATATTACATCAGGCTCCAACTACTGGATCGATCATGTGACGTTCTCGGGCCACAGCTACAGCTCCAGCGGCAGTGATCTGGACAAGCTTCTGTATATTGGGGATCGTGCAGATTATATTACGATTAGTAATTCCAAATTTGCAAACCACAAATACGGAATTATTCTCGGGTATCCGAATGATGGCAACAGCAGCTATAATGGTGTACCTCATGTAACCATGGCAAATAACTATTTTGAAAACCTGTATGTACGTGGTCCTGGTCTCATGAGATACGGTTATTTCCATATCAAAAACAATTACGCCAACAACTTTAACCAGGCCATTACGATAGGTGAAAAAGCACGCATTTATTCTGAAAACAATTACTTTGGTGCAGGCGCTGAAAAAGGCGGCATTCTGGATGATAAAGGGAAAGGTGAATTTACGGATACAGGCAGTACACCTGCGTTAAGCAGTCCATCCTCTCCTCAAACGAGCTGGAGACCAAGCAACAACTACAGCTATGAAGTTCAGACAGCCAGTTACGCACGTGAATTTGTCACCAAGTATGCAGGTTCGTCTAACACCACGCTTGTATTCGGCAAATAAGCTGGATAGTCATAAAAAGCCCGTATCACTGATACGGGCTTTTTTGGACAGGCTCGTGAGAACGGCTATCTGCTGCATGAGAGTGCTGGTGCTGCGCAGTTCAAGCGCAACCGTGGCGCTGTGTCGGATTTCGAATATTCCGCCGTGTATGAGCGCCATCTGCCCTTGGGAAGACGCTGGTGCTGGCTGCTGCTTGAACGGTTTTTGAATCGCGTGGGTGTGCCACTGATGCGTCGGATGAAGCTGTAAACATGCAAAATCAGCGCACGAACGCTGTCTTATACGGGGTGTGCGTGCAGAGTTGGCTCCCCACACAACAGGTCAGTCATCGTGAAGCGTACACTTATTTAGACGCGCCTCCCTACATAAAGGTGCCTGATCAGATATGTTCGGCCAGCTGCACTTCGAAGCCATCCGGGTCGGTAATGTAAATAAACCTCAGATGCGGATTGGGTTGGACGGGGCCACGTGCAATCGGGATGCCTAATGCGGCGAGCTGCTCCATGGCTTCGTCCAGTGACCTTACCTCATAGCCGATCGACACACCGGCCTCTGGCTTGAGGAGGGTATCGCTGCCTTGGATTAGTTCCAGCTTCGTTTCATTTTCCGGACCTAGCATGGCAATCTGCCGTCCCCGGCTTTCGAATCTGCGCTGGATCGGAAGTCCGAGCATGCCGTGGTAGAAACGGAGCGATGCTTCCAGATCGCGTACCCGAAGTGTAATCCAGTTTAATCTGATCAACATAGGTGAATCTCTCCTTTTGGCGTCATATTCATTAACGTTATGTTTATTATACGATAAGCTTGTGTATGGGCCTATAATGGCAACGAAAGGTTTAAGCAGTTGAGTTCTTCCACGCAATGAGGATTACGAGCGGCCAGAATCAGAACTTCCCGAGAGAAGTTGCATGTAAAAGTGAATTCGAAAAAAACTGCCCGAGAATATTCTCGGGCAGTTTTACGGAGCGTACCGTTCAATGAACGGGCTCTTTTTTTATTTAATCAGGTCAATCGCATCCTGTGGAACAAAGGCTTCTACGCCATTGTAGACAATTACGCCATCCAGGGTAGTCTTTTTGCCATTAACGAGCGCGACATTTTTGTAGATTTGCAGTTCAAGCTTGGTGCTGCCCTTGGTTACGAGGATTTTCGGATTTTTGGCATCCGTCAAATCCAGCTTGTACGTTGCCCCTTTGGCAGTGAAAGCCTTTTTCGCGGGTACAAACAATTGTTTGCTCACGCTATCGAGATCAAGGTTCATCACACGTGCCATGTATTTGGCTACGTCCGTATTGTCGATGACACCGAAAGGTCGATCATTATTTGGAGCGTACGTATACAGGACAACATCTCCGCCTGTGTGACCGCCAGTGGTCCAGCCAATGCCGGAACGTTTGCTGATCATCGGTCCAACCGTATAATTGAGGCTGCCCGGGCTGGCCGCTTTAATGGCAGCGATTTCCTCGGAAGTCAGGTCGGTAATGCCATAGTATTGCTTCATCACCGCTTTGATGTTGGTACGTTTGGCATTCAGCTTGGATTCCAAACCTTCACCTGTTAGCTTGGCCTTTTTCAGAGGTCCGATAAAGGTAGACAGCTGCTCTTTATCATAAGTGCCTGTAGTTGAGGCGTTACCAATAGTCAATCCACCGTTTTGGTGGTCCGTAACAGCGACAACGACGGTTTCTTTATCTTTTTTGGCAAAATCCATGGCTACTTTAACAGCATCGTCAAATGCCAGCACATCACTGATAATGCCGACTGGATCGTTGGCATGCGCTGCCCAGTCCACTTTGCTGCCTTCGACCATCAGGAAGAAGCCGTCTTCGTCTTTGGAGAGAACTTCAATGGCTTTAGAAGTCATCTCGGCGAGGCTTGGTTGCTTCGCTGGATCACGATCCATGTTATAGGCCATGCCTGCCGGTGCAAACATACCCCACAGCTTGCCTGATGTGGAAGCTTTCATCGCTGCCGGAGTCGTTACGTAATCATAGCCCAGTGCTTTGATAGATGAGACGAGATTCTCGCCATCCTTGCGTCCCGCAGGCTCCAAATAACTGCTTCCTCCGCCAAGCACAACATCCATACCGTTATAAACCTGTTGTTTGCTCAGTGCATCATAGTTTTTGCGATCCGGATAGTGAGCCGAGAAGTCAGCTGGTGTGGCGTGCATAATTTCGGATGTCGCAATAATGCCCGTTGCTTTGCCTGCCAGTCTCGATGCTTCCAGGATGGAAGCGACCGGTTTCTTGGCATCTCCCGGGGCGATGGCCTTTTGTCCAGGCATTGTCGCTTTATCCGGCAGTACACCGACATATCCTGTATGTGATTTGTGACCTGTAGCAAAGGCTGTTCCCGCAGGTGCCGAGTCCGCAATCGGCGCATCCGCAGAGTGTGTACGAACCATGCCACTGGCCATGGAGTCCAATGTCAGAGAGGATCCTTTATACCAGCGAGCCAAAGCTGTTGCGTCGTTCGCCATACCATCCGGGATCAGGATGATAACATTTTTGATCGGTGAAGCAGATGAGGTGGTGTCTTCCACAGCCCAAGCTGCACTACTGCCTCCCAGCGTAGCCGTAACAATCGTCGTTACCGCGAGCATCATTTTGGCTGCACGGGTATTGAATCGGTTTAACATGAACACATCCTCCTAAATAATATGTATAGTTTGGTATCCAAGACCAGTGTATACAATGAATGCTAAACGAGCGTATGTATTGCATTAACTAAATGTAAATTTTACGATTAGAGAAGAACTGGACGGATTGCAGCATTCTCTTGTATGTTAGGGGAAAATCAGGCACAGGTAGTTCATTATTTCATTGATCAGAATAAGTTCTAGAGGTGGTCAGCTTATCCTATTGTTAAGGGGGTGAAGATGCTTGGAGCAGAATCGGATGAAACATAGACAGGTTCGAACATTTCAACCTCAAACGCTGCAACAGACAACATATGGGCCAATTGACGGCAGAACCTACGAGCCATTCGGTACGCTGGGTTGGCTTGGTGTTCCTTATGCCGCTCCTCCGGTAGGTGAATTGCGCTGGAAAGCTCCGCGTGAACCGGAGGCATGGATGGAAACAAGATCAGCCAAGGAATTCGCTGCAAGCAGTTTGCAATTATCCGGTATAGATACTACAGGCAGTGAGGACTCGCTATATCTGAACATCTGGCGTCCGGATACAATCAGTTCTAAGCTTCCGGTTATGGTGTTTCTGCATGGCGGCGGAAATATGACGGGATCAGGCAAAGATTTTCAGGGGGAACAGCTTGCGCGTAACACGAACAGCATTATTGTTTCGGTAAACTATCGATTGGGAGCCCTTGGATTCTTTCAACATGCTGCATTGAAAACTGGAAATGCCCTAGATGATTCGGGCAATTATGGTTTGCTGGATGCATTACGTGCCTTACAGTGGGTTCAGGATAATATAGAAGGTTTCGGTGGAGATACTGCCAATGTTACGTTGGCCGGACAGTCTGCGGGAGCACGTGACGTCCTGGCAGCGATGATCTCACCGCTTAGTAAAGGGCTGTTTCAGAAGGCAGCTGCTTTCAGCGGCGGCCTGACCACTGCTGCACCGGAAGAAGGAGAGCAGAAATCCGAGGATGCCCTCGTTAAATTACTCGTGGGAGAAGGGATAGCGACTTCTGTGCAAGAAGCGCAAACATGGATCGGCACTCAGTCTAAGTCACAGCTGGAGAGTTATCTGCGTGAGTCGCCTGCGGACAAAATTGTTACTGCATTTGGTTCAACAGCAATCCGTATGGAGTCATTCCCGCATCTGTTTCGTGATGGGTCGGTCATTCCAAAAGAAGGTTTCGAGGCTATTGACAGCGGTAACTATGTACAAGTGCCTGTATTGCTCGGCAGTCTGGAAACGGAGTTCTCCAGCTTTGCCTTAGGTGATGAGAACTTTACACGCTCGATTAATGATGAAACGTTGTTCACCGATGAGACCAAGGCAGAGCAGTATGCTGCGGCCCTGAAATACGGTAGTGAGGTTTATGCTGGTTTTAATGCAGAGCGGGTAGCTGAACGCTTGACAAGTAAAGTAGGGCAGCCGTCAGTATATGCCTATCGTTTTGCTTGGGGTACACAGCCAAGAGTTATCTCGGAAAGACTGCAAATGTTGCTGGGCGCACCCCATGGAGCGGACATGGATTTCTACACAGGACACGCAGACGGGGTAGCCACCTCTTTCCCTGAAGAATATTTTAGCGAAACCAATAAACCAGGCCGTGAGGCGTTGTCTGCCGCGATGACAGCATATCTAAAGCAGTTTCTATACACTGGCAACCCGGGCAAAGGCGGATCGTCGGAGTTGGCAGCATGGACACCTTGGACCAAAGATGCCAAAACACCAATCATGCGTCTGGACGCAAGCAATACTACTGCAGAGATTGGAATGTCCACACCGTACAATGGAGACAAAGAAGCTGTGATGGCAAAAATGAAGAATGAATTGTCTGGTGAGACTTATAAGCTGCTGACAGAGAACGTATTTGCGGGACGTTTCTTCTGGGAATAAAGGCTGCATAGCTAGATAAGTCTATCGTTAAAAGGATTGGTTTCTTACAGTAGTTAAGTCACGTGAAAGGACGCGAGAGAATGATCTCTCGCGTCCTTTTCTAGTTATAGGAGAATACCTAATTTAGTTGTTCAGAAGACATCTGATCTATTTTGTTGCAAAAAAACTAAGTGTTCCCGTACTCTCATCTGCACTCACAAACAGGTCGCGTCCATTGACACGATGAATTCCTTCCGGTGACTCTCCAGCAGTGGGGATAAGCCCCAGATAAGCGGGATTTACCGGATCAGCAAGATCGAAGAACAAAATGGCATCTGCTCGTTCGGAAGCGACCGCTGCATACGTTTTGCCTTTAATCGTAGCAACCGTCAGATTCTCGACTTCACTACCTTTGTTCGGACTGCGATCATCCGGGTATAAGCCAACCTGGGCTGTTGCTTCATCGATAAGGTTCTCACTGTCATACAGCCGTTTGCCCTGCAAATCCCAGACAGCGATGTTGCGTCCGCCTGCTTTTACACCATCATCAAATTCATTTTTACCCAAATCACCTTCATTGGCGGTCAGCAGATATTTACCGTCAGCAGAGAAAGCAATGCCATCCGGTTCGTAACGAGCAGTCAATTTCTCGGTAAACTTGACTACGCCATCATCCTTCATATCGGCAAGATGTGAAGTAGTCCCCAGCGCAAAGATGGAGGTAATCTGCTTCGTTTGCAGATCGACGATGGCAACGGCATTGTTTTCCTGCAACGTAATGGCCGCTGTTTTGCTGTCCGGACTAATTGCAACATACTCCGGTTGTGGATCATGCGGATAACTGACTCCAGCTACATGATCCAGAGAAACGGGCAAGTTGGTGATCTCACCTTCCAATACGTTTCCGCCTGCAAAAGAGACAATCATAATGCTGCCTGGACGTTTCGCATTCGCATAATCAATTTCATCGGCTGCTTTGTTAATCTCTTCATCTTCAATGGCGATAACCGCATGCAGGCCATCAGGGGACAGGGCAATGGAGTCAGGTCCTATACCAAGTTCATACGTTTTGACTGTTTTGTAAGTTGTGAGGTCGACAACCGCCAGCAATCCCTGACTTGCTTCCGTGTCTGTATCACCTGTACGTATGACCGCCAGTCCATATTTGCCATCCTTGGATACCGTTACGCTCGTTACTTCCGCTTTGGCGGAGAGTTCATGGAAGCTGATGGTACGCAGTACGTGGATATTATTCAAATCGGCAATATCCACGACGGAAATGCTGCCATTGTCCGCTTCGGTTACGAGCAGCCGTTGTCCATCCGGAGTGGATGCTGATATTTCAGCTTTGCCGCCGGGCATTTGAAAGGAAGCTGTACGTTCAAATCCGGTTTTATTTTGTTCGAGGATCAATTGATCCGTAATCAGCTTTATTGTTTTTGGAGATACATAGGTTGTTCCTTTGGTGATGTAGCTTTTACTATCGAGGGAAGTGTTCACACCATTAATGGTAGCTGAGGATGTCCCTACTGGGATTTGTACTTTAGTGCTTCCAACCTGAATATCGACACTGCGACGTTTTCCGTCCCAAGTGACCGTTCCTTGCATATTTTCGATAGCGGTACGTAAAATCACATGATCGTTGACGGGTCCAGATGCGTTAGCCGCACTGACCATGGATGTGTAACTTGTTGCTCCTGCCGTTAAGATGGCTGTCATAGACAGGACGGCTAGCCACTGTTTTCTCTTTTTCAATGTAACAGATCCCCTTTACCGTTTCGTATGTGATGACATGTACTGTTTTAGTATAGATTTGAAATGTTATGAAAAGGTAAAAGTATAAAGGGACTTGTGTAAACTGAATATGGATTTAGGTCGGGGACTGGTGGGAAAGAAGAAATTGAGGTAGAATCAAGTGAGAATAATTCTCATTTGTCTCATCCTTTTTATGAGAATCATGATTAAGATATAGACGAGGTGAATACACATGGGCTTTGATTCGTTAGCCGTTGTATACCAGCATTACTTAACGCAGGAACCATTCAGTCAGCAGGATGAAAACACGTACCTGCTCTCTGCTAAAGCGGGCAGTGGCAATATTAAAAGAGTAACCACGTATAGTGGCATCGAAATTGTGTATTCTCAGATTCATTATAGTGAGCCGTGTTCTACGTTCTTTGCGTCGAATATTCCTATCATTGAGCTGCAGTTTGCCTTGTCAGGTGCGCGTTATGTAGACATATCCGGTCAGGAATATACCCTGTCCACTGGACAGGGAGCACTTCTGATGATGCGTGATTTTGAAGCCTGGTTCCATCCGCCTGCGCAGGAGAATTATACTTCTTTTGCTCTCGGGATTCCGATCTCGTTGTTCAATTATGCGGGTGCACATTTGGCAACAAGCCAATGCATTCGGTTTCAGGACATTTTGGGACATCGTATTTTCAAACCCATCGTATTTCAGTTGGATCACAGAATACGAACGATGATTGACAGTCTGATTGTGGAATTGAATAATCCCTATAGATCGTCTTTGATGATGGAAGCGACAGCATTGGAAATATTGAATCGGTTTATGATTCAGCTGTTTGATCTGGCGCCGATTCCGGCGGGGTTCTCCAGAGAGGATATACGGAAGCTGCATACCGCTCGGGAGATCATGGAGGCTTGCATGGTGGACCCGCCATCCTTGTTGGCATTATCCAAACAGGTGGGCTTGAATGATTTCAAGTTAAAAAAAGGCTTCAAGGCGCTGTTCGGTACCACCGTCTTTGAATATTTACGCCAGATTCGTCTGGATAACGCCATGAAATTGCTGCGCAACCAGGAGAACAACGTCACCGACGCAGCGATAGCGGTTGGTTACAGTAATATCAGTGCCTTTTCCCAGCAATTCTATTGCAAATTCGGCGTTAAGCCTTCGGAAATGAAAAAAATATATTAATAATCCGTCTTACCGTCAATTGTTCCGTATGGAGGCAGTCGAGATACACAGAGCCTTGTATACTCCAGGTACAGTGGATACTGTACTGATAAATAAAGGAGTGTATGAGCGTGAACAGAATTAGAGGAAGTATCTTTTTTAGCGTGTTTGCAGCTATGTTGGGTCTTATGCTTATTGCTCCCATTATGCCGCCGCTTATTCGCGAACTGGGGATGAAAGAAAGTCATTCCGGGCTTATTATTTCGCTCGGGTCGATTGCAATGGCTGTAATGGCTCCGGTGTGGGGCAGATTGAGTGATTTGAAAGGCAGAAAACCAATTATTTTAATTGGATTCATAGGTATGTCCATAAGTTGCGCTTTGTTCGCTTTGGCCTTGTATGGTGGATTGAATGCTTGGAGGGGAGGGGGGCTCCTGTTAACCCTTCTGATTGTGACGCGTAGCTTGATTGGGGCATTCATACCGGCGGTGCTGTCTTCTTCCCAGGCATATATGGGAGATGTGACAGAAGGGGAAGATCGAGGAAGCGGCATGGCTATTATTAGTGCAGCGAATGGACTCGGGCTTGTATTTGGTCCTGCGATTGCAGGGGCTTTTACCATCATAGGTCTGCTGTGGCCGCTATATTTTGGCATCTTTATTGCCATTGCTGCCTTTATCATCGCGTTGTTGCTTATTCCAGCAGCCAGACCCGTCATTCAGGATAAACCGCCGAAGGTCAACCCGTTCCAACGCGGATTACGAATGTACCTTGCTGCAGGATTGGTGACGATGGTGGGCATTATGACGCTGCAGGTCATTGGCGGATTTTATTTTCAGGATCAACTCAACCTATCTCCAGCCGCAACAGCCAGAATGGTTTCGTTTGGGCTCATGTTCTCCGGGGCAGCGATGCTGATCATGCAGGTGATTCAGATGAAGTGGCTCAAATGGCGGCCGCGGCCCATGATTCTGCTCGGTTCTCTTTTTCTGCTGGGAAGCATGGTTCTGTTTCTGGTCTCTACTCAGCTGTCCATCTATTATTTCTCGTTTTTCCTGTTCGGTATGGGCTCGGGTCTGATGATGCCTGGTTTTATGGCGGGAGCTTCTCTCTCTGTCAGCAAAGAACAGCAGGGCGGTGCAGCCGGATTGGTTGCAGCGATTCAGGGCATATCGGCCGTGATTACCCCATTGCTGACAACAACGCTGTATCAGGTAGATAAACATATTCCGTTTATGCTGGTAGCCCTATTGGTTGTTGTCATGGGCGCAGTCATGCTGGGGATGAAAACGAATCAACCGAGTTCGGTAACCGGGTAAATTAGTAAGGGGCTAGTATACAGCTGGACCGAATCTGGGCCGCATTCTATCGCAGTTTCAATAAATGCGGCCCGCCTGCTGTTCCAATCTCACCAACTGTTATCCAAATCTGATCTTGAGCACACGCACGCAGCTTTACTTCGCGATCGGATTGGAAGTGCACTCGAAAAAGCCCGTGCTTGCACCTGAAAACATAAGACTTCACTTGGCCTTGATCATCTCTCAGCCGCAGCCTGCATCAGCTTGTAAATCTGGCGGGTCGTGTTTACGTTCCGGACCGTCATATATTTGTACACCTTGGAGCCTACGAGCTTGCTCATACCACTCTTGGTGACAAGTTCTTTACTGACGGAATACAAAATGGCTCCGGGAACATATAGCAATGTGCCGATTTCCGGTTTGATGGGCAGCTTGTCCAGCACTGAAACGTCATTCACCTCATCCCAGAGGAACATGACATCACTTTTAGCCATCGCATCATTGGTCCATTCCTCCGGCAGTGCCTGAACAACAGTCCGGACTTCATCCAGATTACGTACCATGACCTTGATCTGTAAGCCAAAATCGACAGTTATGGCTTGTTCAAGAATCTGGGCTAATTCCACATTCGCATTGACGCGATCCTGATGATCGGCAAAGATAATATTGCCTGAGTTGATATACGTCACCACATCCAGCAAGCCTGCTTGTTCAAACGTTTCTTTCAGCTCTTTCATATTGATTTTATTGTTCCCGCCTACATTGATGCCTCGAAGCAAAGCAACATAAATCATATTCACGCCTCCATATCCCTGGTTGGGTCCTGTACTCTTGGGACCTTGTAAATGTATGTTTTATTTCTAACCATTAGCGAAACGACAAATACTCCAATACATGCACCACATGCTCTTCTCCCAGCAAATCATTCAATCGAGGTTCCACAAGCTTCAGATATTCGGGTTTGGTTTCGTAAGATTCCTCATCCTTCAATTCTCCACCATAAGTCCGTGCAGCTTCTATCAGGATAGCGACTGCGGTAAAAAAGTCAGACAATGACTCAGCGACCCGTGTTGGTTCGCCGCCTTCAAAGGCTGCATACACAGGCGAGTCAGGTGCTGCTGTGTCCACAATCAAGGGATTATCATTCACATTGGCGATGACAACATGACCTGGTTTCCATGAGGCAGCTTCCTCATAAGGCTCGTTCATGCCGACCCATCGATAGCCTAACTGCTGCCGATACAGATGTTCAGGTGCAACAAAGAAGATCACGGCTGCATCATCCGATTTCGACAGCCGCATTTTTCAACTTGAGTGTACCTTCGGCCTTCGCATCGACCATCTCATAGTGACTGTATAGATATTGAAGCTCTAGGGAGAGAGGAATTCGTTCGTCCGCTTCCGGTTGATGATGTTGTGTGAGAGGACGAAGATCATGGTTTTTGAAAAGTCCATAAGCTTCATTATATAAGTTCTGCTGTTCCACAAAACGGGTTAAGGCAGCCTCCAGTTGTTGCATGGGGATTGATTCCTCCTGGTCTTCTGGTATGTGTTCTTGCCTAAGTAGCTACTCCGTTGATCATAAGAATTATACTATATCAGAATGGGAAAGGCTTACAGATTTATTCAGTCTCAACGGGCATCGGATGTAGGATGGGCTGAGCTACAGCAGGAAAATTAATATTTATTATTCATCTCCCAGCATTTTCCGATATAATAACTTAATAGAACGAAAGCAAGAGGATACTACCTCAGAGAGGTGATTGGAATGACGGTTGACGTCCTAGTACGCAACAATGTAAAGGTACTTGGTACCGGCGGGCAAACCATTGTGTTTGCTCATGGGTTTGGATGTGATCAGGATATGTGGCGCTACATTGTTCCGAGTTTTATGGATAACTACCGTGTCGTTTTGTTTGATTACGTAGGCTCGGGCCAATCTCAAATTGACTATTATGATGCTGACAAGTACAGCAGTCTGCAAGGATACGCACAGGATGTGCTTGAAATTATGGAAGCGCTCAATCTGAGAGACGTCGTATTTGTCGGGCACTCTGTAAGCAGCATGATTGGCATGCTTGCATCCATTCAGGCAGCCGAATATTTTAGACGTATTGTAATGCTGGGGCCTTCTCCCCGTTACGTAAATGATCTTCCGAATTATTACGGCGGTTTTGACCGACGCGACATAGATGAGCTGCTGGAGATGATGCAGATGAATTTTGTTGGTTGGGCGAGTTATCTTGCTCCAATCGTGATGCAGAATCCCGAGCGCAAAGAGCTGACAGTGGAGTTGGAAAAAAGCTTTTGTTCAAGGGACCCGCATATTGCGAGGCAATTTGCCGAGGTGACGTTTTTCTCGGATTGTCGGGATGATCTGGAGCGGGCTTCTGTACCCACGTTGATTCTCCAATGTTCAGACGATAGCATCGCTCCAGTTGAAGTGGGGGATTACTTGCATGCTCATCTGAAGAATAGCAGACTTCTACAGATGACGGCGAAGGGACATTACCCTCATTTGAGTCAGCCAGAAGAAACAAGTCGTTTCATTAAAGACTATTTGCAGAGCGTGTAAAGTAAAAGGAGAGGAAAGTGCAATTATTCCATGGACCTACAATTAGATCTGGCACCTTGCGGATACTTCTCCATCTCTGACTCGGGAATCATTCAATCGATTAATCAAACCATGCTGGGCATGCTGAAATATGAACGCACCGATTTGTTAGGGAAGCATATTGAGTCGACGATGTCGGTGACCAACAAGTTGTTTTTTCACACGTATTTTTATCCATACATTCAGCTATATGGTCATGTGGATGAGATGTACTTCTCGTTTCGTACCAGTGATCAGCAGGATGTTCCGGTTCTTCTGAACGGGGTTCGCCAGACTCGCAACGGAGAAAGCATAATTGACTGTGTCGTGGTGATCATGCGCAAGCGAATTGAGCATGAGAAGGATATATTGCAGACCAAAACAAAGCTGCAGGAATTATATCAAGCTACGAATGAGGCGAATAAGGAGCTTGAGCGATTGCATGAGGAGTACAAGGTAAAACAGCAGGCATTAATCAAAGTGAATGATCAGTTGGAGACGATGGCTTCTACGGATTTGCTTACCGGACTGAAGAACCGCAGATATTTCCAGGACAAAATGGTTGAAAGCCTGACGTTTTTTCGGGACTCCCAACGTTGTTTTTCCCTGCTGGTCGTTGATATTGATCATTTCAAAAATATTAATGATACGTACGGGCATCCGATCGGGGATTTGGTGCTCGGCAATCTGGCGGGCCTGCTACAATCGGTGTCACGCAGTACGGATGTGGTCGCGCGTTATGGCGGAGAGGAATTTGTCATTATTCTTGCGGATTGTGATCAGGAGCAGGCGATGCATACCGCAGAGCGATACCGTTCACAAGTCGCTTCCGCTGATTGGGGCGAATATAACATCACGGTGAGTATCGGCGCAGCTACTGTTGCGGAGGAAGACACGGAGCAGTCCCTGTTCCAAAAAGCGGATAAGGCGCTGTATGTCTCCAAAACCGGAGGAAGAAATCGGGTGACACATGCGTCAGAAGCAGAGCGTAACAACTCAAACCTTCATAATTAAATGATAACTGTCGATATAGTATTTAATGCTATTATCCAAATTAGAGGAAGTGAGCACATCATTATGAATCAGGTTGAGGCTGTTTTGACTGCCATGCCGTTCATTCGGGAAGCTGCACGTCAGGATGTATCCATCTCGGTAATGGACAGGGAGAAGTTTTTGTTTTTCCAATCTGGGAATGCCTTGAAATATGATTTTAAGGCAGGAGATCCGCTCCCGGATATCCACAGGGATTTTAAGATGTTACAGAATGAGTCGAAAACAAGGGAGCATTATCCGGCCGAACTATTCGGTATCGCTGCGGATTCTTATTTCCATCCCATCAAGAACGAGCAGAATGAAATAGAAGCAGTGATTTGCATTACATACAGTATGGATACGCAGGATCAATTGAAAAAGCTGATGAATCAGGCTGACGAAGTTACCGGCCGACTGATTGAGGGCATTCAGCATGTTGCTGCTCATTCCGAGGAATTGAGTGCGACTTCGGAAGAAATCTTGAGTAATACGAAACGGGCGGTTGAGGATTCCGGAAACGTTAATGAGGTCGTTCTATACATTAAAGAGATTTCGGAGCAGACCAATCTGCTTGGCTTGAATGCTGCAATTGAAGCAGCGCGGGTCGGTGAGGCCGGGGCAGGATTCGGGGTGGTCGCCACCGAAATTCGTAAGATGTCCACGGGAACCAAAGAAGCTACCGGACGGATTGAGCAGTCGCTTGACGCTGTAAAAAAATCCGTATTGAGTATGGAGCAAGAGATTGCCCAGATTTCAGTTTCTTCGCAAGAGCAGGCGAAGCTGGTCACAGAGTTTATGAATGTGATCGATCAATTGAATGAAACAAATCACGGCTTGCGCAGGCTGGTCGAAAAAATAACGGATGACGTGGAATAATTCCGTCGATACATGAACGAAACGCTCAACCACAGATGTGGTTGAGCGTTTTCTTATTTGCTTCAGGATGAACTTGGGTCAGCTTCCTTTTAGGAATACTGTTTATTCAGCAAAGCGGTATCGTAGTATTCTTCAAATGACTTGATCTTGTTGTGTTCAAATTTGAAGATTTGCACGTAAATGCCGTTATACTTGATTTTTTTGTCGTTACCCCAGGGTCCGTTGGCAGTGATGTCGATGTTGCTCCGTGTTTTGGTAACAATGGTATTCGGATTTTCGCCGACTATAAACTCGTCAATCGTCCATTCGAATGTACCTTTCATATCAGTGAAAATCGGATTGAAGAAGCTTTTAACAGCGTCCCAGCCTTCTTGAACAGCATTGTGCAGGACGGCGACATCTGCTGTAACAAACGGTGTAATCACTGCCGGGTTTTCCTCAACCCACAGCGAATAAAATTGGTCCGTATCACCCAGATACAGCGAGAAAAATTCTATAATGACATCCATGTTTTTGCGGGCGTCTTCATTTGCAGTATCCATTGACGCGTTAACGGTTACATTTTTGATCGTTTTGGAATCCATATATTCCACTCCCCTTTCACATCAAAGTATAAATTAAAGAATCTCAAATCATAATAGACTGTTTCAGTAGAGTGTAAAAAAACTGTACAAATACGTCGATATGTAAAGAGAATGGCCAAGACACCATAGCAGCGTTAGAACCTCAGGAGGGAGATACCTATGCTTAGAAAAATCACGCCCAAAGAACTCCTGGCTGAATCCCTGATTGATTTGGCCAAACGGAACCCGATTCAATCCATTACTGTCACCAACATCACGGATCATTGTCAGGTAAGCAGACAGATGTTCTATTATCATTTTTCGAGCAAGTACGATCTGATTGCCTGGATCTATAGTGACAAAGCGGATAAAATCATCAATCAATATATAGAGAAGGAGCCTTGGGGGCGCGTGGCCGGAAGAATTGTAGCGTTTATTAAAGAGGACTATCTCTATTTCAAAAAAGTATTTGACGACGATACACATTTATCATTCTATAATATTATTTTTCAATATACGGTCGAGTGCCATACCAAGCATATCCAGAAAAAATTGGGTCTTGCCTCATTGCCACAGGATATTGCTTTTGCGATCCAGTTTAATGCCTACGGAGGAGTCAATGTCACCAAAGACTGGCTTGAAAACGGCATGAGGGAATCCCCCGCCGAATTGGGGGAATTAATTTTTTCCGCCATGCCTCAGCCTATTAGAACGTATTTTAACAACGAATCGTAGAATCACTTTACCGGCATTATCCTGGTCACTCTTTCCGGTTACTCGTGGCTCATAAATCCATATCCCTTGGCAGGGGAACTGGCTTGGAGAGTGAAGTCTTCGTTGGCGTCATCCATAAACTTCGGATTCACATACAATGAATGAGCATCATTTCCTGATCCCTCGACGTAGGAGGTGAAGCCGGCATACTCCCTGTTTTTCCAGACCCAGAGCGCATCTTCTTGTGGTGCAGGGGAGTAGTACACGTTATGATCAAACACATTCCCCGAATTACTGGTGTATTCATTGTAGATGAGCACGTCAGAGCTATTTGATACGAGAATGTTCCGCTTGAACGTATTGTTCTTCGTTTGGGCTTGCATGAACAGCTGCCCATTGCCAGCATCCAGCAGGTCGTTATCAACTATTGTATTGTACATAATCGTACTGTCCACGGTAGAACCGCGTTCCTCATCATAGCCGCCCATGGCGATACCTGTCAGCCTGTTATGAAAAATGAGATTATCCTGCAACGTAATGTTGCTCGTTGAACGTCCGGCGTGCTCCGAAGCAATCTCGATCCCGATATCGTTGCGGTATACCCGATTATGGTCGATGATATGATTTTTGCCTCCATCTACATAGATTCCCCCGGCAGAATTGCTTTCATTGGGGAGGTTCGTTCCATAGGAAGGGTTGAGATTGGAAGAAATATTATAGATTTCGTTTCCTCGTACAATGCCGTTTCGCACTTGATCATACGTGTCATCTTCGGATGTACCTTCATAACCGATCAGATCAATACCAATGTTGTCGCTGTCATGAATGGTGTTGTCCAAGATGGCAAACGTATCGACATTCCCGTTGACTGCAAGTGACTCACTTGAACCGAGCACGAGATCATACAATTCATTATCCTTGATCATAATGTCCCGTAAGGCTTGGGGATGCTCCGTACCATAGATTGCAATTCCGTGGGCATCTCTACCCTGCAAATCCCGGTCCTGAGGGCTTGGCATCATTTGCAATGGAATGAACGGTGTTGCCCAGGATTTGAATGTGTTCCCCTGCTCCGTGAATATAGATGCCAGTAGGCACTTGACCCCGAAGAGAGGTTGTAAAGTTGCGGATATCGAGATTTTGAATCGTAATAAAGCTGGCATTTTCGACTTCAATTAAACCTTCTATACCGCGTACCGACAGACCTTCACCATCAATGATGACTTTCTCCTGTGGATAACTGGAGAACAGGGTGGGATTGCCGGAGGCATTTCCGCTCCGGGTTATTTTCACCTTTTGATGATATACCCCTTCCCGTAAATAAACGGTACTGCCTGGCTTGGCATGATCTGCAGCATGCTGTAGCGTTCTCCAGGGTTCTTGAATGGTTCCTGTATTTTGGTCATTTCCATCGGGTGCTATGTAATAAATTTCTTTGGTGGCGGGTGTATGAACCGAATCTGGTGAAGGCATGGAAGAGCCCTCATCCTGACAACCTGTTGCGAGAAGCATTAGAATCAGGGCCAGAACGTATTGTGTGACTGTACGAAGCAAAGTGTTTCCTCCTTATGAATTTGCTATAAAGTTTGATTATAGCAGATTTGAATGGAGGAATAGGGGTGTGATATGTTCATAGAAAACTAGCATGAGTGGAAGAATGGAGGATTAAGATGTGGAATGGTATTTTTGAACGGGAATGGATAAATCCATAGGGGGGGAGCAAGCAGAATGTAAAGTAGGCTGAAGGGAGCAATAATTATGCATAAATTAATCGCAAACGAATTAGTGGATCGGGAGAATCATGCTTGGGAGGAACTCAAGGAACTGTTGGACCATGGACAAAATAAATATACCTATGTTCCTGCACAGCGAGAGGTCGGAGAGGACGCGCTTTATCGCCTACAAGTAAGTACTAAATCCTATTTGGGGGCTGTTGCCTATGAGACAGCGGGCATTGTGCTGGATGATGGCTGGATTACGTTGCTTGGATCGGGAGGTGATCAAACCTTCGGGAGTCTGACCAGTTGGAATGGTGTGGCTGACAAGCCTTGTGTACCCGCACTGGAAGGCATGATGGTCGTCGCTTATGATGCTGCGGGTGGATTTTTCGGAATGGATACGGGTAAGTATGGCTGTACAGGACATGTATACTATTTTGCCCCTGACACGCTGGAATGGGAATCGACAGAACTGGCTTATTCGGGCTTCATCAACTGGTTGGCTAATGGTGATCTGGAGCAGTATTATCAGACCTTTCGCTGGAAGGGTTGGCAGAACGACATGGTACAGCTTCAGATAGGACAAGTATTCGCCTATTATCCACCGCTTTGGACGGAAGAGGGCAGCGGCGAGAGCAGCAGCAAAGCTCCTGTAGCTGTGGAAGAAGCCTGGAAAGCAGCATTGGCTGGGAAATGATGTGCTATGACAGGACTGTATGGAGGGAGTGTATGAATAACTTGAATATCGATAACATTCAGAAGCATTACGGCATTTTGTTTCCGCATGAATATCTGGAGTTTCAACGGGAGGCCGATGGTCAAGCATTTGATATGATTGAAAATGGAGAGGTCATCGACTGGGAGTAATCAGTTCATTGCGAATAACATCAATCTGGTAGATGACGTGAATCCCGATCCACGCCGGATTATTCCGTTTGCTTGGAGTGTCAGCAGCGGCAACAACTACTTATTGGATTACCGAAAGAATTCAGAATCTCCTGCCGTACTGGTTATGGACCATGAAGAAGCGATGGTACGCGAAGATGCCGAGAGTGAATCAGAGACGCCGGAGGAAGCCCAGCAACTGCTGGAGGAAAATGTACGAGAGATCGCTGCCAATTTCAATGCATTCATAGCTTGTTTAAAAGCCAGACCGAGTGATCCAGTTGAGTGATTCACCGTTTGAATATCCTCGTGAACGACAAAAGGCTCGCGCTATTCGCGGGCCTTTTACTCCATCGAATACATGAATGTTTTGATTGAATGATATAGAATACATCCTAGTTTGCAACCTATCCAGTCTCAGTCATTGTAACCGTAGAAGTCGATCGTGCAGCTTTGTTATGCCAGACCACGATGACTAGCGAGATCAGACAGACTAAGAGCAGACATCCATATACAACATGATAGGCTTCCTCTACTGGAACACCCGGAATGCTATGCAGCAGCAGCCCACAGACAGCCACGGATACCGAACCGCCAAAAAACTGGATCAGCTGTAACAAGCCCATGCCGGAGCCGATTTGCGCTTTGGGCAGCACCCGAGATGCTTCGTTATTCAGGGAAGCTATGGAGGCTGAGAGTGCCGGGGAGAAAAAGAGATATCCGCCGGTGATAATCAAAGCAGACTGATTCAGTCCCAGCATAAACAGAGCTAACACTCCGGCAAGCAAAATGTGTCCGATCATTAGAAAACGCATATTGCCATATCGATCAATCCAGCGACCTACGAAACGGGTGCAGAATGCCGAGACGATGGCTCCAGGAGCAATCAGCAGACCAATAGCCAGTGACGAACGTCCAAACAGATCAGCGAGCACTAGCGGCATCAGGAACAGATTGCCCAGATTTACGACCAGAACGCAGAAGCCGATGATCAGTAGCCGGGAAAACCCGGGTGTTCGGAATACATGTGGATTCACAAAAGGCAGGCTTGCCCTGCGAATATACACGATGTGCACAATAAGTGAAATGACACCGATGGACAGCCATAACCATGACTGCTGAGTGATGGCAACCAGAAGGGTAGTTGCATTAATCACGGTTAATGCTGCACCGATCATATCAAAAGGATTCTCCGGTTTGGCCGTTTCACGCGGGAGAAAATAGAGCAGTACGGGCAGTGCAAGCAGGACCAGCACCGTAATAGCGAAAAGTCCATTCCAACCCCAGTACTCACTAATGAGTCCACCTACGATTGGACCGAGCCCAAATGCCATGGCACTGCCTGATGAAATAAGTGCGATGGCAGCTCCGCGCCGTTCCAACGGGATGTAACGGCTTGCGATGACAAGCCCAAGCCCGGCCATGACCCCTGCACCCGCAGATTGCAGAATGCGTGTCAGCAGAAGGATCGCAAAGCTGTGAGCAAATAATCCGAATAATGAAGATAAACCCAAAATAAGCAATCCCACCGTCAGCAGTTTGCGCACCGGGATACGATCAGATAATCGACTGTAAATCACCGTCGACAAGGCGTAACCAATGGAGTAGCTTGAGATGACCCAGGACCCCAGGTCCGATGTAATCTGAAGATCATGAATAATAACGGGTAAAGAGACGTTAAACATGGTGGTATTCATCACAACGATGAACAGGCAGCAAGTCCAGAGAGGCATTACAATTTTATCTTTCACGTAACCATTCCTGTCTATGAATTCAATGGAGTCATGATAAATGTACCTGTTTTCTGATTCGAACAGGTAACCAAATCAATAAACCATTTTACGCTCAATCTTCTTATATGGCAATAATGTCATAATTACAGTGGGTTGAAAAAATTAGACTCCATTTTCCTTATCTAGCTAGGATCGTCAAGGTTGTATAGGATGCTATAAAAAAATAGGCGCCCTAAATTTAAAGGGCGCCTATTACTGTTAGGCTACGCTGGCTTGTTTCCCCCGATTGCGAATCCATTTGATGACATCCATCAGAATGACGGCTGCGAGAGCGAGTCCTCCTGCGATCAGGAACTCATTCCAGCCAAACGCAGCCGGGATGGCAAAGATGCCGCGTACACCCGGGATCAGCGTGATCGCGTAAAGGCAGAGACAAACCAGGATGGAACCAAGAACTAATTTATTGGTGGTGAAGCCGACCTGGAAAATCGTCTGTGTATTGGAGCGTGCTGCAAAAGTTTGCAGACTCCGTGCCAGAATCAAGGTTGTAAAGGCCATGGCCACACTTATTTCCTCCGAGATCCCAAGTCCGATATATTGGGACACGATGACCGCCACCCCGATCAGGACACCGCGAGTAATGACAGCCTGTAACGTTCCGCCGGCAAAGATGCCTTCGTTAATATCTCGCGGTTTGCGTCGCATGACATCCGGTTCAGCTTTTTCGGTACCGAGTGCAATGGCAGGCAGGGAGTCATTCACCAGATTGATAAAGAGCAGTTGCAGCGCTGTAAAAGGATTCACCCAACCGACCACAAGTGCAAACAAAATGGCGATAATCGCCCCGAGGTTTCCTGCAAACAGGTACGCAATGGCTTTTTTGATATTATCAAATACCATTCGCCCGACACTGACTGCATTCACGATGGACACAAAGTTATCATCCGTCAAAATCATGGCTGCCGCATCTTTGGCGACATCCGTCCCGCTGCCCATCGCTACGCCGATGTCGGCTTGTTTCAATGCTGGTGCGTCGTTGACACCATCTCCAGTCATGGCTGCAATCTTGCCTTTGCGCTGCCACGCACGCACGATGCGGATTTTATTTTCAGGAGATACACGTGCGTACACCGAGATATGTTCGAGCTGCTGGTCGAGTTCTTCATCCGACAGTTTGTCCAGCTCTGCTCCGGTAAGGGCCAGGTCGTCCGGGCCTGCAAGTCCGATATCAATACCGATGGCTTGGGCTGTTGTTTTGTGGTCGCCGGTAATCATGATGGTACGAATGCCCGCCTTCTTGGACTCTTCGATCGAACCATATACTGCTTCACGCGGGGGATCAATCATGGCTGTCAGACCAACAAGTGTTAAATCATATTCGTCCTCTATCGTAACCTGATTTTTGTCATCAAACTTTTTGTAGGCGTAAGCCAGCACACGGAAGGCGCGTTTGGAGAACGCTTCGTTCTTCTCTTCAAATTGCGTGCGAATCTCAGGCGTCAATGGCTGAACTTCACCGTTTATGAAAACATGACTACAACGGCTAAACAGCACATCCGGGCCACCTTTGGTCAGCAAAGCGGTCTGTCCCTCAAACGTATGCACCGTACTCATCAATTTCCGATCCGAGTCAAAAGGAAGCTCGGCTTCACGCGGAAACTGGTCACGAATTTCATTGTAATCCTTGTTCACCCGGTTACTGAAGGCGATGAGCGCTACCTCGGTGGGATCACCAAGTTCCTTGCCTTCCTGGTTAATATTCGAATCATTGCAGAGTACTGCAATATGTAACAAGCGGCGTTCCTCTGCAGACCACTGTTTGGGATCATCGGGGAATTGGTCTTTCGTGCCATGGGGAATGTAATAGTCCACCACAGTCATCTTGTTTTGAGTAAGCGTTCCTGTTTTGTCAGTACAGATAATGCTGGCAGAACCCAAAGCTTCCACGGCAGGAAGACGTCTGATAATGGCGTGCTGCTTGGCCATTTTATTCGTTCCGAGAGATAATACAATCGTTACAATAGATGAAAGGGCTTCAGGAATGGCTGCGACAGCTACGGCAACTGCGAACATTAGGGCATTCACAATGGATGGGCCGATATTTTCCGTTCCTTCCGTTAACCAGACACGACCTGCTTCAATAGCAAAAATGAGGATCGACAAGCCCAGGATAAAGAATCCAAGTTTCTTGCTGAACGATTCCAATTTGCGTTGTAACGGTGTTTCTTTGGCTTCAGCATTTTCAATTAATTCGGCGATTTTGCCGATTTCCGTTTTCAGTGCGGTGCCTGTAATAACGAGCATGCCACGACCATACACGACCAGTGAACCACTAAATGCCATGTTGCGACGGTCTCCGATCGGTGCTTCTTCGGGAATGGCATGCGCATGTTTCTCCGCAGCTTCGGATTCTCCGGTCAGCATGCCTTCATTGATTCGGAGACTTCCTGATTCCAATATGCGTCCATCTGCAGGCACGTAATCTCCCGCATCGAGCAGGACAATATCGCCGGGAACGAGTTCCCTCGCCGGAATCGTCTTTTTCTGACCATCACGAATGACCTTGGCTTCGGGTGCAGACATTTGCCGCAGTGCATCCAGAGAACTTTCGGCTTTTTTGGTCTGTACGACACTAATGACGGCATTTAACAGAATGACGAGAAAGATAATCAGCGATTCAATCAGGTGTCCGAGTACTATCTGGACAGCCGCTGCAATGAGAAGCACGATCACCATGGGATCTTTAAAATTTTCAATAAATAGCTTCCAGATGGGGGTTGCAGCTTTTCCTTTTAACTCGTTATAGCCTTCCGTCTCAAGTCTCTTTGCAGCTTCGGAGGTGGTGAGCCCATCCCTGGAACTCTTAACGTCCTGAAGTGTCTCCTCTGCACTGTGTCTGTAATGTTGCAAATGACCAGCTCCTTGGATCATAGATTTCGGATATTAGATTTCTTTGTGTATATAACCTTGCAGGCGTCTAAGAATCAGTAAAACTTCATCAAATTTATGAACTCCATAGGTAGAATCTCCGCGTCTGGTGAATCTCATTCGTTTGCTATGATTGCGCATTGTATATTACAGCTACTTCGTTGCCGAATGACACGGTTATAATGATTACGTTGTGGGACAAATTTCGTTTTATAGATGGGGTTTAAACTATAGTGGGGATACGGTGTGTTCACCTACTGGATGTTAGGAAAAGAACGGAAACACGTATAAATTAAGAAAAGCCCGTACCTGATGGTGCGGGTTTTCGTGTATTGTAGAGTTAATAACACGACTTCATTTAAATATATTTTTGATGTAGTAACACTTAAAACTATGGAGTCTTCAGCCACAGAAAGGATTACAATATGTCCAACAACATAGATTGGGTGGCACAATGGAAGTTAACCAAGCCACTGACAGACCAATGGATGACTGCGGGCAAGCTGCATCACTTTTCAAGTCATGCCTTGCTGCTCATCCTTGACGGGAAAGCCATCTGGAACATCAATAGTCACAGGGTTCAGGTATCTTATGGAGAGTTAATTGCTGTGGAAGAAAACTCTGTAATTGAAGTGATTGAGGGTGGCAATCTGGATCTGGCCGGATGGCATATTCAGTTTGATACATATGCGATGTTTCCTGACCGAGGTGAAATGGAGAAATATGAATGGCATGTACCGTCAGGAGATACGTATCAAAAAGTACAATTAACCGCTGGCACGCTGGCGATTCTCAGTCAGCAATGGAGTGAACACGGTTCTCCTGATTGGAATGCAACCCGGGTTAGAAATCAGTATCTGATATATGAATTGCTGCAACATGTATATCGTGAGCAGCCGGAAGAGCAGTCGAATATTGAGCAAGGTATTCTCCGCTCTGTGGATTACATGCAGCAGCATTATGACCAGGTCATCACACGAAAGCAATTGGCTGAGATCGCTGGTATCACTCCCTGGCATTATTCCCGCAAATTCAGTGAGCGATATGGAAAGCCACCTCTGGATTACCTGGCTCATTACCGAATCTATCGTGCTCAAGAGGAGCTGTT
The DNA here is from genome assembly GCF_030487755.1 of Paenibacillus sp. 11B. Lineage (NCBI taxonomy): Bacteria > Bacillati > Bacillota > Bacilli > Caryophanales > Paenibacillaceae > Paenibacillus > Paenibacillus sp. 11B. The sequence goes on along the minus strand of NZ_JAUKNS010000001.1, from coordinate 1,478,821 downwards.
GTTAACAACGGCGACCTCTCAGGACATTGCCAAGAAGACCGGATTCGAGGATGCTCATTATTTCAGTCGTCGTTTCAAACAGCTAACAGGCGTTTCCCCGAGAAATTATAGACAAACGTTGCCCCTGCGTAATATCGTATGTCTTTCCCCGCTTTGTGCGGAAGTGTTGATTCACTTGGGGGTTATTCCACATGCCGTTATGGTGACACCCTTGCTTTTGCCTGAACATCAGCATGAACTATTTGAATTGCATCAGGTGAAGATGCTGGAAGTCCCGCAATATGAGCTGGATGTGGAACGGATTCGGCAAGTTCAGCCTGAATGGATTATAGGAAACGTATGGACAGAAGAGATCAAGCAAAGACTGCGCACCATTGCACCCATCTTAACGGGTCTGAATAACGATGTGGAGACCCTGCTCCATCAACTAGCCGGTTTGTTTCACCGTGAAGATACAGCCTATGAACTTCATTTGCAGCTGCAATTGGAAGTGAACGCAGCACAGCGACAACTGGAACATCTAGTCCAATCTTCCTCCACTGTGATGGTACTGAGGGTAGAAACGTTTGGTTATCGATACATGGGTGGTCATTCTAATGGGGTATCCCATGTGCTGTATGAACAGCTCCCATTAACTCTGCCACAGCCGCTGCAAGCAGGGGAGGCGTGGTTTAATCCTTGCTCACTCGACTTATTGGCCAAAGCTAATCCAGATTACCTGTTTGTTGAGAAACGGGTCATGCAGCACTTTAGTGCTGAAGATAATATGAAGAAGTTAGTGGAGAGCTCCCAATGGAATGACTTGGAGGCTGTAAAAAACAACAGGGTATTTCTCGTGGATACTCGCCTGTGGGTGGATGGTCGCGGAATTATCGGACACAAAATGATTTTGAATGAAATTGTGAATAGTCTGGTCACCAATGTATTGTAGAGCACAATAATCCAACTGAATACGCACCATCTCCTATGGAAGGATCTCTTCCTATTTGCTAGTATTTGATAATAATAATCATTATCAATATTATATAAGGGGCGAGTAGATCATGTCACGAAGGTTTAAGAGTTTTGGAATGGTGCTGTTGGTGTTAAGTTTGGTACTTTCAGCCTGTTCCGGTACTTCCAATAAGGAAGCAGGAGCTTCAACTGAAGATAGAGGGAATAATGAAACGAAGGTTGTTCGGGATCAGTTCGGTGAAGTGACGATTCCTGCACATCCCCAGAATATGCTAGTCTTCGATTCGATCTATGCCGAGTATCTCATTGAGATGGGTGTGATACCGCAAATGGTTATATTCGTTCCGGAGGTTGAACCGGAATATCGTTCTTCTTATTTTGAAGAACACGGCGTGCAAATGATAGAAGCAGAACAATATCAATATAATTATGAACAATTGCTTGCGTTGTCACCAGATATGATTATTACCGTAGGCGAAGGTATGGATAAGGGAGCATATGACGAATTGACCAAAATTGCTCCAACGGTGGCTCTGGAATCCAACAGTGAAATGAAGCAAGCGATGCCGAAGCTGGCTACCCTATTTGACAAAACAGAGGAATCTGTCAAAGTGCTGGCAGAGTTTGATGAGAAGGCGAAGCAGGCACAGCAGAAAATTGCTCAGGCCATCGGCGACAAAACTGTGCTGGTCCTTCGAGTGGAGCACAATCGATATCGTTTCATGGGCCCCAAAGGAGGAAGCAGCAGTGTCTTTTTCTATGATATTTTGGGTCTAAACAGTCCAGAAGTCATCAAAGACTCTACAGACTGGTTTAGCCAGTTTTCCCTGGAATTTTTGCCTGAAATGAATCCGGATTATATTTTTCTAGAAGACAGAACACTGAAAGGCTATGATACGAAAGAATCTATGGATAATCTGAAAGAAAGCAAAGTATGGGCAAGTCTGAATGCGGTCAAAGACAATCATGTCTTTCCGCTGAAAACGAGTGATTTTGTAACAGGTGTAGGCCCTATCGGATCGGCCAAGTTATTGGATTATGTCGTTGGAAAGTTGGTGCCCTAGATGAATACTGGAGCGAAGCAGCCATTGGATATTTACGATATAACGATCGTTGGTGGTGGACCTGCGGGAATGTATGCTGCATTTTACAGCGGGATGAGAGCAATGCGCACCAAAATTATTGAAGCCAAAGAGGAATTGGGTGGATTTATGCGTACGTACCCGGAGAAGCTGGTCTGGGATGTGGGCGGGGTTGATCCGGTTCGTTGTGAGAAACTGATTGATTCTCTGGAAAGACAGGCAAGAACCTTTGACCCCACAATTGTGTTCGGCCAGGAAATTGCGCAGATGGAACGAGGTGAGGACGATATATTCGTGCTTACTTCGAAGACGGGTGAGCGTCATTATACACGGACTATCTTATTATGTGCAGGTAGAGGTATGACGCAGGTTCAGAAGCTGGATATCGAGGGTTCCAATCGGTATGAGCTGACGAATCTTCACTATACCATTACCGATCTGTCGAGATTCAAGGATAAGCGTGTGCTGATCTCCGGAGGAGGGGATTCTGCGATAGATTGGGCGAATGAAATGGAGGGATTGGCGCAGGAAGTCATTGTGGTTCACAGACGACATGAATTTACGGCACATGAGCTGCCGGTTGCCCAGATGAAAGCTTTTGCCCAAGTCTTGACCCCTTACAGCATCTCTCGCTTATATGGTTCAGGAGATAAAATAGGCCGTGTTGACCTCGTGCATGTAGACAACGGGGAAATCATGCCAATTGAAGTGGATGAAGTGGTAGTCAGTCATGGATACGATCGTGATTTCGGTAACCTGGTCCACTGGGGACTCGAACGTGAAGATTACGGTATCTCGGTTGATCCGCGAATGTGCACGAGTCAGCCAGGTATATTCGGAGCCGGTGATTTCATCACCTATGGCAGTAAGGTTCGGCTGATCGCTGGTGCCTTCAACGATGCCGTACTGGCGGTAAACAGTGCGAAATTGTATATGGAACCTAGCGCTTCCGATATGGCAGGGGTATCGTCCCATAATGCAAGGTTCTTTGAGAAAAATAAAGCCATTTCTACCCTGTAAATTACCATGAGTAGAACGGGAAAATAAAATAAGGAGCCCGACCCGTGTTGAGAATTTCTCGAATATGAGTCGGGCTTTTTTTAATAAAACTTCCATGCTCAACTAACCATAAGTTAACCCTGTGGTTCTTGATACAAATCAATATATGCCATAAGTTCCTTCACTCCTGCAAATTGCAGGGCTAGTTGGGTGTTCAGCTTTTGCAGTGCAATCTGGAAGGCTTTATTAATCTGTGAGTAATCCTGCGTGCCGACGGTATTTAATAGTTCTTTCATATGCTCAATGTAGTAGACTGATTTTCTTAAGCTGCTAATGACTAATATCTTTCTTAATTCAACTCGGGTATACATTCGGTACCCATTCAGAGGGGCTCTTTCCGAGCGAATTAAGCCCTCTTTTTCCCAATGTCTGATCGCAGAAGTGTTGACCCCGGCAATATCAGCCGCTTTACCAATGGTAATCGACTCCGTCGTTCCAACCTTTCGATCGTTAGCAAAATCCACTTGTTGTACCATATTCCAAATGTCTTCCATTCGTTGCTTCTCCAGTTGGCTGTTGTACAGCTGGTGGTTCATCAGCCAGAGAGCATCAATTGTATCGCTCTGTTTTACTTGTCTCATGACCTCATATACAACAGGAATCTCGTATCCTTTCAATAATGAACGAATGGCAACAAACGCCTGAAGATGAACAGGGGTGTAGTACCTGTGATTGCTTAGGGTTCGTGGGACGTCGGGAATCAGGTTTTCCTTTTCATAGCGTCGAAGTGTTGTCGTACTGACCTCCAGCCTAGTGGCAATTTGCCCAGGTGTATACGTAGGGTTCATCTGCTTCTGCTCCTCATACTTCAAGTAAAACCTTCAAGTGCTACACTAACATACAACGAGCCAAGTCTATATTTTATCCACATTTTATAATGAAAACCGAAAGATTGCATCAATGTTATACACTGAGGATATCAACTGTAAAGGACTGGTTCAATTGAAGAAAATAATTACATTGTTAAATGGCTCGCAACTTGAAGCGGGTCTGACGGGAGCGCAAAATCGTCGCGTCATTATGCTGCCCATAGCCAAAAAGTCCGTGACCGGACAAGAAGCGGAAACCCTGAGGTTGTGGGGTGTTGATCCTGAATTGGGTGCAAAGTTTATCGCTGGACTTTCGGATGAATTTCAGATTCTGCATTTTGATTATGAAGGCCACTACATGGCACATCCCCATCCGGAACATTTTACGCCCGAATATATAGCTCAGGATTTGTTACGAATTGCAGATCAGATGAATGTGAATCGATTTAGTTATTATGGATACTCCTGGCTGGCTCTCGTCGGGTTGCAGCTCGCCCTTCGGACCGAGCGGATGGAAAGTCTCATTATGGGAGGGTTCCCGCCTTACGAGGGGCCGTATGAGGAAATGCGAGTAGTTATCACAAAGACATATGAGGGAGCAATGGATCAGCATAAGTCAACGAAGGAGAATAACGGAGCAGAAGCCTTTATAAATGAACAGTTTAGCCCGGATGAGGTCGATTGGGACAACATGGAGTTGAAAATTGATCCGGCTCAAACAAAGCAATTTGCGACCTTGTATCAAGATTTAATTGATTTTGATGACCAACATATTCAAACTCAGTTGAAGATTCCCAGATTGGCTTTTGCAGGGGAGAGGGATACGATTGTATACGGTGAGAAATTCGGCAGTGTGACGGTGGATATCGCTGGACGGCTGCAAAAGAATAAATCCATTCTTGAAAACTTCGGTTGGACCGTCGAAATCATTAAGGGAGAGGATATGGATCACACCAAAGCGATGCAGCCCAGTACCGTTCTCCCTGTTATTCATCCCTGGTTAAAAGCTCATTTAAGCTGAGGATCGGCAGGAACAAAGTTGGTAAAGTTGGTATTACTGTATGACATCGTCCAAAGCTCTTAGTTTGCGCTGCTGATAATCCAGAATGGATTCATATAACAACTGTTCGTTGAAATCAGGCCACATCACATCCGTAAACCAGAGCTCGGAATACGCCGCTTGCCATAATAGAAAATTGCTTAACCGTTTCTCCCCACTTGTTCGGATCAGCAGATCGGGGGCAGGATTTAGTCCGGTATACAGAAACTTTTCGAATTCCGCCTCGGAGATTTCCGAGGTTTCGTTGTTTTCTTCTTTGTTTTCCTCAATGTACGTTTTGATGGCTTGTACAATATCGTTCTTTCCTCCATAATTCATCGAAAAATAAACAGCCATCCCGCTGTTGGTTTGAGTTAGTTCTACCACTTTGCGCATCGCTTCCTGGGTTTCTTCTGGGAATTTGGAGATATCACCAATAAAATTAACTTTGATATTATTCTGATTCAGCTCCTGGACCGTTGTATCCTGTACAAATTCGACCACCAGACTAATGATGTAATCGACCTCTTCCTTGGGCCTTTTCCAGTTTTCCGTAGAGAAGGCGTACAGCGTGAGAGAGGCGATTCCGTTTTTGTGGCACATGCTTATCGTTTCCCGCATCGTCTGCATTCCTGCATAGTGTCCGGCACTTCGAGGTAATCCCCTTCTTGTCGCCCACCGGCCATTACCATCCATCATAATTGCGATATGTTTAGGTACAAACCCGTTCCAGTCGATGCAATCTTTAACATTTGGTTTTTCTTTAACTACTCGGTGCCACTTCAATGAATGTTCCTCCCGCTCCTCAAGCTAAAATGGGTAAGACATGTATAATGAATTTAATTTGTTCGAGTTGATTTCCAGAATTTATATATATTATATAGGATTGTATAGGAACAGTCATGACTCGCTTATAACCCTTCAATGTTTATAAAGAAACATGCTGCGAAGGAATCATACAAATATGTGAATTTATGGTGAATTCGATGCGCTTTCAGTCCATGATGGTTCGTTCTCCATTATAATAAATCAAAACGGACGAGGAGATGAACTCCAGATGAAAAAACAAATGTGGATCATTGGCGGCTTAGTGATTGTAATTGTGTTGGGAGCTTATCTGATTGCAAGCAATGCAGGGAAGGAAGAAGCAGGTAACGCCGAAGCACCCAATGTCAAAAAAATGGTTGAAGATATCAGTACACGCAAGGTGACACCGGAATCAGCCTCCATTAATGCCACCCAGTTAATTGTCACGGATAAAGGCAACCAAACGACAACCTACGACTTGCCTGAAAATGAATTTTTCCTTTCCATTGCGCCCTACGTAGAGCAGACCCATCCATGCGCAATTCATAGTCTGACCGGTTGTCAGGGCGAAATGGAAAATAAGAAGTTCATGGTGACGATCCATGACTCCGAAGGGAATACGCTCATGAAGGATGCTGAGATAAAGTCCGGCTCCAACGGTTTTATGGATTTCTGGTTACCCAGGGATAGGTCATATCTTATTCGTATGGTGCATGATGGAAAGGTGGCAGAGACCCAGCTGTCTACATATGAAGAAGATAATACGTGCATCACAACGATGCAGTTGAGTTAAAATATGAAAGGTGTATTTATGCAGTTGTTTGATGCAGTGGAAAAATAGGCTACGTGTAGTAGCGAACGTAGCCGTATTTGGGAACAGGATGTCTCCTTTGTTCTGGATGAAGTGATCCGCGGCGATTTTGATGAAGCTTTCAAGCCAATTGGTTTCTACTCTTGAATGCCGAGGCTTATCATCGTAATCAAACCATTCAGAAACCGGGTGCATATACGGCCACTATTCCCAAAACCAATCACGGGGGCTATACCGATCTGGCTGGCGTATCTCCAATCATTAATGAAGCAGGCGCCGATGTAGCAGCCAATTTCCAGCTTATTAATGAACTGTCGCTGAGCTTCTTTGACCAGCATCTCAAAGAAATAACCGGCATACCCTGGATGACATTCGGACTGCGCATCCTGAAATTAACTTGATCAAGTATTAGATTAATAAGTGTTAAGAGAGCCCGCCTTGAATGCGGGTTCTTTTAATTTTGAATTGACAAAATGGCATTCCTACGGGATAATCCATTAGTGATAATGATAATTGTTATCATATAAATACATATAAATAGGGGAGAATTAGGATATGAAAAAAAGATTAAACGGATTTTTATTGCTGACGGTTCTGGCACTTGCTCTAACAGGTTGCGGTAAGGCCAACAGCACAACAGATACAAATGAAAATGCTTCTTCCGGCAGCACACCGACTGAAGAGACCGCAGGTCCAGTTACAGTTAAGCATAGTGGTGGTGAGCTCAAGCTGGACAAACCAGCTAAGAGAGTTGTTACGCTGGAATGGACATATACGGAAGATGTAGTTGCACTGGGTGTTCAGCCAGTAGGTAGTGCGGACAACGCCAACTATAAAGTCTATGTGACGCCTGAAGCAGCTCTGGATGATACGGTGACGGATGTTGGAACACGTGACGAGCCAAATTTGGAGGCGATTGCAGCTTTGAAGCCAGATCTGATTATCGCCAATTCCAATTCGAATATCTATGATCAGCTCAATGCCATTGCACCAACGCTTGAATATGACCTGTATACGGGTGATGGCTATACTTATGACAAAATGACGGAAACGTTTAATAATATCGCGGTTGCTCTTGGCAAAGAAGACCAAGCGAAGAAGGTACTCGATGAACTCGATCAGCATTATGCAGAAGCCAAAGATAAACTTGCTGCTGCGGATAAATCGGAGTTCCATTATGTACTGACACAAGCATTTACGTATCAAAATGCAGCGAGTCTTCGTATGTTTACCGATAACGCTGTCGTTATTGGCACATTGGCGAAGGTTGGATTGATTAACGATTGGCAGCCGGACAAGATCGAGGGGTATGGTTTTTCAACAGTAGGTATTGAATCCCTGCCTGCTGTTCAAGACAGTAACTTTATCTACATCACACAGCCGGACGATGACGTTTTTGGCACAGCGATGAAAGACAATTCGGTATGGAAAGGACTGAATTTTGTCAAAGATAAACGCACCTATCAACTGGATAGTACAACATGGACGTTCGGTGGACCTATCTCGTCCAAAGCTCTGGTTGACGGGGTTGTCGGGGCGATTACCCAATGAGTTCGGTCCAACATTCCCGACCAGTGTTTAACTGGCGCACAATAAGCATTTATGGGGGCGGTCTAACCGCTCTCATCGTGCTTTTTTTTGTAAGTCTGTGTTATGGTGAAGCTTCAATTCCACTCCATACGGTTGTGGACTCACTTATGGGCAGGCAGGATACACTGGAACATAATATGATCTGGGATCTGCGCATGCCGCGTACGGTAATCGGTATACTCGCTGGAGGGGCGCTTGCTGTTGCCGGTTCGTTGTTACAGACCATTACACGCAATCCGCTTGCGGCGTCCGACACACTCGGCATTAATGCTGGGGCCTATTTTGTCGTGGTGTTGGGAACGATTTTTTTCCCAGGCTTGATGCACCAATCGCCATTCCTTTTCGCCGTACTCGGTGGATTACTGGCAGCTGCCGCAGCGTTCTTCATGGGCGGGGGAAGAACGTCTAGCCCGGTACGACTTGCGTTGTCAGGCATGATTGTTTCGATGGTGCTTGGTTCTTTTACAAGCGCGCTGCATATTTTCTTCTCTCAGGAGACTCAGGCATTATTTCTGTGGGGCTCCGGAACGCTCGTTCAAAATGACTGGAGCGGTGTGGTGTACGCATGGCCTTGGGTTGTTGGAATTACGATCGTTGCCCTGGTGTTATCCCGTCAGTGGGATATGCTGGAACTGGATGAATCAACTGCTTCCTCATTAGGACAAAAAGTAGGCATGGCGCGTGCCACTGGATTAATTATTGCTGTGTTACTGGCTGCGGTGATTGTCAGTGTAATTGGACCGATTGGCTTCGTGGGACTGGTGGCACCTCATCTGGTTCGATTGAGTGGAATCCGTTCCAACCGATTACTGCTGCCTGGTGTTTTTTTATGGGGTGCAGCACTGCTGGTTGGTGCAGATGTACTTGCCAAGATGGTTCATAACTCCAGTATGGAGTTGCCGACAGGAGCCGTGATGGCGATCATTGGTGCACCATGGCTGATCTGGCTTGTACTTACACGCATGAAAGCAGCGAATGGATCAGGCATGTCTACCTCAATGAGCACAGGAGCACGTTCACGTCGCTGGGCATTCGGCCCCATCGCTGTGATCTTTACTGTACTAACGTTAGCATTGGTTCTGCTCAGTACGATGTTTGGCGGAATGCGTATTCCTATGGCTGATCTTCTGCCAAGCCTGTTTCAATCGGATGGGCTATTTTCTGCCATTATTCAGCTTCGCGTTCCACGTACGCTTGTCGCCGCTGGTGCAGGTGCTGCGCTGGCGATTAGCGGTGTGCTTATTCAGATGGCCGTTCGCAACCCGCTGGCTGATGCGTCCATCGTGGGCGTGTCGTCAGGCGCAGGACTGGGTGCGATGATGGTCATTATCCTGTGGCCGGGTCTTCCGGTGTTCTTGCTACCCATTGCAGCGATTGTTGGAGCAGGGATCGCCGCAGCAATCGTATTCTCCTTGTCCTGGAAGAAGGGACTGAATCCTTCTGCAGTTGTATTACTGGGTATTGCCATGTCTGCTATTGCAGGCGCAGGCATTCAGGTTCTCATCGTTCGCGGCGCTGTATACGGCAGTAGCGGCTTTATCTGGCTGACAGGAAGTACCTATGCACGCACGTGGGATCAAGTGAAGATCATTGGGGTGTTCCTGTTGATTTTGATCCCGCTTGCGTGGTGGCTGGCACGAAGATTCGAACTGTTGGTATTCGACGATAATAGTGCTTCAGGGCTTGGCTTGAATGTTCGCCGGACGCGTCTGTTGGCTATGACAGTTGGTGTTCTGCTCGCCGCAGGTGCAGTGGCCTGTGTGGGAACGGTTGGTTTTATCGGGCTAATCGCTCCACATATGGTCCGCCTGTTGACAGGAAACAAGTTAAGACGGTCGATGTTTCTGTCGGCATTGGTCGGTGCAGTAATGCTGGTGCTGGCGGATACGATTGGGAGGACGGTTATGGCACCAACCGAGATTCCATCCGGTTTGTTGATTGCGATCATTGGAACGCCGTATTTCCTCTATTTAATGTACCGCTCCAACTGGCGCAAATCGGCTTAAACATTCGATCCTAAACAATCCTAAATAATAAAATCCCCTCTGGTTTTCAGTGTTGAGTTCATGTAGACATGATCTCTTTATTCACTGATTACCTTGAGGGGATATTTTCGTATGAGAGCTTTATTTCATGTTATACATGAGTTGTTTTTCTTAGAATTCCACTGTTGTCTACGGATAGGATCGCTTGCTGCAATGTCTCTTTATCCTGAACCAAAGCAAGTCTCACATATCCTTCACCCGAAGGGCCGAAAGCACTCCCGGGCGTTACGATTACCCCGGCTTGGGTAACCAGATCCATGGCAAACTGTTCTGAAGTATCGTAGTGGTCTGGAATCCGACTCCAGATGAACATGGTGGCTTCGGGTTTGGCGATAGGCCAACCGAGGTTGGTGAAGCCATCGCACAGAACGTCTCTACGCTCCTCATAGGTATCTCTGACCTGCTCAATTTCGCTCTGATCCCCTGTAATTGCAGCAATGGCTGCCTTCTGAATCGGCAGAAACATGCCGTAATCCATGTTGGATTTCAACTTCTTAAGCACGGATACGATATCCGGGTTCCCTACACAAAAGCCGATCCGCGCCCCGGCCAATCCATAGGTTTTGGATAGCGAGTTGAATTCAATGCCAACATCCATCGCGCCGGGATAAGCAAGGAAACTTCCGCATGTTTTTTTCATCGAACACCAGCTCGCTGTATGCATTGTCATGGAGAATGATAATGTCATATTTCTTGGCAAACTCAATCAGATCCAGATAAAACTGTTCGGGTGCCATCGCTGTCGTGGGATTGTTGGGATAGGATACAAGCATGAATTTTGCTTTGCGCGCAATATGCTCCGGTATGTCCTGAAGTTGAATGACATATCCGTGTTCTTCTTTTTGGGGCATATAATACAGCTCGGCTCCTGCGAGAAGAGGTCCATCGGCAAAGACGGGATAACAAGGATCGGGTACCAGGACCAGATCTCCTTCATCCACGATGGCCAAAGAGATATGCGCAAGTCCTTCCTGTGATCCAAGCAAGGAGCATATTTGGGTTTTCGGGTTCAGTTCAACAAGGTAACGGCGCTTGTACCATTCACTGACCGCTTGCAGCAATTCACTCTGATCATTTACAGCATATGTATAGTTTGAAGCATCTGCTGCTGCCTCGCACAAAGCCGTCATGATATGTTGGGCCGGGGGAATGTTGGGTGTGCCAACACTTAGATCGATGACCGCGTCTCCGTTCTCCAGCCGCTTGCGCTTGATTTCCAGCAAACGGGTGAAAATCCCTTCACTAAAGTGTTCCATACGTTTAGCAAACTTCATGATGATTTATCCTCCATCCTTATAACCCCTTGGGGAATAACACTTGGAGGTATTATAGCAAAGTTTTCAGGTGATAAGTAAGCGCGAAATGCACCTTGAAGATGTTTGCATCTGTTATCCGTACTTAAGCCAAAATTCTAATGTAAACAAAACACATAGGCCCGCTTCCGAGCGGGCGTTGGTGTATTTACAATCCCCGGTCTTGCCCGCTCATGCCTGGTTAGCCATGGCTGGAGGAGACGAATGGCTCATCACCCGCATGACGCTTGCGATATTCTCCGGGGGTCAGCCCGTACCGACGCTTGAACATGCGGATAAACGAGTTTACATTTTGATAACCGACCTGTGTCGCAATGTCCTGAATTCGCAGATCTACATTCACAAGTAGTTCCTTGGCCCGCTCAACCCGCAGATTGTTCAGATATTCGCTGAAGTTGATGTTCGTCTTTTCCTTGAAAATACTGGAGAGGTACCCCGATGTTAAATTCAACTTGTCGGCGACAATATTCAAATTAATATCTTCCCCATAATGATGATCCAGGTAGTCCAGTACAAAGCTGATAACCGGATCACGCGTTTCCAGCTGGCTGCGTACTGCCTCCAGTACAGGTTGAGCCTGAGTCTGAAGCCATTCTCTATATTGTTGCATGGAATGGAAACCATCAAATAACTCTCTCGGAGAAGAAGAGCGAAGCTCTGATTCGATGTGCGTTAGATTCAGCTTCATCACCGTCTTGCCAATTTGTTCTACGGCGCCGATTGCAAAGGTGCGGAAGTCTTCTGCGGCTGCATCCTTGTGCTGCAGTTGTTCCAGCTGGCGATCCAGCCAAGCGAATACGGCCTCATCATTGCCAGATTGCAAGAGGTTGTGCAGTTCCTCCCCATAGGATACCTTCACATGGAAGGCATTCGAAGAAGAAGCACGTGGCTCTACTATAACCTGTGTCTCCCCGTTCAGCCTTCGTTCTTTCAACAGCATGGACAGATTGCTGTACGCATCGGTAAACGGAATCTCCCCGGAATAAACCGGACTTACCGCGATCGTCAGATAGAGCGTTTCTTCGACAGCCAGCAACTCCTTCAGGGTATCCAGCGCCTGCAAAATACCGCTCTGCGGACCAGGATCGAACAGCAGCAGAAGCAGTTGGTCCTGCTCGGGCTGAATGGCAACGCTATTGGTTTTGCTGCTGGTGAAGAGGCTCTGAATCAGCTTCCACAATAACAGGGTATGCTGCCCGAATTCATCCGGCTGGGATTTGAAGCCCACCTGGAACAGAATGGAGACATAGGGCTGCTCGGATTGCTGGGCATCCTCAAGCTCCGCCAGATAGGAGCTGAGCGGGATATTTTTTACTTTATGGATATAAGCGTACTGGCGTACGAGAGAGTTCTTCTGCGCAAGATCGCTTTGAATGAAACGGTTATTCTCCAGAATGGAGCTCAGACGGTCGCCGATCATGGCGAATTCTTTTACACTGCTCCATTTATCTGGCCCGCTGTCCGAATTTCGGTCCAGAGCGGCAATAAGGCGCTGGAGCGGCTGGTTTAAGCGTAAGCTGAAAAATAGGGAGGAAAGCAGGCTAATCAGTATAGCAGCGCCGAGCAGGACAGCCAACAGCAGCTGCATACCTCGCATTTCCGCGGCAATCACTGCGGCTTGGGTAACCCGGACATAGGTAAACCCGGTTTGCTTACCTTTTTCATAGAAGTAATACTGATCGCCGATACGTTCATGTTTGCTTCCATCTGCGGGTAGCTGCGTATTCAGCATCTCCCCCTCCATTGTAGTGAACAGCAGGCGTCCCTCATTGTCCAGAATGTAGAACGGATTATTGCCGGCATCGCCATACGTGTCCTGCATACGCTGTGGATTCAGCATAACAATGCCGTACACATCCTCGTAAGGAATGGCTTTCATCATGATTGGCATCAGTTGACCGAGGGAGCGGGAGGAATGAAGAGTGTTTTCCGTAAAAGCTGCGGCAGGCATCACTTTCAGGAACTGGTTGTTCATCGTTTGAGTTTTCCAGTAATCCGGCGGATATTCTTTACTATAATAATATTTACCGAACATATCGCTGGCACTGCTAAGTCCTTCCTTTTCCAGGACATAGTCTTCTTGCTTGAAATAGAGAATGAAATTGTCGATATGCAAAAAAGGATTGGCATACAGCGTGGAGAGGTCCGACTTGACCTCAGCGGGAATATCGTAACGGCGGTTTTCCTTAATGTGGCTCAAAATGCCTAGGTTGGCTGTCCAGGTATCCGATTGAGTGAGGGCCAGAATCATATTTTGGGTCAGTCGAAAGTGATTCTCATACCCTTCAACTGTCTGAGCAAGGCCCAATTCATTTTGTCTGACCATCTCCTGATATACTTTGTTGCTTAAGTACAGATGGGAGAACAGGTTAAATGAAGCCAAAATCAGGATGACACTGAGGAAGCTCAGCATTAGCTTGACAAACAGTCCATTCAGCGCAAATTTGCTTGTAAGCAGTCCCTTCATTATGACATTCCCCCTTGTAGTACAGCCCCGGATCGAGTGATTTAATCCTATCATAGCGGCATAAAGCTGACACAAACAATATACACTTTTACTGAATTATACGCAGATATCTGGAAAAAAGGTGTAAAGGCGAAAAGTTATATAACATGTAGATAGCGCTTTCTTAATGATAACTGGTATAATGTGGAGATGAACATCGGATTTATAGGGGAAGTTACCTCACATTCAAGTTCAAGTCAACTTACGATCTACTAAGCAAGAGAGGATGCGTCTCACTCCAATCTTTGGTTGAAGTGTCGTGCTTCAAAAAGAACTTCTTCTGCTTAATTACAGGAGTTGAACAATATTTTCACTGGAGGAAATGCAATGAAACGTGCGTACCTGTTTTTATTGATTTTATTTACCCTTAGTGCATGCCAACAGACTAATACGAGTACCAACGAAGATAACACTGCTAAAAATACTGAAATTTCGCCGAGTATGAAAGGGGATTTATTAAAAGCATCCTCAGAATTTTCAGCTCAGAACGAAAGTGATCTATCTGCTTGGGATTTTGAAACGGCTTATAAAATGTGTGCAGCAGCTCTGTCTGAATATTACAAAGCGATTTGGAACGGTTCGGACATTGATTTGGATACTTATATTGCTAACGAAAACCTTAAACAGTATACGCAAAAAAAAGTTACATCTCAATATGATTTATTCCTTAAGAACAAGCTCACTTATAATCAGGTGACAAGCGTTGATATTGGTACTAGACAAGTAGATTATGTTGGAGGGGATAAGAGTTTTTTCTATTTGAAATTAGATGCAAGTGTTCATAAGGATATAGGTAACTTTGCTGAACCTACTGAATTTCTTGTGCAAAGTTTGAATGGGAAGTTAGTTATTGTTGATTGGTATACTAATAGTAAGGATAGCTATGATTCCACTGTACGGGGAGAAAATGAGGCTATTAACAACCCCGATATCTGGAATAACGGTGAATGGGTGAGAAAAATCAACTGATTGAACTTTACATACAAGAGACCCTTGTGTCTTCTTTGATTCTGTTTTTTTGCTGTGTAAGAAAAAAACGTTGAGCCTTTTGAGGTTTTATTTAAGGTCAAAAGAGGGCTGTAACAAACCTCGCACCCCTTCCAACAAGGCATTATCACTTTCACTATCCCCCTGTAGCAATTGAATTCTTGTACTCAATGGTTTAAACGGGCACATATTTTAATATACCTCAACGGGCATTACTCGCTTTAGAAGTGGTATCCACTGCCCCATATCCCGTTTTTAGTGCGAAACCAACCTCCGGTTCTTTATCCGGTAAAGGTACGGCCTATTTACACCGTTTTTTTAGTGGACAATCCGTCAGACTGAGTACTTGTAGGACAAAGATTCATTGTATGACCGATTGCGGCGGTTCGTTTGCTTTCAAATCGGAACGTTCATGACCTTCCGGGCATTGCCACGTATCGCCACCTTCCTCGCATGTCCAGTTAGTTGTTGTTTCTTACTGATGTCATTCGTCCAATTTCTTTGAATTTTCGTTGTAGTAGATACTGTGTATGATCCCGCCTTGATCTTGTTCTCTTCCACATATCTGTAATTCTCTTCACTGTTATAGCTAACGTTAGCGGTTCTGATGTATTCGATTAAGCGAGGGCCAGAATCTTGTTTTGGACAGTCCATTCATTATGACATTCCCCCTTGAGTACAGCCCCGAATCGAGTGATTTAGTCCTATCATAGCGGCATAAAGCTAACACAAACAATATACACTTTTACTGAATTATACGCAGATATCTGGAAAAAAGGTGTAAAGGCGAAAAGTTATATAACATGTAGATAGCGCTTTCTAAAGGATTGTAGCTATAATTCGGAGACGAACCCCGGAATTTCAGGGTAAGTTATCTAACATGTAAATCGATTACAATCATCTAAGCAAGAGGGGGCATGCCGATGGCTGATGCTGGCGTAACGCAACGTACACTGCAAAAGAAAGCGCACCGGCCGCCTCGGCGGAAGTCGCGTTTGATCAGAACCTGGAACAGGAACAAGGCGCTATGGCTGCTCTTCCTGCCATGCCTCCTGTATTATTTGATCTTCCGCTATGCGCCGATGTTTGGTCTGGTCATCACGTTCAAGGATTACAATCTCTTTAAAGGAATATGGGCCAGCGATTGGGTGGGATTCAAATATTACCGGATGTTTCTGGAGAATCCCGATTTTTGGCCGCTGATGAAGAATACGTTTCTGCTGGGACTGTATAAGCTGGTGTTTGGCTTTCCAGCCCCAATCCTGCTGGCCATTCTGCTCAATGAGGTACGCAGGGCGGCATTCAAACGTTTTGTACAGACGGTCAGCTATCTGCCGCATTTCATCTCGAATGTGATTGTAGCAAGTATGGTGATTATGTTTCTCTCCCCAACCGGAGGGCTGATTAACAATTTGCTGGCAGGGATCGGCATCGGACCGATCAATTTCATGAATGAACCCGGGCTGTTCCGGGGCATCTATGTCCTGTCGGAAGTCTGGCAGCACATCGGCTGGGAGACCATCATTTATCTGGCCGCGTTGACGTCGATTGACCCGCAATTGTATGAAGCCGCGGATATGGACGGAGCAAGCCGATTACGCAAAATCTGGCATGTCACGCTGCCCGGTATATCCCCCGCCATCGTCATCACGCTGATTCTGAATATCGGCAAAGTGCTCGAGATCGGCTTCGAGAAGGTCTTCCTGATGCAGAATCCGGCGATCTACGATACGGCGGATATTATCAGCACATATGTTTACAGGGTGGGCATGGTACAGGGGAATTTCAGCTATGGTGCGTCCATTGATTTGTTCATGGGAGTCATCAGTCTGATCTTCATTTATACAGCCAACTGGCTCAGCCGCCGATTAAGTGAGACCAGTCTATGGTAGAAAGAGGTGTGGCGTGAAATCACTGCGATTCTCCTGGTTTAACGTTGTGGCATCCCTGATTCTGCTATTTGTTGTTGTGGTCACACTCTATCCGTTCCTTCATATGCTGGCGGTTTCCCTCAGCAGCAATGTGAATGTCATCCAAAACAATATTTCCTTCTGGCCCAAGGGCTTCAATCTGAGCATGTACAAACTGGTACTGGGCGATCCGCAAATCTGGACGGCTTACCGCAATACAATCATTTACACCGTGCTTGGTACACTAATCTCACTGGTGGTCACCTCGACCGGAGCCTACGCATTGTCCAGAAAAGACATGGCACTACGCAATAGTTTCACCGTCCTGATTGTCATTACGATGTTCTTCAGCGGCGGGATGATTCCGACCTTCCTGGTGGTCCGTTCCCTGAATCTGGTGGACACCGTATGGGGCATGGTTCTCCCGGGGGCAGTCAGCACCTGGAACCTGATTCTGATGCGCACATTCTTCTCGGGCATCCCCAAAGAGCTGGAGGAATCGGGACGTATGGACGGTCTGAATGATATTGGCATCTTCATCCGTATTATTGTGCCGCTGTCTAAGGCATCCTTTGCCACGATTGCCCTTTTCTATGCCGTGGGCATGTGGAATAACTTTATCTTTCCATTGCTCTATCTAAGGTCTCCCGATCTGTTTCCGCTCCAGGTGCTGCTGCGTAATCTGGTGTTGGCTGGCAGTGCAAGTTCAGGTGACGTAACGTCCATTGGCGGAGATAACCTGGTGGTGGAGGAATCCCTCAAATATGCGACCATCATGGTCTCAACGCTGCCTATTCTGGTCATTTATCCATTTGTACAGAAGTATTTCGTCAAGGGAGCCATGGTAGGTGCGGTCAAAGGCTAAAGTCTATAGGCGAACAAGGAATGTATCGCAAATTCAGATTAAGGGAGAGAAGCTTATGGGCAAATGGAAATCGTTAATACTTCCCCTGCTGATCGCAGTAACGATGGTGGCAGGGTGCAGTGGTGGCAATGGTGCTGACCCTCAAACGAATACCAAAGGGAACAGTACCGGAATCACCGATAACTCCACTGGAGCGGAAAAGACCTTCACGGCGCTGCTGGACAATAATGCCACGTTCCCTTATTCCAAGAGTTGGCCCGTTTGGAGCTGGTTAAAAGAAAAGACTGGCGTCACGCTGGAAGTACAGACACCTTCCGGCAAGCTGGATGAGAGCCTGAACCTGGCGATTGCCTCCAAAACGCTGCCTGATCTGATGTATATGCCCAATCGCAAGGATTCGAATAAGTTCGGTCAGCAGGGCGCACTGGTGGATTTGATGGAGCATATGGACAATATGCCGAATCTGAAGGCATGGATGAAGGAATATCCTGAGGAGGCGAAGGCTGCCCTGTCCGCTGACGGCAAAATGTATATGTTCCCCAACCAGGGCTTCGGCGAGACGAATCGTATGATCTGGATGTACCGGAAAGATGTTTTTGACAAGGAAGGCATTCAGGTTCCAACAACCTATGAAGAGTTGCATACGGCCCTTAAGACGTTGAAGGAGAAATACCCGGACAGTTACCCGCTCTCCATCCGCTACGGCCAGATCCCGGATGAGATGAATGCGAATATGACGGTGAACTACGGAACCGGTGAAGGTGCCTACTATGATTTTGATCAGAAGGAATGGCGTTATGGACCGACAGAAGATAATTACAAGGCCATGGTGGGGATGTGGAAAAGTTTTTATGACGAAGGGTTGGTCCCACCCGACTTCTTATCCCTGCAAACCAAGCAGTGGCAGGATATGGTCTCTACTGGCAAATCGTTCGTGACCATTGATTATATCAGCCGGATTGATTTTTTCAATAATGCTATGCAGCAGGAGAATCCAGAGTTCAACATGCAGTTTATGGCCCCTCCGGCAGGTATTTCAGGCGGCAAACAGCTGAATCCGTATTTTCATTATATGGAAGGCGGACTGACGGTGGCTTCCACCTCCAAGAACATTGATGATGTGATGAAGTATATGGACTTTTTCTATTCCGAGGAAGGGCGTACGCTCAGCAGCTGGGGAGTAGAGGGCGAGACCTTTATAAAAGAAGGCGATACGATCAAGTTCAAGCCGGAGTATAACGATGTCATTGAGATGCGCAAACAGACAGGGCTTCAGACCAGCGGAACCTATACCTGGATTGATTTTAACGCCCATTTGTCGCTGTTCTCGGACGATCTGAAGCATGCTTATGAAGAAGCGGTCAAATATGATCCTCCCGCCATGCAGCCAAGACCTGCTTTTAGGGAAGTAGAAAATGAAGTCATATCCATTACGGGTCAGGCGATCAAGAAGCACCGGGACGAGAGCTTTGCCAAATTTGTCACCGGCTCCCGGAGTCTGGCGGATTGGGAGAAGTATGTGGAGGAAATCAACAATCTTGGCGTAGATAAGCTGCTGAACACCTATAAGGAAGCGTATGACCGTGTTCAGAATGTACAGCTGAGCGCGAAATGAGCGAATGTACGGCACAGGAATCCTAGACCATTACAGAATGGCAAAGGGAGGCTTCGCTTATGAAAAAGCAGCATCTGCGTGTGTACTCCGGATTCAGACTGGGATTGTTTCTGTTGATCTGGTTGGTGACGATTGGAATAGCTGTTCCTGGAAAGGCAGAAGCGGCGGGTTCAATTTCACTGGACGCGCCTGCGGGCGGATATGTGTCGGATGGAGGGCTGGTGGAAATTGGGGGCAGTTATACGGATTTGTATGACATTCGGTTGTTTGTGGACGGAACGGCCCAATTCGAAGTGGTATTAAATGATCCGGATGGGGATGACAGCGGTACCTGGTCTTATATGCTGGATACCTCAGGCTATAACGGTACGGTGGAACTGGTGGTCCGTGGACTGGATACGTCCACTCGTTACGGGGTGTGGGGCCAGCCAGCCATTCTTACCGTTAATAACCCGGCAGGTGCTGTTCCCGTTGTAACCATTACCGGACCATCTGAGGGTGTGGCTCTTAGCGGTCAGGTTGAAATCTCTGTCGAGACCAGTGCTCCACTTCCAATCATGCTGGTAGAGGTTCGGGTGAACCGTGGACCATGGGAAGAGGCTGTTCAGCAAGGCTCTGCGTATGTATATACCTGGGACACGGTGGGACTTGGCGATCGAACGGTCAGCTTGGAGGCTAGAGCGGCCAGTACGCCGGAGCGTTATGGTTATAGTCCAACGGTGTACGCCCAGGTTGGAATCGGGACGCATGAGACAGCCGTTCCCCTACCTGTACAGGAGCGCGCCATGTGGATCTGGGAACCGGAGAGTTACAAGCTGCTGCTGAACCCTGGATCTCGCCAGGTGCTGGAGTCATTCATCACCGATACGCAAACATTCGGTCAAACGCCAGTCCAGACACTCTATCTCGCAGTGGGTGGTTATGCGGGATACGATGCGCTAGAAGCGCAGGAAGTGGAACTGCGTTCTTTTGTGAGCTGGGCGCACAGCAAAAATTTACAGGTGCACGCGCTAATTGCAGGTGGAACTACACCGGCCTATATGGGCGCTTACGAGAAATATCACCATCATGCCGTGCAGGAAATGGAGCAGGTGATCAATTACAATCTTGCAGCAGGGGATTTGGAGAAATTTGACGGAATCAATGTGGATATAGAGCCGTATATCTCTCCCGACTTTAAAGATCCGAGCCATTTCCTGCAGAAGGAATACTTGGATGGCCTGCAAAAGATGATTGGACGCCGGGATACCGCAGGCATTCGTCTTCCATTCGGCCCTGCGGTGCCCAAGTGGTATGACACATCGGACCAGGCGGCAAATATTATGTGGAACGGCTCCAGCAAATGGCTCTCCGAGCATGTTCAGGATATCTCCGACTATATCTCCATTATGGATTACCGGGATACGGCGGATGGCTCCGCTGGCATTATTGCCGGGGCTGCTGGAGAACTGGTTTATGCGGATCAGATTGGCAAGCCGCATTCCGTGGTCATTGGTGTGGAAACGCTGGATATTGCCAATAGCGGCGACCCGGAGACCATTACCTTCTGGGAGGAGGGCCGCATCCACATGGAAGCAGAGCTGGATAAGGTGTATGCAGCTTACGGGCAGAGCAGCAGCTTCGGTGGTATTGCTGTCCATCACTATGACTCCTACCGGGCACTTCCTTCTTATTGGGGACCAGGCGGTGTAGTGTGGACAGCGCCGGATGACCTGGAAGCCCCTTCAGCCCTTCCAGGGGTTCCGTCTATTCAGGCCACTGATTATCAGACTGTACATCTGAATTATGGAATGGCTTCAGATAACATGGAAGTGGAGCGATACGTGATCTACCGAAGCACCGTGCAGGGTTTCACGCCTGTTGCTGCGGATATCGTCGGATTCGCCCGCGCCCTGAATTACCAGGACAAAGGACTGCTACCGGATACGACATATTATTACCGTATTGCGGCCCGCGATCTGAGCGGAAATATCGGGCCACTCACCGATGAAGTGTCGGCAATCACCAGTAGTACCCCATTGAAGCCTATGATTGTCACAGATATGAATCTGGTTTATAGCGGATCAGGAGTATCCGTCACTCTTAAGGTCAGAGATTATGATACAGGCGCGGTACTGACGGGTGCGACAGTGGAGGGGAGATTTACTTATGCGGCGGGACGTTACACCAGCGGGACAACAGGAGTGAATGGAAGTGTGACGCTTGGCTCAGAAGCGGTGGGAACGGGCAGGCAGGTTGGTTTTGAGCCGCGCAGAATCCGTTACAACGGCTATTATTATGCAGCGGGTCATGATTCGCCGCATACAACGCTGCTGATGCTGAATGCTGGCAATTGATTTAAGCAGGTAAGAAATGTCTTGAAGGAGGAGGAAGCACATGAATGCGGATGAATTGGTGGAACCGCTAAAGAATCATATCGTTGAGCACATGCCAGTGCAGGTTTATGCTGATCGGGATCAGATGGGGGCAGCGGCTGCCGCTGCGGTTGGGGCAAGATTAAGACACCTGCTTCAGGATACAGAGCGCCAGGTTCGCATGGTTTTCGCTGCAGCCCCTTCGCAAAATGAATTATATGAGGGTCTGGTACGAGAGCAAGGCATCGATTGGTCGCGGATCTGTGCCTTTCATATGGATGAGTATATGGGTCTGGAGGATACGGCTCCACAGCTTTTCGGACGATATTTAACGGATCGGCTGTTCAGTCGGGTGCAGCCTGGGCGTGTGGAGCTGTTGGATGGGCTACACGATGTGGAGCAGGAGTGTCTGAGATATGGAGACCTGTTGCGTGAAGCTCCTATTGATATCGTCTGCCTAGGGATTGGAGAAAATGGACACATCGCCTTCAATGATCCGCCAGTTGCCGATTTTGAAGATCCGAGAGTCGTCAAAGCAGTGGAGCTGGAGGAAGCCTGCCGCCGTCAGCAGGTGAACGATGGGTGCTTTGCTCGACTGGAAGATGTGCCTGCAGAGGCGTTGACCATGACTGTTCCGGCGTTAATGGCTGGAAGGGAGCTGTTTGTGATTGTGCCAGGGGCTTCCAAGCGGAATGCGCTTGCAGCAGCTTTACATGATCCGATTAGCACGGCATGTCCCGCTACCATCCTGCGTACACATCCCGGAATCACGATGTTCACAGACCGGGAAGCCTACGGCCTGTGAACATGCCAATGATCGGGAAGCATTACAGAACGGGGATGCCCATTGAGGTGAAAGTCAGAGAT
The DNA here is from genome assembly GCF_030487755.1 of Paenibacillus sp. 11B. Taxonomy (NCBI): domain Bacteria; kingdom Bacillati; phylum Bacillota; class Bacilli; order Caryophanales; family Paenibacillaceae; genus Paenibacillus; species Paenibacillus sp. 11B. The sequence continues at coordinate 1,456,208 of NZ_JAUKNS010000001.1, read as the reverse complement.
GGACGTATCACGGCCGTTTCTGAGCTTGAAGTGTCGCCTCCTGTAGACTGCTTGCCTTGGCTGGCGCCAGGACTGGTGGATTTGCAGGTGAACGGCGGATGGGGGCTGGATCTGAACACGGCCCCGCTGTGTCCAGATACGGTATTGCAGCTGACCCGAAAGCTGCAAAGCCAAGGGGTAACAAGCTATTGCCCGACGTTGATTACAAACAGTTCCGTACAGCTGGTTGAGGTGGCTTCCACTATTGCAAAAGCCGTTCGTCTGAACCGGGATGCGGCCGAGGGAATTGTGGGCATTCATCTGGAAGGTCCATTCCTCTCGCCGGAGGATGGCCCACGCGGCGCCCACCCAAGGCAGCATATTGTTCCGCCTGATTGGGAGGCGCTCAGCCGTTGGCAGGATGCCGCCGATGGGTTGATTCGCATCATTACCCTTTCCCCGGAGTGGCCTGGTTCAGCTTCATTTATTGCCCGGTGCTGCGAATCCGGCATTCTTGTCTCGATTGGACATACGGCAGCAACGCCAGAGCAGATCAGGGAAGCGATCTCCGCAGGAGCGGTGATGTCTACACATCTTGGCAACGGCGCGCACCTGATGCTTCCCCGTCATCCTAACTATTTGTGGGAACAACTGGCGGCCGATGAGCTGTATGGCTGCATGATAGCGGATGGTCACCATCTTCCGCTGTCCGTGCTGGCCGTAATTCTACGGATGAAACGAAACCGTGCCATTCTGGTCAGCGATGCTGTCTCGCTGAGCGGTATGCCGCCAGGCTCCTACCACCTGCATATCGGTGGAGATGTGGTATTGACGGCGGAAGGTCGGCTACACCTTGCTGGCCAGCCTGAGCTGTTGGCTGGCTCGGCGATGATGCTGCCGGATCAGGTGGGGTATCTTGTTGATGCGGGGTTATCCGGGGTTCCCGATGCCTGGGATTGTGCATCGGTGCATCCGGCCCGGCTGCTTGGGCTTGAACAGGCCGCAGGACTTGCGATCGGAGCCCCTGCGGATATCGTTAGCTTCAACATGGACGATGGCAAGTTGAGTGTTTTGCAGTGCTGGAAGAACGGCCGAATCAGTCCACAGAGCCAAGAATAGGGGGAGAGCGATGCAGAGCTTAATACCACAACCGAAGCAGATTGCAGCGACCGAGGGAGGTCCCTTACGTCTGAATGGTGAGGAAAGGCTGAGCCTTTTCATGGAACAGGATGATCCCAGATTGGAAATTCATTGCCGCCGGGATTTTCCGGGGATGGGATATACATGCTCCAGGGTAATAAAGGGTTATTTGCTAGTAATCGAACGTCTTTCAGGACAGGAAACGCAGCAGGAAGTCCATGGGGTTCAAGAAGCCTATGCAATTCATGAAGTCCAAGAAGTCCAAGAAGCTCAAACAGTTCATGAAGCTCCTGAAGCTATGGGAGCACAACCGAAAGGTCTAATCATCTCTGATGTTAGTTCATTCATCGGAAAAGACGAGACAGACCCGTCCGGGCTGGACGGACATCCACAAGGATATAAGCTGGAGGTATCGACCGGAAGGGCTGAGGTGTACGCACTGGATGCTGCGGGTCTGTTTTACGGATTGCAGACATTGGTGCAGCTGCGCGGACCGGATGGTGTCATCCCGGCGGTGTGCATAACCGACTGGCCGGATACACCTTTGCGGGCCATGAATTTCGACCTGCGTCAGACGTTCTCGAAGCCGGAACTGCTGACGGGGTATTTGGCTGAATTCGCCCGTTATAAGACGAATGCGATTTTAATTGAATACGAGGATAAATTTCCATTCAGGACCTATCCCGAGTTCACACATCCCCGGCATGCGTTAAGTCTTTCACAGCTGGAAGAATTAAAGCGGAACGCCCATGAGCATTTTATAGAGATTATTCCGCTCCAGCAGAGCTTTGGACATCTGGAATATGTATTGCGTCACGAAGGTTGGCGGCATCTTCGCGAGACAGAGCAGTCCATCGGGGAGATCTGCCCGTCCCACCCGGAAACCTTTGCGTTGATTACTACGCTGCTCGGGGAGATGATTGATGCCCATCCGGACTCACGTTATATCCACCTCGGCTGTGATGAGGTCTACAGCCTATGCGAATGCGAACGCTGCAAAATCGAGTTTGGAGGCGTGCGGGAACGAGCGTTTATCGCCTTTTTGAACCGTCTGATTGCATTTACGTCAGAACGGGGGAAACAGCCGATTTTCTGGCATGACATGCTGGACAAATGTCCGCCAGAGGAGTTGGCTAAGCTGGATCAGCGAAGTATCGCCATGATCTGGATCTACAACGGGCGCAATATCGAAGCGGAGGTTACTTCGCATGCGGATAAATTCAGGTCGTTCGGCATTGAAGTTATGGGAGCGCCGGCAGTCCGCAGCTTTGACTGGGCTGAGCATCAGAATTATCCGGTACTGCTGAACCGGACAGACAACTTGCTTCAGTGGGCAGAGACGGCCGACAAGCTGAATCTTGGCTGCGTGGTTGCGACCAACTGGACGGGGCCTTTCAGCCTCGGTGTTCCGTATGGTATTTTTGAAACCACCTGGTACCCGATGCTGCTGCATGCGGATTTGGCCTGGAATCGCAAAGCGGATGCGGCTACCTTCATCGACCGTTTTCTGGAACGGTTTCATGGCATTGATCCTGTTACCGGACACAGTCTTCTCGGCAATTACAGGGTTGAGGATTATTATGATGTGATCTGGAAGCTGATGGACGAAGTGCGACAGCATAAGGAAGAAGCGGAACTGATTGCGATCATGCATGATTTTGAGGTGGCAACAGATCGTTCGCGGGCCATTCACAAATATGCCTACCGCTGGGAGCTCTATCCCGGCGACGATGCGGAGTGGCGCTCGCTTCATAACAATTATACGAGAAACCGTTGCGGACGTGATGGTGTCCTCCCTCGGATGAAGGCTGCGCTGGAGCGTTACCAGCCTTCTGATATGGCGGAGCATTTTGTGAAATCCAGGTTCTATCTGCATGATTATCTGGAGCGCACGCTCTATCAAGAACTAGGTCTAAATAAAATTCCTACACCATTCGAACTAACAGCAATGAGTCTGGAAGACAAAGTAGCCATGATGTGCGTAGTAGGCACTCCATCGACTCGGGCCGAGCCAGATTTTCGTGGCAGAATGACAGAGCACCGATTCGGGGGCATCGGCATCTTTCCCCATAATATTGAGAGTGAGCAGCAGACATATGCGCTGCTTGCAGAAGTAAAGAACATAGCCCAAGATAACGGCAGCCCTTTGCCTTATTATGTTTCGGTAGATGAAGAGGGCGGCACTTTGTCCAAATTTAAGTCCTTTTTTCCCTATATCCCTGGCAACCGGGCAGTTGGGTTAAGTGAAGACCCGGAAGCCGCCCGGCTGCTCGGTAAACTCATCGGCAGTGAGCTGCACTCCCTGGGTATTCCCATGAACTGGGCACCGGTGCTGGATGTGAACACGAATATAGAAAATCCGGTTGTGGGTGTTCGCTCCTTCGGAGAGGACCCACAGTTGGTAGCCCGGTTCGGTCGAGCCTATATAGAGGGAATGCATGAAGCAGGTGTGGCGGTAACGGCAAAGCATTTTCCCGGCCACGGGCAAGTGAGCGGAGACTCGCATATTGTTTTGCCTGAATGTGAACTCACGTTTGAGCAGTTAATGGAGGGGCCGCTACTTCCCTTTGTTGAAGCGATTGAAGCCGGGGCGGATTCAATTATGATGGGGCATCTGGTGTTTCCCAACATTCCGGAATCCGGTGGACTTCCAGCCTCCCTAAGTCCTTTCTTTACCACGGAACTGCTGCGTAAGAAGTTGGGCTTTGCGGGGGTGATCTGCACTGATGATATCGAAATGGGGGCAATTCGCAAAAATTTCAGCCCGGAAGACGTGGGTGTGTTGGCCGTTCAGGCAGGGAACGATATGATCCTGATGTGTCATACGCCAGAATTTCAGAGTCAGGTGATCGCAGGTATTCTAGCCGCTGTACGGGATGGGCGCATCAACGAGGCGCAAATCGACGAGTCGGTTCTTCGTATCCGGCAGCTTTATGCCCAATTCCAGCAGTACCAGGCGGCTGCACAGCCGATTGCAAGAGAACAGTGGGCGGATGAGGCACTGAAACTGGCTCGTATGACTGTAAAAGTTAACCGGGACCCGGACAGCTTGCATCCACTCAAAGATTCACTGAGATATTTACTGATTTTGCCGCAGCAGGAGCAGCTGACCCGAGCCGATAATAGTGGGTCTGCCGAGATTGGGCTGGCCTCCTTGTTAAAGGCGAAAGGCATAGCTGTGGAGACACGCTACTGTGCGATGAAGCCTGATGCGGAGGAGATAGAATTCCTGGTACAGCAAGCTGCTGATGCGGATGTCGTTATCCAGGGCACCCTTAATGCTCATCTGTTCACAGGTCAGCTGGCGCTGTCCAAGGGCTTGGCTGCGGTTAAACCACTGCTGAATCTGGTGCTGCGCAATCCCTATGATGACGCCGTACTGCCGCAAGCGGCTGGAAGCATATTGCTGTGCTCAACCTCCGATTATTCACTGCAAGCGCTGGTGGAATGTATGACAGACTCAACGTGATATGCAGTAATGAGCTGCTCAACAGGGCAATGAAATATATATATATCCAAAAATCACAAAAGCACAAAAGCACAAAAGCTCATATGCACTTGTCAACCTTTAATCTCAAAACACCCCCCGCTGATCTAGCCTGAAATCACAGGGTCCAGGAGGGAAATCCCAAAAGCCCGCTACTGTGCGGGCTTTTGGTCAATCTTTAGACTTTGGTTTTCTTCCCCAGGCAACCGTTTTCATCTTAGCTCTGAATTCCGTCACCCACGTCTGTTTCAAAGACGTTATTGGGCCATTGGGTTATACCCAGTGGCTAACTAGACTGAAATACAACAACATCGTCTTCTAAAAAAAGTTTTATATATCCTTACCTATAGCAATAGCATTTGTTTAAAGCTGTCTCATGACAAGTGGCTTTCTCGACATCACCCATGCTGAAATGAGCAAGGCGAGAGCCACTAATATTCCCGATTCTCCAGTCCATAGCAGAACGTTCTTGCCACTGGAAGATATATCGAAGGCATCCTGAATCACGGCATTCCAACATGCATGAAGGAGAATCGCAGGCCATATGCTGCCCGTTGTTAAGCGCAATCGGCTGATCATATAGCTGAAAGAGGTTACTGAAATCATAAACAGGACAACCGATAAGGCTGGATATGGACCGGAATAATAAATTCCTAAAAGCATTACAGGAAGATGCCATACACCCCAAATAATTCCGCTCGTCAGCACGGGTTTAGGTACACGGGCATTAATTAGTCGAGTGAGCATGTAGCCCCTCCAGCCGAGCTCTTCTCCTGAACTGCTGATCACACCAATTGCAGTACCCGCAAACATCTGAAAAAGTATCGTTCCTGCAAGGATAACGCCAGATGGGCCTTGAATGAATGAATCCGGTGTGACGTACTGGACCAGTCCCGTAATCCAGGCAATTCCATAAGCAAACAAACCAATGACGACTGGAAACAGCAAGATGAAAGGTAACGACTTCAATGTCTGCTTCCCCCCAATCCGCAGGGAAATGTCTGAGATGCCTTCACGTAGGACGATACGGGCGAAGATGGAGGACAAGCCCGGTGTCCACATAAGCAGCAGACCAAAAATCGGTGCTTTCGTGATCAGTACATAACTGAGGATGGAGAGCGGGATGAGCATGGCGAAGTATACATACAGCCCCCGCCTGGCCGATTGAATCTGAGCCTTTTCCTCGTCTGAACCTGTGTTAGGGTTGGTGCTAAGATTTGTTCTCATTGTGATAGCTCCTTTAATCAAAATATGTATGTCGCTTTGCAGTATAACAGTGGATATATCCTGATCAGAACAAACTCCAGCCCAGTTTTTGACCAAGACTCTAGCCCAGTAGGAACAGGACTAAAGTATAGCAACGAGGTTTGAAAAATGAGGTGAACCGAGGCAATCCCTAAACAGTATAAATTCGCACAACAACTTGTTGACAGCACAAAGAGCACGTATCAAACGCGCTCTTTGTGTGTTTATTTTTCTCTGGCTGCCATATTTTTTATAATCGCGCTGGCAATTCGATTCGATTATGCGTTCATATCCGTGATCGCCGGAATGTTGATCTCTTTTACACAGGCTGCTTTGGACAGGCTGACGATGCATTTTACGATAGAAACCATATCCTGAAGAGGGATGCGTGTACCATTATATTCGGAAAGAGCGCGGTCAATGCCATCTTTATACGGAACTTCCGCTGCAAGCTCCCCCGGGTTAATACACGTAACCGCAATCCTGTCGTGTCTTGTATGTTCTCTCAAGGCCTCCGTAATCCCTCGAATGGCAAATTTGGAGGCTACAAAAGAAACCTGGCTACTGTTTGCATTGCTTAGACCTGCAGTTGAGCCGATCAGAATTATTTTGCCAGCTGTGGATTGTCTGAGATGGGGCAATAATGCCTGAATGCAAACAATAGCGGATGTTATATTCACATGAATCAGATTACTGATGTCGGCAGGGGTGTCCTTATCGAACGTATAGTGGTCCTCAAACCCCTCTTTTTCCCAAATGCCTACATTGTAAATGAGAACATCCAGTGCCTCGTTCTGGAGTTTATCGACTACAAGTGTGGCTGCATTGAGATCAGACAGATCTGCCTGTATCCATATTCGTTCTACACCATCGTTAAGCTTCAAATTATCAGGTTCGGTTCGAGACACTACCCATACTTTATCGCCTTGATCGGGCACCCCTCTCACAAATGCATCTCCTAATCCTTTGCTAGCACCAAATACGAGATAGGTTTTCAATTAAATCGCTCCTTCTTTTTAAAGTGTCAGTCTATGGGTACCCGCTCAAAAAGCAGGCTCTTTATTTTCCACCAGTATAATTTCTTTTCCTTGTTGTTGCCTTAATGCTATATTTTCCCGCCCCCATGTACACATTACATCCATAATCTTATTAGCGGTAACTCCATACTCCGTAAGACTGTATTCGACTTTAGGGGCATCTGTTGTTACACATGTCTTCTGACAAGGCCGTCCCTCTCAAGCTCGCGTAATTGCTAGATGAGACCTTTTGCGAGATACCGTCTATACTGCGCTGTAATTCTCCTGTCCTTTTTACGCCGGACATTAATAAACAAATGATTAGCGCTTTCCATTTGCCGCCAATAATTTCGAGTGTCGCTTCGATTCCCAGGTTATATTGCTTCATGACATACCACCTCGTTCATGTTACATCTTGTAAATGTGGTATAACTATTCATTTTCTCACAATAGCGCTGATGAAGTCCATACATACTTTGAAGTAACCATCTTACTTTCGGGTGTGTATTTTCTTTTTTTCGGGCTGTAGAGAGGTAGTCACACCATTCAAAGCCAGCATCAATCATGTTGGCGCCGTAGCGTTACCGTATTTTGCAGTGTTTGGTGCCTCATTTCAAGCTACTGATGAAGAAATTAACCAAAGTGCACAAGAGTATATCCGTTATATCCATAAGTATCAGAGTGAAGTTGGGAATCTATTGATTTAAGAAATCTACTTCATTACCACTGCGGTATTTTAAAAAAAGTATGTCCAAAGTGGTCCTACGGTCCAGCGTCCCCGGTAGCTCCACAATATTGGAGAAGGTAAGGGCTGCGAGCGTAGATAATAATTGAAGCGTTCATTGCAATCCCCGATGTTTGTATGTAGGATTCCAGCCTGGAACGAAGGTTAGTAACCTCTGAGAGTCTCTTTGTGTATAAAATAGTATAGTATACTAGAGAAAACGTGTGGTCTCATTTTAGTCTCAACTCTAAGAGAAAGAGGTATAAACGCAGCATGTACCCGCTATCGGTTAACCAAAATGATTATGCAGCGCGAATCATCGGATTCGCTCGGGAAAAGCAGGATTTCGCCAGCTGGTTAAACTTGTCGGAGGCCGATTCACGGATCTTTTCCGTCTCCGGGATCGGAGGTATTGGGAAAACGACGCTTCTGACCGAGCTTGCCCATGTGGCAAGAACGGCTGATGTGCGGACCATCTGGATGGATGGAAGAATTTCCATGCAGACGACAGGGGCGTTTTTGACGCATCTGGAAATGAGCCTGGAGGTGGAATACGGCCGAATGCGCAGCGCAGACATGCCCCAGCTTGCACATGTCATAGAGGAATTGACGGGACAGCGAACGGTGCTCCTGATTGATAACTGTGAAAATCTGGAACGGATCGAAAGCTGGCTTCTGTCCAGCTTCCTTCCAAGACTGGTTGGAGCACAGTGTCTGTTCGTGTTTGCTTCACGGATTGGTCTGCCCGTGACGTGGCAGGCAAATCCGATATGGGGACAACGAATCGATAGTTTCCAGTTAGAGTTGTTCTCCCGCAAAGAGGTGTTTGATTACGTGCAGGCAAGCGGATTGCCTGTTTCCGTGCAACGGGAGCTTGAGTACCGGACAAGCGGTCATCCGCTGCTGCTTGCACTGACTGTCGACATGCTTCGGCGGCAAGACGGGGAACCGCGGTTGTCACAGCTTCCGGGCATACTAAGCGCGGAGTTTTTGAAGGAAGCGGCTTTGCCTTGGATGGTAGAGGCTTTGCAGGTGATGTCCATTCTCCCTTCCGCTGATCAAACGATCCTCAATCAGCTGTTGGAAAAACCGCTTACAGCCTCGGAGTATATGGACCTCGGCAGACTATCCTGTGTTCGAAGAGAAGCGGACGGCTTGAGTCTCCACCAGTTGGTCTCCTGTATGCTGCGCGAGGATTACGAAAAGCGTGACCCGGGACAGTATCAATCCATGCGCTCCAGGGTATTGGAACTGCTGGTGGAGAGATATCCAGCAGCAACTAAGCTGGGACAGATGCAGATCGCAGCGCATGTGCTGGAGCTGTACCGGGAACAACTGCCTGCTGTGCATGCCTATGCTGATTTTTCTGGCATACGTCAGCAGCATTATGAGCAACAAGCATCCTTGAATCCGAACGAACTGCCCCTGCTGCACCGCTATCTGGAGGCCTCGCTGGCCAGAGGCGATTGGCAGTCGGAACTGGTGGAGAGTGGGCAGCATCATGCATTGCTGGACGATATTGCACGCGTTGCTCCCGAAGGACTTCGCTTAATTCGCAACGGTGACGGCATGCCGCTGGCGTTCTGTGCGGGTTTGTGGCTGAGTGAACGCACATGGCCGTTGATCGAACGTTATGCGCCAGCTTTGGCTGAACTCATGCCCAAACTAGCTGATGATAACGGGTATGATGCGAGACGTGATGGAGATACAGTATGTGTATTGCTGGCTGCGGTGGATGTGGAGCAGCCGTATTATCGCCCGGAGGAGCTGGGGGCCATGCTGTTCCAGAACTGGCTCATTGATACGGCAAACGGCCTGCGTGCGATCATCCCCGCGGCAGACCCGCAACTCGGCACACTCCTCTCGCAGTTGGGCTTCGACAGAGGAGGCAGTATTCCAGATGAGCGCGTGCCATCTAGACGCACCGGGGGAGAGCAGGTAACGTTGTGGGAGCTGGATTTTCGCCAAATCACGTTCGAGATATGGGTCAAACGATTGCTGCAACAAAGCTTGCACGATAGCGGACGAGTGGAGGGGGCGCTGCGTGCCGTTCCCTGGAGTGAAATGAAGCAAATGGTCCAGCATATGTATGATGACTCGTTTTTGGAAGCCCTACCCTCTCTGAAAGCGGCCGGTTGTGAGCCAACGTCGGCAAGGGAACTAATTCTGTGCCTGCTTACAGAAGTGACACCGCGGTATCCGCTCACGGAGTTCGAGCAGCGCATTCTGAGGGATGGCTACCTTCAGCGGAACTTCCGCAAATCGCAGTTGGCTGAAGCCTTACATATGAGCCGTGCGACCTTCTACCGCCATGTACGGCAGGCATTCCAGCATCTGGGTTATGCCTTCACGGAGGCTTGGACGGAATGGATTGCGACGAAGCGATGTAATATTGGGCTGGTTCCAATGCTTCCGACTCAGCAGGAGCTTCCCCTCGGGGGAAGCTCCTGCCCTGTATGAATTCCCTTTGGGAGGAAATGGCCCACTGATTCTGGCGGAGTTGCAGCCAACATCGTTATGACGTCTGAGTATCATATCGCCTATGTTACATGGTGAAAAGGAGGAGTCATTATTGATTAAACAAAAAATTGTGATCATTGGCGCAGGGATTGTCGGGGCGTCCATGGCCTATCATCTGGCCAAACGAAACCAGGATGTAACCCTAATTGAACGACACTCCGCGGCGGCATGTGAAGTCACGGATAAATCTTTTGCCTGGATACATACTTCTCATAGAGTGGCTCCCGAATACTGGCATTTGTACGATGCAGCTTTGGAAGAATATCATGCGCTTCAGCAGGAGATACCCGAATTGAAAATTCATTGGCATGGAGCGCTGACTTGGGACACTCCGCCCCTAAGGGAGCAACTCCACTTTCAAAAATTAAATCGTGAGCAGCTTGAAGCATTGGAGCCAAATCTGAAGGAATATCCGGATGAAGCGATGTATGTTAGCGAAGAAGGTGCAGTAGATCCTATAGTGTTAACGGAGCTGTTGTTGAACAAAGCGCAGGAGTACGGAGCAAAGGTTCAGTTCGGTACCAACGTTACACAACTGCAGCAAGAAGATTCCCGCCTGGTTGGCGTCCATACGTCCAAAGGTTTTCTGGAGTCGGATGTCGTGGTATTGGCCGCAGGTACAGGTGTCTCCGAACTTTGCAACCCGTTAGGTTGTTCCGTGCCGGTAACGTCGTCGCCCTCCATTCTGATTCGAATGAAAACGACGAATAAGCTGATCCATACATTGATCTCGAATGCGCAATTTGAAGCGCGTCAACTGACAGATTATACACTGCTGGCTGCGGAAGATTATATCGACGAGTCGGAGGAAAACGGACCAGAGGCTGTTGGTAAACGGGCATTCGACACGTTGCGTCGCAGTCTGAAGGGAGGAAATCAATTGGAACTGGAAAGCATAAAGGTCGGGCAGAGACCTATGCCTGAAGACGGCTATCCAATCGTGGGTTTCCAAGATCACATAAAGGGACTTTATCTGACAGTGATGCATTCTGCAATTACGCTGGCTCCGCTGATTGCACGTTTGGCTGCAAGTGAAATTATCGAACGAGAATCTAGAAGTGAATTAGAACCTTGTCGAATCTCCCGATTTTAGGACCATACGAAAAATAAAAGAGTACATCGCAAAATGATCGATGTACTCCATACTACAAATATTACATACTTCATATCTGCTTAATTCTGTTATTTCTCTCCGGTAGCCACCGGATTCTCCTCATAACTAATCCAGTCACTCCAGCTCCCGGAATACAACTTCACGTTCGAATATCCCGCTTCTTCCAGCGCAATCACGTTCGGGCAGGCAGAGACGCCAGAACCACAATACACGATAATCGCGCCATCCTTTTCCAGCTTACTGAAACGTTCCTCTAATCCTCCAACACCCGTCCAGCGTCCATCGGCATCCAAGATATCTTTCCAAAAATAATTCAGTGCGCCTGGAATATGTCCAGCCTTGGCAGTTCCTACAAATCGGCGAAGCGTCGAGCGTCGCGGGGGCTATCCACACGGTGCTGCCACTCCGCCGAAGTCTGCTTTATATCCTCAACACTTGCCGTCATCTGTGGTTGCAGGTTCACTAAGAACGAAGATGGAAAACTGGACCGGCACATCCACGGGGAGGCAACTATTTTTTATACTAAACAATGAAAAGCAAACTTGGAATTGAGAGGGAAATGATTGTGTTATATGTAAATACAATTTACAATAACAACTGTAGAAAAATACATATTTTAGGGAGCGTAAGATGAGAAGAAAATGGATGTTGGCGTTGTTAAGTGTGATTATATTGTTTGGAGTTGTACCTGTACCTGCATATGGGGCTGAAGCTTCTAGAAATTCTTTAGTATGGTACGGTTATAATGACGATGGAAAATTGGTTGGTATTAATGTTACGACATTCACAGGCAATAAAAGCATAACAAAATCTATTTTTCCTAAGGAAGTTTCAAATTTAAAATTGGTTGGAGAGTGGATATATTTTCTGGTTGTAGACGAGAGAGACGAGTGGACTTATCAGATCGCTAAAATTAAGAAAGATGGTTCAGCGTTTACTTATGTAAACAAAGATGCAGATTTTGCAAGTTTTGATGTTCTAGGGAACATGCTTTATTTTGTCAAAAAGGAAAAGCGCGAGAGTATGCCCGATGCGTTGTCTTTCGGCTCAATGAGAATAGATGGCACAAGCGAACAGACGATATTATCTAAATCTCCTTTTTATAGTTTTGAGATAAACAACGGGTACATATACTATACAAACCGTGATAATGACAAATTTTATCGTATGAAGACTGATGGTACAGGTGCTAAGGCATTGTCCTCAAAAGGTGTATCGACATACGCGTTTTTTGGCGACGTTTTGTTTTTCTCGGAGATGGTGGATGGAGGCTATAGTTACCTAGGTGTCTTTGCAGATCAGAATGGAACCAGAAAAAAAACATTTGCTTCATATCCTTATATTTATCCTATAGCATATGTAAATAATAAGTTATTTTATAGAAGTAATATGGTAGACAAAAATGGCTATAATAAGAGTGATATGTATGTTTATAATCGATATACAGGTAAAAAGAATAAGTTGCTTTCTTTAGATGCTAATGATCGATTTTTGGGAAAAGTAGGGGATGGTCTTGCATTCCTGTCTTTTAAGGAAGGCACTGTATATAAGCTTGGATATGATGGGAAAGTGAAAAAATAAATAATTTGCCCTGGTTCAAAATAGATATACCATCGCAACAAAGATTTCGAGACTAGTAAAAGCCCACGGTGATCGTGGGCTTTTTGTGTACTTAACTTTACTTATTTTTTATATTTCTCTCCGGTAGCCACCGGATTCTCCTCATAACTAATCCAGTCGCTCCAGCTCCCGGAATACAACTTCACGTTCGAATATCCCGCTTCTTCCAGCGCAATCACGTTCGGGCAAGCAGAGACGCCAGAACCACAATACACAATAATCGCGCCATCTTTGTCCAGCTTGCTGAAACGTTCTTCCAACGCCCCAGCACCTGTCCAGCGTCCCTCCGAGTCTAGCACATCTTTCCAAAAATAGTTCAGAGCGCCCGGAATATGTCCAGCCTTGGCATCAATCGGTTCCTCCAGACCGGCGAAGCGTCGAGCATCGCGAGAATCGATCAGTACAGCTGAGCCGTCAGTAGACGCTTGCTGTACATCCTCCACACTTGCCAGCAGTCCTGGCTGCACATTCACTTCAAATGAAGCTGGAATCTGAATCGGCACATCCGTGGTTACCGGAAACTTGGCATTCTGCCAGGCAGAGAACCCTTCGTCCATAACATACACCTGTTCATGTCCCAGATAACGTAGTAACCACCACAACCGCGAGGCGTTCATGCCGCCCTGATCATCGTAGGCAATAATACGTGCATTCGAGCCGATGCCAGCTTTGGAGAGGCGATTTGCCAGTACAGCCGGATCTGGAAGCGGGTGACGGCCTCCGTGGGTAGATACAGGAGCGGACAGATCCTTTTCCAGATCCAGATAAACTGCACTTGGAATATGCCCCGCTTCATAAGCTTCTCTCCCGGTATTGGGTTGACCAAGCAGGAATCGGCAATCGGCAATGACGACATCCGGTTCGTACATTCTGGCGAGCAGCCAGCGCATGGATACAATATTTTTCATGAAAACACACCGCCTTATATGTAATGGGATGGATTTAACCGGAATCTGCGTGATGCAGGTTCACAGGTTCCAGTTGTTTTTTTCAAATATTCAAATACAAACGCAAGTTACACCACTGTAGGTTCGACGGGTCCTTTTCCAGCTACAGGAGCATCTGAGGGAATGGGCTGTGGTTTGGTTTTGCCATACCGGATGAAGATCCATACCCCGAAAATAATGACAACCCCGGCTGACATCTGAAGCCCATTGAGAGATTCGCCTAGCAGCATCCAGGCCAGCAGTGAGGAAAATACAGGTTCGCCCAGTACCCCCATCGATACTGTCGTAGCATTCATATATTGAAGCAGCCAGTTGAAGAGATAATGCCCAAATATCGTTGGCACGATGGCGAGCAGCAGGAAAATTCCCCACTCGGAAGCCGCATAACCGCCAAACGGGTGACCATTAACCAGATTATATACCGCAAGTGTACAGGCAGCTACGAAAAATACCCAGAAGTTATAGGAGAAGGCACTTAGTCCAGCACGCAAAAACTGTCCTAGCAGCATGTGTACCGCCACAGCAATTGTCCCGAGCAAAGAAAGAATGTCCCCTCGCAGCGCTGTGCCTGCCAACTGGAAATCTCCAGCACCAATAGCGATTGATCCGAGCAGGGCGATGCCCATGCCGATGATCATCATACGGTTGATTTTGGCTTTGAACAGCCAGACGGAACCGGCCAGAATCAATATAGGCTCCAAAGCAAGAATGACCGTTGAACTGGCTACACTCGTGAGCCGAAGCGATCCCATCCAGAGCAGGAAATGGAGGGCCAGCATGACACCGGATGCGAGCAGCAAAGCCCATTGTCTGAAATTCAAACGCATCATCTCATGCCGGAATTTCCACACAAAAGGCAGCATGAGCAGATTGGTGAGGAACAGTCGGTACATCGCAATGACGGCGACATCGGCTGAGGACCAACGTACAAAGATGGAAGAAAATGAAATGGCAATAATGCCGACAAAGAATAGCAGAAAGATCGACCTGCCGGCACGGTTCAAGCTAGTCATGGATGTAGCTCCTTCTTGAAGTCAAATGGCGTAAATCAATTTATTATACAGGACAATGCCTCCGCAGGAAAAGTATAAGAGAAGAAATAGATAAGTAGATTGTAACCGGGCTTGTAACTATTCTGTCATTCTCCAGGACCATTTTTCTATTAATCTTCTATATAGAGACATGAAACGATATAATGTACCAATAATCGGGAAAAAATGAAAGTAAGGAAGTGGCCTGGAAGTGAGAGTTCAACAACAGAGAGCGGGAGAGAGTGGCGGCATTCCGCATAGAACAAGCCGAACCAAGACGCATGGACGAAGAAGAATCCGGTATGGGAGACTGAGTGCTGCACTGGTGCTTCTGGCACTGCTCATTATCGGTTTAACATATGCATTCATTGGCATGACGCACTGGATCAAGGATTATGTAGCACCCCCTCCAGTAGCTGCAATTGAACAGCCAACCAAGCTTGGCATGATTGAAATGACTCCGGAGACCAAAGAGGAGCCTGCGCGGTTCCAGGGTCAGGTGCGCAAGCTGGCATACATAACGTTTGATGATGGACCAAGTGAATATACCGATCAATTGCTGGATATTTTGAAGCAGCATGAGGCAAAGGCAACCTTTTTCATGATTGGGCGCCAGTTAAATCAGCACAAGGAAGCGGTGGAGCGGCTTTTCAAAGAGGGCAGTTATCCGGGTCTTCACAGCATGACACATAACTATAACAAATTGTATAAGAGCGGAAACTCCGCTAATTTTGTGAAGGAGTTCAAGAAGGAGCAGAAGATGGTCCATGACCTCATTGGCTTCACACCACACCTGATTCGTGCTCCATATGGCAGCAGCCCACAGATTGGAGAAGACTTCAGGGGCGACATTGCCGCGGCCGGATTCAAAATGTGGGATTGGACCACCGATTCTCTCGATTGGAATTTACCGGGTCAGCCGGACAAAATCGTGGAACGTGTCAGCAGCAGTGTGCACCGGGATAAGGAAGTGATCCTGATGCATGAGCGGGAACAGACCGTAGAGGCACTACCGCTCATTTTAAAACTTCTTGAAGATCGGGGCTATGAGTTTGAGGTCTACGATCCGAGCGCCCATTGGGTGGCTAATTTTAGCGGGGATACCCGGTTATAAGCAATAAGCAGGCATTTTGCATAAATACTGAAATAAGCGATAAGTCATCGAGCGATAGATGCAAGAGAGGAGGCACTCCGAGGTGCTTAGAAGAAAAAAGATAGCTCTGGCCGGGGTCAGCATATTGCTGGCTCTGCTTGTCAGTGCTTGCGGTCAGCCGCAGGTTCCTGCGGCAAATCAAGTCAATCAACTGATTCTTACCGATCAGGAGATGAACCAGAGCTTGAAGGAGATTGTCCGTCATGAACGGGAAGACATGGAGTTGTACGGATCGATTTTGAGTAAAGGAAAGAATAGAAACAGTAACCTGGAGGCTCTGCTGGATCAGGCGGACGGACATATTTCCGAGCGAAGAACTCTGCTTGAACAGGCTGAAGCGGTAATGAGCAGGACAAAAGAACAGATGGAAGAACTGCGAACTTCGCTGGATGAGTTATCCTTTGAAAAAGAAGAGAACCTGGCTCAGGCTCACACGGTATTGGATCAATATGAGCAAAGAGCTGCTTCGTTTGCAGCGTTTGTTGCTTCCTACAGACAGAGTCTTGATGCGGACGAGCAATTATATTCATTGATGAGAGGCAGCGTGGAGCCTAATCTGGTCAAGATCAAACGTGCGATTCGGGAACGGAACAGCCAATATGCCAAAGTGGCCGAGTTAAGACAACAGTTCAACAAGCAGACGAAAGCGTTCAACGGAGCCAACGCAAAGCTTGTGCAAATGGAGCAAGCCGGCTGATTACTCATGGTGTCAACGGGCTATTGAACATTTGCATGATTGAGCGTCTTGTCAGCCGTGTAAGTAATACTAAGCTGTCAAGTTAACAAGTCAGGCAACATGGACAAGCATCATTGCGTATAAGCTAACGGAGGTGTTCATATGCGAAATACTATGAATATTAGTGCATCATTACTTGTTTTGGTTATGGGATTCTCGCTTGTGGCCTGCGGCAACAGTAGCCCTACTGCTCAGCCGCCCGCGAATAATACAGAAGAACAGACGACGGCACCAGGGAAGCAGCCTGAGGAAAGTGCTGTGATCGAAGCTGAAGGCATTTTGACCGGATGGGCAGACCCGCACACGGTTGAAATTCGTGTGAATGAGGAACCAATGTCTTTCCAGGTGGGTGAGGATGTGCAGAAGTCTTTTGATGACATTGACGATGAAGATTCCGTTCAATTCAAATATGTAGAGAAGGCCATTGAAGGCGACACGACGGTCAAACAATTGGTGCTTACGGAAATTGCCAAGGTCAAGTCCGATGATGACAATAACGGTTCGAATGCAGGCGGTAATGTTACCTCGGATCGTCCAAAGACGTCTGAGTTGGAAGTGACTGTAGAAGGCATGACCGAAAAGCGCCCGGTTACATTGGCTCAAGCCAAAGGATACTCGTTATATGTCTTTGAACCAATGACATTTGATGCGGGAGATCATGAATTGACCATGAAGATTGATCCGGATTACGAGGTAGAGATTGAAAAACTGCCTTCGGATTATAACCTGAATGAACTGAAGGTGGATGCGAAGAAAGAACTGACAGAAACCGGAGCGGTCGAGCAATTAAGTGAGGAAAAGCTTAGCAATGGCCCCATGAAAGAGGCAAAATTGTTCATGATGTCTCAAAATAATAAGAAAACAGAGTATTTCATCGTAAAAGAGCTGGATGGTACTGGCTTTGCTTTCCATATCCATGCACCGGTTGGCGAACCATCAGAAGGCTTCATGCCAATGGTTTATGCCTCCATTAATTCCATCATGAACGAGTAAGCTTGCTTGGATAAGTTCCTCGCCCAATTGTATTTTTCTTGTCAATCGATGCAAAAATGAATTACCATTTAATTCAGCTGTATCAGATCCTGGGGCGAATGAGGGGTTATTGAATGCGAGAAAGAAAAATAAGGGATATCCGGGTAACAGATGTTCATGATATTTATTTGCTGAATCAGGAATTCAATCCGAATTTGCAAGCATTCTCCGAGCAGCGGGTTAAGGCAAAGATTGAAGTCATTACAACGAAAACCAATGATAAGATTTTGGTGTGTGAGCAGGATAACGAAGTCATTGGCTACATCCATGGAAGTCCATATGAGTTGCTTTTTGCCGACTCTCTACTGAATATTTTGGGCTTTGTTGTGAAGGAGAAGGCTAGAAATCAGGGTATAGGCAGCCTGTTGATCGAGTCTCTGGAGCAATGGGGAAAGAATAACGGTTACTCCGGAATTAAACTACTGTCACATCCAAGTCGAATCCCAGCTCACCAATTTTACGAACATCGTGGATATGTATTTACAAAGGATCAGAAAAATTTTATTAAAACATTTCAATAGGTCATCTTTTTAAAAGAGTCGGGAGGAACGATGCGATAGGCATCGTCCCTCCCGGCTTTCTTGCCGTATGTCTATTCAGTTTGCTGGGCCAAACCCATTTGGCCTATTCTGTGTCAGGTTAAATTTGCAATCGACTTACGTATTAAACTTCTTTACGCCATATTAGGCCATGTGGGAGAATGGAGGAAGTTATTTGAGTCGTTGAATTGAAGAGGAGGGATCGACGATGCTGCTAAAGGATCGTTTCCAAGGTTGTTTCATTGGACTTGCCGCGGGAGATGCACTGGGAACTACAGTGGAATTCAGCAGTCCTGGCACGTTTGAGCCTGTTACCGATATTGTGGGCGGAGGTGTATTTGATCTGGTTCCGGGACAATGGACGGATGATACGTCGATGGCCCTCTGTCTGGCCGAAAGCCTGGTGAGAAAAGAGAGCTTCGATCCCGCGGACCAGATGCGCAGATATACGAATTGGTACCAGGTCGGTTATATGAGCAGTACGGGAACCTGCTTTGATATTGGCGGTGCTACTCGCAATGCACTTGAGCGGTTTGCGGCAACCGGTGAAGCGTATAGTGGCTCAACCGACCCGATGACCGCGGGCAATGGTTCGATCATGAGGCTTGCACCCGTAGCCATGGCCTATGCCAACGAGCCGGATCAGGCAGTGCAGTATGCTCGGTTGAGTTCCAAAACGACACATGCCGCTGTTGAAAGTATGGAAGCATGCGAAGTGCTGACGGCGATATTGGTTGCAGGACTGCGCGGAGCGGACAAGGACGTCATGCTGCAGCCTCAAACCTGTCGCCAGTGGAGGGACGAGAAATCTTTTTCACCCGCGATTGAAGAAGTTGTCCAAGGATCATACCGCCATAAAGCACCGCCTGAAATTCAGGGGAGCGGTTATGTTGTTCGTTCACTTGAAGCAGCGTTATGGGCATTCCACCAATCCTCGACCTTCGAGGAAGGTGCGCTTCTGGCAGTGAATCTGGGTGATGATGCGGACACCACGGGAGCGGTGTATGGGCAAATTGCCGGAGCCTATTATGGATTGAGCGGTATCCCGGCACACTGGCAAGAGAAGCTGGCCATGCGAGATACGCTGATTGAATTTACGGAGGCATTGTGGTCAAAGGCGGAAACAAGATAGAAGAGACAGGAGAAGAGAACATCATATGCGTAAGTCAGAATCATCTAATACGGAATTGGGAGTTTCGAAATCCGCTAAGCGAGGGGCGTTTCCCTTATCCCTTTTATGCCTGACGGTAGGGGCTTTTGCTATTGGCATGACGGAATTTATTATTATGGGGCTACTGCCCAATGTAGCAACGGATTTGAATGTGAGCATTCCGCAGGCTGGACAACTGATTACGGGCTATGCGCTTGGCGTGGCAGTTGGTGCGCCTATACTAACTGTGTTCACCCACAAGATTCCGCAGAAAAAACTGCTGGTGCTGCTGATGTGTATTTTTATCATCGGTAACGCGTTGTCTGTTATTGCTCCAACTTATGGGCTGCTTATCTCGGCACGTATTCTGACGGCATTTGCCCATGGTACGTTTCTGGGAGTAGGCTCGCTGATGGCAACACGGCTGGTTGCACCGGAGAGAAGGGCAGGGGCGGTATCCGTTGTACTGGCTGGATTAACGATTGCCAACATTATTGGTGTGCCTTTTGGAACATTTATCGGGCAGCAGCTCGGGTGGCGTTCATCGTTTGGGGCCATTACCATTCTAGGTATCATCTCATTGATTGGCATCATTCGTTTCATTCCGGTGATCCAGCAGGGACCCCCAGCAAATCTGGGCCAGCAATTCCGGAATCTGGTTCGACCACAGGTGTTATTGATACTACTTATTGGTGCGCTGGGTTGTGGAAGTCTGTTCGCTGTGTTCACCTATATTACACCGATGCTAGTCGATATTAGTGGTTTTGCTGAGCAAAGCGTGACCTGGATTCTGGTGCTGTTCGGTGTCGGGGTTACTTTGGGCAATATGCTTGGGGGCCGTCTGGCGGACTGGAAGCTGATGCCTTCCCTGATGGTTAACTTCGGTATACTGGCAGTTCTGTTAGCAGCATTAACGCTGACGCTGGACAATCCGTATCTGGCGGTAATCACCATATTTTGTTGGGGCGTTGCGGCTTTTGGTATTATGCCAGGGCTGCAAATTCGAATTATGAATATGACCCGTGAAGCACCACTGCTGGCGACAACGTCGAGTCACTCGGCCTTTAATCTGGGGAACGCAGGCGGTGCCTATTTGGGCGGGTTTGCAATTACGCATACGGGGCTAATCTCGGTACCGTTATATGCAGCAGTTATTGCGGCACTTGGATTGCTGGGACTACTCATTAGTGTGACAATGGAACGCAAAACACGCTTGCCAGAAATCGTAGAGGTCGCTGAGGCAGCGCCGGTAAACTGAAAAGACAGTCAGAAAGCTTCAATTCTCCTGCTGAACACGGAGAGTTGAGGCTTTTATTTGGTTTCACACATACTCCTGTTTCCGTTCTCCACTTTCAGTTTTTTAGAATAACCTCGAAAAGAGATATACTTTTTAAAGGAAATACAATGGAAATTTAAGTATTTAGATACTTTATAAGTTATTTAATGCGGTATAATGGAATTGATTGGGAAATAAAAATTCATGTTCTCATTTTTGTTCAAGAGGCAGTTAAGGGAACAGACCAATATATACGGAAAGGGGGTGAAGTTCACGTTATTTATGTAAGGGCTTTCAAAATATAGGTCCTATGAAAGGCCTGCTTTAAGTTTGTTCACACATACCAAAATTTAAGTTGGAACAGGAGAAGTGATGATATGAAAAAACGCTTGTCTGTCATTTTAAATCTTTCAATAGCTGCTGCATTTTTTGTGCCAACGATGGCTTTCGCCACTGAATCGAAGGAAGGTGTGTCCGCCGCCGCTCTGCAGGAAATTGGAAGTGGAACTACGAGTGTCTCGAACTACGAAAATGAAAATAGCTTGGCTGCAAGTGCGGTGATACCCGCACCGCCCGGTTATGATTCATACCGCAACAACATCCCACACGGAAATATGAATCTGATCTCATATTATTCCACAACGGTTGGCAATGCACGCAAAGCAATGGTGTATACACCGCCAGGATATTCTCCGAATAAAAAGTATAACGTTCTGTATCTTTTGCATGGCATTGGCGGGGATGAGTATGAGTGGGTTAACGCCATGAAACCGAAGAATATTCTGGACAACCTGTATTCCGAAGGCAAGCTGTCAGACATGATCGTAGTCTTCCCGAATGGCCGCGCCATGAAGGATGATCGCCCGATCGGTGACATTTATGCCCCGGATAAAGTGGCTGCATTTGAAAGATTTGAACAAGACTTGCTCAAGGATCTGATTCCTCATATCGAAGCCAATTATCCAGTGTACAAAGACCGCAATAGTCGTGCGTTGGCCGGTCTGTCCATGGGTGGTGGACAATCCCTCAATTTTGGGTTGAAGAATCTGAATACTTTCGCCTGGGTGGGCGCCTTCTCGGCAGCTCCAAATACAAAGTCGGTTTCCGAACTGGTTTCCAATCCGGGACAAGTCGCAAGCCAACTTAAATTGCTGTGGTTATCCTGTGGATCGAGTGATGGTCTGTTATGGGTCAGCCAGAACTTCAAAAACGGCTTGAGCAGCATGAACATTCCACACACCTGGTATCTGGATGTAGGCGGACACGAACCGTCTGTCTGGAACAGCGGGTTGTACCAGTTTTCTCAACGCATCTTTAAGTAATTACCAGCCTTCATGCAGTAAATGACTGTCAGCCTCAGTTCTGTATATACAGAGCTGAGGCTTTTGGCACGTGAGTTAAGCCATCAACTTGGTTCTCCCATCCTCGAATGATGGGCTCTAATGCTGCTAACATTTATAATAGACTGATATTTTCACAAAGGGTTGAGCGCTACCGAATCTGAGACACGTTATCTAAGGGTTTGAAGCGCCTGCAGCAGGTTAAGGAACCTGAGACACGTTATTTCGCAATTTGAGGCCGTTTGTAGCGTTTTTTTAGAGAATTTCAGGAAATAACGTGTCTGGTGTTCCTTACGTTTGAAAGAGAGGGCTTATTGTCCAAATAAGGCGTCCTCAGTTCCTTAGCCTAGAAAAAGAGCACGCAAACCCACAAGCCTCGGTTCAGGGCAAGGAGCTGCGAGGAGCTGCGGGGGGCCATGAAACGGACGATAAGCAAGAGCATTGGTTAAGTGGCATGCCAGAGTTTGAAGACACGCTCCAGTTCTTTCTCTTCAACAATTGAGTATTCGGTCGTATAGGCGAGTGTTCATGTTATAAGCGTTTGTTGATTGTTTTATATAGGTTATCTCTAAGAGGGAGTCGATGACATGTTTTACTACAAAGGTGCGTTCAGAGAAACGGACAATTTTATCTATTTCAAAAGTGATGTTCAATTAGTCGAGAATGATGTTGTTATATTCGGAGAGAAAAAATATTTTATCGAAAGTGTCGAGAAAGAATTCCTCATCCTTCAGAAAGTGGGCTCCATCGTTTCAGTGAGTGTATAAATCTTCGCGAATAACTTCCCTTTTTCAAGTGTACGTGCACTTCTGGGCACACGCCTACATACAATAAATCGACCCTGTTCCCACATGTGCTCAGGCCAGATCGTTGTAAAACTGCAGGAGGTGTCATCTGTGCCCGGATTGTTTACCGCAATTGCCCTTTTCATCAAAGAGTTAACGTTACTCGTCTCGTATGTCAAAAATAATGCATTTCCCCAGCCACTGGCTGAGGATGATGAAGCCAAACATTTACGCCTTATGGCTGAAGGCAACGCACATTCACGTAATTTGCTTATCGAACACAATCTGCGCCTCGTCGCGCATATCGTCAAGAAATTTGACAATACTGGCGAAGACCAGGAAGATTTGATTTCGATTGGAACGATTGGTTTGATTAAGGCGATCGAAAGTTTTCAACAAGGCAAAGGGACCAAACTCGCTACGTTTGCTGCCCGCTGTATTGAAAACGAAATACTTATGCATTTGCGTTCCCTGAAGAAAACACGCAAAGACGTATCTCTACATGATCCAATCGGAACGGACAAAGAGGGCAATGAAATTACATTAATCGATATTCTCGGAACAGAAGCCGACGACGTTGTAGATAAGGTGCAACTCAAGATTGAAAAAAGTAAGATTTACCGCAATCTCGACATCTTGGATGATCGGGAGAAGGAAGTTGTTATCGGCCGATTTGGCCTTGAGGCAGGCGGGGAAGAGCGCACCCAACGCGAGATAGCCAAGGAACTTGGCATCTCACGCTCCTATGTTTCACGGATTGAGAAGAGGGCGCTAATGAAGCTGTACCATGAATTTTATAAGCAAAAGAGTTAGAAATCTAGAACTCTCATTAACCCGGAAATGTATCCAGCTTTATTCCACAATAGAGCCAATAAAAAAATAAGAAGCTTTCCTGGACAATCTCGTCCAAGGGAAGCTTCTTTGGCTAAAGACCAGCTAAACGCATATTTATCAGTATTGCTTTTCGAAGTTAAGCTTCAGCCAATGAAGGATTCGCTCGACTACTTCCATATACCGCTGGCCGACGAGCAATCCGGTATGGGTCGTGTCCCACAGCCCTGCATATTCAGCGCCAAGCTGTTCTGGCAGTCAATTGACCTCTTCGCTCCTCATCATCGGATTCTACGGCTTTGATGACGAGGCTCGGACATGTAATTAAATCGCCGTTGATGGATACACCTCCGCTTGACCCAAATGCTGCCGAGAACGTGAGAAATGCCTTCGATGACTCCATTTGCAGATATTTACGCTGGAATGCAATGTCTTCTGCTGTTTCGTCGATGCTGCTTTGCTCCTCACGGGCCGGGGGAGGGATGACAATGTCAGGTATAATTCGATTTCTCTCAACTATTTCATTTACTGTATCTTGGAGTCAATTGGACGTGAGTGTCCATCCTGGATGACCTCCTGGAACAGTTCTTTGGATTCCGTAGGCCATGTACCCTGCTTTAAAAGTGCTTCCAAATCGCCTATGGTCACCGGGCGTGCGTGTCGTTTGAGCACGTATCCGAGCTGCCCGTTTGGTTCCATCGTGGCCGTTTCCAGATCGGCAATACTTGTAATTCCTTTTTCCCGCAACTGCATCTCCAATTGATCTACCGAAAAGCGCATGCGTTTCAAATTCGGCAGATTTAACTTCCCGTCCTCCACGACAACCTTCGATTTCCCACTCATCAGTTTTTCAAACCAATTAAACTTCAATTGCAATTGTTCAACGATCAGGAGCATGAGGATAAATACCGCAGCTGACCCGATTGCTTTGCCAAGCTCATGGTTCGCGATAGGCTGCACAATCGTGGTCCCGATCGAGATAATGATAACGGTGGTAGCGACACTCATCTGCGTGATTGATTTGCGTCCAGCAATCCGCAGTAAAATCATGCCAATCAGTACAAGTAAGATGGATTTCCAGATCCAGTCCATTGGTTGTATTCCTTTCTGCACCAAATCATCTGTTTATTTCTTAGCCTGTTCTTGATTTGGTTGAAATATACAATTGATTAGGACAAGAGATATAGATAAGGAAAATAGTCCTGATATTATAAGGACCATTATACTACATCCTAAAATAAGGAAATGACCGATATTATGATGGAGAGCTTTTTTCTAGCAAAATGAGGAGTGATACAGCGTACAATGTATACGAACCTAATACAAAAACACCTTTCTCAAGGAGATATTGAAGGAGCAATGAAGCAAGTAGCAACGATTGGTCAAAAAAAGGATACATCACAATTGTCTTCCCTGATTGATCTACTGAAATCTACGGAAAACAAAGACCTTCGCAACGAAATCGCGATCGCTTTATCTGACATTGGAGATGATCGAGCAGTCGAACCTTTAATTGAAATCATCACAGACCCCAAGACATCAGGAAGCAGAGGCACGTTGCTGTCCGCTCTTGAAAACCTGAATTATATAGTACATATAGAGAACATTATTCCATTTATCGGTGATTCCAGTCTGGAAGTGAGTGCGCAGTCATTCATGCTGCTGGAGCAAACGATGGATAGGTTATCGGAATCACAAAACCTTAGGTGTCAACAACGAATTGAGTTCCAAATCTCAAATAACCAAAGCAAGCTTTTGGAAGTTGCATTGGACATGTTGAAGAAATGGAGGGAATCTGCTGTAGGAACAAGATGAATCCACTCCTTTCAATCTCACCTCCCTATCGTTTACAATAAGGAATTGAATGCAGCAGATGAAGGAGCGGGTCATATTGGCAAAACAGAAATACTATGTCGTCTGGGCAGGTAAGCAGCCTGGCGTATACAGCACCTGGGCAGAATGCAAGGCACAGACAGATCATTTTACCGGAGCAAAATATAAATCGTATGAATCGAAAGCTGCTGCCGAAGAGGCATATCGTGCAGGATGGAAAGGAAACTGGGGTACGGGAGCAAGCGGATCAGGCAGTGCTTCGAAGACGAAGTCTGGCAGTAGCGGAAGAAGCGCAGGCATGGAGACCTCTGCAGAAATCGACTATGACAGCATCTCGGTGGATGTGGGTACGCGCGGGAACCCAGGTCCGGTAGAATACAAAGGTGTGGATACCCGCACGGGTGAGATCATTTTCTCGGTTGGTCCCATTGCGAAGGGAACAAACAATCTTGGTGAATTTCTGGCCATCGTACATGCCTTGGCGTATCTCAAAAAAGAGGGAAGCACCAAGACAGTCTATACAGACTCCGTCAATGCGATGAAATGGTTAAAGCAAAAAGCGGTGTCCACGACACTCGCAAGGGATGCTTCCACGGAAGAGATTTGGCTGATGATTGACCGTGCAGAGCAGTGGCTCCGAACGAATACGTACAGCAATAAAGTGCTAAAATGGCAGACCAAGCAGTGGGGCGAAATCAAGGCAGATTACGGCCGAAAATAGCCCAATTTCTCTACAATTTCTGTATTATTAATTTTCTATGAGAAACGATGTTTACAATTTCCAGTTTCCATTCTATAATCAGTTCATTATGATAAGTTACACATATGAAGGAGCCTGTCATCAGCGGGCTCTTTTATATTTATGGACCATGAAATCCATAGATTGTTAAAAGAGTATACTTTGCAGGAGGCAGACATGAGTTCCATTTATAGAAGTGAAGAAGGCAAGAGCAGCATACTTGAGGAATACGAAGCGTATGTTGAGCAATTGGGCGATGGTTTTACACGAGAGTACGTCGAGACACGTTTTGGACAAACGCATGTTTTATTAACAGGTCCAGAAGACGGTAAGCCGTTATTTATTCTCCAGGGCGGAAATTGTGTGAATCCGATGACGTTGTCATGGTTCTCTTCCCTATTCAAAGAATACCGGATCATCGCGCCGGATACGATCGGTCATCCAGGCTACAGTGAAGAAACACGAATTTCGGCAAGGTTTGATAGTTTGGCTTTGTGGATTTCTGATTTGCTGGACCACTACAAGATCGAAAAAAGTGCGTTTATCGGACCTTCCTTTGGAGGCGGAATTATCCTAAGATTGGCAACCTACATTCCGGACCGAATTGCATGTTCTGTTCTGGTAGCACCCGCTGGCTTGGCCATGGGATCCAAAATTAAAATGGCTCAGGATATCGTGCTGCCACTCGTCACGTACAGAATGACTTCTTCTCCTACTTCTTTGCAAAAGATCGCGGATATCATGTCATGCAGCTGTATGAAAGAAATAGATAAAAATATTATCGGGAAAATCTTCAAATACGTCAGTCTGGAGCAGGATATGCCGAAGCTTACAGAGCAGGAGGAACTGGTGAATTATACATCGCCAACACTACTGCTGGTGGGAGAGAAGGATGTCTTTTTCCCGGCAGATAAGGTCATTGAAAGAGCTGAGAAGATTATTCCGAATGTCAAAGCAGTCAAATACGATACAGGTCATTTTCCATCTCAAGATGTGTTAATCCAGATGAACCAGGAAATTCAGCAATTTTTACAGAAGAATTATTAAATTTAGAAATTTTTCAATATTTCCGCATGAATGTGATTCAAATTGCATCATTTGGTTTATATAGATGGTTGGCGATGAAACGCCTGTCTGTTGGAACCGAATGATGCAACATGCGGCAAGTCTTCCGATCGACAAGGTTGAAAAGAGGGTCTGTTATGAAAAAGGACAATTGCAAAATGGCATTGCAGCGCAATGTAATTTTAAATGATACATATCAGGTAAGACATCTTATGGCTAGCAGCGAGCTGGCTATTGTATATGCAGGAAGAGATCGAAATACAGGGGCGAAGGTAGCGATCAAGGAGTTTTTCCCCCAGAGACTGGCAGCACGACAGACCGACAAGCGGGGAGTGTTCTGTTCTTCCCGAGGGTTCAATGGTCAGTATCAGGAACTTCTTGCCGCATTTTTGGTAGAAGGAGAGCTGTTATCCACGCTGGAGCATCCTCATATTGTTCCGTATGTGGATCATTTTGAAGAAAATGACACAGGGTATCTTGTAATGGAGTACTGCTCAGGCATAACCCTGACCGAATATCTGATTGAGCGAAATCAAGCGCTGGATGCTGCATTTATTACGGAGACGCTGCTTCCGCTGGTAGATACACTGGACTATATTCATAAGCAGGGAATTCTTCATCGCGATGTGAAGCCATCCAATATTATGGTGATGGAAGACGGTACGCCCAAACTACTGGACTTCGGCTCCGCAGCTCGCTGGCCTGTACAATCCGGAGAAAAGCAGGCGATCTTTACCTCTGCAGGATATTCACCGCTTGAGTTCTATTCCGAGAAATCCAGTCAGGGACCGATGTCAGACATATACAGCCTGGCAGCGTTGCTTCATTATTGGACATGCGGGCAGCCTCCCATGGATGTAAAGCAGCGATTGTTCCGCGATGAATTACCGTCGGTGCGTTCTCATAATGAGTATGTGAACCGATGGCTCGCACGTGTGATTCACTGGGGATTGTCGGTCCGTTCCAAGCAACGCTGCAAGTCCCTCGCTTGGATTAAGAGATCGCTTCAAGTACAAGCCTGGATATGGAAAATACGCAAGCCTGGCACGGTAGAATGGGCCTTGTCCGAAAATGAACATACCCAGATTTACGAAGCGGAGCCGAAGAAACAGCATGAGACGGCTTGAATTCAGTATGGTTTTACCCATATAGTGAAGCTTAACATACGAGTCAGTTTGGTCCCTTCACGGATCGAGCTGGCTTCTTTTTTTTGCAGCAAAACGCTGGAGCATATAAAGAAAAATTATTTCTTTTTTTTATTTATTTATGGAAGAATACTTCATTCTAATTCCAGAGTCTGCATATACTCCATTGGAAAGATGGAGTGATAAGCCAGGAAACTGACATAAGCGCCGACTCCCGTCTTACACCAAACTGAGGGGGAATGTTGTGTGACCACCAACAGAAAGGGCTTCATAGTATCTTTGCTGCTAGTCGTCATGATGTCTATGCTGCTTGCCGCCTGCGGAGGAAATGGCAATACGGCGGGTACGCCGAGTCCGGGAAGCACTGGGGAGGCGGGAACGCAAGCTGGGAAGCCGGTGACGTTGGAGTTCTGGACGATTGCGCTACAGCCAACCTTCAACGATTACTTCAACGATTTGATTTCTGCCTATGAGAGCAGCCACCCCGGGGTAACGGTGGAGTGGAAGGACTATCCTTATGATGCAATCTCCCAGCGTTTGTTGACCAGCACAGCCAGTGGCAAAAGCCCTGATGTTGTGAATCTCAATACCGAATTTGCCAGTCAATTGGGAAGCAAGGGAGCGCTGCTGAATCTGAACGAATACCTGACAGAGGAGGAAGCGAAGAGTTACTTTGAAGGTATTTATAATTCTACGGTTTTGGATGGCAAAGCATATGCGCTTCCATGGTACACAGGTATCGAAGTGCTGTTCATGAATACAAAGCTGGTGAAGGAAGCAGGCCTTGATCCGGCAAATCCCCCTCAGACCCGAGAGGAGCTGGTGGAGTGGGCTCGTCAGGTCCATGAGAAGACTGGAGTGGCCGGATATGCGCAGCAGCTCGTCTCCAAGCTGTTTCCAATTGACGGCATCCCGATTCTAAATGAGGACAAAACGGCCGCGGCTTTTAATACACCGGAAGCAGAGGCGATGATCGCTCATATGCGCGACTTGATGGCCGAAGGCGTGGTATTGAAGGAGGATGCGGAATTCAGCAAACAGATCCAGTATTTTTCCGGAGAGCAGGTAGCCTTCCAATTGTCGGGTCCGACGTTTATCAACTTCATCAAGAAGTCGGCGCCGGATGTTTACAAGAATACAATTGCGGTAACGCTTCCAACGGGCAAAGCGAACCTGCGGCTCTCCAATTCCATGGATCTCGTCGTGCCACAGAAATCCAAAAACCCTGAGCAAGCAGTGGAATTTGCCGCCTTTATCACCAATGCAGCGAATCAGACCGCTTTCTCTAAGGTAGCCAACACGCTCCCGTCAAGCAAAGCCTCCATTGAAGATCCGTTCTTTACGGAATCCGACGGTTCACTGGAAGCCGAAGCCAAGGTAGCCTCCTCCCAAAGTCTCGATAAAGCTACGGATTACATGGTCGGTGTGCCGAATGCAGGGGATATCAACTCGGCGCTTGCACGGGGCTTACAGGAAATTCTGATGAACGGGGCAGATATTAAAGAAACGCTCAATGCGGTGGAGAAGGAAGTTAACCGTATTCTTAGTCAGGATTCCTGATTTTTGGTGGTACAGCTTGATGAGGGGGAGCACTCCCCCTCGATCCTGAAGGAGAGGGAGGCGTAGTGGTGTACAAGGCGATTCGATCTGAATCTTTTGCTGCATGGGCGTTTATGGCACCGGGATTGTTGTGTCTGGCGGTTTTTACCTTTTGGCCGATTATTTACGGGATACCCCTCTCATTAACGGATTATTCTGTCATCTCGGAGACGCATTTTGTTGGTCTGGATAACTTCACCCGGGCCTTCCAAGATCACAATTTCCTGATATCGCTGTGGAACTCGCTGGTGTATGTACTGATTGTGCCGGTGATCCAAATCATCTCGATCCTCATGGCCATTCTGGTCAACAGCCGCATTCCGGGCGTCAAAATGTTCAGGGCAGCCTATTACATCCCTGTTGTAACCTCCATGGTTGCGGTGGCACTGATCTGGAGCTGGCTGTTGGGCAATAACGGAGTGGTCAATTATCTTCTGATGAAGGTTGGCATTCTCAGTGAGCAGGTCTCCTGGCTTTCCACGAGTAGTACGGCGCTGTATGTTCTGATGTTCATCACCATGTGGAAGGGTCTCGGCTATTACATGATGCTCTATCTGGCAGGACTCCAGAACATTCCGGCAGATCTGTACGAAGCAGCAAGGGTGGACGGAGCGGGACCACTGAGACTGATTGTTCATGTGACCCTCCCGCTACTGCGGCCGCATATTCTCTTTTGCACTGTAATTTCGGTGATGGGCGCCGTTCGTGTGTTCGATGAGGTCTATATTTTGACCAAGGGCGGGCCGGGAACGTCCACATTGACTTCAAGTGTTTATATTTTTCAAAAAGGGCTGGAGCAGTTCAATTTCGGTTATGCCTCGGCGCTTGGGCTGATCGTCAGTGTGATGATAGCAGCGCTCAGTGTGCTGGTGTTCCGGCTGAACCGGAAAGGCGGGGTGAATACCTATTGATGCGGAGTACGCTATCGTCTAAAAAAATGAAAAAAGGCCTTCGTTATTTGATCACTTACGTATTGCTGATCCTGCTTGCCCTGTTTATGATGGGCCCTTTTCTGTGGCTGCTCAGCGTATCGCTGATGCCTGGCCGTAATGTATTTGCGAATCCGCCGGCGATCCTCCCTACCTTCATCGCGTTCGATAACTACGTACAGGTGTGGGCGTTCATGGATTTTCCACGCTATATCATAAATACTGTGGTGATTACGCTCCTTGGAGTGGTATTCAACATCTTCTTGTCCTGCCTGACGGCGTATCCACTCGCAACCTTTCGGTTCAAGGGACGTAATCTGGTTTTCACGTTGCTCATCTCGACCATGATTATTCCGTCGGCGACGGCGATGATTGTGCATTATTTAACCATTCAGGCCTTTCATTTGGGCAATACGTTTCTTGGGGTTGTGCTTCCGGCTGCGGTGTCGGTATTTAACATCTTTCTGATGCGGCAAACGTTTCTGGGCATACCGACGGATATTCGGGATTCTGGCAAAATGGATGGGGCCTCTGAGTTCCGTATCTTCGTGCAGCTTGTCATGCCATTGGTGAAACCGGGGGTTGCCGTCATTGGCTTGCTTGAGGTTATGGCATTCTGGAACAATTTCCTGTGGCCGATTGTGGTGCTGGATGATCCGCAGAAATATCCGCTGGCTGCGGCCCTGACGTACCTGAACGGGCAGTTCTCGTATAACTTCGGCTGGATTGCCGCCGGGACTATGATCTCGGTGCTGCCGATTATCGTTGTGTTCCTGTTCACCCAAAAATATTATATGGAGGGCATTGCGGGTGCGATTAAAGGATAAGAAACACAGAAAGGGTGATGGCATCCATGCCGAAGCAGTTTAAGCTAACATTTATCCCGTTGGATGAGCGGCCTTGCAATTATGAGTTTCCTTATTTATTGGCGCAAGGAACGGAATTTACATTGGAGCGTCCTCCGCTTGGACTTATGGGTCTGAAAAAGCGTCCGGGCGATGTGGAGCAGTTGTGGACCTGGTTTGAGGAGAACTGTGCCGGGGCGGACGGAGCAGTCGTTGCACTGGATACGCTGCTCTATGGCGGGATCATTCCTTCCCGGCTGCACCAGCTGCAGCTGGATGAATTGACCGCCCGTCTGGAGCGGCTGCGGGGCATTAAGCAGCGGTATCCGCAGCTAACCCTGTATGCGTTTCAACTGATTATGCGCTGCCCGCAATATTCTCTGTCAGATGAGGAGCCGGATTATTACGCTGACTGGGGACGGGAGATTTTTCGCAAAGGTTTCATCAGCCATCGGCTGGAACTGGGGATGGCGACTGAAGAGGAGATCCGCGAGCTGGCTGATATCGATAACCGTCTACCAACGGAAGTGCTGGAAGATTACCTTGGACGCAGGGCGAAAAATATTGAAGCGAACAAGCAAGTGCTGGCCCTGGTGAAAGAGGGAATTATCGAGTTCATGATTGTGCCGCAGGATGATTCAGCGCCTTATGGACATACAGCCAAGGATCAGGAGAAGGTGCGAGCAAGTATTACCGCCCTTGATCTGGAACTTAAAGTGTATATGTATCCTGGTGCGGACGAAGTTGGCTGCGTATTACTCACCAGAATGATGAACAAGGCTTGTGGCAAGATGCCGTTGGTATATCCGCGATTATCATCTGTTCAGGGAGCGTTTGTTACCCCGCTGTTCGAGGACCGTTTTTTCTATGAGACGCTGAAATATCAGATTTTGGCCGCAGGTGGGCTGATTGTACCCAGTGCGACTGAAGCGGATCTGGTGCTGTTAATTAGCACACCGGGGGAAACGATGGCGGAGGCGGTGTCGCAGCAGCATTCTTTTTACAGCTATGATGTATACCGGAATCTGATGGAACTAGTTGAATATGGACATTTTCTACTGAGGAGCAAGGAGAAGCCAGTCGCTGTAGCGGATGTCGGATATGCCAATGGTGGGGATCAGAAGCTGGTCAAGATGCTGCGGCAAAAAGACATGTTATTTGATCTGGCTGGATATGCCGCCTGGAATACCAGCTCCAATTCGCTGGGAACCGTCATTTCACAGGCTATGATCTATCTGCTCTATGGTCGTACACAATCGCATCTTGATTTCCTTGCCCTCCGCTATGCTGAGGATGTCTGCTATTGTTCAGTCGTTCGGGGAGAACTTAGCAATGGCCCGGTGCAGGAGATGGGTTATGGCAAGTACTTACTGGATGGATCTCGTGGCCTTGTTGCCGCCCGAGTAGAGGAAAGGCTGCGTCAAGAGCTTGCTGTGCGGATCGATACTGCAGCAGGGAGTATCCAGATTACCGATTGTTATATGCCATGGAACCGGATGTTCGAAGTGGGCCTGTCTGTACGATTCGTACCATCCAACCCTAGTAAGGAAAGCAGAATATAAGAGAGAGGGTGAGAACCCTGACAAAGGTAGTGCTGGAGAAACTGTATTTGGGGCTGATTGTTTCATGCCAGGCGTTGGCTGACGAACCGCTGCATGGCGCGGCGATGATGGCCCGGATGGCTGCGGCTGCGGAGGAAGGTGGGGCCGCTGGCATCCGGGCCAACGGGGCAGCTGATGTGCGTGCAATCAAGCAGGCGGTTTCGCTGCCGGTTATTGGCATCGTGAAGCGCAATTACCCGGACTCTGCTGTATATATAACGCCAACCCTCAGAGAAATTGACGAGCTGCTGGAGGCCGGCGCAGATATCATTGCATTTGATGCGACCCGCCAGAACAGACCGGAAAATCATACATTGGAGCAAATCACCACTTATCTGAACGCAAGTGGGGCAACTTCCATGGCCGACATCTCCATTCTGGAGGAAGCTTTATACGCTGAATCGCTTGGAGTGAGCTGTGTTTCCACCACCCTATCAGGTTATACACCGTATTCCCGGCAGCAGGAAGGGCCCAATTTAGAGCTGCTGGAGATGTCTGCCCAGCAGTTGAAGATTCCGGTTATTGCCGAAGGACGGATCAGTCAGCCCTCTCAGGTGGAAGAGGCGTTTAATCTGGGGGCATACGCTGTTGTGGTAGGCTCTGCGATTACCCGGCCACAGCTGATCACCCGGCGGTTTGCAGCAGTGACCAGAAAAGTGAGGATGAAGAGTAATGGAAATGAACGACCGAATTAATACGTATTATCCTTCCATGACCAGATCCGAGCAGAAAGTGGCCCGTTGCGTACTGGAGAACCCGGATAATATCATCTATTTTTCTGTGACCGAGCTGGCTGATTTTGCCGGTACAGGAGAGACCACGGTCATGCGATTCTGCCGCAAAATCGGGTTCAAAGGTTACCAGGATTTCAAGCTAATGCTGGCCCAAGGGCTGCCGAAACGGCAATACCAGTCAGACGGAGAGCAGGGAGAGGACGATTACGCTGACCATCTCTATGCCTCGATGGTTGGTGTGCTGCAATCCAGCTTGGGTATGCTGGATCGGGAGCAGTTGGAGCAGGCGGTGAAGTGCCTGGATGGCGCACGTCATGTGCAATTTTTCGGTGTAGGCTCGTCAGGCATTACCGCTATGGATGCCAAGAATCGCTTTCTGCGCATCGGGCGGCGTGCGGAAGCGAATTCCGACAGTCATATCCAGTCCATGATGGCGGTAACGATGCGAGAAGGTGATGTGGCTTTTGGTATCAGCGTGTCCGGCAGCACGCTGGATACCAACGATATGCTGATGAAGGCCAAACAAAACGGGGCTAAGGTGATTGCCATGACCAACTATGCCAAATCTCCGATTGCTTCCATTGCGGATATCCTGCTCTTGACCGCCGGGAAGGAGTCTCCCCTTGAAGGCGGCTCTGTAGGCGCTAAAATCTCTCAGCTGTTCATTATTGACCTGCTCTGCCAGGGACTGGAGCGCCAGCATGGCGAAGAGACCAAAAAGATGAAGGAATTAACGGCGAGGGCGGTTATTGACCGTATTTATTGAAGTGTTGATGTGAATAGGGGGAGAGCAGATGGCGCAGGTCATTGGCGTGGATGTAGGAGGCACAGGCATCAAGGGGCTTGTGATCAATGAAGCCGGAGTTGTTCTGGCGGAGGCTACGTATGCAACAGAGGCCCGACTGGGGCGGAAGGCCATACTTGGTCAGCTCTGTGGGTTAGTAGGAGAACTGCTGTCTAGCTATGGAGAAGTGGAGGCACTGGGCATTGCCTCGGCGGGAAGGGTGAATGTGGAAACGGGAGAAGTGATCCACGCTACGAACAATTTACCTGGCTGGCAGGGAATGCCGCTAACCGAGTGGGCAACCGGGGAATTTGGCCTGCCTTCGACTGCCGATAACGACGCCAATGCTGCACTGCTCGGCGAGGCGTGGCTTGGTACTGGCCGCGGTAAGCAGAACCTGGTGATGCTGACTCTTGGAACCGGGGTCGGAGGGGCCAACATGGCATTTGGCAGGATGCTGCGGGGTGGAGACTGGCGTGGAGGCGATTGGGGACACAGCGTTCTGGTGCCTGAAGGTCGGCCCTGCAATTGTGGTAAACGCGGCTGTGTGGAGCAATATATTTCCGGTAGTGCACTGCTGCGGTTGGCGCGGGAACAGAAGGACAACATCTATACTCATGGTCGAGAGATTATGACCGCTGCAGGCCAGGGAGAAGCAGCGGCGCTGTACATTTTGGAGCGTTACATAGCTGATTTGGCTTTGGTTGTTGAGAATATCGCTGCCTCGGTAGATCCCGAAGTGATTATTCTTGGCGGCGGAGTGACCCAAGCCCAGGCTATATGGTGGCCGATGCTTACCGCTAAGCTATCCAGTGTCGGGTTAGCAGACCGGGTATCCGTAGCAGAACTCGGTAACTGGGCAGGCTGTTTCGGGGCGGCGCAGCTGGCATTGGAACGCCTGCGCGAGGAGGGAGTTGGCTGGTCTGGCGGAAGTGAAGGGGAGGAGACAAAGCATGAGAATTGAACAGGAGAAACGCAGTGACATCATCATTATTGGTGGAGGTCTTGGTGGGACGGCGGCTGCGCTGGCTGCAGCGAAGGCAGGGCAGAGGGTGCTTTTGACGGAAGAGACGGACTGGCTTGGCGGTCAATTAACCTCACAGGCAGTGCCGCCGGATGAGCACCGCTGGATTGAACAATCTGGCAGCACAGCATCGTACCGCGAGTTCCGCAGCAGGGTCAGAGATTACTATAAACGGAACTACCCGCTTACGGAGGCTGCCAAGAGCAATCCTGTCCTCAATCCCGGTAATGGCTGGGTGAGCCGCTTGGCGCATGAGCCGAAGGTCGCGCTTGCCGTTTTGCATGAAATGCTGGCCCCTTACGTGAATACCGGTCGGATCGAGGTGCTCTATCATACCGTGCCAGTTCATGTGGATACAGCAGGTGAGCGGGTGACAGGCGTGATTGTGCGTGAAGGGCGAAGCGGGAGATTGATTAAGCTCCAGGGTGCCTATTATCTGGATGCTACAGAATGCGGTGATCTGCTTCCCCTTGCGGGAGTAGAGTATGTAAGTGGAGCGGAATCTCGGCGGGATACGGGTGAGCCACATGCCCTGGATGAAGCGGACCCGCTAGACATGCAGTCGATTACCCATGTGGCGGCAGTAGATTATATGCCGGGTGGAGATTTCACGATCCCCCGTCCGAGGGATTATGATTACTGGCGACAGTATATTCCCTCGTTCTCGCTGTATCCGATCCTGAGCTGGTACGCTTCGGATGCCAAAGATACCTCCAAGCTGAAAGAGTTCACGATGTTCCCGAATGATCAAGGCATAACCTCCCTGTGGGATTATCGGCGGATCGTTGACCCGGCTATATGGACAGAGCCACTGAATGATGGTGAAGTTACGCTGCTCAACTGGGCACTGAACGATTATTACGCCGGGCCGATCATTGGCGTATCGCCGGAGGAACGCGAGCGGCATCTGGAAGCGGCGAGGCAACTAACTCTTTCCTTAGTATACTGGCTTCAGACAGCAGCTCCCCGCCTGGACGGCGGAAAGGGCTATCCGGGCGTAAGGCTGCGTGGAGATGTGCTCGGTACGGAAGACGGTCTCGCGAAAGCGCCGTATATTCGGGAATCACGGCGAATCCGAGGCGTATATACCATTACCGAGCAGGATGTGAGCAAGGAATTGCGCGGAGCAGAGGGAGCCAAACGTTACGAGGACAGTGTGGGGGTCGGCAGTTATCATCTGGATCTCCATCCAACAACCGTGAGCCAGCGGACTTTTTATATTCCGAAC
Organism: Paenibacillus sp. 11B; assembly: GCF_030487755.1. Taxonomy (NCBI): domain Bacteria; kingdom Bacillati; phylum Bacillota; class Bacilli; order Caryophanales; family Paenibacillaceae; genus Paenibacillus; species Paenibacillus sp. 11B. Next base: position 1,419,017 of record NZ_JAUKNS010000001.1, on the reverse strand, counting down.
CATCCCTATGAGATTCCGTTGGGTGCACTCATCCCGGTGCGAGTCAAGAACTTGCTTCCGGCTTGCAAAAATATCTCCATGACCCAGATTGCGAACGGTTGTTACCGTCTGCATCCCACCGAATGGAATATTGGCGAGGCTGCCGGCACCCTTGCCGCTTATGCCATTGCACAGCAAGTAGAGCCCTCAGAGGTGAGGGCTTCGGCGAAGCATCTTCACGCCTATCTGGAACAGCTGATTCGCCAGGGTGTTCAGCTTCATTGGACAGATGCGGAGCTGGCAGGGGAGTGTTAGATAGACTTTTAAGAGAACGTTGCTACCTTCACAACACATAAGCACTAGAGATACCAAAGGGATAAAAAAATGATTCCTGTTCTGAACAGGAATCATTTTCTATAAGTCGATTAACTCTCTTTGTGCATCTGTTTTTACAATAGTGTCATTGCAGATGATCGTTCTCATCAACACTGCGATGATTATCCCATGGCCTGCTGTGGATCTTTCTTTTGTCCTACATAGATATTGGTACTTGGTTTGATGGCTTTGTATCGAATTTCAATCTCCGTGACACCATCTTCAAACGTAATATACAACTTTTCATTATACTCCAGAGCTTCTGTATGTCTGGGTTTCACTGGTGTTCGTCCCCGAACGACTGTACAGTTCGTGTCATGCCTTACCAATAACGTTTCTTTTTTACCAGCTTCCAGCCAGATTCGTCCTGACTCTGGTACCTTAACCCCAATGTCCATTCGATCAAATAGTTCACTGAGACTTACTTTTCGTCGCTCCAATGAAGTCAGTGGCCAATTCGTTACGGGGATATCTTCTCCGTTCGCAGTAGCCAAGAAGTAGCCTTCCAGTCTTCCACGAAATACAGGTTTTGGTTTCAGCACGAACCAATATAGTGCGAAGATACCACCAGCTGCGAGGAGACCGAGTCCCGTATATAGGAGTACCTTTTCACGTAAAGAATGAATTTGCAACGGGATGTCTGCGGTTATACTGGCGCCTTCAGAATCCGTTGCGGTCACTTTGATGGATGAACTACCGGTGTGAAGCGAAGACCAGCGCAGTATATTGCCTTCAATGACAGCATCTCCGAGTTTGCGCTCATTACCACCTTCAGCGAGGGCATACGTTAATGGATCATTATTGGCATCCTTAAAGTACTTGCTTAGTTCAACCTCTGTATTGCTATTGTCTTTGGATAACACTATGGATTCCCCTGTTGCTACAGGGGCCTGATTCGTAATGTCTACTTCAACGGGAGTGATCTCCCGATAAAAGTCAGGACCATCAATTCGAAGACCCCATGTATATAGATCCGATTTTGGAAAAGTGTATTTTCCCGTAAATCCGCTGCCTGTATTGGTCAAAGGGATATGCTCTGTTTTTCCATCAGACGGGGTCACAATGAGTTCTGCTTCAAGTCCCTTGTAAACATTCAAATCCTGAATGGGTTTAGGGTCCACAGCCTGATCGTAGAGAGAGGCTTCAAATGTGATGCTTTTCCCCTTAATTGGCTGTTCCGTTGCCATATTTGCAACAGCAGACACGTTATAGTTACCGAGTAGGTTGATTTTCACCAGATCCCCGCTGCGCCCCTTGAATTTCAGTTTGAATTGTCCTTTGACCGGACGAATGATCTTCATTAGAGCATATTTATCAGATCGGATGAAGCTGACATTGCTGGACTGATAATAGAGCTGAGCTTCAGAGACAGCATGATCAGAGAGCATGATAATGTTGGCATCCGCCATGCTTGAATTGGGAATGTCCACCGTTACCTCCTGCATTGCCCCTGTTGCTGTTACTGCCGCCACAGATACAAGAACAGATTGAATCTGATCTGCAAAAATCCGGTTAAAAATTTCAGGCAAGTCGTCTGCACTTCCCGTGATAAAGGAAGATCCACCCGTCTCCTGAGCTATCCGCTCCAGTTCAGCGGGGTTAACCGTACCATCGCGGTTTAGTCCGACGGTATAGATTGGATAATTAGCTTTTTGAGCCATCTCAATCACCTTGTCTACATCTTTGGATGAATCAGCTGGTGTTCTGCTCGACGAGCCACGCAAATCCGTTTCCCCATCAGAGAGCAAAATCATAAATGGCTTTCGTTTGTCCGTCTGGGACTGTTCAAGCAAACTCGCACCTCGGCGTAAGCCAAGTCCAAGATCTGTATAGCCTGAGCGTTTTAAGCCATCAACACGACTACGAAGGTTATTTCGTGCCCCAGAGGATGATATATCCATTAGAAGTACGGATGAAGTGATTTGATCATTATAAGCTACGAATCCCAGTCGGGTCTTAGGTCCACTACTCATATCCATAAACATATGTATAACTTCTTCGGCGATGCGATCTTTGTCGGTCTCATTCATAGAGTAGCTAACATCCAGGACAAACATGGCATCGAGCCCTTCATACGCGTGGGTCTTGACAGATGATTCCGCGTAGATGCTGCCAATGTTCCCTGCTGGAATTAAAATGCTAATCACCAATAGGGAAAGCAGTATTTTTTTGCATTTAATTAATATCATGTGAGGCTTCGAATCTCCTTTCTGGTTTGAAAACTTCGCTACATTTTTTGGGGAATATTAAATTTTTTTGAATAACTTTTGCTTAATCGCGATATAACGCCGTTATGCGTAGTTTTCATCAATTGAGAATAATGCAACACCGCATACTTTCAGTATTTTTACTCTTGGTTAGGGGGAAAACCCCACTAGTCTTAAATCATTGAACTTCATCCAAATTATAGGATATTCTATATCATCGGCATGATTCGTAAGGAAGTGAAGCGAATTCCAAAAATTAGTTCTATAGGTATATCGAAGGTTATAAAATGAGCTTTTAGACCTATAGTGGGTATTATTGACAAAACATATCGCTGATGATTAAGATGAATTCCATAAATCTCCAAAGCAAACGGCATAATCTGGTACATAAGTTCCAGTCGTATGTTGACAGCTCGTTCTATTGGTCTTGTGTTTGCTGGGTGTAGTGATTCTCCTGAATCATGACCGAAGGCTGATAGAGACGTGCGGAGTGTCAAAAATTGATGGAGGGGGGGAAGCATTCGCCCAATGGATCATCATCTTGGCGGATGTTGCCTGAATGGACATTATTAATCAAACGAACCGAACGATGCTTTTTGAAGAAATTAATCCCGAGAAGTTGGACTTGATCACCATTGTCGGTGATGTTAAGGGCATCGACAGTCTGAGTGACGATAAGATCAAGGAGATTAACGAACATTTGCTTGTTCGTAGCTTCGATGAGTTCCTGGACAAGTTCTCACCTAGCGTGTACTCCTTTTTCAATGCGGTAAACCAGAAAGTCATGTATACGCTTAAAAAGCCGGAAGGTATCCCGGACGAAGCTATCTCGGAGATCAAGATCGACCATAGTAACGACTTTCTGAGAATGCTGTTCACCCTAATTGATACCAAACGCAGTCAAGGTATTACGAACGTTGATTTCAAGTTTGAAAATCTGCTCGATATGATCTCACCGAAGAAAGTCATGGATGACATTCGTCAGGTACGGAAGGAAATTCATTACATGTATGGCCAGCATGAGAAGCTGGATGACGGCGACCCGAAGAAGCTGGATATCGGAGATAAGCTGAACGTCATGTTTGAAGATGCAAGCCGCAACTACAACAATGTCATGGCCATGCTTCCTCTCGCCATTGAAGATATCAAGACCCGTTTGTTGCTGGGCCGTGCACAAGAAGAAACTTCTTCCGAGGCGATTCAGGTAGGGCAACTCACGATTGGTGAGAGCGGAGAATTGAAAATTATCGAAGCTCCGAAGAGTGATAACAACGAGCTGATGCTTCTCGATGAAGCAACAAGCACTGATTTGACGCAAGTATTTGCCGAAGATTATGACTCGCTCTCCGAGACACCTTCGCCGTATGTGCAGGATCTGGTGGTCCGCACATTCTGCCCGCTTCCTGCAGTTCAGTCTGAAGTGGATACAGCTATAGAAGTGCAGAACTACAACACATACCTGGAGTTTTACAAAAACGCCAAGGATGATTTTGTGAAAACCGTTAAACCGCTGGTCGAGAAAATCTTGGGTGTCAAAATGTTCTTTGACCAATATGCGATTAAAAACAAAGGCATGCTTCCTTCCATGCTTATCTCCAATGCCAAGCTGGATATGCTCGTCAAGAGCAGTAATATTCCGCGGCTTGAAACATATCTCAACACTGTCAATGCGAAGAATGATTTTACCGACACGATCTGGTTCGGTATCGTTCCTTCCGTAGAACTGGAAAATACAGGCCAAGTCAAAGTAAGTCGTGCCCGTTTCCGTGGTAATGAGAAAGTGGTTAAACAAGACGGAAATAGCATGGAATCTCTGGCAATGCTCCTTCAAGTCGTTAAGGATTACAAGGTGCAGGTGTTCTTCAGTTTCGAATCAGGAGAAGAAACCACGTTCAGCAGTATGGCTACCGCAGGCATCGATAAGTATATCGATAAATGTGCAGTGTTGACCCGCAAGGAATACAGCGAGTTTGCCATTCCGAGTGCTCCAAACTTCACGATTATTCCCAAGGAGAAATCGGGTGTCGTTATCGACAGTCGCATGCTTCAGACGGAGAATGGTGTGGAACTTTCCAAGGAGAAGGAAGACATCCTGAAACTGTGGATTGAAGGCGTATATGTTGGGGCTTCCTATGTATCTGCAGGGATTGTTGCTGCGTATCAGTGTCCGGAATACCTGAAAGGGGCTTTCAAAAACGTCAACCGTGATTATCCAGGTGTGCGTTTTGATATTGAGGCGGGGGACAACAGCTTGCGTGTTGTAACAACGATGACCAAAGAAATTTCCGGATTTACAAATACCATTAAGGATTTGATTAACCGAAAAAACTTTGGATTTATTTTCTCATCCGAAAATGCCCAAATCCAGGATAGCGATATCAAGCGGATCACCGTCTATAAAGCAAGAAGCATGGCGATGTCCGAAGATGGTTTCGATTCCTTGTACAAAACACTTGTAAGTACTTACATTGAGCGTTTGCTCCGTTTCCAAACCGGTGATTTCAAACATGAAAATATCGTCAAATTCTTCAGCAACAATCCGAGCAGTCAGAAGAGCCGGTGGCTGGGAACTCGAGGGTCGATCAATTCGATCATTCAGGAAGGCGACGACATGAGCTTTATCATCGATGAGAAGAGCAACATGTGCCACATTGACCTGGTATTCAACGGCAACGTGAAGAATCTGGAGGTCATGATTACTAAAGGCACTAGTGCGATGAAAGTGTAAGGACCAGCCTTGGAACAAGTCTGACTATTAAATTTGATTCTTCAAACAACGTATTATAGACATTTATTTTGGTGTTAGAGGCAGATTTTATCGTCTTGCCTTTATACATATATTCCGGTGCCTCTCCCGAGATGGGGAGCATGCCGGGCACATTTTTTCCTAATCTTAAGGAGGTTTTTATTAATGGGTTTTGTATTGAAAGTAGAAGGCGTAGAAACAATCGAATTGGGAATGGATAATATCCGTACAGTTGTGTATGACACGGATACTCCAGATGATTCCAACGCTAGATCCACAGATGTAGGCGCAACACTTCGCATCAGCGGCAAAATTATCACTGCAACCGATGGTGACAATGCAGATGACACAATGAAACTTGCTTTGTGGTCTCTCGTGCCTGCTGAAAAAGCGGATTGCTATCGCAAAGTAACCCTGGAAGTGGTTGCAGCAGATCAAGTGGTACGCAAAATTTACTTGCCTAACGCATTCGTTGTGGATTACACAGAACGTTTCGGCGATACCGAAGGCGTAGGTGAGTTCAGCCTGTTCATCAAACAGAAAAAAGACAAAACTGAATTCACTAAAATTGAGGGCGGCTTCCCTGTATAAAAGGGAACAACTGTTGTCTTGGGCCAGTTAGTTCTGGTCCGGAACAACGCTGTCATGTTAAGGGGCCCTGGCGCCCCTTAATCTTTATTTACGCCCGAATACGGCAGGGAGGCAGGAAAGAATACCATGAAAGATTATTATGCCGTGCTTGGTGTAGAACGTGAAGCTTCTCCGGAGCAGATCAAGAAAGCTTATCGCCAATTGGCGAAGAAATTTCACCCCGATGTCAATGGGGGAGACGTACAGGCAGAAGCGCGTTTCAAGCAAGTACATGAGGCATACAGTGCACTCGGAAATTCCGAGCTTAGAGCAGCGTATGATCAGCAGCTTCGCACTGGACGTAATACAGGTCAAGCGAAGGGATCAGCATCCGATACAGCCAGATCCAGTAAAGGCAATGCGAAGTCTGGGAGTGCAAATGCCGAGAAGGTATGGTCGGATCCGTCGCGGATGCAGGAACAGTTCGAACAATTTTTTGGCTATCACCCCAAAGGCAAGGAAAGTCCAAACGGTGGCAAAGCCGGTCCCAATAAAGGAATGGATATGTCCGCCATGTTTGACCGATATTTCGGAGTTCGAAAAAAGTAGACCGGGAGCTCGTTATGGATCATGCCGGTTCAGGCGGAGGTTATGGAAGTGAAACGAGGAAGGTCGGTATTGACGATGGGGCTTGACGCTTGCGTCGCCATGATTTCGTTAGCCGTGCTGTATTACATATTTATCATCAACCGGGATAGTAGTGCCCAGTGGGTAACTGGAATTATCGTGGTCCTCTCTGGAGGAGCATACCTGTATTTTAAATACATGCCAGCCACCAAGACGGAAAAGAAGAAATTGTCTTCGCGTGTTGTGAAGCTCGTCCTTCTGGACGACGACGGCACAAGTGTGAAGGAATGGTATATTCAGGGCGAAACGAGTGTTTTGATCGGGAAAAGTTCGAAGAACAGCGAGGCTGACATTGATCTGTCCGATACACCCTATGCGTCTCTCATTAGCTCGCAGCACGCCGTATTGAACAAAGCCTCGGGTCAATGGTTTATCGAGGATATCGACTCGGCCAGTGGGGTAGGTGTACGTAAAGGAAATCAAAGCAGAGCATCCAAATTGGAAATCGAAGAACCCAGCCTAATTGAGGCAGGGGACTTAATTTATATTGCCAATACCCGCATTTTGGTGAAATAACGTTGGCGTACATCATACAAGCTTACGGGGGAATGAAACGAAATGAGTCTGACTAGATGTGGAAACGGACATATGTTCAGCACGAGACGGCACGGCAATACGTGTCCATATTGCAATCTGGCCGTTGAATCGCCAGCTACCAGTAATGGTGAGGCAGCGGGTGCAGTCCCACGCGCACCTCGTACGGCAGAGGACGACAGAACGATGCCTTACCTGGGCGAAACGACAGGAATTGAACCGGTAACGGGATGGATGGTGTGTATCGAGGGTCCGCAGATGGGCCAGGATTATCGAATAATGGCTGAAAAGAACTTTATTGGACGTTCAGAAGAGATGCATGTTCGCATCCTCGGGGATAACACCATTTCTCGGCGTAATCACGCGGTGATTGTGTACGATCCCAAAAAGCGGAATTTCTATTTGCTGCCCGGCGATGCTTCTGGCCTCGCATATCACAACAATGAAGCGGTCTATTCTCCGGTGGAACTGGCTGCCTACGATGTTATCCAATTGGGACGAAGTAAATTCATTTTCATTCCATTGTGCGGTGTGCACTTTGAATGGGAGCAGCAGTGAACACCTTCATGATTTTGTGGAACGACAAGGAGCTAACGCCCTACTGGGTACTTGCGGGTGGCTGTTTGTTGATTTGGTTGCTGTTATTCGTGCGAAGCCGGATTCCGGTAAGGCAGCGTGACGATAGACCGGTTGGAGTTCAGATTGGCAATGGACAGACCATTGGTGCTCGCAATGAACAGGACGATTATTTTGCCTGTGCTGTGCAGCCGCATGGTGTACTTGCTGTACTTGCCGATGGGATCAGTGGATTGTCCGGTGGAAAAGTGGCGAGTACGACTGCCGTGGAAACATTTATCCGGGAGTTTGAAGAGTTGGAGCGGTTTCCTGATCCGGAAGAGTTTTGGGATGCTTCTTCCCATGCGGCAAATCAGGCCATCCTTCGGAATTTGCTGGGCGTTCCCGGAGGGACAACATTGGTGTCTGCCATGATCAAGGGAAAGGATCTGTATTGGGGTGCGGTAGGAGACAGCATCTTGGCCGTGTTTCGCAATGGAGAGCTGCTTGCCATCAATCATAAGCATACCCTGGAAACCCAACTTGAAGAACAGTATATGTCTGGAGAGATCTCCGAGCAGGAGGCGCTTGACAATCCGCAGCGCAAAAGGCTGGTCAACTATTTGGGGTACGACCATTTTAAACAAATGGAAATCGCGGACGAGCCGTTTGCACTGCAGCCGGCGGACAAGATTGTGTTATGCAGTGACGGGGTATACAACTCCCTTACTGAAATGGAACTGGAGACTATTCTGGCCAAAGACATTCCGCCGTTTGATGCAGCACAGGCCATCATTGATTTAATCGAAGAAAAACAGCTCGTGCATCAGGATAATGCCACGATTATCATTTTGGAGCAAGGATGGTAACGGATCGGGCAACGCACAGGGACGGGAAATGGGGAGACGGATGAGGAAGGAGAACAGTGAATTCAAGACCGCTTTTGTCTCGGAAGCGGGGTCTTTCCTGAAAAATCGGGATTTCTACGGCTGCGTTGAGCTGGAAGACTGGGCTTGTTATGTCATTGCAGATGGCCTCGACACCGATACGGAAGTGAATAGTGCACAGATCACGGTGCAGACCATTCTGGAATCCTTTTTGGAAAAACCAACGATGTCCAAACGCAGACTGACGGAGTATATCAAAATTGCGCATGAATGGTTGCAGTATGAAAGCCGCCGGGTCAGGCTCAAAGCGGGTTTCGTCATTGTTGTGACCGATTATACACGCATGGTGTGGGCATCTGCCGGACATAGCCGCTTGTATCATTTTCGGGGAAATAGGCTTGCATTAAAAAGTAAGGATCATAGTGTAGCTGCCCAGCTGGCAGCCGAAGGCCAGATTGCAGAGGATCGTGTGGATCAGCATGATGAACGCGGAAATCTGAATGAATACGCGGGCAAACCTGGCATGATCAAACCGTATGTATCCGATAAGATCAAGCTCGCCGATGGTGATGTGCTTGTTCTATGCACACCTGGAATATGGGAAGGCGTGCAGGATGCCGAGATGATTGATGCGGTGGAAGGTGCCAATGACCCGCAGGCGCTGGCCGATACGTTGGAAGAAGTGATGCTTAGCAAGCAGCGTTCGCGAATCGAGAATTATAGTGCGGCAGCCATCTATGTGAACAAGATTTTTCATGAAGAACCCAAGAACCGTAAGAAGTGGATTAAACGGATTGCCATCATGTTGATTATGCTCCTGATTTTTGGCGGAGCCGGCATATTCTACGCGGTGAAAAGCGCAGCCAAAAAAGCCGAGCTGGTAGTGGATATGCTGCAATACGAACAGAACGCTGACCAGTACGTGAAGGAACAGGAGTACGCCAAGGCCGTCTCAGATTACAGTCTTGCTCGCAACAATTCGATCAAAGTAAAGGACCCTGTGCACAAAAAGTTGCTGACTTCGAAGATGACTGCTGCTCAGACATTGGTTGACGGCGAAGCTCATTTGAAAGAAGGAGATATTCCCAAGGCAACCGCCAGTTACACCAAAGCACTGGAATTGTCTGAGTCCTACAATATGTTCAACCGTGAAGTCATTCAGGAACGTTTGGAACAGATGACCACCTTTCAGCAAGTACAAGACTGGATCACCGAGGGGGATCTGAAACTCCAGAACGGAGACTACAGTGGAGCGATCATCTTGTATAAAAGGGCCAGAACGGCCGCCACGGAAACAGCATACAAGGAGGCACTGAAGGAAGTTTCCACCAAACTGGAGACTGCCGAAACCAAACGGGCGGATATCAAGCGCCAATCCAGACAGCTTCAGGCCGATACCCTGGAACAGAAGGGTGACCGCTTCTCTGAAGCCGGAGATTATAGTGGCGCCATGGATGCCTATGCTTCGGCACAGGAAATTTATCAGGAGATCGATATGTTGGAACGCGTGCTGGCTATGGAGCGGAAAATAAATAAGCTGGATGAGAAACTGAATCCACCTGTACCGGCGGTTGATCTTACTCAGGATGCGGCAGGGTTAGGAACAACAGATACGTCTGGTTCGAACTCGGATTGGACCGGGAATGCGGGAGGAATGAGCGCAGGTAATTCAGTGGGAAGTACTTCTCCTGCAAGTAATGCCTCTTCGGTCGGAAGTGGAACTGTGGATGCTTCTGGATCCGGTTCTTCTTCAGGGAAAACGACAAGCAATGCTAGCATTAATTCCGCATCAAAGGCTAAAGGAAGCACCGACACCACCGAGGCTGAAGCGAATGAACTGGAAGCAACGGAAGGAGGAGATTCGTGATGAAAGATATTATTCGTGACCGTCTAAACAAGATGGAGGATCTGGAACAACGTCGCATGCTCAAAGATCTCATGACAGGCGTTTTTCTTAATCTGGTCGAGTATCAGGAGACGTTAAACAAACAGATCGAGCAACGGGTGTTTGACGAGGTGGTACCGCTGGAGGAACGCCACGATGTATATGTCACATTATGTCCGCGGGAAGATTTGGACCCCATTCATGAATTTCTGTATCCGATTCTTCCGGAGGATGCTACACCGCAGACCGTTTATTTGAGTGAGGCTTCAGAAGCGCTGGCACGTAAGGAAGAAATGAGATTGTTCACGTTCTACATGGAATGTGGGCAACAGGAGCTCCAATCCCTGCTGAAAAGTAATCGGACATTCCGCGGGGAGATTGTAACGAGTGAAGGCAGACATGGCATAACGGTTCGGTTGAAATCAAGTACTGCGTATATCTCCAAAATTGAAGAACTGTACCGGATCTTTCGTAAAAACAGCCTACCATGGAAATCGATTAATGCACCCTATGTGTTCAAATTCGTTGATTGTGTTCTAGTGGGTTCGGACGATGGAGATGCATGGGACAAACAGCATGTGGTCAAAGAACTTTCAATCCATTTGGAGGAGTTTGAGTCTTATAAAAGAACGAACATGATCCCACTTTGGAATATCCAGAAGCTTGATATGAAAACGGGTGGATTCCCTGTCCCGGCTTCTGACCGAATCAATTATGAACATGTGTTACCACTCCGCAAAACCGGAACGGAACACGGATATCTGGTGGATGGAGATGAATCGCATATTCGGTATATCAAAAGATCGGAAGAAGATATCACCATCGTATCTCCGCTGGAGAAATCCGATTCATGGACGGTACTGAAGATAGCCGGTCCCGTTACAACCCGAATCGGTAGAATGGACTTTCCGCTTTTTTCCAACAACAAACGGGAAGGGTTTGCGGGTAAATATGCGCGTCAGGAAGGACGCTCTGTGCGATCCAAAGGGGAGATTGCCCGCATGGTTCATGCTTTCCAGGTAGCGGAGGGATTGGAACTGGAAGATGTGAAAGTGGTGGCACCTGGGCCCACCTTGGGCATCACGTACCCGCTTAATGGATTTGTTAGCGATCATGTCCGTGTTGAGGCAGATAAACATCGAATGATTTTAAGGTTCAGCAAACACGGAATTCAGCCAGAACAGGCTATTTTTCTAGATGATTTGCTGAGCTTTCTGGTATCTGAGATCCAGTTGGCTTTCCCTGAATATCGCTGCGAAGGGGAATGGATGTGAGCTTAACATGAATTATATATGGGATCTGATTATTCGCGCCAAGCGTAATGGAACTGATCTGAGAGACGTAACTTTTGTTCCTGCACGTGTATATTCGCCTTATATTGAATTAAGTCATACGAACCTGAATGCTTCAGACGTGGAACGTACGATGGAAGTCAATCCGTATTATCGTTTTTTTGATATTTTCAGGGATTTGTTCGATATCAATAACGAAGAGCAGGTGGAATTGCGGGAGACGCTCTTTGATTTGGTCATTCATTTTCTGGCGGATATGGATTTGATGCAGGGGATGAATAAAAGGGAGTATTACATTCGCTTCATTTTGAATGATATGCATTCGGGTGTATACGGGAAACGGATACGGCGGCGACTGGAGTTGTTCGGACGAGAGGAACAGGAAGTGATCGCCTGCAATATTCTCCGTCTGTACGATACGGGAGAGGCCGTTCATCTGCTAAGGGATACTCTTGTCCGGATGTTCCCGCGTTCAACCCTTTATGCCAATTGTGAGGAGAAGGATGAATTGCTCTTATATATTGGTCAGGCAGAACGGACGGAAGCGAAGGAGAAGCTGGAATTGATTCTTGAACTCTTCCTGCCGGTTCGTTTTGACACGGAAATATACTGGGGTCATCATTTTGGCATTCTGGATGTGGACTATACGATGATACAGGACGGTATTGCCCTATATTAAGCAGCATCAGCAGTTGTAAGGAGGAAGTATAGATGAAAGGCTATTCATACCGATTGTATCCCGATGCCACGGGCAGGGAACGGGCCAGAGGAACCATGCGTTATACGCGCGAAGAGTTGATGGACATGACGACATTTCAATTACGGAATATTTGTTACAAGGAGCGACTGGTTGAGGGATTGGGGCCCCGCACGGAGCGTGAAGAACTGATTCGGATTATTCTGAAATTTTTGGGAGCGGACGATGTGTTGTGGATCGATCAGTCTGTTGAAGGCGGATTCGAGCGCATACAAAAGGCCATTTCTCGTCATATGACGGCTCCTATGAGCAGTGATGGAGGTATTAGTGTGCCCGCGCGGCTGATTCTGTTCGAAGGATTGAAAGTGGACAAGCTGGATCAGTACGTAGTCACGGCGCCGGGTGGTTTAACTGAATCCAACGTACTTTTGGTCAATGAGAGTATGGAGCTGTGTGGCATCTTTAATCTGGTTAAGGACGAGTCCATATCCGGAACCTTTTATTTGACGGCAGGAAGTGGATCGACCTGGAAACGATCGGGCAACAGACAGTACAGTCTTCTCTTTTTCCGTAAACGCGATTCGGAATATCTATATCAGACCTATTACTCTAGCAGGCCTCTTCCTCCGGTTCATATTCAATATACTCAAATTCCACTGGCCGATCTGGACATCCGGGAACTCGAACCGACAGACGCTGTACTTGCAATTGACTTTGGCACCTCCAACACGACGGCAGGCGCCTATTTGCATAATGGTTATATTCAGGCACCAAGCAGCCAGGATTTGCTGAATGGGCGGGTTCGTATGGATGCCATTAACTATGTGGCTTTTCCCGACCCTACATACAAAGACACGGACTGGATCGAGGTCCTGCCTACGGCCATCGGTGTGGCGGAGTGCTCGGATCCAGCGAACATTCGTTACGAGTTCGGCTATGAAGCGCTGCGAAGCATGCGTCGGGGAGGGTACAGCAGCCGGGCGAGTGTCTTCCGCAGCATGAAGCGCTGGGTGAACAACTACAACAAAATAGAAGAGATCGTCGATGTTCATGGCAATGCGGCCATGGTTTCTCGTATGGATCTGCTGCGTGCGTACATGAATTACATCATCCGAACGGCAGAGCATCAGTTTAAGTGTAAGTTTCGCCATGTGCATTTTACCAGTCCCGTGAAGATGAAAACACAATTTTTGCAGATGTTCGGAGAGATGCTTCCGGATTATCGGATTGAGCAGGCATATGCGCTGGATGAGGGAATGGCTGTGCTCTATAACACCCTTGCTGACGGGATGGAACGCGGTGCTTTCATGGAAGGGCAGACGTATCATGCGCTCGTGATTGATTGTGGCGGGGGAACAACTGACTTGTCATCTTGTGCATTTACGATCGAGGACGGACATATGGCGTACAAGCTGGATATCCATACCACTTACGAAAATGGGGATACCAACTTCGGAGGTCACAACATTACCTATCGTATTATGCAGTTCATGAAGATCGTATTCGCCGACTACTATAGCGGACGACGTCAGGTGACGGATATCGATAGCCTGATCGAGGCACCGGGTGCGGATGTGTTCCGTCAAGTGGACGAAGAAGGTGTGAAATCCGTCTATCAGAAGCTGGAACAACGCTATGAGGAGGCAGAACATATCATCCCGACTGCGTTTGCGCGTCGAGAGAATCGTTCACGAGATGAGTATCTTCGGGTGAGAGGCAACTTCTACTTTCTGTGGGAAATCGCAGAAGAGATGAAGCAGCAATTTTTCCGCAAAACCGGCATCTTGCGTAACCGATTCCACTCGGAGATGGAGGACGATGGGGATAGTGACCTGCAGATCACGACCATGGAACGTTGGTTTCTGTCCGTGGAACGTAGTGGTGAACTGAAGGATGAATATGAGTTCCCCGATGTGGTGTTTAATATCAAGGAAATTACTCAGCTGATTAAGGCTGATATCTATGAGGTGGTCCGCAAGTTTTTGGATGATTTCTATCGGCAAGGGCGGATGAGCCAATATTCGATTATCAAGTTGACAGGTCAGTCCTGCCGCATTGATGTATTTCGGGAAGCGCTGAAAGAGTTCGTTCCAGGCAGAAGCATTGAGTTTCGGCAAAAACCTGCGGAAGGGCGTGTGCCTGATCTTAAACTTGCCTGCCTTCGAGGGGCGATTCGTTATCAGAGTGCCCGCAAAACAGGAAGCGTTCAAGCCGATATCACGCATGATGCCGCTGTAATTCCTTATACCGTAAGTGCCTACACGCATAATGGACGTGAAAAAATGCTGATCAGCAGTCTGGATCGGAGTGACGGCATTCCGGGCTGCATTTCCCGTCCATTCGAGACGGCAGAAGTGGAGTTGTACCTGAGCGGAAGCGATGGTCAGCTGAGACAGAAATTCGTCTATGCCAACCGTCTGGATGCCTATAAAGAGGTGCTCTACGAAGACATCCGGGATCAGTACGGAGATAAAATCCCGCAGGATGATACGGACTCTATTGTGAATGGAGAGACGAAGTTTTTTGTTTTTCCGGATGACCGTCATTGGGGGTTTCATGTATTACCGGTTGCCCGCAGGAATGAACGGTTGTATCTGGGGCCGCAGAAGCTGCTTCCATTTGAAACAGACTTGTCGGAACTCGACTTCTTTGACGGAATGAAGTGAGGACCAAGAGCAGAAAGGAGGAACACCGCTCATGTTCACATATTCGTATCCGCATTTTAACAAGGGAAGAATTCTGAAAACATCCATGTTGGAGGGGCTACGTGATTTCCCCAGAGACTACATCGAACTGTACTATCGCGGTTATGCAGATGGCATCCTTGCAGGTGCAGAGGTGGAAGTGTTCCCGGACAAGTTGATCGTCTCCCCTGGGATGGTGCTGCATAAAGGAAGGCTTTACATGCTGACAGAGCCTATGGAACTGGTATACCAAGCTACGGGCCGGGTCAATGTGCTGAAGCTTCGGTTTACTGCGGAGGAGACCGTGAGTGACATGACGATAAGCCATTCGGAACTGCTCTTGGATGAAGAGACAACATGCACATCTGGAGAGTTGGAGCTGGCTCGATTCAAGCTGAAAGAAGGGGCCCGGCTGCGACGGGACTACCAGACCTTTGCCGATTTGGCAACGGAGTTCAACACGCTGCATGTCATTCATGTCCCTTATGCAGCCGAGGGGGCAAGCACCTTATCCCCTGTTGTCATGAAGGATTATGCCGAGAGATTGCTTCGAACGGGCACCTCTGATCCCCAGGATCTGGTCTTCGCCATGATGTGTCTTAATGAAGGAACGGTTGCGCGCAGCGTCATTTTGCATC
The DNA here is from genome assembly GCF_030487755.1 of Paenibacillus sp. 11B. NCBI lineage: Bacteria > Bacillati > Bacillota > Bacilli > Caryophanales > Paenibacillaceae > Paenibacillus > Paenibacillus sp. 11B. The sequence goes on along the minus strand of NZ_JAUKNS010000001.1, from coordinate 1,403,281 downwards.
ACATTGCCAGTCGATTGGGGCTGGAGTACAGAGAATACGATAATGCGCAAATTCATCGATATCTGGATCGTATACTGGCGAATGCAGGTCGGGGAACGGGACGTTCGGGTATGCCGGTGGGCGGACCGCATCGTATGATTGTGGATTGATTCATTAAAAGGAAAGGAAGTGTGTTCCTCATATGGAATATCTTGATTGCAAAGTGATTCCAATATTATATAGCCAACGTGGAAATGAAGATGATCAGAATGGTGCAGAAGAAGAATTGGTTTCATCTGCATATAAATCTCAAGCTGTTGCTTCAGCAGATCTGCCAACGATGCTTCGTATTAGCAAGGAGAATGTGTTTCTAAAACGCACTGAGTTGTATGACAGTAGGGTGAGCATATCCCTTCCCCGTTCGTTGCGTTTAATTTTAGAGAAGGAAGCGAGCATAAAGTATCCTTCGTCTCATCGGCCGGAATGGATCTACACGAACGACTCAGGCACGGTCAATTTTACGTTCAACAGGCTGGAGCATCGAATTTCGGAAGCGGAACTGACTTCCTTTACCGAAACGATGGCGAATGTCGTTCGCGGAACGCAGCCTATCAGACAATGGGACAAACACGGCGTTCGTACTACAGAAATGGGACATGTCATGGGCTATTGCCAGTTTTCCGTACAGGGGTTGAATAATCAGATTTACAACCATATCGGTTTTACGATTTTGGACCAGTCCGTTCTTGTATACGGATTTAATTGCACAGATGAAGAAAAAAGGGATTGGCAGGAGCCTGGCGAGATGATTCTGAACTCACTTGCGATCCTTTGAGACTGAAAGGAGATGGGGAACATGAGTCTGACTTATGAGAATCTGCTTATTGAACCATATGAACTGCTGCATTTGCAAGAACTGACGATCCGCAAAAAGATGAATGAGCACACTCGGCTCGTGTTTAAGGGTATGGTGTCCGAGGAATGGAAAGATCGCTATGTCGATGTAACGGACCGTGATACTTCCATTGAAGTATGGCAAAAAGATGAGGATGGAAACAAAAGTCCGTTGTTCAAAGGCATTCCGTTATCTGTTGAAGTGCAGGTTGTGAGAGGCGTATATACGCTCCAAGTGGAGGCTATCTCGCATACATACCGGATGGACATTACAAAAAGGACGCGAACGTTTCAAAATGTCAAAATGACGTTGCCCGATTTGCTAAAGGAACTGGATCAGCATTATCCGGGACTTGATGTAATTGATGAGGGAACAGGCGGGGCCAAGATCGCCAAGGTTGCTGTGCAATATCAAGAAACGGATTGGGCATTTCTCAGGAGACTTGCTTCTCGCTTTCACACTAGCTTGATGCCTGCCGCCCAGTTTGATAGCCCAAAATTTTATTTTGGCGTCTTTGAGCACGGAAATTCAATTGACCTAGACAATACACGCTATACAATCCGCAAAAATATGACGCCATTCATGTACTTTACAGAAAACGATACGTTAAAGGTCAATGAATCGGACTTCATTATATACGAAATCGAGACAGACCAGGTCATGGAGCTTGGACACCATATTACTTTCCGGGGCAGGAGCCTATATGTGACTGAGGCATATACCGAGCTTGTGGGAGGGATCGTGAAACACCAATATGTACTTAGCCTTCATAGAGGACTGCGGCAAAAGACATATTACAATCCATTAATTGCTGGAAGCTCATTGCTTGGTCGCATCCTTTCAGTACATGGCGGTCATGTCAGAGTGCAGCTGGACTGTGATGAACAACAGGAGGAAGAGGAAGCGTTGTGGCTGCTGTATCAGTCGCCTTACATTGCAGAGGGGCAGACAGGTTGGTATGTCATGCCTGAAGTGGGGGATCCGGTGGCTGTCTATTTTCCAACGCAAAATGAAGAAGAGGCCTACGCGACAGGAGCACCTCGTCTGGATAACCAGATAACCGGAACGAACCAATTGAACAAACCGGACCATAAAATTTTCCGAACGCCCTATGGAAAGGAAATCAGACTGACACCAGATTCCATTTCCATTAGCAGTAAAGAGGGCGAGGTGTTCATTCGGCTCAGCGGGGACGAGGGCATCCAGATCATCGGAAGCCAGCAGGTTCGTATGTCTGCTGGGGGCAATATCTCGCTCAAAGCTGGGAAGAAAATAACATTGTCTGCTGATTCGCAATTGTTGCTCGAAGGTGGAGGAGGAACGTTCAAATTGGATGGACAGGCAAAAATGAGTGGATCGGAAGTGAAAGCCAACTAGCATGGTATGACAGAAAGGGCAGGAGGGGGAAGTTCCAATGGTTCGCAAGGAATCTGTATTACATTTTTATACCCATCAGGTGAAACCTGCGCGGGACAAGCTTATGGATGATTTGCAGCATACGCTGCATACAAGGCATGCGGAATTGACAGCCGAGTTCTTGAGTCATTTCAGGTTTATGATTCAGGAAGTCAGCGATGTGCAAAAGCGTGGAGCGAAAGGACGGATCGCTTATATTCAATATTCTATGCTGCGAACTGAACTACTTGGAGGAGATATGAATGTTCTGGTCGAAGCATGCGATGCTTCATGGTTGCTGGATCGCGCACCCATCCGTTCGTTCTATTCGTTCGATTGGGCCTATGAGTGTCTTGAACGGATGCTCAATGGACTAAGAGAAGAACTTCCTCGCTATCAAGGAACCGTTACAGCGGTAGAACTGGACCGAATCATGCTACAGGAAGCGGCATTGGTGAATCGTTATATTGTGCATTTTATACGCCATAGCTCTCGCGCGCTGGAGGACTTTGAGTGGAACTCTCTTATGGAACTGGAACAGATATTTGAAGTACGTGTGGGAGAATACTTGGATGCCAGCGAGTGCGTGTTTCGTCTTGATCGAAGGAATAGGAGCATTGAGGAGATTGGTGAAGCGTTGGAAGAAAGTGATGGTCTGGAGGTCATGTACGCGCACTTTCAGGGACTGGATATGAGCAAAATGGAATGCAGCGATCTGGATTTTCGTTACAGCCGTTTCGATCGTATCGATATGCATTCTACCGATTTTCAACGCTGTGTCTTGATAGAGACACGTTGGCGCAATTGTAGTCTGGAGAACACCGATTTCACCGGAAGCATTCTATATGGGGCAGATTTCAGCGGGTGTTCTCTGGAAAATGCTGTTTTCAGGGAGATCATAGGGGAGGCAGGACATCCGGAAGGACTCGTTCAGGGTCCAGAATACGATGCGCTTAACTTCGAGAATTCAAACCTTTCAGGTGCTGACTTCCGAGGAGCACGCCTTCGTGGAGCCATATTCCGTGGAGCCAATCTGACAGATACGTTATGGGATGGTGCTGATGTGGAGGATGCGATTTTTGACGATGCCGAGAGGGGGCGAGGGTTATCCGATACTTTCGTCTAATGGCCGATCCCAGATGGATACACCGCGTAGAGACAGAGCCTGTCGGAGAACTGCAACGCAGGGTCTGGAATCAGGCTTTTCATGATTCGGGCAGTGAGCATACAGCCATTAACCTTTATGTACGAAGCGGATTCCATGTGGATTATACGGATTATTTGGAACAGCCTGTCCCATTGGTTTCAGATCAATTGCTTGAAACACTTATATTGTATTGTCCCCATCTCAAGCGAAGGGCCACCGTATTAACGGACAAGGAGCGAATGACCCAGGAGACATATTGGGCCATTCACCCTCCTGCGCTGGCAAGCGTATTATCTCCCCATACTTGTAGGCGAATGGATGGAAGTCTGGAGCGGATCGTGCTAAAGCAAGAATTCCCTGAGGTACCTCTGTTCCAATTGATGGAGATGCGCGAAACCGTAATCATTGTCAATCTAGCATTGGCTGAGAGCATTCTGCGGCGAGATGTCACGGGAGTGCAATTCATTCCGTTGGAGTTGGAGCAAACAAATTAGAAAGGAGAGTTACGATGGCACAAAGTCAAGAACAAGCTGCCCAGATTCATACGGCTAGAGAAGCCTCCAAAGGCTATGTCGTTGCAGGAGCAATTCTTAAATGTAATTGCGGGACACAGCGTACACGATTGAAAATCCCGTTCAGTCATGGCGTATATATCAAGGGGAAAGCGAAGATGACCGTTGAGGATTATGTTCCGGGCATCCATATTGGGTCGTTCGGTAACTGTTCCAATCCACTAAATCCAGCAGTAGCGGCAAGTACGATGGTTGACATCTATGGGGTTAAGAAAGCGCCTTGCGTTCCCGTGCTGACCATGCCCTGGCTTCACGGAAAGGGAGATACCAAAGTGGAAGGGAAGGCTGCGCTGCTCAGTCACTGTACTCACAAGTGTCTGTACGGCGGAGATATCGTCATCGAGGATGACGGTCAGCAGTTGGACTTTTGACGATGAGTGAAATCACGCAGAAGAAACCGGAGCATATCGGATATGAACAGCTTCGCTTATATTGGCCTTATCGTGCACAGTGGCTGGAGGGCGTACAAATTACCCGCCAGGTGAACGAGCATGCGAAGCTCTATGTCAGCGGCATTCTTCCGGAAGAGGATGGACCTGAAATTCTTCAGGTTCAGGCTGATGGTGAATCTATCGTGCTCAGGCAAGTCGATGAAACTGGCAGATCGGTGAGAAGACTGTTCCATGGCGTCATGACCTCGCTCACGGTTCAATTGTCGGGAGGGATCTATCGATTCGAGCTTGAAGCCTTGTCCAACTCGTATCAAATGGATATCCGTATTCAGGAACGAGCCTTTCAAAACAGAGGGTGGTCGTTCAAGGAACTAATTCAATTCATTATGAATTCATACCGCTATTCGGATGTCATGGATCAGGTTACTGGAAATACCCTATTGAGTGGACTTGTTTTACAATATAAAGAGACTGATTGGATGTTCCTGCGCCGGCTTGCCTCGCGATTCGGTACGGTGTTGGTCCCCGAAATCACGGCGGCATCACCCAAGCTGTTTATCGGTTTGCCCGCAGGAAAGATGTGGAAGTGGCCGGAAAACCAGCCTTATCAGGTTCGTAAAGAATTGGGTGGAATTGACTGGCGTGGTTCCGGAACGGATGATCGATATATCATTCAGGGTCCCAAGGGCACGCAAGGCGTATTGCAGTATACGATGGAAAGTGCAGTCACCTATGCACTTGGAGACAAAGTTGAACTGCCGGATGGCACGGAGCTAACCGTGGTGTATGCCAATTCACGCCTGGAATCCGGGCTGCTCATGACGATCTATCGTATGGTACCCGAGGATCACATTCGCGTACCTAGATGCGACCTATCGGACCTGATTGGCTTGTCGTTATATGGTGAGGTGGTCCGCGTGATTCATGACCATGTTCAGATCAAATTACCCATGGACGAGGGCCCGATGGCGCAAGGGGCCGCATCTCCCTATCCGGTCACCCCAGCATATGCTGCGGAAGGACATAGCGGATTATACATGATGCCGGAGATCGGGGATCAAGTGGAATTATATTTTCCAAGTAGCCTGGAGTCCGGCGCATACATTCGTCATTCCATCTCGGAGGGCAAACGTTCTGCTAACGAGGGGACGGATCATAAAGTCTGGGGCCATCCTGCCGGAAGCTCTATCGGCATGTCGCCTGAGGAGGTTACGCTGCAAGCCGGATCCGGGATAACGATTACCTTGAATGAGCAGGGTGTACTATTGGATAGTCCGGGACATCTGTCGATTCAGGGTAGCAACATCCTGCTTGCAGCCGGAAAGATCGAGGCCACTGCACCGGAAGCGATATGGCTGCTTGGTGGAGGTGGCAGCTTCATTCTGGACGGGGAGGCCAACGTGCGAGCTGGCCTGCTGCAACAAGAGGGCAGCAACAAAGCGCCTGTTCATGTGGCGGATCTGCCACCAGAGCCAGAGCCACCGCTGATGCCGATTGAGGAGTACGAAGCGGCTCAGGCTGCTGCTGCAGAGGCAGCCGCATTAACCCAGGCCTCGACGACGAACCCGAAGGATGGATCCTTGGTTGGAGCTGCATTGGCCATCACTGCTATGATTCCGATCATGGGAGCGCTAGGAGGTATTGCTGCTCAAACCGCCGTCGGTGCTGGTATCGCCGCCGTGGCCACGGGTCTCATCGCGAGTGTACCGAAGATAGGGTCTTTCAAGCCTTCAGGGCTGAATTTGCTGGAACGACTCATGAATGGTTTTGCTGAAATGCAACAGCAGGAGAACGAAGCGAAATGGGCGATGCTTGGTAAAATGCTGACGGCCGCTAAAGTGTTAACTACAGCGACTTCGCCTCTCGATCTGATCAAGAAGTTGCATCAGCAGCATCAGGAAATTAGCATGACGTATTATGAAATTCCAGGTCATATTCGGGAGAAGTGGACGAAACAGCAGGCAGATCAGGACCTGAAAAGTTCGCTGGATTATTTCAACAAAGTGATGAAAAACCCGGAGGAATACAATATTCTTTTTGTAGGTCCCCATTTTGCGAATATTACCTTCGATATTGGCAGGCCTCATATCACGGTAGAGGAACTAGGGAGTTATGACTATTGGAAGGCTCAAGGGCTAAGCCTGGATGAAATGAAGTATCTGTCCTGGAGGCTCAAGGCTCCCATGAGCGAACAAGCCTTTGCTGAACTATGGGGTGAATACGATCAATATGATGCGACGCTAAAAGGTCTGGATACTCAAGTTAATTTTAAGAACAAGAGAGGTTCGGCAGGTGGTCTTGTAGGCTCGGTCCGGTCTATCCCCCAGGCAAGTGGAACAACGCCGCCCAAAGTGAGCACGAGCCCGTCTTCGCCTATAGTGCCCAAAGTGAAGACATTTGTCCGAAAATATTGGGAAGAAAGTCAGCAGATGCGAATCGTATCTGGTGGAGGAAGTCATTGGAGCAATAATAAGACGAACAAAACAGGTGAGACGGCTTCGGGGAATGGAAAGACAGCAAACAGTGGGGGAGGATCAACCTCAAAACCTGTAGAGAACCCGCCGAAGTCGAAAACAAGTTCGGGTAGTTCACCTTCTTCGAAAAAGAATGAAGGAAATTCAACGACAACGTCGAAACCAAGCACGACACCAAAGACGAATCCAGAAAAAAAAGAAACACCGAATGAAGTGAATATCTGGAAGCCGCCAACGAAGAAAAAGGACGAAGGTAAACCGCAAGGCGATACGAAACCGCCTAAATCATCCGAACCGGAGAAACCGCAGGAGAATCCCAAAACAAACAAACCGAAGGATGATCCGGAAGGCACTGAGGGGACGGGTAATGTTCCTAAAGTAACAAAAGGTTATGATGTAACACCATTGAAAAGCACTTATCAAGAAAGGCTGAATCAAACTCCTGTAAATAATGGTAAATGGACTGGCGAAAGAGGCGAATCAACTTTTATTTCAGATAAGCCTGAAGTAAAACCATATCTTGATGAAGCAGGAGTTAAAGGTGTAGAATATAAGAATGCAATGCCAGATTTATCTCCGTTTTCGAAGGCGGAATTTGAGATTACGGGTATGTCTAGTTCAAGAACTTCTAATTTTTCAAAAGCTGACAAGTTGCTCGCAGAGCAGTGGTCAACACCAGAGAAGCAGTGGACAAAGGCTGAAGTGGCAATATGGAGAACAAAAAACAAGTATACTTGGCATGAACTTAATGATGGAAAAACCATACAATTGGTTCCGAGTAGTGTTAATTCTAAATTTGGACACCTTGGTGGTGTAAGTGAAGTTAAATAAGAAAGGACGATACTCTAAAAATGAAAAAAGATGAGTTGTTTGGAGAAATTGTTTATGAAGATTTATGGATAGGGACGACAGAGATAACTATGTTTGGGAAAAACCAAAAAATACTTTTGAATATTTATGGCGAAGAGAATGAGGAAATTACTCCGAACCAACGGGATGCTTTTTCGCAATTCAAAGCGAATATGCCTAGCATAGTAAAGGAAAGCGAAGATAAGATTTTAGAGTATTATTTAGAGAACTATGAAGATTATCGAGCAATGCAAAGTGATAGTGAAGAAGTTGAAAAAATTGTTCCAAAGATTTCATCAATAGACGAGTTAGGGAGACTTGTTACGCCTACAGGTTTGCTAATAAGATATGATTTCGAAGATGGTATTAGAAGAGTAGGGATATTATGTGATTGCACTTGGGAACAAGAACATGGATTGGGTATTAGTGTTGAAAATGAAGAAGTAGTAGAAGTGGGTCTTCAAGATATTGTACTTTAACAGGGTCTGTCAAAGACTTAGTGTAAACTTGGTTTATAACCCCAGCAACAAGATCGTACAATGCCACAATGCGAGTTAGCCGCCCGTGTTGTGGTCTTTTTCATTCTCTGATATAGATGGCGGCGGTTAAAGAAGTAACCCCCACCCAGTGCCGAATGAAGCCATTATTCAACTAATCTCATACTTAACCCATGTAGTATCTGTATAGAGATTTCTTCATTTTGTTTGTACGCACATCAACGCTTGAATTTTATACCCTACTTAACTTAATAGCATCATGTTGAACAGGTCGATTATGGTCAGATACCACCATAATGGATCTGTTTTTTGTATGTTCGCTTTCTCACCGATTTTTCAAATCATTCACAACTGTAAATTACGTTTCTTGATGGATGTAGTGCTAGGAATGTTGCACCAAAATTGCAGGATGGTTCGACCACTATATTGCGAGGCTGTATCGGAACCATTTTTACAAGGAAGCATGCAACGAATTTGATAGTAGTTACGATCTTTATTGTGTAAGGATAATCTGGTGACGACCAGTTGACATAGAGAGTAGTTCATATGGTAAGGTTAGCCGCTCACTCCATCACTATTCGAGGGGGAAAGCAATCATGGACATGCCATTAACGAATTGGGAAGAACTACAGTCTAGAATGTTCAGAAATGCCTGTGCTGAACAACCGGATGAAGAACCGACAGAACTCTATGCAGTCAATACCGCGTTTTATGCCAAAGTTCCTCAAGAAATCCGCCTATGCTTTTTCTTGAAAGGCAATGCGGTTAACGTACTCCTTGAACTTGTATCGTGGGGGATATTGGACAGAGGGATAAAACGGAAAATAGCGGAGTGGTTTGTTATCAATCAGCAAGTGATGGCTCTCCATCTTGGGTTATCGAGAATACCGTCTGCACCAAGGTTGAAGAAGAAGGACTTTATCGAGGTTCAAAGGCGTGGTCGGAGGAACTTCTATCGTCTATGTACGATGCTGAACCCCTGTATGGTCTTGTCAGAAGCCGCTCATGCTTTCTTAAAACATGTCTACAACGAATCCAATTATGATGTGGTTCTTGTGCAAATGGACGACTGGGTGAGAGAGAAGTACCAAGACAGGCAGGACTTGTTTTCGGGAAGCAGTTGTATCGGCTGTTCTGCCAACGATAAAGAGCAAGGACTTCTATCCGTCATATGTGAGAAGAATACAGGAAGATATACGCAATGCAACGCCGAATGAGTTGGGTATGCTGTCATTGGTCGAGTGTCATAGCATTGTACTGGATTTGTGCGGTGAACGGACGGAGGTAATCGAGCGACAGTTACGGCTTCTAGAAGGGTAAGTCTCGTAAGCACCCACCGCGTTGGCATGAGAATTACCACAATACACCTAAATTGTACGGTAGCCTGAATATTATATTATTAGGCTGTATCTGAACTAGACTGTCTCACGATAAGGTATACTGAGCTCCAATGGTAGGAGCGCGAAGCGAAATGGTATGCTGACGGCTGCCAAAGAGTTGACTACATCGACTTCGGTGACCGATTTCTTTAAGAAGTTGGAACAACAGAACAAGGAGATTAGTCTTGCTTATGAGCAAATTCCGAGTTACTTCTGTGAGAAGTGGGCGCGTGAAAAAGTCCAACGTGACCTGCAGAAGTCGCTGGAATTTTTCGAGAGTGTGGAGAAAGACGATGTTCAACATCAAACCTTCTTTTCGCCCTACTACCAAGAAATTTCATGGGCATTAGACAGGGCGGGTATATATCATAATATTACCGTCGAGGAGGTAAAAGATTATAATTTTTGGTTGCGTCAGGACCTGACATTGGAACAAATGGAATATGTAACTCAATTGATTTACAATCCGATTAGCAATGAGAAATTCGTAGAGATGATCTACGATCATAAGATGCATCGCGATTTAATAGAGAACGGAACGATGATTGGCGGTAATCTAAGGGTAAGAACGCTAGACATTAAGGAAAGGTCATGCAAGTTGTTGGTAAAGGATTAAAAAAAGCAGCTGCTTGGTGGGGGTGGCAGCTTCATTCTGGACGGGTAGGCCAATGTGCAAGCAGGCCTGCTGCAACAGGAGGGCAGCAACAAAGCGCCTGTTCATGTGGCGGATCTGCCACCAGAGCCAGAGCCACCGCTGATGCCGATTGAGGAGTACGAAGCGGCTCAGGCTGCTGCTGCAGAGGCAGCCGCATTAACCCAGGCCTCGACGACGAACCCGAAGGATGGATCCTTGGTTGGAGCTGCATTGGCCATCACTGCTATGATTCCGATCATGGGAGCGCTAGGAGGTATTGCTGCTCAAACCGCCGTCGGTGCTGGTATCGCCGCCGTGGCCACGGGTCTCATCGCGAGTGTACCGAAGATAGGGTCTTTCAAGCCTTCAGGGCTGAATTTGCTGGAACGACTCATGAATGGTTTTGCTGAAATGCAACAGCAGGAGAACGAAGCGAAATGGGCGATGCTTGGTAAAATGCTGACGGCCGCTAAAGTGTTAACTACAGCGACTTCGCCTCTCGATCTGATCAAGAAGTTGCATCAGCAGCATCAGGAAATTAGCATGACGTATTATGAAATTCCAGGTCATATTCGGGAGAAGTGGACGAAACAGCAGGCAGATCAGGACCTGAAAAGTTCGCTGGATTATTTCAACAAAGTGATGAAAAACCCGGAGGAATACAATATTCTTTTTGTAGGTCCCCATTTTGCGAATATTACCTTCGATATTGGCAGGCCTCATATCACGGTAGAGGAACTAGGGAGTTATGACTATTGGAAGGCTCAAGGGCTAAGCCTGGATGAAATGAAGTATCTGTCCTGGAGGCTCAAGGCTCCCATGAGCGAACAAGCCTTTGCTGAACTATGGGGTGAATACGATCAATATGATGCGACGCTAAAAGGTCTGGATACTCAAGTTAATTTTAAGAACAAGAGAGGTTCGGCAGGTGGTCTTGTAGGCTCGGTCCGGTCTATCCCCCAGGCAAGTGGAACAACCCCGCCCAAAGTGAGCACGAGCCCGTCTTCGCCTATAGTGCCCAAAGTGAAGACATTTGTCCGAAAATATTGGGAAGAAAGTCAGCAGATGCGAATCGTATCTGGTGGAGGAAGTCATTGGAGCAATAATAAGACGAACAAAACAGGTGAGACGACTTCGGGGAATGGAAAGACAGCAAACAGTGGGGGAGGATCAACCTCAAAACCTGTAGAGAACCCGCCGAAGTCGAAAACAAGTTCGGGTAGTTCACCTTCTTCGAAAAAGAATGAAGGAAATTCAACGACAACGTCGAAACCAAGCACGACACCAAAGACGAATCCAGAAAAAAAAGAAACACCGAATGAAGTGAATACCTGGAAGCCGCCAACGAAGAAAAAGGACGAAGGTAAACCGCAAGCCGATACGAAACCACCTAAATCATCCGAACCGGAGAAACCGCAGGAGAATACAAATAAACCGAAGGAGAGTTCGAAAGGTACTGAGGGAACGGGGAAAGGTAAGAAGTTAGAACTGTCGGATTTTACTAAAGAAATAATGGAAACTAAACCGATGAATTCACCTATTCCACAAAAATGGTATAATAAGGGTGGTTACATCTCAATAGATAAGAATGGAACTTGGACATATACTAATAAGAAAGGGCAGTCTGTGAGTTATCCAGATGGCTACCCCGACTTTTCAGAGTATTATCATCCTACTATTAAACCAGTAACAATAGAAGTCACTACTCCTAAAAACCCTCAGGCGGACTTCAAGAAGGCGAACTTAGAAGCAGGACTAAATAAGGATTCTGATCCACCAGTTCCTGAACTAAATCAACCTCCAACAGGGTACACTTGGCATCATCATGAAGATGGAAAGACAATGGTTCTTGTTCAGAAGGATATCCATAGGGACTTTAGACATATAGGTGGTCAGTGTACAATTAACGGAAAAAATGATTATAAAGGAGAATAAACATGGCAACGATTTATAACACAAATGAAAAAGTTAAATTAAAAAATATTGAGGAATTTGAAGCAAAATATCATGTCGTGCTTCCGGTTCAATATCGCGATTTTTTGCTTGAGTATAACGGTGGTAATGTAAAGCCAAATGTTTTCAAAATTTCAGATGATGAAGGAGAGACTGCTCTCAACACACTTTATGGGCTAGATATCAATGAATCCTACGATGAGTTATCGAGTGTGTTTGACTCATTATATGGCGAAATCCCAAACGAATTTATATCTATAGGTGATGATTCTGGAGGAAATCAAATTTGTCTAGGAACTAGCGAAGAGTATACGGGGAAAATATATATTTTCCTTCATGATATAGAACCTACTGAAAAGATGAGCAATATGTTTCTTATATCTGATTCTTTTGATAGCTTTTTAGATAGTTTATATGAAGTTTAATCTTTAGAAAATGACGGATGCAGAAAAGCTAATTTCAACTTGAATTATAAGTCGAAATTGGCTTTTTCATTTGTCTGATCCCTGATCTTTGACCAGTAGCTAAAGAAGAAGTGCAAATTGAGTATATGTTAGGTGGAAAAGGCACATACGGAGGAGCAGCGAGAAGAGCTAATTTTGCTCAATCAGATCAAAGCTTAGCTGAACAACTTAATAATTCTCCTGAAATAGCACGCCAATTTGGTATGGAGTCTGGTAAAATTACTGCTAAAGATATAAAGATTTAGCGAGATGAAAATAAACTAATATGGCACGAATTAAAAGGAAACAGATGCTGTACAATTCAAGTGGCTGAATGATAGATTACCAAATAAAGTACAACCAGAAGGAACAACTTGGCACCATAATGAAGAAAGTGAATTGATGAAACTTGTACTTTTGGTATTCATAGTATTACAAAGCATAATGGAGGAAGAACAAAGGGACACTGGGCAGACGCTCCAAGACATTAATTTGAGAGGTGAAATATGTTGAAAATACAAAATAATAGTATAATTTATCCGCTTCCAGGTAGTAATTTAATTAAGCGTGTAGAAGAGAATTTTGAAATCGAGTTTCCCAAAGATTTTATAGATTTTATTTCGAAAAGCAATGGATCTATTCCAATAACTAGATTTTTTGAATTTAAATCGAATAGATATGTGGTTGATCGTTTTCTTTGTTTATTGGACAAGCCAAGCGAGCATGATAATGGTATGTATGATATTAAGGTTGTTTTCAGTCAATTGGATGAAAGGATACTCTCTGATGGAGATATGACAGGTGCTGAATTAGTACCAATTGCAGCTCTATTTGCAGGAGATTTTGTTTGTCTAGACTATACTGAAAGTAAAGTCGATCCAGTTGTTTGTATATGGTATAATGAGGAGTCAGATGAGTATGACCCAGTTACAGAAAAAATTGCAGATAATGTTAATAGTTTTCTTGATATGCTAGAAGAATATATTCTTCCTATAATGCAATCATATGACAACATTTAAAAGGCTTACTCCTACTCGAACAATGAGTCAGGAGTAAGCCTTTTATAGTTTTATGAAATGGCTATAGTTGTTACATCTGTTACCTAAAGGTGTGCTTGTTTAAGCGTTACTTTCCATAAAGATTCTAATCCACCTGTGCCAGCTAGTAATAAACCTCCAGACGGTTATACGTGGCATCATCATGAAGATGGAAAGACAATGATCCTTGTTAATGAAGATATTCATAGAGAGTTTAGACATATCGGTGGTCAGTCAACAGTAAATGGAAAAAATAAAAAAGGAGAATAACTGTGGCGAATATGGATAGAGTAAACGAAAGAATAACTATAAATGATATTCGTGAATTTGAAAGTAAATATGTTCTTAACCTTCCTGAACAGTATGTTGATTTCTTACTTAAATATAATGGAGGATATCTTGAAGAATCGACATTTAAGATTTCTGATGAAGAGGGTGAAAGTGTCATAAATAAATTCTACGGGATTGGTAATATGAAGGGGAATTTGGGTAAGGTATTTGAGGTTTTAGATGGAGAGTTACCTGGAAAATTTATATCGATTGCTAATGATCCGGGAGGAAACGAGATTTGTATTGGAACTGGTGAGAAACACTTTGGAGAAAATTATTTTTGGATACATGATATGGAGTCAGATGAAGAAATGGAAAATATGTTCTTTTTAAAAAGTAGTTTTAATGATTTTTTTGATAACTTATATTAAGAATTCATTTAAAATCCCTAGTGTTTTCATGAGCGTATTTACTAAAACAAGAACTTACATTACAGCCATCAATGTTACACTGCAATTTTCCCTTCTATTTTTCTTATTTCTGTCCCAACGTCCTATTAAATATGAAATGAGGTTGGGCGGCTGACTCCAATTAGACGTAATCCATTTCGGTTGAACGCACACGATCTACTTTAAATTATAAATTAAATAACGCTATACCGTTACATCAAACAGGTTGATTATGGTCAGATACCACTATGATTGACCTGTTTTTTGTTATCGTGGTTCTCTTACGTTTTTTTGAAACTGTAGAATACGCCCGATAAGTAGGATGAAATAGCAATAAATCGCATCTTTTAGAATAGATTAACGCACTATTGAGAGTAAGGCGGCTAATACGAAGGCTTTTTCATATTGTCCGCAACTTAATAGAACCTTTCAGCGATTGTTACAGCGCAAGGAGAAAATCTGCTGATGAGCAGTTGACATAGAAGTTGAGTGCGGTTTGGCTAGCTACCTGCCCAAAGTCGAACCATAATTCGGGTCGTTCAACTGAAGCAGGACTTAATCAGACGCCAGCACCTGAAAATCCCAAGGTTGGATTTAAAGTGGGACGAGGTGAATCCCAGTGCACGCTTAAACCTCTGCCAGATCCTAAAGTACAGAAAATATTTAAATAATATGGTGTTGCATCAGCAGCATCAGGAAATTAGCATGACGTATTATGAAATTCCAGGTCATATTCGGGAGAAGTGGACGAAACAACAGGCAGATCAGGACCTGAAAAGTTCGCTGGATTATTTCAACAAAGTGATGAAAAACCCGGAGGAATACAATATTCTTTTTGTAGGTCCCCATTTTGCGAATATCACCTTCGATATTGGCAGACCTCATATCACGGTAGAGGAACTGGGGAGTTATGACTATTGGAAGGCTCAAGGGCTAAGCCTGGATGAAATGAAGTATCTGTCCTGGAGGCTCAAGGCTCCCATGAGCGAACAAGCCTTTGCTGAACTATGGGGTGAATACGATCAATATGATGCGACGCTAAAAGGTCAGGATACTCAAGTTAATTTTAAGAACAAGAGAGGTTCGGTAGGCGGTCTTGTAGGCCCGGTCCGGTCTATCCCGCAGGCAAGTGGAACAACGCCGCCCAAAGTGAGCACGAGCCCGTCTTCGCCCATAGTGCCCAAAGTGAAGACATTTGTCCGAAAGTATTGGGAAGAAAGTCAGAAGATGCGAATCGTATCTGGTGGAGGAAGTCATTGGAGCAATAATAAGACGAACAAAACAGGTGAGACGACTTCGGGGAATGGAAAGACAGCAAACAGTGGGGGAGGATCAACCTCTAAACCTGTAGAGAACCCGCCGAAGTCGAAAACAAGTTCGGGTAGTTCACCTTCTTCGAAAAAGAATGAAGGAAATTCAACGACAACGTCGGAACCAAGCACGACACCAAAGACGAATCCAGAAAAAAAAGAAACACCGAATGAAGTGAATACCTGGAAGCCGTCTGCAACGAAGAAGAAGGACGAAGGTAAACCGCAAGCCGATACGAAACCACCTAAATCATCCGAAACGAAAAAACCAGAGGAGAATACAAATAAACCGAAGGATAAACTGGAAGGCACTGAGGGGACTGGTAAAGGTGGAAGTGGTAGTAAACCACCATATTTAAAAAACATTGATGATTTCTTATCAGGTAATAAGAAATTTGATGAAGTATTAGATGACTATGCTAAGCATTATGTTGATATCATAAATATTAAAGGATGGTCATGGGAAAAAAGTATACAGGGAGGTGCTAATTTAACAGGTTGACAAAGAAAACTGATTAGAACTAAAGCTGAGGAATTGAAACTTATACCTAAAATTGAAGTGAAGAAAGTAGAAGGTATGCGTTACGGCTTTGCTGATTTTGAGGGGGCTGGTGTAGTAGTGCATACAGATTACCTTCCAAAAGATTTGTGGAAGAAAGGTGACACAGAACAGTTTAACTAGTTGAATAAAAATCTACCAAAAGACATAATGAAATTGGTTGACAACGGATCGTATACATGGCATCACACTGAAGTACCGGGGAAAATGCAATTAGTTCCCTTTGGTATTCACAATATTACTACTCATAATGGTGGTAGATCAACTGGAATGTGGGCAGATGCACCAAGATAAGGGAGGAAAAAATTGTGGAAACGAGAGCAGAATCTATTATTTATCCATTACCATCTGATCAGCTATTGTCAAAAGAAGAAGGTTTCTGGAGGGTAGAGTTGCCTTCAGACTATAAAGAATTTATTAAAATAAATAATGGAGGCATTCCAGAAAGACGTTCTTTTAGTTGTGGTGGTCATAATTACTTAATTACTAGATTTTTGTGTATTATTGAAGATCCGACCAAACATGAATTTGGAATATTTGATATAGATGCCACAAAATCTCAACTTGACGAGAGATTGATTGATGATGAGGACTTGATAGGAGTAGCGTTGTTACCAGTTGCTGTTCTATTTTCTGGTGACTTTCTATGTTTAGATTTTCGTAAATCTAGGAATTCCCCTAACGTTTGTGTCTGGGATCATGCAAATTCTGGTGAATTTGATCCAGTGAGTTATGTTGTTGCGGATAGTTTTAAAGATTTTTTGGCGATGTTAACTGAATAAACAATATACTTAAGCCTGTTATTGTTACACAGGTATTCACAACTCCAACAACAAGATAGTACAAAACGTCCAACAAAACAAACACCTAAAAACTTGACCAATACACTTGTTAAAACTTTCAAAAGCTCTTTCCAACTTGAACCATGAGTAGGAGGAGCCTTTTTTATCTATGCCAAATTAATGATCACTACGCTTAATTAAGGTCAAAATCAGATGGGAGTTGTGGGCTCCTTCAAGCCACCGGCATTGAATTTGCTGGACCGACTTACTAAAGGTTTCGCTGAGCTACAACAGCAGGAGAACGAAGCAAAGTGAAAAACTGTTTGGTAAAATGCTGACGGCCGCTAAAGAGTTAACTACAGCGACTTCGCCTCTTGATCTGATCAAGAAGTTGCATCAGCAGCATCAGGAAATTAGTGCCACATATTATGAAATTCCAGGTTATATTCGGGAGAAGTGGACGAAACAACAGGCAGATCAGGACCTGAAAAGTTCGCTGGATTATTTCAACAAAGTGATGAAAAACCCGGAGGAATACAATATTCTTTTTGTAGGTCCCCATTTTGCGAATATTACCTTCGATATTGGCAGGCCTCATATCACGGTAGAGGAACTAGGGAGTTATGACTATTGGAAGGCTCAAGGGCTAAGCCTGGATGAAATGAAGTATCTGTCCTGGAGGCTCAAGGCTCCCATGAGCGAACAAGCCTTTGCTGAACTATGGGGTGAATACGATCAATATGATGCGACGCTAAAAGGTCTGGATACTCAAGTTAATTTTAAGAACAAGAGAGGTTCGGCAGGTGGTCTTGTAGGCTCGGTCCGGTCTATCCCCCAGGCAAGTGGAACAACGCCGCCCAAAGTGAGCACGAGCCCGTCTTCGCCTATAGTGCCCAAAGTGAAGACATTTGTCCGAAAATATTGGGAAGAAAGTCAGCAGATGCGAATCGTATCTGGTGGAGGAAGTCATTGGAGCAATAATAAGACGAACAAAACAGGTGAGACGGCTTCGGGGAATGGAAAGACAGCAAACAGTGGGGGAGGATCAACCTCAAAACCTGTAGAGAACCCGCCGAAGTCGAAAACAAGTTCGGGTAGTTCACCTTCTTCGAAAAAGAATGAAGGAAATTCAACGACAACGTCGAAACCAAGCACGACACCAAAGACGAATCCAGAAAAAAAAGAAACACCGAATGAAGTGAATACCTGGAAGCCGCCAACGAAGAAAAAGGACGAAGGTAAACCGCAAGCCGATACGAAACCACCTAAATCATCCGAAACGAAAAAACCAGAGGAGAATACAAATAAACCGAAGGATAAACTGGAAGGCACTGAGGGGACTGGTAAAGGTAACAAACCTAATCTTTATGATAAGGATGGAAATTATACGGGCGGTAGAACTCAGAAGGAATTGGATGACTTAGCTCGAGATCTAGCAAGTGATGGGAAAATAGAACCTGAAAATATAAGGGAAAGGGAAGTTGGATTAGCAGTAGAAGAAAGAGGTCAATTAGGAAAGCTAATACGTGATCCTCAAGCAGAAAATGGAGCAGAGTTTATTGATACTTCTTCAGGTTTAAAGTTGGACGTGAAAAGCTTTGAATCGTACCCAAGTGGTGACAATGGAGTTCCTATAACAAATCCCAAAAAGGGTGCCTTTACTATCAAACAAGGTATGAAAAAGCTACAAAAAGAATTTGATAATGGGAACAACGTAATTATTGACACGAGAAAAATGGAGCCTAAGCATGTTGAACAACTCAAGAAAGCAATTGATGAAGAAGGAGTAACAGATAAAATAATATGGTATCCTTAAGGAGTGGGAAAATGGAAGGAAATCTTAATAGGAAGTTTGAATTGCATAAAAAGTGGGTTGAGACAATTGGTAAAGAAGGCGAAATGTTAAAGCTAGATGAAGTGGACTTAAGAAGTTTTGATTTATCGATATATTGCTTGAACAAGCATAATTAATAGAGTGTACTTTTGATGATCCAAAACTGGAAAATATTGATTTTCACACATAATTATTAGCCTCGTCAACATTTAAAAATGCATATTTAGATAAATGTGATTTTTATAAATCAGATCTCAGATATACAGATTTTTCTAAATGTGTCATTAAAAAAAGTGGATTTAGTAAAGGTGATTGTTGGGAAGCAATATTTAGAAATGCATATTTAGTAGATTGTAATTTGATTAATGTATCATTTTACTTAACGGATTTTAGTTGGGCAATACTTGAAAATATAGATATAAGTGTAGCGACATTTGAAGAATCTTTATTAAGCGGAGTGACTTTGAAAAATATTAAAGGTATAGAAGAAGCTCATATTAAAAGTATTAATATTGGTACGTTGGATAATCCAATTTTGTTGAAATCAGATGAAGCAAAGAAATGGATGTTAGAAAAATGTGAAGTAAGTGGCTAAGAGGATTGGTTGCCAGTGCCGAGTGGAATGGGTAGCAATGCTCAATCAGACTTACCCCTTATCAGCCCTATATGAAATTTTACTAAATATGTTTGTACTCACATCAAATGCTTTAATTTTATAACCTAAAATTACTATTTCGTTTCATCAAACAGGTTGATTATGGTCAGATACCACCGTAATTGGCCTGTTTAATGTTATCTTTGTTTTCTTGTGTTTTTTAATTACTCACAACTGTAGAATAATCCGCCCCGATAGGAAGATATAATGGAAGTGAATGTCATTTTTAGAATGGATACCGCTACTATTAAGAGTATCGGCTAAAACGAAGGGTTTACATGATCCCCAAAGTTTGATCCTATTAATGGATGGTATGATGTTGAAGTTATTATTACACAAATAGGTGATAGATTAACTGATAATGAAGATTTAGTGGGGATGAATGTAATTCCTATTGCGGCACTTTTTTCAGGAGATTTTATTTGTTTGGATTATAGAGAGAAGAAAGAGCCTGTGGTAGTTATTTGGTTTCATGAAGAGTCAGAGGTGATATCTCCAGTTACACAAAAAGTCGCTCCCAATATATCAGCATTTTTGAAATGCTCAGTGAATAGGGTTGTTCTAGTTCATGTTAGCACGTGACCCAGTTAAAACGATGTGTCTGAATAATTAACAGAAGATGAGAAGATAGATCTATCTAATGACAGATGATAAAAATCAGTAAGGAAGTGGCCAGATGGAATTTGAATATCATGTAACCATGAGTGATCTGAAGCAGAATGAGAAGGAAACCTTTATCAACATCTGTAATAAAGAGAACGTAAAGCCCGTATTGATCGTCTTGGACCAAGGTGAATACATCAATCAGCCAATGATTACAGGCATTGTATATAGCGCGGATTATGAAGAAGTGAAGAATGTTATTGAAGAGGTTGTTGCGAAGTTTCGGGATAACGAACTCACAGTTGTTCGGACGAAGGTGGAAATTCCGGCAAAGGAAGAGACGTATTTTGATCAGCCGATGCTGGCGCAGTCTACGCCATATTTTGAATGGCACGGTAAAGTGTATGTTGATGATGTAGTCAGGTTGAAGCAGTTGTGCGCCGACTCAGGCGGACATATCTCACGGAACTCGCTGAATGCGAATGGGAAAATTAGATTTGTTACGGTCAGAGAATATAATAGTTCTGAAAAATTCTATAGCAGAGTAGAGAAGATACATAATATCTTACAGCAGAACAAAATCGAACTGTTAAAACAGCAATATGAACTGTGCATCTATGACAGTCGGGAAGAACTGGATCGTGGATGGATCTAACCGAATGTTGGGTGCGATGAATAGAGGAGGAGAACAGGTGTCTGGGAAAAATGTACAATTACATAACTTGAACGAGGATGAAAGATTCATTGTTGTGTTGGAAGCCTTATTGAAGCGTGCCTCTCTGGTGAATAGCCCATTTGTATTAAAAGGAAGTTTGCTGACAAGACAGTATTTGGAGAATCCCAATGTACGTTATGTTGATGACATCGACTTTTTGTATGTAGGTCGAATTGAGACTGAGGACCAGGCCAATGAAATATTTACAGACTGGATGATCCGGGTGACGGAAATGGACCTGAATGACGGTATCGTATTTCGAAGCTTTCGGGAGAACACGTTCTGGAGAAGAATAGACTATGCGATGGCGGATGATTTCCCTACGGTGAACACAGAGCTTGCCTTTTATATTGATAGTGAACCAAGGAGCGAAAATGAGTATGAAGATGAGGATGAGCTGCATCTTGATATATCCTTTAACCTCGACTTGGACGAGAAGTCTGTTGCTCTATCGTACCAACCCATGCTTGGAGAAGCTTTTGTCGTTCCTCACACCGTACCACTCTCCATTCAAATTGCATGGAAACTACATCAAACGATAGTGAGGCCCCGATTCAAAGACTTGTATGATTTGCAGCATCTGTTGTCTAACCCGTCATACGACCAACAGGCTCTGCAGGAGACACTACAGACCCTGGTCAACGAGTGCTATATAGACCCAGCAATTACAAGAGAGGATATGAAAAAGGTACTGGTTAACAATCTTCATGATGTGTATTTGAGGTTAAACTACGATTACGACCTGCAATATTATGCAGGAAGTCGTAGTCCTGAAGTGTACTTTATGGAGTTTGTTTCGGAGCTCCGCAAAACGATGAATCACGCTGGGATTAATAGTTACGCGTATGATCATTTACCAAGTTGTATTACGCACAAATAGAGCTTCTCATTTACAAGTAAGCTGAATCATTGTTTGTCTAACCGTAGATAGATTTGAAAGGAACACCCTATCTCCGATACAATGTTCTCATAGAGTCTGAGAGAATGGATTCAATATAGCTCAGAAATGGAGAATTACAATATGACTGATTTTATTAACGCTGAAGATATTAACGACATGATTCTGGCTGCGGCTGCTTCAGAGCTGGAGCAGATGGTGGATAAGATATGTGATCTGTTGGGTACGCCCTTGGAACAAACGACTGAACTGGAGCGGCAGGTCATGGCTGCATTTGGTTTTGGGGCGGTATACGGCATTACTCATCGGGATCAACTTAAGGAACCACAGGCTCATGCACTGAGCATCCGGATGCTAATCAAGCCGTTTAACTACAGTGAACAGCAGGCTGTGGATTTTGCCGATGATCTGATCCGGGTGGCTTCAGACCGTGAGGCTCATCCGGTAATGAACACGATTATTCATCGTGGGATTAATGGACACCGTCAATTTAACCAGGAGGACGACGAAGGGCTGGCCCGCAACATTCAAGAGATTTTGGCGGCGGTACAACCGGAGAGAAACTGAAGAGCAAGGACGGACTTCTCTTCTATCATGGGAATGAAAATATATGGCTGGCCGATCACATTCCGGCACGTTACATCGAGCAATAATTACGGTCTTGAAGTCCAAGCCTGCTGATCCTGGCTGGCGAATAGTAGACCATTTCTAAGGAACTCAGGACGTCTTATTTCGCCTTCAGATGCTCTTTCTAATAAGTAAGGAACCTCAGACACGTTATTTCCTGAAACCACCTGTCAAAACCGCAGTAAACCGCTGTTATTCTGATATAGCGTGTCTCAGGTTTCTTAGATTTCTGCGGTCACTTCAAATCCCTGAATAAGACGCCTCCGATTCGTTAGTGCTCGCATGTTTGTACACTCATGATGCCATGCGCTGACACGTTCAGGTCGGCTTCTGCTTTCCGTGGTTTGAAGACGCGCACTAGGATAAGTGATCTGTTCAGCTTCTATATCGTGTTATAGTTCTTAGCTACATCAAAAAGGACACATCCAACATTCGCTGGTGTGTCCCTTTTTAATTTTTCCATTATTCTCTTCTTCTCTTCTTCACTGTTTATAAAGCAGAGAGAATTCAGATATCTGGAAAGCTCTTATACTCAAAACTTACTTGCCCAAAATCGCTTTAACACCCTCGCTCAATGGTTGAGCCGGACGGCCAAGCAATTTCTCCAATGTATCACTTTCTACAGCCAGTGCGCCTTCACGGATGGCACTTTGCATTTCTACAAGCATCGATACCACAAAGTCAGGCAGACCTGCACCTTTCATAATGTCAGCGTATGCGGCATCGTCCACGTTTTGCACGTTAATGTCCTGTCCAAGTACTTGCCCAACAATAGCGGCGAGTTCAGCTTGGGTACGCAGTTTACCGGACAACTCATATACTGAATTTTCATGTCCCTCACCTGTAAGTACTGCAGCAGCAGCATGTGCATAATCACTGCGAGTAGCCCAGCCCACTTGGCTGGAGTTCGTTGCATGCACCCACGGTGCGCCTTGGGTAACTGCTTGAACGCTTCCTGCTTCATTCTCCAGGTACCAATTGTTACGCAGGAAGGAATAAGGGATGCCCGATTCACGGATAGCCTGTTCAGTGGCACGATGTACTTCAGCCAAGGAAAGGGTGTTTTTCTCTGCATTCACAACGCTGGTATAAGCGATAAATCCAACGCCTGCTTTCTTGGCAGCATTCACGGCAGCCTGATGTTGGCGAATACGCGTCTCGTTGTCACCATCGGTGGAGATCAGCAGCAGCCGATCTACCCCTGCAAATGCTTTTTCCAGCGTTTCGGGTTGATCGAAATCACCGTGACGAACGTCAACGCCTTGAGCACGAAGGGCGTCAGCTTTCTCCGGGTTGCGTACACTTACAGCTAGATCCCCAGCAGATACCGTTTTTAACAAAGCCTCTACGACCAGTGAACCCAAGTGACCTGTTGCGCCAGTAACCAAAATTTTCATTGTCTTTTCCTCCTAGGGGATATGTTTTGTTTTGATATTCGGTGATACACCAATTGGAAACATATGATGTAATCGTATGTGTTATAACAGGTGTGATTACAACGAAAGGTTTAAAAAAAGCTCGCAATGAGCTTTTTCATTCAGACTTTAACCTGATCCATCATCTGCTGTATCGTTACACGATTCAAGCGCTGCTCCATCGCTGTCTGAGCCTCAATCAGCTCAGCACGCAAGGTTTGTTCGATCATGCTGCCAACAGGACAATTCGGATTCGGATGTTTGTGAAAGTTAAACAACGCACCGTCCTCCACGACCTCAAGAGCACGGTATACATCCAGAAGTGTGATGTCTGCCGGGTCCTTTAGCAAGGAGGCACCGCCCACGCCGGGTCTGACCTCAATCAAGCGTGCTTGTTTGAGTTTGGACATAATCCGCCGGATAATGACGGGATTGGTATTCACACTTTGCGCGATAAAATCTCCCGTGCATTCGTTGGGTACAACAGCGATGAGTGACAGCGTATGAACCGCAATGGAAAAGCGACTGCTGATTTGTTTCATTTGTGATCACCACCGTTGTAACTATAATAGTTACAAATAAACCTGATGTCAATTATAAATTTAGAAGCAGTTAGTGAATGAGTTTACATTTCGGACATGTCTCAACCTTTAACAGCCCCGGAAGTCAATCCGCCAACAATATATTTTTGCCCAATCAGGAACACAATCAACACAGGCAGGGAGGTAAGCACGATATCCGCACTGACCAGATTCCACTGAGCACTGAATTGTCCGAAGAAGTTATATACAGCGAGTGTCATCGGCCACATCTCGACGGTATTGAGCATGTAGAGTGGTGCGGTAAACTCATTCCAGACGCTCAGGAAATTAAGAACAAAAACCGTAACCAGTACCGAGGTTAACAAAGGCACAATAATTCGGAGAAACAGCTTGAACCCGTTGCATCCGTCCATAATTGCCGCTTCATCCAGTTCTTTCGGAATATTGGATACAAACGCATACGTTATAAATAGCGAGATCGGAATGCCCATAGCTGTATAGAGCAGAATCATGCCCACATGCGAATTAATCATGCCCAGCGACTTCATGACCTCCATTAATGGAATATAGTTTAGGGGCAGTGTAATGCCCAGAATGAGAAAGAAGTACAGGAACTTGCTTAGCTTCGAATAATTACGCGACAGAGTGAAGGCCGAGAACGCCACAACAAACACCAGTAGCAGGGAAGAAGCAGTTGAATGCAGCAGACTGTTGAAAAAGGAACCACCCAAGTGTCCCTGCTCATAGACGATTCTATAATTTTCAAAGATAAACTTTTCGGGAAGCGTCAGTTTCAGCACTTTGGCTTCGGCATCGGATTTGAATGAATTCAGTACAATGACGACAAAAGGAATCAGTACCACCAGGCTAAGCAGCCAGGCGAGTATATTCAACCCGATGGAAACCAGCCGTTTCTTCATTCGCATCTAGTATTCCACCTTTCGGTTCATCAAACGGATGATGAAGAAGGAGATGATCGCCATAATGACAAACAGAATCGTGGATAATGCACTGCCGAGTCCCCAATAACCTTTGGCAAAAGAGGAATACACTGCTGTGTTAATCACATCTGTCGCGTTGCCTGGCCCTCCATTGGTTAGTACATATACCGCATCAAATACCCGCAGCCCGTACGTAATATTGAGCACCGTGGCGATCGTGATTGTAGGCATAAGCATCGGAATCGTGATTCGAAACAGCTTCTGCCAGAAGCTGGCACCGTCAATCGATGCCGCTTCGTAATAATCGCGAGGAATGGCGAGCAGTCCGGCAATGAACAGCACCATAATGTATCCCATGCCTTTCCACGTGTCCACCGCCATAATGGATGGCATCGCCCAGGTCAGGGAACCTAGCCAGTTTTGCGCCAGAACGTCCAGCCCCAGCGAACGTAGCGTCACGTTAACGAAGCCGTTGTTGGGATCGAGCAGGCTTTTGAAAACCAGGCCGACAATCAGGAATGACAGTACTTGGGGTGAAAATATGATCATCCGGTGCAGATTGGCGGCCTTTACACCGCTGACCAGCAGCAGAGCCAGGAACAAGCCCAGTACGGTTTTGGCGATGGATGTAATCAGGGTGAACAGAACAGTATTCTTGATAAAAAGTAAATACGTTGGATCACCCGCCAGAATGGTGCGGAAATGCTCAAGTCCAACAAAGTTCTTCTCTGAACTGTAGCTGTTCCAGTCGGTGAAGGAATAATAAATGCCCAGCAGGGCGGGAGCGACAATGAACAGCACATACAGCACAATCGCTCCGGAGGAGAAATACCAGGGATAGATTTTGTTTGCATTCATAAGTTGTACCAACCGTCCTTCCTGCCAGAATGGCATGAGCGAGGGTAGCCTCGCTGCATGTCAATGGTGGTCAGCTTCATAAGTTTGCCGGGATATGCGTTGTTATTGCCAGGCTTCATCTTTCAGTACCTTGGCCTGTTCGGCTCGGCGTTTGTCAATATTTTGAAGAATCTGATCAGGGGTCATCGCTCCGGCGAACATGCCGGAAAGGTCCTTGCCGATATCCATCCATTGCGGATCAATGTACTTCACAGCTGCCTGCATGACCGTACCTTTCTCATGAGTTTTCTCATAATCGATGTAATCTTGTGTCAGCTTCGGTTCAATTTCCGGCCAGCAGATGGTCAGGTTGCCTTCTCCGCCATCAAATACACGCTGCAGATGGTCATGCTCGGTGATCCAGCGGAAAAACTTTAACACCTCTTCCGGGTGCTTGCTGTTTTTGTTGCCAAACATCGCAGCCGAACCACCCGGGTTCACACCAATGGTCTGATTATCACCCCATGGCATTACGAAAAATCCCATATTGTCTTTCATGTCTGGATAAGCTTCGGATACTTCCTTTTCGGTACCCGGAACCCGGAGCAGCATAGCTGCCTTCTCCTGACCAAAGGCTTCAATCCCAGCCTCCACTGTATTGGATAGAAAATCCTTGCCGAAGTAACCAAGGTCCGCAAACTCCTTCAGCTGTTCAATGACCGTTTTGAGCTGCGTCAAATCCGCGACGTTCATCTCATTGTTGTTTAGCTTCTCGTACGTTCCCGGCGAAGCCTGCTCATAGTTCGGTCCGGTTTCGAACAATGGCAGCACCTGGTACCATCCGCTGGCAGGCGCCTGATAGAACGGAATGATGTCCTTGTCCTTGATTTTCTGGCTGATCGCTTTGAACTCGGCGTAGGATGTTGGCGGCTCAATGCCAAGCTCTTCGAAGATGCGTTTGTTATAGTACACATACCATATTTTCGATGGTGCAAAAGAAACCCCGTACACCTTGTCGTTATGGCTAACCGTTGGCAAAATCTCCTCGGACATGCGTCCTGTAAATTCCTCATTGGTCAGATCGATGGCATTTTCCTCCGGTCTAACATTGGCCAGCATGCTAAGCGGGTCTACATCCACATTAAAAATATCGGGTGCTTCACCAGAAGCGAG
Source organism: Paenibacillus sp. 11B (assembly GCF_030487755.1). NCBI lineage: Bacteria > Bacillati > Bacillota > Bacilli > Caryophanales > Paenibacillaceae > Paenibacillus > Paenibacillus sp. 11B. The sequence goes on along the minus strand of NZ_JAUKNS010000001.1, from coordinate 1,376,025 downwards.
CTTGACCTTAATCAGGTCGCGCCACTGGGCGTCAGGGACCACCTGAAAGTCAATTTTCACACCCGTTTCCTGCTCATACTCCTTCGCCATCGTCTGCATGATTCCCGTACGTGGAATGCCGCTCTGGCTTGTTCCGAAGGTTAGCGTAACCTTGCCTGTGCCTTCAGAATTTTCACTGGTGCTGCACCCGGCAAGAAGCAGGCTGGACAGCAACAGTACACCTACAAGGGATAATAGAAATCGTTTTCTCATCAATGAACCTCCCAAGGAATAAAGAATATTGGCTCTTGCAGAAACGCTTTATGTAAGCGTATTCTTATGTGGATAACTTTACGCGGAAGGAAGAATGCGCTCAATAGACAAAAACGTCCTGTTGGGTGGACATTTTCGAGTAAGTTGCAAGATATCAACCTATAACGAGGTGTGAAATGGTTAAGTACCGATTCAGGACGCTTCAGCAAAGCCTGTTTGCCTACTACTCTGCGGTATTCATTGTTTTTTCACTGATTGTGGCAAGCCTCTTATATGTTTTTCTTGCCAATGACATTCGTAATCGCAGCGCTGAACAGCAGAAACAGCTGGGAAACTCGATGGTGGGCAATCTGGATCAGGAAATCGTCAAAATGAACAATTTCTCCATGAACATCGTATATTCCAACCTGGTCAAGGAGCATTTCAGTCACTATTTATCTCCAGCGGAAGACAAGGAACAGACGCTGGCCAGTGACCCGGCATTTTACAAGGATACAACGACACTGATTGATGTCATTCTGGCGATTATTAGCAGTTCCAACACAGCCAAACAAGCCAATATCTATGATGTGAACGGTAACATGCTGGGTGCGGGCGCGTTCAATGGACAGCTGTCGGTAGATTTGACCCAAAGACCGTGGTACGAGGAAACGTGGACGCGCAATGGCTGGCGTGTCATAAGTGTACTGGATGGTGGAACTTTACCGATGCCAACAGGGCAGGGGGAATCAGGCAAACGATATCTCTCCCTTACCCGGGTGTATAAGGATGGGAATTATGTCTCGCAAGGAGTCGTCGAAATTTTGCAGGATGCCGGAACCCTGTTCCAGCATTTGAACGATGTGCAAGCCGGAAACGAAGAACTGAGCGTGTATGTAGTGAATGAACGAAATGAGATTTTATATCCTTTTTTGTCCCATGAGCAGCAGTTAAAGGCAATAGATTCCGACGTTGTAAACTTGATTGGGAACAATCTCTATCCCTCAGGAACGATGCAGGAAGTGGTAGCTCCCAATGGGAATTCGAAGCAAATGATGACCTACACCACCTCCCAAGAAACGGGATGGACAGTTATCGTCATGCAGTCCAAACAATCCCTTTTCGCAAATTTGAATCGCACGGCTCTTCTGTTCATAGGGGCTACTTTAGTGACCTTGATGCTTATTCTGCTCCTCTCATATCTGATATCCAAACGCGTTACTTTGCCGCTCCATCGTTTGCAGCGTATTATTCAGAAAACAGGTGTCCATGATCTGACTACAGGCCAGGACTCTGGTCAGTTGTTCAAGCTGGAATATCCGGGTTCCATCCGTGAGATGGATGAGCTGAATGATACGTTTATCCAATTGAATCAACAGCTTGTGCAGTCCTTCCAGGACATGCTGGCGGTCAAATCCCAGGAAACGGATGCCAGGTTGCTGGCGTTGCAGTCTCAGATGAATCCTCACTTTCTCTATAACAACATTACGAACATCAGCATTATGGCAGAGGAGGGCATGAATGAACAGATCGTTGTGTTCTGCGGTCACATCGCATCCATGCTGCGTTACATCTCGGCTCCGAACAAAAACGGTGTTCCGTTGGAAAAAGAAATTGACTATTGCGAACGGTATTTGGAGTGTATGAAAATTCGGTTCGAAGATGATCTGCTTTACGAATTCCATGTTCCTGACTCGATGAAAAGCCTTCAGGTTCCCATGCTGCTGATTCAGCCTTTGCTGGAAAATGCCATGAAATATGGACTGCGTGATAATCCGCCCTGGAAGCTGCATATCATTGGAGAGCTGGACAGTATGCAGGAAACATGGCGCATCACTGTCGAAGATAACGGCCCGGGCATGGAACCCGAGGCACTTATGCTCATCCAGCAGTACATACAACAATCACAGGAATGGGAGCGTATGCCGGAACTTGAGATTAACGGTATGGGCTTGAAAAACATCTGGATCAGGCTCAAATTATGGTATGGTTCTGCGGCTCTTATGCATATTACAAATCATTCTTCTGGCGGGGTCAGCATCACGATTGGCGGTTCCATTCGAAAGGGGCACAGTGAGTCTCATGGTCATGACATATAGAACCATTATTGTGGAGGATGAGGCGTTAATTCGGCGCAATGTATCCCGGAAATTCAGCGAGCTGAGCACACGGTTTGAGGTTATAGGTGAAGCAAGGAATGGACAGGAAGCATTGGAACTGATTGAACATACAGTGCCTGATCTGGTTGTTACCGATATTCAGATGCCCGTCATGAATGGGCTGGAACTGGCGAAGCATCTGTATTTTGCCTATCCGCATGTCAAGATCGTGATCCTGAGCGGTCACCATGAGTTTGAATATGCTCGTCAGGCGATCAGTTACAAGGTGGAGGATTATCTGCTTAAACCCCTCACGGAAGGACAGCTTCGGACGCTGCTGGATGCGATGGAATTAAAGCTCGGCAGTGCAGGAGACTCACTGGCACATGTTAGTGCAATGCTGGATGAACAGGTGAAGCCGGAGGATATTGCAGAGGCAGTCAAGCTGTATTTGAAACAGAATTATATGCATGAAATTACGTTGCAAGACATGGCAGGACAGATGCATTTCAGCGTGGATTACCTGGGGAAGTGTTTCAAAAAGGTGACGGGTGAAACCCCGCTCAAATACATGACAGGGCTTCGAATCAACGAAGCAAAGCGCATGCTAGCGACCTTTAAAGAAATGGATATCAAGGCTGTAGGCAAAGCGGTGGGATATAGCGATTCCCATTATTTTAGCCGTATTTTCAAAAACAAGACAGGACTGTATCCCAGCGAGTATCGCCAACAGCTGCAATAACGAAAAAAAGCCCTGTCCATGGTTCTTGAAGAACCACGATGACTGGAGCTGATTATTGTGACAAAGCATCTTCCGTGATTTGGCGGATATCGAATGGGGAGCGGTTGCCTTCCTCTATGATGTCGGGGAGAATATGTTCGAGGAAATAGTGTACACAGTGGAGATCAATATTTTTGATTTTGATCAGGGCATATCGATACATGACGATAAATTCCTTTTCGGTATTGCCACGCTGCAGTTCAGCAAACGCTTCGTACACCTGATCCATTTTGTCGGCTACTTCCAGAATAAGTCCTTCAACCGAGTTGTCTTTGCCTTCACGCAGCTGTCTGCGGAATATGGGCTGGAATTCCTCAGGAATATTTTCGTTAATAAAATGCGCAACCATACCTTCTTCCACCTGCTGCAGCATGGAACGAAGCTCCAGTGAATAATGTTTGACTGGTGTTTTGATATCACCGATGAAGATTTCGCCATAATCATGACTGCTGGTGATTTCGTAAAGTTTTTTCCAATCAATAGCGACCCCATGCTGTTCCTCAATATCGGCAAGTGTTTTGGCATACTGCACGACTTTCCATGAGTGAGCGGATACGCTGTGTTCCTCGAATTTGAATTTTCCCGGGGTACGAATGATGCGTTCAAGATCGTTGAGTGACCTGAAGTACGTATGAATTCCCATATAAGTAATCATCCTTTGTTGTTTGGGTATGAACCGACTATACACCAGAGATGTTAAGACAAGATTAACGTCGTTTGGCGTAAAGGTAAAAATCCGTTCAGATGATAGTCTGCCCATAGATACAGAGGTAATTCCACAGTTTGAATGGATGAAATGAGAAATGCGAACTATTGTTCTTATATTGTTTTCGTTGTAATATCTGGAGTGGACGGTTTATGTTCCCTATTTCTTCGAAAGGAAGTTTTTGCATCATGATGGGAAGATCCCACCTCATTATTGGGACCACTGTATCCCTCTCTGTTCTGCAATTGGCAGGTATGCCTGTGACTGCACCGGCGGTTACTGTGGCCCTGATCGGTTCGCTGCTGCCAGACATCGATGAACCGAATTCGCTATTGGTATCCAAGGCATTGCCGAACAGCCTGATTCGACTGCTGCAGACCATCCTGCTGCCTGTCGCTGTATTTGTGTACTTCTATGTTCAGGCGAAACCATGGAATCTGCTGCTTGCCATTCTGATTGCGATGGTATCTTTCCTGCCGTCCCGTTCGCTGCGCAAAGTGTTGATGTTTGCGATTGGATTAGGACTCGTATTCTATGGCCATGCATTTGCACCATGGAATCTGATCGCGGGCAGTCTGTTAATGCTGTGCACGACGCTAACTCACCGGGGATTGACGCATTCCCTCTATGGAACCGCCGTATGGGCAGGATTGCTCTACAGTACGACTCATTTGCAGGGGCCTGAGATCTGGGTAGCTGGAGGTACGGCATATGCCATGCATCTGCTGGCTGATTCGTTGACGAATCGGGGTATTCGTCCATTGCCGCCACTCAAGTGGCGTATACGGTTCAATCTCATGAGTACAGGTACGAAACATGGGGCTGTTGTGGAGAATGTCTGCATTGTGCTGGCACTTATTTTGGCCTGGATTGCGTTTTCGCCTTTATTTCTGTAAACCACCAAATCATGCCAGTCTTTGCTTCTGCAGGGCTGGCATTTTACTATTCATTTCTACTTCGCACCTTAACCTGATGATTGAAACGAATGTCCTGTTCTGAACATAAAAAAGATGCCCTTAAAATTAGGGCATCTCTTAATGGTAGTTATGCGTTTTCGATTATTGTGTTCAGTGTTGTCTGATCCAGACCCTTCACCAGCTTCACGAGCAACTCTTTTGCTGCATCATAGTCATCCGTATGAATAATGGAAGAGGATGTATGAATGTAACGTGCGCAGATGCCAATTACCGTTGAAGGCACACCGATTCCGCTCAGATGAACCGCTCCGGCATCTGTACCCCCAGGAGAGATGAAATATTGCATTTTGATCTGATTGGATGATGCTGTGTCCTGAACATATTCAACAATACCGCGATGGGTGAACATGCCCGGATCGAAGATGCGCAGCAGGGCCCCCTGACCAATATGTCCGAATGATTGTTTATCTCCGGTCATATCATTCGCGGCACTGCAGTCCAGTGCAAAGAAAATATCCGGCTCAATCAGATTGGCAGCCGTGCGTGCACCACGGAGTCCCAATTCCTCTTGAACGGTTGCACCGCAATAGAGGGTGTTTGGCAACTTTTCCTTATGTAGTGCTTCAACCAGCTCAAGTGCAAGCCCTACTCCGTAACGGTTATCCCAAGCCTTTGCCATAATTTTCTTCGGATTGGCCATCGGTGTGAACTCACAGATCGGCACGATCTGCATACCCGGATGAATGCCCCAAGATTCTGCTTCTGCACGGTTATCCGCCCCAATATCCAAGTACATATGGTTGAGATCAACCGGTTTATTACGCTGGGATTCATCGAGTAAATGAGTAGGTGTTGAACCGACAACCCCGGGAATTCGGCGTTCCGGAGTGATGAGTTCCAGACGTTGAGACAGTACAGCCTGACTCCACCATCCACCGAGTGGACGGAATTTGATCATGCCTGTTTCCGTAATGCCTGTAGTCATGAAACCAACTTCGTCGAAGTGACCTGCAACCATGACTTTGGGTCCGGACGCCTCTCCTCGCAACACGCCAAAAAGGCTGCCCAACCGATCCTGGACAAATTCATCTGTATAGGGAGACATTTGTTCCTTCATCCATCCGCGAAGCTCGCGTTCAAACCCGGAAACGGAAGGGAATTCCGTCAACGTTCGAAACATTTCCAACGTTTTTTGATTCATGTGTCGACAACTCCTCTGCTTGTATGTAGATCAGGTCTCAGCAGAACGGCTGCCGGACTGTTGTCCTTCGAAAGAGAAGAACGTTTATTTAACCACTGGTCACACTACAGTATGAACCTTGCGCAAGTAATTGTCCATGGTTATGTCACGTATCTCAGGCATGAATGATTGTGCGTTTGATGCTTCATCGGGCTATTAAATCCGCACCAAACACAGTCGCGAGGCTGTTGCAATGAATATGCATATAGTGAGGAACAGTTTTGCTTAACCTTTATTTTTAATAAACCCGTCATTTCACTTGCCTAACAACAGGAAGGAGCTTGGACAATAGATGATTCCACCCGATGAAGGCAATGAAACCATCCTTTGTATCGTCCTTTTTATTTTGCTCGTGATCATTCTGCTTTATTTATAAATTTCATCTGACCTCTGATCCGGCGCTGAGCGACTCATCTGATTCGGCTGCTTCATCTGCTGGAAACAAATGCTGTCTTCCGCCGGATACATAACTTTCCCAACCTTAACAAACAATGAATACAGGATTACACACAGTACATGCAGTCACATCAGTTGACTCATTTTCACTAAGGGAGGTTCTGTATATTGCCAGCTCAATCTAAGGGTAGTGGAAAAAAATCATCATCATCCCTGTCCATCAGTGAACAGGAATATAAAAAAGTCGCCAAAAAACACGAGCCTGCCCGTCCAATCTGGGCGAACTGTATTAAAGCATTCTTCGTCGGCGGATTCATCTGCGTCATTGGACAGGCTATCCAGGAAGCGTTTATGGCCGGGTTCCACATGACATCCAAGGAAGCTGCCAGTCCAACCGTTGCGGTCATGATTCTCATTTCAGTCATTCTGACTTGTTTGGGTGTCTACGATAAAATGGCGCAATGGGCTGGGGCCGGGACGGCTGTCCCTGTCACCGGGTTTGCCAACTCCATGTGCTCGGCAGCACTAGAGCATCGTGCCGAAGGGCTGGTACTTGGTGTCGGTGCGAACATGTTCAAACTGGCAGGCTCGGTCATCGTGTTTGGTGTCGTTGCTGCCTTCATCGTGGGGATCGTGTATGCCATTCTCGGCTTCGGAGGTGGACATCTATGAAACGCTTGGGCCAACAAACCTGGCAATTTGAGAACCGTCCACGCATTATCGGCAGGTCAGCAGTCGGAGGGCCGGATGAAGGCCAAGGGCCTCTTGCATCTGATTTTGATTATGTATATGACAATTTGGAGATTGGGGAGAAAACCTGGGAAAAGGCAGAGCGCAAGCTCCTTGAACAGGCCTCTCAAATGGCTTTGATCAATGCCAATATCACGAAGGAAGAGCTTCAATTCTTTGTTGGCGGAGATCTGATGAACCAGATTATCAGCAGTTCTTTTTCTGCCCGCAAGTTGGGTGTACCCTATCTGGGGGTATTTGGTGCCTGTTCAACCTCAATGGAGACCTTGGCTCTGGCCTCACTCATAGTGGATTCTGGTGCAGGGGATTATGTACTAGCAGGTACGGTGAGTCATAATTGTACGGTGGAAAAGCAATTTCGTTATCCAACAGAGTACGGTTCTCAGAAGCCGCCATATGCGCAGTATACTGTTACGGGGTCGGGTTGCAGTGTGATATCCCGCACGGGTCAAGGCCCTGTAGTCACCAAAGCGACAATTGGCCGAATTATGGATATGGGCATTAAAGATCCGTTTAACATGGGGGCTGCAATGGCTCCTGCGGCAGCAGATACCATTGTTTCGCATTTCCGGGATACGGGCCTGGAACCCGGTTATTATGATCTGATTGTTACAGGTGATCTTGCATCGGTAGGATTGCCCATCGTTAAGGAGCTTTTGCATAAAGAGGGTGTTCCGATGGAACAAACGGTCTTCAATGATTGTGGCCTGATGATATATAACCTGGAAAAGCAGCCTCAGGTTGTGGCTGGGGGCAGCGGCTGCGGATGTTCAGCGACCGTGACCTACGGTCATATTTTGAACCGGATGCAAAAGGGTGAACTCAATAAGGTATTGGTTGTTGCTACTGGTGCATTATTGTCCCCACTTTCATACCAGCAGGGCGAGAGCATTCCTTGTATTGCGCATGCCGTAGCCATAGAAAAGGAGGGATAAAGGATGCAGTTTTTGTGGGCATTTATTGTTGGCGGGTTGATCTGTGTTGTGGGACAGCTTCTGATGGATGGTGTCAAGCTGACTCCTGCACATACGATGAGTACACTTGTTGTGGCCGGTGCGGTTGCGGATGCGTTTGGACTATATGATCCACTCGTCAAATTCGCTGGGGCGGGAGCCTCCATTCCCATTACCAGTTTTGGTAACTCCCTTGTGCACGGGGCATTGACGGAGCTGGAGAAAGAGGGATGGATCGGTGTTATTACGGGGATATTCGATTTGACCGCGGCGGGTATTTCCTCAGCGATTATCTTTTCTTTTCTCGCGGCATTAGTGGTTCGACCCAAAGGATAACAAACAAAGCATGCAGAGCTAAACATTATATAAGGATCCAGCAGAGGCTTCGGATAACTTCTATCCGGGCCTCTTTTTGTCGTAATCATGCGATAACTGCGGTGAATCTGACGGATGGAAACAAAATATGAGTTCCTTCGAGTGTACTCGCGCCCGTGGATCATGTACAATAAAAGGAAATCTGTATGCTTTTTTAGGAGGTTAGACCACATGCCTGTGCGCAAAGAGTCGATCCAAATCATATCAGCAGTTCGTTCTAATCTGGAATCATGCATAATGGGGAAATCCTTTGAAATTCAACTTTTGCTCACAGCTTTGCTTGCAGGCGGACACGTTCTGATTGAAGACGTACCGGGAACAGGCAAAACGCAGTTGGTTAAAGCGTTATCGAAATCCATGCGCGGAGAGTACCGCCGCATTCAATGTAATCCTGATATTTTGCCGAGTGACATTACAGGGGTATCCGTTTTCCATCCGCGGGACGAGCGCTTTTACTTCCGCCCGGGTCCGGTTATGACCAACATTTTGCTGGCAGATGAGATTAACCGGGCTACAACGAAAACGCAGTCTGCATTGCTGGAAGTCATGGAGGAGCGGAGTGTAACGGTAGATGGTGATACGTATGATCTGCCCCATCCATTTATGCTCTGTGCAACCCAGAATCCAATCGATTTTGAAGGAACGTACACATTGCCGGAAGCGCAGCTGGACCGGTTCATGTTGAAAATAAGTTTGGGTTATCCCGACAAAGATATCGAGAAAACGCTACTGAAACAGCATCAGTCCGGTCAGCCTGTGGATCGGCTTGAATCCGTAACCCACATGGATCAGATATCTGCCATTCAACAGGAAATCAAGGAAGTGTTCCTCGGTGATCCAGTCATGGATTATCTGCTTGACGTGGTTCGCAAAACACGCTCCCATCCATCCGTATTGCTTGGCGCCAGCCCAAGGGCAGCCATTTCATTTATGATGGCAGTGAAGGCTTTTGCCTTCTTGCAGGAACGTGACTACGTGCTTCCGGATGACGTGAAAACGATGGCACCTTACGTAATCTCTCATCGGATCGTGCTGCGTCCCGAATCGAGACTGGACAGCATGAGCTCCGAAGCTGTATTAAATTCCGTACTTCAGCAGGTTCGTGTGCCCGTCTCCATGGGGCAATAATTGATGAAGCCGCTTTTGAGTACAGTCCGAAGGGGAATACGCCACCCTCGCGTATGGAGCATCGCGGCGGTGTGGATGTGCTGTTTGGCTTATGTTTTATTCCAGGGCGGGAAGACCTCCCTGATGTTGCTGTCGATGGTGACTCTGCTTTGTCTTTACCTTGCGATTGCTGGTTTTAGCGGTGTACGGCGTACTCAAGGCGTACGCAAGCTCTCTTCCGGTCAGGATCATGAAGAGCTGCTGCATGCCGGTGACCAGGTACAGGTGCAGTTAAGTCTGAGCATCCCGGGATTTTTGCCACTCCCTTATGTGGTTGTGCGTGAAATGCTGCATCGGCATAACGGCGAATCTTGGTCTTTCAAAGAAAGCCTTATTCCGAGCATGCGTGGGTATGGTGAATTGTCATTTCAGACCCCACCGCTGGAGCGAGGCAAGTATGTCTTTTCAGAAACGGAATGTGCCAGCGAGGACATCTTTGGGCTGATGGAGCATCGGGGCACGTTCAAAGCGAAAGGGGAATTCCGGGTTCTGCCGCGGACCGTATTTATTCCGTACTGGCAGCTATATGACCGTAAATCGCGGTTATCCGGCCCCCAGACGGCCCTGACCCGCTCGCGCAGGGAAACGACCCAGATCAATGGTGTGCGTGATTATGTGTACGGAGACCGTCTTTCCCGGATTCACTGGAACGCTACTGCGAAGACAGGCGCGTGGAAATCCAAGGAATTTGAACATGAGTCTGTGCCGAAAACGATTCTGGTGCTGGATGCGCTGGCAGGCAGCTATGAACATGGTGAGGCCTTTGAACTGGCTGTGTCCACGGCTGCTTCCCTCCTGGAGTATGGCACAAGAGAACGAATGGGTATGGGACTGCTGACACTGTCGGAGAAGACTTCATTTTTTGCTCCCAGCGAAAGTTCGCTGGAACGGCAAAAGATGATTCATCATCTGGTGGATATCCAATATAACGGCCAGGAGAATCGTTTGCTGCCTGGTGTCGAGAAGATATCGCGTCAGTTTCCTCAAGGCGCTTATTTTGTAGTGATTTCTCCCCAGAAAGATGAAAAAGTTCTGGAGCTGCTTCGATGGGCTGACACACGGGGAATGACTCCTTGTCATATTCTAATTGAGCCCAGTGATTCCCGCCGGAGTTCCGAGTGGAATGCGATGCTGCGCGGAAGAGGCACAAGATCCTTCACCGTTTCCCATTTGCAGGAGCTTCCAACGGTTATGGGGGGAGGTAATGTATGAGTACTAAAGGCAAAGAGCTGGCAGCGGGGAGAAGATCCTGGTATCATGCAGCTTCGTTGCTCTGGATTTTCCTGATTGGGATGCAGTGGATATCATTTACACAGGAAACCTGGTATACCGAGACAACTTCATTAGTGCTGTGGACGCTCGCAGCGGTAAGTATTCTGGAAGTGATTCTGCCTTTCAAAATTATGGTTCGAACTATAATCAAGGCGATAGTCCTTTTATATATTTTGCATAAGACATTAATCGATTATACGGTTTATATCCCTTACGGCACGTTAGCGGAGCGCACAGAGCAGTTCATAATGCATCTGACGCCTTACATCTGGTTCACTCTGTGCGCATGGGTCATGCTTGAAGCTGCCCTTCGCCTGGTGAACACGACACGCCGAATTCTTGTTTTTCTGGGCATCAACATTATTTCGATGGGAATTCTGGATTCCTTTACCCAGATTCCACTCTGGATTGAAATTGCCTGGGTCATGTTTGCGGGAATGGGATGGCTGGTATGCCAGCACTTCCGTAATTTTCAACTGCAATATCCACAAGGCTGGAAGCGAATTATCCGGTATCCTTACAAAATTCTGGCGAACATTGCAATCATATTTTCTTTAATTATCGTAGCCAGTGTGAACATGCCGGAAGTTCCTCCTACCTTGACGGACCCGTATACCGCGTGGCGTAATTATACCGGAAGTTCGACGAATCAGGCCGGGAATGGAACACTGGACATTCCGGCAGCAACCGAGTCGGGATACAGCAGGGAAGACAACCAGCTTGGCGGAGGATTTAACTTCGACTATACACCTGTCATGTCCGTCACCACCAATGAGCGCAGTTACTGGCGTGGGGAGACACGCGCTGAGTATACGGGAACAGGCTGGGATGATCGCGGACGAAGTGCGACAGAGGATGTTGAGGCGGGACAGGCTCTGGAGAATGACGAACCCGGAAATGTGAGCACCAAACAAGTCACTCAGAAAGTGACGATGTTGAATGACAACGTGTATCCGATCCTCTTCGGAGCCTATTCTATTTCGGAAGTAACGTCTGTCAATGGGGAAGCTAATTCGGAACGGATGTTATGGAATCCGGAGCAGGCAGAACTGCATGTCGTTACAGACCGCCAGCAGCCGCAATATCCGAAGACGTATACGATTGTATCCGAGGCGCCAGTCATTGTGGAAGATGAACTTCGCACCAAATCTTTTGATGATCTGTATACGAGCAATCCGACAGATGATATGTACCTGCAGCTGCCATCCCGATTTCCTGATCGGGTGACGGACCTGGCTGCTGAAATTACAGCATCGGCAAATACACCGTATGAAAAAGTAGCATTACTGCAAAACTATTTACAACATAATTTTGATTACACAAACAATCCGGATTTATCCCGAAAAGTAAGCAGTGACTTTGTCGAAGGATTTTTATTTGACATTCGTGAAGGGTATTGTGATTATTTCTCGACTGCGCTGGTTATGATGGCGCGCTCCGAAGGCATTCCTGCCCGCTGGGTGAAAGGGTACGCGCCTGGTCAGCTGTCGCTGAATTCGGACATGCAGGCCCCTCGTCAACCTGGGGCTGAGATCGAGACGACCTACACCGTAACGAATGCAGATGCGCATTCTTGGGCTGAGGTTTATTTTGGTGAGTATGGCTGGATTCCGGTTGAAGCGACTCCGGGCTTTGATATGCCATTGCTAACCGAACAACCCGATGTACAACCTGTAGATGAGCCTGAAGTACAACCTGAAGAGGAACCGGTAAAAGAGGAAGAGCAGACTCCTGCGCCTGAGCAGGCCTCATCCAGCATCCCGGCTTTTGTGATCTGGGCTGCGGGAGCCATCATTGTATTGTGGGTGGCTTATATGTTCTGGCGGAATCGCCTCTCACTTCGATTCTTCGTGCTTCGACTGCGGACAGGTGGACCGCTGACACCTGAACAAAAGGTTGTGGCAGAGACTGAGCGCTGGATTCGTTATGCGAAGCGCAAAGGATTAACCCGGAGCGGGGACGAGACCCTACGTGAATCGGTAACCCGCTGGAGTCAGGCGAAGCCAGCTGCAGCAGAGACATTGTACGAACTTCTCGCGAAGTTTGAGCAGACTCGCTATAGCCCTGCGTCTGTAACTGCAGACGACTGGAAGGCCGTCTATCAGACAGCCTCGAAGCTGCGTAAGGAACTTAAAGCGGAACGGGCGTAATGTCGCCCGTCCCGTTTTTCCTTTTTTCCTAAGCTATCAGGCGCTGTATGCATTTTCAGGAAAGACGGATTTGTGATATAGTGTGTCGTATGAAACTGAGGTGACTTCTTTGTTTGAAATGTTAATGCCCAAGCTGCGTGTAGACACGGTTTTTGACATTAATCTGGAAGAGCTATACGCTCAAGGCTACCGTGGAATTATAACTGATCTGGACAATACGCTCGTTGGGGCCAAAGCTCCTGACGCCACGCCCGAACTGATCGAGTGGTTCGCACGTGTCAAAGAGGCTGGTTTCCAACTCATGATTGTGTCCAATAACAATTTGAATCGTGTATCCCTGTTTGCGACGCCACTGGATATCCAGTTTGTGCATAGTGCACGCAAACCATCGAATGTTCCGTTTCGTAGAGCAATGAAGATGATGGAGTTAACTCCAGAAAAAACGATTGTGGTAGGCGATCAGATGCTTACGGATGTCTATGGAGGTAATCGGCTGGGACTCTATACGGTTCTGGTGCTGCCGATCTCCATTGGAGATGAAGGCTTCATGACCCGCTTCAATCGGCGCGTGGAACGGATTGCTCTAACGAGTTTGCGCAAGAAAGGCTTATGGCTTGAGGAGGAAAAGAAGAAATGACAGAACCGCATAACGGCAATATTGCCGTAAGGTGCAGCGGATGCGGAGTGCATCTGCAAACGGAAAACCCGGAATTACCAGGATTCATCCCCGAGAAAGCGTTGGATCGTGAACCCGTCATTTGCCAGCGTTGTTTCCGTATCAAAAATTACAATGAGTCATCATCCGTTACAGTGGATCAGGATGAGTTCCTGGCCCTGCTGAGCAAAATCGGGGATAAGGATGCACTTGTCATCCATATCGTTGATCTGTTTGACTTTGATGGCAGTATCATCTCTGGTTTACAGCGTTTTGTAGGCAACAATCCGGTATTGCTTGCCGTGAACAAAACGGACTTGCTCCCGAAAGTAACCAACTGGAACAAGGTTCGCAACTGGGTACAAAAGCAAGCCAAAGAACAGGGTTTGCGTACGGTAGATGTCGTTCTGTGCAGTGCGAAGCAAAATCAGGGCTTCGATCGACTGCTTGAGCTAGTCGGAACGTATCGCGGAGATCGTGACGTATATGTGGTTGGTGGTACGAATGTGGGTAAATCCACATTGATTAACCGTCTGATTCGTGACTACAGTGATCTTGAGCAGGAACTCACAACATCCCGTTATCCGGGAACGACGCTGGATATGGTTAATATTCCGCTGGATGATGGAAAAGCTATTATTGATACACCGGGAATTGTATACCCTTGGCGTTTCAGTGAGATCGTATCCCGTAAGGATCTGGCTGCCATTATGCCTGAAAAACCGCTTAAACCTGCTGTTTATCAATTAAATTCTGGTCAGACGCTGTTCTTTGGCGGCATGGCTCGTTTTGACTTTGTGGAGGGGGATCGTCAGTCCTTCACTTGTTTTATCAGCACTGCGCTTGATATTCACCGGACGAAGCTGGAACGTGCAGACGACTTGTACCGTGACCATCTGGGTGAATTGCTGTCTCCGCCAACGCGTGAAGATGCAGCAGATATGCCTGAGTGGACCAGACATGAATTCCGTATCAAACGTGGCAGTCAGTCGGATGTATTTATTTCCGGCCTGGGCTGGATTAAGGTTAACGGAGAGAATGGGGCGCTTGTTGCTGTTCATGCTCCAAAAGGTATTCGTGTACTGATCCGTCCATCCTTGATCTAATGTAACCTCAGCAGCATTTTCATCAGATCGGAGGCGGAAGTATGTCGGAACAGAAAAAAGCCAATCCTTCACTCCCTGTCCTGCTTGGCGTTATGGGTGATCCCATTGCACATTCCAAATCGCCTGCCATGCATAATGCGGCTTTGCAGGCTGCAGGAGTGAATGGAATGTATATGCCATTGCATGTTCATCCCGCGCAGCTGGAAGCAGCCATTCGTGGAATAGTGGCGCTGGGGTACCGTGGTGTGAATGTAACTATTCCTCACAAGGAACAGGTCATGCAGTATCTTGATGAGATTGATGAAAGTGCACGTCTGATTGGTGCGGTGAACACCATTGTCAATGAAGAAGGCAAGCTGACAGGGTATAATACGGATGGCATCGGTTATGTGCGTTCTTTGAAGGAAGAAGCTGTTCCGGAACTCGCAGGTAAGCGTATCGCTGTTCTAGGGGCTGGAGGAGCAGCAAGAGGTGTGATCTATGCCCTCGCTTTGGAGAAGCCTGATCGGATTAGTATTCTTAACCGTACAGCCGACAGAGCCGTTGCGCTTGCTTCAGATCTGCGGGCCCATGGACTGGGTGATATCACAGGTGGCGGAATGGAAGAAGCCGCTGCGGTGCTGGCTTCAGCCGATATTGTGATTAACACAACAGCCGCAGGCATGCATCCGCATGTAGATGACGTGCCTGTTGATCCTGCACTCATTCGAGCAGGCGCAGCAGTAAGTGACCTCATCTACAATCCATTGGAAACTCGCCTGCTCCGTGAGGCAAGGCAGCGTGGATGTACTGTGCACGGTGGCCTGGGTATGTTTATATATCAGGGCGCGGTAGCGTTCGAGCACTGGCTCGGCATCCCGGCTCCCGTGGAGACGATGAGACGAGCTGTGTTAGACAGTTTTTGATATTGTAAAATGAAAATAAGATTACACGATGACGAAGAGTGCAGAACCAATCTGAAGAAACGAAGTGCTCGCCTTTATCCCCGGATTTCCCCCTTTAGAATATGAAATGAAGAAATCTGGGGATAACAGTGATCGTAAGATGGTACTGCAATCGTAGTCACACTGTGTAAACTTTGTTAGTTCGTTTTATGAATGTAAAAATATAATTGAACGGTCAAGCCTCGGACAGACATTGTACTGTTACTGAGGTTTGCTCACCATAAGGAGTATGGAGTATTCATGTTAAACGGTAAACAAAAGCGCTTTTTGCGTTCACAAGCACATCATCTGACCCCTGTGTTTCAAATTGGTAAAGGGGGAACGAATGAGCACCTGTTCCGTCATATCGAAGATGCGATTGAGAAGCGTGAATTGATGAAAGTGCAAGTGCTGAACAACAATCTGGATGACAAAAATGAAATCGCGGAAGAAGTTGCCCGTGAAACAGGAAGCGAACTGGTGCAAGTCATCGGTAGCACCATCATCCTGTATAAAGAATCACGTGACAACAAACAAATTGAACTACCTAGGTAAGGGAGAGTGACACGGGTGAAGATCGGCATCATGGGTGGTTCGTTTGATCCGATCCACATGGGGCACCTGCTGGCAGCCGAAGCGGCCAGGGATTCATATGCATTGGATGAAATCTGGTTTATGCCATCCCATGTTCCTCCTCATAAACGCGGAACCGGGGCATCGGGACAGCAACGTCTTGAAATGACGGAAGCAGCAGTGAAAGATGTGCAGCACTACGAAGTGCTTGGCATCGAGATGGAGCTTGGCGGCGTGTCCTATACCATCGATACGATGAAGGAGCTGTGGAACCGTTATCCGGAGCATGAATTTTACTTCATTGTTGGAGCGGATATGGTGAACTATCTTCCCAAGTGGGAACAGATCGAAGAACTCGCTGAACGTTTGATCTTCATCGGTGTGGGACGCCCGGGATTCCAGCTGCATCTGGATGACCTGCCTGACGTATTACAGGATCGGGTACTGTTGGCTGAGATGCCTTTGGTGGACATATCATCCACAGCAGTACGCAGACGTTTCTCCAAAGGGCATTCCGTGCGCTTTATGATTCCTGACGCGGTCCATCAATACATTGTAAGGAGCGGTTTATATGGAACTAAGCCGTGACGAACTGATCCGCGCAGTTTCCGGTCAAATGCCGGAGAAGCGTTGGAAGCATACGCTTGGTGTCATGGAGTCGGCAGTAATGCTGGCTGAAAAATATGGTGCTGACCCTGTAAAAGCGGATCTGGCAGCGATATTGCATGATGTGGCCAAGTATTGGCCTGTATCGGAGATGGAAGCGGTCATCCGTGATAATGGATTGAACGAAGAACTTTTGCAGCATGACAAGCAGCTCTGGCATTCCGAAGTGGGTGCTTTTGTTGCAAAGCGTGACTACGGCATTAGTGATGCCGAAATTATTAATGCCATCCGCTGGCATACCTCAGGTCGGGTGGGCATGAGTCTGCTGGATAAAGTGGTGTGTCTGGCGGATTATATTGAGCCTGGGAGAGACTTCCCGGGAGTGGATCATATCCGTGAACAGGCTGAGCATAGTCTGGAAGAGGGTTTAATTGCCGGTTTTGACTCGACGATCAGCTTGCTGATCTCGCAGCGCCGTGTCATTTATCCTTTGACCATGTTGTCGCGAAATGACTTGATTGCACAATTATAGATTAAATTATGGAGGTTGGTTCATGACAGTATCATCGAAAGAACTTATGAATATGGCGGTTGCCGCCGCTGACGATAAAAAGGCATCCAACATTGTAGCGCTGGATCTGATTAACATCTCGCTGGTAGCGGATTATTTTGTTATCTGTCACGGGAATTCCGATACACAGGTACAGGCGATTGCAACAGAAATTCGCAAACAGGCACATGCAGCCGGAGTGAATATCAAAGGCATCGAAGGTATGGATTCTGCACGTTGGGTATTGATGGATATGGGTGATGTGGTTGTTCATATCTTCCACCGCGACGAGCGTGAGTATTACAACATTGAACGACTGTGGTCTGATGCCAAAGTGGTGGAAACGGTATGAGTTTGATCGCAGGAACAGTTGTCAATTTGCCGGTTTCACGTGAAGTGTCTCCGTTTGGCTACTTTTTGACGACAGGATCGGAAGATGTACTGCTTCACTATACGGAGCTTACACGGGACGTTAAAATTGGTGAAATGCTGGAGGTCTTTCTGTTCTTTGATACGGAAGATCGTCTCGCGGCAACCATGAAAAAACCATATCTCACACTCGGTGAAATGGGACGACTGGTTGTGGCTGATATTCATCCACGCCTCGGCTGTTTCCTCGAAATGGGGCTTGGACGGCAATTGCTGCTCCCGATTCGTGAATTGCCTGAGTTGGAAGAATTGCGTCCCCATGTAGGGGATGAAGTTTTTGTTCTTATGGAGCATGACAAGCAAGGACGTTTGCGGGCAAAATTGGCTGGGGAACGTGAGCTTGCGCCATTGTCTTTCCATGCGCCAACCTCTTGGGTGAACGAATGGGTTGAAGCAACAGTGTACAAGCCACTTCAGATGGGTACTTTTGTACTTGTTGACGGTGGTGTGCTCGGCTTTGGCGCGATCGGCATGATTCATTCCTCGGAGCGAAATCGTATGCTGCGTCTTGGTGAAAAGGTAAAATGCCGGGTAACCATGGTACGTGAAGACGGACGTGTCAATCTGGCGATGTCCCCTCTCAAAGAGGTGGGTCGCAATGAAGATGCGGACAAACTGCTCGCTTTCATGAAAGAGCGCCCTACGGGCGGCATGCCCTATTCGGATGCTACCCCGCCGGACATTATCAAGCAGCGTTTTGGCATCAGTAAATCTGCGTTCAAGCGTGCCTTGGGCAAACTGATGAAGGACGGTCTGGTCACTCAAAAGGAAAACTGGACCTATCTGACAGAGTCTGTACCCCAGGATCAGAACGAGGACAAGTAAGCAAACAGCTATCATGGATCAAGCATGTGCTTGAATCCACACGTAAAGGCAGGGCAAGGCTGGGTGAACTCCGGACGCCCCTGCTTTTTCTTTTGTTCAAATGAGCTTCGAAAATGAAATTGAAAGTGCGGTGCCTGACATGTCTTACCGGAAATTTGCCTATGTGTACGATGAATTAATGGAGGATATGCCTTATCCGGACTGGATAAGGTTTGCGAGAACGGCTTGGGAACGGCATGGCATGCCAAAAAGTGTGGCTGAACTGGGCTGCGGTACCGGTTCAATTACGATCCCCCTGGTGAACTCCGGCTTCGAAGTTACAGGCATTGACCTGTCAGCGGACATGTTGTCTGTTGCACGCAGTAAAATGGAGGCTACACCTCAAGGTCACCGCTTATATCGGGAGGGCAGCGTCCGCTGGGTGCAGCAGGATATGCGGGACTGGAGAGTACCGGAGCCCGTGGACTCGGTGATATCGTTCTGTGATTGCGTGAATTATTTGCTTGAAAAAGAAGATGTTGTCCGTACATTTCAGCGTACTTACGAGATGCTGAAGCCTGAGGGGACTTTCCTGTTTGATGTACATCATCCGAATACCCTTATTCGATACGAAGAGGAGCAACCTTTTGTGTTGGATGAACGCTCCGTGTCGTATATTTGGACCTGTGATATGGATCATGATCGGTGTGAGATTGAGCATCATCTGAGTATCTTTTCGCGTGCGGCTGAGAGTGGCAAGGATATGTACCAGCGGTTTGAAGAGGTTCATGTTCAGCGTGCATACGATCCAGACTGGATGAAGCTGGAGCTCACGAAGGCTGGTTTCAGAGATGTGCGTGTGTATGCTGATTTTGAGTGGAAAGAAGCGGGAGAAGGCGCACAGCGTCTGTTCTATGTAGCTGTGAAATAAGATTATGATGTTGAACTGTCCTTATGATACATAGGGGCAGTTTTTGTTACAACAGATAGCAAACGGAAAATAAGAAGGTTATATGAACTCTACTTTGATCTGATGCTGAGAGAGAATCAAGTGTACTTATCGTCAATACAATAACCAGGAACACATTCAGTGGACGATGGATAACCTGAAAGAAGGAATCAAGCGATTCCGGTCGTCTTGATGTGTATACTCATGCATGGCATTGTTTATAGTCAACAAACAGTGTAATATTGACTTTAATGCTTCTTTTTTATATAATGTTCCCGATCATATCGTATACATATTTCGATGATAAGGATCAGTAGTGAGTCCTGTACATGACAGAGAGCCGGCGGTTGGTGCAAGTCGGTTGACAGTATTTCACGAACTCGCCTTGGAGAAATGCGGTGATTACACCATCTTGCAACCGACCGAAGCAACACTCGTGTTCAGGAATGGAAATCCGCATCGGTTAACCGCCGTTACAGGTCCAAAGGGAGTGGATGACGAAGCACGATCGTCCGCTAACTAGGGTGGTACCACGGGAATTCAACCTCTCGTCCCTAGCGCTGCAAACGCTACGGGATGCTGAGGTTTTTTTGTTGCAATAAATGTGAATAACCAGAGGAGGAACAATAGATGA
The DNA here is from genome assembly GCF_030487755.1 of Paenibacillus sp. 11B. Classification (NCBI taxonomy): domain Bacteria; kingdom Bacillati; phylum Bacillota; class Bacilli; order Caryophanales; family Paenibacillaceae; genus Paenibacillus; species Paenibacillus sp. 11B. The sequence continues at coordinate 1,355,759 of NZ_JAUKNS010000001.1, read as the reverse complement.
GCGAGAATCAACAGCCAAAACACGGCTATAAGCCACAAGTTATGGAAAAAAGTTGGCAGCAATACTGGGATGACAATAAAACGTTTAAAACGGGTGAGGACCCTTCTAAACCGAAGTTTTACGCACTGGATATGTTTCCGTATCCATCCGGCTCAGGCCTGCACGTAGGTCACCCGGAAGGATACACGGCAACGGATATCGTATCCCGTTTCAAACGTATGCGCGGCTTTAATGTACTGCATCCAATGGGTTGGGACGCTTTCGGCCTGCCTGCCGAGCAGCATGCATTGGATACGGGTGAACATCCGCGTGATATCACCTTCCGTAACATTGATAATTTCCGTCGTCAGATCAAATCACTCGGTTTTTCCTATGACTGGGATCGGGAGATCAGCACAACAGACCCTGAATATTACAAATGGACGCAATGGATCTTTATCCAGTTGTACAATAAAGGCCTGGCTTATGTTGATGAAGTACCTGTTAACTGGTGCGAAGCTTTGGGTACGGTACTGGCGAACGAAGAGGTTATTGACGGCAAGAGTGAGCGTGGTGGACATCCGGTCGTTCGTAAACCAATGCGCCAATGGGTATTGAGAATTACGGAATATGCAGAGCGTTTGCTGGAAGATCTGGAGGAGCTGGACTGGTCAGAGAGCATCAAGGATATGCAGCGCAACTGGATCGGCAAATCGACCGGGGCTGAAGTTACTTTTGCCATTGAGGGTCATGAAGAAGTTATCAAAGTGTTTACGACACGTGCAGATACGTTGTTCGGCGCAAGTTATGCTGTATTGGCACCTGAGCATGAGCTGGTGGATGTCATTACAACCCCAGAACAGCGTGAAGCAATCAAGGCATATCAGGAACAGGCTGCTCGCAAGAGTGATCTGGAACGCACCGACTTGGCTAAAGACAAATCAGGTGTGTTCACAGGAACTTACGCAATCAATCCGGTAAACGGAGCGAAGGTACCTATCTGGATCGCCGATTATGTTCTGGCTGGTTACGGCACAGGGGCAATCATGGCCGTTCCGGGGCATGACACTCGTGACTGGGAGTTTGCGAAACAGTTTGGTCTGGACATCATCGAGGTTGTACAGGGTGGCGACGTAACCCAAGAAGCGTATTCCGGAGACGGACCGCATGTGAACTCCGATTTCCTGAACGGATTGAACAACGAAGAAGCGATTGCGAAGATGATTGCCTGGTTGGAAGAGAACGGTAAGGGACAAGGCAAAACGACCTATCGTCTGCGTGACTGGTTATTCAGCCGTCAGCGTTACTGGGGTGAGCCAATCCCGATTCTGCATCTGGAAGACGGAACGATGAAGACGGTGCCGGAAGATCAGCTGCCTTTACTGCTGCCAGATATTGACCAGATCAAACCTTCGGGTACTGGAGAATCACCGCTGGCGAATGTTACGGAATGGGTTAACACCGTAGATCCGGAAACAGGAATGAAAGCTCGTCGTGAGACGAACACGATGCCACAATGGGCCGGTAGCTGCTGGTATTACCTGCGCTTTATCGATCCACACAATGACAAGGAACTGATCTCTCAGGAGAAACAGCAGCAGTGGCTGCCGGTTGATCTGTACATTGGGGGAGCTGAGCACGCGGTGCTTCACTTGCTGTACGCTCGTTTCTGGCATAAAGTGCTGTATGATCTGGGTGTGGTGCATACCAAAGAGCCATTCCACAAATTGGTCAACCAAGGCATGATCCTGGGAACCAACAACGAGAAGATGAGTAAATCCCGTGGTAACGTTATTAACCCGGATGAGATCGTCAATGAATTTGGTGCAGACACATTGCGTCTGTATGAAATGTTTATGGGGCCTTTGGAGGCTACAAAACCGTGGAACGCTAACGGGGTTGAGGGCATGCACCGCTTCCTGTCACGTGTATGGCGTCTGTTCATCAATGAAGATACAGGTGCAATCAATGACAAGATTACAGCAGATGGTGGTACCGATGAGTTCAAACGGACGGCTCAGAAAACCATCAAAAAGGTTACAGAGGATCTGGAACATCTGCGTTTCAACACAGCAATCAGCCAGTTGATGATTTTCATCAACGATGCATACAAAGCAGATACGCTGTCACGTGAAGCGATGGAGAACTTTGTACAGTTGCTGGCACCACTGGCACCACATATGGCAGAGGAGCTGTGGAGCCGTCTCGGTCATGAAGGTGGAATCTCTTACGTAGCTTGGCCTGAGTATGATGAGTCCATGACGGTGGATGCCGAAGTGGAGATTGTTGTTCAAGTGAATGGCAAAATTGTAACTCGTGCTACGATCGCGAAGGATCTGGACGCACAGGGCATGCAGGACTTTACAATGGAACTGGCACCTGTGAAGCAGGCACTGGAAGGCAAGACCGTTCGCAAGGTCATTGCCGTTCCAGGCAAACTCGTTAATATTGTTGCCGGTTAATCTCACCGGCTTTGAATAGCTCATCCAGCTTCAATAAATCTTCATCATATTTGTCATGAGTCGTCTGGATCAGGCTGTCAAAAACACCATCTAGACTCACCTTCAGCAGGGCTAGTGCCTGTGCGGTGATGCCGCCAGGTACAGCCACGCGAGCCTGAAGTTCTTGCGGTGTATATCCTCCCTCGGTGAGCAGCTTGCCTGTTCCCAGGAGCATCTCGCCAGCAAGAGCGCAGGCATCGGCTCGCTTGATATCTGTGAGCTTGACAGCACTCTCGATCCATTGCTCCAGAAAGAACGATATGAATGCAGGTCCGCAGCTGGAGAAGTCGGATGTGATCCGGGTACAGGCTTCATCCACTTGATAGGGTCTGCCGATATGACTGAGCAGCCCTTCCAGCAAAGCGCGGTCTTCGGTAGTCATTCGCTCACCGTGTATACACAGGGACGCTCCGCTGCCGACCTGGTGCGTAACACTGGGGATCACTTTGGAGACTTTGCAAGGAAGTGAAGATTCCAGATGGCGCAGCTGCACGGGACTGGTGATCGAGACGATTATATGATTGGGATTCACGACAGGCAGGATGTCGTCAATGACATGTTTGAATTCAAGCGGCTTCACGCATAGAAAGACGATATTGCTGCGGATGACGGTTTCCCGGTTGCTCTGTGATTCATGCAGACCAGGGTAACGGAGGGCTAGCTGCCGTACTTTGGAAGGGGTTCGATTGCTGGCGGCGATCTGCCGTGGCTCAAGTGCACCGGATTGAATCAAGGCATAGATCAGCAGGCTACCCATGCTGCCGGTTCCGATAAATCCAACCTTCATTGTTCAGGCCTCCTTTCATGCTTTACGGTAATGGCGCAGTTCTTTCCCTCTAGTGTATGCGTCAGGACCTGCTTGACATGACATGAAAAAAGTACAGCTTGGTTTACCAGGCAAGTCCAACGGTTCGGAAGCACCGCCCGTGTTCAGAATAGATTTATTTTGAATCCAGGGAGAGGTGTGGAAGACATGAGATGGAACAAGGGAATGACCATTGCTGCTGCGGTGGTTGGATGTATATTGATATTATGGTCGGGCAAAAGTGAACAGCCACCTTCTGGCTGGGAACCTATGCAGCTCGCCACCGAGAAGCCGACGATAGTGCAGGAAACCTCTGCTGTACAGTCGGCTACTTTGGTTCAGGAACAAACAAAGGCTCCCGGTGCAGATCAGAGACCTTCAACTACTGAGGCCTCCACAGAGACGAACCAGATTAATGCCACGACGGAAAAGGTAGCTAATCAGAGCAATGCAGGCAACAACCAAATGGATGTTTCAATAGGTGTGGCAGAAACGAAATCGGATGTACCTGTGGTTTCACCAGACAATAATCAAGCATTGGTCGGCAATGAAGCTGTTGACAATGGTAAAATTGATGTCAATACAGCTCCTGTAGTCAAGCTTATGGACCTCCCTGGAATTGGGGAGAAAAAGGCGCAAGCCATTATTGATTATCGTAATTCGCATGGACCTTTTACCAAAGTCAGCGACCTGACTAAAGTGAAAGGAATCGGAATGAAAATGCTGGAGAAAATGGCTCCTTATGTGCAGATCAGGTAGTAACAATATATTAAATATCACGATATAAGTTGGATTTGAAATGACATTACAGCAATCGTAAGGTTTTCTGTACGCTGAGTGTCTGGATGACATCTATATGGATTCAACTTGTATCGGACGGGAGGGAAACGGTAATGAGTACAACAGACGTACGCAAAGACTGGGATACGTATTTCATGGACATCGCATATATGGTCTCAACCCGTTCCCGCTGTTCACGCCGTCATGTTGGCGCCGTACTTGTTCAGGGGAAGAAACTGCTTGGAACAGCTTATAATGGTGCGCCCATGGGAGTTCCGGACTGCTCTGAAGCAGGGTGCATGATCTCGGAAGAATATGAGCTGGTAGTGACCGACGGTCAGGAGGAAATGGTCAAAAAGCAACGCTGTATTCGTACCATTCATGCGGAGCAGAATTTGCTTTTGTTCACTGATCGCATTGACCGCGAAGGCTCTTCTGTATATGTTACGGATGAACCTTGCTGGACTTGCTCCAATATGCTCGCGAATAGCGGCATTACAGAAATCGTATTTCATCGCCCATATCCCAAGGATACAGGCAAGGTTACGGACATGATGAAGCAAAAAGGCATTACGTTTCGCCGACTGGAAAATTACCAGGCTCCGCGTGAGACGATGATGACGGTAAGTAACTAGAACACATATAATATCAAATTTGCGGGGAAGAACCTCCGGTTGCTGGAACAGCTGCCGGGGGTTTTTCTGTGTTCATACGCGTGAAAAGAAGGAGGCAAAGAAAATGAAAGGCAGACCTTTACTGGTATTTACCGTCTGCTGGTTATGCGGTAGCGGGATGGCATGTGCGTTATCAGGCTGGTCCCTGTTCATAGGAATGATTGGCGCTCTCGTTTGTCTGCCGTTGTTGCTACGAATGATTGATATACGCGGTTGGCCCATCTTGTTACTGATCGTAGCACTCATCGGCGGTGCTGTGCACTGGGAATGGAATGATACGCGGAATCGGAGCAGTCTGCCCGAGATCACACATACGGCTGCAGAGGATTTGGATGGTTATGCAGCTACATTTGAAGGAACCCTGATGTCGGATGTACGCATAGATGGGGATCGGGCCGATTTTGAAATGCAGATTACCTCCATGCTCCCGCAATCCGATATAACATCGGCATCAGCGTCAGAAGCGCGAACTGAGCCTAACTTGAGAGAACGTCTGATGGTCCAAGTCCGTCTGGCTGAGGAAGAAGAACAGCAGGTAGCAGCAGGCTGGAAGCGAGGGGATACGATAACGTTGACGGGTTCGCTTGCGCTTCCCGGCGAAGCCAGAAACTTTGGCGGATTTGACTATCAAAATTACTTAAGGACTCTTCATATCCATTGGTTGTTTAAAGTGAAGGGTGCCAACTCGGTAACGAACATTGCGCCTGAAGGGCTGGGGAAATTCAATATTCTTCGGTGGAATGACGTGGTCAGACATAAGCTCGGCTTAGCTGTAGAACAGTTATTCCCCGAACCTCATGCTGGCTACATGAAAGGTCTGATTATCGGGATGTCTAAAGATATCGATCCAGATACATATGGTCAGTTTTCACAACTTGGTTTAACTCATATCTTGGCGATCTCCGGAACACATGTTGCAGTGTATGTGGCATCGCTGCTGCTCCTTTTATCCTGGCTTAGGTTAACCCGGGAAACATCGCTCACCATTGTGTTGCTGCTAATACCAGCATACGTACTGTTGTCCGGGGGTTCACCGTCGGTCATTCGTGCGGGAATTATGTCGATGATTGGTTTGTATATGGCGCGGCGTGGGCTTGCCAGGGATGGCTTGCAGATGATCAGTGCAGCAGCGTTGTTGATGATGTGGTGGAACCCTTATTTTTTATTAAGTGTGAGCTTCCAGCTATCCTTTCTGGTAACAGCCGGACTGATGATCTATATGCCGCTGATTAATCGACTATTTAGCAGTTGGCCCAAAGGACTTGCAGCAACAGCTTCCGTGACGGTAACGGCACAGCTGATTTCTTTTCCGGTAACGATTCTGTATTTCAACCAGTTTTCACTGCTGTCATTTGTTGCAAACTTCCTGCTAGTCTCCTTGATTAGCGCGATTGTGCTTCCGCTTGGAACGGTTGCCCTGATTTTATCGCTTCTTTGGATGCCTCTTGCTAAACCGTTGGCGTGGACTGCTATTTTGCTGAACAAAATGACCTTTGCAAGTATGGAGTGGATGAACAGCTTGCCGGGCTTTGTGCTGATCTGGGCTACACCTTCGTTGCTGTGGATTGCAGCATATTATGCTGTTCTCTATGCGCTTTTGCGTACCCTTCATCGCGGCTCAGGTGAACAGCCTATTGCCCAGGGCACAGAAGAGGACACGGCTCCTCTGGTTCATCGGCATGCTGGAGGATCGTCCAGAGCAGCTCTGGGTCTATCTGCGTTGTCTAACGCATCATCACCATCACAAGGATTAAATAAAGGTGGACGTGAAGCTAATCATGGTTCAATGACCACATTAAGTGCAAGCATTGCGTGGCCGGAATATAGCAGTGCATTTGCTGCGCGTGGAGCGGGTTTTTACTCTGGTGAACGGATGAACTTCTTCCACAAATGGATGTGTGCCCTGTTGGCCATTAGCTTTGTAGCGGGACTATGGTGGGCATACCAGACGCCCCAGCCTGCGGGTGCGGGAGTGGTGCAATTTTTGGATATTGGACAAGGCGACAGCACACTAATTACAACTCCCGGAGGTAAACATATTTTGGTCGATGGCGGGGGCACGGTCCAGTTTGGAAAGTCCGAACAATCCTGGAAGACACGGCGTGATCCATATGAAGTAGGGGTCAAGGTGGTAGTTCCTTTATTGAAAAAACGGGGCATTCATCGGCTGGACGCCGTAATCGTAACCCATGCTGATCAGGATCATGCCGGGGGATTACAGGCGGTGCTCGAACAAATTCCGGTGGAACGATTCATGTTCAATGGGACAACCAGCGGTACAGCCAATTTTGAGAAATTGCTGGATACAGTTATCGAGAAGAAGATTCCGTTATATGCCATTCGCCAAGGGATGTCCTACGCGCCGGATGAAGAGACCAGATTACATTTTATATATCCGGATCTGGAGAAAACGATGGATACAGGAGAAAGATTGCCCGTTTCGGAACATCAGAATCATGACTCGGTTGTCTTTATGCTGGACATGGCAGGCGCCTACCTATTGTTCACAGGAGATATGGATGCTGCAGCCGAGCAGGATCTGCTCTATATGATTCAGGATGGATCGCTCGCAGCCTCATTTGGACAGCAGGGTGCAAATGCTGCATTAGCAGATGTTTCTGTTCAGGAGATGTTTACACGTCAGGCGGGGGAGAATCATGAGGATGCTCCGGTCACCATTGATGTGTTAAAAGTTGCACATCACGGGAGCAAAACTTCTTCTACCGAAGCTTGGTTACAGTACTGGAATGCATCGGCTTCCGTGATATCTGTAGGAGCCAACAATACATATGGACATCCCAATTCTGGAGTGCTTGAACGTCTTGTGGATTCGGGTACAGACATCTATCGTACAGACCAGATGGGGGAGATTCAGATGAGGATTAAAGATGGGGAGATTGATGTGCGCTATAAACTAGAGGGTGGATGACGTTACCTTTATGACTAGATAGATAATTCATCTTAAGTAATGAGTTACCTTTTCTTACTTCTTATAGTAGAGGAAGATCTACAACGAATGGTTGGAACGCTAATAATCCCTTAGGGGAGCTGACTAATTGAATTATTTTCTTGCCTTCAAAATGCCTACTGTTAAGCTAATTATCGTAACACTGAATATGTTTAGTATATAATCGATTTCATTCCATGTTTTATGCTGTATCCCAATATTAAATACAATTATTAACAAATTATAGAGAACAAATAATCCTAAAAAGTATTTTAAAAAGATTTTTAATTTCATTTAATCTGCCACATTTCTATTTAAAGTGTGTTACAGGACTAACTCTCTTCAACTTTGGTTGTTGTATCCAAGGACAGGATTTACCACTAAGTGTATATATTTTCTATTTTATATTATTATTTGAATTGAATTGTATTCGCTTTGTTAATTTAATGTAAGTTATGGTATTACAGTTTCAATAACAAGTTGGTAATCACATTTGCACGTAGAATAATATAACAAAAGCCCGCTATCCGTTATACTCCTCGGGGAGAATACCGGAAAGAGGGCCATTTTTTAAACATTTGGGAATAATGTAAGAATTATTCAACGCCATCTTTGAAATGTTTGCTCCAATGTTTGTCGCCTTTGTGCAACAGATCTTCCACCGTTTTCTCAAGCGTCAGCAAGAGCTGTGCTCGTACATCAAGCACGGTTTCTCTGTACAAGCGTTCTTCCGTTCCGACGATTTTGTCGCCGTATAATGCTTGTGCAGCGGTGTACTTCCGATGTTCCTCAACCAGAGTATCAATAGACTGCAATGCATGTTCCACAAAATGGGATATGCTTTGATATTCTTTGGGCATTTGTTCTTTTAACGCTTGAATTTTTGCAAGAGCTGGCATGCTCATCACCTCGTGTTATGAATGTAAATTTACAATACACTGTTTTCATGAAAATTACATTAAAATGAGCTTAAATTTGTACAAAATTTGAACTTTTTTATTTTCAATGCTATAAGTGTTGTTAGCTATAATGTATGCCATTGTGATTAAATTGAGTCGTGTAAGTACTGGAATGACTTTTGAGCTGGCTTGATGACTCGTTATGCAATTTCTGTTATTCTAAGAGAAGATTTCAGCGGCCCCAATACATAAGCCGTTATTTTGTTATGGCAATATAAAAATATACTTAACTTTGCAACAATTTTATTGATGGTCACGTCTGTAAGGTTGCAGGGAGAGGGGGATCCTTTGTGGTAGAGCCGGAACTCATCAGAGCCGCTCAATCGGGCGATCGCGACGCTCTAATTACCCTATTGCGGGACATTGAACAGCATGTTTATCGGACCGCATATTACATTCTAAATAATGAACAGGACGCTTTGGATGCTGCTCAGGAAGCGTTGATCCGAATTTACACCAAGATTAACTCATATGAGGAAAAGGCCCAGTTTAAGACATGGGTACAGCGCATCGTCACGAATATCTGTATTGATAAATTCAGAAGAACCAAGCCTTCCGTCTCCATTGACGAGCATGATATGGTTTTTCAGGACAATCAGGACGTGGAATTCGAAGTGATGTCCACGTATGTGGCAAAGGATATACAGGATGCTATTAATAAGCTACCTGAGCATCACCGTACCGTTATTGTTCTAAGATATTTGCAGGACTTATCCTATAACGAAATTGCGGATTGCCTCGATCTTCCGTTGAATACGGTTAAATCTTATTTATTTAGAGCCAGACAACAATTACAGAATCTACTACAGGAGTATCAGAAAGGTGGTGTGACAGGATGAAATGCGAAGAGGTGGTGGAATGGATGCACCGGTATCTGGATCATGATCTGGGCGAGGCCGAAACCGCGCAGATGCTACAGCATGTAGCCCAATGCGCGGAGTGCGCCGAAAATTTTAGTTTGCTCAGAGCTCTCTCCAGAGAACTGGAAGATTTGCCGCAGGTAACCCCGAGATTCAGTCTGGTTGACGCCATTATGCCGCAATTGGATGCAATCGACGAAGCGAAAAGAGAACAAAGCAGTACTATACAGGAAATGAGTCCTGTCCCTGCTGCATTTGAGAATTTACAGCGTTCAAGTGAGCGGAAACCGAAGCAAAAATGGTTGAATTCCATGGCTGGTCGGATGTCCTTGGGTGCAGCAGCAGCAGCTGTTGTTCTCGGTATAGCAATCTTTGGATATCAGCCAGAGAAGATAGAGAATGCCGAAGTGATGATGAGCACTGGAAGTAATCAAGAAGGCGGAAATACCGATCAAAATCCAGTGAGCAGAGAGATTAACAACGATGAACCATCCGCTGCATCGAGTGATAGCAGTTCATTAATTGAAGATTTTAACCAGCCATTTGTTGAAGATAAAAAACTTCAAGAGACTGCTCCTGAGGAAGATGGCTCCGAGAAGGCACAGGAACCTGTAATAAAGGAAAATCCAACGCCTAAACAGCCAGCTTCCGGGTCCGAAACGAACAAGAGTACTGATACGAAGGGCACTCCTTCCAGTTCCGATTCTGCTGATAGTACGAAAAGTGTAAATCAGCAAAAAAATGAGGATACAGGAACTGCTACCGCACCACCAGCAGGCACTGATGGAAACGGAGCAACGGAGCCTGAAACTGGGGACGCACAATCATTCACTTCTCAGGATATGCCCGACATTAAGGTAGAAGAGCCAACGGAGAGTACGACGACTCCTGATTCCGAGACGGGCATGGATGCAGCGGGAGGCAACAAAGGATTCGCTGCCACAGATTCGGGTGCCCTTTCCAATACAACTCCAAAAGAATGGAAGTCACCAGATGGCTCCTATCTGGTCATGCTGCTCGACGATCAGATCAGCATCTACTCTAAATCTGCCAATGACCCGGATGTGCTTAATTTGGTCGAGCAGCGAAATGTGGGTGGTACGCTAAAATCTGCGAGTTGGTCCACGGATAGTACCGTATTCAATTATGAGACGGATAAAGATGGGACAACAGTGAAGAAATCATTTAATGTTTCCACTGCTTCGAGTGGAACTTCTGCCAAATAGGCGGTAAATCACACATTTGGACTCCAGACTTGCCGAACATTTCTGTTGCATTGAGAATATACTGGGAGTAACAACAACGTCCTATCTCAGTTACAACAACTGACGTCGTATGACCGCTATACCAGCCTTTTCTAGAATTGTTGGTGTTAGCGTTTATATAGATGTAGGACAGGGGGCCTTCATCCGTTAAGCGGATGTAAGGTCCCTTTGTTGTCTGTCACGTTTTCTGGTAGGATAAGAGGATAAGGGGGCACCGTGATGGATGTAAAGAGTGCGACAAAGGCAATACGTAGTGGGGAAACGGCTCCGGTATATGTGCTGTACGGAACGGAGAAATACCAGATACAGCAATTTACGGATATGTTAAAAGAACAGGTTATTGAAGAAGAACACCGTGATTTTGCAATCATTCCATATGATCTCTCCGAAACAGCTGTGGAGGTGGTCATTGAAGAAGCGGAGACGGTTCCTTTTCTTGTTCCACGTAAACTTATCATTGTTCGCGATGCCAATTTGTTTACAGCGGGCAAGGATTCTAAAATTGATCACCAGGTTGACAGACTGCTTACATATATGGACAATCCGGCAGATTATAGTACTATAGTTTTCCTGGCACAAGGGGATAAGCTGGATGAACGTAAAAAACTGGTGAAGGCAGCCAAGAAACAAGCGGTTGTCCTTGCATTTGCTCCGCTGAGCGGTGAGGAGCTGCTGAGTTGGATTATAAAGCTGGCGAAGCAACGGGATGTTTCTTTTGAAGCTGGAGCGGCTGAAACGCTTGTGAGTTATGCAGGAACAGGCCTGCAGACGTTATCTGCGGAAGTGGACAAGTTGTGTTTGTTCGCTGGTAACGGAGGCACGATCAAACGCGCAGATATCGAATCACTGGTGGCACGAAGTACGGAGCAGAATGTATTCGCAATGGTGGAAGAGCTTGCTAACTTGAGGCTGGAGAAGGCTTTGGGCCTTTTTTATGAGCTTCTGAAGCAGCGTGAAGAACCAATCAAAATTGCAGCGTTGATCGCCCGTCAATTCCGAATCATGATCCAGGTGAAAGAGTTAGGTCAGCAGAGTTACTCTCAACAGCAGATTGCCAGCCAGCTTGGTCTGCATCCGTACGCTGTGAAGATCGCCGGCGAGCAGGCACGTAAATTTCAGGCGGAACGTTTAAGGCTGATTTTGAGTCATCTCAGTGAACTGGATTATCAGATGAAGACAGGGGCAGTGGATAAAGTGTTGGGATTGGAGTTGTTCTTGTTAAGGCTTGGTGCATAAACATAGATATAACGGTAAGACAAAGCGGCCTCTATTCCGTTGATCGTATGATCATCCGAATAGAGGCCGCTCTGTATGTGGGAAGCTTATAGAATCAGATACTAAAAAATCCTGAAAGCTCTTGCTGTTCAGGATTTTTCCATTAGATCGTATAAGTAACGCTTCTTACGCTTGTGCGGAAAGAGCGTTCAGTTTTTTCGCCAAGCGAGACTTTTTGCGGGCTGCAGCATTTTTATGAACCAGACCTTTAGTTACAGCCTTGTCCAGCTTTTTGGAAGCAGCTTGAATCGCAGCTTTTGCAGTATCAACTTCGTTACTTACCAGAGCAGCATCAGCAGCTTTAACAGCTGTACGGAGTGCAGATTTCTGGGAAGCGTTGAGTGCGCGGCGCTTGTCGCTCGTTTTTACGCGTTTAACAGCGGATTTGATGTTTGGCATTACATTCACCTCCTGTAAGGCATTTGCATGAATACAAACGTTTCACAACTTAAAATATTCTAGCATGCTGGCATGCAAATTGCAACAGATTTTCCTATGATGTTCGATAGTGCTGCATAAAGCACACCATTTTCCCACACAATATGCTCAAATGCGGTAAGGGAGGCAGGGACAGATGACACTGGATTTGCAAAATTATGCAGTTCGCACCGACTTGGCGATTGACTCCAAGGAAATGGCGCAGGGTGGGCAGAAGCAGACGATTCCCGGGCTACGGGAAGATGTGGAAAAGAAAGATGGTATCACTATCACGCGTATTGACGTGCTGGATGAAGCAGCTGCTACAGCCATTGGACGTGTGAAGGGGCACTACGTCACATTGGAGGTCCCTTCGCTTCGTAATGGGGATACCGATCTTCAGGAACGGGTGGCTGCAGAATTTACGCGAGAGATGGAAGATTTTTTGGCAAAGGCAGGCATCAACAAGACCTCCAAGGTGCTGATTGTCGGTTTGGGCAACCTGAACGTCACACCCGATTCACTGGGTCCGCTGGTTGTGGAGAATTTAATGGTTACGCGCCAGTATTTTGAACTGGTACCGGATCAGGTTGCACCCGGTTATCGTGAAGTCAGTGCTATTGCGCCGGGCGTATTGGGCACAACAGGTATTGAATCCAGTGACATCGTGCAAGCGATTGTGGACCGGACGAAGCCGGATGCAATTATTGCGATTGATGCACTGGCCTCACGCTCCCTGGAACGTGTCAATACAACGATTCAGGTCGCAGACATCGGCATCCATCCTGGCTCGGGCATTGGCAACAAGCGACGTGGATTGACACGTGAAATATTGGGTGTTCCCTGCATCGCCATCGGTGTGCCTACCGTATGTTATGCGTCCACTATCGTGAATAACGTCATTGAAATGATGCGTACTCATTTTAGACAAGAGACCGATCAGACGAAACAGATCATGGGCATGCTGGACGATATCGGTGAAAATGACCGCCTCAGTTTAGTAAAAGAAGTATTGGAGCCGCTGGGTCATGATCTGATTGTAACCCCCAAGGAAATCGACGAATTTGTCGAAGATATTGCCAATATTATTGCAACAGGTCTGAACGCAGCTCTCCATGATGCGGTAAATGCTGAGAATGTAGCTGCCTACACTCATTAATTGAAATTTGTAAGTTAAATGTTTGAGGCTCCTGAGAAGAAGGTCCGAATCTATCGGACTTTCTTTTTTGTGCAATCTTCTTTTTCCTGTTCTATCAAATCTGGCAGGCTCATAGAGTTGAAGTATAAGCGTTGTCCAGCAGGGAAGGAGACAGAAGCAATGAACAAAATATTGGCATGGAATATTGGTAAATGGAAAAAAAGATGTTTGCACGTGCTGGCCATGGGCCGTACGTTGTTGTTGCTTATGATTATATCGGCTTTGTTTTTTGTAGTCCTCGGTCTGGGAGGTATGGCAGAGAAGCGTTTGAATAACTCGCCAGTCTCTTCTATGAAAGGATTTGCGGGAGCTGTATCAAGCAGCTTTTTTGTGGACATGCTCGGCATGGAGATGCCGCATCTAACTCAAAAGGAACAAGCTTCTGCATTTTCTGGTGAAAATCTCACTTCGTTTGTATTTCAACTGCTAACGAATGTGAACCCCCAGGATCCCAAAAGCCTGATTGCTAGGGAAATGCCAGGCATGGGTTCCAATCAACCTGTACTGCTTCGACCAGGGTCAGGTAACGCCAAGGCTGAAGCCCCAGAAGATTATCAGCCGGGTCCGGGACTCATTGATACCGCCTCCGCAGGCGGTGGAAAGTCAGGTGGCGAGCAGCATGTTCCGCCGGGTCAGGATAATACCGATCCATCCAATCCCCAGGAACCGGGGGATGGCGAAGTCAAGGGAGATCCACCACCGCAGAGTGGCGGGAAGAATGAACCTAGTACACCAACGACAGGGAAAAAAGCGGTCCTTGTCTATCATTCCCACCCACGTGAAGGATACAACCCACTTTTGGGCACGAAAAGTGACAATCCTTCCTCTGGTAAATCTACGGGCAATGTTTTTCAAGTGGGAACCTACTTGTCCGACAGTCTGGAGAAGCTGGGCATTGGCGTGGAACACGCGCAGGAAGATTACCCGACCAAGGTTAAGGATTATAACTGGAATTATTCCTATAAATACTCCCGACAGACCGTGAAAGCTGCACTTGCTCAAAATGACGATCTTACGTACCTCATCGACATTCACCGTGACTCACAGCGTCATAACAAAACAACGACGACCATTAATAATCTGGGCTATGCCAAAGTATATTTTATTATTGGACATGAAAATCCAAACTGGCAGCAGAATGAAGCCTTTGCAGCGAAAATCCATAAAAAGCTGGAAGCCAAATATCCAGGGGTATCTCGCGGCGTGTGGGGTAAGGACGGTGGCGGAGCCAACAATGGCGAGTACAACCAGACGCTTTCACCCAACAGCATATTGATTGAGATTGGCGGCATCGACAATACAGCTGCTGAACTGGAGCGGACATCCAAAGTGCTCGCCGACATGATTGCAGAGGTGTACTGGGATGATCAGAAGGTGGACAAAGCGAGTGCGGAAAAAACATCTCAAGGCGGCTAGTATTCTTAAATAGAAGAATCAAAGATATAACAGGAGGCGAGGAATGTGTCCAGATTCGGTAAAAGATTGTTTTCCATCTGTGTATTAATGTTGCTGGGTGTTCTGTTTGGAATGCAGCTGGCAGGCAGCAACTTTAATAGAGGCGATGATTCGGCCGGCAACCCTGCAGTTGTGAAAACTCAGCCGGTGTCACCGTCTGCCGAATCTGTTCCGACCGAGCCTGTACAACAGGAGGTCAAAGAACCTCCAGCTGTACCTGTTCCGACACCGAGTCAGGTGCTTGGCGCAGAACAGAGTAAAGCACCCGTGGACGTGCTTGCCGACAAAACGGCAGGACTTCTTCAAAATCTGTCTCATAACGGAATGAAGTGGGTTGTATCCTTATTTAGCGGAGTCGCTGAATAAAAGACGTTGAAATACAGGCAAAATAAACCCTTGGGAGCTTGCGAATATGACGCATATTATAAAGTTGAGACAACGCGGGATTGATGCACCCTGCATCAACTGTTATAATGAAGTGATTGACACTAGGCTGTTTCTGGGGGTAAGGAATGACTGACATTCGGGCAAGACAACGTAAAATTCGTAACTTTTCTATTATTGCACATATAGATCACGGCAAATCAACACTTGCGGACCGGATCTTGGAGTACACAGGTGCGCTCACTTCACGTGAAATGCAGGAACAAGTTCTGGATAAGATGGACCTTGAACGCGAACGTGGAATAACGATCAAGCTACAAGCAGTAGCACTGACTTACAAAGCAGATGACGGTGAAGAGTATTTATTGAATCTGATTGATACACCGGGACACGTAGACTTCACGTATGAAGTCTCACGTAGTCTTGCTGCATGTGAAGGTGCTCTGCTGGTTGTGGATGCGGCTCAGGGAATTGAAGCCCAAACACTTGCCAACGTGTATCTGGCATTGGATAACAACCTTGAAATTTTACCGGTTATCAACAAAATTGACCTTCCAAGTGCTGATCCTGAACGGGTGAAACAGGAAGTGGAAGATGTCATTGGCTTGGATACAAGCAATGCAGTTCTGGCTTCGGCCAAAGCAGGAATCGGAATTAAAGAGATTCTGGAGCAAGTTGTACAGAGTGTACCGGCACCTCAAGGTGATCCTGACGAGCCTTTGAAAGCGCTGATTTTTGACTCGCACTATGACCCTTACAAAGGTGTAATCGTCTATGTGCGTGTGATCGATGGCATGATCAAATCGGGTTCCAAAATCAAAATGATGGCAACAGGTAAATCGTTTGAAGTGATTGAAGTTGGAGCGTTCAAACCTCGCATGACCATCGTGGACGAGCTGAACGTCGGGGACGTTGGATTTATCGTTGCAGGTATCCGGCATGTAGGCGATACACAAGTCGGGGATACGGTAACAGACGCCAAAAATCCAACGCTTGAACCGCTGGCGGGCTACCGCAAAATTAATCCAATGGTATACTGCGGTCTCTATCCGATTGAAACATCGGACTATGTTGACCTGCGTGAAGCACTTGAGAAATTGCAGTTGAACGATGCGTCTCTGAGCTTTGAACCGGAAACATCCAGTGCACTCGGTTTTGGATTCCGTTGTGGATTTCTTGGACTGCTTCACATGGACGTTATCCAGGAGCGGATCGAGCGGGAGTTTAACATTCCGTTGATCACAACTGCACCAAGTGTAATCTATCATGTAACCTTAACGAATGGTGAAGTGATGAGAATCGACAACCCATCCAACTATCCTGAGGTGGGACGGATTGATTACGTCGAGGAACCATACGTCAAGGCAGATATTATCGTACCGAATGATTATGTAGGTACTATTATGGAGCTGTGTCAGAATAAACGCGGTGAATATGTGAATATGGAATATCTGGACACCACGCGGGTTACCATTACCTATGAGATTCCGTTGTCCGAGATTGTATATGACTTCTTCGACCAGTTGAAATCCGGTACCAAAGGATATGCATCCCTGGATTATGAACTGTCCGGTTACCGTCAGTCCAATCTGGCGAAAATGGATATTGTACTTAATGGCGAACAGGTTGATGCTCTGTCCTTCATCGTTCACCGTGACCGTGCCTATAACCGCGGACGCATTGTCTGTGAGAAGCTGCGCGAGCTGATTCCACGGCAGATGTTCGAGGTGCCGATCCAGGCATCTGTAGGTACCAAGGTTGTAGCTCGTGAAACGGTAAAAGCAATGCGCAAAAACGTACTTGCCAAGTGTTATGGCGGTGACATCTCGCGGAAACGGAAACTGCTTGAGAAGCAGAAGGAAGGTAAGAAGCGGATGAAGCAGGTCGGTAACGTAGAGGTGCCGCAGGAAGCGTTCATGGCGGTGCTGAAAATTGATGATTAATAATTCAATTTTGGGTACAACACAGAATGTGTGTATCAAAATTGAATTGTAAGACGTTTGGTTACAAACGCGGGTACAATACAGAATGTGTGTATTCAAATTAGATTACAGAATAACCAATAAACCAAGCTGAAAGGGAAGCCGGATGGCTTTCCTTTTTTCAAATAGAGGGGGACTTGCCATGACATTGGCAGCACACAGCCGGAAGACAGGTGCACCCCAAGCGGTGTATCTTCACATTCCCTTTTGCACAAATAAATGTTTCTACTGCGATTTTAACTCCTATGTATTGAAGGACCAGCCTGTTATGCAGTATCTTGAAGCGCTGGAACGGGAGATGGAACATACAGTTAAAGCGAATCCGCCGGGAGAAATCAAAACCATATTTGTAGGCGGCGGCACGCCGACTGCACTAAAACCGGACGAAATGGCCGTATTCCTGAAGTCCGTTAAAACCTATTTCCCGAACTGGGCAGACGATATCGAGTTTTCAATGGAAGCTAACCCGGGCACGACCGATGCAGAGAAGCTCGCAGTTATGAAAGAAGGCGGAGTGAACCGCGTCAGCTTTGGGGTACAGGCTTTTCAAAATGACCTGCTGACAGGCATTGGCCGGATTCATAATACAGATGATGTATACCGCAGTTTGGAAAATGCCCGAGCAGCTGGATTGCATAACTTGTCCATTGACCTGATGTTTGGTTTGCCAAACCAGACTGTCGAGATGCTGAACGAAAGTATCGACAAAGCGCTGGAACTGGATCTGCCGCATTACTCCATATACAGCCTGAAGGTGGAGGAGAATACTCTTTTCCATACGTTATATCAGAAGAACCAGCTGCCGCTTCCTCATGAAGATGACGAGTTGCAAATGTATCTTCTATTAATGAAGCGTATGAAAGAAGCAGGTTACGGACAATACGAGATCAGTAACTTTGCCAAACCCGGCTTCGAGAGCCGTCACAATATCACGTACTGGCGCAATGAAGACTATTACGGTCTGGGTGCAGGTGCACATGGATATGTAGGCCGCGAACGCCATATGAATATAAAAGGTATAAACCCGTATGTTGAAGCTTCCAAAGGAGGCCTGCCGCGTCTCGATCATTTTGAAATCAGCCGTGCCGAGGCCATGGAAGATTACCTGATGGTTGGGTTGAGAATGCTGGAGGGTGCTTCCTCCTCACGGTTTAGCGATCAGTTCGGCGAGCCTATGGAGGAAGTGTTTGCTAAGCCTTTGGGCAAAATGTTGAATGCAGGACTGCTGGAGAAGACGCCAGACGGCTTCCGGCTTAGTGAACAGGGCATCCTGTTCGGAAATGATGTTTTTGCTGAGTTTATCGGGTCCATATCGCTGAATTCGTAGCTTGAAATTCTATACGCTCTGTTGTATATTTATTCATATTGATTTTACAGAGCGTGTAATTTATACAACTACGAAGTCGGCTTTCCTCTGGAAAGCTTCTATAGGAGGAGAGCTGGATGTCGGCCATATGCAGAAAAGCCGTACCGGAAGATGTTGAACCATTATTTGAAATGATTAAGGGCTATGCAGAGCGTGGGATCATGCTTCCGCGTTCACGGGAAGTACTGCAACGGCAGCTGGATCACTTTGTCGTGGCTGAAGTGAATGGTGAGGTTGTGGGCTGTGGATCTCTCTGCCGTTTGGGCAATGATCTGGTTGAAGTCAGATCGCTCGGCATCTCCGAAGGTCACAAAGGCATGGGTATTGGTTCACTGCTGCTGGATCGGCTGGTAGAGGAAGCGGAGAAACAACAGATTCCCAAGGTCATGGCGTTGACATATGAAGTATCTTTTTTTCTCAAAAACGGTTTTGCCGTGGTGGATAAGGAGATTTTCCCGGAAAAAGTATGGACGGACTGTGTTCATTGCAGCAAACAGGATTGCTGTGATGAGATTGCCGTATTGAAAGAGTTGAACATTTCAGCCTGATAAACGAATGAACCGTATGGATTGAGCCGAGTAACACTCTATCTCACCTGCGGTTCTTTTTAATTCATGAGATGTACAGTAAAGTGGTTATGTCTTGGAGACATTGGTCTATACTATAAATAGATGAGCGTACTCATCAAACTGACTTGACAATGTTCACGTCATTTTGGTATTTTTGTATTACCGCTTAGCACTCATCTAGCTGGAGTGCTAACGACATGGGACAGTGCAGTCAGAAGGAGGGAATACTCACCATGTTAACAGAGCGTCAACGAATGATTCTGAACGCTATAGTGGATGACTATATCCGTTCAGCTGAGCCCGTAGGGTCCCGGAGCATTTCCAAAAGGGGAGATGTTGGATACAGTCCGGCGACGATCCGTAATGAAATGGCGGACCTTGAAGATATGGGGTTTCTGGAACAACCGCATACCTCTGCTGGACGCATTCCTTCGCACAAAGGCTATCGATATTATGTCGATCATTTGGTTCCGTGGAATCAGGTGGAGCCGCAAGAGCTGGACGATCTAAAGTCATTCTTTGCGGAAAAGCTGAACGTGATGGAACAAGTGATTCAGCATGCCTCGGTCATTTTGTCTCATATGACGAACTATACTTCGATCCTGCTCGGACCGGAAGTTTTTCACACGTCACTTCGTCATTTTCAACTGCTTCCGCTTAATGAAAGCGAGGCTGTGGCCATAATCGTAACGAACACGGGTCAGGTGGAGAACAAGACCGTTCAGATTCCACCCGAAATTTCGGTAGCGGAGATGGAAAATGTAGTTCGTTTATTAAACAGCAAGCTGGTCGGCGTGCCGATTTACAAATTAAAGTCTCGTCTCTACACCGAGCTTGGGCAAGAGATGGAACGGCATATTACACGTTATGAGGAAGTCATGCAGGTGCTGAACAGCGCCTTTGACAACGAGCATGACAATCGTCTGTTCCTTAGCGGTGCCACCAATATGTTGACCCAGCCAGAGTTTAAGGATATCGAAAAAGTAAAAGATATTCTGGACTTGCTAGATGAAACACCAACACTCATGAAATTGATGATGCCCGTGCAGGGTGGATCTGGTATTCAGGTGCGAATAGGCACCGAGAATGATCATGAAGCCTTCGCCAATTGCAGCCTGATAACGGCATCCTATTCATTGGATGGAGAGGCTTTGGGCTCCATCGGAATATTGGGACCTACGCGAATGGATTACGCACGTGTCATTCATATTTTAAATACATTATCCCGTGATTTGACGGCAATGCTAACACATCGCTTCAAATAAGGGAATGAATCATTTCATTCTTATAAGGAGGTGAACATCTTGAAAGAGGAGCAATCATTCGCAGCAGAAGAACAGGAAGCAACTACAGCAGCTGAGCAGGAGCCTGTCAACGAAGCCGGAGCTGCAGAAGCACAGGCGGAAGAGATGACAGATCAGGAGCAAGATGAGATCGCACATTTGAAGGCGGAAGCTGAGGAACAACAACAACGTTTTGTTCGTGCGCAAGCTGATTTTGATAACTTCCGTCGTCGTACACAAAAGGAAAAAGAAGAACTGGCGAAATACGCTTCGATGAAGCTGGTTACCGAACTGGTGCCGGTCATTGATAACTTCGAGCGTGCCATGGCTACTGTACCGGAAGGTACTGAAGTCGAGTCCTTCTCCAAAGGCATCGAAATGATCTTCCGTCAGCTGGAGACAGTACTGAGCAATGAAGGTCTGACGTCAATGGATACGGTAGGACAACCGTTTAATCCCGAATTCCACCAAGCAATCATGTCCGTGGAGAGCGACGAGTATGAAGAAGGTACCGTTGTTGAGGAAGTCCAAAAAGGCTATATGCTGAAGGATAAAGTACTTCGTCCGGCTATGGTTAAAGTTAGCTCATAATTTCTGTTACAGAATGAATTGAGTTCACTCTTGATTGTACGATGCCACCGAAGTTTAATATAAAGGTCAGTACACACATAGAGCACGATTAGGAACAACAAATACAAATAAGGATCAATCTGATCCATTTAAATTGTCGAGGGAGGAAATTTTCCGATGAGCAAAGTAATCGGTATTGACTTAGGAACAACAAACTCATGCGTAGCGGTTATGGAAGGCGGCGAGGCTGTCGTTATTCCAAATCCGGAAGGCGCACGTACAACCCCATCCGTAGTGGGTTTCAAAAAAGATGGAGAACGCGTTGTCGGTGAAACGGCTAAACGTCAAGCAATCACAAATCCGGATCGTACAATTATCTCGATCAAACGTCATATGGGTACATCCCACAAAGAAACAATCGATAGCAAAGATTACTCTCCACAAGAGATCTCTGCAATCATCCTGCAAAAACTGAAATCCGATGCTGAAGCATATCTGGGTCAAACCGTAACTCAAGCGGTTATCACGGTACCAGCTTACTTCAATGACAGCCAGCGTCAAGCAACCAAAGATGCAGGTAAAATCGCAGGTCTGGAAGTTCTGCGTATCGTCAACGAGCCAACAGCAGCAGCTTTGGCATACGGTATGGAGAAATCCGAAGACCAAACGATTCTCGTATATGACTTGGGTGGCGGTACGTTCGACGTATCCATCCTTGAACTGGGTGACGGCTTCTTCGAAGTTAAAGCGACCAGCGGTGATAACCAACTGGGTGGCGATGACTTTGACCAAGTAATCATTGATTATCTCGTAAGTGAATTCAAAAAAGATCAAGGCATTGACTTGAGCAAAGATAAAGCAGCGGTTCAACGTTTGAAAGATGCAGCGGAAAAAGCGAAAAAAGAACTTTCCGGCGTATTGACTACAACGATTTCCCTGCCGTTCATCACGGTAGCTGATGGCGTTCCTCAACATTTGGAGTTGAACCTGAGCCGTGCGAAATTCGAAGAAATCTCTGCTGGTCTGGTTGAGCGTACGCTTGAACCAACTCGTCGTGCACTGAGCGATGCTGGAATGACAGCTAATGATATCGACAAAATCGTATTGGTTGGTGGCTCCACACGTATTCCTGCAGTACAGGAAGCAATCAAAAAACTGACAGGTAAAGAGCCTCATAAAGGCGTTAACCCGGATGAAGTTGTAGCTTTGGGTGCTGCTGTACAAGCGGGCGTACTGACAGGTGACGTGAAAGACGTTGTATTGCTTGACGTAACTCCATTGTCCCTGGGTATTGAAACTGCGGGTGGCGTATTCACTAAGATGATCGAGCGTAACACAACGATCCCTACAAGCAAATCCCAAGTGTTCTCCACTTACGCAGACAACCAACCGAGCGTTGAGATTCACGTTCTGCAAGGGGAGCGCGAAATGGCAGCGGGTAACAAATCCCTCGGTCGCTTCATGCTGGGAGACATTCCACCAGCTCCACGTGGCGTTCCGCAAATCGAAGTTAGCTTCGATATTGATGCCAATGGTATCGTTAACGTATCTGCAACAGACAAAGGTACAAACAAAACTCAAAAAATCACCATCACTTCTTCCAGCGGTCTGAGCGATGCTGAAGTTGAACAAATGATGAAAGATGCTGAGTTGCATGCAGAAGAAGACAAAAAACGCAAAGAACTCGTTGAAGCGAAAAACAGCGCAGATCAACTGATCTACTCTGTTGACAAAACGATCAAAGATCTTGGCGAAAAAGCAGATGCTGGTGAAGTTGAAAAAGCGAATGCTGCAAAAGAAAAACTGCAAGGCGTTCTGGCTTCCGACAATCTGGAAGACATCAAAGCTGCTACAGAAGAACTGACAGAGATCGTTCAACAACTGTCCGTAAAACTGTATGAGCAAGCACAAGCTCAAGAGCAAGCAGCTCAAGGCGCTGAAGAGCAACAAGGTTCTGCAAAACGTGACAACGTCGTAGACGCTGATTACGAAGTTGTGGATGAAGATAAAAAACAAAACTAATTCACGTTTTTTGGTGAATTAATCATCGGTGACGTTCGGATCGAGGGGAAAGTCATAGCCGGGGCTCCCGTGCTTTGGCTTTCCTTTTGTCACGATGTGCGATATGGTGAATGATATGGGGGTGGAAGAGTGGCTGAAAAACGTGATTATTATGAGGTACTCGGCGTCAGCAAAAATGCCAGCGACGAGGATATCAAAAAGGCATACCGCAAGCTTGCCCGTCAGTATCACCCTGACGTAAACAAGGCTGCTGACGCGGAAGCCAAGTTTAAGGAAGTTAAAGAAGCTTATGATGTAGTCAGTGACGGCCAGAAACGGGCACAGTATGACCAATACGGTCATATTGATCCGAATCAGGGCGGCTTCGGCGGCGGTGGCGATTTTGGCGGCGGCGGCTTTGGCGACATCTTCGATATGTTCTTTGGCGGCGGCGGTGGACGACGTGATCCGAATGCTCCGCAACGGGGGAACGATCTGCAATACACCATGACGATTGAGTTCAAGGAAGCGGTATTCGGTAAGGAAACCGATATTACCATTCCACGCACCGAAGGCTGTGATACTTGTCATGGTTCAGGTGCAAAACCAGGCACCAAACCGGAAACCTGTTCCGTCTGCCAAGGTAGCGGTCAACAGGAAGTAGTCCAAAATACACCGTTTGGCCGTATGGTCAACCGTCGCGCTTGTTCGAACTGTAACGGTTCCGGACAAATTATTAAGGAAAAATGTACAACGTGCAGCGGCAGCGGTAAAGTACGCAAACAACGCAAAATTCATGTTCGCATTCCAGCGGGTGTAGATGACGGCGCTCAATTGCGTATGACTGGTGAAGGAGAAGGTGGTCTGCGCGGTGGACCAGCAGGAGATCTGTATATTGTCATCCGTGTGAAATCACATGACTTCTTCGAGCGTGAAGGCGATGATATCTATTGCGAAATTCCACTCACCTTTGCTCAGGCAGCACTGGGAGATGAGATTGAAATTCCAACGCTGTCCGAGAAAGTGAAGCTGAAAGTACCTGCCGGTACACAAACGGGAACGTATTTCCGTCTCAAAGGCAAAGGCGTACCACGCTTGCGCGGCATGGGACAAGGGGATCAGCATGTGAAAGTCGTTGTAGTTACGCCTAGCAAGCTGAATGACGAGCAGAAAGATCTGCTACGCCAAATCGCTGCGCTGGATGGAGAACAAACTCATGAGCATGAGCAATCCTTCTTTGACCGGGTGAAACGGGCCTTCCGTGGAGACTGAGTCTTAATCATTAATATAAAAGGACACCACAGCGGTTTTTTCCGCAAGGTGTCCTTTTTTGCATAATATAGGCCCGGTTGCGGAAAGATACCAGACATGAGCATTCAGTGGTTTGCTGTGTGCCGAATCTAGGGAAGCAGGTGAACCAGATGACCGAGAAAAATATTTTGGCTTATTTTCATAGCCCGGAGCAGGCGGAAGGGGCGGCCAAAAAACTGGAGGCATTACGAGTGGAAGACCTGTCCATCAATCGATTCAGTCGTTATGCGGGCGTTGGGCCAAGTGGAGCATCCTATACGCCAGGTGTATCAGGCAGTTTTTCTTCCTGGGTACCAGGTGCTCTAGGCACGAATGCCAGCGCGGGAATTATGGCTGCAGCAGATCCTTCTGCGAGTGGTATGAGCGATGGCGGACAAGAGGGTCCGACAGGCAGAGATGTATTGCTGACCGTCGTCGTAGATGAGGCCGTACATCACCGCGCCCTATCCATTATCGAACAAGCCGGCGGTATGATTTAGTTTCACCAAATCTATATAAGATGGACAGAGAATTACACTTTAACGGAGGGTGTAGAACCAATCTGAAGAAGCGAAGCGTTCGCCTGAAAGCTTTCGTAAGAAAGCTACTTCGGAAGCATATGCTATCACCGGATTTCTCCCTTTAAGAAGGGAGATGAAGAAATCTGGGGATAACAGCGATCGGAGGATGGTACTACAATCGGAGTGGTACAGTGTAACAAGTATTAGTTCATTTTATATAGATACCTAATTTGAAGGAGGAGCATAACGATGGCAGAACATGAACGTCCAGGCAAGATTTTGACGAAAACGGAAAAGATGAAACGAATGCAGTCCGCCAAAAATGAGGATGTAGAATTCAGTGCGGAAGCTGCGGATCATGAAGATGTAGAGGCTTTGCGCCGCAGTGAAGCAGCCGATCGTCGTCAGGGTCGGGAGATTCATGACTGAAGATCGCTCTGTAGTAATTATCGAAGCGGTATTTACGAGCTGGTCCGAGGCTGAATCTGCACGCAGAGCGCTGGAATTGCTGCACCCGAACCAACTGAGTATCGAGAGTCTGAATGGCTCGTCGTCTTCAATGAATTCAGGAGCGCCTGAGGGCAACGATAACTCGACCATGGCTGTGATTGGGGGATTCAGTGGTGAGCTGAATGTACTTTCGCTCATTAGCGATGAGACCGAGTTGTTGTCGGGTGGACAGGTGTATGACGATACGGAAGCTGGCTCTGAAGGCAGGTCCAAGCAAGAAATCTTGCTGACCGTATCCGTATCCAGTGACTCTCTCCCGCAAGCTGCAGAGATGATTATGCAGAACGGTGGACGCTTTTATTAACAAGTTAATCAAGTCATGTCAGAATTAAAACAGGGTATTCGAGCAGTGAAGGCTGCGGGTATCCTGTTTTTGTTGTTTCTTTTACTGCTGCGGTTTTGTACTCCTGCTCGCTTGTGTAGTACAATGGTGGGGATGTTTGAAAAATGAGGAGGAAAAACGAAGTATGTTATGGCATGAACTAACAATACATACCACAGAAGAAGCTGTGGAGATGATTTCGAATTTTTTACATGAAGCGGGTGCTGGAGGGGTCTCGATTGAAGAGTCCGGTACTTTAAATAAAAAACGGGATACGACGTATGGCGAGTTGTACGAGTTTCCTTTGAATGATATTCCTGAAGGCTTTGCCGTCATTAAAGGATATTTCTCCGAAGGTACGGACATGGAGGCATTGCAACTGGAAGTAAGTCCACGAATTGAACAGCTTTCCGAATTCGATATCCAAACGGGTGAGGTACGTTTTGAGACTCGAACAGTGGATGAAAATGACTGGGCGAATGCCTGGAAACAATACTTCAAACCGGTACGTGTCTCGGAACGTCTGACCATTAAACCAACATGGGAAGAGTATACACCGGAAAGCCCGAATGAGAAAATAATTGAGCTTGATCCAGGCATGGCATTTGGTACGGGAACGCATCCAACCACTTCGCTATGTCTGCGCACACTGGAATCGGTCATTCAGGGTGGTGAGGAAGTCATTGACGTAGGCACAGGCTCTGGCATTTTGGCCATCGGAGCGATCCACCTTGGTGCAAAACATGTATTGGCGCTGGACCTCGATCCTGTTGCCGTAATCAGTGCCAAGGAAAATGTGGAACTGAATGGGTTGGAACAACAAATTACCGTTAAAGAAAGTGATCTACTGTCGGTTCTGGGTAGTCAGGACCCTGCGCTGGGCGTGAAGCTTCCGGTGAAAGTTATCGTTGCCAATATTTTGGCCGAGGTTATTATGATGTTTGTGGATGATGTCTACAATGCACTTGAGTCAGGCGGCGTTTATATTACTTCAGGCATCTGGAAAAATAAAGAACAGATTGTCCATGATGCGCTCGTTGCTTCCGGCTTCGAAATCAGTTCGGTGCACCGCGATGAGGACTGGATCGCGTTTGTGGCCAGAAAGAGGTAACCGATGGATTTGAACTCGTTCTTTCGTTATCCGCTGGATCAACTGCCGTTTTTCCTGCTGACCATCCTGATTGCTTTTACCGTGCATGAATTCTCTCATGCGTATTTTGCCAACAAATTTGGTGATCCGACGGCTAAGCTTCTAGGTCGGGTCACACTGAATCCGGTCGTACACTTTGACTTGTTCGGTGTACTGCTGCTCGTTATTGCCGGTTTCGGTTGGGCCCGTCCGGTTCCGGTCAATCGGGCCAATTTTGACAAACCAAGACTAATGGGCGTCATAGTATCCGTTGCTGGGCCTGTAAGCAATTTGCTGCTGGCGATCATCGGTACGATCATCTATGCTTCGTTGGTTGGTTCGGGAGCACTGGGTAGCATTGAAAATGAGCGTTTGCTTACAGCAATTTCCATGTTTTTCTCCATATTTAACCTAACGAACTTTTTCCTGTTTCTCTTTAACCTGATTCCGTTGCCTCCATTGGACGGATATCGAATTCTGGAGGATATTCTGCCGCCTTCGATCAGCCGGAAGCTGCAAGGGGTAGAGCAATGGTCCATATTTATTTTCCTTTTGATCCTTGTCATTCCTCCATTGCAAAATGCGACGATTCAACCTTTATATCAATTTGCCCAGAATATGTATGTAGATCTGGCAAGGTTAATCATCGGTTTATATCGTTAGAAACGTATAGTGTATGGGACTGAAATACTGGTCAGAAGCACATAAAAGTTGTATGATCATCTGTGGCGATTGGATTCACGCCTGCCTTTAGCGGGGTGAATTCCAGTCATAACAGGATAGAATGGGTGGACAGACTTATGCAGCGTTATTTTGTATCTGCAGAACAGTTTAATGAACATTCCGTGGTCATCACGGGTGATGATGCGCGCCATATCGGCAAAGTGATGCGTGGTAAACCTGGAGATAAACTGATTGTCAGTGATGGAAACTCCAAAGAAGCTTTGGTGGAGATTGAAAGCATCGAGGCTCAGCAAGTAACAGCGAATATTGTGGAACCTCTCGAAATGGACCATGAAGCGCGTATACGTGTAACTGTGGCTCAAAGCTTGCCCAAAGGCGATAAGATGGAGACGGTCATCCAAAGATGTACAGAAATCGGAGCAGTTTCCTTTGTTCCTTTCCTGTCTGAGCGTACCATTGTACAATATGATGCCAAGAAAGAAGGCAAACGGTTGGAGCGGTGGCGGAAAATCGCCAAGGAAGCCGCTGAACAGAGCCATCGGAACCGCATTCCATCCGTCGAGCAGCCACTTTCCTGGAAAGGGCTGCTATCTTCTTTTGAGGGCTACAGTCTGGTATGTTATTGTTATGAAAAGGAAAACGGCAAGCAGTTAAGAGACGCATTGAAGCCGTTTGTAGAGCAGCTTGCACCTGGTGCGAGTGCTGAAGTGTTGATTGTTGTTGGACCTGAGGGCGGATTTTCCGAGAAAGAAACGATGGAAGCCGATCAGGCGGGTGCTGTATCCGTTGGACTGGGCAAACGCATCTTGCGGGCCGAGACGGCCGGAATGGCGGCGCTAACTTGTGTCTTATATGAATCCGGAGAAATGGGGGGAATGTAATTATGCCATCCGTGGCGTTTTACACCTTAGGCTGCAAAGTTAATTTTTATGATACAGAGGCGATTTGGCAATTGTTCAAAAACGAAGGATACGATCAGGTAGACTTTGACGAACAGACAGCGGATGTATACTTGATTAATACTTGTACAGTAACCAATACCGGCGACAAAAAGAGCCGCCAGATTATCCGTCGTGCCATTCGGCGCAACCCGGATGCGATTGTAGCCGTTACAGGCTGTTATGCGCAAACTTCTCCGGCAGAAATTCTGGACATCCCTGGGGTGGATCTTGTCATCGGTACACAGGATCGGGACAAAATCTTGCCATATGTCAAAGAAATTCAGGAATCACGTCAGCCTGTCAACGCGGTACGCAACATTATGAAAACGCGGGTATTTGAAGAGATGGATGTACCGGATTTTGCTGATCGTACCCGTGCTTTCCTGAAAATTCAGGATGGCTGCAATAACTTCTGCACATTCTGCATTATTCCGTGGTCGCGTGGACTGTCCCGCAGCCGGGAAGCAAACAGCATTATCCAACAGGCTCATCAACTCGTACACGCCGGATACAAGGAAATTGTCCTGACAGGCATTCATACCGGTGGATACGGCGATGACATGGAGAACTATGATCTGACGGATCTGTTATGGGATTTGGACAAAGTGGAAGGCCTGGAGCGTATTCGAATCAGCTCGATTGAAGCGAGCCAGATTGACGATCGGATGCTGGATGTGATCAAACGTTCAGACAAACTTGTACGTCACTTCCACATTCCGCTGCAAGCGGGCGATGATATCGTACTGAAACGCATGCGCCGTAAATATACGACCGAAGAGTTTTACAATAAAATGCTTCGCATTCGGGAAGCGATGCCGGATGTAGCGATTACAACTGACGTTATTGTTGGGTTCCCGGGTGAGACGGATGAGATGTTCCTTAACGGCTATAATCTGATGAAGAAAATCGGTTTTTCCGAAATGCACGTATTCCCATATTCCAAGCGGACTGGAACGCCAGCAGCACGTATGGAGGATCAGGTGGATGAGGAAGTCAAAAATGCACGCGTGCATGAACTGATTGATCTGTCTGAGCAAATGCAACTGGCATACGCCAAGCAGTTTGTGGGGAAGGTACTGGATGTCATTCCTGAAGGTGAAGCCAAGGGCCGTGAGGGCAGTGGTAAACTGCATGGCTACAGTGACAACTACATTCAGCTGGTCTTTGATGGTTCCATGGATATGGTTGGCAAAGTGTGCCGTGTCAAAGTGACCGAGGCGGGTGTGAATGAAAGCCAGGCTACGCTGGTTCGTGTGTTGGAGGAAAATCTCAAGTCCGCAGCGATGTAATCGAGGCGTCAGAAACAAGGATTTCATTTCCTTGGGGAGCGTACCCGTGGAGATGAGGTCCTTCTTTTTCCAAAAAAGATGAAGACAATTCCGAAATGGGGGAGAGCAGCATGAACAGAAAAGAAATTTCGGCAGGCGGAGTCGTCTACCGCACGGGAGAAGACGGAAAGCTTCAAATTCAACTGATTGTAGATCGCTACGGCAAAACAACTCTCGCCAAGGGCAAGATGGAAGACGGAGAAACGGTGGAACAGACCGCGCTTCGTGAGATTCTGGAAGAGACGGGCATGGTTGGCCGCATTATAGAACCCGTCGATATCATCGCCTATACGTATCAGCATGCTGATTTTGGTTCAGTGGACAAGGAAGTTCATTATTATCTCGTTGAAGCGGAAAGCGGCGATCTGCAGCCTCAGATTGAAGAAATCAAAGGTGTGGATTGGTACACTCCGGAAGAAGCTTGGTCGAGACAGCAGCATAGCGGATACGATAATAACGATGACATTTTACGTGTGGCGCTGAACAAATTAGGCATTACCGTATAGCGGTTTTCTTTTGAGTGAGGATGTATCGCTGCTGATTGTCGAGAGAGTTCTAAACATCAGGCCACGGGTGACTTCGCCACTGGGGTGGAGACCGGTGGTTTTTTGTGCCAAATCGGCAAGTAACAGAACGGCAAGGCAAGCAGTGAACTGGTGACGTTAAAAAGGGTCTGGGCATGCGCAATCTGTGCCCCGTTATCCGCTGACAGCCAGGCCGAAGCTGCATGCAGCTGGCCGATCAGCGGCATAAACAGCAGCGCCCCCGCTATGTTTAATACAACATGGGAGGCTGCGACAAATTTGCCTGCGGATGCTCCGCCAGCGGCAGCAATCACGGCGGTGATACAGGTCCCCACGTTCGACCCGATCACAATGGCAATGCCGATCTCCACAGGCAGTACTCCTGTGGCTGCAAGCGTAATGGCCATGCTGATAACGGCTGCGCTGCTATGAATGAGCGCCGTCAGACAGGCACCTGCCAGAAAGCCCCACCACAAGCTGTCTGCTGAGCGGTCCAGGAACCACTGGAATACGCCCATACTCCGCAGCGGTATTGCAATGGATTGCATCACTTGAATGCCTGTCATGACGAGGGCAAATCCGGCGGACGCAAGAAAGCTGTATTGCATGGTAAACAGCGTCCGGCGTGTGCGCTCAGGAGCCAACTGATTTCGTTCACCAAGCACAACAAAGACGGCCCAGCCTGTCAGGGACAGGGCAAGCAGAGGCAGGGAGACTCGTCCGATCTGCAGTCCGACCAGCTCGGTGGTCAGGCACGTTCCGATGTTCGTTCCAAGAATAATGCCAAGTGTGCGTCCATAGGTAATCAATCTGGCGTTTGCCAGTCCAATGGTTAGCACCGTGACAGCCGTACTGCTTTGCAGCAGGGCTGTAGCGCCTGCACTGAAAGCCATGCCTTTCCAGGGTGCAGAGGTGGCCCGGCCCAGAAAACCAGCCAGCATCGGCCCGGCCATCCGTTGCAAGGCTGTTTCCATCAGCTTCATCCCACCCAAAAAGATAAGAAGCCCATATAATAGGGGCAGCACAACATCTCTGAACATGAGTTAACATCATTCCTTCCGTGCATGTCCTTATCTCATCCTATGAGAAAGCAAGGACAACCATGACAGGCTAACGGAATTCTGGAGACAATAGCATTTGAAAGACCAATAAGTTATCTTAACGGTCGCCCAAATTACCGCACCCCTATTCGAAAGATACGGAGATTCTGCAACGGAGGGGATGGAATTGGAACTGAAGAAGCGAAGCGCTCGCCTTTATCCCCGGATTTTCCCTTTGGAGAAAAGGAATCAAAAAAATCTGGGGATAACAGCGATCGGAAGGTTGTTCTGTCATCGTAGTGGTAAGTGTGAAATTTGAGATTCATCTGTACAATGCAACAGCGATCGAAAGTCCGACCCATCCCCGAAGCGATCACCTAAATTACCGCACCCCTATTCGAAAGATACGGAGATTCTGCAACGGAGCGGAGGGGATGGAATTGGAACTGTAGAAGCGAAGCGTTCGCCTTTGTCTCCGGATTTTCCCTGTGGAGTAAGGGAATCAGAAAAATCTGGAGACAACAGCGATCGAAAGTCCAATCCATCCCCGAAGCGGTCTCCTTTGCACCAAGCCTATCTTTTTAACTAACTATGAAAGAAGTGGATCTATCTTGCCATCAGTTACACTGGAACGCAGTCGCAAAAAGCGGCTTGAACATGCACATCCATGGATATATAACAATGAAATCGCCTCTGTTGAAGGAAACCCCGAGCCGGGAGATCTGGTCAACGTATTAAATCATCAAGGTCGCTATCTCGCGACGGGGTACTATAATCCTGCATCTCAAATCACAGTTCGAGTCGTGGCCTATCAACCTCTGGAGTTTGAACAAATGGATACTGCGTTTTTTGCAGCGCGTTTCCGCGATTGCTTGCGCCACCGGGAGCGTTTTATCCAGGATGGTGAGGCATACCGTCTCGTTTATGGCGAAGCTGATTTTCTGCCAGGACTAATCGTTGACCGTTTTGGCAGCATCCTTGTTGTTCAATTGCTCACATTGGGCATGGACCGTTGCCGCGAAGCGATCGTACAAGCTCTAATTGAAGTGATGCAGCCGGAAGGCATCTATGAACGCAGTGATGTGTCTATTCGTGAACTGGAAGGCTTGGAGCAGACGAAAGGGCCACTGTATGGGGATTGCCCGCGTCATGTCACGGTAACGGAAAACGGCTTGCTCATTAAGGTAGATATCGTGGAGGGTCAGAAAACAGGGTACTTCTTCGACCAGCGCGAGAATCGTGCAGCCATCGAACCGCTTATGAAGGGCTGGGGTTACAAGAGTGGCATTACGCTCCAACAGACCGAGCAGGATGGTACGCAGCAGTTACTTCCTGTCAATAAAAGCGGCAAGGTTGTGACGTTCCCTTATTGGGACGGAGCCACTGTGCTGGAATGTTTCTCTCACACAGGCAGCTTCACATTGAACGCCTGCAAATATGGAGCCAAAAAAGTAACATGCCTTGATATCTCAGAGCATGCGATTGAAAGTGCACGAACCAACGTAGAGCTGAACGGTTTCACTGACCGGGTCGAATTTGTCGTTGCGGATGCGTTCCAATACTTGCGTGAGCAGGTCAAAGGACTGGATGATCGTAATGTACGTGCGCGTGCTGGTGAACAGAAAGTGGATACTTCCAAAGCGCTTGCAGCCGGTGGTAAAACATTTGATGTGGTCATCCTGGATCCGCCAGCGTTTGCCAAAACGAAATCAGCAGTCAAAGGCGCATGCCGTGGATATAAGGACATCAATCTGCAAGGAATGAAGCTGGTGAATGAGGGCGGGTATCTGGTAACAGCAAGCTGTTCTTACCATATGCGTCCGGATCTCTTTCTGGAAACGATAGCAGATGCAGCCGAAGACGCAGGCAAAGTGCTGCGTCTGATCGACTGGAAAGCAGCCGGTAAGGATCATCCCCAAATTTTGGGTGTAGACGAAGGTCACTATCTGAAATTTGCCATCTTCGAAGTACGCAGCAAAAAGAATTAATTGAGCGATTTCAATCTAAATCGGACATACATTTAAGCAAAAGCCCACAGTTTGGATAAGCTGCGGGCTTTTTGCTATGCTGCACAGATGATCTCTAGAATTGCCGGATAGTGGCAAACGTATGTTCCGAACCAAGTCAAATATGTTATACTGGGAATTAAAATCTTGTTCGTGATGATTTGGAGGATTAAACATGTCCGTACGCTTTGTTATTGGCCGGGCAGGCAGCGGTAAAAGCGCGCTGATTACCCGGGAAATCACATCCCTGCTTCAAAAGGAACCACAAGGTAAACCGCTGATTCTGCTGGTTCCGGAACAGAGTTCGTTTCGAACCGAGCAGTCACTGGTGTCTTCAGGGGCTATTAAAGGTACCATGCGTGCTGAAGTGCTTGGTTTTCGCCGATTAGCCTACCGGGTAATGCAGGAGGCAGGTGGTTCTGCGCGAATTCCCATTGGCGCTGAAGGAAAAAAAATGCTGCTCTATAAAGTGCTCCAGCGCCGTAAAGAAGAATTGAAGCTGTTTGGAGCATCGGGCAGCCAGCTGGGATTTATAGGAGAACTGAATGACTTATACAGTGAGTTTAAACGTTATGAACTTGACCCCACTTCGCTGGAAGAAGGACTTTCCGCATGGAATACTTCCTCCTCCTCAGCACCGATTCTGGGAGACAAGCTGCATGACTTGCTTCTTATATACCGTGACTATGAAAAGGAATTGACTGAACTATATATCGATGATGAAGACACGTTGACTGAACTGACAGAGCGGTTGACGGAAAGCGCGTTACTGCAAGATGCACAGATCTGGATTGATGGATTTCAAGGATTTACCCCGCAGGAAATGAGTGTTATTGGAAGATTAATGCTGCAAGCTTCTTCCGTCACAATTGCATTGACGTTGGATCGTGCTTACGACCATGGTGCACTTCCAGGAGAATTGGAGCTGTTCCATCCTACAGCGAGTGCTTACGCGCGCCTCAAAGGCATGGCAGAGGATTTGGGGGTCCTTAGTGAGACGACCGTGCTTCAACCGGAAATTTTGCATAGATATGAAGGCAGTCCTGGACTGGCTCATTTGGAGGCTGGTTTTGATCGCAGGGTTCGCTGGATGAGTGAAGGTCGCGATGCAGGTATCCGACTTTACACAGCTGAGAACCGTCGGGCTGAGATGGAAGGGGCACTCCGTGAGATGCGTCGTCTGGCTCAAGATGAAGGTGCGCGTTACCGTGATATGGCAGTGCTCGTTCGTCAGCTGGATACATATGCGGACATTGCTGAGCCCCTATTTAGGGACTATGGTGTGCCTGTCTTTCTGGATCGGAGAAGAAATGAACTACATCATCCATTATCTGAATTTATTCGTTCGGCACTGGATATCGTTCGCCGCCGCTGGCGTTATGAGGATGTATTTCGCTGTGTCAAAACGGATCTGCTGCTTCCACAAGACGGATCCATCACACGTGAAGATATGGACCAGCTCGAAAATTATATACTGGCTTGCGGAATTCACGGATACCGCTGGACAGATGGAAAGCCATGGAAGTACGTACCCAGTCTTTCTCTGGAAGACAATGATCAGGATGTCCGCAGTCGGGGACGGGAGCAGATGCTGTCCTTAATGGAAAAATGCCGAACAGTGATTGTTGATCCACTGGGTGCTTTTGAGAAACGAATGAGTAAGGCAAAGACAGCCAAAGACCAATGTGCGGCGCTTTATCGATTGCTGGAGGATGCCGAGATTCCCTGGAAGCTGGATCATATGTCTGCTGAAGCCAAGGTCCAGGGTGATCCGGAACGATCGAGAGAGCATCGTCAAATGTGGGGTGCCGTCCTTGATCTGTTAGATCAGATGGTCGATATGATGGGGGCGGAACGGCTGGATATCGATCTGTTCGCCGGGCTTATGGAGACCGGGTTAACCGAACTGAAGCTGGGACTCGTTCCTCCAGCGCTCGATCAGGTGTTGGTTGGATCGATGGATCGTACACGTCTTCAGGATATCAAGTACGTATTTATTCTGGGTGCGGTAGATGGGGAGCTGCCTGCCGTGCCTCAGGATGATGGTGTATTAACCGAGCAGGAACGACTGCTCTTGACGGAGAGAGGTATGGGGCTTGGACCAGGGGCAACAAGACAAATGCTGGACGAACGCTTTTTGATATACACCGCCCTGACAGCGGCAAGCAAGCAGTTGTGGCTCAGTTATCCCATCGCAGATGATGAAGGCAAGACACTATTGCCCTCGGAAATTGTACGACATGTGCGGAAGATGTTCGGTCTGAATGAGCAGCCATTACTTGCCCAGCCGCCGGTCACGGATGTGGAAGAGGTACACTGGTCTTACGTTATCCATCCTGATCAGAGCCTTTCCTATCTCATCGGACAATTGCGCAGATGGCGTCGTGGAGAAGATATTCCTGAAATGTGGTGGGCGATCTATAACTGGCATGTCTCTCGGGAGACGAGCAGGCCTCAGCTGGAGCAATTGCTTGGATCGGTCTTTTATCGCAATCGGGCGTTACCTCTGCGTACCGTTACCAGCCGTAGATTATATGGCACAGAGGTAAGGACCAGTGTCTCGCGAATGGAGCGTTTTGTGGCGTGTGCGTTCTCCCATTTTGCCTCCCATGGACTGCGGCTGAAAGAGCGCCAACTGTATCGCTTACAAGCTCCCGACATTGGACAACTGTTCCATGCTGCCTTGAGTCAGCTTGCAATACGTTTGCGTGAGCAAAATCGCAGCTGGGGGAGTCTATCTCCGGAGGAATGCCGGAAGGAAGCGGAGCACACCGTGGAGCAGATTGCACCACAGCTGCAGGGAGAGATTTTGCTCAGCACGAAACGGTATGGTTACATCTTCCGCAAGCTGAAGGACATCGTTAGCCGGGCGTCGGTTATATTGGGTGAACAGTCCAGACGGGGAAGCTTTGAGCCGATTGGATTGGAGCTTGATTTTGGACCAGGTAAACCGCTGCCACCGCTTCGTTTTGAATTGGAAAATGGCTGTGTGATGGAGATTGTGGGTCGGATCGACCGTGTGGATGTGGCTGAAGGAGAGAACGGCCTGCTGCTGCGAGTCATTGATTACAAATCGAGCCAGACCGATCTCAAACTGCATGAGGTGTATTATGGCCTGTCATTACAGATGCTCACGTATCTGGAGGTGCTGCTTAGTGCTGCCGAGGAATGGCTTGGAGAATCGGCGATGCCTGGAGGAACACTCTATTTCCATGTGCATAATCCGTTGCTTCAATCCGCGAACGGCATGACATCTGAGCAGGCAGGACAAGAACTGCTGAAACGATTCAAAATGAAAGGCCTGCTCCTGGCGGACCGGGATGCGATCGCTCAAATGGACAATACCCTGGACAAAGGCTATTCAGCCATTATTCCGGTTGCGCTTAAGGCGGATGGCAGCTTTTATAGCAGTGCTGCTGTAGCTACACCGGAGCAATGGGATACTTTGCTTGCTTCAGTTCGCAGTAATATCCGCGAGATTGGCACCCGAATTACGGAAGGGGATGTGGCGATTGAGCCTTATCGTATCCAGCAGGAGGTTGCTTGCACTTTCTGTCCGTATAAACCGGTCTGTCAATTTGATGAAAATATCGAAGGTAATGAATATAATCTGTTGTCCAAACCGGGCAAACAGCAAATCTGGGACATGCTGTCTCAGGGCAAGGGAGGGGAAACATCATGACGAATATGCCAAAACCGGAGGGAAGCTTCTGGAGTGATGACCAATGGAGTGCCATCTCACAGAGTGGAGAAGACATTCTGGTTGCTGCTGCAGCGGGTTCCGGGAAGACGGCTGTATTGGTTGAACGGATTATTCGCAAGATCGCAGACCCTTCCCGTGGATTCAGCGTAGATCGTTTGCTGGTCGCCACATTTACCAAAGCTGCTGCTGCCGAGATGAAGCAGCGGATTCGGGAAGCGCTGGAACGCGCACTTGAAGAGCAGCCTGCGGAGGAACATCTGCGCAAACAACTGTCCCTGCTTGGGCGCGCTTCGATTACGACACTGCATTCATTCTGTATGGAAGTCATTCGTCGGTATTATCAGCAAATACCACTAAACCCGGCTTTTCGAATTTTAAATGAAAATGAAGCCGAAATCATGCGGCAGGAATTGTTGGAGCAGTTGTTCGAAGAAAAGTATGGGGAAGAAGACGAAGGCAGTACATTCCGTGAATTGGTGGATTGGTTCAGTGGGGAACGGAACGATGATGCAATGCATCGACTTGTGCAGCGATTGTATGATTTCTCGCGCAGTCATTCCTGGCCTGATCATTGGCTTGCGGAGATGGCATCTGCTTTTCAGGTAGAAAGTGTTGAGGCGCTTGGCCATTCTGCTTGGGTTCAGAGTATATTGCGCGATGCCGCTCTTGCCCTGAGTGGTGCGGCGGGTCTTCTGCGCCAAGGGATCAGTATATCGATGCAGCCGGAAGGCCCGAAACCTTATGCAGATACGTTAAAAGAAGATTTGGCTATGGTCGAAGAGCTTCTTTCTGCTGTTGAGGTTATGCCGTGGGAAAGATTGCCTGAAGTGTTTCAGCCCGCAGCTTTTGGCAAGCTGAAGCCTTGTAAAAAGGACCAGACGGACCCGGGGTTGCAAGAACAGGTCAAGGAACTGCGTGAGGCTGCAAAAAAAGCCGTTACAGACCTGAAAGGGTCCTTGTTTGGAAGAAGTGCTTTTTCTTTCTGGCAAGAGCTGGAGCAGGCGGCACCACTCATGCAAGAGCTGTCCAAGCTGGTCAGTGCATTTGGAGAGCGATATCGACAGGCCAAGCAAGAGCGCAGTCAGGTCGATTTCAGTGATTTGGAGCATTACTGTCTTCACATTTTGCGTCATGAGGATTCTACGCCTGAGCTTTCCATGCCTTCGGATGCAGCAATGGAATACCGGGCACGTTTTGATGAAGTGCTGCTGGATGAATATCAGGATACCAATACGGTACAGGAAGATATCGTCAGATTGATCTCCAGAGAAAATCCGGGGAACCGCTTTATGGTCGGTGATGTAAAACAGAGCATTTACCGTTTTCGTCTGGCTGAACCCGGCCTATTTCTGAATAAATACCGTCAATATGCAGCGTATACGGATGCGGACGGAGAGAACGGCTCATTACGTGCAGGACGACGTATTGATCTTGCACGGAACTTCCGCAGTCGTGCAGAAGTAGTCCATTCGGTCAATATGTTATTCAAGCAGCTCATGAACGAAGGGGTTGCCGAGATTGCCTATGATGAACGAGCGCAGCTCGCTTATGGGGCTACTTTCCCGGCAGAGACGCTTGGAGATGAGGCATACACACCTGAACTTATGTTGATCGATCGTCAAGGCGGAGGACCTGATCTCACGGAAAGCACGGACGAGAATGGGGATGCGTTGCCTTCTGCTGAGCTGGAGAGTGCCGAGCTCGAAACCGCTCAGCTGGAGGCACGAGCCATGGCTCGCCGTATTCGTGAAATGGTCGGAGATACGGATAAACCAGCCCTTAACGTTTATGATAAAGCCCTCAAATCCATGCGACCTGCGCGTTACGGAGACATTGTTATTTTGCTGCGTTCTGCCCTGATGTGGGCGCCACTCATGATTGAGGAATTCAGACAGCAGGGTATTCCTGCCGGAGGGGAACAGAGCAAAGGGTATTTTCAGGCGACGGAAGTGGAAGTAATGTTGTCCCTGCTGCAGATTGTGGATAATCCAAGGCAGGATATTCCGCTTGCTTCCGTGCTTCGTTCACCAATTGTCGGACTGGATGAAGAGGAGTTGGCCCAGATTCGCCTTGGGGACAAGAGACAGTCTTTCTATGATGCTGTTGTATCCGCTACAGGAGCGTTCGCAAGTTCGTCGAACATCTCCAGACAGCATGGAGAGTACGCTTCGCATCCTGATTCATCCGCAATTCAGCTGCAATGGCCGGAAGTCTGGTCAGAGATTGAACAGGGGCAGCGGGAATCGGCGGTATCCGCCGAGGCAGATGTTATGGAAGGCATACATGAATCCTCTGCACATGCAAATATAGATGAGATTATGGATGCTGGTATAGATGCAAGTATGGGTGGACGTATAAGCGATGATGCGGATAGGGAAAACGGTACCAGCACAGAGCTGCAGCATAAGTTAATTCGTTTTATGCGTCAGCTGGAGCAGTGGCGGGTTGAAGCCAGACAGGGCAGCTTGAGCGAACTCATTTGGCGAATGTATCGGGAAACGGGTTATCTGGACTGGGTTGGTGGCCTACCTGGAGGTATGCAGCGTCAAAGTAACCTGAAGGCCCTATATGATCGCGCGCGGCAATATGAGGAGGCAACGGCCAACCGTGGATTGTTCCGCTTCCTGACCTACGTGTCCAGACTACGTGAGAACGGTGGAGATCTTGGGACTGTAGCAGGTGGTTCTGGTGAGCAGGACAATGCAGTGCGCATCATGACGATTCACCGGAGTAAGGGCTTGGAATTCCCTATTGTTTTTGTTGGGGGTATATCCAAAATGTTCAATCAGCAGGATCTGAATTCGCCGTTTCTGATGCATAAGGAGCTGGGATTTGGCCCGAGGTTTGTAGATCGTGAGAATCGGGTTGCCTATCCAACCTTGGCAAATCTGGCGATTCGTCGTCGTGCCCAGTTTGAGCTGCTTGCCGAAGAGATGCGGGTGCTCTATGTGGCTTTGACCCGTCCGAAAGAGAAAATGATTTTGGTCGGTACCGTGAAAGACGTTGTTAAAAAGGCAGTCGCCTGGTCTCAGATTAAGGACAGTCCGGAACGGGTGCTGCCTGACTACCTGCTTGCAGCCGGACGGAGTTATCTGGACTGGATCGGTCCATCCCTGATGAGACATCCAGATGCAGCTTTACTGCGTGAACTTGCGGGAGGCACTGATTCATTTGCTGCCTGCCTTGTGGATGATGAATCACGCTGGGGCATTTCCGTCATTTCAGCTGATCAAGTATCCCGAGAAATAGTTGTGGATCAGACGCTTGGTGAGGATGAAGGCATGACAGAAGTGCGGAAAGAGCGGATTGCTGCCCTAAAAGCAGTTCAGCCTGTGGAGCTGTTTCCCAGCCCAACAGAAATAGGGATGACCGAGGATGGACAAGATGCAGCCCTACGAGACATCGGGGATGAAGATGTATCTTCAGCAGCAGGTCTGCAAAAGGGAGTACAGCTAATTCGCGAGGTTGATAAACGACTGTCGTGGACATATCCCCATCAAGCAGCAACGCAAGTGGCTGCCAGCACTTCGGTCACCGAGCTGAAAACATTGCTTGCGATGCAGGACCATCCGTCCGTTCAAATGATGGATGAAATGGAAGAACAAGTGGAGGCTTTCACGGTTTCTGAGAACCGTGGGCTGAAGGATGGAAGCTCGACCTTTAAATTGCATCTGCGTCGTCCCAAATTTATGGAGGAGAAACAACTGACCGGAGCCGAACGGGGAACCGTATATCATACGTTGATGCAGCATCTTCCTGTAGATGGCTCACTCGTTGATTCGCAAATCGTTGAGCAGACACTTTTGCGGTTAGTCGAGCTTCAGATTCTGCTCCCCCATCAGGCAGAGGTGATTGATTCTGAACAACTGGCTGGATTCTTCTATACAGAACCTGGCACAGAATTGCTGCGTGCGGAGTGGGTGAAACGGGAGATTCCGTTTATTTATGGACTTCCGGCACATCAGTCTCCTGCCGAATGGCTTCATGAACTGTCACCGAATGCCGGCATGCAAACGGTGGAGGAAGACGGTAAGATGCAGGCATCATTAGAAAATGAAACGGTGCTGGTACAGGGGATTATTGATTGCCTGTATGAGGTGGATGGCGAACTTGTTTTACTCGATTACAAGACAGATCAGGTGTTAGAGCATCGTGGCGGATT
Source organism: Paenibacillus sp. 11B (assembly GCF_030487755.1). Taxonomy (NCBI): domain Bacteria; kingdom Bacillati; phylum Bacillota; class Bacilli; order Caryophanales; family Paenibacillaceae; genus Paenibacillus; species Paenibacillus sp. 11B. The sequence goes on along the minus strand of NZ_JAUKNS010000001.1, from coordinate 1,314,329 downwards.
GGACAAACTGACGGAAAACTATCGTTTCCAGCTGGAGTTGTACGGCCGGGCCATTGAAGATATCTTGGGTCGGAAAGTAGACCGGAAGTGGCTGTACTTTTTTGATGGTGGACATGCTGTGAAGCTATAAAGTGAAATTTTCAAACGGCCGGATGAAATTTGTATCATTGGATATTGCATGAGAGAGGAGTTGAACGGACGATGCGTATTTTGCACACAGGAGACTGGCATCTGGGAAAAACGCTGGAGGGACGGAGCCGGCTACGAGAGCAGGAGGATTTTGTGGATGAGCTTGTTAGACTTGCGGATGAGCAGCAAGCCGATGCCATATTGATGGCTGGAGACGTGTACGATTCCGTTAATCCACCTGCATCGGCGGAACAGCTGTTTTACGAGGCAGCGGCGCGTCTGACGGAACAGGGAAGACCACTTGTGGTCATTGCCGGTAATCATGATCAGCCGGAGCGAGTGGCTTCGGTGACCCCGCTTGTGGACAGACAGGGAATTACACTTGTAGGTATGCCTACTTCAGAAGTAGTAACCATCCATGCAAAGCGAACTGGAGAGACTGCACAGATTGCTGCATTGCCATATCCCTCGGAAGCCCGATTGAACGAACTATTGACAACGGATGGGGACGAGAATGTGCTTCGCCAGGCATACAGTCGCCGGGTTGGCATGTTAATGCAGCGTCTGGCTGCTTCTTTTCGTCCGGAGACGGTGAATTTGGCGATGAGCCATATTTATGTTCTGGGCGGGGTTGAAAGTGATTCGGAACGTCCGATTCAGGTAGGGGGCGCCTATACGGTTGACCCTTCAGCACTATCAACAGGTGCGCAATATACAGCTCTGGGTCATCTCCATCGTGCGCAGGCCGTTAAAGGGGAAGGTGTGATCCGATATAGTGGTTCTCCGCTGGCTTACAGTTTCTCCGAAGCGGGGCAGAGCAAGTCCGTCACGATGGTTGATCTGGCACCAGGTGGGGCTGCAAATGTGGAGGAATTTCTGTTGACCTCGGGCCGCCCACTTGTGCGCTGGAAGGCGCGTGGCGGTCTGGCTGAGGTCTATCGGTGGCTAGATGAAGGGCGCGATCCTCAAGCCTTTATCGATATGGAAGTATGGCTGGATGATGCCATGTCTCTGAAGGAGATCCAGCAGCTGCGGAAGTCTCATGAAGGGATCATACATATTCGTCCGGTCTATCCCGAGATGGCGGCAGCGGGGCTTCTGGAGCAACGTTCCGAGCTTCCGGTGCATGAGCTTTTTCGTAAATTTTATCAGCGTCAGACGGGTGGAGCATTACCTGAAGACAGCCTGGTACAGCTGTTCCTTGAACTTGTCGATGAGGACGAGCCGGGTGTACGTGAGGAGGTTGAAGGAAATTGAAGCCGATTCTATTAAAAGTTGCGGGTCTGCAAAGCTATCGAGAGGCACAGGAGATTGACTTCACCGTATTGACTGAAACCGGTTTGTTCGGCATTTTTGGTCCTACAGGCAGCGGCAAATCTTCCTTGCTCGACGCGATTACGCTCGCGATGTACGGAAAAGTGGAACGTGCGGTTAACGGTACCCAAGGGATTATGAATCACGCGGAGGATTCATTGTCAGTTGCCTTTACATTTGAACTCGTATCAGCAGAAGGCACAAGAAGGTTTCGGGTGGAACGACGCTTCAAACGAAACAATGAAATTTCGGTAAGCAACACAATCAGTAAATTCATCGAAACTGTCAACGGAGAGGAGCAGGTGCTGGCTGACAAGCTGGCAGACGTGAATCGCTGTGTTGAAGACGTCATCGGGTTGAAAATGGATGATTTTACGCGGGCCGTTGTGCTTCCGCAAGGGAAATTCGCGGAGTTTCTGTCACTGAAAGGCAGTGAACGGCGCCAGATGCTGCAACGTTTGTTCCATCTGGAGAAGTATGGAGATCAGCTTGCCATTAAGCTCAGCCGGCGGGTGAAGGACAATGATATGGTTCATCAAGCCCTGGCCGCGGAGCAGCAAGGGCTCGGTAATGCCAGCAAAGAGACGTTGGCAGAAACGGAGCTTCTTCTTCAAGCTGCTGTGAAGCAGTCCGAGCTGTCGCGTAAAGCGCTTGATGAAGCGATGAAGGAAGCCGAACAGCTCGGCAAATTCCGTGAGTTAAGTCAAGAACGGCAGGTACGTACGGAGGAACATGAAAAGCTGAAAGCACGTGCACCACAGATCGAAGCGGGTGAACAACGGCTGAAGCAGGCCGGGGCGGCAGATGCGATACTCCCTTCATTGCAGACGATGCGTGATGCAGCAGTGCAGCAGAAGTTGCGTCAGGATGCAGCCGAGATGGCTCACCAGCAAGCGCTGGAACATGAACGGCTGTCTGTGTTGGAAGGCGAGAAGGCTGAAACGGCCCGTGTGCAGATGGCTGAGGAAGAACCCAAGTTGCTGCTTCGTTTGGAACAGCTGGAACAGGCCAAGGAGTTACAGCGGGAACGGGACGGACTTCGAGAGGATAGTACCCGTCTTAAGCAACTTCTGGACAAAGGGCAGGCGGAACAGAACGTCATCGGACAGCAGCTAGAGAAAGAAAAAGAACTTCAGCAGCGTGGCCGCAAACGACGGGAAGAATTACAGGAAAGCCTTAAGCCGAATGAAGTGAAGTCCGAAGAACGCAGACAGCTGCAGGCTGCACTGGAATTGAGACATCGTCTGGATACGGCGGCGGAGCAATTACGCCAGAACAAGGCTGAGATGGAAGCCAATAAGCAGTCGGCAGAACAGGGGGCGGACAGGCTTAAGCTGGCTGCCCAGGAAGAGGGCCGTCTGAGTGAACAGCGTCAGCAGCTGATCGAACAGGCGGCAACGGGTCTTGAGGCCTTGCTTGCCTGTGAGCAGGACATTGGCCGCGAACAGAGCCTGCTGGCCAGGGCGGAGGAGCAGCTGCGCGGAACGATGCGCGAGCAGGAGCTGCACCGGCTCTCCTCCGCCTTGCGCGCCGAGCTGCGCGACGGCGAGCCATGCCCGGTGTGCGGCTCCGCACACCACCCGCTCCCGGCTGCGCCGCCGGGAGAAGGTCCGCCCGCAGGCGATGCGGACCTGGAACTGCTGCGCAGCCTGCACGCGGAGCTGCAGGAGCTGCGCTTTGGGCTGCGTCAGCAGCTGCACGAACGTCGCAGCCTGCTGACGCAGCTTGGCGCTGCGGCCGGCGAAGCCCCGGCCGCAGCCGAGGCCGCGCCTGCGGCTGCGGAGCCGGAGCCCGCCGGGTCGCCCGTACACGGGCGCTCCCCGGCGGACTGGGCGGAGCGTGCCGCCGCACTGCGCGAAGCCGCGCGGGCGCTGGCCGCTGCCGCAGCGCCGCTGCAAGCGGAAGCCGCCGCGTTGCAGCAGGCGGCTGTGGGCGCGCAGCAGCGCCGCATGGAAGCGGCTGCTGCGCAGGAGGCCGGCCAAGCCGGGCTCGCCCAGGCGGAGCGCCGATTGGCCGAGAGTGAGGCCGCCGCAGCCGCCTTGCACGGCCGCTGGGCCGCGGAACTGCCAGGCATCGCTCAAGAGGAGGCTATGGCCCTCCACCAGGCGATGCAGGAGCGCGACGCGCGCGCAGAAGACATCAAGGAACGTTTGAATAAGAGCGTGACGTTTCTTGAAGAGAAAGAACAGCTGGTACAGTCTCTCCAGCAGAAGCTGGTCGAATTGGACAAACAGCTGATTCAGTGGCAGACGGAATGGCAAGGCAACAGCAAACAGCTTGCTGAGAAGGAAGAGCGTCTGCGTCAATGGGTTGGCGAGCAACGGGTCGAGGACTTGATTGCTGCGGCCCAGACTCGACTGGATGAACTGCGAAGAGTGGCTGCTGAGTCGGTACAGCGTTTCAAGGAAGCCGATGCGTTGAAGCAGGAATCAGCCAAGAAGGATGTCATGGCTCATCAAGCCGCAGCCTCGGCAGCAGAGCATTTGCAGCAGGCGCAGGAACGCTGGAAACAATTACTGGATCAATCGCCATTTGACTCCGAGACTGCCGTTGTGGAAGCTGCCCTTCCTTCCCAGGAAGCGGAGCAGCTGGCCGCGGAAATTCAGCAGCATCGTGATCGTGATCGTGAACTTGTTTCTCAATTACGTGAGCTGGAACAGAAACTGGGCGGAGCTGTTGTATCTGAGGAACAATGGTTGGCATGCACAGAGCGACTGCAGATGTCTCGTGCAGAGGATGAAGCGGCTCTAAGAGCCAAGGCGCGTGCAGAACGGGATCTGGAAGATGTGCAGCAGCGACACGTTCGATGGACCGAGTTGGAGAACAAACGAGTGGAAGTAAGCCGGCAAGGTGAAATGCTTAGCAAACTGCAAGCAGCTTTCAGAGGTAACGCATTTGTCGAGTATATTGCAGAAGAACAGCTGATGCAGGTTAGTCAGGCTGCTTCACAGCGCCTGCGCTTCCTGACCAAACAACGCTATTCACTTGAGGTGGATTCGGGCGGTGGCTTTGTCATCTGTGACGATGCAAACGGTGGGGTTAAACGTCCGGTGTCCACCTTGTCTGGTGGAGAGACGTTCCTGACTTCGTTATCACTGGCTCTGGCTCTGTCTGCCCAGATTCAGCTGCGCGGTCAATACCCGCTGCAATTCTTCTTTCTGGATGAAGGCTTTGGCACATTGGACCCTGAACTGCTGGATACTGTCATTACCTCGTTAGAAAAACTGCATGATGACCGTCTTGCCGTCGGTATTATCAGCCACGTTCCGGAGCTGCGGGCACGCTTGCCACGCAAACTTGTGGTTATTCCCGCGGGTGAAGCCGGAGCTGGCTCTCGTGTGGTTCTGGAAACGTTATAGGAGACGGAACACATTATGGTTTTAAATGAGTCCCAATTGTGACTCCCTCAGGAACCAACCTTAAAAGTTGTTGATCCTGAGGGGGAACTCTTAACTGACTAAGGTTTGTTGGTTTGAATCTCATTTCTATACTCGCTGAGTCAGTGGAGTGAGATAGCTCACAGATACAGGTTCATCCTGTTGTTATACTACAGTTAAGCCGACAAACTTTATGTTAAGTACCCCGGCGGACGTCTGATCAGGAATACTCCTGGATAGACGTCCGCGACAGCAGAACTCCGTATGGAAACTGCAACGGGGTGCTTCTTTTTTATTTTTTTATTTCACAGGCACAACTCCTATACTGATTTCACTCTTTTGGACACCGATTCCCGATTCTGAAACTCTTGTCATTCACAGTGTCATTTCGCCCAGATCTGAATACCATGAAAGGGTGATGAAGAGAAGAGCATATCCGGAGGCGATGAAACGTGGAAAAGGTAGAAGCGAAGAAACTGTGTAAGGAACACATGCATCGCTATGTGTGTGTACAGATGCATGACGGTGCCCATTATGATGGCATTATGGAAAACGTGGATGATGACATGATTTATTTGGCTGTTCCCGTGGGAAATGAAGCCATGGTTAATCAAGCGAACTGGGGACCCAATATGATGCCAGTTACTTATCCCGCTCATTCGCGGGGATTCTTCCCGGGCTTTGGCTATCCATACCCCTATTATGGTTACGGTCGCAGACGGTTTAACAGACTGGTATTACCTTTGGTTGGACTGACTGCATTATCCTTATTGCCTTATTATTAATAGAAAAAAATGAATCATTATGCTTGTACCAATATAATCGTTCACATCTTTGGTGTACGCTCAACAGTCCACTAAGTGTGAACGGTTTTTTTGTCCATCATCCTGGTTTGGATGACATACCTGAAGAGGTTCGATTGGAATTTACTTTTCAGTTCCGGTATGATAGAAGGGTATACATAATTTTTAATCCAAAGGAGGGTGTGAACAATGGATTGCTTATTTTGCAAAATTGTAGAGGGCAGCATTCCCTCCAATAAGGTACTGGAGAATGACCATGTCATCGTCTTTCATGACATCCAGCCCGCTGCACCGACCCATGTACTCGTTATTCCCAAGAAACATATTGCTTCCATGAATGAAGTAACCGCAGAAGATTTGCCGTTGATCGGTGAGATTCATTTGGCTGCGCAAGAAGCGGCCAAGCGTCTCGGTGTGGAAGAAACAGGTTACCGACTGATTAATAACTGCGGCAAGGATGGAGAACAAACCGTTCATCATCTGCACTATCATTTGCTTGGTGGGACTCGACTCGGCGTGTTGACAAGTTTGTCTGACTCCCACAAATAAACGAGCAAGTTTACTCAGTTTACTCTGATTCAGGACTTATCCATATATACTTAAAAGGCATGAATATGGAGTTGAAGTTCACATAAAATAAATGATCATTACGTTAAGGTTGACACCTTTATTACCTTTCGCCTATAATGAAAGGTGATGAACCGTGTTATTGCTCTTGGACGGTCTGGTCGGAGGGAGGGAAAACTGGTGTCTGAAACTAAAGTTCGCAAAAACGAGACTATTGATGCTGCACTTCGTCGCTTTAAACGTTCCATCGCAAAAGATGGCGTATTGGCTGAGGTGAAGAAACGTAAGCATTATGAGAAGCCAAGCGTAAAGCGCAAGAAAAAGTCCGAGGCTGCTCGTAAGAGAAAGTTTTAGGAGGATTTTAACTACATGAATCTTAGCGAACGATTGAACGAAGATATGAAGCAAGCGATGAAGAGCAAGGACAAGTTCAAGCTCTCCAACATTCGGTTGATTCGTTCGACGATCAAGAATCTTGAAATAGATTTGAAAAGAGATTTGGATGATAACGAAGTGCTTGATATTCTGAGTCGTGAAATCAAACAGCGCAAAGATGCCCTCCAAGAATTTGACAAAGCGGGCCGTGATGACCTCGCGGCAAATGCAAAAGCGGAAATTGAATTACTCAGTCAGTACCTTCCCGCACAGCTTACCGAAGAAGAAATTAAAGTTATTGTACAGCAGACCATCCAGGAAACCGGTGCTTCTTCGAAAGCCGAGATGGGGAAAGTCATGTCTGCCCTTATGCCGAAAGTCAAAGGCAAAGCGGATGGCAAACTGGTAAATCAAGCAGTTCAACAATTTCTGCAATAAAGCAAATCAATGAACACCTCCTGACTTGTCAGGGGGTGTTTTTTCCGTTTACACCATTGGATACGGTACTCAGTTTGAGAAGAAACCTGAAGCCGGCTGGGAAGTCATTCATCTGTTAAAGGAAATTCACAAATATTGCTTTTAAATGGATAATATATATGATAATGGATTTGGAATGTTGCAATTGCTGGCGATTTCAAATATAATTCTAAGATTTTGAAACGAAATGTTGCATTGTACGTAATAAATACCATAAGCTGGACAGTATAACATTAATGGAAAAGGGGGGACTATTTGTGAAGGGAAAGCGCCGGAAGAAGCTTACGGGGTCATTAATGCTCATGATGCTACTGACGCTGCTGCTTCCTGTTTGGATTGGATCACCGTCAGCACATGCAGCTGAGAAAAGTGGCGCCGTATATATCATTCCGGTGGATAAACCAATCGAGCAGGGACTTGGCAAGTTTATGGAACGCGGGTTCAAGGAAGCAGAAGAGATGAATGCTGGCCTGATCGTTCTGGATATCAATACGCCGGGAGGGCGTGTTGACACGGCTGAAGAACTGGGTACCTTAATTAAGGAAAGTCCAATTGAAACCGTTGCATTTGTCCGTGGAGATGCTGCCTCAGCCGGAAGTTTTCTGGCTCTGAATGCAGATAAGATCGTAATGTCGCCAGGCAGTATGATCGGTGCGGCAGCGATGGTGGACAGCACGGGTAAACATGTCGATGATCCGAAGCTGGTTGCATTCTGGAAGAGCAAGATGCAGGGAGCGGCAGAGAAAAGTGGCCGTGACGGCAAAATTGCAGCTGGAATGACGGATGTTAACATGGTCGTGAAGATGCCTGAGATTAACAAAACCAAAGAAAAAGGTGAAATTATTGCTCTCTCGGCCGACGAAGCGCTGAAAGTGGGTTATGCGGACCATATAAGCAATACGCCGGAAGAAGCCGCAGCCTGGCTCGGTTACAGTCAGGATGATGTGTTCACCGTTCAGAGAACAGCCGCCGAGAACATATCTACATTTCTGACCAATCCTGTCGTCATGACGGTATTGCTATTCCTTGGAATAGCTGGTGTAATCATTGAGTTGATTGTACCTGGATTCGGAGTGCCTGGTATTGTTGGTATAGTGTGCTTTGTGCTTTATTTCTCAGGGAATTACATCGCTGGTTTTGCCGGTGCGGAGACATGGGTGTTATTCACTGTCGGACTCATCATGATGATTCTGGAGATGTTTATTCCGAGTATGGGGATTCTTGGCATACTGGGATCAATTGCACTGGTGGCAGGCGTTGTACGGGCAGCTTATGATACAAGCGATGCTTTCATATCGTTGGGTATTGCTTTTGGGGCTGCGCTTGTAGTCATTGCGATTGTCGTTATTCTGTTTAAGGATCGAGGCATATGGAATCGATTCATCCTAAGCGACAGATTGTCAGCTGACCGGGGATATTCTTCCGCTACAGAACGTAAAGAACTGATCGGGCTGCAGGGAATCAGCCTGACACCACTTCGTCCTGCCGGAACAGCGATGTTTAATGGGGAACGAATTGATGTCGTATCGGATGGGGATTTCATTCCGGTGAATACACCGATTGTCGTAATTAAAGCGGAAGGTACACGCATTGTTGTTCAACAATCGTTACCGGTTTAATCCGCTCAGTTGCCAGGCTGCTCAGGCTTAGGCAACCGTACATAACCACTATGCTGAAGGTGCATGCGAAGTGGTGTAATCTTTAATTTAGTAGCAGATTTATGAATGTATGTTCATATAATTTTTGCCAAAATCAAAACGAAAATGGAGGAATTTATACTATGGAACCAACCATGATTACGGTTTTGCTCATTGCGGTTGTTGCAATTATCGTATTGAGCGTATTCTTCAGCTTTTTCCCAGTAATGCTCTGGATCTCGGCAATTGCATCCGGTGTACGTGTGAGTATTATTACGCTCGTAGCGATGAGACTCAGACGTGTAACACCTAGCCGGATCGTAAATCCTATGATCAAAGCAACTAAAGCAGGTCTGCAATTATCAATGAACCAACTTGAGAGTCACTTCCTTGCTGGTGGTAACGTGGACCGTGTTGTAAATGCCCTGATTGCTGCTCAACGTGCAAATATTCCACTCGAATTCGAACGTGCTGCTGCGATTGACCTTGCAGGCCGTGATGTATTGCAAGCTGTACAAATGAGTGTTAACCCACGTGTAATCGAAACGCCTGTAGTTTCTGCTGTAGCCAAAGATGGTATTGAAGTCAACGTACGAGCAAGAATTACAGTTCGTGCCAATATTGATCGACTTGTTGGTGGTGCGGGTGAAGAGACGATTATTGCCCGGGTCGGTGAAGGTATTGTAAGTACGAACGGTTCAGCGGACTCCCACAAAGAAGTTTTGGAAAATCCGGACCTGATCTCTCGTACTGTCTTATCCAAAGGTCTGGATTCCGGGACTGCTTTTGAGATTCTGTCCATTGATATTGCGGACGTAGATGTAGGTAAAAACATTGGTGCGTTTCTACAAACTGAGCAGGCAGAAGCTGACAAGCGGATCGCTCAGGCCAAAGCGGAAGAGCGTCGTGCAATGGCCGTAGCTCAAGAGCAAGAGATGAAAGCACGCGTCGTAGAAATGAGAGCGCGTGTTGTTGAGTCAGAATCCGCAGTACCGCTTGCGATGGCAGAGGCTCTACGCACTGGTAAAATCGGTGTTATGGATTACATGAACCTCAAAAATATTGAAGCTGACACTCAAATGCGTAACACACTGGGAAAACCTGCTGAGGGCTCGAATTCTAACGATCAGGGTGATTCCAAAAACGGAAGATAGGCGGTGAGTATATATGGGCCTATTCGAATGGATTTTTAATAATCTGTATATCGTGGCTGTCATCGGTTTTGCGCTCTTTTCTTTTCTTGGAAAAGCAGCTAAATCATCTGATCCAAACAAAAAGCGTCAGAACAATGGAATGCCGACCTTTGGAGGCAGTGGTGACTCCGATCAGTCCGACCGTTCACCAGCGCAGACCTCTCCAAAGAAAACTGCCAGCACTGAAGCTGCTGGTGAAACTCGTTATGATGAACCGTATGAGAACCAGTACGATGAACCATATGAGAACCAGTATGATGAAGGTCGTTATGATCAGCCGTATTCAGGACCACAAGCTTCCTCACGTCCTTCAGATGAAGTAGGTAGCCGAAACTTTAGTGGTGAGATGGAACGTTCGCTTGACCAACAAAAGAAAGAATTCGAAAGGCAACAACGTCTGATTCAAGAAAGGCTAAATCGCTTTTCTTCTTCAAACAAACCTGTTGTGGCTGATTCCAGTTGGGATCAAGTGGAGTCAAGTGAATCGGGAAATTCCCAGCTTCGTCCGGAAGACATTCGTACGGGTGTTTTATGGGCAGAAGTATTGGGTGCTCCTCGATCCAAGCAGCCTTTCGGTTCAAGAGGGAAACTTTAACAATCTAAGTGATGTAGAAGGAATAGAGCCGTTTCTGGTGAGCAATATGCCGGAGACGGCTTTTTTTGCGTTCATCATCTTTTTCTCACATTTCACATCTAACACGGTCCGTAGTTTTCATAATTTCATGAATCTGCGCATAAGTTGAACTGTAGAGGAAGGGGGAAGACCTTCGAATGACCCGGATCAGCCGCAAGCTGCGCAGATGGACCAGTGAAGTTCTGGATCTGCCGCAGGACGTGCTTTACGATATGCCACGGTTAACCCTGATCGGCACAAAGCAATTGTATATAGAGAATCATCGTGGTGTCATTCATTTTACACCGGATCGCATCGTTCTGGCTCTCTCCCAAGGCCAACTGGAGATCAAAGGGACTGAACTGATGATTCGCAATATATTGCCGGATGAAGTGGCTGTTGAAGGAACAATTCTGGATATTCATATGAATGGAGCGGAGGGGAACGGATGAAGCAGCCCAGTCTGTACAAACTGCGTGGAGCAGTCCGAATCACGGTCACTGGGGGGGATATTGAAGCATTGATCAACACGGTGGCAGAGCAGGGACTGGAAGTATGGGACCTGCGTGCCCATGACGGGCGCAAGGCAGAAATGTATATTCTGCTACCGCATTTTTTTAGGCTGCGTCCTTTGCTGAAACGGACAGGCTGCCGTGTAAAGGTGACACACCGGAGTGGATTTCCTTTTTTTGCAGCCCGTTTATTGAGAAGGAAGTTCTTTCTGGGCGGCATGCTGTTTTTTATAGCAGCTCTGTTTGCGTTGTCATCGATGGTTTGGAATATAGAAGTCAAAGGCAATGTGACGATTCCCACGGATGAAGTGCTCGCGGCAGCAAAGAAAGAAGGCATTTACCCCTTCCAGTGGGCATTTCGACTGCAAAGCCAGGACAAGCTCTCCAGACAGCTCGCGCTCGCTTTGCCGGATGTAACCTGGATTGGGGTGAGCAAAGAAGGGACAACCATCACCATCCAGGTTGTGGAGTCTGCACAGCCCAAGCGTGAACCGCTGCTGAACCCGAGACATCTGGTCAGTAAAACAGACGCTGTAATCACTCAAATATACGCGGAGCAGGGACGCCCTGTCGTGCAGAAGGACATGCGTGTCAAGAAGGGACAGGTACTGATATCGGGTATTTTGGGAGATGAAGAGAATACAAAAACCATTGTTGCCAAAGGGGAAGTACGTGGACTGGTGTGGCGTGAGTATCAGGTCGAAGTCCCCCTTGTGCAAAAACATAATACGATGACCGGGGAGAGCAAGGAACGTTTTTACATTGTGCTGGGGAAATGGGCGATTCAGCTCTGGGGATACGGGAATACGCCTTTCACCTCATTTGATACCGAAAGTGATCATAAACCGCTAACCTGGAGATCCTTCACACTTCCCATGGGATGGCTGACAGAGAAAGATTTGGAAACTCAGGAAAAAGAGCAGCAAAACACGATAGAATGGGCTAGAACAAAAGGACTGGAAGGAGCGAGAAACGATATTATCGCCAAAAATGGCAAAGGAACGAAAATTTTAAGTGAAAAAATTTTGCATGAGAAGAAAGAGAATGGTAAAGTTTATATGAAAGTATTGTTTGAAGTAGAAGAAAGCATTGCGGAAGAACTTCCGTTAGTCCATAGTCAAGGAGAATGAGGCTATTTGTCAGAGCAAACACGCAGCATACGAATCTCCCTCCAAAGTGCGGGAGAGGGTCAATCTCTTTTTGGACCCCAAGATATTTTTCTGAAACTGATTGAATCCGAGATTCCCGCCCAGATCGCATCCCGTGAAGCGGAGATTGTGATTCATGGCAACATTCAAAATGTGGAATCACTTGAACAATTATTTGATGTGTTGTTGCAATTGGTACGTAACGGATATGTGTTAACCGAAAGGGACGTTAAGTATGCCATTGAGCTTGCAAAGGAACTGCGTGCAGACCAGCTTCTGGATCTGTTCAAAGGCGAGATTACAACGACCTACCGTGGTAAACCGATCCGGGTTAAGACGATTGGACAGAAACATTATGTAACTACAATTAAAAAACGTGATGTTGTATTTGGTATCGGTCCTGCCGGTACAGGTAAAACGTATCTTGCAGTTGTGCTGGCTGTGGCAGCACTCAAGGAAGGAAGCGTCAAACGGATCGTGCTCACAAGGCCTGCTGTTGAAGCGGGAGAAAGTCTTGGCTTCTTGCCTGGTGATCTTCAGGAGAAGGTTGACCCTTATCTACGGCCCTTGTATGACGCCTTGTATGACGTTATGGGACAAGAGCAGACGGCCAAGGCACTGGAGCGCGGATTGATCGAAATTGCACCTCTAGCCTATATGCGGGGACGTACACTGGATGATTCGTTTATTATCCTGGATGAAGCCCAGAATACGACACCGGAACAGATGAAAATGTTTCTGACCCGTCTTGGTTTTGGTTCCAAAATGGTCATTACCGGTGACGTGACACAAATTGATTTACCGCGCGGCAAAAAGTCGGGGCTTGTGGAAGCAAATACAATACTGGGCCAAGTGGAAGAGATTGGATTTGTCTATTTTGCCGAGCAAGACGTTGTACGGCACTCCCTCGTCCAGAAAATTATCGTCGCCTATAACCACGCCGCAGAAAATCAAGAATAGAAAGGGATTGTCTCGATGACCTCGAAGGAACTGTCAAAAGGCAAATCTTTTCAAAATAGAGCTACAGGATGGAAGTATAGCGTGTGGGCACGCTATCTTCTGTTTTTGTTTCTGGTGATCCTTTTCTACGTGAGTCTTGCTTCCAAACTGCTACCTGAGCGGTATGATATTCAGGAAGGCACACGAAGTGAAGTGAATATTGCTGCGCCCATGCAGATTCCCAATACCAAGGCTACACTGAAAGCGCAAGAAGAAGCCGCTGAACGTGTGCAGCCGATGTTTCAGATCGTGCAGATGCGGAACGAAAATCTGATGACCACGCTGCTCGATCGTATTGATCGATTGAATCAGGATGATCAGATTTCCAGTCAGGACAAGATCGACATCTATCGTGATGAAATACCGCAGCGCCAGAAAGACTTTGTGTCCAATTTTATCAACAACAACCGGAAAGCGGGTACATACTCCGAAACTCTTTTGGAAGAGATCAGAAATGTGGTACAGGAGCAAAGCTACCGTATCCCGGAAGAAACATATATCAAAATTTCACGTCTGACTTCGGATGATATTCAGGAGATGAAGGCCGTTGCCCGGGATATCGTCTCCAGATTAATGACCGACCAGATTAGCGAGGCTACAACAGCTCGTGCCAAAGTGGCCGAGATGGTGAGTGTTAGCTCCCTTAGCAAACGTACACAGCGTGAGGTTGTACAGGAGCTTGCGCGTCTTGTAGTAACGTCGAACCGCTTCTACGATGAAGAGGGTACAAAAGAAGCTAAAGTGCAGGCGCGTGAGAACACTCAAACGGTCTTTATCAAGCAAGGTGATACGCTCGTTGCCAAGGGTGAGATGATCACCCCGGAGATGTACACTCTTTTGGGCGAGAACGATTTGCTGAAAAACGAAGTAAACTATTGGCCTCAGCTTGGATTGCTTATTCTGTCCTGTCTGTTGTCGGCAGCGATTCTCATGTATATTCAGCAATTCAGCGGAACGCATTTCAAGTATAACAATGCTCAGCTGCTGATGCTTGTTCTCATATTTATTATCACCATTGTGGTTATGCACGTCACAGCGATACTCCAGACCAGTGAGAATTCATATGTAGGCTTTCTTGCCCCTGTTGCCGTAGGCGCAATGTTAATTGCATTACTGCTGGATACATCACTTGCATTTGTATGTTCGATTATTATCGGCATGCTGTCGAGCATTATTTTGAATACACATCAGGGTCAGATTTTTGACTTTGAACTTGGTTTCTTCGCGGTGTTGGTATCGTTTGTTGCGATCTTTGCCACCCATCGGGCAAGTCAGCGGTCTACGATTCTGAAAGGCGCCATTATGGTCTGTCTGTTCGGGTCAATCGCGGTCTTCACGCTGGCTCTGATTGACTCAAGTGACTGGAACCGGACGACAACGCTGTATGGCATTGGATTTGCGTTTGCTGGAGGCGTACTGACCGCCATATTAGTCATTGGGCTGATGCCGTTTTTCGAAACCTCGTTTGGCATCTTGTCTGCCCTGAAACTGGTGGAATTGTCTAATCCCAATCATCCGCTATTGCGCAAACTGCTAACAGAGACACCCGGCACATATCATCACAGTGTGATGGTCGGAAACCTGTCAGAGGCTGCAGCGGAGGCAATTGGTGCCAACGGCTTGTTATGTCGGGTCGGCTCGTATTACCATGATATTGGCAAGACCAAAAGACCCATTTATTTTATTGAAAATCAAAATAATATGGAAAATCCGCATGATTCGATTGATCCCAAGCTGAGCAAGTCCATCATCGTTGCTCACGCACGGGATGGTGTGGAGATGCAGAAGGACTATAAGCTGCCAAGGCCTATTCGAGACATTGCCGAGCAGCATCATGGTACAACCTTCCTGCATTACTTCTATCACAAAGCGCTGCGTCAGGCCGAGGAAGCTGGGGTGGAACCTGATTTCACGGAAGATGATTTCCGTTATCCGGGTCCCAAGGCCCAGTCCAAGGAGTCGGCAATTGTTGGTATTGCTGACAGCGTGGAAGCTGCAGTTCGTTCCTTGCGTAAGCCTACCGTGGAACAAGTGGAATCCATGATCGAAAAAATAATTAAAGGTCGTTTGGACGATCATCAGTTTAACGACTGTGATCTGACGATGCGCGAACTGGACATCGTTGCCAAAACCCTTAAGGAAACCGTCATGGGTATATTCCACTCCAGGATTGAATATCCGGAGGAAATGAAGAAACCGAAGCCAACATCGCCTGAGGCGGGTTGATTCGCTAATATGAGAAGACAGGAGTATGAAAGAATGAGTCTTAACCTAGCATGGAATAATGAACAACAGGACAAAGAAATTAGCGAACCGATGATTGCAATGCTGGAGCAACTGCTGAACCTTGCCGGAGAAGCAGAAGGTGTTGCGGACGGGGAAGTGGCTCTGACTTTTGTAGATGATGAACAGATCCATGAGTTGAACCGTGACTATCGCGGCATTGATCGTCCAACGGATGTATTGTCTTTTGCAATGAATGAGACTGTGGATGAGGAACTGGATATTATCTACGAACTGGACGAGGATGAAGAAATGGAAGAAATGCCGGATGTTCTGGGGGATATTATTATTTCGGTTCCACGGACCATCCTGCAGAGTGAAGAATATGGGCATTCATTTGAACGTGAGCTCGGCTTCCTGTTTGTTCATGGATTCTTGCACCTGCTTGGATATGATCATCAGGATGAGGCCAGTGAAGCCGAAATGATGGGCAAACAGGAAGCGGTACTCGCTCAAGCCGGGTTGACACGATAATGAAAAGGCGCTCCTGGGGGATGGTATTCCGCAATGCTGCGGAAGGAATCGTATACGGGCTGCGGACTCAAAGGAATGTAAGAGTTCATACAGGAGTCGCCATTTTGATGTGTGCAGCCGGATTTTTTTTCGGGATTTCAAGAACAGACTGGATGTTTGTACTGACAGCCGTATTTCTGGTTCTTGTGACGGAGTTGATGAATACAGCAGTGGAAGCTGCTGTAGATCTGGCGCATCCGCATATACATCCGCTGGCAAAAGCGGCGAAGGACACCGCGGCCGGTGCAGTTTTGCTGGCTGCGGTGTTCGCCGTCATCATCGGGTGTATCGTTTTCATCAAGCCAGTGATGAGCTGGCTGGGATTGCTTTGATTGGATTTTAATATTACACACTAATTGTAAAGTTGGACTCATTTTTTAAGTTAAACTTCTGGTTTGCACAATAACGGAGAGGTCAGAAATAACCTGTAGAAGCGAAGCGTTCGCCTTTATCACCGGATTTTCACTTTGGAAAAGGGAATCAATAAAATCCGGGGATAACAGCGATCGTAAGGTTGTTCTGGCAGCGAAGAGGCCAGTGCAAATTTTTTAAGTTGAACTTAACTCATTGAGTGAAACTTTATATACACCCCAAAGGGAGAGATTGATTATGGATAATGGTTTGCTGATGCAAGAAGCGATTAAGGCACGTACAAAAGCGTATACCCCTTATTCTCATTTTGGAGTAGGCGCAGCTTTGCTTGACAGCGAGGGACATGTGCATCATGGTTGTAATATTGAGAATGCTGCTTATACGCCAGGCAACTGTGCTGAGCGTACAGCTATGTTCAGTGCAATTGCAGGAGGCAAGCAACCACGCAGCTTTAAAGCTATTGCAATTGTAGGAGATACGGACGGTCCAATTGCTCCGTGCGGTGTATGTCGTCAAGTGATGTACGAACTGTGTGATCCGGATATGAAGGTCATTCTGGGTAACATGAAGGGTGATCTGCAGGAGACTACAGTTGCCGAACTATTGCCATGGGCCTTTGGGCCATCTGATCTGAACTCTGCTAAAAAGTAAAAACCAATACATTCCAGGCCTAGGCGCCTGAGGAGGAACATATGAAAAAACAAGCATACAAATCCGGTTTTGTAGCCATTATCGGTCGTCCCAATGTAGGTAAATCCACGCTGATGAACCAAGTCATTGGACAGAAAATCGCCATTATGTCGGACAAGCCGCAAACGACGCGTAATAAGATCCATGGCGTATACACATCGGAACAACAACAAATCGTTTTCCTGGATACACCAGGGATTCACAAACGTCAATCCAAGCTGGGCGATTACATGAACCAGACTGCTTTGAACACACTCGGAGAAGTCGAAGCTGCTCTGTTCCTGATTGATGCTTCGGAAGGTATGGGCGGTGGTGACCGTTATATTGCAGAACAATTGAAAAATGTGCGAACGCCTGTCATTCTGGTCATGAACAAAATTGATAAAATTGAGCCGGAAGCACTGCTTCCGCTGATTGAGGCATATCGGAAGCTGCACAATTTTGCCGAAATCGTTCCGGTATCTGCCATGCTTGGCAGCAATGTAAGTACCTTGCTGGAGCAGCTCGGTAAATATTTGCCGGAAGGCCCTCAGTACTATCCTGATGATCAGGTTACGGACCATCCGGAGCAGTTTGTTTGCGCCGAGTTGATTCGGGAGAAAATTCTTCAGATGACGCGTGAAGAAGTGCCACACTCCATTGCAGTAACAATTGAGGATATGAAAGTACAGGATAACGGGGTTGTTTATATTTCAGCCGTTATTTTTGTGGAGCGTGATTCACAAAAAGGAATCATTATCGGGAAACAGGGTGCCTTGCTTAAAGAAGTGGGAAAACGTGCTCGCCAGGATATTCAAAATCTGCTCGGTTCCAAAATCTTTATGGACCTGTGGGTTAAAGTGAAGAAGGACTGGAGAAACCAGGAGCGTGTGCTGCGAGATCTTGGCTTTGGTCGCGAATAATAAATTCAGTATCCAGTAATTGCAACACATAGTTTACCTTGCAAGACTCCATCCTATCTGGTAGAAGCAAATGTCATTTTCGAAGAGAGGATGAAATTCCGATGCGAGATTTTTCGTGGAAGGTTTTTGCGATGACGGGGGATGTGGAGTCCTATCTGTTGTATACCGAGGCATGCAGCTCGTTGGGACAGGAGTCGGAACCTGCAAGGGAAGTGATTGAAGATGAAGAAGCCGAAGGTTAATTGGCTGATTCGGGAATGGTTAGGTGACGAGGCATGCTATACAGGGTGGAAGGGATTGTCATCCGCAGCATGGACTACGGCGAGGGGAACAAAATTATTACGCTTTGCACCGAAAGCGGCGGGAAAGTAGGGGTACTCGTCCGCGGTGCCAAAAAGCCCAAAAGCCGACATGCTGCACTGGTGCAGCCATTTACGTACGGTCAATATGTTTATTTTCGCAACACCGGACTGGGAACGCTAAACGCAGGAGAAATCATTGAATCATATCATGAGTTGCGTGAAGATTTGGTTAAGGCTTCCTATGCATCTTATGCTTGTGAACTGCTGGATCGTGTATTGCAGGATGAAGAGACAGGAACGTTCTGGTTTAAACAACTGAAAGCCTGTCTCCAGGCGTTGAAGGAAGAGAAAGATCCGGTTGTCATTACCAGCCTGTATGAAATGAAAATACTGCAGGCAGCCGGGTACGGTCCTCAGCTGGATGATTGCATATCTTGCGGTCAAGAGCGACCGGATGAGCAATTATTTGTTAGTCCAAGGCTTGGTGGAGTCCTGTGTCGTGCCTGCAAGCACTTTGATCCTCCGGCACTGTCTGTGAGTCCGAAAGCGTTGAAGTTGTTGCGTTTGTTTGCACAGCTGGATCTGCAACGACTCGGTAATATATCGGTAAGTGAAGGCACGCGGGATGAGATCAAAAAGATTATGCGGGCCTTTATGGATCATCAGCTTGGCTTGAATCTGAAATCCCGTTCTTTTCTTGATCAAATGGAAAAGTACGGGATTTGAGTCGTCCTATTATGAAATAAGTAATATATCTTGACTTCGTACTTATTTTTATATATTATGAACTATAATTTCTCTTTTGGAGACATGCATTGAACGAGAAAGTAGGAGACTTGATTTATTATATTCAAGAAGAGGTTGATTGACCTAATCTTGTGTGAGCGAGCCGGGGATGGTGGGAGCCGGGTTGAATCGGTCTGTGAAATGGCACTCGGGAGCATGAATGGACACGGAAAAGTGGGCTTGTTTGAACAGGATCTTCTGTTTATATCCAAGCCAAGTAGGGTGGAACCGCGGGAATAGCTCTCGTCCCTATGTCTGTATAACAGGCGTAGGACGAGGGCTTTTTATTGTCTGTACCGTTCTAGGCTTGTTTATCACAAACCATCGAAAAGGAGCATGATTATGAATTTTCAGCAGATGATTCTCACGCTGCAACAATTCTGGGCCGAGCACAACTGTATTATTGTTCAGCCATATGATACGGAAAAAGGGGCAGGTACGATGAACCCGATGACCTTTTTGCGTTCGCTTGGACCCGAGCCTTGGAAAGTAGCTTATGTAGAGCCGTCCCGCCGTCCTTCGGATGGTCGTTATGGAGAAAATCCAAACCGTCTCTATCAGCATCATCAATTCCAGGTTATTATCAAGCCTTCTCCGGACAATATTCAGGAAATTTACCTGGAAAGTCTGAAACAATTGGGCATTGATCCGCTCAAACACGATATTCGGTTTGTTGAAGACAACTGGGAGAACCCTTCCCTCGGCTGTGCCGGTCTTGGCTGGGAAGTATGGCTAGACGGTATGGAAATCACCCAATTTACGTATTTCCAACAAGTCGGCGGGATTGAGACAAATCCGGTAGCGGTTGAAATTACGTATGGCATGGAGCGTCTTGCTTCATACATTCAGGAAAAAGAAAATGTGTTTGAACTGGAATGGGTAGACGGGATTACATATGGTGATGTGTTCCGTCAGCCTGAATTCGAACACTCCAAATATACGTTTGAAGTATCTGATGTCAAAATGTTGTTTACACTCTTCAACATGCATGAAGAGGAAGCAAACAAAGCTATGGCACAGAATCTGGTTTTCCCGGCATATGACTATGTTTTGAAATGTTCACATACGTTCAACCTTCTGGATGCGCGCGGAGCAATCAGTGTAACGGAGCGTACCGGGTACATCACCCGTGTCCGTAATCTGGCTCGTCAAGTGGCTGCAACATATGTGGAAGAGCGTGAGAAGCTCGGCTTCCCGCTGATCAAGAAAGGGGGAGCTGAGCATGTCTAAGGATCTGTTGTTTGAAATTGGTCTGGAGGAAGTGCCTGCACGCTTCATGCGAGCAGCAATTGAACAGCTGCAGGATCGTGTCGTGAAATGGCTGGATGCCTCCCGTATTGCTTATGGTGAAGTGAATGCCTATGCCACACCGCGCCGACTGGCTGTTTTGATCAAGGATGTTGCCGAGAAGCAGGAAGACGTGGAGGAAGAGGTAAAAGGACCTTCACGTAAAATAGCATTAGACGATAGTGGTAACTGGAGCAAAGCTGCACTCGGATTTGCCCGTAGTCAGGGTGTTGAACCGGACCAGTTCACATTCAAGGAACTAAGCGGCGTGGAATATATCTATGCGACCAAGAGCAGCAAAGGCGTAGAAACATCCTCTGTAATCGGTCAGGGTTTGCTGGCTATCCTGCATGCTATGACGTTCCCGAAATTCATGCGATGGGCTTCGTATGATTTCAAATTTGTACGTCCGATTCGCTGGATTGTTGCTCTGCTCGGCAGTGATGTGATTGAGTTGGAAGTTGCAGGAGTGAAGTCTGGCAATGTAACACGTGGACATCGTTTTCTCGGAAAAGAGGCGGTCATAACGGACCCCGCTTCGTATGTAGAAGTGCTGCGCTCCGAGCATGTCATTGCAGATATTAAAGAACGTGAACAGATGATTGTGTCCCAGATCCAGGCACTGGCTGCCGAGAAGAAATGGGACATTGCGATCAAGGAAGATTTGCTGGAAGAGGTCTTGTTCCTGGTGGAGACACCAACGGTGCTGTTTGGAACATTCGAGTCTTCATTTTTGAATATTCCACAAGAGGTATTGATCACTTCGATGCGCGAGCATCAACGTTATTTCCCGGTGCTTGATAATGATGGCCAATTGTTACCATACTTCGTTACGGTTCGTAACGGCGGCAGCGATTCACTGGATGTCATTGCAAAAGGAAACGAAAAGGTACTACGTGCGCGTCTGTCAGATGCCAAGTTCTTCTATGAGGAAGACCAGAAGCTGGAGATCAAGGACGCATTATCGAAGCTGGAGAGCATTGTCTTCCAGGAAGAGCTGGGCACGGTTGGAGATAAAGTACGCCGTATTCGCAAAATTGCGGATGGTCTGGCTAACAAGCTGCAAGTACCAGCTGATGTAGCTGAAGCGGTGAGTCGTTCTGCGGATATTTGCAAATTCGATCTTGTTACACTTATGGTGGGAGAATTCCCTGAACTGCAAGGTGTGATGGGTGAGGATTATGCTCGTAAAGCTGGTGAAAAAGAAGAAGTGGCCAAAGCGGTATTTGAGCATTATCAGCCACGTTTCGCCGGAGATCAATCTCCTGCTTCGCTCGTTGGTGCCATTGTCAGTGCTGCGGATAAAATGGATACGATCGTAGGCTGCTTCTCGATCAATATCATTCCAACTGGATCTCAGGACCCTTATGCGCTGCGTCGTCAGGCAGCAGGTATTGTTCAAATTTTGCTGGATCACAATCTTCCACTGACACTGTCCGACGTGTTCGGCGTTGCACTTCAAGTGCATGCCCAGATGAACTTGTTGAAACGTGCGGATGAAGAGGTACGTAAAGATTTACAGGACTTCTTCGGTCTTCGTGTGAAGAAACTGTTGTCCGAAACGGTTCGTTATGATGTGGTTGATGCAGTAATTTCTTCCGGATTTGATGATATCAGCGCGGTAGTTCCAAAAGGTGAAGCCCTTATGGCAGCTGTTCAAACGGGAGATGCTTTCAAAACTACCGTTGAATCTTTCAACCGTGTCGGTAATCTGGCTGCCAAAGCATCCAATGCTTCGGTACATGCAGAACTCTTCACAGAAGAAGGAGAGCGTCAGTTGCATGAGGCTTGGAGTAAAACCAAGGAAGAATATCGACAGGTATTGTCTCAGCATGCAGCAGCTGAAGCACTCGCGATTGCATCGGCTTGGAAGGAAGCTATCACCGTATTCTTTGATTCAGTTATGGTTATGGCTGAAGACGAAGCTGTGCGGGCGAATCGTCTGGCACTGCTTGCAGCGATTGACCGTGATCTGAAAGCTTTTGCTGATTTCTCCAAACTGGTCTGGTAATCGGGTCCGTTTTTGCTCCGGGAGCACAGATCTGAGACAAAGCACAAATTCAGTATTAAAGAAGGATATATGAGGGTATAAATATACGGAACGGATTGTGAGAAATTTATATTTACAGCCGTTCCGTATTTTAGCCTTTGATTTCCATAGACTGGTCAGAAGGATTTTGGCTGGCTGGGGTCGTATATTACAATATGCAGCTATTTTATGAAACCGGGTGGTCTGGGTTTGAGTGAGTTGAATGTACGCCACATTGTTGTGGATGGTGATGCTTGCCCGGTCAAGGCCGAGATCGCAGAAACAGCACGCCAATTCAAAGTTCCTGTACTGATGGTTTCTTCATTTGATCATTTTCTTCAGGGCGGAGAGGGAGTGCGCACCGTTCAAGTAGATCGAAGTGATCAGAGTGCAGACTTGTACATTGCCAATCACATCAAGCCATACGATGTGGTCATTACACAGGATTATGGACTGGCGGCGCTCGCACTTGGCAAACGGTGTTATGTTTTATCATTTCGTGGTCGTGAGTTTAATGATCGTGACATTGATTTCATGCTGGATTCCCGTCATACTGCGGCCAAAGCACGTAAAAGAGGGCATTATGGAAAAGGCCCAAAGCCTTTCACAGAGCAGGATCGGGAAATTTTTCAACATAAACTGACAAAACTTTTGAAAGATTTGCAGGAGAATGTGTAAGTTTATCGAATAATATTTACGTGTTAAGAGATGAAGGTGGATCAAGATGAGTACCGGACAAGGCGGTATACCCGAAAGCATTATTGAATCGGTGTTACAGCAGCATGATATCGTCGATACGGTGAGCCGATTTGTACATCTGACCAAACAGGGGAAATATATGAAAGGCCTCTGTCCTTTTCATTCTGAGAAGACGCCTTCGTTTACAGTTACACCTGAGAAACAAATTTTCTATTGCTACGGTTGCGGCACGGGTGGAAATGCCATCAAATTCAGGATGGAAATCGAAGGGTTATCCTTTCCCGAGGCTGTCAAGACGATGGCAGAAGAAAGTCACATCTCAATGGGGGACTGGCAAGGGCGTGAATCGGCTCATGTTAATCCAGAGACTGAACGTTTATTGGAAGCCTATGAGCTTACCGCGAAGCTGTATCATTTCTTATTGAAAAATACAGAGCACGGTAAAGTGGCTATGGAATATTTACGCTCACGCGGGTTTAGCGACAAGCTGATTGACCAGTTCCAGATAGGCTATGCGCCGAATCGCTGGGATACCTTGGTACAATTTCTGGAAAAGCGCGAATTTCCGCTTGAAGAGATGGAGAAGGGCGGCTTACTGTCGCCGCGAAACGAAGGTCAGGGATATGTGGACCGTTTCCGAGACAGAGTCATGTTTCCGATTAATGGCCGGAGCGGAAAGCCGATTGCATTTGCAGGTCGCATTTTGGGAGACGGGCAACCGAAGTATCTAAATTCACCGGAAACCCGGTTATTTAACAAAAGCCGTGTTCTCTACAATCTGCATCATGCCAAAAATGCAATTCGCAAACAAAGGCAGGCCATATTGTTCGAAGGGTATGGCGATGTTATCTCCGCTTGGGATCAGGATATCCAAAATGGTGTAGCGGCAATGGGTACTGCGCTCACTGAGAATCAGGCACTGATGCTTAAGGGCATGTGTGATGAAGTCATTGTATGTTATGACGGCGATCGAGCGGGACAGGCTGCGGCTCTCAAAAACTTTCCTATTCTTGAGGAAGCGGGGTTGCAGGTCAAAATTGCTCTAATACCGGATGGACTCGACCCGGATGATTTTATCCGCAAGCATGGTGGCGAGCGGTTCCGAAACCAGATTGTGGACGGCGCCGTAACGACTACAAAATTTAAGCTTATAAACCTTAAAAAAAACCATATACTGCTAGAAGGCGGCGGACAGATCGCTTATTCCAAGGAAGCGGTGAAACTTATTGCTCCTTTGTCTTCTCCTACAGAACGGGAAGTATATCTTCGGGAACTGGCTGCGGAAGTGGACGTATCATTTGAAACACTGAAGCAGGAGTGTAATGAAGAACGGGAGGCCATGAAAAATAACCTCCAGTATGGGGATAATAACCCGAAAAGGTGGAATAATGGTAGGCAACAAAATAGGCAGGTGCCTACACCCAATCTGTTGCCGGCTTACCACGCTGCTGAACGCAAACTGCTCGCCTGGATGCTTCAGGATGAAGAGGCTGCCCAGTACGTGAATGAGCATCTTGGTGAAGCTTTTAACTTGGATGATCATGCAGCTATTGCTGCTTATCTATATGCCTATTATGCGCAAGGCAAACCGTCGGATACAAGCCGTTTTATGTCTTCACTGCATGACGACCGACTGGAAAAAACAGTTAGTTCAATCTCGATGATGGATGGTCCAGGTGAATGGAGTGTTCAAATGCTCGATGATTGCATCAGGGAAGTGCTGAAATATCCGCGTAAGAAAGAGTACGATCTGAAAAAAGAAGAAATGATTGCTGCAGAGCGGGCAGGTGATTCTGTACGCGCGGCACAAATTGCAATTGAAATGATTGCCCTAGAGAGACAGTGAACGTCTGAATGTTGGATGTTTCTAGGGAGGAGGGAGTCGAGTTATGGCGAATGATCAGCATACTGAACTAGAAACAGAATTGACGCTGGATCAGGTTAAGGATCAATTGATTGAATCAGGTAAGAAAAGAGCTTCGTTGAACTACAAAGAAATTATAGAGAAACTCTCCCCGTTTGAGCAAGACGCTGAGCAGATGGATGAGTTTTATGAACAACTGAGCGACCTGGGTATTGATGTAGTGAACGAAAATGATGAAGAGGTAACCCTTCGCCCTAGTGAAGATTCCGAGAACAACACCAGAGAGGGAGACGATGAATTCCACTTTGATGATGATCTGAGCCTTCCACCAGGAATCAAAATCAACGACCCTGTTCGTATGTATCTCAAAGAAATTGGTCGTGTACCTTTGTTGTCTGCGGATGACGAAGTAGAACTGGCTAAACGGATTGAAAACGGGGATGAAGAAGCGAAACGTCGTTTGGCTGAAGCTAACCTTCGTCTCGTGGTCAGTATCGCGAAGCGTTATGTTGGACGTGGAATGCTGTTCCTGGATCTGATTCAGGAAGGTAACATGGGTCTGATCAAAGCGGTTGAGAAGTTCGACCACAAAAAGGGTTATAAATTCAGTACGTATGCAACATGGTGGATTCGCCAAGCGATCACCCGTGCGATTGCGGACCAGGCGCGTACCATTCGTATCCCTGTGCATATGGTGGAGACGATTAATAAGCTGATCCGGGTATCCCGTCAGCTGTTGCAGGAACTTGGGCGTGAACCGACACCAGAAGAAATCGCTGCGGAGATGGATCTGAGTGTGGAAAAAGTTCGTGAGATTACGAAGATTGCTCAGGAACCGGTTTCCCTGGAAACACCGATTGGTGAGGAAGATGATTCCCATCTGGGCGATTTCATCGAGGATCAGGAGGCACTGGCTCCGGCGGATGCTGCTGCTTATGAATTGCTGAAAGAACAGCTCGAAGATGTCCTGGATACATTGACTGAGCGTGAAGAGAACGTACTTCGTCTGCGTTTCGGTCTGGACGATGGACGTACAAGAACGCTGGAAGAAGTGGGCAAAGTATTTGGTGTTACGCGTGAGCGTATTCGTCAAATTGAGGCCAAGGCTCTTCGTAAATTGCGTCACCCTAGCCGTAGTAAACGGCTTAAGGATTTCCTCGAATAACATCACTATTGGAGACTTTCCGCAAGACGCTTTAGCGGCGGCGGGGTCTCCTTTATTTTTAAATTGAACATCTAAATTTCTTGGTTTTGGTAATTCATCCTTGAAATGTTTTATTGGATTTCATTTTATCGCTTTTCGTTGTTCAATGCAAATCAATAAATTAAATGAATGGTGTAGGTGCTTCATGAAACTTTCGAATCGATTACAGCGAATACATGATCAAATTCCCGAAGGCAGCCGCTTGGCTGACATTGGCTCGGACCACGCTTTGCTTCCAGTAGCTGCAGTACGCAGCGGAAAAGCAGCAAGTGCAGTAGCCGGTGAAGTGAACCCTGGCCCTTATGAAGCTGCACGTAAGCAAGTCAGCGATGCAGGTCTGAAGGAACGTATTATAGTACGGCGTGGGGATGGATTGGATGTCATCTCTGCAGGAGAAGTGGATGTTGTGACCATTGCCGGGATGGGAGGGGCACTAATTGCCTCCATTCTGGATCGTGGTCTCTCTAAACTTGATGAGGTCAAGCTTCTTATTTTGCAGCCTAATGTGGGTGAAGATATTCTCAGACGTTGGTTGCTCGAGCATCACTGGGTGGTGGTTGCAGAACAACTGCTTGAGGAAGATGGCAAAGTGTACGAAATCATTACAGCAATGCCGCAAGAACTCAGTCCGATCGCCAATGAGGAAGTGTATCGCGCACGTCCCCTTGAAGGCGGGGTAGAATTGACATCAGATCTGCTGCTTCGCATGGGGCCTTATTTAACAGACCGTCCAACGGATGTGTTTTTTGCCAAATGGGAGAGCGAAATTGTCAAGCTGCAAAGCGTTGTTCAGTCCATTTCCAAATCCGATCAGGAGTCTTCCCGGGAGAAGGCGGCAGAGGTAGAGCAGCTAATTGTGAACTTGAAGGAGGTACTCTCATGTTTGCGAAAGGTCAAACGGTAATTCAAATGATGGAGCAGCTTGCTCCCAAACATCTGGCCGTGCCGGACGATCGAATTGGTCTTCAGCTTGGCAGTTTGCAAAAGGAAATTACACACGTGCTTATCGCGCTTGATGTTACGAACGAAGTTGTTGACGAGGCGATTTGCATTGGGGCCAATTTAATTATTGCGCACCATGCTATCATTTTCCGTCCGGTCAAATCGTTGAGCACCGACACTCCCATGGGGAAATTGTATGAAAAGCTGATCAAGCATGATATTGCGGTATACATTAGTCACACCAATCTGGATGTGGCTGAGGGCGGCATGAATGACTGGATGGCCGAGGCCATTGGAATAGAGAGCAAGGAGTCACTTGAGGATGTACATACAGATCATTTGTACAAACTGGCTGTATTTGTACCCCGTACTCATCATGAGCAGGTGCTCCAGGCCATTCTCGAAGCTGGGGCTGGCAGTATTGGTCAGTACAATAAATGCAGCTTCAATACGGAAGGCATAGGCACTTTTGTCCCGGGAGAGGGGACACAGCCTTTCATCGGTACAGAGGGACAGATGGAGCGTGTAGAAGAAATACGGATTGAGACGATCGTACCGCAGAGTTTGCGCAGCAAGGTTGTTCAAGCGATGCTTAAGGCTCATCCGTATGAGGAAGTGGCCTATGACCTGTATGCAATGGATTTAAAAGGCCGTACGCTGGGCCTGGGGCGCTTGGGACCACTCAAACTACCAAAGACACTCGGTGAGCTGGTGGAGGTCGTGAAGGCCCAACTGGATGTGCCTTACGTCCGGGTAGTAGGCGATCTTACTCGGCAAATCAAAAAAGCAGCAGTGCTTGGCGGTTCAGGTAGCCGTTATACCCTTCCTGCACGATTTAAAGGTGCTGATGTCATCGTGACTGGAGACATTGATTACCATACGGCTCACGATGCGTTGATGGCGGGTATGTGTATCATCGACGTCGGGCATAATGCCGAGAAAATCATGAAACCCAAAACGGCGGACTGGCTGCGTTCACGTTTGGAAGACAAACGTTATGAGACGAAAGTAACTGCATCAGAGGTAAACACGGAAGTATTCCAGTTTATCTAAAAGCTCTGGGGTTCATTGCTTCCAGTAAGATTAAGCTTGTTTGTAAACTCAAATGCCTGTATACTATGTAATGTTGTTCGGAAAGCTTGACAGACAATCGCTGGTGGCCTTCGTTGCCACGAGAGGAAAGTCCGGGCTCCACAGGGCAGGATGCTGGATAACGTCCAGTCAGCGCGAGTTGAAGGATAGTGCCACAGAAATGGACCGCCGATGGCCGGATTTTCCGGCACAGGCAAGGATGGAACCGAGGTGTAAGAGACCCCGAGGAACGCTGGTGACTTCGTTCCTGGTAAACCCCATCTGGAGCAAGACCTAATGGGACACAGTCGACTCTTCGGAGAAGACAGCCTTAGCCCGAGGTGTGTCTAGGTTGGTCGCTTGAGCTGTGCAGCAATGTATGGCCTAGATAGATGATTGTCGCTTGTGGTGGGAGGGTAGTTCCCGTCTGAACCACGAAGAGCACAGAACCCGGCTTACGGTAAGCTTTCCTAACTACAACACAACAGTAATAAGTACAGTCCACTATCAGTCAAGGGCAAACAGAACGATTGTACCTGATGTGCCTGACTGATCAGAAGGACGCCATTACATTTCAAAAGACTTCTTCCTGCTCTTGCAGGTCATATAAATAAGGCGTCAGACTTCGAGCTTTCTCGGGTCTGACGCCTTATTTTTGTTGTTAGTTTGTGCGGAATGAAAAATGGTTTCTAATGATACAGTGGATGACAGTTTGTTACAGTGTAACTACACTGTCCGACTGTAATGATGCATGCCAGCGTTGAATGGCGCGATCCATACGCTCTACAGCCTCAGGAAGCAGATCTGGATCGGTATGGGTGAAGTTAATCCGCATACGGTTGAGCTCCGGTGTACCTGCATAGAAGGAATCTCCAGGTACGATGCATACTTTCTCTTGAATTCCATAAGTGAACAGATTGCTGGCCAGCATGCCCTCAGGCAGTTGCAGCCATAGGAACATACCGCCTTGTGGTGAATTCCAGGAAATACCTTCCCACGCTTTTGCTGCCATTAGAGTGGTCATTTTTTTCATCCGTTGTTCATAATCCTGTGAGATATTGCGAATATGCCCGTCCAGATCGAAAGACTCCAGTAGCGCATGAAGTGCTCTCTGGTCAATGCTGCTGGAATGCAAATCTGCACCCTGTTTGGCGCGGGCGGCTATTTTGATAACATCCGGAGCAGCCAGTATCCAGCCAGTGCGGAGGCCTGGAGCTACTGTTTTGGAGAATGTGCTGGTGTAGATGACATTGGACGGTCCCTCGTAGGATGCTGCATCCAGCTGCGCCAGCGCAGGGGCATCCAGTTGTTCCGGTTTAAAACGTATTTCACCATAGGGGTCGTCTTCCAGGATCAATACCCCATATTTCCGGCACAGGTCCACGGCTTGTTGCCGTCTCGCTCGAGACCATACTTTGCCCGACGGGTTAGAGAACGTAGGATTGATGTAGACGAGCTTGGGACGATGCAATTGCAGCTGTTCTTCCAGTGATTCAGGCAACATTCCGTCATCATCACAAGCAACACCTTGCGCTTCAGCCTGATAGGAATGAATGACTTGAAGCGCAGCCAGATAGGTTGGTGATTCAACTAGTACGCTGTCGCCTGGATCAAGCAAAATTCGGCATACCAGGTCAATGGATTGCTGGGATCCGGTAGTCAGAATCATATGATCAGGTGAAGCCGGAATGCCTTTGGATTCAAGACGTTCAGCAATTTTGGCACGTAATGGTCGGAAACCTTCCGTCTCTGCATATTGAAGAGCCGCTGAACCGCCCATAAATACTTTTTCGTATGCGTCACGGATAGCTTCAAGCGGGAACGATGTTTGAGCAGGTAAACCTCCGGCAAGCGAAATCATTCCAGGCGCCTGTGCAGCCTGTAACATGTCGCGAACGACAGAGGACGGGGTGTTTTGTGCCATTTTGGACCAAGGGATATTCATATTATTCTCATCTCCTGTTATTCACTGTTATACTGATATTATAAACTATAATAGACGGAATGCAGTATAACAGTAAAATGCTGATCATAACAGTTGGGAGGTGCATGTGTGCATATTGAATTAAAGCGGGGAAGCAGCACTAAATTGTATGTTCAGATTGCACTCACCCTTGCGGACCGAATAAGGTCTGGATTAATCGAGCCTGGTACCCGTTTGCCATCGGTTCGTAAAATGACCACAGATCTGGGCGTCAGTCTGGTCACCGTGTCCAAAGCCTATGCAGAGCTTGAAGCCATACAGCTGATTACCTGTTCCCAAGGGAAGGGGTGTTATGTACGGGGGACGCAGGAGTTGGAGAAAACAGAAGATATGGAGAGGACACACCGTACTCAAGCAAAGAATGAATCCAGCACGCCATGGAACTGGCAGATGGCTCTTGTGGATTATTTGCCCCGGGCTCAGCTATGGAGACATTTTGATGCATCTCCTCAAGTTAGATATGAGCTGCATATGTCGGCCATTCAGCCTGAATTGTTGCCAACGCGAGAGATTATCGATAGTGCCTACCGACTGTCCTCGGATCATCCGGAGCGAATGGCTACCTACGGGTCCTTTCAGGGGGATCGGGAACTCCGTCAGACGTTCTCCGGGCATTTTGCGGAAAGAGGTCTGCGGGTAATGCCCGAACGGATGCTGATAACGAGCGGTACCCAGCAGGGAATCGATCTTGTGGCGCGTACGTTTGTTGGTCCTGGTGACGTCGTTTACATGGAAGCACCAAGTTATACCGGAGCGATTGATGTGTTTACAAGCAGAGGAGCAAAGATCATTACAGTGCCGATGGATGACGATGGTATGCGTATTGATCTGTTAACCCGGTTATGTGATACATACCCGCCTAAATTAATATATACCATTCCTACGTTTCACAATCCTACAGGCATTACGATGAGCGCCAAACGACGTGCACAACTGCTGAATCTTGCTCAGAGTTATCATTGTCTCATCCTGGAGGATGATCCGTTCGCTGATTTGTATTTCCGTGATCCGCCCCCTGCTTCCATTAAATCCATGGATGGGACGGGCCACGTGATATATATCAAGAGCTTCAGCAAAGTGCTGTCTCCCGGCTGTCGAGTGGCGTGTGCGGTTGCAGACGGAAGTGTACTCACCCGGCTTGTTGCTGCCAAATCCACTGCTGATCTCGGGAGCCCGCTGCTCACGCAGAAAGCATTGCAATCTTTTATTCAACATCAATACAGTGCGTATACAGCCCGTCTGAGGGATGAGTTGTATTCTCGTCTGTGTGCCGCAGCGGATGTGCTGGAGGAACATGGTCCTCCGGGGATGTACTGGACTTTACCTGATGGGGGATTAAACCTGTGGCTGCAATTGCCGGATGGTTTGGATATGCGTGAGCTGCACCGCCAGTCACTTGCTGCAGGTGTTTCCTTTTTGCCGGGTTCTGCCTGTTATGTGGGGGAAACGGATACGGCGAGTCTGCGGATCTGCTTCACGGTTACGAATATGGAACTGTTATGTGAAGGGCTACAGGTGTTATGCAGGGTTATTGAGAACATTACACCGCAGCAGGGTGGGACAACGGCGGACAGGCTCCCGCTTATTTAATTTTCTCGAACACGGACATACATCCAATCCACATTGGACCATGTGCAATACGTTATAGTATCACTTGAAAGGGAGTTGGTTTGAAATGAACCATTTCTGTCCACCGCTTTGTCCGATTGTATGTGACCCGATCCAGGTTGTTGAAGATTACTACATCCCACAAATCGTACCCGTAATTCACCCGATCGAAGTCATCAAAAAACATCACTGTGTGCCAATTCATCATCACATGTATCCTGTCGTGGTCAAAGAAGAAGAACCTTGTTTTGTTTCAAGCCATAACGGTAAGAAAAAATCCGTGAAAAAATCAGGCAAATCCCGCACAACTACTCGCAAGCGCTAGTCGCAGCGGGTGCCCCGGGGGAATAGGTAAACATACCAAAGAGCAGCATACGCCCCGGGGCGCAGCTGCTTTTGTTTTTTTACATTCAGTGTTCGGCTAATGTTTGATGTACTTTTTCATCGCATTATCCATTTGCTGTCTCACATGCTGCGGCCAGAATTGAAGTGGGGCGCTGCTGCCAGAGGCCGCCTCCAATGCTTTAAACACATCGATTTGACCGTAACCGAAATACTTGTCATGACCTGGGTCACCAAGATCTATGACGCTTTGACGCATGAGATCCATAACTTCCGTGTTGGTCAGATCGGGATTGAGCGAGCGAATCAAGCCTGCAAGTGCCGCTACATGGGGGCTAGCCATGGACGTTCCGGACAAGGCTGCATATTGGTTGTTCGGATACGTACTTGCGATGCTGGACCCTGGAGCCGTTACATCCACGTAATCCCCGTAGTTGGAATAGGAAGCTTTGCTCATGTCCGGATCCGTAGCGGATACCGCAAATACTTCCGGATAGGCGGCAGGGTATCCTGGACGCTCCGTATTGTCGTTACCGGTCGCTGCAATTAATACGATATCGCGATCAAAAGCGTATTTGATGGCATCATGAAGAAATTGGGCATCGGCGTAATTCCCCAAACTCATATTAATGACCTTGGCTCCATGATCAGCGGCCCAAATGATGCCTTCGGCAACGGCATAGGTTGTGCCTGAACCCGAATTGTCCAGCACTTTAACAGGAAGTACCTTGTTATACCAGCTCATGCCTGCTACACCTTCGTTATTATTCACAACAGCGCCGATGATGCCTGCTACATGTGTACCATGGCCCACATCATCAAGCGGTTTGCATGCTGGATCAACAACGTTATAACCATCCAGCAGCTTGCCCTTCAAATCGGGATGAGTCAGATCGACGCCGGTGTCTACCACGGCAACGATAACATCCTTGTTGCCCTTCGTAATATTCCAGCCGCGGTTAGTCTCAATGGCGGGCAGGTTCCACTGGTAGTCGGAGAACAAGAGATCATTGGGAACAGTTACATCTTGTTCAGGTAAGGTCTCATTGGTTAAATACATGTAGTGGGGTTCCATGTACAGCGGATTCCATTTACGTTCAAAATAAGCATGCAATTGCTCATAATTCATATGTTCTGACCGAAAAACATACGTATATCCAAGCTTACGTGCCGATTGAGTGCGCAGATCGGATTTAATGATGCGCATATCCCGCTCCCCTGGCTCCTGACGGAAACGGATGACGATTTCATTTTCGTAAAAATGACTGGCATTGGCGTTATCATGCCCTGTCTTTACGGTGATTTCGTTAAGGGTGTCGGGGTGTACAGATTCGATTTTGAACTTGCCTTCCCGCGGATAAGGGATCATGCGCAAATTTTTGCGCTGGTGCTGCTCGACAGCATTCAGGACATTTTGGCTAAACAAAGCGATGACTGCTCTTTTTCCATCTTTGGAAGGCTGCCCCATGACAAAAAACTTTTCTTTCCCCAGAGGAAAGGATGAAGATTCGAAGCTTTGACGTTTACTCACGGCTTTTTTGGCCAAGGCGAGAGAATGTTCCAGCTTCTGCTGTTCCACTTTGCTTCCTTTTGCTGCTGTTTTGTCAAAGTGCCGACTGTGTGATCCATTGGTATTCATTATATCAATAGACCGGATATGATCATGTGTTTGTTGTAGTTCATTAACGTATTTGCTTATTTGCACATCATTCATTTTGGAGGTCTTCTCAAGCATGATGCTAAGGTGCTGTTTGGCATCTGCGCGGGTTAGCAGATCGGTTGACTTTACATCCTGAACTTTGAGACGTTGTTTGCTTGCATGCTCCTCGTGTGGAGAATCGGGCATGGCACTTGGAGTAGGAACAGGACGATTGGACGTTGGAAGCAAAAGTGTCAAGGCAAGTGCGCCTGCACCCGCGGCAATGGCCCAATTAATCCATTTCGGTCTGGACATAAGGGATGGAACCTCCTCGTTTGTTTTGACAATCATCTTACAGTGCTCTAATTTCATCGTTGTCACTGGATATATGTATCGTTAGGAAAAGCGGTTATTTTTATGCAGGTGAAGATCAGGGGAGCTGTGGGTAATGGGCATGTTCAGGGGCAGGAAGGGAAAGCCTGATTAAGGGATACCGCTCGTCATCTTTTTATGGTAGGATAGTAGCTGAGAATTCAAGGTCAGGGGAGAACCTCCCGTTGGCCGATCTATATGTAAGGACTTATTTAAGGGGGAGCTACCTTTATGTCAGCAGCCAATGTACAGAAAACATGTGAGTCAACTAGGGAAAAGTTAAAACCGGCTATCGATCGGATCGAACAATTTTTGAATGAAAATGCCTTGCCTGAACTGGATCAGAATCAGACGGAGGAGTCATCAGCCTTCTACAAAGGATTTCTTTCGGATCTCCGTCATTTGCTCGTTTTTTCTGAAGTTTCTTACGAAAAACTTGGCGTTGTGCTGCGTCGTGCCAATTTTGATGTCGATTTTGCCGAGAAGGCTCTCTATAACACATACCATCAAAGCATAAACAGCTTTTTTTATCCTAAAAATGAATGTTACTCCGAAGATGGAAGATATGCTTACACTGGTCAGGATGCAATCCGTTTCCGTGATAAGCCCATTCGTGCAGTACGGGATGTCATTCTTGAGATATCAAAAACGTACGAAGAATTGCGCGATGACCTGGCATATTATGAAAGTGACTACCTAACGCAGCGTCGGATGCAAAACCAACGCAATCACGCGTAAATCAATTTTTTAACTCATATGCGAATTGGACAAAACCGCCCTTGGGCGGTTTTTTTGCGTTTTCTTCAACTGGAATTGCGGAGAAGGGCCCATGTCATCATCTGGCATTTCGTTGGAGAATAGCTCATTTACGGTGCGGAGACAATAGATGTCGAGGTGATAAAAATGAGCCATGAGAAGCCAATAGTCAAATGCAGTGTTGCTAACTGTCACTTTTGGGGAGAAAACAATTTCTGCCAGGCCGATGCCATCATGATTGACATTGACCAACATGCCACCCGCCGCTTACATGAGGAATTTGCCGGAGAGACCTTTGATTCCGATCATCATGATCATGCACGTACATCTTCTGCGACATGCTGCCACACATTTAGACCGAAATGAGCAGTCATTCCCATTTATATGGAGGTGCTTTGCATTGAATAAGGACCATAGAGATGATTACCC
The DNA here is from genome assembly GCF_030487755.1 of Paenibacillus sp. 11B. NCBI lineage: Bacteria > Bacillati > Bacillota > Bacilli > Caryophanales > Paenibacillaceae > Paenibacillus > Paenibacillus sp. 11B. Next base: position 1,279,111 of record NZ_JAUKNS010000001.1, on the reverse strand, counting down.
GTTCCATCGTCCAAAAAAAACTTCGTTAGATGAAAAACAGCGTGAACGTGTAGATTATCCAAGACGCAGCCACAAGGAAGAGTATGGTGCAGAGGTAGCACCTACAACTGGTTCTATTCGAACAGAACCAACGGAAAGAACAGATCATACACCTGTAAAGCACGAAGAAGACGGTGTCATGAAATCTACCGGCCGAATCTCCGGTTATATGGGGCTGGCCTTTGGTATTGCTTCCTTGTTCATGTGGTCCATTGTTCTGGGTCCGGCAGCAGCAGTGCTTGGATACTATGCTTATGTCAACGGCCGTAAAACGGCGGGGGCGTGGTCCATTGGACTTGGGGCCGTGGCAACACTCAGCTATTTCTTCATGATTCCATTCGCTCGCTGATACGTAAAAACATGATCTGAACAAGCAATCCTAATGAGCATATAACCGACTGATATGAGTTGCTTGTTGTAGCCTTCTGCTTCCACCTTACTTAAAGGTGATAGCAGAAGGTTTCTTTCGCATTTACGCAATGATGTTGTACAATCGGTTTATTTTTTTGAAAATATTTTGAAAACGATAGAACCTTCCTGTAAAATAATGTAGAATAAAGTCATAATCTACGTTTACATTATACGGGAGTGAATATAACTCATGCAGATTGATCCGCGCGCGTCGCGGCAGTTGCTGGAACTGCAATTGTCCAATAGTCTCAACGAAACAAATGCATCGGATGGAAATTCCGATTCAACGGTGGATTTTGCCAGTATGATGGACGGGCTGCTCGGGACGAATTCAACTTCTTTAAACCATACCGTAGGAGAAGACGTGAACTCTGCTGCGATCTCCAAACGATCCAGTGATGGTCTGTTGTGGCTGCAACTGGGCAGCATGTATAGTCCAGATGCAAGTTCTGTTTCTTCCTCAAACAGTAATGTGGCTTCTTTATCTTCTCTGATAAACATTGGAGTAGTGGATTCGGGTGCATCTGTACCTACGGATTTTGAATCTTTGATTGCTTCAGCGAGCGCCAAATATGGGGTGCCTGAATCTTTGATTAAGGCAGTCATTGATACAGAATCCGGCTTCAATCCAAATGTAGTGTCTTCCGCAGGTGCCAAAGGACTCATGCAGTTAATGGATGGCACGGCAGCAGGGTTGGGGGTAAGTAACGCTTACGATCCCGCTCAAAATATAGATGGTGGAACCAAATACCTTTCTCTTCAGCTCCAGCGTTTTGGTGGCGAGGTGAAGATGGCACTTGCTGCATATAATGCCGGACCGGGACGGGTTTCGAGTTTGGGTGTATCGAATGACGCTGAATTGATGAGTGTACTTAACCGTCTCCCTTCGGAAACACAGGCTTATATCTCCAAAGTGGAGAAAGCGCAGTCGAAATATATGGTGTGAATGGTCTATACCAAAGAAATGGCAAACACAACAGTACGTCCAGTAAAAGATCAAACGCGGGAACAGCAGCCCTTAAATGTGCGTAGTTCCTGTTTGGTCTTTTTGTGTTGAGCGGGGATCGTGTTACAATGCTCACTGTAGATTCCACAACGAAGAGACAAGGAGGGGAACCTCATTTGAAATATTTTGATCATGCCGCAACGACGCCGCCTCATCCGGATGTCATTCGTACAATGACCGAGATTATGGAGGCACAATATGGGAATCCGTCATCGATTCATGGATATGGTGAGCGAGCCCATCAACTGTTGCGCCGAGCGCGATCTGTCTGTGCAGCTGCTATTGATGTGAAGCCGGAAGAAATTATATTTACCTCAGGTGCAACCGAGAGCAACAACCTTGCCATCAAAGGCGCGGCATTACAGTATCAGTCTCGCGGCAAGCACATGATTACAACGGCAACGGAACATGCTTCGGTATATGAAAGTTTTGCACAGTTGCAGCAGTGGGGCTGGGAGGTCACATGGCTTCCCGTGGATTCCGACGGGCTGATTAGCGCCCAGCAGATGATGGATGCCATAAGATCGGATACGGTGCTTGTGAGTTTGATGCATGTGAATAATGAAACAGGAGCTATACATCCAATTGCTGAAATCGGAGCACGTCTGAAAAAGGAAGCACCAAAGGTGCTTTTTCATGTGGATGGGGTGCAGGGCTTCGGCAAGATGGAGGCTAAACCTGCAGCATGGGGCGCGGATCTGTACAGCTTGTCTGCTCACAAGATTCGTGGCCCCAAAGGAGCGGGACTTCTCTATGTACGAAGTGGAGTGCAGCTTACGCCTCTACTGTCAGGAGGTTCCCAGGAGCAGGGACTGAGAGCGGGAACTGAAAACGTACCTTTGCTTGTCGGTATGGCGAAGGCGATGCGTCTCGCAGCAGAACGTCAGGCTGATTTTGCACAGCGTACAACGATTTTGCGAGATCGTATTATGGAGGTCATCGATACGATTCCCGGACTTGTCCTAAATAGTCGTAAAGAGGGAGCACCGCACATAGTTCATTTTTCTTATCCTGGAATGAAGGCAGAAGTGGCGCTTCATACCCTGGAACAACTTGGAGTAACCGTTTCTACACAATCTGCCTGCTCTTCGCGATCAGCAGAACCCAGCAGGGTATTGCTTGCCATGGGCAGGGATAATGCTTGTGCTGCGGGTGGATTGCGTATTAGTCTTGGAGATGAACATACAGAAGAAGATGTGGCTCTGCTCGGGCAGGCTTTACATCAGATGGTGGCGCAGCTGCGCCCGTTGGAAAGGCGGATGTGATTTTAGATGAAATATGATATGCTGCTTCTCCGTTTCGGAGAGTTTATGTTAAAAGGAAAAAACCGTGCCCGGTTCGAAAAAACGATCATTACCCAGGTACGTTCCCTGCTCAAACCGTATCCAGGCGCAAGTCTCCGGAAGGAGTTTGGACGGTTGTATGTCGATTTGGGTGGCGAATCTCATACTGAACTGATTGCTGTGCTGAAACGAGTGTTCGGTGTTATGTCGATCAGTCCGGTTAAAGTGACTCCATCTGAGCTTGATCTGATCGTGGAGACGGCCGTTGCTTTTATGGATGAAAGAGTGAGTGAATTCAAAGAAGGGACTACATTCAAAGTTAATGTGCGGCGTGTATGGAAAGAGTTCCCCAGTTCTTCGCATGAAATGAACCATCTGGTCGGTTCTCCGATTCTTCGGAAATTCCAGCAGTTAAGTGTAGACGTGCGTCAGCCTGACATTGAACTGCGCGTGGAAATTCGGGATCAGGGCACATATATCTTCAATGAGGTTATTCCGGCTGTAGGCGGATTCCCCTTGGGTACGAATGGAAAAGCGATGCTCTTACTATCGGGTGGCATAGACAGTCCGGTAGCGGCATGGTCTTCGATGCGTAGAGGCCTGGAAGTGGAATGCGTCCACTTTTACAGTTATCCGTTCACAAGCCAGCGAGCCAAAGAAAAGGTCATTGATTTGGCGCGTGCCCTTGCTGATCATGCAGGCACAATTAAACTGCATCTGGTTCCTTTTACGGAAATTCAAACGGCATTTACCCAACTGGGACAAGATAACTTGATCATTACACTGATGCGCCGCTCCATGTTACGTATTGCCACCAAGCTGGCTGAACGTGAGCGTGCGCTTGCACTAATTACCGGAGATAGTCTGGGTCAGGTAGCAAGCCAAACCCTGCCGAGTATGAATGTTATTGGGCGTGCGACGGATCTGCCGTTGCTGCGACCACTTGTCATGATGGATAAACAGGAGATTATAACGCTATCCAAACAGATCGGGACGTACGATATATCGATTCTGCCCTATGAGGATTGTTGTACTCTTTTTGTACCGAAATCTCCAACCACGAACCCAAATCTTCGCATTGTGGACAAAATCGAAGCAACCATGAGTCAGTTGCCGGAATGGGTGGAACAGGCAGTGGAGCAGACAGAAACAATTACGCTGCATGCAGGCGAAAACTTTATGGTAACCAATCAGCAGGATGAAGCTAATGAAATGAAAGAAGAGTGGTTCTAAGGACCCGTATTCTGGTTTGAATGACATAATAAGGACTATGTTATCTTCAAGAAGAAAAAGGACTGGCCGATGTATTATCGGTCAGTCCTTTTTATGCTGCCTGTGGTTAGTGGGAGCAACATTTATTAAGCTTAGGAATAGGAGTGCTGCCGCTCTCCACCTGTTTTTTTGCTGCTTGCACGTTTGCGATATCCGGCGAACACAACACCAGCAGTGACGAGAACGATAAATAAGATTCTCAGTGCAGGATGCTCAGTGAAGAAAGGCACAAGACGATGTTCCTCTGTAATCATGTTAGAAGCCGTATACCCCAGTACGATGGCTCCAAGATAAATGATCCAAGGGAAACGGTTAATTAATTTGATGAACAGCGTACTGCCCCAAACGATAATAGGCACACTGATCAGCAGTCCAAGTATAACAAGTACCAGATGCTGCTGTGCTGCACCAGCAACGGCGATGACGTTATCCAGTCCCATGGCAGCGTCTGCGATCACAATCGTTCGCACAGCTACCCAGAGAGAGCTGCCGGCCTTGATATCCGAATGCTCTTCCCCTTGATCTGCCAATAGCTTGTACGCAATCCAGATTAGCAGTAATCCCCCAACAAGAAGTAGCCAGGGCACTTTGAGCAGCCAGAGCACAATCACAGTGGCCACAATGCGAATCAATAGTGCACCGCCTGTTCCATAAAGAATCGCCCTTTTTTGCACAGAAGGGTGCAAATTTCGAGCTGCGAGACCAATTACGATGGCATTATCGCCAGCCAGAATTAGATCAATAAATACAACGTTCAACAACGCTAGCCAAAAAGCGGGGCTAAACAGCTCCATACGATGTCACTCCTTCATATATTTCCAACCCTAAGAAAGCTTGTTCAACGTTTAAGAATAGCATGGACAACTTTGACATACAAGTTAGAGTGGGGGGATGAGAAGCATGGATACGTTATGGCTATTGACCGAAATATTAATGATCAATCTGGTTCTGAGTGGAGATAATGCGGTTGTTATTGCACTTGCAAGCAAGGATTTGCCAGCAACACAGCGCAAGCAGGCGGTGTGGTGGGGAGCTTTCGGCGCGGTTGTTTTACGTTGTGTGTTAACCTTTGCAGCGGTGCTGCTCCTGGGCATTCCTTTTATTCAGGCGGCAGGTGGCCTGCTTTTGCTCTGGATTGCCGTCAAGCTGCTGCTTCAGAATGAAGATGAAGTACATATTCGTAAGGCGTCCACCACCTGGAAAGCAATCCAAACGATTTTGGTTGCTGACTTTGTCATGAGTCTGGACAACGTTCTCGCAATTGCAGCTCTGGCGGATGGGGACCTGGCGCTCACGGTCATCGGGATTGCCATAAGTATTCCGATTGTGGTGTGGGGGAGCGGATTAATTGTCGGTTTGTTGAAGCGATTTCCGATTCTCGTGTTTGCCGGTTCAGGTATTCTGGCCTTCACAGCAGGTGAAATGGTGATGAATGATCCAAAGCTGGGCCAGTGGCTTGGCGGCATGGCAGCTGAGGCACATACATTCCTGCCTGTAGCTATGGCTTGTCTTGTAGTCGCGGTTGGCGGAGCCCATAAATTTGTTCGTCGAAACGTGTAAATTGAATTTGATAAATGAATGATAAATATACCTGTAGACTGCCCTCTTAGGGCAGTTTTTTGTCGTATTCAATGTGCTCTGCAAAATCAGACTGATTCGATTAAGTCATAGTCCGGCCATTTTAGGGTAATACAGGATAAGGGAGGGAGGGGAAGTACGACATTAAGTGTAGTTTTTTGCATACACATCGGCTAAACTAGAAGCAGGCTGGAAACAGTCAGTCATCATGGATGCTTATAGTTTAGCTTACGGGATACATAGCCAAATGTTATAAGAGGTGATTTTGATGAGAAATGAAAAAGCAATTGGGATATTTATATTGGTTGCAGGTATTATCATTTTACTAGGTAAGTTTGGTGTGTTTGGCTTCATTGGACGGCACTTCTGGCCTTTGCTCATCTTGTTGCCAGGTATTGCTCTTCATGCTTGTTATTATGCAAGGCTTACGCCATCCTGGTCACTCGTTCCAGCAGGTACGTTAACCGTCTATGGTCTGTTGTTCGGGATTACGAATACTTGGGGCGGGGGATTGATGAGCAGCCTTTGGCCTGCATTTTTGCTTGGGATTGCCATAGGTTTGCTGGAATATGCACTGGCCGATCATCGAAGACCTGCATTGGTACTTCCGGTTGCACTGGGCGTGGGTGTCCTTTCAATTATTTTCTTCGGATTTACACTGCTCCACACCGGAATTATCTACGTGCTGGCAGTACTTTTGATTATTGGCGGGATGTGGTTGCTGTTTGGTCGTAGACGCCAAGGGAGAGGCTGGTAACATTCCCAGTGGTCTTTCCAGCGAAATATCTTGATTTTTACCTATGATCAACTATAATATAAGGGATATAGGCATGCGTCGGGATATCACCGACGCTTATTTTGGGTGAGTAACCTGCGAAATTGCGGGAAGTTTAGTAGATAAGAATTGAAATTGGAAAGGATATGGATACAAACCATGCATTCAAGAGAACACATTCGCAATATTGCGATTATTGCCCACGTCGACCACGGGAAAACAACGCTCGTCGACAAGTTGCTCCAGCAATCCGGTACTTTCCGTGATCACGAAACGGTACAGGAGCGCGCAATGGACTCCAACGATTTGGAGCGTGAACGCGGTATTACGATTCTGGCCAAAAACACAGCTATTACCTATAAAGATTACCTGATTAATATTGTGGATACACCAGGACACGCCGACTTTGGTGGTGAAGTGGAGCGTATCATGAAAATGGTTGACGGCGTATTGCTCGTTGTTGATGCATACGAGGGTTGCATGCCGCAAACGAAATTCGTATTGCGTAAAGCACTTGAGCACAACCTGACACCTATCGTTGTTGTAAACAAAATTGACCGTCCAGCGGCTCGTCCGACTGAGGTTATTGATGAAGTACTGGACCTGTTCATTGAACTGGGTGCCAACGATCAACAACTTGAATTCCCTGTTGTATATGCTTCCGCATTGAACGGAACATCCAGCATGGAGAATGATCCTGCGAAACAGGATGACAACATGATGGCGATCTACAATACCATCGTTAGTCATATCCCACACCCTACCGAAAATGTTGAAGAACCACTTCAATTCCTCGTTACTTTGATGGACTACAATGAATACCTTGGCCGTATTGCCATTGGTCGTGTTAACCGCGGTGTGATCCGTCAAGGACAATCGGTAACGGTTATTATGCGTGATGGTAAAAGCAAAACTGCACGTATCGAGAAACTGTTTGGTTTCCAAGGTCTCAAACGTGTTGAGACAGAAGAAGCAGGAGCAGGCGACATCGTTGCGATCGCAGGAATCAAGGACATCAACATTGGTGAAACCATTGCTGATCCGAACAACCCAGAAGCACTTCCAGTTCTGAAAATTGATGAGCCTACATTGCAAATGACGTTCCTCGTGAACAACAGTCCATTCGCAGGTCGTGAAGGTAAATGGGTAACTTCCCGTAAACTGCGCGAGCGTTTGTTCAAAGAATTGGAAACTGACGTATCCCTTCGTGTTGACGAAACGGAAAGCCCGGATGCATTTGTCGTTTCCGGACGTGGTGAGCTTCACTTGGGTATCCTGATTGAGAATATGCGTCGTGAAGGATATGAATTGCAAGTATCGAAACCGGAAGTTATCATTAAAGAAGTTGACGGTAAGAAAATGGAACCGGTTGAGCGCTTGTTGATTGATATCCCTGAAGAAAGCATGGGTTCCGTAATGGAGAGCCTGGGCGCACGTAAAGCAGAGATGGTTAACATGGTCAACACAGGTAGTGGTCAAGTTCGTCTGGAGTTCCTGATTCCAGCACGTGGTTTGATCGGATATAGCACAAACTTCCTGACATTGACTCGTGGTTATGGAGTAATGAACCATGCATTTGACAGCTACGCTCCAGTAGTATCCGGTCAAGTGGGTGGACGTCACCAAGGTGTACTGATCTCAACTGAAACTGGTACGTCTACGTTCTATGGAATGATGGGCGTTGAGGATCGCGGTACGCTCTTCTTGGAGCCAGGTACTGAAATCTACGAAGGTATGATTGTTGGTGAACATACACGTGACAATGATATCGTTGTTAACATCTGCAAAGAAAAACAACTGACTAACGTTCGTTCTTCAGGTAAAGATGATACGGTTAAAATTAAAACTCCGATTATCTTCTCGTTGGAGCAGGCTCTTGAATATCTGAATGAAGATGAATATTGTGAGATTACACCGAAATCTATTCGTCTTCGTAAGAAGATCCTGAATAAATCAGAGCGTGAACGTGCAGAGAAACAACGTAAAATGGCTACAAAATAACGCCTAACGACAACTAAACTAGAAGATAAAAGTTAATGTTTGAGGATACACGGAAAGTAACGAAAGGTTTGTACAGCAAAAGTAGTGAAGGGATCGGAATCGATTCTGAAGAAGCGAAGCGCTCGCCTTTGTCTCCAAATTTTAACCTTTGAAGATTCGTTCAAGAAAATTTGGAGACAACAGCGATCGAAAGAACGATCCGAAACCGAAACGGTCACCACGCATGTACTTCCCTTGAGTTATCGAAAGGGTATAATCAACAATTAACTTATATTTAGCATGAACACGAAAGGAGCTGGCTGTGCATGCAAGCATGGTTCGCATCACACCCGATCGTAGCCTACATCGTCATCTTTGTATTGATTACTTACGTATATAACAAGGTGTTTCGGGTACGTCAGAAATTGCCACTTGGTAAGGAAATCGTTCTCTATATATTGATGGCGATGGGCACATTCATGCTTCTTGTTTTTCAAATCGACAAGCTGCCGATCATTCAATGTTTGTTGGTGGCGGTTGGTTTGATGCTGTTAGTGCGAGTGCGCTATTTCATTGAAGGTCGTCAAAAGAAAAAAGCGGAAGCTGCCGCTCGAAACTCATAAATTCTGTATAGTATAGACCATCCGTTTTCCCTAGGGAAAGCGGTTGTCTTATATATAGGCCAAAACAGATGTGATAAAGGTGTTGAAGATATGAACTCGAATTCGAACGGACTGCCTCCACGGAGACAGGCACCGACTCAATCCGGCGCTTCTGGATCGAAGAACGGTAAAGGCAAGCAACCAAAGAAGAAAAAACGGATGCGTACCTTTGGCAGACTAATTTTAAGTTTATTGGTTATTGCAATTGTGGTAGGCGGCGGATATGCGTATTGGGTATACAACCAGGTAGCGGATACGGGCATTGACAAGCCAGTACCTCCGGGGATGTCAGCCAAGACCAAACCGATTACGATGTTGTTACTAGGCACAGATAACCGTCCTGAGACGGGTACGTACCTTTCAGATGTGGTCATGGTTGCTTCTCTAAATCCGGAGACCAAGACGGCAACTATTGTGTCTTTACCTCGGGATACGCGTATTCAGTTGGATGGCTATAAAGCAAACAAGTTGAACTCCTACTATCCCAAATTCAAAGCACAAGAAAAAACCTCTGGCAAAAATGCAGAGGATCAGATGAAAGAAATGATGGGCAAATATTTGGATGTGGATATCAATTATACTACGGTCCTGAATTTTCAAGCGTTCCGTGATGCGGTCAATGCTGTAGGTGGCGTGGATGTAACGGTGGATAAAAACATGTGTTACAAAGATACGGCCGATGGCACAGATATTAATCTGGTAGCTGGCGCACAGCATTTGGATGGCAAAGAAGCACTTGATTTTGTTCGTTATCGTAAGTCGAACTGTAAACCAAAAACAGATGAATCCAACGATTTTGACCGAAATAAACGTCAGAATCAAGTGCTGAATTCCATGTTGGATCAGTTGAAATCATTGGGCGGTGTAACGAAGATTGGTAAAGTGATCGGTGCCGTTGATGAGAACATGACAACAGACGTGGAATCAGAACAAATGAAGAACTTCATCTCTACCTATTGGAATATTTCCAAATCGGATGTGCACTACACACCTGTAACCGGAGAATGGAGAAGTCCTTATGTGTATATCAACGAAACCGAATTGGCAACTGCCAAACAGGCGTTGAAGGATACACTCTCAGGTAAAGTAACAGCTTCTCCATCAGCCGAGTAACATGCATTCTTTTAGGATTGGAAGCAGCTTTGGTGGTATGATATAATAACATCAACAACGAATCAAGAATTGCATAAAGAAGATTAGGGGGCTGGTTGGATGTCCGAAGCCGTCACACAATTGACTGAATCTCTTTTACAGCAATTCAAGAACGAAACATTTGTGCTCTTGAGCACCGTGGACGTTGAAACTGGAGGTCCAACATCAACAGCAATCTCCTGGGTTTATGCGGAGAATGCTTCTACCCTGCGTGTGGCGATTGATCATCGTTCACGTCTCGTGAACAATATGATCGAAAATCCGGCTATTACCGTCACCATTTTTGGAGAAGAGATGGTGTATGCGGTAAACGGACGTGCTTCCGTACGACAAAATCCGTTACAGGATGTTCCGTTTAATATGTGCTGTTTCGACATTTCCATTGAAGCGGTAAGAAATGCGCTTTTTTATGGAGCCCAACTGTCCTCTGTGCCTCAATATGTCAAAATATATGATCAGCGTGCTGCTGAGAAATTAGATGAGCAGGTTTTTACTGCCATGAAAAAAGCCTAGTGAGAGATCACTGGGCTTTTTGTTGTCTTTTGTCAGACGAATGCAGCTGCTGCATTTGTTGTTTACGCTCTACATGTTCATCCGGATTTTGACGGACTTTGACATCTTTGGGCAGTTGGGGAATGATTCGGCCAACCATGTCAGCAAGTTCTGAGGCAAAACCGGATATCGGATGACCTTGACGAATATGCTCACCAATTTCCTTGATTCGTTCAGAAACATCGGCATCTGCGGTAACAATGGAATCCACACCTTCCGGATCTTTGCGGAGGGCTTCGGCAACAGAGTATTTAATGGTACCCACTCGTGCTCGTTCCAGTTCACCGTCAACATCAATGCCAACTACGGCTGTATTGCCAAGAATGACACAGTTGGCGTCTTTAACACCTTCCACTTGCTTGGCAAGTGTTTTGAGGTGGGTTACCCTTTTTTCATTTGGCATCCGATCAGCCGTGGTGTTGTTCTTGACGTTTTTCTCATGAACCTCACCTGTATTCTCGGTCAGATGATCCACAGCAGAAGGGTGCAACCGATCCTCCTGAGTATTGAGCATGTGAGATCCTTTACGTTGATCTTGCTGAGTTGTAACATTTCCTCCGTAGCCTTTGGCATGCTGACCTTGTTGCTGCGAGGCATTACGCGTAGAACTGTTGCAGCCTGTAAGTATAAAGATCAGAAGCAGCGTGCAAACCCAATATTTCATAAATGTTCATCCTTTCCTGGAGTTTTTCAGAATGGTTGACAATTATTTTGTCCTAGTCGAATACATTTATGTATGGGAGCATGATTGTCCATGCCGCTGCTGAAAGATCACACTATCCATGCCTTTAACGACGCCGCTTTGGAGGGGATTGAATGAAAAAGATTTTTGTATTGGATACGAACGTGCTTCTGCATGACCCCAATGCCATATTTGCCTTTGAAGAACATGAGGTAATCATTCCCGCGGTTGTACTGGAGGAAATCGACTCCAAAAAGAGAAATGCTGATGAAATTGGCCGCAATGCCCGCAATGTATCGAGACTTCTTGATGGATTACGTGAATTGGGACATTTGCACAGTGGGGTGCCTTTGGCTAATGGAGGCAATCTGAAAGTGGAACTGAATCACCGCAGTTTTGTGAAAGTACAGGAAATGTTTGGAGAAGTGTCCAATGATAATCGAATTTTGGCCGTCGCCCTGAATTATCAGATTGAGGAAAATGAGAAAGAGGTTGTTGAACGACAAGTGGTTCTGGTCAGCAAGGATGTGCTTGTTCGTATCAAAGCGGATGTACTCGGCCTATTCACACAGGATTACTTATCTGATCGGACGGCAGGTCTCAGTGAATTATATCCAGGATATACTGCACTGAAGGTTCATCCTTCGGTCATTGATGAGTTTTACACATATCGCTTTCTACCAATCAAACCGTTACAGTTGTCTTATTCGCTTTACCCGAATGAATTTGTAATTCTCAAGGATGAGATGGGAACCAATAAATCAGCTTTGCTCAAAGTAAATACAGAGGGAACGAAGCTGGAGCCACTTTTCCTGAGTAATGATAATGTATGGGGCATCAGTGCACGTAACGCGCAACAGCGTATGGCTCTGGAGCTGCTTCTGAATGATGACATTCCACTTGTCACGATTACAGGGAAGGCGGGAACGGGGAAAACCTTGTTGGCACTTGCAGCGGGATTACTTAAAGTGGAGGATGATCATAAATATAAAAAATTATTGATCGCCCGTCCGGTTGTTCCGATGGGGAAAGATATCGGTTATCTACCCGGAGAAAAAGAAGAAAAACTGAGACCGTGGATGCAGCCGATTTATGATAACTTGGAATTCTTGTTTGATACCAAAAAAGCAGGCGACATTGATAAAATTTTGATGGGTCTTGGCAGCATTCAGGTTGAAGCCCTCACTTATATTCGTGGGCGTTCCATACCAGGACAGTTCATTATCATCGATGAAGCACAGAATCTATCTCGCCATGAAGTGAAGACCATTGTATCAAGGGTGGGCGAAGGCAGTAAAATTATTTTGATGGGTGACCCTGAGCAAATTGACCACCCTTATCTGGATTCAGCAAGTAATGGTCTGACGTATATTGTGGAGCGATTCAAGCAAGAGGGGATCAGCGGACACATTATGTTGGAAAAAGGAGAACGTTCCAAGCTGGCTCAGCTTGCAGCGGATTTATTATAGGATTACGGGGAGTTATTTCCCGGAAAATGTTTCTATTTAACCGGCTCTTAGAGCCGGTTTTTTTGCTGAAAAAATAAAAATCACTTATTACACAGAACTCGATATGCTCGAAGTATGCAAAATATCGGAAAACTGTTTTTTGGCAGGATAGGACAAGAGCACTACTTATTTGTTACAATGAACGTTGCAGGAAAAAATTAGGGAGCAAGGAGGAGAAGTTAATGAAGCGTGGTCACCAAGTTGTTTTGTTTGCAGTACTGCTGCTTTCGTTAACGATTCTGTCTCCCAGCTTTGATTTTAGAGGTTCACAGCTTAATCAAGAACGGGATCAGGAAAAAGATGCATTTCCTAACACGTCATCTCGCAATGAGGATCATCATGCCCCGCTAGAGATTGTGGTGTCAATGTCTGAGACAGACTTTCAGTTGTTTAAAAGAATGGCTGATGAAGTAGCAGATTCTCAGCATGTGGAAATTAATTTGCGCAATTTAGAGCCGGATACATATAAGCGAGTGCTTGATAATCAATTTTCGGTAGGAGAGAGCGGAGATATTATTCTTCTGGACAGCGCAGAAGTTCAATACCATGCCAAAAAAGGACATCTGTATCCGTTAAACGGTACAACGCTGTCCAAGTCTTTGGGAGAGACGGTAGTGGGCTTGCGGGAAATGACAGAGTGGAATGGGTATCAATGGGGAATGCCGTTTGATTTTGATCCCTATGTAATGGCAGCTCGCTCTTCATTCCTAGACGAAGCCGGTTTGGCAGCATTGCCTGAAAGTAAGGAGCAGTGGATTAAACTTGTACAACAGGCAGCACAGGATAGAACGGATTTAATTAGAATAAACTTGAATGACCTTCACGCGGTAAGTGCATGGTTGAATCAGTTTGAACCAGGCATGGCCCCCGACAAAATCAAGAAAGCGCAAACTTCTTCCCAAACGGAGGCGTACCAACAGGTCATACAACTACTGGATCAGATCCAGCCTCATATTACGGGTGAATCAATAAATCCGACGCTTTCTGCTCCTAATGATCAGACGGATACTCCTATGGTAGTAACGTTACTGTCTCGTTTGTTAAGCGGAAATCAAGGCGTGGCAGGCAATCAGGGTTCAATGGAGAGGATAGCCATCAGTAAGTTGGAACCTTTAGGCTCAAGAAGCCTTGTTATCGCAGCTGGCTCACTTGAGGCGGAAGAGGCCAGCCGCTGGATTGAAGGTATGACTTCCTCTTCCGTGCAATCGGAGTGGTACAAGGAGGCTAACTATTTGCCAGCAAAGCAGCAAGAACTAGATCTTGAGTCACAGAAACTAATAACAAAATATGGTGCCACTGATATAAAATCTTGGGTTCCAGCTGAATCTTCACAGTCTGTAATGACTGAAAGCCTTGTACAGACTGCTGCCTTTCAAAAGAAGGTTCAACAACTACTTGCGGGAGAGATCACGGCGAATCAATACGTAAAAAGCATTATCGCTCTGCAGAGCGAATCAAAATGAAATAGCAAGCTTCACTTCAAGTATGCCTTCACTTGTGGATACCTCAGTGGCTTTGACAAACGACAGAATTTTCTGTGGGTAAAATCCGAGATCAAATTCCCGTTCCAGCATACGACGTGTAGTATCGGGGAGCTCTAACTGATTAAACACAAGTTTATCCACATGAAAGCGAATCGAATTCTGAGGTTCACTCTCGACCGTATAATGGCCTTCAATACTTAATTGCAACTGATCACGCTGTCCCGAGGCGGTAATCTGATCTTTTTCAAACTTGAAGGCGAAGTCTTCGAAGATGGGGTTTTGGGAACGAAGAAACGTATTCAGTTCATCTTGTCCAATTCGAATGGTGTAAGATGTTCCGGTAGTAGAGATGCCCCCGTTTTGTTCCTGGATAAATTGTGGCAGGTTCTGCATGGCTGCTGCCAATGCTTTGAAGTATCGCTTGACCTCGTATATGCCGATGTTCTCCCAATAGATGGTTAACTCATCCATCAATTTTTGCATGGCTGCAGCATCCCCGCTGGCGGCTACTTTTCCGTCCACTTCTTTTTGTAAGGCAAGTACGCGTTCACGTTGATTTTGAAGATTATTTTTGAGTTCAGACAGTTCTGAAGAGGTTTGGTTAATCTGGGCAGATGTTTGCTGCATGGAACGATATCGATCCTGATACTTGTCCAGAACAGCCTGATCCCTGCCAATAATAATCTGATAGTAATCGTATAGAACAAACAGGTCTTTAAAGGATCTTGCCCCCAGAACCGTCATCAAGAGACTATCACGCTCCCCGGTATAGTAGGATCTTACAACTGAACCTGCACGGTCTTGCTGAGTATGTATCTGTTCTTTCTGTTCCTGAAGCTGAATGGATAACGTCTGACGCTGTTCGTCCAGCTGTTTTTGTCTTTCTGCAATACGTTCGATTTCATGATCGATTTCGACGATGGATAGGCTTTGTTGCAAAATTTCGCGTGTATCCTCAGAGGAAGGCTCTCCGTAGGCATAAGTCCAAGGTAGCTGGATCAAAAATATAATGCATACAATAAAGCCAGGAATGCCGTATCGACGTTTCACCTATCATTCTCCTTTCCTTATCTAAATAGATGCGAACAGGCTTATCTCTTCCAGACAATATATGAAATAGATACGTGAATTATCCGTAGTGGTTACATAACACAAAGAATAGTCATTTAATCTGAAAACGACAAAAAAGCAATCCGACTATAGCCGGATCGCTTTGATGCTGCTGGCGGATTAAAGCGGCAATCCCATTTCGAATACGGTCCAGTAGCTGAACCCGGTGAAAGTCACGATCATATAACCCCAGAAGAGCAATATGTACGTACGTTCGGTGAATTTCAAATATCCCAAAATGACAAAAAACGCAGTCTGCAGGAAAAAAAGCAAAGCCATTTCGACCAAGTCTCCCGCAAAAGCCATTAGGCCAATCGCTAGCGTGAAGAACCCGAGTACCCGAAACATGCGCGCCACGGTAAGTCCTCCTCTCCTATGTACGTTCATAGATTGTCTACACAACATTATACCGGGAAAGGAAAATGGTGTAAACAAATTTGGATATGAAAGCGAATTCTTTTTAGCCAAAACGAGTTAACGTATGGTTTGTTTTGTATATGCAACGTATGAGCACACATAAATGTGGAAATACATTTTAGTATGAAATCAATTCTATGAACTCTATGAGAGGCATAAGAATGAATGAAGCAGCTTTTATACCTAATTCACATGCCGGGAAATCGGTTATGGGGACGGTTATTTTAGGATGTTGTTAGGAGGGTATTATAGCATGACTGCAGTGAGACAGGATGCTTGGAGTACAGAGGACGATTTGATTTTGGCAGAGGTTACTTTGCGTCATATTCGGGAAGGAAGCACACAACTGGCTGCTTTTGAAGAGGTTGGCGAAAAAATAGGCAGAACCTCTGCCGCTTGCGGTTTTCGCTGGAACAGCTGTGTACGTAAGAAGTATGAGTCTGCCATTAGCAATGCTAAGGCTCAACGACAAAAGCGGAGTTATCTTCGCAAACAACCGGTTTTGCTTGGACCACAGGTAGCAGCTTTGTCTACCCTGGATACGGAAGAAAATCTGTACAAAGCGGATGGGATTTCGGAAGACTCTCTATCCATTGATGCGGTTATACGATTCTTGCGGCAATGGAAGGGAACAGTGCAGGAAAACGGTCGCCAGCTAAAGATGCTTGAGAAAGAGCTTCGTGAAAAAGAGGATGAACTTCATGAACTGCGTTGCGAGAATGACCGTCTGTCCAAGGAAGTGAATGAAGTACAGACCGATTATCGTGTCGTAAATGACGATTATAAAGCATTGATTCAGATTATGGATCGTGCTCGCAGACTCGCATTTCTGACGGAAGAAGAAGAGGAACTCAAAACGAGATTCAAAATGGACGCCAACGGGAATCTGGAACGAATTGAATAATCGGAAAATGTATTTGTGGATCAGCATTAGATTAGGCCCGTCACACCTCCGTTACATAACGGCGGGTATGACGGGTTTTTTGTTTACTGTTTTTGTTCTATTATAGATAAAAGCAACTATTGGAGCAGAGGTAGGGATGCAGCATGATCATTGACGTTGTAGGATCAGGGTCACTGGGTCTTTTGTATGGAGGAAAGCTTCAGGACGCAGGTAATGAGGTTCGATTTTGGACCAGAACGGCTGAACAGGCGGATAAACTAAGTGTAGAAGGATTTAAGATCATCGAAAGGGAGAAAACCATCCAGATTCTACCTGACTATATCCAGGTCAAGCCGATTACGGAGTTAACCCGAGTGTGGAAAGACTTACCTGGAGATTGGCTATTATTAATGGTGAAGCAGACAGCAATACATGATGTTATTCGTGAAATTAGTTCGTTGGAGAAGCAATCCATAAACATCGCATGTTTTCAAAATGGGGTCGGTCATCTAGATCATGTACAATCCAACTTGCCGCACTCCAATATATACAGCGTCATAACCACGGAAGGGGCGAAACGTCAGCAGGATGGAGTCGTTCGTGCTGGGAAAGGGGAGACCTGGGTAGGAAAAAGTGAAGAGAAACCTTACTCAGCCCTAATGCCAATGGATCAGAATGAGTCCATTCGTTTACAGGGACTTTTGCAACAGGCAGGATTTGGCTGTACAGTGTCGAATGAAATCGATAAGCTTATTTATAGGAAGCTGTTAATCAATGCTGTCATTAACCCACTTACTGCGATATGGCGTATTCCCAACGGTGAGTTAATTAAAAAGGAAGAGCGAATTGTATTTATGCGTCAGCTATATGATGAGGCGTCAGGAGTATACAAAGCAAACGGGATAATTCTAGATGTAGATGTGTGGGAACAAATACTCTCCGTCTGTCGTTCTACAGCCTCGAATACATCTTCCATGCTTTCGGATGTTCTGCATGGACAACCAACGGAGGTGCAAGCCATTAACGGACAAATCGTAAGGCTGGCGAGTCAATGTGGCCTGACTGCACCGATGCATGAAGTACTGCTTCATCTGATTGAAGGTATGCAACCGGAAGGAGTGAGTTAATGGGATTTTTTATAGTGCTGAGCATCTTGCCGTTCTTTCCGTTTTTTCTGGTTTATTGGATCATGTATGGATGGAAGAAAGATAAGCGTGTGGCGTTGCGCTCGGCCATGGATGTGACAACCGTATTCCTTATTTTCTCTGTGTCGGCGTTATTCAACTTAACATTTGATTCGAATTTTGGATTTTATTTAACACTAATACTCATACTAATAGCACTTGGATTCATCGGCGGAGCACAAAATCGACTCAAAGGTAAGGTCGATGGGGGTAGAATGTTCCGGGCCGTTTGGCGCATGGCTTTCGTAATAATGAGTTTTGGGTACGTTTTGTTTACTATATTTGGACTATTTAGATACTTTTTGAAACAGATGTGAGGATACATAACGCAAAAGGGCTAAAAAATGTGTCGATTTTGTCGAAAACTGAAAAAAACATTACTTTCTGAAAAAGTAATGTAGATTTTTTTGACCGGTGGTTGTATAATCTATAAACATATACCACATCAATTTAGGGGGAAAGTGTTAGATGAAAAGGAAAAGTCTATTAGTCCTTTTGACGCTGATTTTGGCGTTCGGTACCGTACTTGCAGCGTGCGGTTCGAAAAACGAAGGCACAGGTAACACCGATAATGGTTCTGCAACCGAAGGAAATGGTCTTGCTAAAGATCAAGTCTTGAAAATTAACCTGTCAGCTGAACCTCCTACGTTGGACCCGGCTCAAGCAAAAGACAGCCAAACCAACACTGTTCTGAAATTCTTGTATGAAGGTCTTGTGCGTATCGGCGCTGATGGCAAAGAAGCTCCAGGCGTTGCTAAAGACTGGACAATCTCCGAAGACGGCCTGAAATATGTTTTCAACCTGAACCCGGATGCTAAATGGAGCAACGGCGATGCAATCACTGCCGAAGACTTTGTACGTTCTTGGGAACGTGCTTTGAAACCGGAAACAGCTTCTCCATATGCTTACCAATTGTATTACATCAAAGGCGCTGAAGGATTTAACCGCAGTGTTGATGAAACATTCAAAGGCACTAAAATTACTGATTTCTCCCAAGTAGGGGTTAAAGCTACTGATGAGCACACGTTGGAAGTGACGTTGGAAAACCCAACACCTTACTTCTTGGGTCTTACAGCATTCTACACGTACTACCCAGTACACAAGTCTGCTGACACGAATGACAAATTCTTTACAGACTACAAAAACATGATCGTTAACGGACCATTCACAATGGATCAATACGCTAAAGGTCAAAAAATCGTCGTGAAGAAAAACGAAGGCTACCATGCAGCTTCTGATATCAAATTGTCTGAAATCAACATGTCCCTGACAAACAGCAGTGCTTCCGAACTGCAAGCTTACAAGTCTGGACAATTGGACTATACAGGTGCACCTAACGGTGAAATTCCTTCCGACCAAATTCCTTCTGTAAAAGCGGAATTGCCGGACGAGTTTAAAGCTACTGGTATTGCTAGTACGTACTACTATCAGTTCAACGTTAATGAAGCTCCATTTAACAATGTTAAAATCCGTAAGGCTTTTGCAATGTCAATCGAGCGTCAATTGATTGTTGACAAAGTAACACAAGGTGGACAAATTCCAGCTTTCGGCTTTGTACCTCCAGGTATCCGCGGTGAAAACGGCGAATTCCGTGATGAGCACAAAGATGACTACTTCACTGAAAACGTAGAAGAAGCTAAGAAATTGCTTGCTGAAGGTATGAAAGAAGAAGGTTACACAACATTGCCAGCAGTGACATTGATCTATAACACTAGTGACGGTCACGCGAAAATCGCTCTTGCTGTTGCTGACATGTGGAAGAAGAACCTTGGTGTTGACGTGAAAACGGAAAACCAAGAGTGGGGCGTATTCCTTGAGAACCGTCAAAACCAAAACTTCCAAGTGGCTCGTGCAGGCTGGTCTGCGGACTATAACGATCCATACAACTTCTTGGAAATGTGGACTACTGGAAACACAAACAATGATTCCAAATTCAGCAACGAACAGTATGACAAAGATGTTAAAGAAACTGTAAAATCGGCTGATCCAGCTACGCGTATGGCTGCATTTGCTGATGCAGAGAAAGTTCTGATTCAAGATGAAATGGGCGTAATGCCGATCTATTACTACACAAATGTATCTTTGACTAAGCCTTACCTTAAAGGCGTACAACTTGATTTCAGTGGAGCAATTGACTTCACTCGTGCATATCTGGAAGAGAAATAAGTTGTTCTGAAGTCTATATGATTACTTCGGGATATATATGTGGAATTCCATATATATCCCGATTTTTTTGTATGTGCACCGATTTTCCTTATAATTCTTGAAATTTCCGATAAATGGATTGGACATTATTCTTGTCTAATTCTACAATCGATTTGTATACAAAATATTGTTTGTGGAGGTGTGCAAGGGTTGGTTAAGTACGTGCTGAAAAAACTACTATTTATGCTGCTATCGCTTTTCATACTCGCATCAGCAACCTTCTTCCTGATGAAGGCCATTCCAGGTGACCCTTTTACATCCGAGAAAAAAGTCTCACCTGAAATTCGGGCACTTTTGGAAGTGAAGTACGGTCTGGACAAACCGATGTATGAACAATACCTGAAGTATATGGGTGGAATCATTCAGGGTGATTTCGGGGTTTCTATGAAATACCTGAATCAAGATGTATCTGGTAT
The DNA here is from genome assembly GCF_030487755.1 of Paenibacillus sp. 11B. Taxonomy (NCBI): domain Bacteria; kingdom Bacillati; phylum Bacillota; class Bacilli; order Caryophanales; family Paenibacillaceae; genus Paenibacillus; species Paenibacillus sp. 11B. The sequence goes on along the minus strand of NZ_JAUKNS010000001.1, from coordinate 1,258,512 downwards.
GATCACTCAAACGTTTACAGCATCGCTGAAGCTTGGAATCTTTGCAATTATTATCTCAATTGTTGTGGGTGTCTTGTTGGGGCTTCTTGCCGCCGTTTACCATCGCAAGCTGATTGATGATATTACGATGATCCTCGCTGTTATCGGGATTGCTGTACCGAGTTTCTTGCTCGCATCCCTGGTACAATATGTGTTCGCATTCAAACTCGGCTGGTTTAACGTTATGGGCTTCGATGGCCCACTCGACTATGTGCTTCCTGTTGCAGCTTTGTCTGCATCACCAATTGCCTTTATCGCTCGTTTGACGCGTTCAAGCATGTTGGAAGTGTTGCATGCCGATTACATCAAGACAGCCAAAGCGAAAGGCTTGAAATGGCCTGCTATTATGTTTAAACACGTTTTACGGAACGGTATTCTGCCAGTCGTTACTTATGTTGGTCCAATGACAGCGAATATTATTACAGGTTCCGTTGTTATTGAACAAATCTTTAACATTGGTGGAATTGGTAAAGTATTCGTAGAGAGTATTACGAATCGTGATTATACGATGATTATGGGGATTACAATCTTCTATGGTATTCTCTTGATGCTTGCACGTTTCCTGACGGATATTGCTTACGTGCTGATCGATCCTAGAATTAAGCTAGAAAGCCGGAAGGGGGCATAACGTTGTCTGGCACGAATAAAAACAATAATGAAACGGTGAACACAGGCCTGGATAGTCAGGCAGCGTTGAAATCGCAAGAGAGTGTATCGCTATTCAAAGACGCTATGTATAGACTTGCAACCAACAAGGCCGCTATGATTAGTTTGGCTGTTCTAGTCCTTGTTGTCATTTTCTCTATGATTGGTCCAACTTCGTTGTTCTCAAGCTATAATTATTATTCCAATGATTTGTTGAATGCCAATGCCGCACCGAGTGCGGAACACTGGTTTGGAACAGATGAACTCGGTCGTGATGTATGGGTAAGAACCTGGGTAGGTGCACGTGTATCTCTTACTGTAGGTCTAGCTGCTGCTTTAATTGACCTTGTTATCGGGGTCATTTATGGAGCGATTATGGGCTTCTACGGTGGACGTGTTGACGGCATCATGAACAAGTTCTCCGAGATCCTGTACTCCCTGCCTTACATGCTCGTTGTTATCTTGTTGCTGGTTGTATTGGAGCCAAGTCTGACAACGATTATCATTGCACTTACCATCACAGGCTGGATCAGTATGTCCTGGATTGTACGTGGTGAGATTATGCAACTCAAAAATAGAGACTTTATCCTTGCTGCTCGTTCCATGGGCGCTAGCACAGGACGTCAGCTTTTCCGTCATTTGTTGCCAAATGCTATTGGACCCATTCTCGTCACATTGACGTTGTCCATTCCAAATGCGATTTTTGCTGAAGCATTCCTGAGCTTCCTCGGATTGGGTGTATCTGCACCTAAATCTTCCCTTGGATCCATGATCAATGATGCACTTACAGGCTGGACGCTGTATCCTTGGCGGATGTGGTTCCCTGCAGGTTTAATGGTTATGACAATGCTCGCATTTAACTTGCTTGGTGACGGCTTGCGCGACGCGCTTGATCCGAAATTACGTAAATAGAAATAGGAGGTGGGATTATGGAGCCGATTTTAACAGTCAAAGACCTGAGTGTGTCGTTTACGACGCGTTCTGGTGAATTTGATGCCGTTAAAAATGTGAGTTTTGAACTTGGCAAAGGAGAGACGCTGGGGATCGTAGGTGAATCTGGTAGTGGTAAGAGTGTTACTGCCCAAACCATCATGAAATTGATTCCCTCCCCGCCTTCGAAGGTCAAAAGCGGAGAAATTACTTTTCACGGGCAGGACCTGCTGAATAAGACAGATAAACAGATGGAAGCCATCCGTGGTAAAGATATCGGCATGATCTTCCAGGATCCAATGACTTCTTTGAATCCTACCATCAAAATTGGTAAGCAAATTACCGAGGTACTGCGCAAGCATCAGAATATGTCCAAAAAAGAAGCTGAAAAAAGCGCATTGGAAATGCTCGAACTTGTAGGCATCAAAAATGCCGAAGTGCGTATGAACCATTATCCACACCAATTTTCCGGTGGTATGCGCCAGCGTGCTATGATTGCGATTGCCTTGGCATGTCGTCCATCCCTTCTGATTGCGGATGAACCAACAACTGCACTCGATGTAACGATTCAGGCACAAATCTTGGATGTTATGAAAGACATGCAGCAAAAGCTTGGAACTTCGATCATGCTAATCACGCATGACCTTGGCGTAGTAGCAGGAATGTGTGATCGAGTTGTCGTTATGAAGGAAGGCGAAGTTGTTGAAACAGGAACAACTGCCGAAATCTTCAGTAATCCTCAACATCCATACACGATTAAATTGCTGAATGCTCTTCCTCGTCTGGACGAGCCTAAGAAAGAAAAGCCTACTCCAGTTGGTATTATCAAAGGTGCCAACAAGCCGCTGGTTCAAGTGAAGAACCTGAAACAATACTTCAATTTGGGCAAAGGGAACATTCTCAAAGCGGTTAATGATGTTAGCTTTGATATTTTTGAAGGCGAAACACTTGGAGTTGTAGGGGAGTCTGGCTGTGGTAAATCCACAACTGGCCGTACAATTCTGCGCCTTTATGAGCCAACAGGCGGAAATGTTAACTTTAATGGAACGGACATCTACAAGCTGTCTCCGCGCAAGATGAAAGAAATGCGTAAAGATATGCAGATGATTTTCCAGGATCCTTATGCTTCCTTGAACCCACGTTTCAACGTTATGGATATCATCGGCGAATCTCTTGATATTCATGGTCTGGCGTCAAGCCGGGCAGAGCGGAAGAGACGTGTTGAAGAATTGCTGGATCTTGTAGGTCTGAATCCTAGCCATGCACTCCGTTATCCACATGAATTCTCTGGTGGTCAAAGACAACGGATCGGGATTGCCCGTGCACTGGCTGTAGACCCTAAATTCATCATCTGTGATGAGCCATTGTCTGCCCTGGACGTTTCCATTCAGGCTCAGGTCGTTAGTTTGCTTGAAGAACTTCAGCAACGCCTCGGCTTGACGTACCTGTTCATTGCGCATGACTTGTCCATGGTTAAGCATATCAGTGACCGTGTAGCTGTAATGTACATGGGTAAAGTGGTGGAGTTGGCAGAAAGTGAAGAACTGTATGCGAATCCGATTCACCCTTACACCAAAACATTGCTGTCTGCGATCCCTGTACCTGATCCGGAAGTAGAAGCGAGCAAACGTCGCATTTTACTGCCGGAAGAACAAGCACTTAAGAATGGATCTGGTGGTCCTGCAAATGATCCATACAACCTGGAGAATGCTCAATTGATTGAGGTATCCAAAGGTCACTGGGTTTCAGAACCTTACGTATAAAAGTACAATTTGTATTTGGACTTATCCATGAATATCAAACCGCCGACCTTGTTCGGCGGTTTTTTATTTTTTGATGCACTTTCTTTTGACGAAAAGGGCTCACATTCGGTACAATCAAGTAAGCTCTTTGAAGCAGAATAGGAGGCAGACCTCATGAAAGGTATTACCGAGGCACTCCGCAGCGGAACGAGACTTGCAGAAGACTATGTCTGTTCAAGGGATGCTGCGCGTGGCCTTTACGAGTATGACATTCGCTGGGAATCGGGGCTACATACACGTGCCGAGTGGCTGGACCAATCGGAGAACACACGTGTACCTCGTCAAAGTCTGGCAGAGTATCTACGTATATATAATAAACGGGTGAATGATCATGGTGCAGTCCATGAATCCATCACACGTCTCGCGGAACAAGATGCGTTGGTTGTTACGGGAGGGCAACAAAGCGGCCTGCTCACAGGTCCGTTGTTTGTAATTTATAAAGCGGCAAGTGTAGTTGCAGCTGCGCGGGAAGCGGAGAACAGGCTACAGCGGCCGGTCGTTCCCGTTTTTTGGATTGCAGGTGAAGACCATGACTGGGATGAAGTCAACCATATGTATTTACCTGATCCCAACGGAGAGATGAAGAAGCTCAAGTTACAGGGGCGATTCGCAGGAAGAGATTCCGTGAGTTATGTCCATGTGGAAACGGAGCAATGGATGAATGTGTTAGATCAGGTGGAACATGTATTGCCAGATACGGTCCATAAATCAGGATTGATGAAGCTGATCACCGAAATCCATCAGTCGAGTTCGAACCTGAGTGATGCGTTTGCCCGATTAATTTCAGCCTTGTTTGGAAGTAGTGGACTTATTCTGATGGATGCAGCAGATCCAGACTTGCGCAGACTGGAGCAGCCGGTATTTGAGCGATTAATTCGTGAGAATGAGACATTACGCAATGCATACTCATATGGCGCCTCTGTGCTGGAACAAGCCGGATATGCAATGCCTGCTGAAGTCGCGGAAGATGGGGCCAATTTGTTTTACATACATGATGGAGCACGGTTGCTTCTGATGTTGAAAGACGGATTGTATGGCGACCGTAAAGGTCTGGTTTCATTTACAGAAGAGCGGCTTCTTCAGGAACTGGCTGAACATCCTGAGCGGTTTAGCAACAATGTATTGACGCGGCCTTTAATGCAAGATTCCATTTTACCTGTAGCGGCTGTTATTTTGGGTCAAGGGGAGATTGCATATTGGGGGTTAACGCGTGAGGCGTTTCACCGCTTCGGATTACAGATGCCGATCTTACTTCCACGTCTGTCCTTTACCATTATGGAAGATGTTCATCACAAACATATGAAACAGTACGGCCTTTCTTTCCAAGACGTTCAATACCATATGGAAGAAAAGAAGGAACAGTGGCTGGCACAGCAGGAGACCTTCCAGGTCGATGAACAATTTGAGCGAGTTCAGCAAGCATTTGCCGACTTATATCGTCCATTGCTTGATCAGATCGCTGAGATTCACCCTGGTCTGGAACGTATTGGAGATACCAATATAGGCAAGATCATCGAACAGATGCAGTATCTGCAACAGCAGACCCACAAAGCCATTAAAGATAAACACAATGTGAGTCTAAAACACTGGAACGGGATGCAAAACTCACTCTTTCCCATGAACAAACCCCAGGAAAGAGTACATAATGCACTCTTTTACCTGAACCGTTATGGAACCGAGTGGATTGGACAACTGATTGAAAGTCAGAGCGAATTCCGTGGACAACACCAAGTAATTACATTGTAGTTACCTTTTATAATAGAAGGAATTTATAATCGAGGAGGATGAGGAATGGCTACCCCTGCATTGCAAAACAGTATCGTTAAGGATATGGGACTCGCTTCGGAAGGTCATCTGAAAATTGATTGGGTAGAAGCGCATATGCCGGTGTTGAACCGCATTCGTTCTCAATTTGAACAGGATCTTCCGTTTAAAGGTTTGAAAGTAGCCATTTGCCTTCATCTTGAGGCCAAAACAGCTTATCTGGCGAAAGTCATTCAAGCGGGTGGTGCAGAAGTAACGATTACACACAGCAACCCATTATCAACACAGGACGATGTTTGTGCTGCTCTGGTCGAAGACGGCGTTACCGTTTATGCCAAACATAATCCGGACCCTGTAGAGTTCAAGGAATTGCAACTCCGGGCACTTGAAGTGAAACCTGATCTGATCATTGATGATGGCGGCGATTTTGCCACCATTATTGCATCCGAACGTCCTGATCTTGCTGCCACCATTCGTGGCGGAGCAGAGGAAACGACAACGGGCATCATTCGTCTGAAAGCTTTGGCGAAAGAAGGACAACTGCGCTTCCCGATGGTTGCAGTCAATGACGCTTATTGCAAATACCTGTTTGATAACCGTTACGGTACAGGTCAGTCTGCATTCGATGGTATTATCCGTACAACCAATTTGGTTGTTGCAGGAAAGAACGTAGTTGTAGCCGGTTACGGATGGTGTGGTAAAGGTGTAGCGATGCGTGCTAAAGGATTAGGAGCCAGTGTAATCGTAACTGAAATTGATCCCATTAAAGCCGTAGAAGCACATATGGACGGATTCCGTGTGATGACGATGGTGGAAGCTGCAAAATTGGGTGATTTCTTCATTGCTGTAACCGGCAATAAAGATGTGATTACTGGAGAGCATTATGATGTGATGAAGGATGGAGCAATCCTGAGTAATGCGGGTCACTTTGACGTGGAAGTGAACAAACCTGAACTTGCTAAACGTTCCGAATCGATTCGTACCGTACGCCGCAACATTGAAGAATATCGCTTCAAAGATGGCCGTAAAATGTATTTGCTGGCTGAAGGACGTCTCGTAAACCTGGGTGCAGCCGACGGACACCCAGCCGAGATTATGGATACAACGTTTGCATTGCAAGCACTGGGTCTGCGTTATGTGAGCGAGAACTATGCGGAACTAGGTAAAAACGTTGTTAACGTACCTTATGACATTGACCAACAGGTTGCCAGCTACAAACTGGAAAGCTTGAATATTGCCATCGACTCCCTGTCAGCCGAGCAGGAAAAATATCTGGACAGCTGGAAATTTTAAGAGGCATCCAATAATTACAAGCTGATTAAGTGCTTCAAAGGGTTTAAAATGGTTTATTAATGATACGGCTCATATGCGGGTGTACGTGCAATTGCCCGTAAACGGGAAACGTCTTTGATCCTGAGTGACAGGATCAAAGACGTTTTTTTGCGATTACTAAATTAAAAAAAGTAAAGCAAGCAAGAAGGGTTTTGATTTTTTTGTTCGAATCTATTATGCTTAGGTGGTGGAAAGTGGGGCAAAGTGGGAGAAACGGGTGAGGAGTGAGTGGGCCAATGTTTATGGGGGAGTTCCAACATAGCATTGATGATAAGGGTCGGGTCATTATTCCGGCTAAATTCCGCGAATCTCTGGGACCGTCTTTCGTTGTCACACGGGGTTTGGACCAGTGTCTTTTCGTGTACCCTATGGAGGAGTGGGGGGTCATGGAACAGAAGCTCAAAGCACTGCCATTGATGAAATCTGATGCACGTGCGTTTACCCGGTTTTTTTTCTCGGGTGCCACCGAATGTGAATTGGATAAACAGGGCAGGGTAAATTTGCCGGGCAATCTTAGAGAGTATGCCAAGCTGGACAAGGATTGCGTTGTTCTTGGCGTGTCGAACCGGGTGGAGATTTGGAGCAAAGGCATATGGGAGAGTTATTTCAATCAATCCGAAGAAGCATTCAACGACATTGCCGAAAAGCTGGTCGATTTTAATTTTGATCTATAAAGTCAGGAGGGGTGCAGGTTGTTTCACCACATAACCGTACTCAAAGAAGAGGCAACAGAGGGTTTAAACATCAAGCAGGACGGTATATACGTGGACTGCACTTTAGGCGGTGGCGGACACAGCTCCGTTATTGCATCCAAGCTCGGTCCAGGGGGGCGTCTGATCGCACTGGATCAGGATGATTGGGCTTTGGATAACGCGCGTGAAAAATTGGCTCCGTATGGAGAGCAGATTACATTGGTCAAAACCAATTTTCGTGATCTGGAACAGGTTCTGAAAGATCTGGAAGTACCGATGAAAGATGGCGTGCCGCAAGTAGACGGTATTTTGTACGATTTGGGGGTATCATCACCGCAGTTCGACGAAGGAGAACGTGGATTTAGCTACAATCACGATGCTCCGTTGGATATGCGTATGGATCAGGATGCATCCCTTACCGCCAAAGAGATTGTTAATGAATGGCCGGAAGAGGAGATTGCCCGCATCTTGTATCGCTATGGTGAAGAGAAATTCTCTAGAAGAATTGCTCGTGTCATTGTTGAAAAACGAAAGCAATCCCCGATTGAGACTACTGGTGAACTGGTGGAATTGATCAAAGAAGGCATTCCGGCCGCGGCCCGTCGAACTGGAGGACATCCCGCGAAACGCAGCTTTCAGGCATTGCGAATTGCGGTTAATGATGAGCTGGGCGCGTTCGAAGAGGGGTTACACCAGGCCGTTCGGTGCTTGGCACCCGGCGGACGTGTATCTGTTATTACTTTTCACTCACTTGAGGACCGGATTTGCAAACAGATTTTTAGCAGTTATTTGGAGAAGTGTACATGCCCTCCCGATTTCCCGTTGTGTGTTTGCGGCGGTAAGGGTGTCATGCGTTTAGTGAACAGAAAACCGCTGATTCCAACGGAAACGGAACTGGCCGAAAACTCCCGTGCTCGTTCAGCGAAGCTGCGCGTAGCCGAGAAACTGTAAACCAAGAGCGGAGGAGAGAGTCGGAGTATGGCATATACACGTGGTAATTTAGCAGTGAAAGAAAAAGCGTCCCAAGAACGTGTGAACCAGCAGCGGTATAAGGAAACCACCAAAGTGGTGACCCGTCGTACCGGTCTTCCGGCACGCGAGAAATTTTTGTATTTGATCACTTTGCTCGCAGTCATTGTTGTGGGTGGTGTAATGATGTCGCGTTATGCTCACATCTATGATCTGAATAAGCAGGCACAGACGACATTGTCCGATGTGAGAGAAGCAGAGAAAACCATTGCAGATCTGCAAGTGGAAAAAGAAAGACTGAACAATCTGGTCATCGAGAATGCTCGCAAACTTGGTTATGTTGAGGCTTCCGGCAAGGATGTCATTTTTGTACCTCGTTCAACAAGTACAACGAATTCGGCAGGTACTGATTCGTCTTCGGATACAGCAAATAACTAGAACATTTTGTATCAATCCATAACGAGACTTCCAAGCAAGATGAGATCGAAATGCTCCTGTTCGACAACATCTTGCACTTGGGAGTGAGCTGGAATTGAAATATACAAAATGCTGAAGTAAAAGAGGTGTACCGATGGTAAAAAGAATAAAGATGCGCACGCTGCTTATAGGGGGATGTATTACCCTCTTTTTTCTTGTATTAATAACCCGCATTTTTTTTATTCAGGTTGTTAATGGCGGTATTTGGCAGGAGCGAGCGGCTGGTTTGGTCGAACGCGAACAAACCATCAAGGCAAGTCGCGGGACAATTACAGACCGCAATGGCAACATTCTGGCGACGGATGCACCTGCTTACACGGTGTCTGTGAATCCGGCTCTGATTAACGAGTTCGGGATTGAAGATGTGATCATTAAAGAATTGTCTAGTTTGTTGGGGAAAAACGAGAGCGAAATGCGTTCGCTTGTAACAGCTAAAGATAAGGATGGGAAGTTCTACAAGCAACGTGAAGTTCGCAGTGAAGGGTATAAAATCAGCCCTGAATTGGCTGCTAAAGTAGATGCATTTCGTGAAAAACTGCAGGATGACTACAAGGCTAAAAACGCGATTGTTATGACACAGGAGTCGAAGCGATATTATCCCGAGGAAACGCTCGCCTCTCATCTACTGGGATACATGAGCCGTGATGGCAAGGCTGTTAATGGACTTGAGGTTTCGTATGATGAACAGCTTACAGGTACAGATGGTTATCTGAACTATCAGAAGGATGCCAAAGGTATTAAGCTTCCTGACTCCCAGGATAGTTATCTTCCTCCGCAGAACGGGAACAATCTGAAGCTGACGTTAGATGATACCATTCAGTACTACATCGAAGAAGCGATGAAAGAAGCGGTAGCCCAGTACAATCCACTGAGCATGACTGTCATCGCAGCAGATCCTAACACCATGGAAATCTTAGGGATGGCCAATTGGCCGACCTTTAATCCTAATACGTATGGGGAAACGCCGGATCAGAAAAACTTTATTAACCATGCGATACAATCCATCTATGAACCAGGGTCTACTTTTAAAATTGTTACTCTGGCGGGTGCGGTTGAAGAGAAGCTGTTTGATCCAAATGCAACATTTGAATCCAAACGGGTATACATCGGTGGCTATCCAATTAGTGATAACGGTCACGCCTATGGCCGAATTTCCTACTTGGAAGGTGTCAAACGTTCAAGTAACATTGCGTTTGTTAATCTGGGTTATAACATGCTTGGTGGTGAACGGTTGCGTCATTACATAGACCAATTCGGTTTTGGTAAAAAGACGGGCATTGATCTGCCGAGTGAATCGGCCTCACCAATCAAGCCGCTGGTTTATAAATCAGAAATTGCCACAGCAGCATATGGTCATGGTCTTGTACAGGTAACGCCAATCCAGCAGGTAGTAGCCATTTCGGCCATTGCCAACGGTGGCAAACTTATGGAACCGCATCTGGTAAAAGAAATTATTAATCCAAATGACGGTACATCAGAAGTAATTAAGCCGAAGGTTGTTCGTCAGGTTATTTCCAAGGAGTCTTCCAAACTGGTGAGCGGGTATCTGGAACAGGTAGTAGCAGACCAAACAATTGGTACAGGGCGTAATGCATACATTGAAGGTTATCGCGTGGCTGGTAAAACGGGTACAGCAAGAAAAGTTGTGAACGGGACATACAGCAAATCGAAGGATGTCGTTTCTTTTATCGGATTTGCACCTGTTAATAATCCCAAAATCGCGATGTTGATTGTGATTGACCAGCCTGATGGATCCAATATTGGCGGAGGGACTGCAGCAGCTCCGGTATTCAAGAAGATTGTAAGCCAGACTCTTCAGTATATGGGAGTTCCCAAAGACACGGTGAAGACCACTGACAAAAAGTCAAAAACAACTCCGGTCGTTCAAGCTAAAGCTCCTGATCTGTCAGGTAAAACAGCCAAACAGGCCAGAAGCCAATTATTGAACGCAGGAATTGCCTATGAGACACTTGGTCAAGGTGAAAATGTCATTCGCCAGTATCCTGTGGCGGGTGCAGCCATGAATCCTGGCCAGCGAATTTATCTGCTCACCGAAGAGAGCAGCAAGATGAAGATTCCTGATCTGACTGGCGAATCTCTCCGGGATGCCCTTGAAGTTCTTTCTCTTATGAAAGTGGGGGTAACCGTTAAAGGCGAAGGATATGTCGTGAAACAAACGGAGCAGGTATCAGGCGAACAGAGAACGGTTGAGCTTTCGCTGCAGACGGCCAAAGCGGCAGTTACCGGTATAGCAGATGAAGCCCCCGAGTCTTCTGATCCAGCATTAGGTGACGAGACTAACAATCAGGGAGCAGCTAATGGTACGGAGAACACCGAAGAAACGGGCAAAACGGATACTACAAAACCACCTTCAAATGAGACAAAATCGTCTGCCAACACATCGGACGAGGGTTCGCTCCCATAGAGATCACTGACAGCTTGTTCTAACCCCCGGTTGTCCTGAATATTCATGAATGGAACACAATCATGATTTTGGGACGAGTGGGGGGATCTTTTCGTGAAGGGGTCAAGCGTAAATCTGCGGCGCAGGCTGTTGTGGAGTTTAGTGATTTTAGTTCTGTTATTCTCAGCCTTGGTGATCAGGCTTGCTTATGTACAGTTGGGAAAAGGACCGGAACTATCCGCGAAAGCGGAGGAGTCTTGGCGGCGGAATATTCCTTATTCAGCCAAAAGGGGAGAGATCCTGGATCGAAACGGAACCTCTCTTGCCTACAATATAACTACACCGACCATTATGGCGATTCCTGCCCAGGTGAAGGAAGCAGAGACAACAGCAAGAGCACTCGCTCCTTTGCTGGGGATGACCGAAGAGAAAGTGCTGGCAACCATCAAAAAAAGAGAACTGATTGTAAGACTACAACCCGGTGGCCGCAAAATTACGATGGAGAAAGCTCAGCACATCCGTGATTTGAAGCTTCCGGGTATCGTTGTTGCTGAGGATAATAAACGCTTTTATCCTTATGATGATTTGGCGGCGCATATTCTCGGTTTTACGGGCATTGATAATCAGGGCTTAACGGGTGTAGAAAAAAGATATGATGATAAGCTGAACGGTTTAAATGGCAGTGTGTCCTACTTGTCCGATGCGGCCGGAAGGCTAATGCCGGGCTCATCTGAGAAGTATGTGGAACCGAAGGACGGTCTGAACCTGAAGCTGACTATTGATAAATCGATTCAGTCCATCATGGAACGTGAGCTGGATCAGGCTATGGTCAAGTTCCAGGCCAACTCGGCGCTTGCCATTGCAATGAACCCCAAAACGGGTGAAATCCTTGGCATGGCCAGTAGACCCGGATATGAACCAGCGGATTATCAGCAATACCCGGCCGATGTATACAACCGGAACTTACCGATCTGGATGACGTACGAACCCGGTTCAACGTTTAAGATTATTACGCTCGCAGCAGCACTTGAAGAGAAGAAAGTAAATCTGACGCAGGATCAGTTCTATGATCCCGGATTTGTTGAAGTTGGAGGCGCTCGCCTGCGTTGCTGGAAAAAGGGTGGCCATGGAAGTCAAACCTTCCTCCAAGTCGTGGAGAACTCCTGTAACCCTGGATTTGTTGCACTGGGTCAGAGACTGGGTAAAGAATCGCTATTCTCCTATATCAAAGACTTTGGATTCGGGACCAAAACAGGCATCGATTTAAGCGGTGAAGCCAGCGGGATTCTGTTCAAACTGTCACGGGTCGGACCTGTTGAGCTTGCAACAACTGCTTTTGGTCAAGGCGTTTCGGTTACACCGATTCAGCAAGTAGCGGCTGTGTCAGCAGCCATTAATGGTGGTAAACTATACAAGCCTTATGTTACAAAGGCATGGGTTCATCCGGAAACGGGTGAAGTGATGGAAGAGGCCAAGCCGGAACTGGTTCGTCAAGTCATTTCGGAAGATACGTCCAAGCAAGTACGTGAAGCGCTAGAGAGTGTAGTTGCCAAGGGTACGGGACGTCCGGCGTTTATTGATGGATACCGGGTTGGCGGCAAAACGGGTACAGCCCAGAAAGTAATTAATGGACGTTATTCCTCTACCGAGCATATTGTATCCTTTATTGGCTTTGCTCCGGCAGATGATCCGCAGATTGTTGTTTATACTGCGGTGGATAACCCGAAAGGGATTCAGTTCGGCGGCGTGGTTGCCGCACCGATCGTACAGAACATTCTGGAGGATGCATTGCATTATATGAATGTTCCTGTTCGGAAGGATCAGGTAGCCAAAGAATACAAGTATGGAGAAACGAAAATCGTGACGGTTCCCGATCTGACAGGAGCTACGGTCGAAGACTTGTATGAGGATCTGAATATGAATTTTATGCTGGCCAAATCCGGCAGTGGAAAATATGTCATTAACCAGGCTCCAAAGCCAGGAGCACGGGTCGATCAGGGTTCTACCATACGCATCTATATGGGTGATGTACTGAATGATATCCATGACCATACCAAGGAGGAAGGACAAGAGCCCTGATCGGGCTCTTGATCTCCACCGCAACAAAATGCACGGAGTTGCGTTTCATTAATTGGCTGTGTTGACGATAGTAATGAATACAGAACTGTTGAAATTGAAGTAAACTTGGAAAAAGTGAGGTTATTCATGTGCTTTTAAAACAACTTTTATCAATGCTGACAACCGCCCGTATCATTGGCGAACCAAATACAGAATGTCAAAACCTACAGACAGATTCTCGCCAGGTACAACCGGGAGATCTGTTTATCTGTCTTCCGGGGCATACGGTTGACGGACATGATTATGCCGAGAAGGCCGTAAACGCTGGAGCTGTCGCTCTGGTTGTGGAACGAGAGCTGGATCTGCCTGTACCGCAGCTGCTTGTAAAAGACAGCCGTTTCGCTATGGCTGTACTGGCGGATTCCTTTTTTGACTCACCAAGCCGCAAGATGAATATGATTGGTGTAACGGGAACCAACGGGAAAACAACGACTACCTATTTAATTGAAAAAATCATGAGTGATTTTGGTCGAAAAACAGGATTAATCGGGACTATTCAAATGCGTTATGACGGGCGTACGTACCCGATGTCAGGCACTACACCGGAAGCACTTGATTTACAGCGCAGTCTGAATGATATGGTGCAAGCGGGCACGGACTGTTGTGTAATGGAAGTTTCCTCCCACGCTTTGGAACAAGGTCGAGTAAAAGGGACGGAATTCCGTACGGCTGTATTTACCAACCTGACGCAGGATCATCTGGATTACCATCATTCCATGGAAGAATATCGCGGAGCCAAAGGATTGTTCTTTGCAAGATTGGGTAACGGATATACTGCGGATGCTTCCAAACGCAAATTTGCAGTGATCAACGCAGATGATCCCGCTGCAGACTATTTTATATCTGTAACGGCAGCTGAAGTAATTACATACGGCATGGAGGACAATGCGGATGTACGCGCATCCCAAATTTCAATTACTTCGCAGGGTACCTCTTTCCATGTAGACACATTCAGAGGCAGCACCGATATTCGTTTACGCATGGTAGGTAAATTCAATGTGTACAACGCAATGGCTGCCATCGCTGCTGCTCTGGTTGAGGACATTCCGCTGGAGGAGATCAAACGTAGCTTGGAGACGGTTCCTGGCGTAGATGGACGTGTTGAGGCTGTTGACGAAGGACAGTCGTTTGCTGTCATTGTTGACTATGCGCATACTCCAGATGGCCTGGAGAACGTATTGCGGACGGTGAAGGAATTTGCTGAAGGACGTGTGATCTGTGTATTTGGCTGCGGTGGTGACCGAGATCGTACGAAGCGACCTCTAATGGGCAAAATTGCAGCAAACTATAGTGATATTGTATTTGTCACTTCCGACAATCCGCGGACAGAAGATCCCGATCTGATTCTCAAGGATATTGAACAAGGCCTGATTGAAGACGCCATTGAATCTGACCGTTACACCATGATTGTGGATCGGCGCCAGGCGATTCATGAAGCTATTGAAATGGCAAGCCCTGCCGATGTAGTATTGATTGCGGGCAAGGGGCATGAAACCTATCAGATTATCGGCACAACTAAAACGGACTTTGATGATCGGATCATAGCGAAAGAAGCGATAAGGGGCAAATCCAATTGATAAAAAGAACATTGGCACAATTGGCCGAGATGTGTGGAGGAACACTAATTGACATTGCTGCTTATGGTAATGTTGGTGTTGAAGGTGTATTTACAGATTCGCGTAAGCCCGTTCCAGGCAGTCTCTTTATCCCGCTAGTTGGCGAAAGGTTTGACGGACATGAATTTGTGCAAACCTGTTTAGAGAAGGGCGCTGCCGGGACATTATGGCAAAAGGATCATGGAACTGCACCTCAAGGTGCTGTGATTATTGTGGAGGATACCCTTGTTGCCTTGCAGGAGCTTGCGACCTCCTATTTAAAAGAAAACAAGGCCTCCGTTGTAGGCATTACAGGCAGCAATGGTAAAACAACAACAAAGGACATCGTGGATGCCATTCTGTCTACCACATTCAAAGTGCATAAAACTCAAGGCAACTTCAATAACCATATAGGTCTCCCGCTCACCGTGCTAAGCATGGAGCCGGATACGGAGATCGTCATTCTGGAGATGGGCATGAGTGGCCGAGGAGAGATCGAAGAGTTATCTGTAATCGCCCAGCCCGATGTCGCGATCATCACGAATATTGGTGAATCCCATCTGCTTCAACTGGGATCTCGATTGGAGATTGCTCGGGCCAAAGTTGAAATTGCGGCTGGCATGAAACCAGGTGGGCTACTGATCTATAACGGAGACGAACCGTTGATTGAGCAGGTTCTGGCAGAGCCAGCCACTAAGCTCCCTGAAGGGCTCCAGCGGTATACATTCGGCTTGCAGGCAGATAATGATGATTATCCTACCGGAATCATGAATGCGCAGAGCGGGGTCGCTTTTACAACCAAGCAGTCTGGAGAAGTTGCTCTTACAATGCCATTACTGGGGACACATAATGTGGTCAACTGTCTTGCTGCATTAGCGGTTGCCCGTCATTTCGGAGTGGCCGCTGAGCAGATTGTGGCAGGACTGTCACGTCTGAAATTAACCGGCATGCGAATCGAGATTATTAACGGTGTCAGTGGTTTGACCATGCTCAATGATGCTTACAACGCCAGTCCGACTTCTATGAAAGCAGCTGTGGATGTGCTGGAGAGCCTTAAGGGGTATCGGATCAAAGTAGCCGTGCTTGGTGACATGCTTGAACTGGGGCCTCAGGAGCATGAGCTCCATCGGGGAATCGGTGAATACATCACACCCGATAAAATGAATATGGTGCTGGCTTATGGCCCATTATCAGCGAGTATTGCAGAAGGGGCAAGACAAAACATGCCAGCGGAAGCCGTGCACGCTTTTGAGAGCAAGGAAGAATTGACTCATTATCTGCTGGAGAATCTTCATTCCAGAGACGTTGTCTTGTTTAAGGCCTCCCGGGGCATGAAGCTGGAAGATGTGGTCGAAGCGCTAAAAATAGCTCCATTACAGAATAGAGTAGACTAGAGGGGTGAACCCATGGATTTTCAGGTATTACTGTTAACAATCGGTGTTTCATTTATTTTGGCGGTGATCGCCGCACCGCTCTTGATTCCATTGCTGCGTCGAATGAAATTCGGACAGCAGGTTCGGGAAGATGGGCCACAGAGCCATCTGAAAAAGAGTGGAACACCTACAATGGGCGGAGTTGTTATTTTACTCGCGTTCACATTGGCCTTTTTGAAATTTTCAGCGGTCAAAAATACGGACTTTTATGTCCTGCTTGTGGCTACACTCGGTTTCGGTCTGATCGGATTCCTGGATGATTACATCAAGATTGTATTCAAACGTTCACTGGGGCTGACCGCTAAACAAAAGATGATTGGTCAGTTGTTTTTCAGTGCCGTGATGTGCTACTTGCTGATTCAGAACGGCCACAGCACAGCCATATCGATTCCAGGTACATCCTTCTCCTTCGACTGGACGGGATGGTTCTACTATCCGTTTGTCGTATTCATGATGCTTGCCATCACGAATGCAGTCAACTTTACCGATGGTCTGGACGGCTTGTTGTCCGGCGTGAGTGCCATCGCTTTTGGGGCATTTGCCATTGTAGCGATGCAGGCAACATCTATGCCGGCAGCGGTATGTGCGGCGGCGATGATTGGTGCGGTACTAGGCTTCCTGGTATATAACGCACACCCGGCCAAAGTGTTTATGGGAGATACGGGATCACTTGGAATTGGTGGTGCGATCGGTGCCGTTGCGATTGTAACGAAGACAGAACTTCTCTTTGTCATCATTGGCGGTATTTTCGTCATCGAAATCCTGTCTGTTATTATCCAAGTGGTATCCTTCAAAACTCGTGGCAAACGCGTATTCAAAATGAGTCCGATTCATCATCACTTTGAACTGAGTGGCTGGTCGGAATGGCGAGTTGTCATCACTTTTTGGGCGGTAGGTGCCATTTTGGCCGCTCTTGGACTTTATCTCAACAAGGGGTTGTAGACAATGAATCATCCGGAAACATATCGTGGGCAACAAATCGTCGTGCTTGGACTGGCCAAGAGCGGCGTGCAGGTCGCCAAAGTGCTGGATCGTGCCGGCGCAATAGTTACAGTCAATGATAAAAAAGAGAGAGAACAGTGTCCCGAAGCATCCGAATTGGAGGCTTTGGGAATTTCTGTTGTATGCGGGGGGCATCCGGACGATCTGATTCACAGTGATGTGAAGCTTGTGGTCAAAAATCCGGGTATTCCTTACCATGCGCCTCCTGTGCAGCAGGCACTTGCCTTAGGCATTGAAGTGGTGACTGAGGTGGAAGTGGCATATCATTTATGCGCTGCACCTATGATCGGAATCACTGGGTCTAATGGGAAAACGACTACAACAACGTGGGTAGGCAACATGTTGGAGCATGCCGGCTTGAAACCGATCGTTGCCGGTAATATTGGAACACCATTGTGTGAGGCGGCAGAGCAGGCTTCTGCGGATAACTGGATGGTGGTGGAGCTTAGCAGTTTCCAACTGAAAGGCACATCCGATTTCCGTCCGCGCATTGCCAGTCTGCTAAACGTAGCGGAGACTCATTTGGATTACCATGGGGACATGGATGATTATGTGGCTTCCAAATCCAAATTATTCTCCAACCAGCAACCGGAGGATGTAGCTATCCTGAACTGGGATGATCCAGTATGCCGTGGACTGGTTCCTTATATCAAAGCAAGACTGCTCCCATTCTCGCTGACAGAGAAGCTTGAAGCAGGGGTATATGCTGATCCTCCATACGTGGATGGGGAAGAGGATGACGTGAAGCGCCAGGTGATCTATGCAGACGGTCAGGGAAACCATCATATCATTATTGATGTGGAAGACATCGGACTCCCAGGACGATTCAATGTGGGAAATGCATTGGCAGCAGTAGCTATTGCTGTGTCCGCTGGAGCCGACCCGTCTGTGCTTGCTGCGCCTCTGGCTGATTTCAAGGGGGTTGAACACCGTCTTGAGTATGTACTTGAACATGATGGAGCCAAATATTACAACAATTCTAAAGCAACCAATTCCAAGGCAACTGTAATGGCGCTGAACTCATTCAAGGAACCGGTTGTGCTCATTGCCGGAGGACTGGATCGTGGTTCAGACATGATGGAACTGCTGCCCTTGTTCCAGGAGCGTGTAAAAGCTGTGGTTGCTCTAGGAGAGACAAGAGCGAAAATTGCCAAAGTCGCGGAACTGGCGGGATTAAAGCAAATTAAGGTCGTCGATAATGAGGAGGACGCTGCCCGGACGTTAACCGCTGCCGTGCAGGAAGCTTCACAGTTTGCAGCTCCAGGTGATGTTGTCTTGTTATCACCGGCGTGTGCAAGCTGGGACATGTTTGCTTCCTATGAAGAGCGGGGACGCATTTTTAAAGAGGCGGCGCATAACTTGTAAGTAGGGGGGTGGAAAAGCCCCTACTTCCATGCAAGGGGTGGCCTCCTGATGAAACAGACGCGACCGGCGCCGGATTTCTGGCTCCTAATTTGTATTCTGGCATTGCTTGCCATCGGCATTATTATGGTATACAGTGCGGGCTCGGTGCTTGCTTTTCATGACTACGGTGATTCATTTTACTTTGTCAAAAGACAGCTGTTGTTCGCCGGACTTGGACTTGCTGCCATGTTTGTTACGGCAAATGTGGACTACCGGGTCTGGAGAAAGTATGCAAAGCCGATATTGATTGCCTGCTTTATAATGCTGATTGCGGTGCTGATTCCTGGCATCGGAGTGGTTCGCGGAGGGGCACGAAGCTGGTTGGGCATTGGCTCATTCGGCATACAACCTTCAGAATTCATGAAACTGGGTATGATCCTGTTTCTGGCTCATTGGTTAAGCAAGGAGCCTGGTAAAATCAAAACGTTTACGACGGGGCTTCTGCCACCGCTCGGCCTGATTGGTTTGGCCTTTGGTATTATTATGCTTCAGCCCGATTTGGGGACAGGCACAGTCATGCTGGGTGCTTCAATGCTCATTATTTTCACAGCAGGAGCACGGATGAAGCATCTATTACTGCTTGCCCTCGGTGGTGTAGCAGGGTTTGCCGGGCTGATTGCGGCAGCTCCGTACAGATTGCAGCGAATAACGGCTTTTTTGGACCCGTGGTCTGATCCACTTGGTGCAGGATATCAGATTATTCAATCTTTATATGCGATCGGTCCTGGAGGACTTGCGGGCTTGGGGCTGGGTATGAGTCGACAAAAATACAGTTATGTACCCGAACCACAGACGGATTTTATTTTTTCCATTTTGGCAGAAGAGCTTGGCTTCATTGGTGGAATGATTGTATTATTGCTGTTCCTGGTCCTGGTGTGGAGAGGGATGCGCGTAGCGATGACGATACCGGATACTTTTGGCAGCCTTCTGGGCGTAGGCATTGTGGGTATGGTCGCTGTGCAGGTCATTATCAACATTGGTGTGGTCATCGGGCTTATGCCGGTTACGGGGATTACACTCCCACTCATCAGTTATGGCGGTTCATCTCTGACCTTGATGTTGACAGCGTTAGGCATATTATTGAACTTATCCCGTTATGCGAGGTGAATGTACGATGCGAGTCGTTCTAAGCGGCGGCGGTACCGGTGGACATATCTATCCGGCCGTTGCGATAGCAAGGCAATGTGAGGCGGAGAATCCCGACTCGACATTTTTATATATCGGTGGTACCCGTGGACTGGAAAGCAAACTGGTGCCACAAGAGAATATTCCATTTCAATCGATTGATATTACAGGTTTTCGCCGGAAATTATCCTTTGACAACGTGAAGACGGTAATGAGATTTCTGCAAGGTGTACGCAAAGCCAAGAAAATGCTCAAGGAATTCAAACCCGATGTTGTCATCGGTACGGGGGGCTACGTGTGTGGGCCTGTCGTGTATGCGGCAGCCAAACTCGGTATTCCGAGTGTCATCCATGAACAGAATGCCATTCCCGGACTAACCAACAAGTTCCTTACACGTTATGTGGATACGGTCGCAGTTAGCTTTGAGGGTTCGGAGAAAGCATTCTCTGGAGCCAAAAGGGTTGTGTATACCGGCAATCCAAGGGCTACCACGGTAGCTCAAGCCAGCCGTGATCGCGGATTCGCGACACTGGGTGTACCTATGGACAGCCGAGTAGTTCTTGTGGTTGGTGGCAGCCGTGGTGCGAAGGCAATCAATAAAGCTATGGTGGATATGGCACCGATGCTGGCCAAGCTTGAAGATGTGCACGTGGTCTACGTAACAGGTGATTCTTATTTTGACGAAACGCGTGAAGCGATCCGCAGCTCCCTTGGAACGATGCCGAATCATCTGCATGTGCTGCCCTACGTCCACAACATGCCCGAAGTTCTTGCATGCACATCGCTGATCGTGAATCGTGCTGGGGCTTCGTTCCTTGCCGAGATCACATCGCTCGGAATTCCATCCATCCTGATTCCGTCACCTAACGTGACGAATAATCATCAGGAGGCAAACTCCCGCACGCTTGAGGGTGGAGGCGCATCGGTTACGATGCTGGAGAAGGATCTGACAGGCCAGGGGCTATATAAAGCGATTGCTGGAATTATGAATGACGAAGCGGCGCGCAAAAGGATGGCAGAGGCCTCCAGGAAACTGGGAAAACCCGATGCAGCCGAGGTACTTGTGAGCGAGATTCGGCGTCTTGCTGCAGGGCGTTAAAGTGCGTTTTGGGCGATTGTCACACACACGGCGGGACTGACATAAGATACCCTATAAATCGTGACAATCGTTCCATGGCGACGCAACACGGCCAGCAGCAATGTAAACTGCCGTGCTCATTGGTTTTGAAGTAAAGGAGGATGTTAATATGCAGCAGTGGATATCGCTACTATCCCAGAACAATGTCGGCAATGTTCTTGAAAACGAGCCGCTAGCCAAATACACCACATGGAAGATCGGCGGTCCTGCAGATGCGCTGGTCATACCGGAAAACAAAGAGCAGATGGTTAATCTCATCCAATTACTGCACAAGCATCAGATCCCATGGATGCAGCTTGGACGGGGTTCAAACATGCTGGTGTCCGACAAGGGAATACGCGGAGTTGTTGTGAAACCGGGAGAAGGCTTTGATTATGCCGAGTTTCACGAGGGCGGGGTAACTGCCGGAGCGGCACATTCCTTTGTTAAACTCAGTGTTGTTGCTGCAAAAAAAGAGTGGACCGGTTTGGAATTTGGCAGCGGCATCCCCGGAACGGTCGGGGGAGCCGTATATATGAATGCTGGTGCCCATGGATCGGATGTGTCACGGATATTTCAATCCGCTGAGATTGTACTGGAGACAGGGGAATTGGTACGTTACAGCAAGGAGGACATGGAATTTGCTTATCGCCACTCTGTTCTGCATGACCGGAGAGGCATCGTGCTGGAGGCTACATTTGCACTTCAGCAGGGAGAACGCAAAGTCATTTCGGAATCAATGGCAGCTTACAAAGACCGTAGGCGCCGTACACAGCCACTACAGATGGCGTGTGCTGGCAGTGTATTCCGGAATCCACCTGGTGATCATGCCGCCCGTCTGATTGAAGCAGCGGGGCTAAAGGGTAAGACTCAGGGAGGCGCACAGGTATCCACCATGCATGCCAATTTCATTGTCAATACAGGCCAAGCAACAGCAGAGGACGTTATCACCCTAATGCAGCAGATTCAGAGCACTATATCATCTCAAAACGGTATTAACCTGGTACCGGAAGTCTTCGTAGTGGGTGAACGGTAAACCCCGGAGGTGATACATTGGACAAATTGGTGATTGAAGGCGGGAAACCCCTCTCAGGATCCATACGCATCCATGGAGCAAAAAATGCAGCTTTACCGATCATGGCCGCAAGTTTGTTGGCAGACGGAGAAATTACGCTGCACAACGTTCCGCACTTGCTGGACATCGAAGTGATGCTGTATATCCTGGAACGACTTGGATGCACGTGTCGGCATGAACAGGGAACAGTGACGATAGATACGTCGTCCATCCGGTCATATGATGTGCCTGAGGATCTCATGAAA
This sequence comes from Paenibacillus sp. 11B, assembly GCF_030487755.1. NCBI lineage: Bacteria > Bacillati > Bacillota > Bacilli > Caryophanales > Paenibacillaceae > Paenibacillus > Paenibacillus sp. 11B. The sequence continues at coordinate 1,236,344 of NZ_JAUKNS010000001.1, read as the reverse complement.
CAGATGCGTTCTTCCATTTTTTTAATGGGACCATTGCTGGCTAAGTTTGGGCAAGTATCTGTATACCAGCCAGGTGGCTGTGCTATCGGGGAACGCAAAATTGATCTTCACCTTCGGGGCCTGGAAGCGCTCGGAGCTTCGATTGAAGAGCTGGATCAGCAGATCATTTGCCGTGGGCGTAAGCTGGTAGGTACAGATATTCATCTGGATTTCCCCAGCGTAGGAGCCACAGAAAATATTATGATGGCTGCCGTTACGGCTGAGGGTACAACAACGATATTTAATGCAGCCAGAGAACCAGAAATACAGGATCTGCAGCATTTTCTGAATGCGATGGGTGCACGAATTATCGGTGCTGGAACGGATACGATTACGATTAGTGGTGTGGAGAAACTCAAGCCTTGCTCTTATGAAATTATACCGGATCGGATCGTTGCTGGAACGGTGATGATTGCGGCCGCAGCAACGAGAGGGAATGTAACGCTTACACACTGCAATCCGGCTCATCTTACTTCCCTTATACATGTGTTGAAGCGTACTGGTGTTCAAATCACAGTCTGCAATGATATAATGACGGTGAGCTGTATGAGCCGTCCCAAATCAGTAGACCGCATTGTGACTTCTCCGTATCCTTCATTCCCAACAGACCTGCAGTCGCAAATTATGGTGCTGCTCAGTCTGGCAGACGGTTTTAGTGTGATGAAGGAAACGGTATTCGAGGGTCGGTTCAAACATGTGGATGAGCTGAATGTCATGGGTGCCGATATTTCGGTAGACCTGAATGCAGCATTTATCCGTGGCGTTCCCCGTTTGTACGGGGCTACAGTGGAAGCAACCGATCTGCGTGCAGGTGCAGCATTAGTCATTGCTGGCCTTGCTGCCCAGGGAAAAACGGTTGTGGAGCAAGTGCATCATATTGATAGAGGGTACGATCGTATCGAGAAGCTCTTTCAGAGTTTGGGAGCTTCGGTTGAGCGACAGTCCCCCGTTTCGAAGCAGCTGGATTTTGCCAATTAACGTCCTTTGAGTCCCCTTCTTAAGGGAAGGGGGCCGGAGGCTTTGTGGAGCGCGACCTATGCCTAAAAGCCAAATTCCGGTTCTGAAGAAGAATCGGCCCAAACGAAACACAAGCCGTAAAATTGTTTTTATTCTCTTACTTCTTTTTATTGTATTACTTGCTGTACTTTTTTTTCGTTCTTCGATGAGTCGGATTTCGGCAATTGAGATTACGGGTAATGTATACACAACAACTTCGGAACTGCTGGAGAAAAGCGGTCTGAAGGAGGGCGAACAGTTTTTTGGGATAAGCTCGGCGGATGTGATCGAGCGTCTGAAAACGATCAAGGCTATATCAACCGTAACTGTGGATAAACAATTTCCGGGTACTATTCTTATCAAGGTGCAGGAATATCCAACGGTTGCGTATGAACTTGGTTCTGACGGTACGCTAAAAGCCATACTGGCAAGCGGGACAAGCTTAACGGTTCCTGCCACCATTGGAGTTGCCGTAGAGAAACCTATATTAACCCAATGGAAGGCTGATGATCCGCTCAAGGCCAAGCTGAGTGAAGCGTTGGCCAAGATCCCGAATGAACTAACGACGGATATTTCAGAGATTATTCCGAATCCTACGCCTTCATTCCCGGATCAGATTCGGATGTATACCAAGTCACAGTTTGAAGTGATTACAACCGTCTCTCTATTGTCCGATAAGGTAGAGTATCTTAACCAGGTCATTGAGACGGAACGGCCAGGGAAAATCACGATGCTGGAGGCCGATACGTACGTGCCTTTCATTCCGGATAACCCGGAAGAAGATGCTGAACCAGGAGCAACTCCCTGATTTCCGCCTTTAATTCGGTTAAGCTGCATTCAAAACCAGGCGGGATCGGGGTTTAGCCCCTCTTATCCAGTGAAAGTTGTTCTTTCTGAGACGAAGAAAAAATGATACACTTGAATATGGCACCTAAGTTGCCTCCTTCTTTTTTCTTCAAGGTTTTATGTCTCACAACCAGATCTTGGCACCCAAAAAAATTGTAGAAAAAAGAGGGAAAGCCTAAAGTGTGTTGAATATGTTTTAAGAGTGTTTAAACCCGAACGTATTTTACTATTTGGAGTCAGGAGGTGCCACAGACTTGAGCAACAATGACATCATTGTTAGTTTGGACATCGGTACATCCAAAATTCGCGCTATTATTGGGGAAATGAATAATGGAACCTTTAATATTATTGGAGTTGGATCTGCCGACTCGGAGGGAATTCGCAAAGGTGTAATCGTAGATATCGATCAGACGGTGCAATCGATCCGCAATGCAGTGGATCATGCAGAACGTATGGTAGGTATTCAAATATCCGAAGTATATGTTGGAATCTCGGGAAATCATATCGGACTGATGAGCAGTCACGGCGTCGTGGCAGTGTCTAACGAGGATCGTGAAATCGGAGAAGAAGACATGGAGCGGGTGTTGAAAGCAGCCGAAGTGATTGCGGTCCCACCGGAACGGGAAATTATTGATGTTGTAGCCAAGCAGTATGTTGTAGATGGCTTGGAAGGCATACAGGACCCCCGTGGTATGATTGGTGTTCGTCTGGAAGTGGAGGCGACCATCATTACGGGTGCAAAAACCGCGATACATAATCTTTTGCGCTGCGTGGAAAAAGCGGGTCTGAAAGTAAGTGATCTGGTACTCATGTCACTTGGAGCAGGTCAGCTGGCTTTGTCCAAAGATGAAAAAACGATGGGTTCCGTGCTTGTTGATATCGGAGCAGGGGCTACAACCATCGCCATCTTTGAAGAAGACAGTCTCGTTGCAACTTCAACCCTGCCTATTGGCGGGGAGTTTGTAACCAATGACATCGCCTATGGTTTGCGCACATTAACAGATCAAGCCGAAAAGGTAAAACTGAAATATGGCTGCGCATGGCTGGATGACGCTGCTGCGGATGTCATGTTCAAAGTAACACGGATCGGCAGCAATGTAGACAAGGAGTTCTCTCAAGAGGATCTGGCGGCTATTATCGAACCTAGGGTTCAGGAAATATTCCAGATGATTTCTCAAGAAGTGAAGCGTCTTGGTTACAATGATCTTCCGGGAGGTTATATACTAACGGGAGGTACGGTCTCTATGCCGGGTGTTCTGCAGGTAGCTCAGCATGAGCTTGCTGCTTCGGTACGAGTTGCGGTGCCGGATTATATTGGTGTGCGTGACCCGGGCTATACAAGCGGTGTCGGTATTTTGCACAGTGTAATCCGCAGTTTGCGTATTCGTCCCTCGATCAACAACGGCGGTGGAAATAATAATAACAACAATAATAACAAAAAACCGACCAACCGTCCTAAGCCGAATGCGGCCCAGGAATCGGAGCAGAAACCAGGTCTGTTCGAACGGCTGAAAAATATGTTTAGTGAATTTATATAACAGGTTGGATCTATTTCATACAATTCTTGAAGCCGTTTGAATGCGCTGGTTCTAAAATAAACGCTTTCGTTCGTCGATATATGAAATTGATTCGGTTCAAATCAAAAATTGGACGGGCCATCCATGCACATTGAGGGGGAGATGGAATAATATGTTGGAATTTGATTTCGAGATGGAGAGCTTGGCTCAAATTAAAGTCATCGGTGTAGGCGGCGGCGGAAGCAATGCAGTCAACCGAATGATTGAAAATGGTGTACAAGGTGTAGAATTTATTACGGTGAACACGGATGCACAGGCATTACACCTGGCAAAATCCGAGCATAAATTGCAAATCGGTGATAAATTAACCCGTGGTCTTGGCGCTGGCGCCAACCCGGATGTAGGTAAAAAAGCAGCGGAAGAATCCCGCGATTTGATCATGAATACCTTGAAAGGTGCAGACATGGTATTTGTGACAGCCGGTATGGGCGGCGGAACGGGTACTGGTGCGGCTCCGGTGATTGCCGAAATCGCCAAAGAGTGTGGCGCACTTACCGTTGGTGTGGTTACTCGCCCGTTCACATTTGAAGGACGTAAACGTTCCAGCCATGCAGAGCAAGGTATTGAAGCTCTCAAGGAAAAAGTGGACACGCTGATCGTCATTCCTAATGATCGTTTGCTTGAGATTGTTGACAAAAAGACACCGATGCTGGAAGCATTCCGCCAAGCGGATAACGTGCTTCGTCAAGCGGTACAAGGTATCTCCGATCTGATTGCAGTACCGGGTCTGATCAACCTTGACTTTGCAGACGTCAAAACGATCATGCACGAGCGTGGATCTGCGCTGATGGGGATTGGTGAATCGACTGGCGAAAACCGTGCAGCAGAAGCAGCACGCAAAGCCATTATGAGTCCTTTGCTTGAAACGTCCATCGAAGGTGCACGCGGCGTTATCATGAACATTACGGGTGGCATTAACCTGTCCCTGTATGAAGTTAATGAAGCAGCTGAGATCGTTACGTCCGCTTCCGATCCGGAAGTAAACATGATCTTCGGTGCGATCATTGATGAGGATCTGAAGGAGGAAATCAAAGTAACGGTCATTGCGACTGGCTTTGAAGATAAACCTGCTTCACCACCACCTGGACGTAAACCGACTCCCGCAAGTGAGCCTGCGGATAACCGTTCGCCGAACCTGCGTCCATTCGGAAATCAGCCGAGCAGTGATCAGCTGGATATTCCGACATTTTTACGCAATCGTTCACGCAATAATAATAACGATTAATACGTTAATCGATTTCAATGAAGACCCGGTACTCCTGATGGAGCCACCGGGTCTTTTTATTTTTTTACATTTTATCACACATCATTGAACAAATTCTGAACAAGGGGCCTGAGTAATTCCGACAAAAAAAGTTGAAAGGGTCCCCCCATGATTAGACAGACTTTGAAAAGTGCGCTCCTTATACTTGTGAATATGCTCATGAATATCGGATAACGTTATTTCGATATGCTGCGCGCAGGCAGGTGAAGAATGTGGTAGTTTATGTGGATCTTATTTTTTTGACGAACCTGTGTATTGACGGTGCACTCATCGGCTTGACGGCCTGGATGCGCAAAACGAAGCTGGTCTGGTGGAGATGGTTGCTGTCCGCGATCGTCGGTGCGTTGTACGTCGTCATGATGTTTGTGCCGGAGTTTGATTTTATGTTCACCTTTTTGATCAAGTTTGGATTGTCTCTGGTGATGCTGAGTATTGCATTTGGGTTTACGGGTCTTCAGGCATTTATACGGACTTTGGGCACCTTCTATGTGATCAATTTTGTCGCTGCCGGAGGAATTCTGGGTGTACATTACATGCTCCAAAGCTCCGGGGAATTGTTCAACGGCATATGGTTTACAGCATCGGGTGGAATGTCATTTGATCTGAAAATCGCCTTCTGGTTCACGTTTGTCGTCTTTTTTGCCGTGCTTTTTTTATTCAAAGCCGTGCAGAGCTCGAAACGTAAAACAGACCGAATGACAACGTACTTGGGTAAAGTGGAGGTTTTTATTGACGAGGTGACTATTACTTGTACAGGCCTTCTGGATACAGGAAATCAACTCACAGACCCCCTTTCACGAATGCCCGTTATGGTCATGGAGGTATCGTTATGGCAAGACATGCTGCCTGCTGCATGGAAGGGCAGGTTGAAGGATGAGGCGCCGGACAACCTTATCATGGAGCTCGATCAGGAGGATTTTCACTGGCAGGATCGTTTAAGGCTGGTACCTTATCGAGGTATTAACAAAGGAACTGCGTTTATGCTGGCGATGAAGCCAGACCGGGTGAAGGTAACGATGGATGAGATGTGTTATGAGACGACAAAGGTATTAATAGGGTTGGACGGGGGCGTACTGTCATCCGATGGAAAATACCAGGCCGTGATTCACCCTGAGCTTGTGCAAGACGCCGCTTCTGCGCAGTCTACGGCTATCTCTGCGGGAGCAACAGAAAAGCCGCTGAATGTGGTATAGGAGGAACGTACATGCTTGTAAAATGGAAACTGGTGGCGCAGCTGCAGTACTATCGTTTATTATTTCTGCTTGGTTTAAAAAGTGAAGAGATTTATTATATCGGAGGCAGTGAGGCGTTACCGCCCCCATTAACACGTGAAGAAGAAGAGTTTTTGTTGCAAAAGCTGTCTTCAGGCGATTCGGCGATTCGTGCCATGTTGATTGAACGTAACCTGCGGCTGGTGGTATACATCGCGCGCAAATTCGAGAACACAGGTATCAATATCGAGGATCTCGTCTCTATCGGTGCGATTGGGTTAATTAAAGCAGTTAATACATTTGACCCGGAAAAGAAAATTAAGCTGGCTACCTATGCTTCCCGTTGTATCGAAAATGAAATTTTGATGTACCTGAGACGTAACAGCAAAATTCGTACAGAAGTTTCTTTTGATGAACCACTCAATATTGATTGGGATGGAAATGAACTATTATTGTCCGATGTACTCGGTACAGAGAACGATACAATCTATCGGAATATTGAAGAACAGGTAGACCGGAAGCTTTTGCATAAGGCATTGGAAAAATTAACCGAGCGGGAACGAATGATTATGGAGCTTCGTTTTGGGCTGACAGATGGGGAAGAAAAGACACAGAAAGATGTCGCCGATCTGCTTGGAATCTCCCAATCCTATATCTCCCGTCTCGAAAAAAGAATCATTAAAAGACTCCGTAAGGAGTTCAACAAGATGGTCTGAACAGGAGCATTTTTCATAATGGGTATTAATGGCAAGGATGCCAAGTGCGAATAAAAAAGCCTGCCCCGGAGATAATGTACATTAATGTTTCTCCTTGGGAGGTAAATCACGATGACCCGAAACAAAGTCGAGATTTGTGGCGTGGACACCGCAAAATTGCCTGTCCTCACCAACACAGAAATGCGGGAATTGTTTCATTCCCTTCAGCAACACCATGATCGCTCAGCAAGAGAGAAATTAGTGAATGGCAACCTGCGTCTTGTACTCAGTGTCATTCAGCGCTTTAACAATCGGGGAGAGTTTGTCGATGATCTGTTCCAGGTTGGATGTATTGGCCTGATGAAAGCCATTGATAATTTTGATTTATCCCAGAATGTCAAATTTTCAACCTACGCGGTGCCGATGATTATCGGTGAAATCCGTCGATACCTGCGCGACAATAACCCCATTCGGGTATCTCGCTCTTTGCGGGACATTGCTTATAAAGCACTTCAGGTGCGTGACAGCCTGACGAATAAAAACTCTCGTGAACCGACGATATTCGAAATTTCTGAGGTACTGAACGTACCGAAGGAAGATGTGGTTTTTGCATTGGATGCCATTCAGGACCCGGTTTCGCTCTTCGAACCGATTTATCATGATGGTGGAGATCCGATTTATGTAATGGATCAGATCAGTGATGACAAAAACAAGGATGTGTCCTGGATTGAGGAAATTGCACTGCGTGAAGCGATGCACCGTCTCGGTCAAAGGGAGAAAATGATTCTGTCGATGCGGTTTTTCGAAGGGAAAACCCAGATGGAAGTGGCTGATGAAATTGGCATTTCCCAGGCGCAGGTATCCCGTCTGGAGAAATCAGCGATACAACAAATGCAGAAACATGTGAAGTCGTAACAAGGGGCAAGCCAGGAGGCGATCCAAGGGAAGAGATATTCCTTGGATCGTCTTTTTGCTTTTTGCATTTCGACACCAGTGGAAGTGAATTTGTTCAGTTTCCTCTGAAAAAGAGGACATTTTTCGCGTATGAAACATATATTGTATAGAAGCGGAGAACGGGCAGAAGCGGATTAATCGGGGGGCGGGACCATATGAAAGTGAACACAGGTGAACCGGTGGGTAGCGGGATGAAAATTTCGGATTTTCAAACTAAAGATGTTATTAACATTACGGATGGCAAACGTCTGGGTCAGATTAGTGATTTGGAGCTGGATCTGAAACAGGGACGAATCGAAGCGATTGTTGTGCCGGGTTATAGTCGTTTTATGGGGCTGTTCGGCGGGGGAACGGATCTGATTATCCCATGGAGAAACATTGTGAAGATCGGTTCGGATGTCATTTTGGTTAAAATGGATGAAATGAAGGAAACTACCTATGATGAGCGTGACCGTGAAGCCCGCTTGTATGACGAACAGAACAACCGCATGGACCGGGCGGAACGAATCGAACGGCTAGATCGCAGCCAGCGCCGAACGATATAATCGAGACAGAACGGGGTTCATTTGGTACACTGGAAGTTGTGAGGTGAGAGGATGGAGCCGTTTATTTTGGATAAGGAAATACGGTCGGGAAGCCAGAACTCTAATTGGGGTCCTGACCCGTTGTTATTATATGTGGAGCCGTGGAAACTGGAGTTTAAGCATGTGAAAGCCGGTTTTACGACAAGGCAGGGTGGTGTCGGAAGCGCGCCTTACGCCAGTCTCAACTGTGCCTATCATGTTGGGGATGATCCGGCTGACGTGCTACATAATCGTAAACTTGTAGCTGAAAAGTTGGGTTTCCCTTTGGAATCCTGGACTTGTGGAGAACAGGTACATGGGAAACATGTAACTGTAATTACAGCTGATGATCGGGGCAAAGGTTTGCTGGATCGGCAGTCTGCATTGCAGGATACGGATGGTTTGGTCACCAATGTGCCTGGTGTGCTGCTGACTTCCTTTTATGCAGATTGTGTACCCCTTTATTTCTATGACCCCGTACAACAAGCGGTGGGGCTTGCTCATGCGGGATGGAAAGGTACAGTTGCAGGTATAGCCGAATCGATGGTTGAAAAGATGGAGCAGGAATATGGAAGTCGCAGACAGGATATCCGTGCTGCAATTGGTCCCTCGATTGGGGATTGCTGTTATGAAGTGGATGAAGCAGTTATGCAGCATGTACGAGTTTGGCTGGATCATTCCTCGGGTAATGATGAATACAAGAACTCTGCATCAAATCAAGTGTATCGGCCAGCCGGAAATGGCAAAACGATGTTAAACTTGAAAGAATGCAATCGACACATTATGATGAAAGCAGGAATATTGCCGGATCATATCGAATGTACAACTTGGTGTACAAGCTGCAATCCCGAGCTGTTTTTCTCATATCGTAAAGAAAATGGCATTACCGGGAGAATGGCGAGCTGGATTGGGCTGGAAGAGAGGTGACCCTCTGTGTCATTGGAGGAGCGTATACAACTGGTAAATCAGAAGATCGAAGCCGCGTGTCAGCGCAGTGGCCGTCAACGTGAAGATGTGAATGTGATTGCTGTCACGAAATACGTCTCACTTGAAACAACGGGAGCTGTGCTGGACCACGGTCTTGAGCATATTGGCGAAAACCGCTGGCAGGATGCACAAGCGAAATTTGAAGCATTCGGTCAGCAAGGTACCTGGCATTTTATCGGTCATTTACAGACGAATAAGGTGAAGGACGTCATCGGTAAATTCCGTTACATACATTCACTGGATCGTTTGTCCCTGGCCAAGGAGTTGGATAAAAAGGCGGCGTCTCTTGGCATCCAAGTGGAAACACTATTGCAGGTGAATATTTCGGGTGAAGAAAGCAAGTATGGCTTGCAGCCTGAACAGGTGAGTTCTTTTTTACGTGAAATCAGTTCGTTCAACAACCTGAAGGTCATCGGTCTGATGACCATGGCACCCCATGAGGAAGATCCGGAGCTTACACGTCCTGTATTTCGCGGACTGCGCGAGCTTAGAGACCATTTGAATGGACAAGCTCTGACGGCAGAGCCATTAACCGAGTTGTCTATGGGCATGTCCAATGATTTTGAAGTGGCGATTGAAGAAGGGGCAACCTGGGTTCGGCTTGGATCGATTCTCGTAGGAAAAGAGGAGGGTTCACAATGGGCGTAATGAATAAGTTTATGAATTTCCTCGGGCTACAGGAAGAGGAAGAAATTGTGGAACGTGAGCGTATGGCGGCACAAGAGGAACATGATCCTGATCAACAGGAAGCTGAAACCTCAAGTCTCGATAAACGTAGAAACCAAAGGGGGAATAATGTGGTGAGCATTCATTCCCAGAAAAATGTTAAAGTCGTCCTTTATGAACCGCGTTCTTATGACGAAGCACAGGAGATCGCTGACCATCTGCGCTCCCATCGGACAGTTGTGGTTAACCTGCAGCGAGTGCGTCAGGATCAGGCACTGCGCGTCATTGATTTCTTGAGTGGCACAGTATATGCACTGGGCGGCGGTATTTCAAAAATTGGTGGCAACATTTTTCTCTGTACGCCAGATACGGTTGAAATTCAGGGAGCAATTACGGAAATACTGGCTGACAGCGAGCAAGATTATAACAGAATGAGGTGAGCCACTTTTGCAACAGGTTGAAGTTGTATTGTACACGCTATACCAGATTTATTTTTACATGGTCATTGTCTACATATTGATGTCATGGCTTCCCAACGCACGGGAAAGCTTCATCGGTGAATGGCTAGGTAAGTTGGTGGAACCATACCTAAGACCTTTCCGTCGATTTATTCCGCCTTTGTTCGGTATGTTGGATATTTCACCGATTGTGGCGTTAATCGTTCTGCAACTTGCGCTTAATGGGCTGATCTCCATCCTCCGATACTTTGTATATTAGGGTAGGGTGAACATAGATGAGCGGTGAAATTTACGAGCATTTTAGTCATGACGAGCGGGATTTTGTGGATAAAGCCTCAGACTGGGTTGAACGTGCAGGCAAGTTTCATGACATGAAGCTAACTGACTTTCTTGATCCCAGACAGGCCTTTATTTTACAAACACTTGTTAACCGTCGAGATGATGTACAGATTCGTCTGGATGGTGGTTATGAAACAGCTGAACGTAAGCGTGCGCTGATTGCACCGGATTATCGGTATCTGGACGATGAAGATATGGGTATGCAGGTGATGAGCATTACGTCTGACGATCAGAAGATTAAAGAGCTGGAGCATGGGGACTATATGGGTGCCCTGCTCGGGCTTGGCATGAAACGTGGCAAGATCGGTGATATTCAAGTGCTGGAGGACGGGTGCCATACGGTGGTGGCGTCGGAAACCGGCGCTTTTTTATCGCTTCAATTGAACCAGGTGCACCGGGTACATGTGTTTACAGAGCTACTGCCATTGGATCAGCTGAAATGGTCCCAAAGTAAACTGGAGACGATGGATATTACCGTGGCTTCCCTGCGTTTGGATGGCATCTGTGCAGATGTGTATCGGCTTAGTCGCAGTAAAGTTCTGGTCCCGATCAAGGCTGGTCGCTGTCGTGTGAATTGGAAAGTGGAGGAAGACCCGTCCAAATCACTAAAAGCTGGCGACGTGGTTTCCATTCAAGGTTTTGGTCGATTCAAGGTGCTGGAACAGGATGGGTTGACCAAAAAGGGACGCTGTCGCGTAAAAATCGGCAAATTTGCCTAAGTGTGTTGCAGGAAAACCCGCTTTCTTGTCGAAATGTTTAAGGTAAAGGTGCAAAAAACATTCGGTGTTTCCGATATACATTAAAGTGCAAAGGTTGATATGATCGCTAAAGGATCAGAGTCTGATCCTGCATTCCGTATTAGTTGCCAGAATTGGGCATCTCATATACGGCCCCTTGGGTGGAACCCATATGCTGCAAACCTTCTCGTCCGGGAAGGAACTTTTACAGGAGGTGGACAGCATGCCATTAACGCCGCTGGACATACACAACAAGGAATTTTCCCGACGCTTGCGCGGGTATGACGAGGATGAGGTCAATGAATTCCTGGATCAAGTCATCAAAGATTACGAAGGCGTCATTCGCGAAAACAAAGAGCTGAGCAATCAGTTGCTGTCCGTACAGGAGAAGCTTGATCATTTTGCAACGATTGAAGAGACGCTGAGCAAAACGATTATCATTGCGCAGGAAGCTGCGGATGATGTGAAGAACAATGCGAAAAAAGAAGCACAGTTGATCGTGAAGGAAGCCGAGAAAAATGCGGACCGGATCATAAACGAATCATTGTCTAAATCACGCAAAATTGCTTTGGAAGTCGAAGAGCTGAAAAAGCAGGCGTCCATCTACCGTGCCCGTTTCCGTACACTTGTGGAAGCACAGCTCGAACTGCTGACTCAGGATGGTTGGGAAGCGCTGGAGAGCCGGGAACAGGAAGTCCGTGACCGTGAGCGGGAAATGAAGGAAATTTATTAGTCTATCCGCCTGGTTGACTTTTACCTGTAAAGAGGCTATAACTATATTCATAATGAATAGTGATTCCATGACGGGTTCAGTACGTTATGATCTCATCCCTCAGAGAGTTGGCGTTTGGTGCAAGCCAATGGATGAGTTATAGCCGAATATCTCCCCGGAGAAGTGACGCTGAAGCGGTGAATTAGTTGCCGTGTGTAAGCGAAACCGTGAGCCGAACGTTATATCGGCACCCTGCTGTAGTGAAGCGGGGCATAAGCGCTGTTGATGACAGAGCATACCCAATTTATATTGGATGTGGTTTGTGATGAACAGAATTAGGGTGGTAACGCGAGTATAACCTCGTCCCTTTCCAGGGATGAGGTTTTTTTGTGTCCAAAAAAAGCAGCGAACGCCCATGAGGCCCGAAGGGACCTCAAGGAGAGAGCCACTCGCCGGAGGAGCGAAGCGTCCGGCAACCGGGCTCCACCAAGGCGAACGCCCATGAGGCCCGAAGGTGCCTCAAGGAGAGAGCCAACTCGCCGGAGGAGCGAAGCGTCCGGCAGGGGCCTCACCAAGGCGAACGCCCATGAGGCCCGAAGGGACCTCAAGGAGAGAGCCCATCGCCGGAAGAGCGAAGCGTCCGGCAGCCGGGCCCTCACCAAGGCGAACGCCCATGAGGCCCGAAGGGACCTCAAGGAGAGAGCCACTCGCCGGAGGAGCGAAGCGTCCGGCAGCCGGGCTCCACCAAGGCGAACGTCCATGAGGCCCGAAGGGACCTCAAGGAGAGAGCCACTCGCCGGAGGAGCGAAGCGTCCGGCAGCTCCCCTACGTAGTAAGGCCCGGCGGCGTTCCCGGAGGGGACAGCCGCAAAAGGGCCGACTCCAACATATACACCTTCTCAAACGCCACCGCAGTCCCGCCAAAGACAACCCATCCCGGGTGTCCAGAGGGCGGAGCGCCTATGGGGTCCCCCTTGGTAAGGGGGATTTAGGGGGATTGAAACGCTTTTTGTGGACGGTCCACAATCTAACACAGTTGAAAGGAAGATAATTATGCAACGAGTTGACGTCAAAGAGAAAGCACGCGCCAGAGAACTACGCGTGTTAAACAAATGGAAAACCGAGAATACATTCAAAAGATCCATCGAAAACCGGGAAGGCAAGCCGAACTTCGTATTTTACGAGGGACCGCCAACGGCCAACGGTAAACCGCATATCGGTCACGTACTCGGACGGGTCATCAAAGATTTCGTGGGACGTTATAACACCATGAAGGGTTATCGCGTCGTTCGTAAAGCAGGCTGGGATACGCATGGTCTGCCTGTAGAACTGGGTGTTCAGAAAAAGCTGGGGATCTCCCACAAGTGGGAAATCGAAGATTACGGCGTGGAGAAATTCATTAACGAATGTAAAGCGAGTGTGTTCGAATACGAGCAACAATGGCGTGATCTGACGGAAGGGATCGGCTACTGGACGGACATGAATAATCCGTATATCACACTCGACAACAATTACATCGAAAGTGTGTGGAACATTCTGGCGACGATTCATGAAAAAGGCCTGCTGTACCGTGGTCACCGTGTGAGTCCGTACTGTCCTTCTTGTCAGACGACACTTAGCTCCCATGAGGTAGCGCAAGGGTACAAGGACGTCAAGGACCTCAGTGCTACGGCCAAATTCAAGCTGGATGACAGCGGCGAATTTGTGCTTGCCTGGACAACGACGCCTTGGACATTGCCATCACACGTTGCGCTGGCCGTGAACCCGGATATGGATTACTCCCGTGTTCGTCAGGAAAACGAAGTGTATATCATGGCGACCAATCTGGTTGAAAAGGTTATGAAGGACGCCAAAGGTGAATATGAAGTTATCGGTTCCCTGAAAGGGTCCGATCTGGTTGGTAAAACGTATAATCCTCCGTTCAACTACGTGCAGGCTGAGAAAGCAAACATCATCCTGGGCGCTGGATTTGTAACCGATGCAAGTGGTACAGGGATTGTACACATGGCACCTGCTCATGGTGAAGATGACTATCGTGTATGTCGTGAGAATGGCATCAGTTTTGTGAACATGGTGGACCTGGAAGGCAAGTTTGTGCCGCAGGTAACTGATTTTGCCGGACGTTTTGTGAAGGATTGCGATATTGATATCGTTAGATACCTGTCGGAAAAAGGACGTTTATTCAGCAAAGAAAAATATGAGCACAGCTATCCGTTCTGCTGGCGTTGTGATACACCTCTTCTGTACTATGCTATGGACAGCTGGTTTATCCAAACAACAGCAATCAAGGATCAACTGATCGCCAATAACAGTGAAGTAGACTGGTATCCAGGTCACGTTCGTGATGGTCGCTTTGGCAAGTTCCTTGAAGATCTCGTAGACTGGAATATCAGCCGTGACCGCTATTGGGGAACGCCACTGAACATCTGGGTGTGTGAAGAGACAGGTGAACAATTCGCCCCGCATAGCATCGCTGAACTGCGTGCTCGTGCTATTGGCGACGTGCCAGAGAATCTGGAGCTGCATAAGCCGTATGTAGATGACGTCAAAGTCATGAGCTCTTGTGGCAAATATGAAATGAAACGTACACCGGAAGTGATCGATGTCTGGTTCGACAGCGGCTCCATGCCGTTTGCCCAGCAGCACTATCCATTTGAAAATAAAGAAACATTCGAACAGCAATATCCGGCAGATATGATCTGTGAGGGAATTGACCAAACGCGCGGGTGGTTCTACAGCTTGCTGGCCGTATCTACACTTTTGACAGGCAAAGCGCCTTACAAAGCAGTTATGGCAACAGGACACGTTCTTGATGAGAATGGACAGAAGATGTCCAAATCAAAAGGCAACGTTATCGATCCATGGGAAGTGATTGAAGAATACGGTACAGATGCATTCCGCTGGGCTTTGCTGTCTGACAGCGCACCATGGAACAGCAAGCGTTTCTCCAAAGGTATCGTGGGCGAAGCGAAATCCAAAATGGTGGATACGCTGGTCAACACTCATGCATTCCTGACGCTCTATGCTACGATTGATGGATTTGATCCACAAGAGCATCCGTTCAAGCTGTCTTCACACAACCTGGATCGCTGGATCTTGTCAAGACTGAATAGCCTGATTCTCGTTGTAGAAAAAGCGCTGGCTGTTAACGACTACTTGAACTCTTCCAAAGCTATTGAAGCATTTGTGGATGAGCTCAGTAACTGGTACATCCGTCGTTCCCGTGACCGTTTCTGGGGCAGCGGATTGACAGAAGACAAACTGGATGCCTACCGTACATTGACTGAAGTGCTGGTAACTACAGCCAAGCTCGTGGCTCCGTTCACACCAATGCTTGCAGAAGATATCTATCTGAATCTGACTACTGGTGAGAGTGTGCACATGGATGATTATCCGGTTGCCAATGAAGCGCTGATTGATTTGGATCTGGAGCAGGATATGGAGACAGCTCGCCGAATCGTTGAACTTGCCCGTAACGTTCGTAACGAAACAGGCATCAAGACACGTCAACCGTTGTCCGAACTGATCGTTTCTCTGGATAAAGGTTTCAATCTGGCAAGTTATGAAGAGATCATCAAGGATGAGATCAATGTCAAAAGTATTCGTACCGAGCATGATGATGCGGACTTCGTTGATTTCACTTTGAAGCTGAATCTGAAAGTAGCAGGCAAAAAATACGGTAAAAACGTAGGCTTCCTGCAGAACTTCTTCAAGGGAATGTCAGCGGATGAGACTCGTAAAGTGGTAGCAGAGGATGTGCTAAACGTCGTTTCTCCGGAAGGTGAGGAGCTGCAAGTGACGGGTGAAGAATTGCTGGTGGAGAAACAAGCCAAATCCGGTTTTGCCTCGGCATCCGGCTATGGTCTGACGGTAGCTCTCAATACGGAGATCACAGCAGAACTCGAACAAGAAGGCTGGGTCCGTGAAGTCATTCGTGCAGTTCAAGATACACGGAAGAAGCTGGATCTGCCAATTGAGAAAAGAGTTCGTTTGACGCTGGATGTGGACGCTGCTCTTCAAGCAGCGATTCAGGCCTTTGATCATGTGCTGCGTGAGAATGTGCTCGTTACCGAAGTAACCTTCGGAACAAATGATTCGATGCAACGAATTGAAGCCGGAGGCAAAGCCATCGGTGTATATATCGAGGGGTAATACAGTAATTTTCACGTAAGGCGGTCCTGGAGAAAGGATACTTTGTCAGACTTTAACGGAGACAGAGTAACTCTATTTCAAATAGGACAGTATATAGAGACAGAAATGCCAACGAGCCTCAGATGCAGGAGAAGAATCCTGTGTCCTGGCTCGTTTGGTTTTTCAGCAAATGGGCAATGATTTCTATTGTGCAGACACTCTATATACATCAAAGGAACTGAGTAAATTATGAACGAACAGGATAGCCGATCACCATTGAATTCAGAATCCACGCATTCCAAGAATGCAGAGGACAAAATTGAAGAACTTCATACGCTCACCAACCGGCTCGCCAATGAGCTCGAACGTTCGCGGATCGCGCAGTACACAGAATTGCTGAACCGGCCATGGAAGCTGATTGGACTTAATCTGTTGTCCGGAGCAGCACGCGGCGTGGGGATTGCAATCGGGTTTACCTTTTTTGCAGCCACGATCATTTATGTGTTACAGGTTCTTGGGGCTCTTAATCTGCCCATTGTAGGTGATTACATTGCAGATATTGTGCGAATTGTGCAACGACAGCTGGAGTTGAACACATATTAGTCAGTCAAGTGATCAATACGAATCGTCCGAATCGAAATCCGGTTCTAACAGTCCTTCGCCTTCACGGTTCTCCAGATACTGTCGATATTGCCGATTGCGCACGATGGACACATCATGACCGTAGATATCGGTGGCGACAAAGCTCTCATATGCTTCAACGCATCCCTCGACTTCGTCTGTGGCTTCAATCGCCATAACATCATAACTGTCGATGTCCCGTCCCTCAGCCATGGATGGCGTGTTGGAGGTACCCCAACTTTCAACAATCTGCCACGCATCTTCGCCGTCGAAGCCGTTCTGGTCATCCCGTTCATCCAGGCTTGTGCGGCCAAAGGCCGGAGCGAGGAATTCTTCCTCGACAGGACGATTTTCGGAGACAACGGTTTCGGGTTGATGCTTTTTGCAGTACTTGGTGTAAGGAACAGCTTGCATGCGTTCATAAGAGATGGGCTGCTGACACACGGCACAAATCCCATAATGGCCTTCATTGATGGAATGCAGAGCAGAATCAATGCGCTCCAGTTGAAATTCATCATGCTCCAGCAGCGAAATATCCTTTTCGCGTTCATACAATTCGGTAGCGATATCACCTGGATGGTTATCAATCGGTGATAATTCACCTGTCTGGAGTTTCATGGAGTCACCAAGACCATAATGTTCGTTTTGCTCCAGTCTATGTTCAATATCACGCTTTTCGGTTATCAGTTGGGAACGTAACAATTGCAGTTGTTTGGCAGTGAAATGTGACATCGTTTTCCCCTTTCTGTTCCGTGTGGACTCCGGTTTTTGTCTCTGTTGTAGGATGTACCATTTCGTGCAGAATTACAGAAGGCAAATGTTATCGTTTTTGCCATCCGGACTGCGGCGTACCGCGTCGTGGACGATTTCCAAACAGCTGTGCTACAATGAACAAGTCTGGCGTTAAGCCTGGTATCGTTTGGAAAAGACAAGAACGGAGTGACAAACAAACGTGGTGTATTATATCCTCGCTTTTATCGTATTTTTAGTCGATCAGGGAACGAAGTTCCTAATTGCAACCCGGATGGAACTTAGAGATGAAATTCCGGTGATTGGCAATTTTTTTGTCATCACATCACATCGCAACTCAGGTGCAGCCTTTGGTATTTTGCAGGATCAACGCTGGTTCTTTATTGTGGTTACGCTTGTAGTCGTGGTGGCTTTGGTTTGGTATTTGCAAAAGGTGAAAGATACTCCGCACAAATTGCTGCCCGTGGCGCTTAGTTTGGTGCTGGGGGGAGCCATTGGTAACTTCCTGGATCGGGCTCTGACCGGAGAGGTTGTCGATTTTATCCAGCTTAATTTTGGAAGCTACACGTTTCCCATTTTCAACATAGCCGATTCGGCGATCTGTATCGGTGTGGTACTGATTATTGTGGAAACGCTGCTTGAAGGACGGCGCGAGAAAGCTGCCGCAAAGGTCGAAGGGAATGAACATCATGAGTAAATCGCAAAATGAAGAACAAATTAACGGAGATACGTCAACGCATGACGATGAACTCTTGAATGGCAATGATCGTATGGAATGGACGGTTGCCGCAGAACATAATAGGGAACGAATTGACAAATATATTACAGAATCCATGGATAACGTATCGCGCTCTCAAGTTCAATTGTGGATCGGAGACGGGTTCGTAACGGTGAATGGGGCTAAAGTTAAAGCCAACGCCAAATTATCTGAAGGTGATCTGATAGAGCTTCTGATTCCTGAGCCGACGACTGTGGAGATTATTGCTGAAGACATTCCGCTTGAAGTGGTATATGAAGACAGTGATTTGATCGTTATTAACAAACAGCGTGGCCTGGTTGTACATCCAGCACCAGGGCATACGTCGGGAACACTTGTTAATGCACTGATGTATCACTGTAAAGATCTCTCAGGCATTAACGGCGAGTTACGTCCCGGTATTGTGCATCGGATTGATAAGGACACCTCAGGTCTGATTATGGCTGCCAAAAATGATCGTGCTCATGCCTCGTTGGCCGCTCAGCTCAAAGAGCATAGTGTGAATAGACGATATATTGCACTCGTTCATGGGCATCTTAGTCACGATCAGGGTACGATTGATGCACCGATTGGTCGAGATACCAATGATCGCAAAATGTACACCGTTACAGAGCGGAACAGTAAACATGCGGTCACGCATTTTACTGTCACGGAGCGCATCAATGACTACACGTTATTGGAACTGAAACTGGAGACAGGGCGTACCCACCAGATTCGTGTTCACATGAAGTTCATTGGTCATCCGCTTGTTGGAGATCCGACGTATGGTCGTAATAAAGGGATCAAAATGCAGGGACAGGCTCTGCATGCTGCGATTCTCGGTTTTGTACATCCAACGACCGGAGAATACCTTGAGTTTACAGCGCCGCTTCCGCAGGATATGGAAGATGTTCTGGCCTCACTACGTAGTCGCTGACAGCTCGAGAAAGTACAAATGTTCGGATAATTTGTCCATGGTTTTGAACGCGCAAATGCTTCATATTAAAGTGTAGAAATTTGCGTCAAATGAGGAGATGAACAAAATCATGAGTATCGATAAATATCAGGAAACGTACATTCAGACTAATTTTGCCGACCGTATTGGCGGCTCCAACTATGGTAAAGACACCAACATTTATAAATTCGAGAAAATCAAACGTGCCAAAGCTTCGGCTAAAAAAGATTTTCCTAATGTAGAACTGATTGACCTCGGCGTAGGTGAACCGGACGAGATGGCAGATGCAGGCATCGTAGCTGCATTGGCGGAGCAAGCCTCCAAACCAGAAAACCGTGGTTATGCGGATAACGGTATTCCGGAATTCAAGGAAGCGGCTGCTGCTTACCTGAAAAATGTATTTAATGTAGAGGGTATTGACCCATCAACTGAGATCGTGCATTCCATCGGTTCCAAGCCGGCTTTGGCTATGATGCCTTCCTGCTTCATCAATCCAGGTGATGTAACGATCATGACGGTGCCAGGATATCCGGTTATGGGTACACACACCAAATACCTGGGTGGGGAAGTATTCAACATTCAATTGACCAAGGAGAACAACTTCCTGCCTGACCTGACGGCCATTCCGGAAGATATCGCAAAACGTGCGAAGTTGCTCTATCTGAACTATCCGAATAACCCAACGGGTGCGAGTGCAACGGTGGAGTTCTTTACGGAAGTGGTTGAATGGGCGAAGAAATACAGCGTTGTCGTTGTGCATGATGCTCCATACGCAGCACTGACATATGACGGCAAAAAACCGTTCAGCTTCCTGTCCGTACCTGGTGCGAAGGATGTTGGCGTAGAGCTTCACTCCTTGTCCAAGTCCTACAACATGACAGGCTGGAGAATTGGTTTTGTAGCAGGTAACCCGCTTGTTGTAAAAGCATTCAGCGACGTAAAAGACAACAATGACTCCGGTCAGTTCATCGCGATCCAGAAGGCTGCAGCCTATGGATTGAACCATCCGGAAATCACGGAAAAAATCGCGGAGAAATATTCCCGTCGTCATGACCTGCTGGTAGCTGCACTGAACGAGCTGGGCTTCCAGGCTGAGAAACCTAAAGGTTCCTTCTTCCTGTATGTTGAAGCGCCAAAAGGGATTGTGGGTGGCCGCCGCTTTGAATCCGGCGAAGACTTCTCCCAGTTCCTGATCCGTGAGAAACTGATCTCTTCGGTACCTTGGGATGATGCCGGTAACTTTGTTCGTTTCTCCGTTACCTTTGAAGCTAAAGGGGAAGAAGAAGAGAAACGTGTTATCGCTGAAATTAAACGCCGCCTGAGCGACGTGCAATTCGAATTTTAATTTAAGTTCACATCATCATAATGATGTAGCTAAAAGAGACCGGAAACGGTCTCTTTTTTATGCAAAAAATTATAAATTCTTCCTGTAATCCCTTTACAAAATTATACAAGCAACATATGATTAAATCTTTACGTTATGTATTTAGTCAGAAGTTGCTTTTGAAGGGAGTTATGGAAATTGTTATCATCTCGTACCAATACCGTGTCCACACCTGCTGCAGGAACAGGTAGTACCTTTTCAGGTTTGCTTAAACTGTTGAGGCCGAAACAATGGACCAAAAATTTGCTATTGTTTGCCGCACTGCTTTTCTCTTTTGAGGAAATTCGGACGGAGACCATTCTATCGACTTTGTTAGGTTTTATTTTATTTAGCCTGGTTGCAGGCTGCGTTTATATTTTAAACGATTATGTAGATCGCGACAGAGATCGTCAGCATCCGGTGAAGATGTTCCGTCCCCTTGCTTCTGGACAGGTCAACCCGGCTCACGCTTTGGTATTCGGAGTTCTGCTGCTGATTCTTTCCGTCGGGACAGCCTTTGTGATAAACCCGTTATTCGGAGTGTTATGTATTGTTTATTTCCTATTGAATGTGTCGTATTCATTTGTGCTGAAACATCTCGTTATTTTGGATATGATGACTATTGCGGCTGGATTTGTGCTTCGTGCGATTGCGGGTGGCGTGCTGATTCATGTGCCATTTACGCCGTGGTTCCTCATTTGTACAATGCTGCTGTCCTTGTTCCTGGCTATTGGCAAACGGAGGAATGAACTTACCCTGCTTGAGGGAAATACTGGTTCGCACCGTAAAGTTCTGGATAACTATTCAATTACGTTATTGGATCAGTTTAATACCATTGTCACAACCGCGACCATTATCAGCTATTCGCTTTTTACGTTCACATCCGATCGCACCATTCATTTAATGTGGACGATTCCATTGGTCATATACGGCATGTTCCGCTATCTGTATTTAATTCATATGAAGAACCAGGGTGGTTCGCCAGATCGAGTTCTATTTGAGGACAAGCCTATCTTAATCACGGTCATTTTGTATGTCATCAGTGTTATTTTGATTTTTGCTATTTTTGAATAAAAGTTAGAGTCTGGAAGGTAGAGGGGATCAGGGTGAAAAGCACGAAAGTCGCCATCTTTGATATTGATAAAACGATTATACGCAGAGATTCCATGTTTCAGTTTGTACATTACGGCGTTCGGCGTTACCCGTGGCAGGTATGGAGATTGCCTGTCATTGCATTTCATACCGCGCTGTTCAAGGCAGGTCTGATGAGCGTTGAACGTGTTAAACGTTCCTATTTCAAGAGCATTGAGCGCATGTCCGAAGAAGATCTGGAGCATTTTTTTGATACGCGACTCCGTACTGCCATTTTTGCGGAGGCAAGTGTAGAGATGCAGCATCGTAAGGAAGCCGGTTACCACGTATTACTGGTGACTGCATCTCCGCATGCCTATATGAAATATTTTAAAAACTTCCCTTGGGTGGATCATGTCATAGGTACCGATCTGGTTCGTCACCCGAATGGCTATACCTGTAGGATCGAAGGCAGCAATTGCAAAGGGGATGAGAAGGTTCGCCGAATTCAGGCCTATCTGGATGAGAAAAAGATGGTGATTGATTATGATCAGTCCTGCTCCTATTCCGACTCCTTATCCGATCTTCCAGTGATGCAGTTGGTAAGTCAGCGATACTTTATTAACAAGCGCGTGCCAGAGATGGAGGCATTGTCGTGGGGGAGATAAAAGGGCGCCATACAGGCAAGCTATTGATGTTGGTCTCCGCCTTTCTTACAGCGACGGGCCAACTGTTCTGGAAGTGGGGTCTGACTGAGTGGATCTATTTGGGCATCGGCTTTCTTTGTTATGGACTGGGTGCCATTTTGATGATCAAGGCGTTTGCTTTGGAAAAACTGTCTGTAGCCTATCCTTTGATGTGTGCCAGCTACGTGTTTGCGCTGATCTATGGATATTTTTTGCTAGGAGAAGAAATTACGGTGCAGAAGCTGGCGGCTGTCGTGCTGCTTGGAATCGGGGTGACATTGACCAGTGTTGATCGATAGCTGGATGATTGCTGTACTGATCGCAATGACCCTGTGTGGAGCGATGGGAGGAGCGGGTCTGAAAGCCTACGCCACCAGCCGCAAAAAGCTGCATGTTCTAATAGGGCTTGGATTCTATGGTACAGGTGCGCTGCTGAACATTGTATTGTTAAAATTTCTTCCATTAACGGTTGTACTGCCTGCCAATGCGTTAACGTATGTGTGGACGCTCGTTATTGCGCGGTTGGCATTTAAGGAGAACGTGGGTCCTTTGCGTTGGATAGGTGTCACTTGTATTATGGGCGGGTTGTGTTTATTGGTTTTCTAGAATAATTGAAACTGGATGTGAACGCATGAGATTTTTGGACTACATATTTGTTAATCGCAGAACCAATCGGACGGCATTTTGCCTGTTTGCAGGTTTTGCTCTTTTTTACGGTCTGATGAATGGCCCTTACGTGACGTACATTGCAGATCACGCAGAGCTTCTAGGGTCATACACGCCATTTAGTACGGCGCAGTTCCCACTTAATTTATTTAACTTTGATCCTTCCATGTATTATGGAGCCAACAGTTCTTCGGTTATTCATCCGTTAATTTCATTTCTGGCGGTGACGCTTGAAGCAGGTGCTCAATTACTGGGCGGAAATTGGTTCTTTCTTATCCTGCAGTCGCTTGTGAATGCGGGCTCGGTTGTGCTGGTATTTCTGTTCTTGAATCAAAAAGATAAACAAAGCACGACACCGTTACTTTTCGCTTTATTATTCGGTTTTAGCTCCTATCTGATGTTTACTGCATTGATTCCGGACTCCTATCCGTATGTACAGTTTGTTATCCTGTTCTCTGTGCTGTACATGCAATACACCCGTGAACGCAAAGATGTCCGTTACATCCCGAATGCGCTGCTGGCATCCATCAACTTCGGATTGACGTCGACCAACATTGTACCATTTGCGGCCGCCATGTTTTTCAATTTGCGGACGTGGCGTAACAAGTCGGGTTGGAAAAAGTATATCGGAATCATGGCGCTGGCCGTTGCTTTCATCGTAGTATTGACAGGGATTCAGTACATCGCGTTTGGCGGTCGCAGTTGGGTCAGCAATTGGTTGCTCGGTATTCAAAATGGGGGAACAAGCTATGCCACTCCATTCCAGTTCGCAGTTCATTGGAAGGCTCTAAGCTTGCTAACGATTAATCCGATGCTGTCACCGAAAGTTCATTTGCTGGACCCGGGCATGGTAGCGTTTGTAACGGACCTGTCCCGTTCCAATCCGATCTATGTGCAGCTCACGGGGATTTTTATCCTGTTGCTAGCGCTCACTGGGTTTATTAAGGGCATCCGTGAACGGGAAGTGTGGACTCTTGCGCCATACATTCTGTTTGCATTTGTACTTCATATCGTTGTTGGTTTCGGGCTGGCGGTATTTCAATACGATATGTACCTGTACGCAGGACACTATCTGTTTGCGTTTTTCCTCCTCGGTGGGGGCTTTGTCATCGGTCTTCGTCAGGGGCTGGGGAAAAAAGTGTTAATAGGCTTGATTATGCTATGTATTCTCGTTACTGCAGTCAACAATACCTATCGTCATGTAGAAACATTAACAACGATTAAGCAGTCCTATGTTCAATTGGAACAGGAACGTACAGTGAAATAATCAGACATTTTAATTATTCTATACAAAGAGACAAGGCCATTGGATTTACAGTCCAATGGTCTTGTCTCTTTGAGCATGATTCATTCGGTATGTGCAGGTTGGTTTAAAAACAAAAGACCCTCTGCATTCATGACACAGAGGGTCGCTCGGACGATTTAAGCAATAATTTTGGTCTTCTTGGCATTCTCGGCTGAACGTTTGGTGAGACTGCTGAGTGGACGTTTCAAAGCGAGGGCAACAATGAGACTCAGTGCGATGAACATGCATAACCACAGAATATCCTTGATGGCCGTCGACCACAAGATGCCGCCGACCGACTCACGCAGCAGACTGATCGCATACGTGAAGGGCATGAACGGATTCAATGCCTGGAAAAAGGGCGATGTCATGCTGATCGGGAATGTACCGCCCGAGCTGGAGAACTGGAACACCATGAAGATGATGGCGATCCCTTTGCCGATATTCCCAAAAACGGACAGCAGGGTGTACGTTATGGTGACAAACACGGCACTCACCAGCATGGCAAACAGGACAAACCACAGCTTATCTGCGACGTATGTTCCGAGAATCAGGATGTCTCCCAGGCTGACACATACCGCTTGAAGCAATCCGATGGTCAGAAAAGTACCAAGACGTCCGAGATACAACTCATATCCCCTGAACTTGCCTTCTGGATTTTCAGCTTCGGCACGAAGCAGGGAAATCAGCAGCGTTGAACCGACCCACAAGGACAGCACGCCATAAAATGGTGACATGGCCGATCCATAATTCGGAATCGGGTAAAGCTGCTGTTCCTTGATTTGTACTGGACTTGCAAGGAAAGCACTTTCTTCTTCAATGTCTCCGCGCAAAAGCTTGGCGAGTTCGGCAAACTGGTTATTGCCTTCCACTTCCCTAAGCTTGTCTGCAGCCTTGCTGATAGCACTTTCCAATGCGGGCAGGTCATCACGTACAAGCGTGGCAACACGATGTACTCCTTTTTCGACCTCTGGCAGCTGGTTCTGTACAAAATCGGATGCCTTGCCGATCTGTTTCTCGGCATTAGGCAGATCGTTCCGAACAAAATCAGCTGCTTCGTTCAGCTTGATTCCCAGCTTGGGCAGATCGTTCCGAATTAATGAAGACACCGTGTTCAAAGCTTGGATAAAGCCTTCACTTTTGTTCGCGAGTGTCTCCGATATTTCATGGATCTTAGATTGTATCTGAGGCAGTTCGCTCTGGATTTTCGTCAACTCGGTCTGCCCAAACGTAATCCCTTCTTTGGCTGACGCAAGAATGTCCTTAATATCCGGAATTCGATCTCTGGCCCCCTGTAGTGCATCTGCTGAAGTGGAGAGGATAGACCTGAGTTTATCCGCACCAGCCGCAAGTGCAGGTGATATTTCGCTATCGTAGGTGTTCAGGATATTGCCAATGCCGCTGCTAATGTCCTTGGAGAGGGCATTTAACTGAGCGATGACGTCTGCAGGCGGAGTTGTATTGCGACGCATCGCATCACTGATGATCCCAGCCAGGCGGATTTGCAGCTGAAGTTTATCAGAAATGGTGTTCAGTTGCGTTATTTTATCGCTCAGTGGATGGCTAGGAAGCAAATTGTTGATTTTGCTGAGTAATTCCGCCATACTGTCAACGAGTTTTACCGCAATCCCCAAGCGGGCAGCGATCCGGTCCAGATCTTCTGGTGTCGGCAGCTTGTTAAGATCCGTATTTTGCAGTTGCCCAAATACATCTCCTGCAGCGTTTGCGATTTGCTGCACCAGCAGCAGGTTTTGCCGGATCGCCGGGCCTATAGCCTGAAACGCTTCTTCACTGGAATCTACAAACTTATTCAAGCCTTCGGCCAGCTCAATCCCGTTACCAGCGATTTGGGATACTTTGTCCAGATCTTGCTCTGCGGCGGTTACGATAGACAGAGCTTTGTCGGTTTTGTCCAGGGCCGTTTGAATCACACCTGATACCTGACCAAAGTTTGCATCCACTTCCCGAATACGTTCTACGGCTTTTTGAATATCGGGAATCCGTCCCTGAATAGCCAACACCTCGGATGCCGCATCATTAATTTGTGGCCAATACTCCTGCACCTTGAGCACATACTGTGCGGCTTCATTAATTTCGGGCAGTTTTTTTTCGATTTCGACGATCTTTTGAGCATCTTTGACAATACCAGGCATGGCTTTTTCCACTTCCAGTACCTTTTGACCTGCGGACTGTATAGCCGGAAGATTTTTCTCCAGCGTGAAAATGCCATTCTCCATCTTGCGCAAAGTTGGAAGCTGGGCATTGATTTCAACTCCGGCTTCCTTCAACTTGGTTAGAACAGCCTGACTGACGGCTTCAGTAAAATTTTCATTGATTTGTGTTGTTATCGCAGATACACCGGAGCCTGTGATTTTTGGAGCAATGGCATTAACCTTCTCATTAACGGTATAGATTACCTCTGGGCGCTCCAGCTTCCCGTCAACAATGCCTGTAATTTTGGATGAAAAGTCCTCGGGAACGAGTAGGCTTGCATAATACTCTCCGGTTTGCACACCCCGTTCAGCCTCAGCCTGATTGACAAAAGTCCATCCCAGTTTTTCATTCTGTTTCAGGCTGGATACCAGTTCGTCCCCGATATTGACGCTGGTTCCCGCAACAGTCGCACCTTTGTCCTCGGTTGTCACCGCAATTTTGATCCCTTGGGTGTTACTGTACGGGTCCCAGACAGATTTTACGTTAACCCAGTCATACACTCCCGGCAGTAAAATAATAGCCACAATTAGAAATATACCTGTGGGAACCTTCAAAATATGTAACCAGTCTGTTTTGTAAATGTGCCAAATGTGACGCATAACTTCCTCCTAAATGTAAATAAATGTAGATCTTATCTTATTTCTATGTCGCATATTTGTAAATCCTTATGTATATCGGCTTTATTGCAGCTTCAATGAATTGTTTCATGTTTATAAACTTTACCCATTTCACAGCGTACTAATGCAGAGCCTTTATGTATTCCGTGTTTCTGGACGTTGAACTCTAGAATTTGAAGATATGGATTACATTAAATATGTTATTAAAACTTAAGGCAGTTAAGGCTAAACTCACCGAATGTTTTAAAAGGGAGGGCTCTGTCTCCACGTTGAAAATAGTCGGAGGATTATTTTGGCGGTAATATTCTCCTTAATTTCTTATGGATAAATATACAGTTTTATTGTATAATTATGAATAACGAATGAGATGTGATGTGTTTGGATGTTTTTCAGCCGAACTGCTGATTCTAATAGGAATACAGTAGAGGAATTTCGCCTGTGATGTTGAGGTGTTGACAGGGAGTTGTCTTTCTGTCATAATTCATGAAGATAAACGGACATATTGAATACAGAACCCTGTGAGGTCCTGCAATATGAACGACATGAATAGCACCTTTAAATCAGTCCCGTGAGACTGGCAAGGTAACGTGAACGATACATCGTTTTTTTGCTGCGGCAAATGAAGCGATGCATCCCGAGAGTAAACTTTCTTCAGAGCGGTCTGAAGTTCGGAGACTCCTTGCCAATAAACACGGCAAGGAGTCTTTTTTGTTCTCCTCGTCACGGGGCCATGATCTGAAAGGTAAATCCTGAGGAGGCTGAACGCATGAGCACAGAGACACATGTCATTATGGATGAAACCGCGATCCGCCGCGCATTAACACGGATTGCCCATGAGATTTTGGAAAAAAACAAAGGCATTGAGGGCTGTGTACTGATCGGTATTCGAACACGGGGTGTATACCTAGCAGAACGGATTGCCGCCAAGATTGAAGAAATCGAAGGTACACCGATCCCTTGGGGAGAGCTCGATGTGACCCCTTATCGCGATGATCGCTTGGATGAAAATAAAGCGAATCGCAAGGAACTGTTGACGATGACCCCTGAATCACTTTCGATTCATAACAAAAAAGTGATTTTGTTCGATGATGTGCTCTATACCGGACGGACGATTCGCGCAGCGATGGATGCCCTGATGGACTGTGGAAGACCACAGAACATTCAGCTGGCAGTTCTCGCGGATCGTGGACACCGGGAACTTCCGATTCGACCTGATTTTATCGGCAAGAATGTACCGACTTCCAAATCAGAGGAGATCGAGGTTGCACTCATCGAAACGGACGGAACGGACGAGGTCAAAATCATTCAGAACCGGGGGGAACAGGCATGATGATTACACAACCTGCATTGAAGGACCGGAGCTTGCTTGGCCTTAAGGAACTTAGTCGTGATGAGATCGAATCCATTCTGAACAGAGCAGCACACTGGGAAGCCCAGAAGGAGAAGCTGGTTCCAGTACTGGAATCGCACTTTGTAGCCAACATGTTCTTCGAGAACAGCACGCGCACTCGCTTCTCGTTTGAGATGGCTGAGAAACGTCTGGGTGCACAAGTGCTGAACTTCACGGCGGCTGCATCAAGTGTGGAGAAAGGTGAATCCATCTATGATACGGTACGCACACTGGAGTCCATGGGCATTGACGCTGGGGTAATCCGCTTGAAACCATCGGGTGTTTTACAACAACTGGCTCAGAAAGTAAATGTTCCACTGGTGAATGCCGGAGATGGGAATAACGAGCATCCTACACAAGCGCTGCTGGATCTCTACACGATGCGGAAGGCATTTGGTGAACTGAAAGGTTTGCGTGTGTCGATCATCGGAGACATCCTGCACAGCCGGGTAGCCCGCTCCAATCTGTGGGCACTGCAAAAGTTTGGTGCGGATGTGCGCTTCTGTTCGCCGCAAACGATGCAGGCACCGGAGCTCGCAGAACACGCGCCTTATGTTGGTCTGGAAGAAGCACTCGATGCGGATGTAGTCATGATGCTAAGAGTTCAACTGGAACGTCATAAACACGGCCTGATTACTTCGGCTGAGGATTATCGCGAACACTATGGATTGACGGAAGAACGGGCGTCACGCCTGAAACCAAGTACCATTATCATGCACCCTGCTCCTGTGAACCGCAATGTCGAGGTAGATGACGCGGTAGTGGAGAGCGCAGCATCGCGGATCTTCCCGCAGATGACTAACGGTGTTCCGATCCGCATGGCGGTCATGGAACGCGCGATGAAACTGTAACAGGGTCTGGCTGTGGGTCATAGGCTGACGGGACGGAAGTTCTTATAGAGCAATGTGAGGGTTCACGATAAAAATCATCCGGCTTGTCTGGCAAGTCGGACAGAATCGAAGCGGAGGGCAATTATGCTACAGATTATAAAAAACGCGAACATCTTGAATCAACAAGGGGAACTTGAACGGAAAACGATCATTATAGATGAAGGAAAAATTCAAAAGATCGCTGGAGTGGAAGATGAAGCGGTACTGACAGCAGAGCAATCAGCGCATAACGTCACCGATGCTTCAGGCAAACTGGTTATCCCCGGTTTGATTGATATGCACGTGCATCTGCGTGAACCTGGATTCGAGCATAAAGAGACGATCGAAACAGGTGCCCGTTCGGCAGCGCAAGGCGGTTTTACAACGATTGCCTGCATGCCAAACACAAGACCGGTAACCGACAATGCGGATGTCGTTAAGTTGGTTTTGGATAAAGCCAAAGAAGCCGACCTGGTTAAAGTGCTGCCTTATGCAGCTATTACGAAAAACGAGCTTGGACGTGAACTTACGGATTTTGCCGCATTGAAAGAAGCGGGCGCGATTGGATTCACGGATGATGGTGTAGGCGTACAAAACGCTCAAATGATGAAAGATGCCATGAGCCTTGCAGCAAGCATGGATATGCCAGTCATCGCTCACTGCGAAGACGACTCATTGGTAGTCGGTGGATATGTGACGGAAGGCGAGTTTTCGAAGCGTCACGGTATCAAAGGTATCCCAAATGAATCCGAGGCTATCCACGTAGGCCGTGATATCCTGCTTGCAGAAGCAACGGGAGTTCACTACCATGTCTGCCACGTAAGTACGGAACAATCGGTTCGCCTGATTCGTCTGGCGAAGTCCATCGGCATTAAAGTCACTGCTGAGGTATGTCCGCACCATCTGGTATTGTCCGATGAAGATATCCCGGGCATGGATGCCAACTGGAAGATGAACCCGCCTCTTCGCTCACCACGCGATGTGCAGGCTTGTATCGAAGGTTTGCTGGACGGAACGCTGGACATGATCGTTACCGATCACGCGCCGCACAGCGAAGAAGAGAAGGCAAAAGGCATGGAGCTGGCACCGTTCGGTATCGTCGGATTCGAAACAGCCTTCCCGCTGCTGTACACGAAGTTTGTGGAAACAGGGCTCTGGAGCCTGGACTTCCTCGTCAAACGCATGACAGCTGACCCGGCACGGGTATTCCGACTGGATACTGGTAAGCTGGAAGAGGGAGCACCTGCGGACATCACCATGATTGATCTGAATCAGGAACAAGTGGTTGATCCGGCAGCTTTTGCTACCAAAGGAAGAAACACACCATTCACAGGCTGGAAGCTGAAAGGCTGGCCAGTACAGACATGGGTGGACGGCAAAAGCGTGTGGAACAACACGGTCCAACAATAAATCAGTACTTAGTAAATCAATAAACTTTACATCAAAAAGCTCTTAATAACTCTTAATAACTCTTAATAACTCTTAATCTACAACCTATACACCATTAACATCTTTACGACTAACTCGAGGCAGATCATGCCGAGAGTTCAATATACGAAACAAAGAAAAGTTGAATAATGCTTTTGAACATGGACACCAACGTAACTGTGGAGTGGGCAGAAAGAACCCGAAGAAGCAAAGCGTTCGCCTTTATCACCGGATTACACCATTTGAAGAATGGGATCAAAGTAATCCGGGGATAACAGCGATCAAAGGGTTTTCTGCCAACGGAGCCGCACCAAACGTAACGTCCCCCATGTTCAACTCAAAGTATTCAACGTTGATAAACACAGAGGAGTGAAATGGGATGCAGGCACAGGCAAGATTATTGTTGGAAGACGGCACACTGTTCACCGGGAAAGCATTCGGTGCTGAAGGTGAAACAACAGGTGAGGTCGTTTTTAATACGGGAATTACAGGCTATCAAGAAGTGCTTTCGGATCCTTCTTATTGTGGTCAAATCGTAACCATGACGTATCCACTGATTGGTAACTACGGCATTACGCGTGACGACTTCGAGTCGATTCGTCCGTTCGTACACGGTTTTGTGGTACGCCGTCATGAGCCAACGCCAAGCAACTGGCGTGCGGAATACAGCGTAGACGATTTGCTTAAAGAGTATGGCATCGTAGGGATCAGCGAAATTGATACACGGATGCTGACTCGCCGGATTCGTCACCACGGTACAATGAAAGGAATTCTCACAACAGGATCGAAACCTGTGGAAGAGTTGCTGGAGATGATGGAAGACACCAGCATCGCTGAACTGCGTAACCAAGTTCCTATGACTTCTACTCAGCATGTCTACAACAGCCCGGGAACGGCTGAACGCATTGTATTGGTTGACTACGGTGCAAAAACAGGGATTTTGCGTGAACTCAGCAAACGGAACTGTGACGTTGTCGTAGTTCCGCATGATGTAACAGCGGACGAAATCCGCCGCATGAACCCGGATGGAATTCAGCTGTCCAACGGCCCTGGAGACCCGAAAGACGTACCTCACGCGGTTAAAATGATCAGTGAACTGCTCGGTGAATATCCGATCTTCGGAATCTGCCTGGGTCACCAACTGTTCGCACTGGCGGCAGGAGCCGATACAGAGAAACTCAAGTTTGGTCACCGCGGTGGAAACCACCCGGTTAAAGAACTGGAGAGCGGACGTTGCTTCATCACATCTCAGAACCACGGTTACACCGTAAACGAAGAATCCGTGAAAAATACGGAGCTTGAAGTGACACATATCAACAATAACGATAAGACCATTGAAGGTCTGAAACATAAAACATTCCCGGCGTTTTCCGTTCAGTACCACCCGGAAGCAGCGCCAGGACCGTATGATAACAGCTATCTGTTCGACCGCTTTATCGAGATGATTCGGGAGCACAAGATTACTCACCCGCAACAGCCGCGTCAAGCCGTATTGGCAGCCGCAGTGAAAGGAGCACAATAACATGCCGATTAACAAAGATCTCAAAAAAATCCTGGTGATTGGTTCAGGTCCAATCGTCATCGGTCAAGCGGCCGAGTTTGACTATGCCGGTACACAAGCATGCCAGGCACTGAAAGAAGAAGGCGTGGAAGTTGTACTCATCAACAGCAACCCGGCTACGATTATGACAGATACCAACATGGCTGACAAAGTATACATTGAGCCCATTACACTTGATTTTGTAACGCAAATTATTCGTCAGGAACGTCCAGACGGTTTGCTGCCAACTCTTGGTGGTCAAACGGGTCTGAACATGGCGGTGGAACTGGCACGTGCCGGCGTCCTTGAACGTGAGAATGTCAAATTGCTCGGAACACAGCTCACATCCATTGAGAAAGCGGAAGACCGTGATCTGTTCCGTGATCTGATGCGTGAACTGGAACAGCCTGTACCTGAGAGTGTAATTGTAACAACACTTGAGGAATCACTTGATTTTGCCAATGAGATTGGTTATCCAATCATCGTTCGTCCAGCCTACACGCTTGGCGGAACAGGCGGCGGGATCTGTGCCAACGAAGAAGAACTGCGCGAGACAGTCGTAGCAGGTATTCGTTACAGCCCGATCGGTCAATGTTTGGTTGAGAAGAGCATTGCAGGTATGAAAGAAGTCGAGTACGAGGTTATGCGGGACAAAAACGATAACTGTATCGTCGTCTGCAACATGGAAAACTTTGACCCGGTAGGTGTTCATACCGGTGACAGTATCGTTGTGGCACCAAGCCAAACGCTGTCTGACCGTGAATATCAAATGCTGCGCTCAGCTTCCCTGAAAATCATCCGTGCCCTCAACATCGAAGGTGGTTGTAACGTACAGTTTGCACTTGATCCGCACAGCTTCCAATACTATGTTATCGAAGTTAACCCACGGGTAAGCCGCTCTTCGGCACTGGCTTCCAAAGCAACGGGTTATCCGATTGCCAAGATGGCTGCCAAAATTGCCATGGGTTACACACTGGACGAAATCGTGAACCCGGTAACGGGCCAAACATATGCATGCTTTGAGCCAACACTGGACTATATCGTGAGCAAAATCCCACGCTGGCCGTTCGACAAGTTTATCTCGGCGAACCGCAAACTGGGTACACAGATGAAAGCGACAGGCGAAGTTATGGCGATTGGCCGGACATTCGAAGAGTCGATTCACAAAGCGGTTCGTTCCCTGGAAATCGGCGTACACCGTCTGTATCTGAAAGATGCCGAAACACTTGATGAAGAAACGCTGAACGAGCGTCTGGTCAAAGCCGACGATGAGCGTATCTTCCTCATCGCTGAAGCCTTCCGCAGAGGGTATACCTTACAACAGCTTCAGGATCTGACGAAAATTGATTGGTGGTTCCTGGATAAACTCGAAGGGCTGGTCGGCTTCGAAGATCGCATTCGAGAGGAATCCGAATTGTCTTCCGAAACCTTGTATCAAGCGAAGCGTCTGGGCTTCACTGACCGTGCCATTGCTGAATTGCGTGCTGAAGGACAGCCAGGAGGTACGTTGACAAAAGAAGCTGAAGTCAGAGCACGCCGTGAAGAGGAAAACCTTCGCCCAGTCTACAAAATGGTAGATACGTGCGCAGCTGAATTTGAAGCAACAACGCCATATTACTACTCCACTTACGAAACTGAGAATGAAGTCATTCCTTCAGATAAGAAAAAAGTCGTCGTACTTGGTTCCGGTCCAATCCGGATCGGTCAAGGGATTGAGTTCGACTACTCGACAGTACACGCAGTATGGGCTCTGCAAAAAGCAGGCTATGAAGCAGTTATCATCAATAATAACCCGGAGACGGTGTCTACCGACTTTAATACATCGGATCGATTGTACTTTGAACCCCTGTTCTTCGAAGATGTAATGAACGTTATCGAACAGGAACAGCCTGTAGGTGTTATCGTACAGTTTGGTGGTCAAACGGCAATTAACCTGGCAGCACCACTGCGTGCCGCTGGGGTGACAATTCTCGGAACAGATCTGGAAAACATTGACGAGGCAGAGGATCGCAAGAAGTTCGAGCGTCTGCTCTCCCGTCTGGAAATTGCACAACCAAAAGGTAAAACAGTCATTTCGGTAGATGATGCAGTTGAAACGGCTCAAAGCCTGGGTTACCCGGTACTGGTTCGTCCTTCCTACGTACTCGGCGGTCGTGCGATGGAGATTGTATACTCCGATGCCGAATTGCTGACATATATGGAACAGGCGGTTAAAATCAATCCGGAGCATCCGGTTCTGATTGACCGCTACATGATGGGTAAAGAGGTTGAGGTTGACGCGATCTGTGATGGTGAAACGGTATTGATTCCGGGTATCATGGAGCATATCGAGCGCGCAGGGGTTCACTCTGGTGACTCCATCGCGGTATATCCGCCACAGCACCTGTCCCAGGATCTGAAAGAGAAAATTGTAGAGATTACAATCAAGATTGCAAAAGAATTGAAAACGATCGGTTTGGTTAATATCCAGTTTGTTATCCATGATGGCCAAGTGTACATCATTGAGGTGAACCCGCGTTCATCCCGTACAGTTCCTTTCCTGAGCAAAGTAACCAACATTCCGATGGCGAACCTGGCAACACAAGCCATTCTGGGCGTGAAGCTGAAAGACCTCGGTTATGTAGACGGTCTGTGGCCTGAGTCGGATCATGTTTCGGTAAAAGTTCCGGTCTTCTCCTTCGCGAAGCTGCGTCGTGTGGAGCCAACGCTTGGACCTGAGATGAAATCCACAGGTGAGGTTATGGGGCGTGACCCGAATTACGCCAAAGCGTTGTTCAAAGGTCTCATCGGTGCAGGCATGAAGATCCCGGCCACCGGAGCAATCGTGGTAACGGTAGCGGATAAAGACAAAGAGGAAGCTGTTCCACTGCTTGAAGGTTTCTATAGACTGGGATACAAAATCATGGCTACTGGAGGCACGGCAGCTGCGCTCGAAGCAGCGAACATTCCGGTGACGACGGTGAACAAATTGAGTGAAGGTTCACCAAACATTCTCGATATGATTCGCAGCGGCGAAGCAAACTTTGTGTTCAACACGCTAACCAAAGGCAAAACTCCGCAGCGTGACGGATTCCGTATTCGTCGTGAGGCGGTAGAGAACGGCATTGTATGTATGACTTCACTGGATACCATCCGTGCCCTGTTGATCATGCTGCAAACGATCAACTTCTCCTCTGAGGCTATGCCAGCTCTTGTACAATAAATAAGACGATTTGTCACTGATCAAGGACATCAGTCAGCCTTCGGGCTGGCGGGATGTCCTTTATATCGGGCAAAAACGGAAAAATGAAGCTTTTGGAAGGAGCGCTGGTAAATGAATCACCCGAATTTCAACGAAATGGCTGGCCGTCTGATGGTGGCACTCGATTATCCCGGAGCGGAGCAGGCTCAGGAATTGGTAAAGGCCCTCGAAGGCATTCCCTGTTATCTGAAGGTGGGCATGCAGCTCTTTTACGCCGCTGGCCCGGACTTCATTAGGGAATTAAAGTCGAAGGGATACTCGGTATTCCTTGATGTGAAGATGCATGATATTCCAAACACGGTTCGTGGGGGTGCTGAAAGCATAACTCGTCTGGGTGTGGATATGTTCAATGTGCATGCAGCTGGAGGTAAAAGCATGATGCGTGCTGCCCGTGAAGGGGCAGAGGCGGCTCTGGCTGCTGATCCATCCCTACGTAAACCTGAGATTATTGCAGTTACTCAGCTGACCAGTACAAGTCAGGAAACGATGAATTCCGAGATCGGCATCCAGGGAAGTGTTGAGGCAGCGGTAGTCCGTTATGCAGAACTGGCCCATGAGGCAGGTCTTGATGGTGTTGTTGCTTCCCCGCTGGAAGTACCTGCGATCCGCGCAGCCTGTGGCAGTGATTTTCACACGGTCACACCAGGCATTCGTCCAGCAGGAAGTGGCCTGGGAGACCAGACTCGTGTCCTGACGCCCGGTGAAGCCATTGCCAGAGGCAGTCATTACATCGTTGTAGGCAGACCAATTACGGGCGCTCCCCATCCGCGTGAAGCGGCAGAAACCATTTTGAAGGAGATGTTGAATGCATGATCGAACTTAACGAGATTCCTAACCATATTGCTTCCCAACTGTTAAAAATTAAAGCGGTGGCGCTGCGTCCGCAGCAGCCATTCACCTGGACATCC
The DNA here is from genome assembly GCF_030487755.1 of Paenibacillus sp. 11B. NCBI lineage: Bacteria > Bacillati > Bacillota > Bacilli > Caryophanales > Paenibacillaceae > Paenibacillus > Paenibacillus sp. 11B. The sequence goes on along the minus strand of NZ_JAUKNS010000001.1, from coordinate 1,199,830 downwards.
GGCATCAAATCACCAATCTATTGTGATAACCGCTTAACGATGTCTTATCCCGAGATTCGCAACGACATTGCTGAAGCCTTTGCTGCGATCATTCGTGATCAATATCCCGATGCAGAAGTCATCGCAGGTACTGCAACCGCAGGTATCCCGCATGCTGCCTGGGTTGCGCAAAAGCTGAATCTGCCGATGGCTTACATTCGTGATAAAGCCAAAGGACATGGCAAAGAGAACCTGATTGAAGGTCTGATCACCGAGGGACAAAAGGTTGTTGTTATTGAAGACCTGATCTCGACAGGGGGCAGTTCAATCAAAGCGGCAGAAGCGGTACGTGTAGCCGGGGCGACTCCCCTTGCAGTATTGGCCATTTTCAGCTACCAGCTGGACAAAGGCATTAAGGCTTTTGAAGAAGCGGAAATCCCGCTGCAAACCCTGTCCAACTACACTGCTTTGATGGATGTGGCGTTGGCTGAGGGCACGATCCAGGAGAGTGATTTTGCACTGCTCAAATCCTGGCGTGAAGATCCTTCTTCATTTGGAAAATAATATCATTCACAGTGGATTGAACGGTTTGCTTGTGAACGGTATCAAAATTGTAATGATTGCCGCCATAGAGGCAAATTCATCGAATATTCAAGAGGCATCCCGTACTTTGGGGTGCTTTTTTGGTTTGTTCATCAAAATATTAACTTTTTCACTGGAACGTTGTAAAAAGCTTGTAACTTTTAGTTGTGATCCGTCGTTTATAATGCAGTGTAGTATGGAATAGATTTCTATTTTTAGTGTCTTGATGAAGTAAACGGGATATGAAGAAAGGATGAGCGTGATTGCTGGCATGAAGAAGTTATTTTCCAAAATCAGACCTGCCAAGAGTCAGTCAGGCGAGGACAGCGCAGTCGAACCAACGGAGCAGCAGGAACCCGTTGGGCAGGAGGAATCGGCATACATAAGTGAACCACAGAACCCATCCATCGACTCGCACGACATAACCAGTGATACAAGCCAGGAGGAGGTTGCGGCTGCAGCAGCTGAACCTGAAGTGAACTCCCAGTCTTCCAAGAAGGATCTATTGCCTCCATATGATGGGCCCGTGCTGGAGGTTCGCAATGTTCATCGCAGCTTTCAGACGGGAAGCCGCATTATTCATGTGCTCAAAGGCATTGATATGGAAGTGAACCCGCAACAGCTGGTGATGTTGAAAGGGAGATCTGGCTCAGGGAAAACCACGCTGCTCAATATGCTGGGCGGGCTGGATCAGCCTTCAAGTGGAGACATCCTGTTCTCCGGCCAGCCTCTTCAGGATTGGGGAGACCGGCGGCGGACCGCTTTGCGACGCAGGGAAATTGGTTTTATTTTTCAGGCGTATGCGTTGATGCCCTTGTTGTCTGCCTGGGAAAATGTAGAGCTGTCGCTCCGCATGGCGGACGTGCCGCGTTCGGAATGGAAGGACCGGGTAGGTCATTGTCTGGATCTGGTTGGACTAACCAAACGGGTCAAGCACCGTCCATTCGAGATGTCCGGGGGAGAACAGCAGCGGGTTGCTATCGCCAAGGCGATAGCCCACAGACCGAGATTATTGCTCGCGGATGAGCCGACAGCTGAACTCGATTCCAAAATGGGAGCACAGGTGATGGCTGTATTTCGCAATATTATTGAAGTTGAACAAGTAACGATCTGTATGACTACACACGATCCTACGATTTTGGAGGTTGCGGACCATGTTTATGAAATGGCGGACGGCAGATTTATCAAGTAAAGGGGCCGCTCCGAAGAGGGGGAAACGCGCAGCGCTTATTGTGCTTAGTGCGATAGTGGCTGCAACGATGTCCGGCTGCTCTTTGCTGCCGGCAGAAACAGAGGAAGAAGTGCTTCCGCCAATTACACCACCAACGATCTCCAAGAAGCCGGAGTATGAAGTTCGGACGGAGACGCTGGAGAAGAAAGTAAGCGGAAGTGGCAAGATGATGAGCCAGCGGGAAGAAAAGGTATATTTTACGCTGGACGGTATGCATGTCAAAGAGTTGAATGTAAAACCAGGGGATAAAGTGAAGAAAGGTCAACTTCTCGCAGTTCTTGATGTAGAGAGTGTGGAGAAGGAGATCCGGGCCAAAAACCTGCAGATTCGCAAATCGGAAGTCCAGATGAAGGAAACGCTTCGCAAGCGGGATGAGATGGACCCGGTGGAGTTCGAAGAGTCCACGATTGCCTTTGAAGAACTTCGTCAGGAACTGGCTGATCTGGAGGATCAATTAGGTAAAGCCACTTTGACCGCTCCGTTCGGCGGAACAATTATTGCCGTGCAGGTGGAGAAAGGTGCGGCTGTCAAAGCCTATGACCCGATTGCAACCATAGCAGATACATCCAATCTGGTTGTCGCAGCTACGTTTGCCAAAGAAGATCTCGAAAAGTTCTCGGCTGGCATGAAGGCGGATGTAGACATTAATGGTGCAGGCAAAGTGGCTGGCAAAGTTAAAGTTATGCCTGTTGCCCAAGCATCGGGAAGCGGAACTGGTAGCGGCAGCGGCGGAAGTTCGGGAGAAGGCGGAACGCCTCCGGCGAAAGAAAGCCTGGATCAATATGTTATTGTTTCGCTGGCGAAAATGCCCAAGGGTGTTGAACGCGGTACACCTCTAACGGTATCCATTGTCACCCAACGTACAGAGAACGCGATTGTTATTCCTGTATCCGCTTTGCGCTCCATCGGTTCAAGAACGTATGTGCAAGTGGTGGAGAGTGATGGAAGCAAGCGTGAAGTGGACGTGGAAGTCGGACAGCAGACATCTACGGATGTGGAAATTCTAAAAGGTCTGACCGTTGGACAGAAAGTAGTGGGCCGCTAATGGGGCTGCCATTGCTTCGACTGCTGTTCCGCAAAATGTGGAACACTCGCTGGATGACGTTCAGCACACTGATCGGACTAATTGTGGCGGTTGCGTTCACCGTTAGTATTCCAATGTATGCCGATGGTGCGCTGAAGCGGGTCGTGGCCCAGACACTGCAGGACAACAGTGAGGGACTGCCAGCCGGTTCGTTGCTCATGAGTTATCAGGCACCTGGTGGTGTGAAGACTGACACACGTGGTCTGGAAGAGGTGGATCGATATATTCGCGAGGATGTGCCTCGTGACATTGGTTTTCCTTTTCATACGTATGTGAACTCCCGTTCCATCCGCAGCACAGAGGTGAACCCGGAAGATCCTACTAAAGTGGATGCCAGCCGGGTCCGCAGCATGAGCCTGGGCACGATGACAGGTCTGGATGCACAGGTTAATTATTCTGCGGGAGTGAAGCCGGGCAACCAGGTCAAGGACGATATTATTGAAGCGGTCATGCTGGAAGAGGGCATGTATCGTAATGATCTTCATATCGGAGATGTGCTGGAATATCCGATTTACAGCGGTCTTGATATTACGTTGCGTGTGAAGATTACAGGTTCTTTCAAAGCGGATGATCCTAGCAGCCCTTACTGGGTGCAGGGATTTGACGGTATGATGAACGGACTATATGTAGATGAATCGGTATTTAATGATGTTTTACTGAAGGAAAAAGGTATCCCTCTTCAGAATTCACGTTGGTATTATGCATTTGATCTGAAAGAGATTCAAACGAGCCAGCTCTCGGGACTGACCTCTGTGCTGGAAAGGCTGGATATCGACCTGTATCAGCGGTTGAAGGATACGAAAGTGGACATCACCTTCGGGGATCTGTTGAAACAATTCCGCAGTCAGAGTCTGCAATTGCAGACCATGCTGTTCACGCTGGCTGCACCGATGATTGCGATGGTCTTTTATTTTATAGCCATGAATGCCAGACAGTCGTTACAGAAGCAGGAAAGTGACATCGCAGTTCTGCGCAGTCGTGGAGCTTCTGCCCGGCAGATCTTCTCTCTTTATCTGCTTGAAGGTATATTCCTGGGCGCGATTGCTCTTGTCATCGGACCGTTTCTTGGATGGTTTATGGCGAAAAGCATCGGTTCTGCCAGCGGATTCCTGTCGTTCGTGGATCGAAAATCCATTCCGATCGGAATATCGAAAGAAGCGATCCTGCTTGGCCTTATCGCCGTGTTGGTGGCAATCATAGCCTCGCTTATTCCGGCAATAACCTATGCGCGGGCGACGATTGTATCGGCCAAACGCCGACAGGCACGTACGGATCGTGCGCCGGTATGGCAGCGCTGGTTTCTGGATATTGCGTTGCTGGGGCTTGCGGGGTATGGATATTACTTGTTCTATGAACGGCAAATGTTGACGTTCCAGACTGGAATGACGACAGATCAGCTTCAGGTACAGCCGTTTTTGTTCTTTGTTCCGGCACTCGCCATCTTTGCACTGGGACTGTTCTTCTTACGGTTGTTCCCGTGGATTTTGAAGCTCATTCAGCTGATCGGGCGCAAGTTTCTCCCGGTTCCATTGTATCTGACACTGACACAGCTTTCGCGTTCATCGTCTTCTTACTATCCTTTGATGATCCTGCTTGTATTGACACTCGGACTTGGTGTGTATAACTCGGCAGCGGCTCGTACCATTGATCTGAACTCGACCGAGCGCACGTTATACCGATATGGTTCCGATGTTATTATGCAGACCGTATGGGAAGGTACACCTGAGGTTAAGCCAACGGGTTCCGGACAAAGCGGCGGTTCAGGCGGAGGACAGCAAGGTGGTGGAAACGGTAGTGGTGGTTCTGGAGGCGGAGGAAATGGCGGCGGAGGTGGATCAGGTGGGGGTGGTGGTTCACAACCCACGAAGATGATCTATTCCGAGCCACCTTTTGAAGTGTTCCGCAGCTTGAATGGGGTAGAACATGCAGCGAGAGTGCTGCAAACGAAAGGCAATATTATTGTCTCTGGCAAATCGGGTGGACAGGGAATGCTGGTGGGGATCGACAATGTGGATTTTGCTCAAGTGGCTTGGTTCCGCAACGATCTGTTCCCGGCACATCCTTATAAGTACCTCGACTTGCTTGGAAAATATGAAGGGGCCGTATTGATCTCTTCCAAATTTGCAGACAAATTCAAGCTCAAAACCGGAGACCTCGTCTCCATTGGTGTACAGGGTCAGGCCATTGAATTTGTAGTTTTTGGCATTATACCTTACTGGCCCGCTCAGTACCCGGATCAAATGCCGTTCTTCATTGCGAATCTGGATTACATCTATGATCAGGTGCCTCTGATTCCATATGAGGTCTGGCTGAAGATGAAGCCGGATGCCAAAGTTGCTCCGTTGATGGAGAAGCTTGCAGCGGAAGGCATTGAGTTATCGTCAGTACGCGATGTGCGTACAGAGCTGGTATCCCAGGGCAAACATCCGTCAAGGGGCGGAGTGTTCGGCATACTGAGTCTCGGATTCTTAGTGTCGGTCATTATTTCCCTGATCGGATATATCCTGTACTGGTTCTTCAATCTATCCGGGCGTGTAGTACAGTTCGGTGTTCTGCGGGCGATGGGGTTATCCCGGGCGCAATTGAGCGGTATGTTGCTGCTGGAGCAGGTGTTCACGGCGGGTCTTTCGATCATTCTCGGTATTGGCATTGGTCAGGTATCCAGTCGTCTGTTCCTGCCCTTCCTGCAAACCACAGATAATGTGTCCGCACAGGTCCCTCCGTTCCGAATTGTATTTGAAGAGAAAGACATGCTGCAGCTGTATGGCGTGACCGTAGTCATGCTGATCATTGGAGCGACAATGCTGCTGTGGCAAATCCGCAGGCTGCGGGTTCACCAGGCAGTCAAAATGGGAGAGGAGAGGTAACGTGATCCAGTGCGAAGGACTTGTCAAAATTTTTAAATCCAGCGATGTGGAAGTCGTTGCCCTTCAAGGTCTCAATCTGACTGTCAATCAAGGTGAAATGATGGCTATTATCGGCAACAGCGGTAGTGGTAAGTCTACCTTGCTCAACATTCTGGGAGGACTTGACCGTCCAACAGCCGGTACGGCCGTTGTCGGAGATTGGGATTTGCTGAAAATGACAGATGCCCAATTGGTGGAGTACAAACGTCATACCGTAGGCTTCATTTGGCAAAATAACGGTCGTAACCTGCTTCCATACCTCACAGCACTGGAAAATGTGGAAACACCCATGATTTTGGGAGGCAAGCGAGATCGCGCCTATGCCATGCAGCTGCTGGAATGGGTTGGACTGAAGGACCGGATGCATAACAAACTGCATCAATTGTCCGGTGGGGAGCAGCAGCGGGTGGCGATTGCCATCTCGTTATCGAATCGCCCCAAGCTGCTGCTCGCGGATGAGCCGACAGGTTCGGTGGATTCGGAGACCTGTGATACAATCATGGGCATTTTTCGCAAAATGAACAAGGAGCTCGGGGTCACGATTGTGATTGTTACTCATGATCTAACCCTCGCTGGCAAGGTGGACCGGATCGTGGCGATTCGGGACGGCTTGACCAGCACCGAGTTCGTGAAACGCAATCCGAATCTGGATGACGAACATGGCTTGTCTGAGGCAGGAGCCGCGGATATTCATGAAGCTTTTGTCATCATTGACCGGGCTGGGCGACTTCAGGTGCCCAAGGAGTATTTGGAGGCACTGTCCATTGATAATCGTGCCACATTGGAATTTGACGGTGAGCGTATTGTTATTACACCGCCAAGATAATTTTAGAGGGGGAATTGGGAGATGAAGAACAGGTTTTGGGGAAAACGGGTGCTGGCTGTGCTGGCTACAGCTAGTCTGGCATTGCCGCTGCTTGCGGGTTGTACAGCAAGTGAGTCCAAGGAAAACGAGCAGCGTGTACTGCGTGTAGCAACGATGTGGGGGGGCCAGGATGACAGCTATTTCCGCCAGCAGTTTACCGATGCTTTTGAATTGACACATCCGAATATCACGATTGAAGTTGTACCTGCGGTAGACCAGGGCAGCATGTACGGATATGGTAATCAGGAAGAGCAGAAGGACGTTCCGGATACGATGGAGAGCTTGAAAAAAATTATGACAGGGGATAACCCGGTAGACGTCATCGTGGCGGATACGACGACAATCAAGTCGTTAATTCAGGAAAACATGGTCAAACAACTGGACCCACTGATGCAGGAAGACAAGTTTGATACATCGGATATTGTGCCGAGTGTTCTTGAGGGAATCAAGGATTTGGGAGATCAGAGTATCTACGCTTTGACACCAACGTTCTCCTCTGCAGCGTTATTCTACAACAAGGGCATGTTTGAGAAAGCAGGCGTAGAGCCTCCAACGGATAATATGACTTGGGACGACATTTTCAACCTAGGTACCCGTCTTACAAAGGGTGAAGGCAAAGACCATGTGTTTGGTTTCTCTTTCAGTACCTATCAAGGCGGTTCTCCTTACTATACGATGTCACAGTACTATAACTCTCTGCAGCTGAAAATTTTTGATGACAAAGCAGAAAAAATGACCGTCGATTCTCCGCAGTGGGAGAAAGTATGGAGTACAATAAGCAAGCTTGCCTTAGATAAAGTCATCCCTAAAGGAGACGAACCGCAGGATCAGGATAACAGCGGACGTTATAATCCAATTCAGGGTGATCTGTTCCTGAGCAGCAAAACAGCGATGGTCATTGGAGATTATAGCTATATTAATCAATTGATTGATGCCAATAAAAATGCGGATAAAATGAAAGACTTTACGAAGGTGGACTGGGATGTTGTCACACCTCCGGTTCATCCGGAAGCTCCTGAAATCGGAGGCAACATTTATCTGAGCAACCTCATGGCCATTAATAGTTCAGCTCAGAACCCTGATGATGCATGGGAATTGATCAAGTACATGAACAGTGAAGATTGGGCGAAGATCAAAGCACGCAGCAGTTATGAGATGGTTTCCCGGAAGAGCTTCATTAAACCGAAGGATGGCTTGGATTACAACATCCAGGCATTCTATACGCTGAAACCTGTACCTCCGACCAATACGAACTTGGATAAAATGTATCAAAAAATGCCAAACCTGTGGCAAGTAAGCGACAAGGGCATGGAATACTTCAATCAAGTGCTTGCGAACAAAAAGACACCAAAAGAAGCGCTTGGTGAATGGGCAGCCAAAGGAAACGAAATGCTGGAGAAGTTGAAAAAGGACCCTAAAGCCACGTTTCAATAAGGTTAAATGATCTTGTAATAAAATCATAGAGGTAGCCGCTGGAGATTTAGTTCTTTGGCGGCTATTTTTATGGAATTGGGGTATTCTACAAAAGCAGGGAAAAATGATGACACCAGGAAAGGACGAGTGGAATGCACTGGGTATATTTCAGCAAATTGTATGCAACCAAATTTCAGGCAGGGTGTCTTGCGAAGCGAATGGAGCAGGATGGATGGATTTACGGTCATAACGAGCCAGCTGAAGTGGAAGTATATCGTTCAAAAAAGGGGCGTTATGGTGTACGTTTCATTCCCTAACATTACCCCTTGACTTATGGCATAGGAATGGTGTATATTAATTAAGTCGCTGTTTTAATATTTCTTACTGACGCGGGGTGGAGCAGCCCGGTAGCTCGTCGGGCTCATAACCCGAAGGCCGCAGGTTCAAATCCTGCCCCCGCAATTTAGTTTTACTGGATGATTCACAGCCATCATCTGAACGTTATACGTTTTTGTTCAGGGCCCTTAGCTCAGTTGGTTAGAGCGGTCGGCTCATAACCGATTGGTCACAGGTTCGAGTCCTGTAGGGCCCATTCTCTCAAAACCCTTGCGGAGCAAGGGTTTTTTTCTGTTGTTACAACTGAAATATATACGAAAACCTGCAAAGCTTAAGATGATGAACGTTAATCATCCGTTCTGGTTGGCTGAAGTTTGGATGGCGACGATTCCGCCCGCTGGGAAATTGGACGTTTATTTTGGAAGTTGATTATTTTCAAGTGCTGAAAATTTTTAAATAATTCACTTTGAGAAAGCTCTGTTAGCATAAGGCTACCGGAGCTTTTTTTATGGCAGACAAGCGAGTGCTAACGAATTTGTAAACGAACCTGATGGAGTGATATATGGTATAATTTTGAAATATATGCAGTAAAGGTGGTGTAATTAAAACGATGGACGGCGGTGCAAGTGCAGTGAGTTTTGTGGGGATTTTGATGATATTTATTTTCATCGCTCTGGTTGGTTTGATATTATATGCAGTGTTCTCATTGGCTATAAAAAGATCTGGTTTAAGAAAGGAAATCTCGGGCTTGAAGCAGGAGATTCGATTATTAAAAGAGAGAATGGAAAAAAAGGAACATAATCTTGATTAAGCCATTCTAATAGAAGATGATTTGAAGCTAAACGTGAGAGGCGCTGCCGTTACAGGGGAGTACACTATTGGCCTTGATTTGACCAGACGAAGTTTATGTTATAATGCGTTAGAGATTGAAGGGTCGGTCTATGAAATTAGAATGGAAAGCAGGGTTACAATTAATGATGCAAAACGAAGGACAGCGTTTCCGCTTCAGTGAAGCTCCGGTGTGGGATTGGCAGCGTGCATATTATGAACAAAAAGGGCTGCATGCTTGGACAGAGAATCAGGTACCGCAATACATAACGAGTAATCCGATGATTGCAACGGCGTATGCCGAGATGATTTTTGGCTTTCTTCAGGACCTCGCAAGCAAAGGGAAGACAACCGAAACGGTGACCATTCTGGAGCTTGGAGCAGGTGTTGGGCGCTTAGCGCACCAAATTCTGCTCAAACTGATAGCCTTGAAGGATTTTGCAGGCTTGGAGTTGCCTGCTTTTCGATATGTAATGACCGATCTGGTAGAAGATAATGTGTTGGGATGGAGAGCGCATCCGTCCATGCAATCCTTCATTGATCAAGGGATCCTGGATTTTGCACGCTTTGACGCAATACAGGATACTGAATTGAACCTGGTGGTGGCAGGTACAGATATTCGACCTGGCGATTTGAAACAACCCTTGTTGTTGATTGCCAATTACTTCTTTGACAGTATTCCACAGGAGTTAATTTATGTTGGGGAGGGTGAGATATATGAATGTGATGTACTCGTCCAATCTTCAGAACCTTCTTCTCTTTATTCCAAACCTGCCGAGCTGCTGGAAAATATGACACTGAGTTATGAGTACCGCCGTGCACCTGAGTACAGTGCAGAAAACTATCCGTATCATGAACTTATCGCACTGTACAAGGAAGAGTTAGAGGATTCGCACATTCTGTTCCCGTCAATTGGCCTGTCCTGTCTCGAACGGTTGAACACGTTATCAGAATCAGGGTATGTGTTGATTACTGCGGACAAAGGGGACCATCGACTGGACAACTGGAAGTTTGCTGAACCGCCTGAATTCGTTCTTCATGGAAGTTTTTCTTTGACAGCGAATTATCATGCCATTCAATATATATTGGAACAGCAGGGAGCTCACACTCGTTTCACAACACATCATTATAAGGATCTGAACGTGGGATGTATGTTGATGTTGGACGAACCGCTGGGGTACGAAAACACACGGCTGGCATATCACCGATTTGTTGAACGTTTTGGACCCGATGATTTTTTCAGTATAAAGGAATGGATGGATGATCAGGTAGAACGGATGGAGCTGAAGCAAATTTTACCTTTTTGGCGTCTGGGCGGGTATGATGCTGAGTTTTTGATCCATAGTGCCAACCGGATTTCGAGTCTTTTACCTGATGCAAGTGATGAGGAAATACTTGATATTCAGTCTGGAATCCACATCATGTGGTCTTCTTATTATGCAATGGAACGACAAGGAGATGTAGCGTTTCTTGCTGGTCAGCTGTTATATGGGATGTATATGTATGAGGACGCTAAGCGTTTTCTGGAACTGTCCCTGGATGCGGATTCGAGAAAACAAAATTCTGCTGTGCTGTACGACTTGGCTGTGTGTTGTTATGAACTTGAACTGGAAGAAGAAACGCTGGCTTACACGCGGAAAGTACTGGCTTTGGAACCTGAGCATGAAGAAGCCAAGGATTTGCTGAATAGCTTCGAATGTTTATAAAGATTGTTGAAACTCACTCTCCTCTTCAGCGTATTATTAGGATGATCACACAATAATTTCCGTTAAACGGAAGAGGAGATGAGAAGATGAAGAAGGTTCTGACTATTTTGCTTTATCCACTTGCGGCGGTTGTGGGAGCACTGGGTGCAAATTCAGCTGCGACTGGTGATATGGTACTTTTTGCGAAAGATATAGCTACAGATCGAGGTTATGACGGGCAGGAGATTTATGATAGAATCGAGCACAGAAATTCCTAATTACATATCATTTAAACTGTAAAAGTAATTGTTAGACGGAGCGGTATACCAAAGACAATTACTCTTGAAGCGAAGTGCGATGAGCAGAAATCCTGTCTGTACAACCTTTAAGCAGGTTTCGTACCTGATTTAGGTGTGAACCGGCTTTTATTCATGAGGGGGATAACCGTTGAAGATTATAATTGGACAGCCCAAGCTGGAACAGCAGTTACTGCAGCTGGAAGCGGAATTGAAGCAACATCCGGAAGCGGATGTATTGTTTTTTCCTGAAGGTTATCTGAATCAGAACGTGGAAGAGGCCAGTCGTCTGGCAGCTGCATATGGAACGATGATTGTGTCAGGTTATCGCAGGTTGAATGAACGCCCCAAGGACCGTTCGATCATTATTAGCAAGGCTGGGGAGACTGTATTGGAGAAAGCGAAGTATACCTCTGCTGAGGTCGTTAAGGAACAGGAGTGGGCCATCAGCACCTTGTTGTGTGACGAGCTGGTGTTACAAGGTTTTCATAACGAGAATATTGGCAGAGTGGATATAATCATGCATTCCATTGGTGTAGGGATGTTCAGTCAAGAGCAGTATACAGAGTGGATGGAAGAAGCGCGGCGGCTGGCGGTGCAAAATCAATGTATCGTTATGGGGACCAGCCATGCGGACGGTACGTATCGTGATAGTGAAATTTCAATTCCAATCGCCTATTGTATTGCCCCGGATGGGCAAGTGGTCTTGGCATCCAGAAATGATACACGTACTCGTTTGATTATCCTGGACAAGCAAAATACAGCAGAACGCTGTCATGGAGCACCAGGAAATGATGTGAACATTCACGTCGTTCCTTTGGCATAATTCAACGGACAAAATAGGCAATGTTTGGGCCTGTGAGCTTGCCGAATAGCCCGGTCATTGATGTTAGAATCGACATATGTTATGGCATACCTTGAAATTCAAAGGAGGCCAATCAAATGAGTGAAGTTGGATACGGCTGTGGCGGCCATGTTGGTGGATGGACTTCCACAAGCGCAATTCTCGTACTCTTCATCCTGCTCGTAATCATCACTAAATCTTTCTGGCTGTAAGCCACTGCAGAACAAAGTTGAAAGACGGGTTACGTGTACGCTCCGCTGAGAGTTCAGCGGGGCATTTTCCCGTTTCTATGAAAGAATGGTATGATGAAAGAGATTTGACAACCGAAAACAATGTGCTTAAAATCACATAAGAGACTAATAATAGAGATTGAAGGGATAGCAATGCCGTTTATTCGTTTTAAAGGATTCACAGGACCCCAACTGGAGGAAGTTGTACCCCGCATCACGGAGCAATTTGCGTTGATCACCAATATTCCGCAGGAGAGAATGAAGGCAGAACGTCATGACGTACAAGCACTTACACCTTCTCCGGCTTCAGTAGAGATCCTGATGTTCCAACGTGATCAGGAGATTCATAATCGGATTGCTTCCTCAATGCAAGATATTTTGGAAGAAGCGGATTTGCCTGATGTGCATATTTTCTTTAATATACTGTCACCAGCACTTTATTATAAACAAGGCAAGCCGTTGACAGATTACCGATTGGATTGAGAATAAAAGGGCTGCTCCGATCATGTTCGGAAGCAGTGAAGACGAGCAGATGTGTGCTCGTCTTTTATTTTTGACTTCATCATCTTACGTAGCAGTTTCGTATCACTACTTCGCTTTGATTCGATGTAACTGGAAAGAGCAAAGGGAGGATACGATGAATAAACTACCGCCAATCAAGTATACCAGTCGAACACCCATTTGATCAGCAATCAGTCCGAAGATTACCGTGGATATACTCATAGCAGCTGAGAGAACAATATCATGTGCTGCGTATACCTTGGATAGGGATTCGACAGGCGCGCTGCTCTGAAAAGCCGTGTGCTGAGCAACATCGCGGATCTGATAAGCGGGACCCATAAGCACACACAATACAATAGCAAGCCAGGGAAGGCTGTTTAAACCGTAAGCGATGGTCAGCAAGCTGAAGAGGAGAGAACCTATTGCCATACTGGATATCAGGTGCTTTTGTATGCGCGTGGCCAGGGCGATGGCTATAATTCCTCCGAGAATGGTGCCGACAGAATAGCTGGAGTTGATAAGCCCCCACCAACCTTCTTGTTGGCCCAAAGCTTCTTTCACAAAAGCAAGTGTGATAGCGCCGATCCATATGGAACCAGCGATACTTGCAACCAGGTCCATAAAAGTAATGAGGCGCAACGATCGATTTTTCCAAAGGATAAGCCAACCTTCCCTTAACACATCCCATCTGGAAGTGGATTTCTCTACTTTTCCTTGAATATCGCGGGTAAGTGAGCTAATCATAATCATCAGAATCAGGACAGCCCAGGATAAGGCTGTAGCCGCCCAGAATGTTTGTGAGGCACCCCAGTACATAACGATGAATCCGGTCATCGCATATCCGATAATTGTCATGGTCTGAGTAGAGAAGGAGAGAAAACTGTTCGCCTTCACCAGATCTTCTCCTTGAACCAATCGGGGAGTTAACGTGTTTAACATTGGAGCTTCCCATCCGTCCAGAAACGATAGAATCGCTACTCCCACAAGCAGAAGAGGAATATGTGCAATGAGATCAGTAAATGCGATGGCGATCCCGGTAATCATCAATGTTTTGGCTAAAGGAATGGTAACCATCAGCCTCGAGAATGCGAAACGGTTCACAAGCAAGGGTGCAGTAAATCCGGCCACGATACGTGCGGACATTTGTATAAACGGAAACAGCGCAGCGATAAGGACAGACCCCGTCTGTCCGTAAATAAATGTCGTGATAACCATGATATATATAACATTAATGAGAGAGAGCAGTGTTTTGGCAGCCCAAAATGGATAAAATGCGATGTTCATGCTAAGGTGTCCTTTCCACAACGATAATTATATTTTACGGGTATCGTTGTGAACGCACCACAAACAAAGTTATCATTTTCCCGTCATTGAGCAGCAGAAAGACAGCTATCCCTTGGGACAGCTGTCTTTCTGCTTTCTATAATTCAAGCCACGACGAGCGAAAAAGCGATAAGCAGCATCAGCAAACTGGTCATTCTGGTCATTGCCATATACGGTCTGCTGGGCTCACCCTCACCCCGGGAAATCCAGCCATAACGCAGGTACCAGCCAAACTTAGGGAAGCAAAAATTGATGATACAAAGTGTCATGAATATAAAAAAGAGGGTTCTCATACCCGATCTTCCTTCCTCATTTACATGACCGCCTCAAAATTAACGCTTACGTCTCGTGAAGAAGAAAACAATCAAAATAATAATAATGACAATTAATAGAAATTTCATAAGTGACCCTCCTGATGGTATGATGAATATTTGTGAATGTATTTATCAGTTATTACCCAAGGAACACATGTCTTGAATAACTATGTTACAATTAATTATATTGTTTTTATATAAACACATACCAACGGGTTATCGATAGCTTCAATAATTACAATAAAGTTTGGTGAGATGAAGGAGGAAGCATGACTAACTACAATCAACTCGCTATACAATGGGAATTTATTATTTCAAAAATTAAATCTTCCGTGACCGTAGTCGATGCTACCTTGCCTGATTTTCCGCTTATGTTTGTAAATGAATATTTTACTCAATTAACCGGATATCGTGCGGAAGAGTCGATTGGACAGAATTGTCGGTTCCTCCAAGGGCCGGATACAGACCCGGAAACCGTACAGCATATTCGCGAAGCATTGAAAAAGCAGCAGTCAATCAAGACAGAGATTCTGAACTATACGAAGGATGGACAGAAGTTCTGGAATGAACTGAATATTGATCCTATTTTCGATGAAGCAGGGAAATGTCTGTTTTTTGTGGGCATTCAATACGATATTTCGGAGCGGAAATATGCTGAGCAGCAGTTGCGGATGGCAGCTTCGATGACTGAAATGAACAGCAGGGGACAGCTGGAGTTTATTGGTAAGCTGAATCATGAACTTCGCACGCCACTGAACGGGATTATGGGCATGATTGAACTTGTCAGCATGGGTGACAACAGTGTGGAGCAGAAGGAGTACCTGGAGCTTGCGCGTCAGTCCGGGGAAGCTCTTCTGAATATTGTCAACAATAGTCTTGATATGGCCAAGCTGGGCAGAGGAAAAATGAGAGTGGAGCAAATCGAATTCCAGCCGTTGAAGCTGATTCAACAGATTATTAAAACGCATGAACCTGCCGCGCGGAATAAACAAATTCGCTTGCACTGTCAGGCGGATCTGACTATTCCTGACGTACTCACGGGTGATCCTCTGCGTCTCCGGCAAGTGCTGGATAACCTGCTCAGTAACGCCATTAAATTCACGGAACAAGGTGAAGTGCACATTCAGATGGATGTACAGGAGCGGCGAGGAGATACCGTTATCCTAGTATTCAATGTACATGACACGGGAATTGGCATTCCGGAACATAAAATCAATCAATTGTTCGAAGCCTTCACGCAGACGGACGTCTCTCATGCACGCAAATTTGGCGGGAGTGGACTTGGACTCACCATCTGCAAAGAGTTGCTCGAGTTGATGAGTGGTCAAATTTCGGTGGAAAGTATCGAGGGAAAAGGGACGAAGTTTGAGGTTACCGTACCCTTACTTCGACAACAGGCGATTCCTAACGTGGGATAGTCTGTGCAGAACAGCCGGGAAATACCGGCTGTTTTTTTGTGTTTATATATTGTTTAGCGAACTGGCGTTCTGGTATAATGCAAGTGTTGAATGGGGGAGAAGCAGCATGAGTAAAAGGCGCAGAAGGAGAAAGAACAAGGGCATGCAACGATTTAAAAAGCAGATATTGACGTTAGTGGCAATCTTAATCGTCGCCCTGTATGCATGGGTTGGGGGAGAATGGCCACTGGATATACCGTCCCAATTCGGGGGGAGCGACCGGAGTGTGGATCATACCATCACATTCCCTGCCGAGCGTTATCCCGAAACGGCCAATCATATCAAGACGGCGATCAAGGCAGGTCATTCGGATGTTTGCACCATTGATCGCAATGGGGCTGAGGGTAATCGGGATTTGTCCCTCAAAGGTGTTCCGGTCAAAAAGGGGAAAGATCGGGATGAATGGCCAATGGCGATGTGTGCGGAAGGCGGAGCAGGTGCGGATATCCAATATATTAGTCCCAAAGATAATCGTGGTGCAGGGTCATGGGTGGGAAACCAACTAAGTACATATCCGGATGGAACACGAGTAAAGTTTATGGTGAAATAAACGTCAGACGATGAATAAGAAAGTAATTGTTACAGAAATGCCCTGGCTTTGAAAAAGTGAGGCATACAATGTAGGGCAAAAATAAAACCAGACGTCTATGCGTCTGGTTTTATGGTATGAAGAGCGAAATAATTACGTCTTGTTCACGTATAAATACATGAAGTGATTGTTCCTTGTTTACAGATCAGCCGTAGATAACTGCATTCCACTTAAATGATGAGAGCGGATGCTTAACAACCGTGTGACTTGCTCTACTTCGTCGAATGGAATCCACAGGCTTCCGTGGACTGTCCGTAAGGAGAGAATGGACTCGTCGGCTGTACGCTCCGGAAATCCAGTTACCGTTTGACCGCTTGTATTACGGACGATGATCTGTTGTTTGCGCCGAATGGCAATTTCTACCTCTTTTTTCATATGTCATTGCTCCTGGTTATGGAATAGTAATTCGATATGTCAATAATTTCAATGGTTAATTTGTCTTCTTTATCTAGTCTATCAGAACTAGGTATAGATTTCCAGATCAGAAATTATATTTTACATAGGTGAAAGGACTTATTTTGTTCTACCCGTTTTTGAAGAAGCAACCAGGGTTATATAAGGGTAAAAGGAGGGGCACGGAAATGACACAATTGCTGATCGGACTTGTACGCACAGAGAATGAAGCCATTATCATGCTGAATAAACTGAAAGAGGAAGGCATAGCAGATAAATATTTGGGAGCGGTAGCCAAGGAACAAGTCAATTTAGAAGTGGTAAGTGAGAAGACAGGTTTATCTATGCCTCTGAAGGGTGCAGGAACAGATGGCGCTTTGGGGGTATTCAAAGGGGTACTCGCTGGTCTGGGCAAACGGATGGATCAGACGATGTCCATAGGGAAAGCGGTACGCAAACTTGCAGGCAACGAGATCGGAAGTGAGACGGATGATCTGGTGCTTACCCTGACAGAAGCAGGGGTCTCGGAAGAAGATGCTAATTACTATGAAGATTGGCTGCTGCAGGGGCATATCCTGGTAATTGTAGAATGCAGTGAGGAAGAGGTGGATCGAATTGCCCCTATTCTTCTTTTTTAGTTTAATTTAAGCCTGATTTTAGGTTTCTTTAATGTTGGGGAGGTATTCTTATTTTACACCTCCCTTAATATAGATGGTTTATAGAAAGTTCGGGACCGCAACTCGAACTTTCTAGGCACTGCTCGCTAACGCTGGCAGTGCCTGTTTCATTTATTTTGGATTATTTTATATTAAGGTATTGCAAAGTTATAAATTTCATGGTATGATATTTCTTGTCGCCTGAAGTGATGAAGCAATACATACATATGCCGGGGTGGCGGAATTGGCAGACGCACAGGACTTAAAATCCTGCGGTACGTGAGTACCGTACGGGTTCGACCCCCGTCCTCGGCATCCTTGATTTATAAGGGTTTTTCCGGAAAACCTTGGTTTTTGAAACGACTTAGGAGAGAACTTTTTATCGAGTTCTCTCCTGCAGTTCTCTCCTTTTTCCGAGGAAAGAACGAGGAAAGATCGCATGACTCTCATGAAATATTGAGGGTAGTGCGATCTTTTTTTATTAAAAGACCAAAACACCACTCATTGTTGATGCTGAAGATACTTTGGAACTGTACTCAAGATGAGAATAAATGTTTGCCGTTGTAGAATAGTTGCTGTGTCCCAGCCATTCCTGAATTTCTTTCATACTGACTCCATTAGCGAGTAGGAGGCTTGCACAACTATGACGCAGGTCGTGATAGCGAATATGACGAAGACCATTCTTTTTAAGAGTTCTAGTGAAGTTCTGTGTGATATAGCCAGGTTTAATTCGTTGTCCCAACTTATCCAGATAGATATACTCCTCGTAATCAGTGCAGTAGGATTTACCACATATGGATTTATTGAGAGTTTGAAGCTCACGAATACGCAGCAGTAATTCCTCAAAGGCAGGTACAAGAGGTAAGGTGCGGCGACTTGCTTTGTTTTTAGCCCGGTCCTTTTCAATGATGTGTTCCTGACCTTCAAAATAAACGGGAGTTACAGTATGCCTAATACTAATCGTTTTGTTTTCAAAATTTATAGCTGTCCATTTCAACCCAACTACTTCACTTCGCCGCAATCCATAAAAAGCGGCAAGAATGACTGCTAGCTCTATCAGTTCGCCTTTAACTTTTTCAAACAGAATATTAGTCTCTTGCTTGTTGTAAAAACTCCCTACAAAATCATTTTTCTTTGGTCTTTCAATCTTATCTGCCGGATTAGTGTTAATTAAATCATTTTTAAGCGCATACTTTAGCGCTTTGCGAATATTAGCGTGATAATGGAGAACCGTATTGGTTGTCATTCCATTTTCCTCTAACTCATACTGATAGTAATCTTGTATGTGACTTGGTAATAATTCTTTGAGAAGTAACCCTTTTTCTTCGAAGTAAGGAACGATATGATTAGTAATGACATTGTGGTACGAAGCATAGGTGATAAATTCAACCTGATGTTTCATCATTGCTAGCCACTGAAGCATGAAGACAGAAAATAGGGGGCCCTGATCGACTGGCTCTTCGGCTGGCATTTCTTTGATAATTTCTTCAACTATCAGTTCTTTCTCGTTAGCATTTAAAAGAAGAGTAAATTCCCTCCTTGTCTCTAATAGCAATGCTTCTGCTCGTTTTTTGTTTCCTTTCACCGTAAGTCCAGTAGGAATCCATTTTGGTTTTCTCTTACCATCCTCATCTTTGCAATTCAAGACCATATAAAAAAGACCTTTTTTTTCTTGTAGGTGGCCTGCTACCATGAAAAAACCTCCTTCATAGCAGCCCGCATTGATCCTACCATTGACGTATTAATTATAACACGTTTGGAAAAGGTGATTCAATGTGGCAAAGTGGATAAGGGAGTTGTAGTAGTGGTACATGAAAAAAGAATAAGGTATAGAAGGATATTTATTTTTGGGATTTTATAAATTCGCCCAATTTTGAAATGTCTGATTTTATTATCTTGAAGTAACTTATAAGCAGTCTTGGTGCTTATGCCACCAAGCATTTCACACATTTCCGAAACATTTACTACATCTGGATATTTTCGAAATAAGGGATCATACGTCTCAATTTCATTTAAGGTCAAAAGAGTAGTTTGGTTCATAATATTCATCTCCATTCTGAACAACTTACTTTTTTAAGGGATCTAGGGGTAATTCATTAAGTGCATATAAATAAACTGTAAATGAGTTTGGGAATATATATCTCAAGTTGCCGATGGTTATGCGGCACATAGCTCTGATTTTCCGCAGAGACTCCCCCTCATCCGAGCAGGCTGCCCCCACTACAGTAACGTTGGCCGGGCAGAAGTATCATTATCCCTTTTGCAGATTATGGCGAATCAATTTCACCACGAAATAGATTTTAGCCAGAAGAAGTCAGTTCTATTTTGTATAATCAAGAAATCCTTGACTATACTCTTCTGCTATGTCGCTTCTGCTGTAACAGATGCAAAAGGAATGTACTTGAAATAAGTTATATAATTTTCAAGGAGCGATATTCACTTCATCGAAGACAGTTAATGTCTTCTGCAATATAAATAGTACATAAGAGTGGAAAAAGAAACTATCTTCGCTTTTTTTTGAGAATAATCCGAGTTTTAGATAATTCTAAAACCCGGATTATTTTTATTTGTATCGGTTAAGATCGAATCGTCGAATAGCTAGAATAAACTCTATAATCAATTGTTGTTTACAATCCTCATTTATCTCGCCTTGATCACGGGAATATTTATTAATTAGTGGTTCATACCTTGCGATAAGATCCTCTATAGCTTGATGGTCTCCATTTTGAGCTAATTGAATTAATTCTAGCACTTCACGCATATACTCATCTCCTATTCTCCTTGTCTAAATTGATATTAATTTAAGTAAAGATTAGGAGGAGAGCGGTTTTTTATAGATTCAGGCCCTTTAGTCCATATATCTTCTAAGCCTGACCAATAAAAGTAATTTTGATTTAGTTATAGCTTGTCTAGTTACACCGAAAGTACTAGCGATCTCCTGGTCCGTCATATCTTTATAAAATTTCATATACAATACCTTTTTTTCTGTGGGACTCAATTTTTGTATAGCTTGAAATAGGGAAGCATATTCGACTGCATGTACAAAGGGGCTGTCAAAGATATTTAAAGTGATGTACAAATCAGATGAAGTTTCATCAAATGGTTTTAATGGTGCAGATTCATAATATAGTTTTTTGAAAAAATCACGGCTTGCATGACGAAGACAGGACTTTACATAACTACTGAAGCCCTTTTCAACTGCAATACGAGTTCTATTGTGAGCACTATTAATTTTAAACACCTCCTCTCAGGTATTAAATGGGAAGTATTTTACAAATAGGAAACCATTTCAATTAAAAAATAAAGCTTCTTCGCTAAAGTGAATGTTTCTTAGAAAGGAGCCGCGGCTCCTTCACTAATGACAAAAAAGTCGTTGTTCTGTTGCTCGTGGCAACAAAACAACGACTTTTTCAGTGCTCTCCCATCTGGAGATGCCCCTTTGCTGTTCCTAAAATGATAATCCAAATAGCCGAAATAAATATTCTTATTAATGTTTTTATAATTTCGCGTGTTGAGTTCG
This sequence comes from Paenibacillus sp. 11B, assembly GCF_030487755.1. Lineage (NCBI taxonomy): Bacteria > Bacillati > Bacillota > Bacilli > Caryophanales > Paenibacillaceae > Paenibacillus > Paenibacillus sp. 11B. Next base: position 1,178,798 of record NZ_JAUKNS010000001.1, on the reverse strand, counting down.
GCGAACCGCGTTTTAATTAATTTGGCTTACATACGAAATACTATTCAGATTTTTGCATTTTAGAATCAATCGGTCTATTTCTCGTCTGAGACGGCAGATGACGTTCGTGTGCAAATGCAGTGACTCTGTACGGAATTAAAGCGAGGCTATACCCGAATACAAGATGCCGAAATAGTCCGGAATTTTGATTGATATAGAGCTGGATTTTGGGAAGGTACAGTTGTTGAGGGGTGAGGATCAACTCTCCTTCAATCTTTTGGGGATTTAGCATCAGATTGTAAATAGGGGATGCCTCTTCTACTGCCTTATGGCCGGGCTATGAGCAAGTTCCAATATTCCCACACAATATCCAGTATAAGTTGCACATCACATCCAGCAAGACACAGGAAACGATTTAAGTGCTCCCGCCAAGGGGTGCTGCTGTCCGCTTACTTCAAGTGCCGGTACTTTCTTTTCTTGGAGATTATGGATCCCGGAGACCACTGTTTTGAGAAGCTTAAGGATGGGATGGTGTATGCCTTCGGCCCGGATCGCAAGTTGCGAGACCTTCTTCCTGAGAGAGCTCATGTGACGCTTTTATCGGCGATTATTTGCGCATGGAGATGCTGTTCATCTAGTTGCTAAATGGAAGGAATACTCCCTTCGGTATGCAGTTGGAATCATACCAGTCTCACGTTTGAACACTTTGGTAAAGTAGTTGTAATCCGGGATACCCACCAGGTCTGCAATTTGGTAAATGGACTTATCCGTATCTCCCAGCAGCTTTTTGGAATGTTGAACTCTTACCCTCCGGATGTGCTCTGCGATTCCCATTCCGAAGCTTTGCTCTGATAGCTTGTACAGACGGGATTTGCTAATGCTGAATTTTCCACATAGAGCAGGTACCGACAGGTTACTCCGAATATGATTATTAATGTAATCATCGATTTCTTGTGCCAATGGATCCTTTTTCAAGACCAACTTCCTGGATAGATAGAGGTAGCTGGCGCTCATTTCCATGGTTCTGGCATAGGCCTCTATGACGTCTCTTGAGATGTTCTTCATGCACTGATAGGCAGTGTATATTGCGTCTTGATCCAAGTTATAATTGCTTAACCCGGAACGGATAGTTTTCCAGAGCTCTTCCCGCGAATCACTATGAAGCACCTGTCCGAACATCATATACCCGATCACCAGATGATCCGCCTTGATGGGTACTAGGGTTTCTGCAAGCCCCGCGTGGCATTGGTACGTATACATACTCTGTTCCTTTTTACAACGTATAATGGCTTGTTGATCGCACTGGATGCAAGCGGCTTCCGCACGGGGATCGCTGCGAATCAGGTGGCAGTACGTGGAATGTCGCGGTGGATAAACAACCAATTCATGAAACGAGTCATCAAAAATGCCTGTACGAATTTTCGTCAATGTATAGAAATCGCTCAGCAGATCTTTAAGATCTGCAAGGTTGAACATCAGACCCAAGGGATCATCTCCTAAAACAAAATTACTATTATTGGGGATAGAAATTACTATAATTGTATACGGAGCAGATGATAAGATCAATACTGAAAAGTCAACTTTTCTATTTAATGGAGGTGGGATAAATAGCGATTGCAGGGATCGATATTGGAACAACTGGATGTAAATGTACCGTGTATGACCAAAAAGGACAACTGCTTAGCGAGGTCTACAAGGAATACTGCAGTGCGCCGTCTAATGAACACTTGTTGGATGCATTATTGATATGGCAGTACACTAAGTCTGTCTTGCAGGAAGCAGCCAAACAAGCGAATGAACCGTTAGATGCAATAGGAGTCACATCATTTGGTGAAGCAGCAATATGGCTAGATCAACAGATGGTGCCCATGGCTCCTTCCATGTTGTATACTGCTCCCTATGGAAAGGAACAATGCGACCGCTTGATCCGACATTTTGGCAGACAATATTTGAACCAAAGCACCGGATTAGCACCAACCCCGATGTATAGCCTAGCGAAGTTAATGTACTTCGCTGAGCATAACCCTGAGTTAGTTAAGGAAGCCAGGGCCATCTGTTTATTCGCAGATTTCATCGTATATATGTTGAGCGGTGTCAGGCAAATTGATTATTCTTTGGCTAGCCGAACAATGGCTCTCGATATTGATTCCCTGGAATGGAACCACGAAATACTTACATTTGCAGGAATCGACCCCAACTTATTTCCAATTCCTGTTCCGATCGGAACCATCGCGGGCAAGATTCTAAGCTCGTTGGCGGAGGAGTTGGGGATTCATCCCGAAGCAATGATTGTATCCGGCTGCCACGACCAGATCGCAGCAGCGATTGGCACGGGGGCCTACCAACCGGGCATGGCTGTTGACGGCACGGGAACCGTAGAGTGCATCACCCCCGTACTGGGACAGGAAATCGTGAAGGAACCTCTGTATAAAGGAGGCTATGCCATTGTTCCCTTCCTAAACAGTCGTTACGTGACCTATGCGTACTCGTTAACGGGAGGAGCCTTGCTGAAATGGTACCGTGATAACCTGGCTTATTGCGAAGCATATGAAGCCCGAAAGCAAGGTGATAACCCCTATGAAGTGTTCAATAGTGAAGTTGATATTTCGAAGCCTTCAGGACTTTTAGTGTTACCTCACTTCTCGGGAGCAGGGACACCTTATACGGATCCGGAATCAAGAGGAGCCATCTTTGGATTGACCATCGAAACAACAAGCCGGGAAATTTATCAAGCGTTGATGGAAGGTGTAACTTTCGAAATGGCCTTAAATTTGGAACGATTATCGGAGGCGGGGATAGAAATCCATACCCTTCGGGCAACTGGCGGGGGAGCCTTGTCGCACATCTGGCTCCAGATGAAGGCTGACATTCTGAACAGGCCGATTATTTCTTTGGGTGCTGCGCAATCTGGTACTTTGGGTTGCATCATGTTGGCGGGGGTAGCATGTGGAATTTACAGCTCATTGGAAGAGGCGGAATCCGTCTATGTCAAGGTAAGGCATACTTATACTCCGGACTCGGGAAAACATGAGCACTACAAGAAATGGTACTACAAATACAAAAAATGTTATGAAGCCGTCAAGAGTGTCATGACGGTGGATCAGGAGGTTTAAGTTTATGATACCCAAAAAGAAGACTAAATTTGCACTATTTTTCGGAAACCGGGGCTTTATGCCGGAATCGCTGGCTTTGGAAGCAAGAACGGAAGTGTCCAAGGCAGTGACTGACGCCGGATACGAATTCATCATAATGGATGAGAAAGCAACCCGGTACGGATCCGTTGAGACGAGGGAAGAAGGAAGAATCTATGCCCAGTGGCTGAAAGAACACGAGGGGGAGTATGATGGTGTGATTCTCTCTATGCCTAACTTTAGCAATGAGAACGGGGCCGTTTTGGCCTTGGAGGAATGCGGGAAGCCGATCCTGATCCAAGCCTATCCGGACGAAATAGGCAAGATGGGGTTTGATCAACGAAGAGACGCCTATTGCGGCAAGTTCAGCATTGTGGACGTCTTCCGTCAATACCGGGTACCCTTTACTGCGTTGCAGCCGCATGTCGTCCATCCGTCCACGGAAGCCTTCGCGCAGAATGTTCGGGATTTTGCAGCGGTCTGCAGAGTCGTCAACGGAATGAGGAAGTTTACGATCGGCTGCTTTGGAGCTCGGACCACCGAGTTTAAGACGGTCCGATTTGACGAGATCACCTTACAGAAGTATGGGATTACGGTGGAAACCTTCGACCTGTCGGAGCTGATCCATCGTGTCCAGAGTATGAAGGATGAGCGGCCGGAGGTTGTGGCAAAGCGGTTGATTCTACTCAATTATTCGGACTGCAGCAACGTTCCCGACGACAAGCTCACGATAATCGCAAAAATCAGTGTTGTTTTGGACGACTACATTGCCGAATATCATCTACAAGCCCTTTCGCTTCGTTGTTGGAGCGAGTTGCAAAGCATCTTGGGGGTCACGCCTTGTGTGATCCTAAGTGAACTGAATGAAAGAGGTATTGTGGCTTCTTGTGAAATCGATATTTGTACCGCCATTAACATGTATTCCTTGCAGCTTGCGGCGGAAGAGCCGGCTGCGTGCCTCGACTGGAACAATAACTACGGGGATGATTTGGATAAAGCGATCTTGTTCCACTGCGGCCCCGTAGCCCAGAGCTTAATGGAGGGAAAAGGCACGGTAACGGATCATAAAATGGTCGCGAAAACAGCTCCGGGCTGCGGTTGGGGGAGCAACGAGGGACGAATTAGATCCTTCCCAATGACGTATTCCAACTGTATTACGGAGGATGGAATGCTTACCTTCTATGTGGATGAAGGAGAGTTCACTAACGATATTATTGAAGACGGATTCTTTGGCTGTGCCGGGGTCGCGCAGATTCCAGATTTGCAGAATAAACTGCTGACTATGGGTCGTGGCGGCTTTCGGCATCATACAGCGGTTGGGGTAGGACATTTTAAATCGGTCCTGTATGAAGCTTTCAAGTATTATTTGGGCTATGAAATTCTAGAATTGGAGAGATAAGGATGTGGCTGTAACCGTGCCTACATCGGATACCAATCCCAAATAAGCGGAGAAGAGGAATATCGGCTGTTGAGAGGCAAAGTGACGGAATGTGTCTTTTGGAAGTGCGAAAGCTAGCCCTCCATTTTACCTATCGTTGACAAGAGGCTGATATTTCCTGGTTGTTTTTTAAGCGGATAACTATGCCTATTTCTCACCCAGCGGTTACGTGGCTCCCTCTTATTATGACAATAAAAGAGTAGGTTTTGTTAAATCCTTCACAGCGGGATTTCTGAAGATCTGTGGATTAACGGCTGTCGGAGCTCCTTGTGAAGATGAAGAAGCGGCATTGCCCTTGCATAGAACCTTAAGCAATAGGCCTGCGGAGCAGATCTACAGTGTGTAATAGGAAAGAGAGATCATCATCCATGAGACCGTGAATCAGAAGGGATTCATTGCGAAGAAGCTCAGGCTATACAGGAAGATCGCGTGCTCGAAACTGGTGAACCGAGTCTTAATTGAGGACCGTACTGAAAAAAAGCGATGATTGGGTCTCTCTCTTGATGATTCTGTATCACATGAACATATGTTATTCGTTGCTGAGCGAGGAAATGTATATATTAATTCAATCCAAAGGTATTGCCGCAAGGAACGATCACCCCAACAGGGCATCTAGACCTGGAATCCGATTTAGGAGCTCTAGGTCCATTACGAATAGCAATGTTATTACCATAACTTTAACGTTGAAAAAAGAACTCTCCCAGAAAGGCTTAGCCATCGCTTTCGATATAAGGACATTAAATTATTTTGTTCAGTGGAAAATGTTTGGGGTGAAGGATTACGTTCTGGGATTCGAGCCCTGAAACTGTCATCCGGATGGCAGGGAAGCGATGCGAAGAGAGAATACCCTGAAGTTCATCAGCCCTGGAGAATCTGTCACATATCACGTGGAGACTGGTATGATTGATGGCATTCACGAGTGGGATACCTTGAAGGAGGCACGTACATGTTAGTCTCATTGACAGATATATTAAAATTGGCAGAGGAACAAGATTACGCCGTCGGAGCCGTTAACACCCCTAATCTGGAGTGTGTCATGGCTGTTATTGAAACGGCGGAGAAGTTGAATGTGCCGGTGATCATCAGCCATGCCCAGGTACATGAAGCTTTTATGCCCATCGAGAAAATCGGACCGATTATGCTTCATTTTGCCAAGATGGCAACGGTCCCCGTATGCGTTCACTTGGATCATGGGGAAGATCTGGACTATTTGGAAAAGGCATTGAAGCTGGGCTTTACATCCGTTATGTATGACGGTTCTCTTCTTTCTTACGAAGAAAACGTTCGAAATACCGTTGAAGCCGTTCGACTGGCAAAGGTATATCATGCAAGCGTGGAAGCGGAAATCGGGATTATAGGCGGTCGTGAAGCGGGGGGGAACGATATGGGTGCGTCAATGGAAGATTTGTACACCGATCCCAATTTGGCGGACTGCTTCGTCAAGGAAACTGGGATTGATGCTCTGGCCGCATCTTTCGGTACCGCACATGGATTCTATAAGACGAAACCCAAGTTGGATTTTGAGCGTATCGAAAAAATTAGAGATTTGGTAAAAATTCCATTGGTTATGCACGGCGGTTCGGGGGTAAGTCCGGAGGATTACACCACGGCGATTGGCAAGGGAATCCGGAAGATTAATTATTACTCTTATATGGCCAGATCCGGTGTGCAAAGCGTAGAAGAGCTGTTAAAAAAACAAAAAGTTGATTTTTATCATGATCTTACAATTGCTGCCATCAATGGAATGAAGGCTGATATCGGAAAAGCCATGAAGGTGTTCTGTAAGGTCTAAAATGGGGTGGTGTTGTTCTTTTTTCGATTTTTATTGTATATCATATGAGTAATTCTATTGGAGATACTCTCTCGAACTGCTTGAAAATTTTACGAAAATAAAAAGGATACGCGTATCGACCTGCTCGGGAATTTACCGGACATTTGCTTGTTTTTCCAAAAGCAAATGTGTGGCGTGCAAAACGGTAGCTGCTGAAAATCATTCCGCTTGGTGAGCCACCATGAATACAGTGTCCAATTGGTTCGATGAAGTGAAGCATCGGGCATGAATATGAAGGATATTAGTACAATATTGTTTCCTCTAGGACGGGGTTTTCAATGGTCCAAGTGGATTGCGTGATATAGATTCTGAATCCGAATACCTCTAAGGAGAAGGAGAAGGAGAAGGAGAAGGAGAAGGAGAAGGCCGCGTTAAGCTTTCAGTTGTCTTCCCTTAAGGAAAGACTTAGCTCGTATGTGGAAAGAGTCGTTCAGTAGATGTTCTTGGACGAAGACACCTATTCCTGACCCTGGCAGGTTCTGAGCGAAGTTCAGGAACTTGCTCAGAGATAAGTTTTAACTTAATAACAGTGAAATAAAGATTCAGACGACCAGAGTGACCCTGAAGTGCTCCCTGTCAAGTGGACAGTGTAAAAACAAAAATAGTTAGTTAGATACCTCAGCTCGCATTACCAGAGCTGAGGTGTTTTCGTTATGATGCTCGTCAGTATTCATTAGGTGACAATCCATCCAAACATTCTGTGTAGCGGTAATTATTGTAGTAGTGAATATATTGCCTAACCTCTGTGAGCATATCTTCATTGGTATCACACTTAGTAAGATAATAGCTTTTTGACTTGTAGAACCCCAAAATCGCTCAATAGGTTGGTTGTCCAAACATCTCGGCTCACACGAGACATGCTTTTCTTAAATCCTTATTTCATTTGAAGTCGGTTGTACTCATGAAACGTAAACTAGAAGCCTCGGTCACTTTGTAGAAGAGGGGATACGCCAGGATTCTACGCGTAAGCTCTTTTCAGGGTATCCATTACGAGCTTATTGTTGTTAGAAGAACTTAATACCCCTGAGACAATGGAATTATCATACATCAATAACGGCACTCAAATAGGCTTTTTGTCGATTCCCAATAATTCAGTTCTGTTACATCTGTACACCATTTTAAATTAAGAGAATTGGTATTAAAGATACGGTTCAATACATTTTAGCTACATGGATCTCTGCTGATTTCACATAACTTGTTCGTTTTCTGCGAATTACTGCTCTTAGCCCAAGAGCACACATGATTTGATAATAACGCTTTTGTTATACTTTTTTTGAACTTTCTGTTTAATTACGTGCGCATTTAACGATAGCCAAGTGTCCCTTTTCGCTTATCATAACGAAGCTTAACTTCTTTGACTAACGCGCGAATTTCAAGTTCCATGCTATAGGTTTCCATTTTAACCACTTGTAATAGGCAGATCGAGCGCCCCAGCTAACGCACACAACTTCGTAATTGGGTGGCCTTTTTCTGTGTTCAGTTCTTGAATCGCTTGATACAAGTTTTCGTGCTGAACGAGGGTTAGCGTGTATTTCGTTGCTTGAACTCCGCCAACTTTTTGCGAAGTCATTCTCCATCTCTAGCTAATTCATTTCACTCTTCTAGCTCTTTAAGCCGTATCTTAAGACGTTCATGCTCCTCAAGTTCTTCTATAGGCTTTTTGCGACCATGATTGTCCTGAACAGGCTCCTCACTACCAGCTTGATATTTCCGAACCCATGTGTAAACTTGCTAATAAGAAATCCATTAGCTAAACTTCTGTTGACAGAGGATCGGTGAAGAATACGAATCAATATGTTCATGACGGCATTAATTTCGAGATCGAGCCCGGGGCCGTCATCATGAATCCATCGCTAGAGGCTGCTGGGCCATATCGGAAAGAGGATGCGGAACGCAGTCCGCAGGGGCTAAGTCATAATGTCCATGCAAAGAGCGACCATGTTTTTACATTCAGTTGGGGAAATATAATATTATTATGTAAAAAAAGGTTGGCCGGGATGTCTACAATAGATCCTAGAGTTCTTTTATGACTGGAAGTAACAAGGACGCTGTCAATAATCTTGTGTCCATTCTGGAAATTATGAGAGTTAGATGGAACGCATGGAAGGAACAAAGCCTAGCCGTTTGGAAATTAGAGAGGAGTTCTCCTTGACGAGTGCTTTCAGTTCATCCTGCTTGTCGAGTATTCGAGCGGTTGGCCCCGCCACGCTGATGGCTGCAATCACTTTACCCGTATAATTAAACACAGGTGCAGCAATTGAGCTCAAACCATCGTCGTATTCCTCGCGATTGACAGCAATGCCAGTCTGTCTGATTTTGTTGAGTTCCTGCAGGAACTGCTGATGATCCGTAATCGTAGTTGCAGTGTATTGCTGCAGCCCCTTCTCGCTGACGATCTTATCGACAGTTTCATTTGAAAAGTAAGCCATTATGGCTTTCCCGAGACCCGTACAATGAACGGGGTTCCTTGAGCCAAGAATCGCTTTCATAATAACTGAGGCGCTTCCATCTACCTTATAGATATAGATGACCTCGCCTTCAGAATGTACAGCGAGGAATGAGGTTTGGCCCGTTTGAGCAGCGAGTTCTTGCAGATGGGGGATTGCAGCTTCCACCAGATCAATGTTATGAAGTCCTGCGATACCGACTTCGATGGCTTTTAGTCCCACGAAATATTTCTCTGTAGAAGGCTCCTGCATAACAAATCCCGCCTTCTGCAGTGTTTCTAATATGCGATGTGTCGTACTTTTAGCGAGGTGTGTCGTTTTCGACAATTCGCCGATTCCGACTCCCCCCTTTATTAATGAGAGATGCTCAAGCAGGAATAGTGCACGTTCTAACGTAGAGTTCGTTTTATTTTTTTCAATGCTCAAAAGAAGCCCCTTCTTTCATTTAACCTCTATTTCGTTATATTAACTAATGATTTGATATCAGTCAATCTCATTAGGACGTGTATGTAAAACCTAAGCGAGCCACACCAAAATCGAAGCGAGCGTTAAAAGTGCCTTAAATGAGCCTTCAGCAGTTTTTCTAGCAGAAATCACCGGCACGGCAGATTGTACCTTCAGGAGTTAAAGGATTCGGTTAGTTTCGTAAGCACGATCGGCCAACACTTGCATTTTCATTAAGTCATTTGGCTCAGCATCTCGTAGCCGGCTACAGAGTCGTGGCACAGACCGCCGAGAAGCACAAAGCGTAGAGGATTGCCCAGGACATCGATACCCTCATGAATTTGGTCGTTGATCCGCCTCGGGATCGCCCTACGCCTGATGAAGGCTTATCGTTTGCACCCGTTCCATGCTGATGGACATTGATGATCGTCGCATCAATCATACTACTTTCAAAGTTGGGTTCAATTGAGACGTGTTCTAGTATCCGATCCTAAATGCCGGTGATTTTCCAGCGGCGAAAACGGCTGTGAAATGAGGGCCAGGAACTATAGTATTCCGGTAAATTCCGCCATGCTCCCCTGTTCATACGACCCAAAGCATTGCGTTTATTTTAATACGTTGGTCTTTGAACTGCCCCCGTCAAGTAGACAGTATAAATAATAAAAGATAGTTAATCGGCCTTGGTCCTGAATTCAATGGGACTGAGGCCGTTTAGTTTTGCCTGGAACCGCTCGTTATTGTAAAAGTGAATGTAGTCATCAATATCTTGTTGAAGCTCAGCAAAGGTTCGGTAGGTATGTAAGTAGTACTTCTTACATTTCAGTGTCCCCCAAAAGGATTCCATGGGTCCGTTATCAATACAACAGCCTACTCGGGACATGCTTTGCGTCAGTTTTTCCTCGTCTAGCATCTCTTTAAAGTGGAGAGAGGTATACTGGAAACCGCGGTCGATATGAAGCAAGGGATGGTTCTCTGGGGCTGCCTGCAAAGCCAATTCTAGCGTCTTAAAGACCAGTGAATTATTATTAGAATGCCCTAGAACGTAAGCAACAATGGACTTGTCATGTAGATCTTTTATAGCACTCAAATAGGCCTTCTGCCCATTGCCGTATTTGAATTCCGTCACATCGGTTACCCATTTATCGTTTGGTGCTTCTGCCTCAAAGTTGCGGTTCAATACATTTTCTGTGACCTGTTGAGGCGTGGAGCCAACGTACTTCTTCCTCTTTCTGCGGATGACGGACTGGATGCCCTGGATTCTCATGAGGCGGTATACTCGCTTAGCGTTAAGGGGTTTGCCCAGTTGCTTGCGTAGATGCAGGGTTAACTGACGATATCCAAAGGTTCGTTCCACCTTTTCATACAAGAGGAGCATGGCCTGTGTCAGTTTCGCATTGTCGGCGTCTTGGGAACTGGGTTTGCGATTTAACCATTTGTAATAGCTTGACCGTGAAATCCCTCCAATGTCACATAAAAACTGGATGGGACAAGACGCCTCTTGCTGAACAGTCTGAATAGCCAAGTAAATTTTCTCCTGACGAACGGGGCTTAACGACTCCTCCTTTCGAGTTCCTCTAACTTATTTAGAAAAGCATTCTCCGCACGCAGCCTTGTATTCTCGTATTCCAGCTTTTGCATCGCGAGTCTGTGGCGATCTGCTTCCGTAAGTTCTTCAGGTGCTTTGGTGCGTCCTCTACCCTCCCGTAACGCCTCTTCACCGCCTGCTTCCTACTTCTTTACCCAGCTATATACTTGTTGGTAAGACACGTGAAAGTGGCTTGCCGTCTTCGTGTAGTTTTGTCCATTCGAAAGGCAGTACAGTACGATATCTATTCGTTCCTGCCAAGTGGTTGCGCGTCCTTTGGTCATAGCTTTAGTTCCTCTTGAATGAGCCGTTAAGCTGTTGCTATGACCATTATACTTCTTTATCCAATTGGCGAGTTGGGTGGTGCTTGCAATCTTATACTTGTAGATGATTTGGCTTTGCGATAATTTCTTCTCGAGGTAATCCCTAACCGCTTGAAGTTTGAGCTCCGCAGAGTAGGTACGGTTATGAGTCCGAACGTCTAGTCCTTCGTAACCGTACAACTCATACCGTCGCCGCTATTTCACAATAGAGTTCTTGTTGACCCCGTACTTTTTGGCTGCTGCCTTCACTCCGATAATTCCCTCTTATATCTGTTGTAGATTAGTTAATTTTTCGAACGCTGTAAACTTCTTTTGTTCTATAAAAAATGCCCCCCCATACAGCGAGGCCACTGAAAAAGTGATTTTTAAAAGATGTAGTATCTTCTTACCAAAAGAGGAGGTTGCATCTTTTTCATGTATACTTAGGTATCATAGGGAAATAGGTGAGCGGAATGATTGAGAAACAACAGACCTTGGTGTTGAGTCCATACATCGAACTCTACAATATGGTGGTGCCCAAGGACAACTTGCTTCGGCAGATCAATGAGCTCGTGGATTTTACATTTATCTACGAAGAACTACAAGTGAACTATTGCATGAATAATGGTTGTAAGGCCATCGACCCCATTCGGATGTTTAAATATTTGCTTCTTAAAGCAATCTTTGAATTGTCTGACGTGGATATCGTGGAACGGTCTCGGTATGACCTGTCCTTTAAGTATTTTCTGGGGATGGCCCCAGAGGATCCGGTTATGGAGCCCAGTTCCTTAACCAAGTTCCGCAAGCTGCGCTTGAAAGACATGAATATACTGGACTTGCTCATTAGGAAAACGGTGACACTTGCTATGGAGAGGGGGATCGTGAAGAGCACTGCTATTATTGTGGACGCAACCCATACCAAAGCGCGCTACAACCAGAAATCTCCACAAGAGATCCTACAGGACCGGGCCCGGAAGGTGCGCAAAGCTCTCTATGTGATGGACGAATCCGTCAAGGTTAAGCTGCCCGTGAAGAATACCAGCACGGTGTTGGAAGACGAGATCTCCTACTGCAATAAACTCATACATACTGTCGAAAACGAATTGGGCCTCCCCTTAGTGCCGAAACTCTTGGAACTGCTAAACCTGTTAAAGGAAACTGTGGAGGATGATGTGGAGCAGCTTCGGATCGCGGAAGACGCAGAGGCGCGGGTTGGACACAAGAGTGCGGACTCCGCTTTCTTTGGATACAAGACTCATCTGGCAATGACCGAGGAACGCATTATTACAGCAGCTGTTGTAACAACAGGTGAGAAAAATGACGGCAAACAACTGCAAGACCTAATCTAAAAAAGTAAAGCCGCAGGGATAGACGTCCGAACGGTTATTGGAGATACAGCTTACTCGGAGAAAGACAATCTCCTTTATACAAAGACGAACGACATGGAACTGGTAACCAAATTAAATCCGATGATTACGCAAGGAAACCGCAAGAAAGAAGATGAGTTTGAATTCAACAAAGACGCTGGTTTATACGTCTTCAAGGCTGGTCACATGGTGATCCGGAAAGCGAAGCAAGGAAAGAAAGGCGTCGGAAAAAACCAGGTGACTACCTATTATTTTGATGTGTCCAAGTGTAAGCGGTGTCCGCTTCGGGAAGGCTGCTACACCTATTCCGTGAGTATAAAGTCTGACGAACACTTGGAGCAAATGGCTTTTCAAGAGAGCGACTATCTCAAAGAAAAGTCTAAAGAACGGTACAAGATTGAAGCCAAGAATATGAACTGAAACACAGACACGGGTATGATGTAGCCATATCGTCGGGTCTTTTGGGCATGGAGCTACAAGGAGCAATGGCGATATTCGCGGTTAATCTGAAGAGGATTTTGAAGCTACACGACCAATAAGGCAGATAATTATACAGCCAAACACAGCAAAAGAAGACATCTTCCCTTAGGATTGATGTCTTCTTTTTCAATAAACGAAGCACTTAATACAAAATGGTTAGTTCTTCAGTGGCCTCCATACAGCAAACAGGTTTTTATTATTTCACCTGTCTACTATATGGGGAGCATATCACTATCGGGGTGACACCCTCCTTATGGTTTTTGTACCGGGGGGCAGCGGGCCTTTGATCTGTTTCCGTTGGTCATCACGTATTTCGTATCGTCTCATCATACCTACTCTTACCCATTTTTAAGGTTTATGGTTTGCATACAGGACTAATACCGACAGTTACCTTGTGACTTTGGCGGAGCAAAAGGGTCTAAGAGGTATGGACTTCATTGGCACCGGGGTTGATAGCCGTCACTATTGTACTGTAGAACGGCAGTGAGGGTATTGGTAAGATTTATACTGTATTCATCTGCAGAAGAGCGATCCGCCAATTTATTGAGCATAAAGTATAATATGAGGCTCTTTCTGCTAGCATAAGATGCCAGCCTGTATCGAGAACCATTAGTATGAGATAAATTTGAAGGTTCATTATTATGTGGGCCGAGGGGAAGTTGCCTCGTTCGCGTGCCATTATCGAATATCGTCTTATGAAATCTTCGTGGTAAGAACTGTGGCGATTATTTATGGAAGTTGTTTAGTGGCCAGTCCTATCTTAAATGAAACTTCTGCAGGAGAGATCGGTGTCGACTCTAACTCATTTAGTCCTAAGCTGATGAACAAGTATCAGCTGAATGAGAAACAATTTGACATCCAATTCAATTTGAGATCTGTGTTATAGGAAGATGAATAGAGAATACGGTGTTGACGTCTAACCCCACCAATTCTATAATATAAAAATGGAACGACGTTCTGATTTTAAAAAATGATCCCTATTCTTCTATTAAAATAAATTCATAGTACTGGAGGTTATAGAATGTCGAGAGTTGTAAAGGATTTAAGCGGAAAGCTCTGGCAGATGGAGAAAATGAGAGTAGGCGAAGGGGAACGCGAGGGGTTTCATCTCCTTCCAGCAGAGCGTCAAGGCGTTATTTTCAGTTGGAATTACGCCTCTGTTCCAGGGGATGTGTACACCGATCTTCAGCGGGCGGGCGAATTGGAGGATCCCTATTTCGGAAGAAATATGCATAAGGCGAAATGGGTGCAGGAATACGAATGGTGGTATATTCGTAGGTTCAACGTTTCGGAAAAGATGAAGAGCAAGAAGGTTCATCTGGACTTTGAAGGCGTCGACTATTGCTGTACCATTTGGCTGAATGGAAATCTGCTAGGCAGTCATGAAGGTATGTTCTCGCCGTTCTCCTTCGAAGTTAGTGAATATTTGAATTTCGACAAGTGGGCTGGCGGTTCGAATCAGCTTGCGATCAAGCTCGATCCGCCTCCGAAAAACTTCCGCAATGTCGGCGGCAAGAAGGTGAATTTCTCCGGCGATTATTTCACCGGATTAGTCCCATTTGGTATATGGAGACCGGTTCGTCTAGTTGCAACAGATGCTGTGCGCATTCTCAATCATCGTACCGAATCGGATCTTAAGGATTCAGGCGCTACTGTACATGTGCAGATAGATCTTCACAACATGACTCCTGAGACTCAGACCGTTCAGCTTCAAATTGCAATGAACGGTCACAACTTCACCTCGGAGACAATCAGTCGTACATTGGAGACTGTTGTTAAATCCGGCACGAGTAGCGCAAAGGTTAGTGTAGAGATTGCGGATGCTAAGCTGTGGTGGCCGTGGGACATGGGGACGCCTCATCTATACGATATTGAAATTAAAGTCCTGAAGAATGGTACGGAGCTCGATCGTGTGGAGGACAGAATCGGTATCCGGACGGTTCATATGGAGCAGAATCCGGGCTTCACGCCGGAGGAATCCGAATATCCATGGACATTTGTTATCAATGGCAAGCGTCAATTCCTGCGCTCTGCATGCTGGGGGGGGCAGCCATCTTTCTTATATGGAAGGAACAGCACGAAGAAGTACGAGCATCTGCTGACGCTGGTCAAGGATTGCAATATTAACAATTTGCGAATCTTCGGCTGGCATCCGCCGGAAATTCCAACCTTCTATCGCCTATGCGACGAGCTTGGAATTACGGTATGGACGAACTTCACATTCTCTACCCAAGCCTTTTCCGACGATCCTGTATTTATAGAATCTGCGTCGCGGGAATGTGTTGAAATCGTGGTGCTTCGCCGCAATCATCCATCGAATATTTATTGGATGGGTGGAGAAGAAGTGTTCTTCACGGACGCACATGTAGAGAGCGGCAATAAGGGGCTAATGGAAGCGATCGGAGTAGCGATTGAAGGGTATACCTCGGTGCCTTACGGATTAGCATCGCCGCTTAGCAATGTGTTTGGTCAAAGTATGGGCTTTAAGCCCAAGGAGTCTCAACATGCCAATGAGCATTATTACGGTGGCGGTCGAAACTTCATGGAGGAGTATTACCCATCGCTCGATTGTTCGATTATTCCTGAATTAACCGCTGCCTCGGCGCCTTCTATCGAAAGCCTTAAGAAATTTATTCCGGAAAACGAACTATGGCCTATGGGACCAAGCTGGGGCTATCACTGGGCGGATATTCATATTCTCCAAGGACTGAATATTGAGGTGTTTGGAGATAAGAGAATGGATTCACTGGAGCAATTCGTAAAATCGACACAGATTGCGCAAGGTACGATTCTGCAATTCGCACTGGAAATGTACCGTAGACGGAAGCCGCGTATGAGCGGCGTGTCACTCTGTCATTTCATCACAAATTGGCCGGATATCAAGTGGGGGCTTGTTGATTACTACGGATTGAAGAAGCTGAGCTTCGATTTTGTCAAGACAAGCTATCAGCCGCTTCTACCAAGCTTGGCATTCCCGAAGAGAAGATGGAAACCTGAGGAGATGTTCCATGGAGAATTGTGGATCGTCAACGACTTCCAAAAAGCGTTTGAGAACACGATGCTGGAGTGGACGCTTCGAAGTCATAAAGACGAAGTTGTTCAGAGCGGAAAGGTACCTGCACAGGTTGCTCCGAATAGCTCTTCAAAATTCAGCGATATTGCGTGGAAGGTCGATGTTGATGCCGTAGGAGAGTTTAAGGTCTCACTAATATTGAAGCAAGGCGATAGTGTTCTGGCTAGAAATGAGTATAAGTTGCTCATTGGCGATCTGGCTGAGGCGAAGCGTATATGCAATGAGCACCTAGACGAAAGCGAGAAGAAGCTGAATGAATTCGGCAGCAGCTACTATCGCTACAATCCGGATCTCTGGGAGCTGGAATAATCACGGTTAACGGGTAGAAAATGAGGAGGTTGTATAAATGTAGGGATGAACATGCACCTTCGTATGTTCATCCCTTTCCCTGTTTGAGATTATTAGGAGGGTTCACTCTTAGAGGCTTTGGACGCCAACTAGTCAGGTTATGACCAAAAAAATATGTCACATATTATTTCTTTAATTATCTCGTACTTTAAGTTACAAACGCATATTCTTCATCTGCTGAGCAATCTTATTCCATTGTTTATTATTTATGATGTCTTCATAATTAATTTTGCTGTTCAATAAATGTGATTTAATTGCATTTATGGCAGCATTCAAATCTAACTTAGTCAATGTATCTATAATTAATTGATGTTCTTCACATGTTTCTGTATAACGTGAAGGAGTAAGCATGGTTATCCAACGTAGTCGTTGGCTCTGAAGATAAATTCGTTTACAAATATCTAAAAACCGCTCATTACCAGAATATTCTGCTATTTTTTCATGAAACCTAGAATCCGCTTCAAAAAATGTATCGAAATCTCTGTTATTTGTATTTTCGCATAATTTTTCTTGGATTTGATTTAATTCTTTTAATTGAGCTTTTGTTAAACCTTTATTATTAACTATAATTTCAATACTCTTTAGTTCAATTGCCTCACGAACTTCTAAAATTTCATTGATATCTTTTAATGTAATAGCTCTTACAACAACTTTTGTTTTAGTTCTTTCAAGTATGCCATTATCTAATAAAATCATAATTGCTTCTCTCAATGGAGTCCTGCTCATTTCAAATTCTTTAGACAATTCTAAATCTGATACAATATCTCCCGTTACTAATTCATAATTCTCAATTTTACGTAATATTTTCTGTACTGCAATATCAACAGTATTCCCTCTTACTCTAGGCATAATTATTCCTTTCTATTTTTAATAAATATCATTTTTAGCATACATAAAAATGAGTAAACTAACAAGTATATTAGAACACAACTATTATAAAGACTCAAAGTATGTGTTTGTACACAACTACCAGAACTTGTGTAGCCCTCGTCGTGGAGAACACTTAATTCAAGAAAGACAAGACGACAAGAAGGAAGTGATTAATTCCTGTAACCAACAGCAGATGATTTCATGTCATTGTTGCCGTCATCTCGTCAATCATAAGAAAGTATGGCGACTTATGAAAGAACTGGCGATTTCTTCGGTGAACCGGAAAAAGCGAAAACACCCCAGCTATACCCCCTCTGTGGTGTACCCGAATCGGCTGCAGCGTCAGTTCCATGCACCAGGGCCACAGCAGAAACTGGTGTTACGTATATCTCAGACGGTACGCGCTTTTATTACCTGTCTGCCATTCAGGAACTGTTTAACAATGAGATTGTGGCCTGGCAGATCTCCGAGCGAAACGACGTAAAACTCGTCCTAAATACGCTTGAACGGTGGACACGAAAAAGAGACGTATCCAGGGCCGTGCTCCATTCGGTTATGCTTCCAGTATACGTCTCAGGCGTACAACACACGACTCGAAGAATTCAGCGTCAAGGGCAGTCACTCTCGCAAAGCTACCTGTCTGGATAATGTCTGCATCGAATCCTTCTTTTCGCATCTCAAAACGGAGGAGTTGTACCTTAACCATTGTAAGTTATAAGGAGATATTCATCAAGCGGTGGAGGAGTACATTTACTTCTAGAACTACCAGCGCTTTCAGGCCAAACTAAAACAACGCACACCGGTTGAATACCAGCACGCGTTGGCTGCTTAGCCTTTTTTACTTATCTACTTGACAGGGGGATGACCAGATAGACTTTTTGCACTGAAGTTTTGTATACTTAAAAACCTTTTTTGTCCATCATGTTCATAGGGACGGATTCATGCAAAATGCATAAAGAAATAGGTTATGAAGAGAATAGTGAAATAAACATAAAGTGTTGATTTTTTCAGAAGTAAAGTATACAATAAAATTGTTATTGGCGGAAAAATAAAAAACATAAAAGTTGAATGAGAGGAGGAGTAATGGATTAGTATTCCATTACGAAAATTATGTTATCAATGAAATTATTTATTGACGGAAAATTAGTAGATACAACATCACAAGAAAAAATAGAAGTAATAAATCCTTATAACAACGCAGTAGTAGGTACTGTTCCTAAGGGTAGTAAAGAGGATGCTACTGCTGCCTTAGAAGCTGCGCGTAAAGCGCAAAAGTCATGGGCACTACTACCAGCACAAACAAGAGCTGAATATGTTTTGGAATTAGCAAAAATTATAGACGATAACGCTGAAGAATTAGCTCAAATATTAACATCAGAACATGGTAAACCTATAACTGAAGCACGCGGTGAAATAGAGGGGGCATCGGGGTTTCTGAAATATGCAGCTGAATCGGCAAGAAGAATAGAAGGAGAAATTATTACCTCTGAGAAAAAAGATGAACAAATCTGGATTCAAAGAGTACCTTATGGAGTTGTAGTTGGGATAGTTGCTTGGAATTTTCCTTTAGCGTTATCAACAAGGAAAATTGGAAATGCATTAGTTTGCGGAAATAGTATGGTTATTAAACCACCGTCAGAAACTCCACTTACAGTTATGAAGTTTGCAGAATTAGTTGAAAAAAGTTCTCTGCCAAAAGGGGTTCTTAATTTCATCACTGGTTCAGGAAGAGTTGTAGGTGATGCATTAGTAAGAAGTGAAATTACTCAATTAGTTACCTTAACTGGAAGTACTACTGCTGGTATAGAAGTGTTTAAAGCTGCCTCGGAGAACGTTATTGATGTGCATTTAGAACTTGGTGGAAAAGCACCATTTATAGTAATGGAAGATGCTGATATTGATAAAGCTGCAAAATGCGCAGCAATAGCAAGATTTAGCAATTGTGGTCAAATATGCACATGTAACGAACGTATGTATATTCACGAAAAGGTTTATGAAGAATTTAAGAATAAATTCATAGCACATGTACAAGAAATAGTTGTTGGAGATCCAATGGATCCGAAAACAACTATGGGTCCAAAAGTGAACAAATCAGAAGTATCTAAGTTGATACAAATGAAAGAAGAATCCATACAACAAGGCGGTAAAATATTATTAGACATGACTCCAGATGAGGGAAAGCCTTCTGAAAACGGAAATTGGTTCTACCCCGTAGTGGTTGAAGTATCTGATAATAAGAATGTATTAATGCAAGTTGAAACATTTGGACCTATTGTACCGATGATGAAGGTGTCAAGCTTTGATGAAGCAATCGAATTAGCGAATGACTGTGAGTATGGCTTATCTGCTTACTTATTTACAAACAATGCTAAAAACATAATGAGAGCAGTAAATGAACTGGAGTTTGGTGAAGTATATGTGAATCGTGAAAACGGAGAGTTAATAAACGGATTCCATAATGGATTCAAAAAGAGTGGTCTTGGTGGGGAAGATGGTAAATATGGATTAGAAGGTTATCTACAAAAGAAAACTATTTATATGAATTATAATTACTAAAAGATTAATAGAGACTCTTCGTTAAGCTACGTGGTTAAATTTACATCTCATGTATAGCGATTTGACATGCGTATCTATTCATATCAAATCGCTATATATTATACCTACCTTGTTTAGCGCGGAGGCATAAAAAAAAGGTGGAGTGGTATGTCGAGGAATGCAATTAAAAACGTGGAAGTTAAATATTTCAATATTCCATTAGAAGAAAACTTAGTTGATGCACTTCATGGTAAACATGATAGTTTCGAATTAATTACAGCAACTATTGTTATGGAAGATGGAAGAAAAGGTACAGGATACACTTATACAGGTGGAATAGGTGGAACTGCAATATATAAATTGTTGGTTAATGACTTGATTCCAAGATTAGTCGGCAGAGAATTTACTACTCCTGATAAAATGAATGCTTACATGAATCAATGTATTCACTATGTTGCAAGAGGAGGAATTGCATCTTTTGCAATTTCAGCATTAGATATTGCGCTTTGGGATATAAAATTAAAAACTGAAAACATGGCAATTTGTGATTTATATGGTACTAGAAACGAAAAAGTCCGTACTTATTATGGCGGTATAGATTTAATGTTAACAGAAAAAGAATTATTGCAAAATATTGAAAAGCAACTAGAAAAAGGACATACAGCCATAAAAATAAAATTAGGAAAAGAAAACGAAGATGAAGATATAGAAAGAGTAAAGGCTGTTCGTAACTTAATTGGTAAAGATGCTATGTTCATGGTAGATGCTAATATGATATGGACAGTACCTCAAGCAATAAGAATGGCGAAGAGGATGGAAGAATTTAATATAGCGTGGTTAGAAGAACCAACAAATCCTGATGATTATGAAGGATATGCAAGAATAGGGCAAGCAACTACTATTCCAATAGCAATGGGAGAAAATTTACACACTATTTATGAGCATAAATTGGCTTTAGACATAGCTCGTATTAAGTATCCAATACCTGATTGTTCTAATGTTTGTGGAATAACAGGTTTTTTAAAAGTTGGTGAAATGGCAAAAGAAAGAAGTCTGAAAGTAAGTTCACACGGAATGCAAGAATTACATGTGAATGTGTTAGGCGCACTTTCCAATGCTGGATTCTTAGAATATCATAGTTTCCCAATATGTGATTATACTATAGAACCATTAAAAATTGTTAATGGATATATCGAACCATCCAAAGCCACAGGTGTAGGTATAAACTTTGACTGGGAAAAATTAAAAAAATATGAAATGATTAAAGAAAATAGAGATGGGAGGCGGTGAAATCCACTTCCCATTTTATAATTGAGCATTTTGCATTAATCTAAGCTCTTTTAGATAAAAAAAGCTTGGGAAGAAAAAGGACTGTACAGTGCATAATTAATTAAATTTATAAAAGGAGCAGACGAGAAATGAATAATTACGTTGTAATGATTACAGATTGCGATCATGACTCAGTAGAAATTGAAGAAAAAATCATTAATAATGTAACCAATAATTTTAAAATATTAGATTGTAAAACAGAAAATGATATTATAGAAAATTGTCGTGAAGCCGACGCTTTAATTACTCAATATGGAAAATTTACTAGAAAAGTGTTGAGTCAACTTTCAAAATGTAAAATCATTGTTAGATATGGAGTGGGTGTTGATAGTATAGATTTAGATGCAGCTACAGAATTTAACATTCAGGTTTGTAACGTACCTGATTATGGATTGAACGAAGTTTCTGATCAAGCAATAGCATTAATGATGGCGCTTACTAGAAAAGTTACTTTAATGTCAAATGGTGTTAAAAGTGGTCTGTGGAAATATGAAATATCTAAACCTATTTTCAGATTGCAAAACCAAGTTGTAGGTGTTATAGGACTAGGAAGAATAGGAAATGCGTTTGCCAAAAAAGCTCATGGACTAGGCCTTAAAGTTATTGGATTTGATCCCAATCATAAAAGACTAAATCCTCCTGATTTTATTGAAGTTGTTGATTTTGATACTTTAATAAAAACATCAGATGTTATTTCTATACATTGTCCATTACAACAAAATACTGATAATTTAATTTCTGAAACTGAATTTAAAGCAATGAAGTCTACAGCATATATAGTTAATACTGCTCGTGGTGGAATTGTTAATGAACAAGCATTAGAGAAGGCATTAACTAACACGTGGATTGCTGGAGCTGCACTTGACGTATTGGTGAGAGAAGAGGCAGATGTTAATAACCCACTATTTAAACATGAAAATTTTATTTGTACTCCACATATGGCTTGGTATTCTGAACAAGCATTTGATGAATTAAAGAGAAAAGTTGCTGAGCAAGTTGTTAGCGCATTAAAAGGTGAGAAACCTGCTTATCAAGTTAACAAAATTAATTAAAAGTATAAAGAGGAGATAATATACTATGAAAAGTATTGTTTACAATGGACCAAATAAAATTGACGTAGAAGACAAACCAATTCCTGATTGTTCTGATGGTGAAGTATTAATTAAAGTTGCATATTCAGGTATATGTGGTACAGATTTAAATATTTATGTTGGGGCACATCCTAGAGCTACTGCACCGTTGATTTTTGGTCATGAGCTTTCTGGGTTAATAGCAGAAGATTATCCTTCGCTACCAAAAGGTACACCAGTTACTGTTAGGCCCTTACTATTTTGTGGTAAATGCACTCCGTGTTTAACAGGAAACAGTCATGTATGTAAATCATTAAAATTAATAGGCATTGATAGAGATGGTTCAATGGCTGATTATGTAAAAGTCTCGATTGATAAAATACATGTTCTTCCAGAAAGTGTATCCTTAGAATTAGGAGCAATTACAGAACCGTTAGCTGTAGGAGTTCATGCTGTTAAACGCTCAGGAATTTCAATTGGCAACAGCGCTTTAATTTTTGGCGCAGGTACTATCGGTTTGTCTGTAGCAAGTTCATTAAAATTATTATATAAAGCAAACATATTTATAGTTGAAACAAATCCTTTTAGAAGAAAGATAGCCGAAGAATTAGGATTTACTGTAATAGATCCTTCGAAAGCCAATCTAGAAGTTGCTGTTTCTGAATTTACAAATGCAAATGGAGTAGATTTTGTATTCGACTGTGCAGGACACCCTATAGTTGCAGAACAATTAGTTGGATTAGTAAAAGTTCACGGGACTGTTGTAATTGTGGGAGCATACAAAAAACCTGCCGCACTTGATTTGTTGGGCATGATGTTTAAAGAGGTTAACGTTATGGGAGTTAGAGTTTACGAGCCAGAAGATTTTGATATTGCAATCAAATTATTAGGTGAATCTTTTGATTTCGGAAAAATAATTACTCATATATTACCTGTTGAGAAAGCGCAAGAAGGGTTTGATGTTTTACTTAGTGGCGGAGATGCTGTAAAAGTAATGTTTAAATTTTAATATAAAAAAGATTAAATATAATTCGAGTGGAGGAAAAGCGAATGTTGGAGATGTTTAGTTTAGTGAATAAAACAGCTATTATTACTGGCGGTAATCGTGGTTTGGGAGAGGCTATGTCTTTAGGTTTAGCTGAAGCTGGCGCTAATATAGTAGTTATTGCAAGAAATGAAAATCCTGAATTAGAAGAAACAATAAAGGGTTTAGGAAGAAAATATAAAATGATCTCAATGGATTTATCAGATATTTCTAAATTTGAAGAAGTTGTAGAATCTATAAATGAAGAATTTGGAAGCATTGATATATTAATTAATAATGCAGGAGTACAAAAACGTCATCCTAGCGTAGAGTTCCCTAAAGAAGACTGGGATTTTGTATTAAATGTTAATACAAAGGCAGTGTTTTTCCTATGTCAAGCAGTAGGAAAAAAAATGATTGAGCAAGGAAAAGGAAAGATTGTAAATATTGCATCACTTCTTTCATTCCAAGGCGGTCTTACAGTTCCGGCTTATGCTGCAAGTAAAGGTGCAGTTATGCAATTTACAAAATCACTTTCAAACGAATGGGCAAGATTAGGTGTAAATGTTAATGGCATTGCTCCAGGTTACATGGCTACTGAAATGAATACAGCTATAATGGCTGATAAAGTTCGGAATGAACAAATTGCTCAAAGAATTCCAGCAGGAAGATGGGGAAAACCAGAAGATTTAGTAGGAGCTGCAATTTTCCTTTCTTCAAATGCATCAGACTATGTAAATGGTGAAATAATCGTTGTAGATGGCGGCTGGATGGGAAGATAGCTTATTTAATATTTGAAACTATTATAGCGTGTGTTCAAACTATAAAAAAATTCCAAATCATTGTAAGCTTCATCTATGAAAAGACGATACGAAATAGGTGAAGATCAATACACTCGAATTAGGTTAAATTCTATGCTTTGGTTTCCCCGCTCGAGTGCAACTTGGTGGGGATTACCCGTTTTCCATGATAGAAAGTACTTGGTGTTTGGGACAAAGAACTTAGATAAGTATCTATTTCTCCTCATCAAGAAAATATTATGATTGATGCAATCATCGTTCGTTTCCTCTAGAACAGTACGAGGGCAAGAGGACGTGGCAATATTATACTATTGGATGCTTTAAAGATGGAATAACGACCCAAAATTATGCAGTTGAGGATGCTTTGGCCAAACGGGACTGTGATATGAATATCATTCTGATTTTCATTCAAGAGCAACAAGCCACGGTCGTCCTCATTTCATGCGAAAATCATCGAAAGGCCCAGTGTAAGTTTGATTGGTGTTTTTTAAAGAACGGTATCTGCTTGAATACCTCTTTAATAAACTCAAACATTACCGTAAATTGGACACATGCTACGATAACTCCTCTTGTACTTTTGCAGCGTCCTTATTTATTATTGCTAAATTAGATTTGAAGACATACCCTAGTTGTTTCAGAATAATTATAATTTTTCGATTTGTTGTAAGCGTTTGCAAGAAGAAGGAGAATGTTGTTAGTGATTAAATGCTTAATACAGAAGGATAGCTTTTTATGGAAAATGTGAATGGAGTCCGGCAACTGGACGATTCCGATATCAGGTGTGGGGAGCCTTTAAAAAAGGCTCAAGACTGCTGAAGAGTTACCAGTTATAATTGTTTGTTCTTCTTTCTGTTGTATTACGTGCTGTTCCATAACGTTGGGCTATATGGCATTCAGATTGCCTTCACAAACTTCCTAGCCTTAATAGGCATAGTGGATAGTTCATGGGTTGAGTTTGAGCATTTCGAACGATTCGTCCGCTCCTTCGAGTTCACAAAAATCATTCAGGACACAATCAAGCTAAGGGTCCCACGGATCGGAGTGTGGCCTTCTCGGCTCACTTTGTGGTCTCGTTGATGCTATCTCAGCTAATACACAAGTGGAACACTTTTAACGCCACGCGAAGTGGTTCAAGCTGGTGAATCTAACGTAGCAACGCCGAAGAAGAACGATATACAGCGGGCTGTAGGAGACAAGTGTGTCGTAACGCTATATTATGCGCAGCTACCAAGTCCATCGGCCTAACAGAAGGTGTAACGGCAGTCAAACATGAGCTAGCTATGTCCTTGAAGCAGCACGACAAGATGTCTAGACAGCTTAATCAACTGATGGAACTTGTTAAAACGTTGGTCATACAGATTCATGGGAGCGAGGTTATGATGAGTATCCTCTGTGTGGAATTGGTTACTTTTGTGGCATTTTAGCAGAAGTAGGTAATTTCAGCGACTACCATCATAGCCAACAGGTCGACCTCGTATTTTCACGCATTATAAAATATCATCCAAGGATGATTCGCTAGTCAAAATAGATGTTGCAAGAACAAGTGAGAAAAACGAAAGAAACATTCAATTCTTGAGGGAGGTGAATGCTATGCTTTAACGAACGTTGGGACAGATAGCTTACCGATCTGAGCAAGATGAAGGTTGACGAGCTGAGTAGCATTTATCAGACGGCGTATGATCGTTTCGTGAAAACCTAGTAACAATTACTACCACATTTACAGGAATCCCCCCCTTACACAACTTTACCTGGGGGAGTTGTTTAGACGAAACACAAACTCAAGTCATAGATTGGATGGTGTATAACTGTTGAAAGCTAATTTGAAGATCAAACAAATTTTGGCTGTTCTATTATGTACGGCTATGCTTGCGGCGTCCTCTCTCACTGCGCCTGCAAATGTCAGCTATGCGGACTCGGAGAGCAACGAGCTCCCTGAAAACATCAGAATCGACAAGGCTGATTTCGATACAATTCCCGACATTGCAGATTATTACAAACAGATCTACAGCGATAATGCGGTATCCTATTTCAACAGCATTAACGGCGAAAGCCGGATTCAGCGCATTAATTTCATTCAATACCCTACCGGCGAATATTTGAAAGTTAACGGAGAAGTAACGATCGATATCCCTGCAAGGGATGCAAGAGCGTGGCGTCTATTCAGCGATGTGCGATTCGAGGGATCTGTTGCACAGACAATGGAGCTCTATATTATTGACCCAAAAGGCTTTGAGACGCAATGGACGGTGTTCCAGAATGGTGGGTGGAATGACCAGATTACCGGGTTATATACCAATTATACGAAAATGGATTTCCAGGAATCGAACCCATCAGAAGGCATTACACATCCTTGGCTGATTAAGGAAACAAATGGAAATATTATCTACGAGGGTTATAAAATGAGAATTGTTGGAAACGGAGACCTCCGCAGTGTATATCACTGGGAAGAGGAAGGAGTACCGTTGAACTTCGACACATCGGCATGGACGGTTCTCGGGGGAGACAAGGATATTATGAATGTTTCCGTCAACGTGGATGCGCTTACAAATTTAAGTTTGGACGGCGTAAACAAGCTGCCCGAGGAAATATTCAAGCGATACCATGTGAACAGCGGTCCGGTCGGTCTAGAGCAAGCTGGAGGCGAAATCACTTTGCTGGACGAAGCGTACCATAAAACGACAAATGATTATGGGTTTATTCCCGGTCGTGGTGCGTTTCACTATCCTCTATTGACAAATTGGGCCGGTCTCAAGGAAGATACTCAGCATCCCGGATATGCAGACTTTACAACAACTAAAGAGGTTTACACGAAGAGTCTGCCTGCCATTGAGAAATTTGAAAGCTTGTATCCATCTATCGGCAAAGATTATATGCTGACACTAGATGGATGGCCGAAGTGGATGTGGGAGAACCCGTTTTCCGGTCAATCGGAGAATTTCGGTACGCCGTCTTACGCCAACTTCAATGCTGCGGCGGACGCATCGGCCAAGTTGATCAAGAGCATAGACACCCGATTTGACGGACGGGGTCCCAAGTACGTGGAAGTGAAAAACGAATCGACCATTCCTCAGGAGTGG
This sequence comes from Paenibacillus sp. 11B, assembly GCF_030487755.1. Classification (NCBI taxonomy): domain Bacteria; kingdom Bacillati; phylum Bacillota; class Bacilli; order Caryophanales; family Paenibacillaceae; genus Paenibacillus; species Paenibacillus sp. 11B. Next base: position 1,151,668 of record NZ_JAUKNS010000001.1, on the reverse strand, counting down.
TGGTTCTTCCAGTCAGAGCCGCAGCAAGCTTGGAGCTATCTGTCTGAGTTCCATAACAAGGTAGCTGAGGCGGTGAAGTTGGAAAATCCGGATGTATTAGTCGGTGGACCTTCAAGCGCATTCATGTATTTGGAGAATAATGATTTTGAGGAAGCGCGTGCGCAGTTGAAGTTTATGGATGAAACCAAGGATTCTATGGATTTCTATTCTCACCACTTCTATGAAAACTCGAATCTGTTCATCCATGACAGGGAGAACAATCCGGATGGTTTCCTGAGCGGACGAATGGAAGCTGTTCTTGACTTGCTTAATGCTCACATGGTGAATACGGATAATGTAAAGCCAATCTACATTACGGAAGAAGGCACCTACAATACAGCCGGAAGCGAAGCGGACTATTTTCAAAAGTTGGTTGCCTTCAATGGTTATATGTTGCGATTCATGAATTATTCCGATACGATCGGCATGCTTGTTCCGTACCTGTACCCTATTATCAACTGGCGTCCTAATTCCAATGATACATTCTATAAATTTAACGAAGCACAGAACGGATTATTGGAAGAAATGACGCCAATGGAAGCTTATCTGGATATGTGGAAAGATTATCGCGGTGCGTTCCTGCCTTCCCATGCCGATCAAGAGCGTGTGTACACGAATGCGGTTCGTTACAATGAAAAAGTATATGTCGCTGTGCACAATCTCAACTCGCAGCGCGTCAACCTTGATCTTAACGTATTGATGGATGATACCAACATTGCAGACGTGAAACGCAAACACTTCTTCTTGGAGAAGGGTAACTTGACTTACGAAGAAGAGAATGTAACTGATTTGAACAATGTGTATATGAGAGTGCAGGAGATGAGCGTCTTCGAGATCACGCTTGATTCCAATCCGGCGTTCACAAAAACGTGGGAGAGAGAGTTTGCGTACGCTCCTGAGGAGTTGGTTGCTACAAGCATAAATGCGCCTGCCGTATTTACAATTGACAGCCCAGCGTTGTCTCTCGCTAAAGCAACTCTCCGTATTGGTTTCGGCAAGATGGACAGCGGATTTGCAGCCGATATGGATGTTGTCGTTAATCCTGGTGACCCGACGAAATTACAAATTTTCAGCAAGGATCTGAATTACACGAACAAGCCGGGCAATTTGCTGACCTTTGCCGAATTTGAACTGGATGCCAGCAAGTTACTAACTAAGAACACGATTGAAATTTCGATTCCTGAGAATGGCGGCTACGTAACAAGCGTACAAATTATTCAGTATGATGAGCAGGCGGCTCCTACAGGCGTATCCACCAGTGCGCTTACTGTTCCTATTGAGGATGCCAAGTCGAAGCTTGCGTCAACTGTAATATCGTCTACAGGGAATGAGGTAGAGCTAGGCAATAAGTGGGTGAAAAAACATATCCGCGATACACTTAACATTGAAGTGACGAAAGCGGAGGTCGTTGCAAGAGATATATTGGCGACAGACGTCGAGATTGATAAAGCAGTACAGCAGCTGAGCATGGCGATGAGTATTTTTGATCAATATACAAAAATAAAATCGTCTTCTACTGGCACACGAGGAGCCAAATTCTCCTTCGAAGACGCAGAATCGGCTGCTTATACACACAATGTAGATACTGTGACCACGACGACTGGATCGCAAGGCACAACTGACGGTAGCAAGGCGCTCCAAGTCGAGTTTACATCCTTCACCTCCTACGCTTGGGATACAACAGGCACTTACTCTGGTAACCTGGATTTTGCGGCGCCGGAGGATGGCTGGAGTCTCAGCGGTGTACCATTTACGTTCGACGTCACGAATCTAAAAAACTATGCAACACAGCTACGCGTAGAAATCACGGATACATCGGACGTGAAAGGTACTTATTATTATACGTTGGAAGCTAACGCATCGCGGAGAATCAGTATTGCCGATTTCGGCGTTGCGGGAGGAACTTGGCTCGCGGACGGCAGTTTCCCGAGAAACGCGGTAATCGATACTGATAATGTGAAGTCCATACGATTCTTTGTGTTTTCTCCAACGGCCACTCCTGTTGAGAACGCGGCGCTTGCTTTGGACAATGTAGTAATCGGCAGTGTAACGGATCCAGGTACAGAACTAGAAAATCCGAACGGCGTGTACCTATCCTTCGAGGATCAAGAAGAGGTAGTCTATACACATAATGAACAAGGAATTACCACATCCAGGAAAGAGCAGGGCGCGACAGATGGCAGAAAGGCGCTTAATGCGGAGTTTAATTCCTTCACCTCATACAATGGGGATACGAGCGGCACTTATTCGAGCAGCATTGATTTCACAGCACCGAAAGAAGGCTGGAGCCTAGGCGATAAACCGCTACAATTTGATGTTGCCAATCTCGTGAACACGCAAGCCCAGCTTCGCGTGGAGGTTACGGATGCTGACAATCACAGAGGTACCTATTATTTTGCGATTGGACCGGATCAATCAAGGACCATTACCATATCGGAGTTTGACATCTCTGAGGCGAGCTGGCTGACGGATGGCTATTTCGCAAGGGCAACTGCAATTGATACAAACAGATTGAAGTCCATTCGGTTGTATATTTTTGAACCGACGGATGCCAGTACGGGTTACGCAGCACTGGCTTTTGACAGAATAATCATAGGCAAGATACCACCGATCGAGCCTTCAGAGAATCAGTTGGCAGCCGATGCGGTGAATGCATTGTCAGCAGCCTCCTTGACCTTTGTAGAGGGGGACACGGCGCAATCTGTAACAAATCACATTTCATTGCCATCAGTTGGGTTGCATGGAGCCAGCATTACTTGGGCAACCAGCCATCCGGTGACGGTGGCGAATGACGGAAAGGTTTCGAGACCGCAGCATGGAACCGGGAATCAGGTTGTAACTCTGACAGCTACAGTCACCATTGGAGTGGCAAAAGCAACCAAGGATATAAACGTAACCGTGATTCAACAGACTGCGACGATCCCTGCTCAACCTGGAGGCAATAGTAATCCGATAATTCCAGCGCCTAGCACTCCGCCGTCAGCTAACATAGATATTCTGGTGGATGGTAAGAAGCAGAACAAGATTGCTAGGTCTGTAATAACAACTGAAGGAGGTCGTATGGTTACGACGATCACTGTTGACCAGGAACTATTGAGGACTATTGTGGCCAATATGGATAACAATGCCATTATTACGATTCCTGTTGCGAGCAGCTCTGATGTCGTGCACGGCAAGTTTAATGGTCAGATCGTGAAGGATCTGGAGCAGAAGAATGCGGTTATTGAGCTAAGAACCGCTACCTTCTCTTATAAGCTTCCTGTTCAGCAAATCAATATCAACGAATTAGTAAAACGATTTGGGTCGGATGTTAAGCTTGCTGATATATCGATCGATATAAGAATTAGTCAAGCAGATGCCGATTCTAAAAAGGCGCTAGAAAGCTCGGCAGAGAAGGGTGGATTTACGGTTGTCGCCCCTCCTATGGACTTCCATATCACTTACACTTACAAGAATAAAACGCTGGAAATTAATACATTCAACATTTTTGTTGAAAGATCTATCGTTATTCCGGAAGGGGTAGACCCGACTCAAATCACTACAGGAGTAGTGGTGGAAACTGATGGGTCGGTGAGACAGATTCCAACTAGATTCGTCAGACAAGACAGCAGCTATTATGCTGTAATGAACAGTCTGACCAATAGTACTTATGCGGTTATTTGGAATCCTGTTGCTTTTCAGGATGTCTCTGGTCACTGGGCAGAGAGTGCTGTGAATGACTTGGGTTCCAGATTGGTAATCGCTGGCGTTGACGGCAATCTCTTTAAGCCGGATCGTTACATTACCCGTGCCGAGTTTACCACCATCATGGTAAGAGCTTTGGGCCTCAGGGCAGAGGCTGGCGATTCGGCCTACAGAGACGTTGCTCATGGTAGCTGGTATGAAGCATATCTGAACACAGCAACAGCGAATGGCTTGATTAACGGTTACGCCAATGGTCAAATCGGACCAAATGATTTCATCACACGTGAACAGGTTATGCACATGATGGAACGCGCCATGGAACTCACCGGTCTTGAGGATGCGGTAAATATGACCGAAGTGGAGGGACTCCTGGCAGGCTTCAAGGATGGCTCCGAGGCGGCAGCATACGCGAAAAAGGGTATTGCAGCAAGCATTAAGGCAGGTCTGGTGTTGGGCAGAAATGCGGACGTGCTTGCGCCGAAGGCGGCAATCACTAGAGCAGAAGTAGCAGAGGTCGTTCGTAGACTGCTGCAGAAATCAAATTTGATCTAGAATGTACGGAATATTTGTGAGGGGCCTCTATTGGAGGCCTCTTACGTATTATCCAGTTTCGGGCAGAATGAATACTAGAAGTGAGGAGATGAAGAATGAAGCCACATGAGTAGTAAGAACATCACAAGAAAGTTATTTGTTTGTTGAGCTTAGGAATTTGTAGTGAGATGAGTATACTTTGCTTGTACCGAAATTAGGTGGGAACTTAATCCGATTCCATTCGTCCGGGTTAGAGTTATTATCAGCTTCAGACTATACTCACGAATTATGATCAGGTAAAACGATGTAAGCACTCCGATTCTAATCCAGTTGAATCGCTTGTAAGACGGAAACTTTACGTACAATTTCATCCTTATCTATTACAGATTAATAAAAAGCCTCATCTCTGTCTGCATGGGGAACTGACGGACAGGAGAATGGAATTCGTGGAGTGGTCAAGCACGGAAGTACAAGGCACTTATGTTATCCTCAACTTCGTTATGCGGATATGCTGGCATACTTCTCACCACCGTTTGTATTCAACATGACGATATCAATGCTTGTTGGACGTAACTATTGTCAATGCGGAGGAGGATGAATAGTAGGAATATCCTTTGTTTTCTGACTTCATACACTAGCTAGATAGCGGACTTTCTTGCTGCACGCTACGGTATTCAGGGAATGACCGATATCCAGTTATTCCTTTATAAATAAAATGAGGTAATTATTAAGCGAATTACATTTTTATCGTGTAAACGAGTCTTTCACTGAATAACGCATCCTTTATGCGCACTATCAGAAACGTGTCCAGCCATCTTCATATCGAATGAAGAAGTACTTCGTCTACTAAATTTCAGTGAAAATGGACTACTTGACGCATTGGGTAATACGAACGAATGGCTTCCTCACGTTTATTATTGAAGTTGAAGCTTTGCTCCCGTCTGAATATATGCTCCAAGGCATTTGTGCCGACTGGGGGACTGCAGATCAGTGGGATGGAATACATCAGATTTGATTAATTTAAAATGAACTCATAAACAATACTATTTTGTTTGACAAAAATTCTATAAAAGTATACAATTACTTTAATAAAATAATGATTAATGTATACATAAAACGCAGGGGGGTACAATAATATGAAAATGAGTAGCGCAACTAAAAGAGCCCTAGAAAGAAACTATTATCAAAGTTGTGACTGGTTTTGTGATTTTAAAGAAAGTGATGTTGAAGGAATAGGATTCGAAGAAAATGTTCATAGAAGAGATCCTAGCAGCGTTATAAAAGTTAATGATTTATATTATGTGTGGTATACAAAATCTGAAGGTGAATCCGTAGGATTTAATACTGGCGATGACAATGCAAAGGTTTTTCCATGGGATCAATGTGATATATGGTATGCAACATCAAAAGATGGAGACAAATGGGTAGAAAAGGGACCTGCTGTAAAAAGAGGTGGGAAAGGCGAATACGACGATAGAAGTGTTTTCACACCAGAAATATTAGAATATAACGGAATGTACTATTTAGTATATCAAACAGTTCAAGCTCCATATAAAGTGAGAAGTTTTGAAAATATTGCAATAGCAAAAGCTTATAGCCCAGATGGACCTTTTGAAAAATCTAAAACTCCAATTTTAGAGCCTACAAAAGATGGTGAATGGAAAGATGATAAGGATAATAGATTTGAAGTAACTAAAAAAGGTGGGTTTGACAGCCACAAAGTACATGATCCTGTATTATTTGATTATAAGGGAAAATTCTATTTATATTATAAAGGTGAAGCTATGGGTGAACAACTTTATATGGGTGGTCGTGAAACAAAATGGGGTGTTGCCATTGCTGATAATGTAGAAGGTCCTTATGTAAGAAGTGAATATAATCCTGTAACTAATAGTGGACATGAAACTTGTTTGTGGAAATATAACGGTGGAATAGCAGCATTTTTGAGAACTGATGGAGTAGAAAAAAACACTTTACAATTTGCTGAAGATGGAATTAATTTTGAAATTATGTCAGTAATAAAAGAGGGCCCTGAAGCATGTGGTCCATTTAGAAGTGAGAAAAATGATATCTATCAATTAGAAGGAATGAGATGGGGTTTATGTCATGATGTAGATGGAAAATGGGGCTTCATTAAGAAATTTGACTTAGATGAATGGCAAAAAAACGTATATGTTAACAAAAAAATGTATGAATAACAAGAAAGGATATAAACAATGCGAGGAATAGATTTTAATAGGGATTGGAAGTTTACATTAGATGAAACTGTTGCCCCTCATATGAATCATATTGATGATTCTACATGGAAAGATGTTGTTTTACCCCATGACTGGAGTGTAGATTTTCCTTTTAATAAAGAAGAAGGTGACGGCTGCACAGGCTTTTTATTAGGCGGAATGGGCTGGTATAGAAAACATTTTATAACAACTGAAGAAATGATAGATAAAGAAGTTTGGATTGTATTTGATGGTATTTATAACCGCTCAGATATATATTGTAATGGTCATTTTATAGATTTTTATCCATACGGATATGTACCTATAAAGATTAATTTATCTTCATACTTAAATCCAATTGGGCAGGATAATTTAATATCAGTGAAAGTTGATCACACAAGATATGCAGATAGCAGATGGTATACAGGTTCTGGAATATATAGAAAAGTATCCATGTATATACTCCCTAAGGTGAACATTCCTGTATGGGGAACCTATATCAATACACCTAGAGTATCAAAAGATGTAGCTGTTATAAATGCAGAAACTACAATAAGTAATAATTTTTTAGAAGCAAAAGAAATTAAATTAGTTTCTAATTTATATGATCCAGAAGGAAAGAAAATAGATACACAAGAAACTAAAATATCAATTGATGCAGGTAAAGAGCTTAAAGTAGAACAAACCTTTGTTGTAACAAAGCCTAAATTATGGGATATACACAATTCATCACAATATAAAATTCAAGAAGAACTTATTGTTGACAATGTTAATGTTCAAACATATGAAACTAAGATCGGTCTTAGATCGTTTGAATTTGATGTTGATAAAGGATTCATATTTAATGGTGAAAAAACATTAATTAAAGGAGTATGCTTACACCATGATGCAGGTTTAGTTGGAACTGCCGTGCCTTTAGATGTGTGGCGTAGAAGATTAGAAAAACTAAAAGAATGTGGCTGTAACGCAATCCGTACTGCGCATAATCCAACATCAGAAGATTTCTTGGATTTATGTGATGAAATGGGATTCTTAGTTCAAGAAGAGTTTTATGATGAATGGGATAATCCAAAAGATAAAAGATACAACGGAAATGAAATAAAAGTTGATTATATTACAAGAGGACATGCAGAATTCTTTAAACAATACGCTAAACAAGACTTACAAACTGTAATGTATAGAGATAGAAATCACCCTTGTATTATCCAATGGAGTATTGGAAATGAAATAGAGTGGACATATCCTAAATATAATATCGCTACTGGATACTTTGGAGCTGAGACAAACGGAAATTACTTCTGGACATTACCTCCTTATAGCATTGAAAAAATTCGTGAAAATGTAAAATTATTACCTGTTGATAAATATGAAGTAGGGGACACTGCTAAAATATTAGCTAAATGGACTAAGGAAATTGACAGTACAAGACCTGTTATAGCTAACTGCATATTACCATGTGCAAGCTATGAATCTGGATACACAGATGCTTTAGATATGGTTGGATATAGTTATAGACAAGTAGAATATGAGTATAATCATATTCATTATCCTGATAAACCTATTATGGGAACTGAAAACTTAGCGCAATGGCATGAATGGAAGCATGTTTTAGAAAAAGAGTATATTGCTGGGGTTTTTTTATGGACAGGAATTGACTATTTAGGCGAAGCGGGAAATACAACTGTTTGGCCAAGAAAAGCTACAAGATCTGGATTGCTTGATTTAGCAGGCTTTGAAAAGCCTTCATATTATATGATGAAAAGCTTGTGGTCCGATGAGCCGTCACTTTATATAGCAACACAAACTGTTAGTAAATCTTTATATCATTTAGATGATACTGGAAATCTATATGAAGAAGATAAGGATGCATGGAAACAAAGACTTTGGGAGTGGCAGGATGTAAATCACCATTGGAATTATACCGAAAACGAAATGGTAGTTGTTGAAGTATATTCAAATTGTGAAAGCGCTACTTTGTATTTAAATGACTATATGATAGAAACGAAATATTTAAAAGACTTTGAAGATCATATATACAAATGGGTAATACCGTTTAAATCAGGCTGTTTAAAAGTAATTGGTGAAAAATCTGGAAAAGTAATTGAATATTCAATTACTTCTGCATCTAAAACAAGTGGAATTAAATTGATGACTGATAAAGTACGTCTAAGCAATAACATAGATGAAGTTGCTCATATAGTTGCTCAACTCATAGATGAAAACGGTATTGATGTTATTCACCAAGAACAAACAATACAGTTTATTCTAGACGGAAAATACTCGATTCTTGGAGTAGATAATGGAGATGCGGATAGTGTACAAAACTACAAGTCACGAAGCTGCATAACTAAAAACGGAAGATGCATGCTTATATTGCAAAATAAAGGGGAGACAGATATAACCGTTGAGGCTAAATCTGATAATATTAATAGTATTAACACAATTTCGATAAAAACAAATATGTGCAATTAATCGAAAAAACATTGCGATTTTAGTTTTTAAAGTATACAATATTGTTATGATTACAGCTTTTTAAGTTGACAAAATTATTATATTTTTCAAGAAATGGTTTAAGTTTGAAAGAAAAAATATGGATACTGAGAACACTGTTGTAACATATTAAAGACCAAAGACCATACGCTGCGCAGAATCTCAACATAATTCTAAAACAAATCAAGAAATACGGATTTCCTTGAAGATGCAACAAACCGAAATTACCAGAGATTTATTCAGATTGGTGAGTTCTCATAAACTCTCTGGAAATTTTAAAAGCTTCTTGGAATCGCTTCCAGAAAGGTTTGGCATGTAAAAGGGCGAATATCTTGAGAGGTCCAAAGAAGGAATGTTAGAGTAATGCTCTCGTGTATGGATAACCCGCTGTCAGGAGACGGGTGTGGATATCCAAGAGTAATCCCAAGACGTATCCTTAGGTTGGGAATAACTATCCCCCTGCCGCTTTCTTTCTGGCCAACGGTCTCACCGGAAACAGTGTCATCCTTGCATGGCTTCTTCATCTCTGATTCTGTCAAATAAGAGGAAATCTTAGATCGAGTGAACAAACGAAAGTAGTAATTATTTTATAGTGGGAGATGAAAATAATAATATATTTAAAGTTGTAAGTGCTTTTGAATTTACAGTAATCAGTCATGAAATTGAGAGGAGTGGAATGTATTAATATGATAATGAGATTTGGAGAGAATTTCAACCTACTAAATAAATCGTTCAGAAAAAATTATACATTATATTTATTTTTGTTGGTGCCTGTTCTTTACTTTATAATATTCAAGTATATTCCTATGGCGGGAAATGTTCTTGCTTTTAGAAAGTATGTGCCTGGACAATCTTATTTTGGAGTGAAGTGGGAAGGCTTTAAATATTTCGAAATGTTTTTACAAGATCCGCAATTTTGGAATGCGTTTAAAAATACCCTAGTACTTAGTTTTGTGACTTTACTAATTACATTTCCGTTACCTATAATTTTTTCTTTATTTCTTAATGAAATTAACGGGAAGTATTTCAAGAAAGTAGCTCAATCAGTAACTATTATTCCTAAGTTCTTATCTGCAGTTGTAGTAATAATGATATTAAATACATTATTATCACCATCTAACGGGATTGTTAATTTGTTACTAGAGAAAATAGGTATTGGATCTATCTATTTTTTAAATGAAGCATCGTGGTTTAGGCCAGTATATATTGTTTCAGAAATATGGCAGTTTCTAGGATGGAATTCAATAATTTATATGGCAGTTTTAGCTTCAGCTGATCAACAACAATATGAAGCTGCTATGGTTGATGGTGCTAGTAGACTTCAACAAACTTTTCATATTACTATGCCATTGCTTTTGCCAACAATAGCAATAAATCTTATTATAGCCGTTGGTAATATACTCAATCTAGGCTTCGAAAAAATACTTTTAATGTATACTCCTTCAACATATGATACATCAGATATTATCCAAACATTTGTATATAGAATAGGTCTTATTGGAAATAACTTTAGTTATGGTACCGCAGTTGGCTTGTTCCAAAGTGTAATTAGCTTGCTATTGTTATGGATGACAAATAAAATCACCAAAAAATATTGGGGAAGTGGATTATGGTAAGGATGGTGGGCTTTAAATGAAAAAAAGTAGAAGTAGAAAAGTATTTGAATTCACGAATTTAACTCTAATGGCATGCTTGACCTTAATGACAATATATCCAATTTTCAACCAATTAGCTTTATCTCTAAGTAGTACTGATGCAATTTTAAATGGTAAAGTAACAGTATTTCCAGTGGATTTTTCTTTAACTACCTATAGAGATATTGCAAAAGAATCATTGTTTTGGGGGAATTATATAAATACTATTTGGTATACTGTTGCTGGTACAGTTGTTAGCCTAGTATTAACAACTACGTGTGCGTATGCTTTATCTAAAAAGATTTTACTAGGAAGAAAAGTAATATTAAGACTTATGGTATTTACTATGTTTTTTGGTGGTGGATTAATTCCGACCTTCATGCTTGTAAAAGATTTACACTTAACTGATAGTATTTGGGCGATTATTATACCATATGTAATTGTTCCCTACCATATACTGCTTATGAAAACTTATTTTGAAGGATTACCTGGAGACTTAGAGGAAGCTGCAGAAGTAGACGGTTTAGGACAATTTAGTTTCTTTACTAAAATAGCGCTTCCATTATCTAAACCTATATTAGCTACAATGACTTTATTTTCAGCAGTTTTATATTGGAATGATTGGTTCACTGCTCTAATTTTTATTAATGATAGTGCTAAATATCCAGTAACTTTATACCTTAGAAATGTAATGATGGGAGCAACTATGGCATCTCAAACCGGCCAAACTATAGATGCTTCAGTTAAATCAATCCCGCAAGGTATACAAGCCGCTTCAATGATGCTTGTAATAACTCCTATATTATGCATTTATCCATTTGTTCAAAAGCATTTTGTTAAAGGCGTTATGATAGGAGCTATTAAAGGATAAAGACAAAGCTTATAGAACTAGGATCTGCTAGCAAGAATATTCCTTTCTATATTAAATTCTAGATGAAAGATTCTTGAACATTGTTACAAAATAATATATATATATAATTTTGTAAACGTTTAACAAAATATTTTTCAATGGAGGGTAAAAAATGAAAAAAATTATTTCAACAGTATTGATGACGGCTCTAGCAATCTCTATGATTGCAGGATGTTCAGAGTCAAAGTCTTCATCAAATTCAGACCCAGCTAAGGATGGTTCAGATGATTCATTTGAAATATCAATGCTTTATTCAGATAACGCGAGTTATCCATATAAAGCTGACTGGAAAGTATGGGATATTATTAAAGAACATACTGGTGCAGAAATTAGTGTACAGGCAGTACCAGAGTCAGATTTTGAAGCGAAAAAACAAATCGTTTTTAACTCTGGGGACATTCCAGATATAATTACTAAAACATTTGCTTCTGAAGAAGAGGGATTATCTGGATTACTTCTTCCTATTAGCCAATATGAAGATGAGATGCCTAACTATAAGAAGTTTTTAGAAGAGAGCGGTATGAAAGAAGAAATTGAAAGAACTAGATTGTCAGATGGAAATTACTATACATTACCAGTAAACGCTCACGAAACAAGGCTTCAAGATCAACAATGGTTAATAAGAAAAGATGTCTTTGAAAAAAATAACATTCCAATTCCTACAACCTTAGAAGAAATGTATGAAGCTGGAATTAAACTTAAGCAAATTTATCCTAATTCCACACCTCTTATAAATCGTTTTGGTTCCGGTAACATTATGGCAGCTATTGCTGCTGGATTTGGAACAGCAGCTGGTTGGTCATTAGAAAATGGAGAATACTATGATGCTAAAACTGATTCATGGACATTTGGACCAAGCACAAATAATTGGAAGAATATGTTGCAATTTACTAACAAGTTATTTGTAGATGGAGTTTTAGATCAAGAATTTGCAACTTTAGATAGTACTGTTTATGAACAAAAAATTGTAAAAGGCGATGCTTTTATATTATATGATTGGACAGGAAATATAAAGAGATATAATCTTCAAGGCAAACAAAATGATGCTGATTTTAACATGACTCCTATTTACCCATTGAAAGGTATAGATGGGAATTATGCAATCTCTTGGAAGAGTCAAGCTGCTCAAGGTTGGGTTTTCCCTGCAACATTGAAAGATGATAAGGACTTTAAAGATATATTAAAATTTATTGACTGGTGTTACACTGATGAAGCTGAAGTTTTATTAACTTTTGGTGTTAAAGATGAAACTTATAAAGAAGAAAATGGAGTATTGAAATATGTTGATGATAACGTTGATTATAATGCTGTATATGGTTTGAATAATAATAGTCTAGCAGTAAGACAACACTCAGATTTTTTATTTAGTTCTTTATCAAAAGAGCAAATAGACTTATTTGACAAAATAGCTAAAGATAATATTGTACCAATCCCTAATCCTAAATCGCCGTTGACAATAGATAATATTGATAAAAGTAAAATTTATTCTTCTACACTTACAGATTTTGCTAATACTACAATGGAAAAATATATTTTCGGGAAAAGTTCAATTGATGATTGGGATAAAACTGTAAAAGAATTTGAAGCTAAAGGTAGTGGAAAACTTACTGAGATGTACAATGATGCCTGGGAGAATAGAATGAAACAATAATTTTAATTTATTATTTCTCTCGACTTTAGCAGCTTAAATCTCCAAAGAAAATCTTGATAACCAAACCACTGAAAAACATGGATTTCCTGGATATCTAAAAGTGAACATCTAAAAAGACGACATTCATTCTAAGTTTTCTCGAATGAAATGTCGTCTTTTGCTATCGTGCACCCGGCATGGGCGATAACTTGGCGGTGAAAGTCCGCTACAGGCTTGGCAGTAGGAACTGTTAGCCAAAGGCAAGACCCTCTATGTCAATATAGAATATATGTTCGGGCATTGAGGCGAATTTATTCCGGTAATGATGGCATGTAATTTATACCACTTTATGGAAACACTTCAACTGAGCGCTCTAAAGATAGCAGGGTCGTACTGTTCTTGTTTCTTCCACAATGCATAAATAATACGTACCCAGTTGTTAGCTAGTGAACGTATCGCTACATGATGACTCTTTCCTTCTTTGCGTTTGCGGTGAATATTTCGATGAAATAGAGCCATCATTCCGGTTTTAAGCGAGCCAGTCGTCCGGAAAAAATGAGCCGCCTTTCCGGGGGAAGAGCCACCAACGTGCAGCGGCTCCGAATATATAGGAATGGTTTGATTGTGTAGGATGAATGCACGATTCGATCAAGGATAGAATCTGCCAATGTGCTTTCACCGATTTTCCCATGCCAGCCGGCAGGAGTGAACTGCGAGCAGAATATGGTTGACCCTTTTTGATGACGAGCCTCCACGATCTCAAGGAGATCCCGGCCCTCACTCTCCTTTAGCGAGACAAGCAGCCATTCGTCTAGGATTAATAAGGGGATTTTTTTATAGGTCTTCATTATTTTCTGGTGGATTCCTTCGCCTCTAGCCACTGCCAGCTCATTTAGCAAATCGGGCAAGAGTACATACTTAACTGGGTAGAAGTTTCTGCAGGCGGTAGTGCCAAGGGCGCAAGCCAGATAGGTTTTTCCTGCACCCGATGCGACCATGATGATAATATTGAGCTTGTCCTGAATATATGCTACGGTTGACAATCGCAGGATCTGCGTACGGTCAAGTTTTCGATCAACGTGATATTCAATATCCTCAATGCAAGCATTGCTTTGCTGGAAGTCGGCCTTGCGAATTAACGAAGATAGCCGATTGTTCTTGCGTCTGGACCACTCCATATCCATTAGAAGTCCAAATCGTTCTCCAAACGAAAGGGCTTGGAAGTTTGAATTTATTAGGTGGTTTTGATAGGATTACGTCATTGCCTCAAGGCGTATTTATTGTAGTTTGCGTAAGGTAGGTTCATAAGTCATGTTTTAACCCCTCCCGTAATAATCTGCGCCACGGATGAATCCATGGTTCTCAGAAGAGGATGATGGTTCGTTTCTTTCTGGTTGTGTTTCAAGCCGATCCTGTCCGGTGGTCAAGATCGTTTTAATACTTTGGAAGCTTGGCCTAGGTATATAGGATAGTGCTTTGGCATAAGCAGCTTCGAGACGAACTACCCCATGCTTGTCTGCCAGCTTAAGGAGTTTACATTGACGGTCGACCACTTTCGGATTAAGCGGATAAGCTTTAAACCCATGTTGTAATAGCGCACTTACCAATAAACCTCGGCTTGTTTCAATAAAGCAATAAGCATTGTCAACAGGAATAGATAATTCATCGAGCCTCTCAATGAATTCTTTTATTCCTTCATAACTGTGAGGGATCTCGAACGAAGAAATATGTTTAGAACACTCAACTAAAATTACGATTGTATGTTTCTCGTCAGCCCAATCAATCCCTACAAAAAACATGAACACCCTCTCCTCCAGTAAACAATGATTAGCAGTGGCCTAATACTTTAGTGCTCGAAGCACAACCCTCTAACGACTGTTTAATCGCTGTATTCTGAGGAAAGCATGTCTTGCCTAAGGGATCGAGTCCCGGGGTGTCCAGGCTTTTCCCCAGAATGTTACTACTATAACCTAGATTAAACGTATTAGGGTGTTACCGCGAGGTGGAATCTGAAGGAAGCCGGAGGCAAACCCTCGGTCTGACGAACAGAAATCACATACAAGGCATGGTGGGACGGACGAACTTGCATCTCAAAGCGAAATCCAATACTGCCCGAATCCTATCATGTAAATGTGGCAGATAGATGAGGGGAAGGTTATCGCTCTTACCCGGGGAGATCTCACAGACGTCGGGTAGGGAAAAAACTCCGAAATACGGAGTGAAGCTTGCTGTGAGAAGTCAGCAGAAGCCATAGTGCGTGCGTGGCAGCACGATCATCAGGTGGGTTAAAGTCCCGCTGAGCACCGGACTAGGGGGCTCATATCCAAACTCGGGGGTAACGCCTCGGGGGCCGGTATTTTTTTACTGGAGGGCAGGGCGTCTGCCGCGAGGCAGAGTCTGAAGGGCTTGAGGAGAAGTACCAGGCCGTAGTGAATCGGGGCTACCCGAACTCGCTAACCGGTCGGCCAAAGATGGGGCAGGGTGAGTCTGCACTATGGAGACGAAGGCGTTCTAGTCCACCCATCGCACGTTCACGTCTACTCGACCACCTGGAAAATAGGTTTAAACCCTTGGGGGCGTAAGAAGAATTCAATATATTTATTTGTATTGACAAAAAAACACCTTGCTTGTTTGGTATCATGGAAGTGTCGAATCAACCATGCCAACAAGAAAGGTGCGTAACTCTATGTTACAACAACATTCCCTGTCTGAACAGTCTCGCTTTTCCAAACTTTTTGCCACTCTACACATTGGGAAATCCTTGAGTCACGCGGGCATTTCTAAATCCTTTTATCTTTCGAGTCTAGCGATTTTTCAAATTGTTTTCTCTTTGGTCTTCGAAGGTAAGAACTGGTTTCGACTCCTAGAAAGTGACCGTGGAGCGGATATTCCCGGCAAAGATGTCTTAAATCAAGCTTCTTTTGCTTGGCGGCGCTTTTTGCAGGCATTGAGTCTTCGCATCGTACGCGATTTCGAATCGCTTGTTTCATCTTCACGTGTACGAGTGTTCATCGTCGACGATTCCGTGCTCAGCCGAAACCGAAGCAAAAAAGCAGAGCTACTGGCACGAGTCTTTGACCATTCCATGGGCAAATTCACTAAAGGTTACACCATGCTAACCCTGGGCTGGTCGGATGGTTTTAGCTTCGCTCCGCTTGATTTTGTCATGCTGTCTTCCGCCAAACTGGCCAATCGGTTGTGCGAAATGGCTTCAAATCTCTCGAAACGCAGCAACGGATACAAACGTCGAGGAGGCCTTTTCTCGGAAGCCGAATGCGGTTGTTGCCTTGCTGGATCGGGCGTTACAGGCTGGATTCACCGCCGATTATGTGCTTATGGATAGCTAGTTTACGCAGGCTCCACTGCTTCGTGAGCTCACCGCCAAATGTCTTCCGGTATTGGCATGGTTAAGGAAATGAAGCAGCGCTATCTGGTTCAAGGCAAGCGAATGACGCTGCGTGAAGTGTTTCAAAGCCTTCCCAAATCAACTGCCAAAGACATCAAAGGTTCTGTCATCGTACAAACGGCCTGCGGTCGGCCCGTGAAGATTTTTTTTGTGCGTAACCGAAATAAAAAACGGGAATGGCTGGCGATTTTAAGTACAGACGTGACCCTGGATGCAGCTGGAATCGTACGAATCTACGGCATGCGCTGGAGTATTGAGACCTTTTTCAAAGTCACCAAAAGCTATTTGAAACTGGGAACGGAGTTTCAAGGTCGGTCCTTCGATCAATTGATTAGTCATACCACGATTGTATTCAGCCGTTATTTAGTGATGGAATACGAACGGCGTCAATCGAGTGATGATCGGACACTGGGAGGACTCTTTTTTCTCTTAGCAGATGGGGTCCGCGATTTGGACTATCAGACCGCCCTTCAGCAACTTATGAGTTTATTTCTCGAAATGTCAGAGACCAAAACCAAGAAGAACAAAACATCTGTTTTTTGTCAACTACAGGATAGGACATCTAGTTTACCCAGCTACATCAAGGGTTTATTTGGAGACTTGAGCTGCGAAAGTTGAGTTAGTAATAAGTATTTTAAAAATGATTGAGTCAAATTTGAATAAATAGAAAATGTTTTTCTGACCTTGAAGTTTTGTTAATTCTTAATTTCCGAATTTAGTAATATTTTGAAAATATCTCCATTCGTATATGCATCAAATAAGTCATGCGTTCTATTACAATAAATGATGTCTGGGCTTATTGTTTTTGAAAGATAAGGTTTAATATTTTCAGGCACAAATATTCCAAGCGCCTTCACAGAAAGATCCTTACAACGTTCTAAAACTCTATAGAATTCCACTAATTCATAGGGCATTGCTGAGCTGCAGAGCAAGCGAATGTCCGCATGTCTAAAGTCTTCTTGAACTATTTTCTCTCTAATAATGCCGCAGTCTACGATAATGAAGTTATAGTCTCGATTTAATTCATTAGTAAAATAGAAATCGGAATCTTCTATTACATAAGCATTTCCCGATTGTTCCGGTTTAAATAATTGAACGATATGAGCTAGATGATTATAAGAATTGGCCTCCACATAACATGCTGTCCCACCATGTGCATTGATCCAACAGACTAGATTAAATGCCGTAGTTGTTACACCCACACGTCTATCACATCCAGCAATTGCAATTGTGAAGTTGCTACAGGTGAAATGATACTGTTCTACTTTATCTAAGGATGTATTCAGTTGTGGATCCACACTGTTATGAAGGGTTTCAACGGAATTTTTCCGATGCATTCCAAGTTCAGAAAAACACTCTCGAATCTCGCCTTTAATAATCTCCATTTGTTCAGCAGTAACTACATTCGGAACATTTGCCTGTAGCAGTCCTTGAAAAAAAGGACTGCTCTCCGGCAGCCCTTCCGAAATCACAATAACTCTCATTTCATACATCATCTGAAAAGATAATAGTGCTTGTATCATTTCTTCGTTAGTCTCTTTTATTGCTCCACGCTCAATTGCTAAATAGCGAACATGGCTATAAAATCGCATATCTTTGACCACAAAAGAATTGAGTGAAAATGACCCAATCAGCTTTTTTATCGGCAATTCCAACTCAGTCTCAATAAAATCTAGCAGATTAACTTTATTACTACTAGTTAGATATAGAATCATCCTTTACCCTTCCTTCATGAATAATAATATAATCCCAATGACCACTAGACCCATATAGAAAAAAAGCTCAATGAACTCTTTCTTTTTGTCCATCCTCATCGTCCTCCTGCTGTTCCCATATAAGCAAACTTATATTCAGGGATATCAAAGTGGACATGCAACCTCTTGGAGCCAATCATCAACAAAGCATGTTCACGCTTCTTGCTAGCTAGAAGTTCTTCCTCTGCGGCTGTTAGATTATAAAGCTCTCGTGTTTCTTGAAGGTTTTTCCCGTCCGTCCCCATCAATATTTTGATACAAGGAATATCCAAAAGTGCCTGTCCGTACATCTTTACTTCAGGAGCTAGAAAGTCGACGACACTATGAGAGATAATTGCAAGTCCGGCTTCATATTTACGGGCCCGTTTCTCTACATTACGCAGGAAAACTAGGCTCTGAGGGACATTTGGGTCAATCATCAAATAACACTCATCACAGATCAGCAGAACCCGTTCTGCTCGGTCCTGAGACATTTGCTCCCAGCACCAGGATAAAAGGTTAAAGTATTGAGTTCGTTTGATATTCTCAGAAGTATTCTGAAGAGTGTGGGTGTCCAAACAAATGCAACGACTATGGGTTTGGATGGTGCTGTGACCATTCCATAAAAAAGAGTCCCCACCGTGTGCAATATCATGCAGCAGTAAGGACAACTCTTTATACACTTCATCTCCAAGCTTGTTTTCCTTGCCATGAATCAGAGCGTAGAGGTCAGAAAAAGTAGGGAAGTCGGTGCTGGCTAGTTTCGTAATATCTGTGGTCCACGTAATTAGAAACTGATTATACAACTCAATCAAACATTGCTTAAGGACAGCTTTTTGCATCATGGTCAGGTCAGGGATGTAGAGGTTAAAGAAGATTTCCAGATTCTTCAGATGAAGCGCCATGTCGGACATACCGTGACCTTCATCTTTATAAAGCGGAAATTGCTCATCCTCTTCATCGCGTGGAGCGGGGCGAATTTGCAGTGGATTGATTCTACCATTAGATCCACCGCCGGCGTTAATCCAGTCGCCATTTAGCCTCTGGCAAAGTTCCTTATATTCCGATTCTGGATCAATAAAAATAATTTTGGTACCCTTCATGTATTCACTAAGTGCCACATGCTTTACAGCTGTAGATTTACCTACGCCGGCCACGCCCATAATGACGATGTTTGAATTGGTTCGGTCGCCACCACGCTTCCATGTATCGACGATGACCAACCCGCCGCTAGCGTCCTGAGCGAAATAATAACCCGTTCCGTCATTGAAGCCAGAGCTTGCAAAGGGGAAGCCTCCAACGAAGGTACTCATCGGCATGATTTTGTTAAGTATATCTCCAATTTGATCTTGTGCAGGGTACATGGGGGAAAGGTGACGAAAGCCCTCTTTTTGAAGATGGGCCAGGTTTCGAATTTTGCAGCGCATCATACTGAAGGTATTTTCAACACGTCTACATGCGCGAGTGAACTGCTTATCATCTTCTGCAAATGGCATGACCATTACATTCATAAGGCCAACCGTTTCACCGTTTTGGTCGATCTGCATCATAATGTTCTCACCATCGGTAGCCGCCTTGTCTGCTCGTTGACGGGTGAGAGGATCTTTAGCACTGTCGGCTATGCTGCGATTTTGTGTAATGGATTTGGATATTGCGGAGATTAAGGCGCTATTATCTATAGGTTGAAAACCGATGGATACCATGGTAGATGGCATATTGGTTAGTGTGGAGAGCCAACCGACATCGGCTTTGGGAGGATACTGAATGACGCCATACATTTTAGCTGTTTGTTCACCAATCACAAGGCCGTTACGAGAAAACTCCAGGCCCATAGGAGTGATTGCGTTTAGAAGCGAAGGATTCACAGATAAAGATGGAGATGTGGGTTTCAAAATATCAATTCTCCTTTCCGCTTATGATCCAGAAGGGGCCACCTGCTGCTGCATTCTTTCGGGCTTCGTTCAAAATAATGGGGAAATCCCATTCCTGCTCACTTCGCTTTCGACTGGCTGGATCGGCGACAAGAATCTTGCCTTCAGAGGTGACACCTCGAAGGACCATGAAATGCCCTGAAGAAGTGAAGTGACCTTTACCCATAATGGCAACAACCAGTTTCCCACTAGCTAAGGCATTAATGATGGTTTGCTGGTCTTTTTGTGCAGCACCTTGAACATTTAAACCAAAATACTGAGCACCATCAGGAATTAAGCTATGGTAGCTACCGGTTCCTTCTGCCAAATAACCACTGTTATATGCCCAATTAGCCATAGTGACTGGATCGATCCTTTTACTGGTGAGGGTCGAAACGACAATTGATAAGGAAGTTGGACCGCAACCGGATACGCCAATGGTGTCCCTGGGACCATAAGGTTTATCTGCCCAACGGGAGTCCATTTGGTTGTAATAGACAACTTCGCGACTTCCATCCTTAAACGTTACTCCCTCATATTGCTGTCCCTGGCTTTCCGCATATCCTTCGTCGGTATTTTGTAGAATTTGGGTGAAACCATAGTCGATACGCATTTCATTTACAATGGGGGTTTCATCAGCGGAGAGCCAAATTTTGAGTGACTCTAAGGGGGAGGTAAGCAGTTGTAGAACCATAGCGATGAGAATTAACAAGGTGGCTGCCAGAAGTAAAATAAGCATCAATATTCGTTTACGAACTTGTTCGTCCGAGGCGATTTTAAAGGCTATTTTGGACAGTAACTTCGCGGTGAAGGGATCCAAGTTCTACACCTCCAACTTCGCAAGAAAAGGAATCACATTTTCAGGTTCTGTCGTTTCGAGGTGGGTGTAGGAGGGATTGTTAACTAAGTTGCATAACTGAACGATGTCTTGCTGTTTTAAAAGTTGGGTCTGCACTTGGCCATCTTCAAAATGCTGGGCGAGCCTTTTAGCTTTGTCCAAGAGGTCCCGTTCAGTTCCGTCATTTTGTCGCTGCCAGAGGATTAAATAAAATTGTCGCTCAACTACTTCACCTGAGAGAGTGAGCGTGTTCATCTCCAGCATTTCTTGCCGGAGCAGTTCTTTCTGCTTAGGGTCTGCGGTAGAGAGTAAGGCACTGAGTTCTGAAATTAGAGGGGATATATCTACAGGGCGGCTTACCGCAAGAAACTTAAATGGATAGTTGAAAGAGGATAATTCGGCTGTCAGCTTGCTAATAAGCATCCGTTTTTCTGAAGTACTCAATAAATCCAGACTAATCGGGAAGATCCGTAAATAGCTCATCAGCCAACCATCTTGTGTATGAAGGAAGTTCCCATGAATGTCTTGTACTTGGACGAATTCTTGTGCTGTTTGCATGGCAAGATCAGTGGTGATATTGGATTTTGATTTACTTTTCATGAGGCGAAATAAAACAGCTCCTCCGCCAAGAAGGCAGAGGAGCAGCACAATGATGGGCAGCAGCATAAAAGCAGCACCAACTTTCTATATTGTTTTTTTCGGTGCAATGTGCCAATCAGAGAATAGGTTCCCGGAGATCGTAATCGTTTCTTGCATTTGAAGAGTCAACATGCCTTCAGGTGTCCAGGCATCCAAAATGCGTGTAATTGGACTATAAGGTCCATCAGGGAACCAAACTGGCGTAAAGTGAACTCGACTTTGGTAAGTTGAGTAGTCATTAGTCTTCAAGCAAAAATTGGCGTTCACTCCACCTGATTTGAGGTCATGAAGTCGCCAGTAGGTTTGATAAGAAAACTCCGGAAAATAGGTGACGGCGTGCTGGGCACCTGTGATGTGACTACTAGGAGCATTAGAAGAGGTAGTGCCGTTGCTGGTTATCTCAATGCCATATCCTGATTTCATCCTATTGGAGGAAAGAGCAGGTGATTTAGTATCAGGTACAACTGATTGGGTGGCAGATAGGGAAGCGAAATAGCTGGTCCAGATATAATCCCACCACCCTGTATCTTTCCAATATCCATAATCTATCCAGTAGCCGGTGTCCTTTCCGGTACTGTGCCATTGCCAGTTAGAAATCCAGACCCAGTATTCATGCCAACTAGCCGACCATATTCCCCAGGAGGCAGTAGTTATTGATGGATAGTTAGGAACTGCAGGGAGTTGAAATGAGTCGTTACGATCTGTGGCAGTAGGATTGGGCGGCGGACTCTGGTCAAAAGCTATGATTGAAGCTGTTATAGAAGAGACATTGAGTGAGCCGTTTGTTGAACTCACCTGAATGGAGATTGATTGCGGTGTGCTAGGTGTATGCCATTTTACCCAAACCAACTGACTATCACCTTCCGGAATGACGATGTTCGTCACCGTATAAGTGCTGCCCATAATCGCAAACGTAACTCTTGCAGGATTATCAGGTGTGATCTCAGCAGAGGTGGAAAGAAGTACGGAGGTAATCACATCGGTATCTGTTCGGTATTGATAGCTCGTCTGACTGGGGGGAGGGATAGTAGGGGTGTTATTAAAGCGGACGATGCCCAAACCAAGGGAAGTAATTATTTGATCATTACTGACACGACTGCTGGTCGAACCATTCCAAGCGGGGAAGCCCAGATCGGAGGTCTCTAAAAATATTGATAATGGTTGGTTTTGATGAGTGAGGCTAACCATTTTTGAACGTAAGCCGCCATTGAGAATTTGATCGTATAAAGCGGCCTCATGGGCAGTCATCGCAATCTTTACACCTTGAAAGGTGATATAAGCAATTGGTTCAATAAGGAGTTTGTAGTTACCGTTTATTAAAGTCTCGTAGTCAATATTTGTTGCGTTCGCTATCCGAATTGCCATGTACTCTGAACAAAAATATCTTTTGATGAGCTCTAAACTCGGTTCAGCTTTACTCGACTTAATAATGAAAGGTAGACGTTCTCCAGGCTGTACATATGTGTAAGGGGCAGTTGACGGTTTTAAAGTTGTCCCTTTGCTATACTGTAGTTTACTGACTTTTCCGAAATGAATAAGTGAGCTTGGAGGAGTGCGATTTGTAAAATCAATAGGGGTAGATAACGGCATCTGATCAGCTGCTCTTATTACAGTCACCCTGACTCCTTCATCGTTTGTATTCCAAAAGTTTTCCCCACTGCCGCTACCTAAACCACCACCACCAATGTCGATATTCCCATCACCAGTACCATCAGCGTTTATACTATACGACATGAAAATGGTCATTGTAAGTAATAGGATAAACATACATTTTAAAAATCTACTCATAACCCATGCCTCCAAAAAAGAAAAAGACGCAGCAACACGCCGCGTCTTTTCTCATGTTTTGTGATTTTAATTCATGTCTCCAACTTGCTTATTCAAATCACCATCATTTCCAGTTTCAACAACTTGGGTTCCTCCCCCTTGATCCTCAACCCATCCAAATCCAGGAATGTAAACCTTCCCATCATTATTTTTAGCTCCAGCCTTTGGCTCATCATTTGGTTTATTTGGTTGAGTTGTCTCTTCCTCATAAGCTGGAGTAGAAGCAGGAGACTGTGGTTTTGTAGAAGCCTTAACCTTGGGCTTAGGTGGCTGGGTAGGTTTAGGTGTTTTTGCAGGTTGTGTAATAGGTACTTCAACGTTCTTCTTTTCTTTTTCTGGCTGAAGTACAGGAGTTTCAGATATGGTAGGCAGAGGGGTAATTTCGGCAACAGTGATGGGGGAGGGACTTGGGCTTGGATTCTGGGAGGAGTAAGTAGGGCTTGGCTCTATTTCAGGAATATTGATTTTAGAAGGGTCTACCGCAAATACAGTATTTGTTGAATCAGGTATCTGACTACTGTCTTGATGTGGCCATGCCGCACAAGTGACAATAAGTCCGATAATCACAATTCCTCCAGCAAAAGCCCATATCTTTTGCTTCATTGTTCTCGACTCCTTATAGCATATTTGTGTTCTTACAAATGATCCCGTCCTTCTATTTTACTGTATAATTCTGTAAAATCCAATGAAATCAGCTAACATAATGTTTTTTAATGAGTTTATGAGCTGAACCGAGGCATATATACTGCTTTAACATGTAACTCTGCATTCATTGGAGGTAGATGACCCCAACCAAAGGAAAGTGGCACCTCCAGTTGAATTACTGCTTCAGCCGTGAATTGCTCCATGGTGTTCGGAGTAGAAGGAGCAAACGGTGCATTAATGAGAGTTACTGCTAATCCGGATAAACTATATTCCACCTGATCTCCAATCAGTTTGGCATATCTTGTCCCTTGTTGGGCCAGTCCCAAATTCTCTTGTAGCCGAGGATAAATATGTCCTGTGGAGACCTGCTCTTTCCATTCGTTTCCGGACCGTAAATAACCGCCGGAGTAACTTTGCCGCAGGCTACTGTATACATAACTGTAGTTTTCAGCAACCACGGCAATAATGGAACTTTGCACGGCACCACGTACACCACTGGCAATAATCGTTAGTCTCATATATTCAAAAATCACACTAGAAAACATTAGTATTGCTAATACAATGGCAACAACTAACGGAAAGCCATTTCCGGATTTGTTAGTCACCCACTTCATTTCCAATACACCTCAGACTTTCCTTGAGCTCTAGCGGAGAGTTCAATGGGGAAGGAGCCGAAATCTCCAAATAGTCCGATGTTAACAGTGGTTTTCAAAGTTACCGTTACTTCTTCGTTAATTTGAATTTCTCCGGTTCTACTCCACGCAATTGTAGGGTATAGGCCAGTTTGTGTTTGTAATTCACTAGCACGCCAATTAGTCTCATTGCCAACTCTACCGGATATCTCAGCTTCTCGTACCAGTTCCGCGGCGAAAGTGTCCAGTTGATTCTTTACGACAAAGACCGGAAACACCTTGATCGCCAGAGCTACGCATAACATGGCAGCCAATACTAGCACCACCACATCGACGTAACCTTCTCCGCGCTTACTTCGGAGGATGGACACCTAGCATTCCTCCCTTCCTTCTGGATGGTATGCATCAGAATAACTTGCCCATCGCCCTCATGATCTCCATGCCCAAGATGACAATGTACATCAGCATAAAGCAGCCGAGCATATAGAATGAATACTTGCGTACTTTGCCTGGACGCTTCATTGCAATAAGCTTGAGTCGCTGAATTTCTATCAATTTGAAGTCATGTGCGAGCATTTCAAAATAGACGACTCCATGATCACCACGCAATACGGCTAGTAACCCCCGTACAATATCAGATAACATCGTGCTGCCAATACGTGTCTCGAACCTCAGCAGGGCTGTCTCCTGATTGCCGCTCTTTATATCCGCTATAGTAATAAATAATTCGCTCTGCAAGCTGACCCCGGCATTTTTGGCGTAGACCTCAAGCATCCGCAGCACGTCTCTGGTGGCTTTAAGTTCTTGCGCGATAGTGGCCACAAACCGGGGGAGTTCGGCTTCAATTTCTTCTCTTTTTTTGCGAACAGATTCACTTGCCGCACCGATATTCTTGAAAAATACGGCGATAGCCAAAAAGATAAAGAGTGGTGAAATCAGCGGTAAAATTGGCAGGCTGACTAATCCTAAACCGAAAATCAGACCTGCTTTTACAATGGAATGGGCTACAAAGGCTTGCGGGGTTAGTGGAATGCCAGCTGACTGAAGGGTCGCAGCAGTTTTGCGTTTATAGTACTCACTTAGTGGAAGTTTTGGAGCTAGCCAGGAAGAGATACGAAAGACAAGAGCATCTAAGCTAGAACTGCTTTTCTTCCCAGTTCGTGCGACTCGAATGACAGCCTTCGAGGCAGCAAGTGTAGGAAGTTTAATCAGGTCCGCTAATACGAGATAAGTTCCAGCAGCGAAGGTCAAACCAATGAACAATAGTAATCCGGACATCATAGATAGTCATCTCCTTTAGCGCTCCCATTCTTCCTCGCGGACTACACCATCCCAAACAGGCTCCGAGTAAGGAGCTGGAATATAACGTTCGACTTCCTCCAGACTTTTGAGGGTGATGGCCTCGTAATTAATCGCCTCTTCAGCTGCTTTCGGTAATTGCCCCATCTGTGTCAATGAAGTGAAGCCAGCATTACCAATAATGATGTGATCCAAAATACCAATATGAAGCGGTTCGAAGATTGCAACCAATCGTTTGGTCATCTCAATATCTTCCCAGGATGGCTTTAGGCTTCCGCCCGGATGGTTATGCGCCATAATGATGGATGTGCAGTCACAATTCAGCGCAGCTTTTAAAATATTGCGAGGATACACTGGTGCTTCGGTAAGACCACCTTCAGAAATAATCCGTGTTTCAATCACATGGTTACCATTATCTAAGAAGGCGACCATAAAGCGTTCTCGGTCCCGTAGTCCTTGTAAAAATGCGGAGAAGTAGCTTCCTGCCAGCTCTGGAGAGGTGATTTTTTGCTGTGTATTCTCCATTTCCCACCGCAGAACACGATGGGAGATGAGGAATTCATTAAGCTGCTCTATTTTCTGTAATTGCATTGAAGTGAGCTCCAGGGAATAGGGATGCTCCAGAGCATTCATTAGGTTATTGGTATTTCCATAGATCTCTAATTTATCGAGTGGAATACCCGTTAGCTGATGAAGGGATTGGATATAATCTTTGACCATTCTCTTATCAAGGGAGTCTTGGCCCATCGGATTCGCTCCTTTCAGGAGATGGGACTAGCTCCAATGCCAGTAAGATCTTCTTTACTGCCTGCAGCTTAATTTTCAAATCGCCAGACAGTTCCTCTTCCTCGAACCGGTCCCAAAAGTTACGGAACCCGTATTCCTCAATCAGGGACTGCAAGCTGATCTGATCTTGCGGGGAAGCCTCAATCAGATCCCCTAGTAGCCGTATAGATTCGTGCATTTAAATTCTCCTTTCTTACCGTTTGTATTCCAGAGGACGTGTAAGCCGGATCACTGCTGCCAGGGAGACAAACAACGCCAATGCGCAGATTGAAAGTACGATATGCCCAGGGGTGCTCGTAGTCAATGTATGGAACCAGCCGTGATTCAGAAAATAAAGCAAGGGGATATTGCCGACGAGTAGAATAGCCATGGTCAGAAATTCTTTTAACGGCTCATAAAGCAAATAGTCAAGTTCCGCCGAGACAACACGCATATCGGACAATTTGGCGACAATGGGCATGAGTGTAGATTTCAACGTTCGGTCATCCTGACAGGCAATCAGAGCATCACACCACTCTTGAAATACAGAGTTGTTAATTCGGCTTCTAAGCTGTAGAGTTGCCAGTCTGAGATTGGCATGAATCAGTTTCGTTTCAGCTAGGAATGCTTGAAACACATCTGCTACGGGAGGATTCAAGTAAGGGAGATTTTCTTCAATTGCTGCCAGAATATTCTCGTTACGCAGGTAGGAGGTGGTAATGACGGAGAGAGCCGTTTCTAATTCACTACCAAGCCGCTTCTTGTAGAAGGTGGAGCTGAACAAGACACCCCAAAAAGGAAGCAGGGCAAATCCTCCAGCCATTATGGGCAACAACCACAAGTTGTTCATGAGGATTGCCAGCATAGCTCCTATAATTGCTAAGGTTAGGGAACCGGCGATAAGCAAACCAAACCGTTGACTATGGCCCGTCTGTTCTAGAATGGCTTGGGCTTCTTGTACTGTAGCTCGCCAGCCCTTAAGTTTCTTGTGGTGCTGAATAGCACGGATTCGTGTTGCTAATGATTGATTTCGAATAGATAAATGGGAGAGTAGTTCGGAGATTTCCTGGACGAAAGTGTAAGGAGCGAGTTGAAGAATCAACATGCAGCCCGCAGTTAACCCGATAGAGGCTACCAGCAGCATAAACGTCATGAGGCTTCACCTCCGGATAACAAACGCTGCAATGAGGACAAGGGCAAACCGTTTTCGAGCAACCGTTTTTGTAGGCTGACAGAAATGTCATTAACTTTCTCATAAGCGCCGTCGATGCAAATAAGGCCGGCTTCTTCGTAAGTAGCATGAACGGCAAATCGGAATAACGTATGAATGACACGCTGACCATCTGGGAGGATGCAGCATTCCGTGATTTCCATCATCCGGCGGGTATTGTCCTCTAGTTTTTTCACAAACAAAATGAGTGGGAATGCTTCTGTTACCAGGTTATACAGGGTCTGGTCATTCATATCATATTTCTGGGTACAGAGCGTCACCATGCGGTAGTACGTAGCAAAACAAGAATTTGCATGGGTAGTGGTAATCACAGTATGACCAGTTCGAGCTGCTTCTTGAGAGGCAAAAGCTTCAGCTGATTTCATTTCCCCGACGCAAATAATATCGGGGTTGGCAGTCAGGGCAAATTCCAGTAGCTTTTCCTGATCGATATGCTGGCGGAGGTCTTCGCTGGAGCGTGTCACCGTATGCACCACATTGTTCAGAACGCGGCCGTTATCGTCGGTAATAACCAGATCAAACTCACGGCAATCATTTTCAATAGTGAAGATGCGTTTGTCATAGGGGATCGTGGAGAGCAGCCAGCTCATCAAGGTTGTTTTCCCGCTGCCGGTGGCTCCAGTGACGCACATGGATACCCCGTACCTTAGACAGATGCTGAGGAAGTCCAGCATTTCTGCGGTCGCTGTTTCATTCTGAATAAAATCCTCTCGGGCTAACTTTTGCGGGTTAATGATTCGTATGGAGGCAGCAATCCCTTTATCTTTATCTGTAATGGGAGCACCGAACACGGTAATACGAATATTGTTGGCCAGATGGCCCCGAACAATGGGCTGAGAATAGTCTAGGATCATACCGGACTGATGCAGTAGCCGCCGTATGACATCAACCGCATGCTCGGGAGAAGAAAACTGTTCTTCGGCAGGGAGTATTCGTCCATCCGTATAGCTGATTTTCACGTCATTGTAGCTGTTGATATTGATTTCCTCAACATCTCTTGAAAAGAGATAACGAGTCAAAAAGGAATACTCCACCATCTCGGCATACAGTCGGTCAATCAGTTCATCGAAGGTAAGTCCTGGTACATGTAGTCGTTGGTCGGTTAGATATTGACTCATGTAGGAAGTGATCTGTTGTTTTTGTTCTTCTGGGTGGCGGCTCATCAGTGTGGCGTATTTTCCGGAAAGATATGTCTGGACTTCTTTTAGCACATCCACAAAGGGCTTAGACTGAGTAGCAGAGAAAAATAGAGAAGATGCTTGATTCATTGACCATCACCTCGGCGCTTTGGAAGGAATGATTTTAGCCAATGGAGGAGATTTAAGGTTGTCGTATTACTGGTAGAAGTCTTAGAAGATTTATCCTTTGACTTTGCTACTTGATGGTACTCTTCCGGTAAAGCCAGTTGAATTAAATGTTCAATGCCACTGAGATAAGTCTTTGCTTCTTTGCCAGGTAAATCATCGAGCAGACGGCCATCTGCCGTTTGTTGCTCTAGCTCAGTCACGTAGGGAAGGGTTACCTCAATGCCCCCGAAGACTTGACTATATTCCCTTTCGTTTTGCCCTGCTTTAACATTGGATAGTACAGAGACATTCAAAGAACGGAGAAATCGTATATCCGTCAACAATGGTAAATAGGAAGCATAGAACATCAGGCTTTTCAACTCACAGCTGTGCAGTCGATAGACGGTATCTGCCAGTTCTAGCGCTATCGTGGAAAGGGGGTCGGCGGACAGATAACTGGAGCAGTCAACCAATATCACGTCTGCCATATGTCTTGCCAACGTTAGGAAGTCGACAGCTCGTTCCCTGTCGTAAGAAGCATACGTAAAAGCGGTATCCCCTTTTTTGTAACCAATCAGAGCGATATGAGAAGAACCATCCAGTGGTAGAGCAAAACGTAGTAATTCTTCTTGAGTTAGCGCAGGCAGACTGAGCAGTTCGCCCAGGGAGCGTTGTTGCTTGGCGGCTTGCGGCAAGATTGTGGAAGCGGAGGGGCAAAGCGCATCACAGCAGAGAATCAGAACATTTTTCTTTGTAGCGGCAAAGGCTTTGGCCAGCTTGATCGTGGTTACGGTCTTACCGCTACCGGGATTGCCCCAAATAGCGATCAACGGTTTATTACTCATCTGCCTCCCCTTTCTTTTGCTGGGCCGTAAAGTAAGCATCCTGTTTGTCGGTAAAGGCTTTGGCAGTTACAGGGTCGCCGCGGTACACAAGGGACGTATGCAGCTTAGCTTTATTCTCAAGATCAGCTAATAGCTGGGCCTGCTGCGGTTGAACCAGTAGTGTTAAGGTTGAAGGGAGTTCGTTATCCTCATCGTCTTCGGAGGAGCCGTTATTACCTATTTGGGCGTCTAATCCGCTGCTTGCAGTGACAGCCAATACTTCAACATACTGCAGCTCTGGAGGCATGGTGGTCGTACGCATATCTCCGTAATCTGAAGCGATCAAAGTCACTATATCCCCAGGTTGAAGTTTCCCGGATAATCCTGCTGCAAGGCTCTTAATGGTGACGGACAAGGCTTGTTTGTGCCCATCCAATCGATTGAGGTAAGCATCTAGTGGAACAGCAGACAACTTGGAAGGAAGCAAATAGTCGCCAGTTTTGAGGTCCACCGCCGCATATTGTCCAACAACGGCCTCCGTTACTTTGAGAACAGCTCCAGGTAAGTGGAGCTTTCCTACCTCTACGGTTTCTACCTGTTCTGACTGAATTACCGATCCTTTGGCGACATCCTTGGTGATACGGATGATATGAGTCGTATCACCGGCTGCACGGTTTAAGAGTGGTGCAATGCCAAAACAAATAATGAGGGATAGTAGAATGCAAGCTGCTCCTAATACAGAACGATTTTTAAATCTGTGCATAAGTGACAAAACCTCCTGAGGAAGGGTTTAGAGTTGGAGTAGGATAAACGCAAAAAGGCCGCCGGCAGATAAAAAGGGGGCCAGCGGCAGAGATGTTTGTTTAGCAGATTGGTAACCGGATTTGATACTAACTCCTGCAGCAGTGAATAAAACAAGTGTTAACCCAATGATGCTTTGCATCGTGCCACCAATAGGACCTAGAACAAAACCACAAGCAGCCATGAGTTTGATATCCCCGCCACCGAGCTTACCTTTGGAGATTACAGCGGCAAACAAGTACGGTAAGCCAGTCAGGAGCATCCCAGATAAGGAGAACAGAGGGGAGAAGTGTATGAATCCAACAGCGGTGATAGCTACGGAAAGAGAATCAGGAATGCGGCGAGTTTTCACATCCTGAAAGCTGGCAGAAGCCAGGAGCAAGGTGAGAAGTAAACCTTTTAGAAGGATGATTAGGGACAGACTCAAGGTTGCTCCTCCTGCCACGGCCATTCAGGTAGACTTCTGTAGGGATATACCTTTTGGCTTTTGGCAAAGCGAACCATAAAGCGTACTTGATCGAGAACAGACAGATTATTTCGGTCTTTAGTGGTCATCATCACTGAGGCGGAAACACCGGTTAAGAAAGTAACCAAGGCCATCGGCACACTGCCATTGATCAGCCAGAGCAGTAGTGCTAGAAGTACAGTGAGCAGCGAACCAATAAAAGCCTGACCTAATTGCTGTTTGCCAAAACCGGGAAACCATTCGGCTTCCGGCTTCACACCCATCGGAATATACAACGTTTGCGATTCTTGAGTCATCTTAGACCTCCTACTGGTAATAGAACAAAATGATATCTTTTACCTGCCAGATGCTTTCGGCAAGAATGTAAAACAGTACAACGTTCCGGCTGCGCTTCTTGTATTTGGTCGCTTCCTCATCAGCTCCAGCCAGACGTACCATGCAATACACCAAGCGACAGGCACAACCGAGCCGGATTAAAGCGATAACGGCTTGGGCTAGTTCCTCCAAGGTAGTCATTCAGTCACCCGGCCTTCGTCATTTTGCGGGCCATCCCCACGAGTTTGACGGAGTGATAGACATTGTTTACAACCCCGCCACCACCACCCGATGTAATCAAGAAATCGGAAAGGAAACGTGGTGTCTTGATCGCGAGCATCATACAGGCTAAGCCCCAGAAGACATGGGATTGCAGCATCAGCCCCACGCCTAATTTGGCTAAGGCGATTTGAATGACTACCGTCAACATGGATTGCACAAATTTCTGAATATACGCCCGGAACACGCCGCGGTCATTATCCAGTAATCCAGCGCAGGCGAGAGGAATGCCAACACGAAGGATGAACATTTCGAGTCCGCGCATAAGAAACTGGAAATACAGAATGAAGAAACAAACCACAAAGACCAAACCGAATAGTGCTGTCACTAGCCCAAGCGAGCTGACACTGTTAACCCAAGCCTGCCAGTTGTAGTCGGTCGATTGTCCGATAACGACCAGTAACTGATTGGTTAGCTCTTCGACCATTTGGCCGATCCATGTATATATGGTGGGGAAACAAATGGCGACAGCCATTGCCCTGAAAAAATTGGTCAGTAGAAACAGCGGTTCTTCATCCGGATCGCCATCGGTCCACAGGACATAAATCTCAAAGCCCTTTTTCAGAAACTTGAGAATCATCAATGCAACTCCAAAACCAAACAAAATATCGTACAAGCTTTCCAGCAGATTCGTTCCGGTTGTGAGTGTCATGTATTTCTCTGCATACAAGGAGATCGGGAGGATATCTTTTAACAAGGTGTCCATATAGATGAGCGCCCCGTTAAGCAGAGCAACGACGAGCAGTAGTAAGATCTTCTCCATCTGTTCCTCCTTTCTAAGAGAAGCGGCGTGATTGCCGCTTCCTCTGAAGGCTGCTTAACCTTTGTAGTTGAACATTTCCTTGATCCGCTGAGTAAGCGTGGGTAGGATGGTTCCTTCAAACAGCAGATACAGACCGCCTAATACGAGTGCTCCGATCACAACGGCCATCAGGATCTTTACAGCCGTATCAACGAAACCTTCCCCGTTTCTATTGCTAAGCACTCTCTTTGCATTGCTCCCCATGTGAGCCAATTTCTTCGCTATAGCCTTCATCCATTTTTTCATTTTTCCTAACCTCCAGAATTCAATGTGAGCATAAAAAAGAGCCTGCTATGGTCAGCAAGCTCTTTTTACTTGTAGTAGCCAATAATGATATTAAGGGTGGCTGCGCCGAGTACCGCACCAATGCAGGATACAACGGCAACAATGATACGGTTGTTCCACTTTTTGGTGTCCATCTCATCCGCGGCAGAGCGCCGGATACTAAAATAAACAATGAGCAAACCGGAAACAACGGGAGCCAGAATCATCAGCCAAGTTGTAACATCACCGATTAATTTCTCAGTCCCGGTCACCAGCTTGCTACCCTTAATGTCGCCGGAAGCATAAGCATTTGCGGACTCAAACCAATTGTAATAAAGCGTAAAAAGTATGGCTGTTGCTGTTCGCAAAACCGAAGAGAAGCGGCCGGACCTTAATCGTCTTCTGAACCCGGAGGGAAGAATCCGCTTTGAGCAGCTGCTTGTTGACGTTGTTCGGCCATCTGCCGGGTAATGTCTTTCTGATAGTAAATCCAAATGTTCCAAAGTTTCACCTCCTCAGCAGTATTCGTTCGTATGCTTCGCCGCATTTCACGTTCTTCTCTTACTTTGCGATTGTGCTCCTTGTCCCCAAGGCCCATCATCGCGTTAAACGCCCAGGAGGATAGATCGGGAGAATACATCATTGCGGGATGAGAACGAGATAGTACAATCTGATAAGGGCGCGAGATGCGGTGCACCTCGTCTACGGTTAGCAGCTTGCGCTCAAGCAGATTCAAGCTGTGTGAAGTGCTAGGCGTCGAATATTTGCCATGTGATGCAGAAAGCTGGTAACTGGACGTTGTATATGTCCCGAGCTTCTCGCTGACTTCCCGCAGCGTCTCTAAATCGTCAGCCTGCAGATATATCCAAGTCTGACAATTGGATTTAATCGTATTGGCTACATGGTCGTCGTATTTTTCTTTCAATTGTTCAAAGCTTTGTAGAAACAGGTTAAAGCGCATTCCACGCCCTCCGCCGACCGTCAACTTATTTGTGAAATCGGCAATGGGCGTAAAGTTACCGAACTCATCAAGGATAAAATTGACCCGTTGTTTTAAGCGTCCCCCGCGTTTGTCTGCTTCGGTAGTTAATAGTTCGTACAGCTGGGATACTATAAGCGAAGCCACAGGATAAAAGGTTGTCTTCTCATCGGGGAGAATAATAAAAAGCGCCTGTTTCTTTTTACCGATGTCGGCTAAAGAAAAGTCGCTTTTGTGTGTGATGGCATAAATGGACTTGGAAGTGAAGAGGCGCAAAGTGGTCAATGCAGAGGTATAGAAACTACCTTTGGTACGGGAGGGAGCAATGTCGGAGATGCTGAGGAGGGCCCGAGCAGGATGGTTCTGAGGCAACCGCTTAATGTACTCCTGCATCGGTGTTTTGTTGCCGATTTGCTTATTCATCTCCGCTAGAAACCAGTAGACATTAGTCATATTCTGAAACTCTGGACGCTTGACGTTATCCCACACGACACTAAGGATCGAGGCGGCGATGACCGACATTTCTCCGTTGGTCCAGATTTTTTCACCCTGAGCTTTGCCTACCAGCACGTTCGTCATGTCCCAAGCGAGCATTTCCGCTTGCTCTTGGTCTCCAGCCAGCGTTGCGTCGATGATAGGTTGAAGCAGATTGTAATGGTGACTCTTTTCAGGATGGCGGAAATCGAGAGCAAATACTTCGTAACCCAGCTTCTCTAGCAGTACGCTACTATAATGAAACAGCTCTGCCTTCGGATCGGAGATAACCAATGACTCTCCGGCTAAAGCTAAGAGTCCGATGGATTGAAGGACCACTGTTCGAGATTTTCCGCTTCGCGTCGCTCCGATACAGATAGAATGAACATCATCCCCTATAAAGAAAAGACGCTCCTGACTTCGCGCTTGTTGTAATCCGAGTACAATACCACCGGATTGGATCGAAGGTGGTGCTGCAGTTGGACGAGGATTGTTAACCGCGGTGTTCACTTTCGGAATAGATTTCGGATGAAGCATTCTCATGGTGAAGCTCCTCCTTCAGATCAGTTCGTCGAAAATTCAGGTCATCGTAACCGGATTGAATCAATTGACGAATAAAGGGATGATGCAGATCGAGCAATTCGTAGTCAAAAGCATGAGCCCATTCCTCTTCTTGGAGCCATCGTGCGGAACCATGCTGATTTTGTCCCACCACGACAGGTGTTTCAATCCCGGGCGCGATTTGCTTAAGTTTACTTTGATATGGCCGGTTATTAGAGGCGAAAAAGAGAGCGGACAGGAGTAATGTAAATCCTTGAAGACAAAGAAAAAGCAGAAAGTGAACTCTGCTGGAAATAAGACTAGCTAGGCTTGTATTTAGGGAGGGGACAGTGAGGTTTGAAATTGAACCGGATAAGACGCCATGCAGCGCTGTGGAGAAGAAGATATTGAAGATGAAACCGATGGTTATAAAAAGCGTGCAAAGCAGCAGCTTTTGTTTCGTTTTCACCACTCAGGCTCCTCTGTGGGTTCAAAAAAATTATCAGGTCGTTCTCTCAGGGAGATAGAATCTTGATGGGATTGTGGGAAATCATCATATTGTTCTACAGCAGGGAAGCGGGCTTCCTGATCCAACTGTATTTGTAGAAAGAGTGATCTTGGTGCCGGCTGATCATAAATACGGCCCCATTCTTCAACTTGAAGATTATGCATCGTTACATAGACAGGATGGTCTTCGCATAAGGTGTGCACCAGGCTATCTTCGTTGATGATTTGTTCCAGCATAGCGGGATGAGAGGCGGATAATTCATAGACTGGAATGGAGCAAGCATCGAGTGGATAAAAGAGATAATTGTCTTGACCAGCGGCTACTTCCTGTGCCATCTCCGAGAGACAATGCTTCGCGATTGTTTGATGTACCGCGAGTGTCCACTCTCCATCATGATTCACCAAGGACATACCATTGTAGATCTCTTGGCTCTCGGTAATGTCTCCCCAAGGTGTAGTTGCTGGTGGGGTCATTCCACCAAAATACTCTGGAGCAAAAAACTCTCCATCCTGGGCTAGTTTTTCTGGCGAGCCGCACCATTCTTTGAATTCCGGATCCGTAATTGCATCTTTCTTGAGCAGTTCATAAGCAGGAATGATACTTTTGGCGTCGTCGAAATAGATATGATCACCTTGTGACTCTCCAGTTTGCAGCGCTTCTTCACTGAGTACTTCTTTGGCATAATCAGCATCCACAACAATGCCGCTATTGCGTTCGGCCATCATGCCGTACACATGCAGGCCAATTTCCGCGCAGGTTAAAATATTACCCCATATCGAGCTTTCGGGCTGAGGCATGGACTCACTTCCTTTACTAAAGATGAGTTATTACCGTCCTTCTTCGGTAATTTCGAGCGTCTCCGAGTTACCGTCAAAATCATGACTAAATTCTTGCTCGTAATTCAGCTGGATTTCCCGATCTTTAAGCTCGGGCAGTAGTTCCTCTAACCGGTCGATCAGGATCTGGACCTGTTCAAATTGGTCCATAGTCTTGTCGTTGGGACTGATGAGGAATTTGACCATCTCATCATGAATGAGAATAAGCTCATTTTCGCTGAATAGTTTCTTACCATCTACCAAGCCGCTTCGGACGGCAAAATTCTCCATCGCTTCATTTCTGTCATAAAAATATTGGCGTTGTACCGGTATTCCATTCTCTGGAGCAAGACGGTAGGTCGAAAATACATATTCGAATAGAGGATGATGTTTGCAAGCAAGAATGACATCCCCGTATTCACTAAGCTTGTAGACACCGTTTGTAATCTTATCATCCTTATCGGTGTATGGTTTTTCGGTACAAACGCCCAGCTGCAAGGCTGTTTTCCGTGCTAAGTCCGAAATGCTGCTCATAAGCCGATCCGGGACAGTTACAAAAGGATTGCGTTCAATGCTGTCCATCCGCGTATAAAAGGCAATGATCTGATCCTTCTGATACAAATCTGCTAAATAGTCCGCAGATGTGGAACGCCGAACCTCAATCCCTTGTTGCGATAGGGCAGCAAAGAAGCTTTTATAAAATTCACTTTTGCTTTTCGTTCGAATCACTCCTTCCAAAAAGGCTACTGTTCGAGATCTAGTTCAGCTTGAAGTGGCGAATAAAGAAGATTTGGAGAATGGGGAGTCAGTGACTCAATTTTCTGTAGAAGGAGGTCGATGGATTGCTTTTCGTTATATCCTAGTGTGGGATCATTGATGCTGCGATAAAGAAGGGCGGTGTAAAGTGAACTGATCTGATCGCTATCAAACAGTTTACCTTTGTCGAGTAATCCACTCCGCATTAGAAAATCGTCTTTTGCCTTCTCGTATTCATTGCGATAAAAATAATGGCCCATGGCAAATCCAGTTCGCTCGCGATTCATCTCCCACGTAACAAAGCGAAACTCACCTTCCCCATCATAGCGGCCGGCTAACACATGATGGTTATATTCCAGCATACTTCGGTAACTGTCCAAACTGGAGATTCCAAGCTGGGCAGCATTACGATAGCTGCGCTCTATCTCCCAGACCTTTCCGACAATGCTTGGAAACTGGTGAGCGAATGCAGCTTCGGCATTAGCTGGATAATGAATTTCACCATTAGCATGAATAAATGCGATAGGGTCATTCTTTTGAAGAACGGAGAGAACGGAGGACGATTCACGCTGGATATTCAAACCCAAACGGGAGAGTTCTGCTTCCAGCACCTCATTCATTCGATTATTGATCTCCACTGGTCGTTTGCTCCTTGAGCTGAGATGGACTCTCCTGAGAAGGAGTTACTTGAGGTTGTTGATTCGGTTTGTCTTCTGAAGATGGTCGATGTTTCCGTGGAGTTTGACGCATCAGTTTTTCGAACGATTGCAGCTTTCCATTGGTAAAAAACATTTGATCATTCCCTTCGATGTGGTTGGAGACTCACACTACCTATCGAATCCTTTATCCTTATTTCGTAGGAGCCATTCTTTCTTAGCCTGCTTCGATAAGTCACCTCCCATTAGTTTGCTTTTGTCGTCATAATCCATTTGGGCATTCATCGCTAATCCTTCCATCAGGTTAAGCAGCTCTAGCACTAATTGTTCTGTCATTGCATACTGCCAATTAGCTTGTTTGGTATTAAAGCTGGCATCCTTCTCTAGCTGGATGATGGTGCGAACCGTGGAGAGGATGCGGTTGGCAATACGTTTTTCGGCCTCAGCCTGATACTTCGCACGCTGCTTGTTCAAATGATCTGGATTAGAATCATAAAGCAGTGCCATGTTCATTTTGGCTTCAACGTAATCTTCTACCATCTGAGCCAGATAGCGATTCTCTTGCAACAAGTCTTGTACAAACTTATCCAGCAGCGTTTTCGATTCAGTAGGCAACAGTTTGTACGCAAGTCGTCCGGATTTCGGCATTTGTTGACGCAATTGAAAAAGCTGTTCAGCCAACTTCTTGATAGAAGCAGGTTCCATCAAATAATGTTTAGGAAATCGGAGTAGAGAGTCTTCGTCATCCGTATCAAACCGCTGCTGGAATGCCCGGAATGCTTTTGGGTTCAACTGCTTCAGATAGTTTTCAAATTCTGATATCAATTGATCAGTAACCTCGGATACTCCGGATTTGGCCTGATCCCGCATAGCAATAAACTGTTTGATTTTATAAGCGAACGTGTCTTTAATCAGTTGTTTGCGAATGCGATTGGGTACTTCGGGGGAAGTGAAGTTCTTCATAATTTCTTGTTTCTTGTCCCAGAACACCACATGAAGATGGGGATGATCTATTTCGTTGTGAAATGCGGCAGCCCAGCAAAGGTTCTCTGTTTTAATCTGGTTTTGGGATGCAAGTGTGGCAATGTGCTGTTCGATATACCGCTGCCATGCCGTGAAGTTTGATAGTCCCAGCTCCATTGCAGTTTCTTTGCGGAAGGAAATAATCCCGCGGTACATATTTTTGCCTTGTTGTGAAATATCTCGGGCAGTTCGCGCCACTTCTTGCCAGGAATCAAATACCTGCATCTCGCCGGGCTTTAGTTTTCCGAATAGACCATGGTTCTTCACATCATGTCGAACCGCACCAGGGCGGGTGGCGATATAACCAATATGACAGTAATTGCTGACTGCGGTTTTGGGCTTATTGGGGTGGAAGAAACGCTGCTTATAGATCAGAGCCGACATCGATATCGCCTCCGCGCAGTCGCTCAGCATCCTGCTCAAAACCATCACCGGAGAGGAATAGCTTCTCCACATCAGTGAGCTTCATCTTCATGTATTCCACTGCAAGCTGCCGAGCCTTCTTCTCAATCTCCCGGAAAGTTGTATAACGATTCACATCGATTAAATCCGCAATGATAGCAATGGTGGAGTAATAAGAGGCGGCGGACATGATGAGGTCTTTGCTAGCCAGTCCGGCTAACCGGTTACTCAAACTGTTGATGGCAATGGTGATCTCCTGGCGGATAATAGTAGTGATGAAATCAATCTCTTCGGTATAGGCATCTACAGACATCCCCTTTTGAATAAAGGCACGTACGATATCTGCCATACTGAGATGCTTGGTAGCTGCATGCTTTTTCAATGCTTCATATTGTTTCTTTGGGAGCTTGACGGTGATCTGTATGGTTTTCTCAGCTTGTGCCATGGCATCTCCTTCCCTTTGGGGTACTCTTAAGCGACATTCGTTTGCCGGGTGAAAATCACTAAAAATGTCGGTGGAAGCTCTGCTTCCACGCTGTTTACTCGCAAAATGACATTTTGCTATTCCTGCCTTTACACCACCACCATCGGGCGGTGCCCTCTGGTGGTGGGACGGCAGTTCTCTTATCCAATGAGCAAAAAGTCTACAATTCATATTCACAATCCTCCTCATGAATAGATGATTTCGCTTCGGTTGTGGGCTGACGCATAGTAACCAGATCTACATTGAAATCCTTATTATGTGGCGTCTGGATACTGGTCTGATATCCTAATTCATCATACTTATGGGCAAATTTAAAGGCAGCCTCTTGTCCCCAATTGGGAGCCGGGCTGCCATCTCGATAAGTGGCGTTATAGTCGTTATCAAAGCAGAAGATGATTTCTTGAATAGTGTGTTGGGATAGGAAGCGCTCTAAGGCATTATCTGATAAACAGCCGAGAGAGATTCGATGATCTGCTCGCCAATCCAGCGCGTTCAGTTTGTATAGAGTGGCATGACTTATGGCGTCAATGGGGCTTTCAAATACGTAGACTCGTGTACTGTTGTCGTTACCTGAGATGTGAAAGGGGGAGCTTTTATCCGAGTGTATTCGATCCTGCTTAAAAGAACGATTAGGGTTGCAACCTCTCATCGAACAGTACTTAGGAATTCCGTCTTGATTGTACCCGACGAAGACACAGTTCCCGGTTTTGTTTTGCTGGTATAGCTTTTTTTCGTGCATGAGATGGGACATGATTTCAGGGTCAATCCCTCGAACGTGTACGAGATACCAAGCGACTCGTCTATAGTTGGAAGCCTTGTCTGGGAGGATGAGTCGGCCGGCTGTTGGAGGAGGAGGGGACACAGGAGCGAAAAGTGGAATTTCACTCTCTAGTAGAAAAGCCACAGCTTCTTTGAAATTCATATTCCAGAATTGCATTACAAAGTCAATTGGGCCGCCGTGGGTATCGGTGGAGAAGTGATAGTACTTATTGCTGTTTTTGAAAAAGTAAAGACCGCCGCTTTGCTTCGCATGAAGTGCGCGGCGGCCGCCGTTTTGGAGGATGTAGCCATGGAATTTGGCTAAATCAATTAGGTTTATGTTATTAGCTTGAGTTAATTGGACTTTTGAATAAGAAGGCATTTGATAATCACTTCCTATTAAATTGAAAAGCGTATACTAATGATTAGTGGGTCAACTTCATTAAAATATAATCTAATTTTCGAAAAAAATATTACTTAAATAAATAGAATTAATTTTATAATTAAGGTGATATAGGAAAAATGAAATAATTAATATTAATTTAATACTGGTGAGGTGTACTAGTAAATGGATGAAGAATTAATGGGTCTGCTGCAAGAGCTTTTTGGTAGTGATCTCTTAGAAGAGCTAGAGATAGTAAAACTTGATGAAACTGAATTAATTATTAAAGATAATGCAATTGAGCAAACTATAGTTTTTAATTGGAAGGGCATTTTTTCTATGCCCTATGATGTTTGGTTATCAGAAAACAAGGATCATCCGCATCTAAATTATAGGATAGAATCTCTGGTGGGGAGTTATGCTTACGATAAATTCAATCATAACATGCTGAATTATATGGATCGAGGTTTCTATAAAAGCGGATATGCAGAGTTTTTTATTCATTATAATATGTTCGATCTCGAATATGATCTTTGGAAATTCAATATAGGCGCTGTATCTGTACAAATAGGTGAACCAAGCAGTCTTTTTAAAATGCTTAACTATTCTATTTCAACCGATGATTTATTTGCGGATTGGAGTGCATATTATACTATCTCTTTGTTTAATGTAACTAAAGAAAATTTTCAAGATGTTCTCCATCAAGCGCTTTTTTATATTCAAAAATGTAAACCCTCATATTATATAAATGATATACCTGAAATTTATAAATACATGTATGAAGGGGATGGAGGAGTAGATTTAGAAGTAGCGGATTTAGTAAATACCGATTTCAAACTTGCTAAATATAGCGAACCAATCAGCTTTTTTACTGCTGGAGATCGAAATAGGGATCAGATATCATTTTTGTATTATTACAAAGTACTTGAGTTTTTCTTTATTATCAATAGAAAACAGGAGTTAGAACAATTGATAACTAAATATTCCGGGAATCTGGATAAACTGATATTAGAGGTAACTAGAGTTTATAAAACAAGAGAAATTGATTTACTTGGTTATCTATTAAATAATTTGAGTTTTGAATTGGTGGAGATTTTAGAAACAGTCTACAAAGATGAATTGATTAAAGAGAAAACAATAAAAGCGTTATCTGATGAAATATATAAGATTAGAAATAGTATAGTACATGGAAAAAGCGATAGTGGCTTTGAATTATTACTTCCAAAATTGTTTGAGGATGAAGAAAATGATATTTGGAGAACGGCTATAAGAAAGATTGCGAGTATATGCATAGATAAATATTGTTTTAAATAAACTGTGTTACCTTCTCTATAAAATTATTTAAGGTAATTGTCGCCATCAATGTGCTTCGGATGAAGTGCGCGGTGGCGGCCAACTCGAGGATGAAGCCGTAATTCGTCGAATATGATAAGAATTGGATTGTTAGTTAAAGAGATTTGATAAGAAGTCACTATATTACTCTCTAGAAGTGGTAATGAAACTTA
This sequence comes from Paenibacillus sp. 11B, assembly GCF_030487755.1. Classification (NCBI taxonomy): domain Bacteria; kingdom Bacillati; phylum Bacillota; class Bacilli; order Caryophanales; family Paenibacillaceae; genus Paenibacillus; species Paenibacillus sp. 11B. Next base: position 1,109,289 of record NZ_JAUKNS010000001.1, on the reverse strand, counting down.
TTGAAAAGATGAGTATATATATAAATTTATTTCTATAATCACCAATTTTCGACAAATTTCGTCTAGTTCATTTGATATAATACTTAAGTTGCAGTTAATGAATAAAGATAAATATATATTATACTGTTACATTATGAATAACATCCTTGATATAATGATACAGAACAGATGTTCTCATTTTTTGCGTCTGGCTTTAAATGGGGTTGTATTATTAAAAGGAGGATAAGCAATGTTTACTGCTCTTTTTAGAACATTCGATAATTTATCCGTGGAACTGCTGAATAATTTATTACATAATTCTTCAACAAGAGTGTCAAGTGAACGGATAACTGAATTATCAATCACTGAACAAAATATAACTTTGAATTATTATCGTACTATTCGATCTGTGGAATTATTCTACGACTTTATATCAGAAGTAGAGGTACCAGAAATTATGAATAAAGCTCACAGAGCAAGCTGTATAATTTCCAGAAATCGAAATCGTGCTTTAATTTATGGAAGCAGAGCCGCTTGTAGTAACTTTGAAAGATACTTAAAAAATAAGGCACATATTAATTTTTCTTCTTATTCAATAGAATTAAAAGGAATTTTAAGCAAGCTATCAGAAAAAGAATATCAATTAAGAAAACTAGAATACATCAACGTTGAATTTTTAGGAACAGTATTAAATTCATTATCATTAGATTTTAAATCTAACATCGATGCTCAGCGTACATTAAAAAAAATTCCGACCTATCCTTCAAAAGCGAGTATTGAAGTTTTTTATAGTAAAAGTAAATGTACACTCAACATTGACTTAGCCAATAGTGCCTTTAAAGTAGAGTATGATTCTCTAGAGCTCACCAATATAGAAGAAATCAAGGAATTAATTGTAGATTATTTTGAGGAGGAGTAATTTTGTCTGAAGAGCAACAGTATCAAGGAGATAGATGGACAACACAAACAAAGAATATATTACATAATTTGGGGTGGACTCAAAAAGGCGATGCTAATTTTGATATTGCATGTGTGAATAAGACTTCCCATAAAACAAGAGATAGAGACCGTATTAATCCACATGGTATCGACACAGTGTTTTCATTTTATGATCCATACGGAAAAAAAGATTTGGGGATTATAGTTGAATCAAAGCACAGAAATTGGAGTGGAATTAATAAGTCTGAGATTGAAAGCTTTGTAAATCAATTACAGATGGCTATTGAATGTGCAGAAACAAATGAGACATTTAAAAGTATCGGTTGTCCACCAGTTAAAACAGGTCTTCTAATGTTATGGTGTAATGAACCCAATAAATTTGATGACAATAAGTATAGAGAATATCTTAAGCAACTAAGATTTACAACAAAAAGAAATCCAATTACATTGTATATTGCTTCCAATTCTGAAATACTTAAATGGTGTTCGTTAATTCAAAAAGTAAATGAAATTAAAGCTGATCCAGCATTAACGGAGTTTAAATATTTTTATCCAAGTGATGTATATAGTGGTGGAAAAAGCTCACCATCAAGAAGAGATCATATCAATATTGTTCATTTATTTTCAAGTTATATCTTTGCTAAAAGTAAAGGGAGAAAAGACTATGGACCTGTAACTCTTACGGAAGAAACAAGCCATGTCTTCTTCTTTTCTGAGCCCACGTTAGATGAGTTGAATTTCATGTATTCATGCATACAACCATTTCAATTAGAAGATGCGCAACAACTAAAAATCCATTTGTATAATAACGATTCAAAATATAGAGTTCAGATTGAAGAATTTAAAAGATTAAAAAGAGATAGTTTGAAGTTAGAAGGTGCACAAGTAAAATTAGATATCGAATATATGCTAAGACTTTCCGATGTACCAGAACAATATTCTAAATAGTAATGAGAAGGTGAAATGATGCAATTAAAAAAATACCCTAATAGGTTTCATGTAAGGAAAGTAATTGAACAGTTTATGAGCAGTAAGGATTCAATAAGCATTTTCCAAGAGCAAGGAATCCTTATACAGGCTGTCAAAAAAAAAGATGTTGCAAAGATTGCAGCGGATCATTATTTTTGTAGAGATAGTTTTTTGAAACTTAAAGAGAGAATAGAAGCGGAACATAATTATAAAAAAACTAGCAGGCTAGAGATACCTAAGGGGCAGATTGAAGATTTAAAGAGTGCTTTATTAGAAATAAACGGGACTTCCTTAGGAGATGATGAGAATACAATAGTATCTGTTGTGGAAACTCCTAATGGTGAATGGAAATTCGTAATTGATTACATTGAATTTAAACCTGGTATGATAGATTTATTAGATCAAACAGCTAGAAGAGTTGAAGTTAAAGTTAATTATCAAAATGATACGTGCAGTTTGGACTTTGATACAATTGTAAGTCATGATCATAAAAAAGTAACTCAAGTTTTAAATTATCTAGAGCGAGCAAATGATGATATTAAGCTAAACTTCTCTGAAATAAGCTTAAAAGCATTGTCTTGTGAGAAGCGGATACAATTATTCAACGAATTTTTCAAATATAACCATCATCCTTGGACATTTGTAGAAATAAAAAAGCTGAAAGTAAAACGAGATGAAAATGGAGAAAAACCGGAAGAAAGCACCGTAGGAGAAGATCAACTTCAGGGTATAAACTCAGCAGTGCTAGATGGTGAGAATCTTATTGAGAATAGATTTGTGAAAGGAACCTTGGATAACGGGTTTTATTTTTCTATGGCTCAGATGAGATTTGATAATACAGAGAATGCAGACTTTATTGACGTTGCTATAGAATTTATGAGTAGGCCAGAAAAATGCGAGACAAAAATGGTTTCTTCTGGTTACTATTTCGAGGATATGGGAAAAACTTTGGAAGAAACAAATGTCGTGGGAACAAAAATTCAGGATGCTATATTATTTGATTTCAAAAATGTACTTTTTCAAATCTATCGACAACTTTTTAGTGAGAGAAGGGTTTCTTTTGCCGCTGATGATGTGGGTGTTAAATTTATTGAAGAAACTGCAGTGACAGAGGAAACATAGGGACAGTCTATAGACTTCGGTAAAGTCTTAGTCTTAAGAAAAGTAAGACTATATTTCTACATGATTTTCTTCAGCATGTACATTTGGGTTTTGATTATCTGTGTAGGGATCATCAACAAGTTGCACTTGATTTTGTAACTCTTCAAATTCTAGTGCCGAGTTAATCTCGACTTGACGAGTGATTTTCTCCCGAAGTTTTTGCTCAAATTCAAAAGCATTATTAACTTCATTCTTGGCCTCGGTAATCTGAACCTCTAAATCATACAACCTCTGCTTAATTGAGTGGAGGTTCTTCGGGATTTTCTCAATTAGATTTTCTAACCTTGTAATATTGCCAGTTCCTGATTCACTTAAATCAAATGTATAAATTTCACTTCCTGTAACCTGAATACAAATATTATTAAAAGTAGAATGTTCAATATATAGTTTGAATCCGCGATATCGACCTATCTGAATTGCTTCCCCTGTGTTAACCTCATTTACCTTCGAAAGAAGAAGGAACAACTCTCCAGCAGATTGTTTTTCACTATATATCTCCTCTCCAAGTTCAATTGAAAATTCTGTTCCTCGCGTTTGTTCTGCCAATTCTACATCAGCCTGTAGTCGTTTAATACGTTGTTCGCAAGCCTCGATCTCTCGAGGATAGTGCAGCTCAATTTGTCGTTCCATTATCAAACGCTCATTGTTCCAATTTGCCTTAAGCAACTTCAGCCGTATCACCTCATTATCCACATGCATTTTCTCTGCTAGAAGCGGATTAGCTGTAGCAATCGCCTTTACCTCAGCAGCAGACAACACTGTTTCATCTGCATCTTCACAGGAGCGTGAAATACTTTTACCGGTCATGACTTGTGAAATATAACGGAGTTTCTGCTCTTGAATTTGCCAGAGGTAGCTATCAAATGTACCTTTGGTTACATAGCGGAAGATCTGAACCGTTTGATTTTTATTACCTTGCCGAAGGATTCGTCCATCACGCTGAGTAATGTCTGCTGGTCTCCAGGGACAATCAAGATGATGGGCTGCAACAAGCTGATCCTGAACATTTGTGCCAGTTCCCATCTTCTGTGTCGAACCGAGCAAGATACGTACTTCACCGCGGCGAACCTGTTCAAATAACTCCTCGCGTTGTATATCCGTTTTAGCATCATGGATAAATGCAATCTCATGTTCAGGAATTCCTTTATTGATTAGTTGTGTTTTGGTTTCATCGTAGACATTAAAGTATCCTGGCTTAGGTGTGCCGCTATCAGAGAAAATGACTTGAGTAAGACGAGCAGATCTGGATTGTTCCCAAATATCAAAAACGTTGCGGATACATCGACTCAACTTGGAATCAGATTCAACCGGAGCTTCAGGGTTCACCAGACGGGGATCAATGGACATGAGCTTGGCTTCATTCGTTAATTTCAGCATATTGTCTTCGGTAGCCAGTACATCATTGTTACGGATTTTCTCAGCACGTTCGACAAAGCTGTCCATCATCAATTTTTGGAAGGGAGAACATTCAATGACGACAATCTCCGGCTTCCCGTCTTTCAATTCGGGAACCGGAAGCTTGAGCATTTCGGCGGTTTGAATATCGGCAACGGTGCGAAATATGTTCATGAGTTCCGGGAGATTATGAAATTTGGCGAACCGGGACTTCATGCGATACCCACTGCCTTCAGGTGTCATCTCGAGCGAGGAGACAACTTCTCCAAAGGTGGCAGCCCAATTATCGAAAAAGTCTAACCCGAGTCGCTTTAAAACCATTGGCTGCAAATAACGCTGCATTACGTACATCTCAGACATGCTATTGCTGATCGGTGTCCCCGTTGCGAACACCACACCTCTGCCTTGATTCATCTCCTGGATATATTGACATTTTAAGAGCATATCCATAGCACGCTGACTACTTGTTTTACCTATGCCGGCGACATTGCGCATTTTAGTAAAAGTAAAACAGTTTTTGTAAGCATGCGCTTCATCGACAAACAACATATCAACTCCTAGCTGTTCAAAGTAGAGCAAGTTGTCTTTTTTATCCTCATTGACCAAACGCTCCAATCGATGCTTAAGCTGATTCTGAAAAATGACCATCTGTTTAATCGTCCAATTGTCGCCTTTTTCCCGTTTGACCTGATCAATCATCTGGGTAACTCCATTGATCTCATTTTGCAGTAATTGTTCCTGACGTTCATGAGATATAGGGATTTTTTCAAACTGGCTGTGACCGATGATAATTGCGTCATAATCGCCCATGGCAATTTTAGAGACAAAGCGGTTTCGGTTCTGCATGCTGAAATCCTTCTTTGTGGTCACCAGGATGTTAGCAGAAGGAAAGAAGCGCATAAACTCATTAGCCCATTGTTCGGTTAAATGATTGGGAACACAATATAGTGGCTTTTGAATGGCTCCGAGATGCTTCAAATACATGCCTGCAGCAATCATTGCCGCGGTCTTACCGGCTCCCACTTCATGAGCCATAAGGGCGGTTCCAGAGTAAATGATTCTAGCTGCAACGTCTTGCTGGTGTTGCCGAAGCTCCACTTCTTCACTCATACCCTGAAACACAAGATGACTACCATCATACGAACGTGGACGGAGAGTATTAAACTTCTCATTATAGATACCCAGTAATATATCTGCCCGATCTTTGTCCTTGAAAAGCCAGGATGAAAAGGCCTCCTTAATTTGCTGCTGCTTGGCGCGGGCAATCATCGTTTCCTTGGCGTTCACCACATATTTGATTTGTTCATTTCCATTCTGGTCGAAGTAGGTTACCGGATCACGAATAGTAATACTCTGCAGGTTCAAACTGCCTTCATAAATGTCGTATGCATTTACCCGTGATGTACCAAGAGTGCGGTTTACTTTTATTGATTCCCGTTCCAATAATTTACCGGAGACGCGCCAAGAGTTCGCATATTCCATATACTCAACATTGATATTTCCAGCAGATTGATGATATCCCGCCGTTCCGAATGTCTCATACATGAAATCACGGTAATACTTGATTGGAATCCATGGACTGCCAATCCGGAAATCAATATCGCCCGGTAATAGTGGAGCAGGCTGCACGGCACTCAGGGCGGTTACATTACGCTCAAACACCTCGGGATATTCCGATGTTTTCAGCTTGGCATAGGCTAATTTGTCTTTTACATTTCCGGATAAGTATTCTTCATCCAGTTCCCAGCCTTCGTTTTGATTGCCAACATATTTCTGAGGATTAAGGAACAGCCGATCTCCAAGTTCATCTAAGATCTCTTCTGTTGATTTGCCATATAGTCTCGACATATAGGGTAGATCTACTTTGAGCTTCTGATTCAGGCAGATTTGAAGAGCTTGTAAAGCTGAATCAGCATGTGCCGGCATGCGGTTCGGACGAATCGTGGGCTTAGTGAACACCTGAGCTTTTACCCATTTCTTCTCGGGTGTCATATCCTCAATGGAGCGTAGTAGGGGGAGCTGATCATCATCTGAAAAAGCGGCAGTATTGGCTCGATCATTAATGGGCCCGTGTCTATTGACAAATTGATCGTAGACCTCATTTAGTCGCTGCTGTCCCTGTTGGAGTTCAGAGATGTCATAACCATCTTCTCGGGATTGAATGTCGATCACCGTTTTAAGGGCATTTCGTATGTCACATAACCCTTTGATACGTTCGGCTTTTTTGCCCTTGATATCTTGTGGAAGCAAATATCCATTTTCGCAGAAATAGATCTGATTGTCCTTGATCACGTAAGTGAAATTTTTGATTCCTGCATCGGCTGGTTGCGCCTTTTCCTGTCCATCCTCCAAGTCCTCAATTTGAATGTCATCGGATAATACTGGAAATTGAGCTTTTAGAGAATGAAGGGCGATACTTAAGTCGGCATAAAGATCCTGCTCAGGTTTAGGAAAGCAGGAGGTAGTTCGTTCTGAACCATACATGCTGCGATCCCAGTTCATATCTCCGAGCACCATTTCGGGATGCTGAACAAAATAAGTATTAATCGGAATGCCGTCGGATGTACGCGAGACCGAAATCCATTCTGGGAATTGTTCAGGGTCAAGCTGCTGGGGCTGATCTAGTTTCTGGAAGAATACCATGTCGGTAGTTACTTCAGTAGCGGCAACTGCTTTGAAGGCAGTGTTTGGTAAGCGAATAGCACCAATGAGATTAGCTTGTTCTGCTAACTCTTTTCGGATCGAAGAGTCTTGTTTATCGAGTGTACCTTTACTGGTGATAAAGGCTATGATCCCGCCCGGCTTCACCAATTCCATAGATTTTATAAAAAAGTAATCATGGATCAAATAGCTCTCTTTAAAGCGATGATCGAAAACTTGAATGTTATTGAAAGGGATATTACCGATAACGGCGTCAAAACTGCTTGGGCCAAAATTTGTTGTCTCAAAACCTTGAACATAGATTTGAGCGGAGGGATATAATTGCTTGGCCATCCTACCAGTGATTCCATCTAGCTCTACTCCATATAGTTCAGCTTGCTGTAAAGCATCTGGAATAACAGAGAAGAAGTTTCCGGTACCCATAGCAGGATCAAGGATTTTACGGTGTTCTCCGGCATTCAGGCCAAAGCGCTCGAGTGCTTGATAGATGTAACGAATTAACTCCGGCTCTGTGTAGTAGGCCGTAATTGTGGAGTTCAGCGCTTCAGCATATTCTCTCTCATCCAGCAAATGTTTTAACTCCGCAGTTTCATGTTCCCAATCCTTTGCCTTCTCATTAAAGGCATTTGCTAATCCGCCCCAGCCAACATAACCAGCTAAAATCTTTTGCTCATCAGGTGAGGCAACACGATGTTCAGATTCAAGTTTTTTTAGAAGACGGATTGCTTCAACATTACGTTTATATTTGCTTTTAGCACCGGCAGGGTACAGGGATATTTCCGGATTATAGTGAAAGTTCTGAGGTGTGAAAACAGGCCGTACAAGAGGTTCTTGAGTTACAGAAGGAGTACGTTCAGTCTCTTCTTGGGACTGAGGAGAAAAGGAGTCCTGATTCTCGGCTGATTCAATTTCTATAGGTTCAAATTGTATAGCGTCTCCAAGAGAATCGGCCTGATTATTAGTGTCTTCCACATGCTGAACGTAATCAAATAATGTCCATTCCTCTTCTTGCGGAGGGAAGGCAGGTAGGTTATCGTCATAGCTTCCATTTTGAATGAGCTGCAGGAGAATAGTAGCTATCGTTCTCCAGTTGATAAGGACCTCATGGGCACCTGCACTGTCAGACCATAGTAGTTCAATTCCTTTTCCAGAGTGAGTATATCCGGTCAAGCCATTGCCAAAATCGCCTCTGGCTCCACCAGTTCCGTATCGATTTTTAAGCATCGGAATGAGGTCAGGAGCCTTTATAACTGAGTGTTTGACTACGTAAGAATAGATGACTTGTTTTCCTTGCATCGAACCCATACCACTGCGGAGCAAGTACTCTAACATTTCTTGTTCCGACAAAATGATTGCTTCAGATTTTTCAGGCAATAAAAAAGAACCGCTAGTTTGCGGTTCTAAGGACAATGTATTGGAAGGGGGGATTATCTGGGTCTCAAGACGATTTCGTTCAGTACCAGCTCCTCTGCGGTTGATTTGATCTGGTTCAAGTGTCGTGTCCGTTCCAGAGTATCTTCGGTCTGAGGTAGCGGTTGTAGTCGGAGTAACTGGTCCGTCAGCTGTTGCATTCTCTCGTTCGCTTCTTGGTCGATTTGATGCATTTTCTCCATCAGATTGCCCTGCATCTTCAGGCTCATTAATCGATGGGGATGATGATTCCTGAGATAGTTCAAGCTCATCCTTCCGTATTTGCCTAATGGCAGTTGGTCGGTCTCCAGTTGACTGGAGATCTGCATCAGAGGATAGAGTAGTCCGTCTGTCTGTTGACTGTAGTTGAGATTCAAGTTCTCTTTGTTCATAGTTAACCATCCTTTCTTGTTCCATCAATTTGACATGCCTGCCGATGTCGAGCAAAATCTCTTTGGAAATCTCAGTTAGGATGCCGCCCAGTCGAGACATTAGCGGTATAATGTTCCAATCGCTTATAGTATCAAACACTGAAGATACATCTGGCTCTGGAAGCCTGCACCGAGAATGAATGAAGTAGATACTGCTGGCGGCAATTAGTTCTTCCATTTGTTCTTGCACACCGGAAAATGGGAATGTGGCAAACGGATGATTCACCATGTCCAGCTCAATATCCTGAAATAAGTAAAAAGATGATAAATGCTGATTAACCATCTGTATAATACATAACCCGAGATCATTAGTTTCATTGGAGGATAGCCGGTTAGCGAGTTCAGCTAAGTCTAATCCTTGTAAGCTCCAGGATTGAGGAGGGACCCTCCCGTGAGTCTGTGAGACATCAAATAAATAGTCTATATGAGGCCTATTCTCCTGGAAGTTACTGACGCCAATGGCTTTTTCGCCTCGATTAATGTACCGTCCTAGTTTGTTCCAAAGAGGAAGGGAGGCCAACATGGTAGCCTCCGGATTCTGCATGTATATGAGAAGAGCATTATCAAAAGAGTACTTATAAATTCCAGAAGCAAATTTTAAATAATCCATCCAGTCTTGTGGTGACTGTGAGATTTGTGATACAGCCGACTGATAGATGGCTCTTAGTGTTGTAACATGGGCCATGATGGTTATCCTCCCTTCCTGTGGATCGTATAACTTTTATTGTTCCAGCTCATCATATATATCTTTGTCTGGCGCAACGGGAAGCCAATCTCGTTTGATATCCACGGCATAGGATGGATATCGAAGTTTGATCCCTTCAAAGAAATATGGCATGAGTCCATTATCGAACAGAAAATAGGGGCTAAAAGAGTGGGCCTCTTCTTCATGTTCTCCCGTATAGCCCGAATAGAGGTTAAATGCGAGACGGGAAAGACGGACCGTTGTTCCTGTCTGCCAGCCGTTGTTTAAGCCCTCTAGCCTAATGCTGTCTTCTCTGAAATCATAAAGATCATTAATGTGACGGCGAGTATCTTCTGTAAGGCCTAACAGATAAAACAGAGCGGATCGGTAAGGATCGTGTTGACGCTCAGCGCGAATGACATTACCTTCATAAAACTGTTCATGGGCCAAATCTTTGAATATCATTGAATTTCCTCCTCTTCAATTAAGGGGTGTTGTTCAGGCTCTGACTGGAGTGAAAAATATAGGGTTAAAGCTTTATCGATGATTTCCTCAACTTCTGCGGCTTTACTCTCAGGAGGAAAATATTTGGAATATACTTTATGCTTTAGCTTGAATGGAGCAGGAACCTTATTTTTTGGCTTCCGGCTAGTCTCACCGGAAAGGATTGCTAATGCGGCTTGCTCAGTAAAATTGCGGTTTTCTGACTTTGCTCGAAGGAGCTCGGATTTTTTCATATCTACTTTGTAGCCCTGTCCATGTATTAATGATTCCACCATTTGTTGTTCTTCCGGTTTCAGATAAGAGAGATCGACGGCCGGGCGAAGTTTGATTTCGCCTAGATCGACTCTTTCCATGAGTTCAGGTAGAAGGTGATTCAAGCGCAAATATCGTTTGATATTGGTTACACTCATATCGTTCTTCTCAGAAACTTCATCCACACTTTTTCCTGGGTGTCCCAGTGGGGCACCTTCGCTATTTTCGTAGTCGTTACTGGTAAATTGAGCATTTTCAATCTCGCTCATTTTACTCTGTTTTTGCTTAGCTTCTTTGCAAGCTTCAAGCTGCATCTTCAGAGCACGAGCAAGTTCACTGGGCAACATGTCCTGAATGGAACGTTGATGGAAATTGGTGTCCACCACGATAATTACAGCTTCTGCTTCCGTCAATTGTTCTTTAACAATGGAAGGGATATAAAGTAACCCAGCAGCTTTAGCAGCATTGACGCGATTATGCCCAGAAAGAATTTCATAGGAATCTTGTTCCATTGGACGAACTATAACAGGAATTAGGACACCGTTCTCCAGGACGCTTTCGATTAGGTCATCCAGTTTTTTGCCCTCATAGAGCTTAAACGGATGTTTATGAAAGGGAATTAGGCTGGAGAGTAGAAGAGAAGTGACTCCTGAATTTTCAGGGGATGTTGTTGTAAGATTTGGCCCTTCAGACAAAAGTAAAAGCTCATCAATGCTTGAAAGTTTAGGCGTAGGTCGCTTATTGCTCACCTTGCATCAGCTCCTTCGCTAAACTGCAATAAGCTGTAGCTACCTTCGACTTAGGATTAAATTCAATAATACTTTGACTATAGAAATTCGCCTCTCCGACTTTGACTGAGAGAGGGATTTGAACATCAAAGATGCGGACGGTTTCCTGGTAATAAGCTTTTACTAACCGAAAGGCTTCTTTATATAAATTGGTTCGGGTATCACACATGGTCATTAAAATCCCCGCAATGCTAATCTGCGGATTGATCCGTTTCTTTACCTTGATGATAATTTTCAATAGCTGAGTTAGGCCTGTTGCCGACCACAATTGAGGGTTTACCGGAATTAACACACTGTCACTGGCCGCAAGGGCGTTTATCGTTAGTAGACCAAGAGAGGGATTTGTGTCTATAATGATATAGTCGTATCTTTGTTTCATTGATTCCAGCAATGTGGTGAGAGTCTTTTCACCACCCATTTCATCTCTTAAATTAATCTCAGCAACAGATAGTTCTATGTTGCTTGGGATGAGGTCTATATTGCCTTGATTATGAATGTATTCTTCAGGAGCCGGCAGGGGTTCGTCACTCATGAGGGCATTCATAATATTGAACATTGAAAACTTAAGCTGGTCTGGATTCTCGATTCCAAAGCACATGCTTAGATTGCCTTGCGGGTCGAAATCAACCAGCAGCACTTTTTTATCTTCATGGGACAAGGCGCACGCCAGATTGTAGGCGGTGGTTGTCTTGCCTGTACCACCTTTCTGATTGGCAATGGTGATAACGGTTGTTTGTGTCATTGTAAAAACCTCCCCGGAGGTTTGCTCCGAACATATTGTCAATGGTAGGGAGCGGGCTGGTTCTCTCATTTTTCTCTCCGAGTTCTCTCGCAGTTCTCTCCAAAGGCTAAATTTGCTCTTTCTGTTGCTTGCTGCCGGAAACCCTTGCGGCTCTAAGGAAAACACGAAAAACCGTAAAATTCCTTGATTCTACAAGGTTTTTTGCGGATTGTAGGATCCCATATATTCCACTGCAGGGTGTAAAAGTCCAAATGACTTCTGGGACTTAAAATCCTGCGGTAGGTGACTACCGTACCGGTTCGATCCCGGTCCTCGGCATACTAAGAAAAGATCGCATGACGCTTGTTAAACAAGTTGTTCATGCGATCTTTTTTTGTTTGAAAATTTTATGATTCTCTGCCGTACCATTCAGGTTCATAAACACTAAAAAATGATAATACATATCAAATGACGCCTGTGGGGCTGCCCATTATGAATTACCAGGATCGATGGTGTATAATATCCATAGACATAAATTACCTTTATCTCTGAACTTGAAGAACTCAAGGTTGCATATCAAAATAAACAATTTTATGGACGGAGGACTCGACCCATGTTGAAACAGCTTAAGCCCTATAAGGTGCTGCAGGAACGCAGAATCGAAGAGTTGAAATCAGATGCGTATCTCCTGGAACATCAGAAATCCGGTGCCAAAATTGTACTCTTATCTAATCAGGATGATAATAAAGTGTTCAGTATCGGTTTCCGTACTCCTCCGGAAGACAATACAGGTGTAGCTCACATTCTGGAACATTCCGTGCTTTGTGGCTCGAAGAAATTCCCGGCCAAGGATTCCTTTGTTGAATTGCTAAAGGGTTCACTCAATACATTTCTGAATGCGATGACCTATCCCGATAAAACGATCTATCCGATTGCAAGCCGGAATGATCATGATTTCCATAACCTGATGGATATTTATCTGGATGCGGTACTGCACACCAATATTTATAATAATGAAAAAATATTTCTGCAGGAGGGTTGGAATTACAACCTGACCTCAGCTGAAGATGAGTTAACCTATAACGGTGTTGTATATAACGAGATGAAGGGCGCATTTTCTTCACCGGAACGGATTGTACGCAGAGAGGTTCTGAATTCACTTTTCCCGGATACCACGTATTCCTGTGAATCAGGCGGATTTCCCGATGCCATTCCCGATCTGACCTATCAAGGATTGCTGGATTTCCACTCCAGATATTATCATCCGTCCAACAGCTTCATTTATTTGTACGGGGATATGGATATGGAAGAGAAGCTGCAGTGGCTGGATGAGAACTATCTGAGCGAATATGATCGAATCGAGATTGATTCTGCCATTCAGCTCCAGCCTGCATTCGGAGAAAGAGTGGATGCCGTCAAGACATACTCTGCCGGAAGTACCGAATCGGAAGTGGATAACAGCTTCTTGACCTATAATGCGGTCATTGGAACAAGTCTGGACAAGGAATTGAATATCTCTTTTCAGATTTTGCTGTACGCACTGCTTAACGCTCCGGGAGCGGTTCTGAAGCAAGCCTTGCTGGATAAGGGCATTGCGAAGGATGTATATGGCACGTATGATGACAGCCTGTATCAGCCCGTGTTCACCGTTGGATTGAAGAAGAGCAATCTGGCGAGTAAAGAAGATTTTCTGGGAACTGTAAAAGAGGTGCTGGAGCGTGTTGTGAAGGAAGGCTTCGATCCAAAAGCGCTGCTCGCAGGCATTAATTCCTATGAGTTCAATCACCGGGAAGCGGATTATGGAAGAATGCCCAAAGGATTAATCTACGGTTTCTCCTCATTGCAAAGCTGGCTGTATGATGTCGAAGCTCCATTTACACATTTGGAAGCGAATGACGTATTTGCCGAGCTGAGAACGAAGATGAACGAGGGTTATTTTGAGAAGTTGATTGAGAAGTATTTACTGCAAAATACGCATACTTCTTTTGTCGCTGTCACGCCGGATAAAGGGTTGAACGCCCGTAAAGAGGAAGCGCTGAAAGCACATCTGAAATCGGTTCAGGCAGGATTGAGTCCGGAAGAAATTCAGCAGCTCATTGAGAGAACCGAGGCTCTCGCCGAGTACCAGAATGCACCTTCAACCAAAGAGCAACAGCAGGTGATTCCGACGTTGTCGATAGAGGATATTGAACCGAAAGCTTCCACCCTGTACCAGACGGTAAATCAGGTTGAAGGTACAACTGTTCTGCATCACAACATCTATACCAATGGGATCGGTTATCTCCGACTGTTGTTTGATATTAAAGAAGTCCCACGGCGTTTGCTGCCCTATGTTGGATTGTTGAAAAGTGTGCTGGGTTACGTCGACACTCAAAATTACTCGTTTAATGAATTGTCGAATGAAATTCACATTCATTCCGGGGGCATTCATAGTGGCATTGGTACGTATGCAAACGCGCATAATCACCATGATTTCAAGGCTACCTATGAATTCAACGCCAAAGTGCTGTATGACAAGCTTGGATTTGCTTTTGACATGATCAAAGAAATTGTGTTTACATCCAAATTCGATGATTCGAAGCGTTTATACGAAATTATCGCCCAATTGAAGGGCAACCTGCAGCGCAATCTGATCAGCGGAGGGCATTCAGCGGGAATTGGCCGCTCTACCTCTAAACACTCGGCTGTTGCCAACTTCAGGGAAGCGGTTAGTGGCATCGCCTTTTACCAGTGGCTGGAGGATCTTCAGGCGAACTTTGAGGCAAGAAAAAAAGAGCTGTCGACCAGCCTTCAATCGCTGACAGGCTTTATTTTCAGACCGGAAAACTTGATGGTGAGTTACACTGCGGATGATCAGGGATATGCGGGCCTGGAGGAACAGGTGTCTGATTTAAAAGCGAAGCTGTTCACACAAGATGTTGCGAAGGAAAAAGCAGCATTTACACCTGTGCAGCACAAAGAAGGATTCAGATCACCATCTGAAGTCCAATATGTCGTTCAAACAGGCAATTTTATCGATAAAGGGTATGCATACACTGGCTCGCTTCGTGTCTTGCAGGGGATTCTATCGCTGGATTACTTGTGGAACAATATCAGGGCCAAAGGCGGAGCATATGGCTGCATGTCAGGCTTTAGACGTAATGGAGACAGCTATGTAGCATCGTATCGCGACCCGAATCTCGA
The DNA here is from genome assembly GCF_030487755.1 of Paenibacillus sp. 11B. Taxonomy (NCBI): domain Bacteria; kingdom Bacillati; phylum Bacillota; class Bacilli; order Caryophanales; family Paenibacillaceae; genus Paenibacillus; species Paenibacillus sp. 11B. Next base: position 1,094,211 of record NZ_JAUKNS010000001.1, on the reverse strand, counting down.
AAAAACATATAAGATTTATGAAGAGATGCCGCAATACTTGAAGGATTTCAAAGCAGATACGCGGGAAATGACGAGATATATCATTGGTGCCATCCAGGATCTCGATACGCCGAGAACACCTCATGGCGAAGGGTCATTCTCCCTGGAGTGTTATCTGTCCAATGTTACCGAGGCCGATCTCCAGAAAGAACGGGATGAAGTGCTGAGCACAACGGAAAGTGATATTATCGATTTTGCTGAATTGATATCCTCCATATTGGAACAGCAGCAACGCTGTGTTATCGGTAATGAAAATAAAATTGAGGACCAAAAGCAATTATTTGACGAAACGCTTGATCTGATCAAGAACTAATGCGTGAATTGAAGGCTGCAACAAGGTTGAAGGCTTGAAAGGAATGCACAAACATATGATCCAAAGGGCGCTTTTATGAGCTGTAATAGCTTATAACTGCCGCCCTTTTCTTGTTGCAGGGGGGGGGACTCAAATGCAATCTGATCAAGTTTATGTTGAAGATTAAGTGACGGCGAGCATATTATAGATCTTTAACGTACGTAGGTCTTCTTTGGAAATTTTCAGCTCATTATATAACTCCTGATTCTCAGGCAAGGGTGTTCGAGAGAATAACATTTTCAAGGCGATGGGCATAAAGGGACGGAAGGAGACACCGGCCATCAATCCCCACTTTTTCTCGGATTCCTGAAAAGACGCCAGAATGTTAATGTACAGCTTTTCCAGCGGTGTGGCCTGATTTTTCAAAATCAGCGTGGTGAGTGTGTCGTAATGCTCGGTGTGACCCCAATACATATTTTCGCATTCCTGATAATTCTCAAAGTTCTTCACATTCATATACATTACGGTTCGATAACAATTGGCATCTGACTGTGCCATCATGTCAATGACACAACGGATGAGGCTATTGTTGCGCCCGTCATAAAAATACGAATAAAATCTGGTGGAGTTTTTGAAAAAGCTGGACGGTACCGTATTCATCAGGGGAGAGGCTTGTTTAGGCTCAATATACAGCAGCTGCTCCACTTGGATATTCAATGAATCAGCAATTTGATGCAGCGTGACCACATCAAGCGTAATATCGCCGCTCTCATATTTGGACAGGGTAGCTTTGCTTTTGTGAATCTGATCCGCCAGCTGTTGGACCGTCAACCCTTTCCATTTGCGAAAATTACGGATTTTCTTGCCCACTTCTTTGTTGATGGTGTTCATATTCGGATCTCCTTCTGCTAAGTTTCTTAAGAATATGAGAAAAGGTGAAACCCGTTGGGAAAATCAATCTCTACGAAGAATATAACACTTTTATCATGAAAAAACCTATTGTGAAGAAACATTAAGAACTATTTGTTTCTTGTGAATAGATTCTATTACGTTTGATGTAGCTTCCGTGCCATGAAATAATACATCTAACAGAAACCCATTCCAGGATGGATAACAGAGAGAAAGAGGCGCAGAAGACTATGAAGTATGATTTTGATGAGATAATTGATCGCACAGGAACTAATGCCATGAATACGGATGGTTTCCGTCAATATATTTTTAACGCAACAGAAGATATGAAATTCCCTTTCAAGGATGAAGAATTTATACGGATGTGGATCGCAGATATGGAGTTTGCCACACCTCCCGAAATACGGGAAGCAGTCAAGGAGCGCCTGGACCGAAAAATTATGGGATACTCCCAGGTGTTCGATCCCGCATACTACGAAGCTGTCTCCAGCTGGATGACCAGATACTACGACTGGTCTTTTCCCAAAGAGCATCTGGAGACATCCCATGGGATCATTCCTGCTTTATATGAATTAGTTGAATATATTTGCAAACCGAATGAGAAGGTACTGATTGTGACGCCTTCTTATGGTTTTTTCAAATCGGCTGCGGAGCATAATCATCTTGAACTGGTTTGCTCAGATTTGATCAACGAGCAGGGGCATTACGCGATAGACTTTGCAGATTTTGAAGCCAAAGCCAGCGATGAACAAGTCACATTGTGTATTTTCTGTAATCCGCATAATCCGTCCGGACGGGTATGGACAACAGAAGAGTTACAACGTGTGGGCGATATCTGTCTCAAGCATAACGTGTGGGTGATCTCGGATGAAATTCACTGTGATTTGCTGCGTACAGGAAGGAAGCATACGCCGCTTGCCAAGCTGTTCCCGGATGCGGATCGAATCGTTACCTGTATGTCACCAAGCAAAACATTCAATATGGCTGGTCTGATGTTCTCCAACGTGATTATTGCAAATGAAGGACTCCGAACGATCTGGCAAACCCGGCATTATGGATTCAAAAATCCGCTTAGCATTGCTGCGACTCAAGCTGCTTACGAACATGGCGATGAATGGCTGAAGCAGTTAAAAACATATCTCGACGACAATTTTGCCTTTGTGGATCAATATGTGAAACGTGATCTGCCGCAGGCTGTCTTTCATATTCCGGAAGCTACGTATCTGGCATGGATTGATATTAGTGCATACGTCCCCAAAGATGTAAACCTGCCTTTATTTTTCGCTGAACAAGCGGGGGTATTACTCGAAGATGGTCATATGTTTGTTGCTAATGGAGGTGGGTGTATCCGCCTAAATTTGGCTTGCCCACGTTCGGTTCTTGAAGAGGGGCTCAGAAGAATAAGCGCTGTATTGGTCAATAAAAGTAAGAGCGAAGCCGTTCAGGTCTGATTTTAGTTATCTATGGACCAGGCGCTGGGTTACTTTTACTCTGAAGTACAAATTCAAAGCGTGCGGATGTTACAGGCAACCCTAACCTTGATGTACACTTCTGGTCTGCCGTCCCCGGTTATGTTAAAATGGTGGATAGTCTCTGAGTCGTAGGATACGGCTCTCGCAGGTGGCAGTTCGTTATGTGGACTGCACGGATATGTATTTATGAGGGAAAGGAGCCTTTACATATGTTTGGAAATGATTGGGACACTGTGCTTCAGGAAGAGACTGAAGCCGAGTATTTCAACAACATTCGTTATGCACTCGCCGCCGAGTATAAAACACAGACCATCTTTCCACCCAAGGAAGATTTGTTCTCGGCTCTAAAACTGACCCCGTATCATAAGGTCAAGGCTGTTATTATCGGTCAGGACCCTTATCACGGAGCGGGCCAGGCTCAAGGATTAAGTTTTTCGGTCAGACCGGGGGTACGGATTCCTCCTTCTTTGAAAAATATATATAAGGAGCTCCACGCGGATCTGGGCCTGCCGATTCCGAAGCACGGATCGCTGGTTCATTGGGCAGAGCAGGGTGTGCTGTTGCTTAATGCTGTTCTGACGGTACGGGAAGGGCAGCCGAACTCCCATCAGGGACTGGGTTGGCAGACGTTTACGGACGCTGTCATCCGGGCATTGAATGAACGCTCAGAACCGATGGTATTTATGCTGTGGGGCAGTCATGCTCAGAAGAAAGGGGCATTCATTAACCGAGATAAGCATCTGGTGTTGGAGTCTACACATCCAAGTCCGCTGGCAGCGCATCGTGGCTTCCTGGGCAGTCGTCCTTTTTCCAAAGCCAATGAATTCTTGACCTCCAAAGGTATTGAACCGATTGATTGGACGATACCGGAAAACTAGACAAACGGGGGGTGAAGGCATTGCGACATTGGGTAGGACGGAAAGTAGCCGTATATCGTGCAACCGGCATACGAGAGCCACTGAAGGGAACGCTGGTCGAGTGGGATGAAGAAGCGGATTGTGTACGAATCGGACCGAAACGGATTAAGGTATCGTTCGACAATATCGCAATGATCCGGCCTCTGCCTGAAGAGAGCCTTCCCTTGAAAAAAGCGCGTTCCGAGGTGCATAAGGTTGGATATGTGATAAAAAAGGCCGTACAGTTTGAAAATGCCATCTATTTCAAATCACAGGTTATGATTTGGCGTCGGGCCAAAATTGTAGTATTATCCACAACGATTATACGCCATGATGATGATCAGGTTGAGCTTGCAGACGGCCGGATTCTTCGCAAGGACAAGCATATGTTTGTGGTGCGCTCACGACGTGGAATACGATAAGTCACTCATATTTAATATTCATTTCATGCAAAGATCATATGGATTTAATGTTCGGCCTTTATAGTAACAGTATAACAACCCCTTCTAAATGATGTGTATGAATTATGGGAGCCCGGCCGGCTGCAAACGGTCGGGTTTTTTTTTATTCACTTGTGTATGAGGGGTGATGTAACATAGTATTTACATTTATGTTATACACTAATGAAATAGTTAATGAGAAGGAGTGAAACCCATTGAAACGTATATGTGTTTTTGCAGGCTCCAATCCGGGAAATCACCCCGATTACACACAGCAGGCTATTAAATTGGGTAAACAGATCGCGGATAACGGGTACGCACTCGTCTATGGCGGTTCTTGTATGGGACTAATGGGTGCAGTTGCCGATGCTGCTCTGGAACAGGGTGGAGAAGTGATTGGCGTCATGCCAACTGGCCTGTTCCGGGGAGAGGTCGTACATGGAGGTCTTACACAGCTGATTGAAGTGGGAACGATGCATGAACGCAAGGCGACGATGGCCGAGCTGTCCGACGGATTTGTGGCGCTTCCTGGTGGTATGGGAACATTTGAAGAATTGTTCGAGGTTCTTTGCTGGGCCCAAATTGGCATTCATCGTAAACCCGTGGGTTTGTTAAATGTAAATGGATATTATGAGCCGCTGATGAAAATGGTTGAGCATAGCGTGCAGGAAGGGTTCTCCAATACTTCACATCTCAGTTTATGGAGCCTGGAATCGGACCCGGCTGAACTGCTGAACCGGATGTCATCCTATATTCCGGCCCAGTTGACCCAGAAGTGGTCACAGCTTCAAGATAAATAACTACCCGCTCCAGCGGAAACTTTCCAGGGTGCCCAAGCAAGTTACCTCCCCAAACATAGTCTATAGTGTACTTTCTTAAAAGAGGGGAGTGTCACTCATGAGCGAAATCAAAGGCACAGGATACGGTTGCGGATACGGCGGCTTTGGCGGTGGAGCATGGACATCAACAGGCGCGATTCTGGTGTTGTTCATCCTGCTCGTTATCATCTCTCGTACATTCATTCTGTAATTCGGTCAGCCATTCCGGGACGGTGACTTCATCGTCGGGGCAGCACCCGATGAAGAAATGGCCTTTCCAAAGAGACGCCGGTGGTGCTGGCGTCTCAGGGGAACGGTTTTTTTCTGTCTGCAAAAAAAGAACTCCGCCTCCATGGAAAAGAGAGACAGAGTGGAGCACGAGGAGCTAGACCGTTACCACAGTCTCCCCAGGCAAACTGAGAGTTCTCCAGGCAACGTATAGACCAATTGAAGCTGAAATAAGAAGAAGGATGGCAGCGATAACAGCCAACTGATCCAAACCATGTTGTATGTCAGTAACAGATGATTGATTACTCGTTTTGCCGGGAACAGTCAGCCCTCGAACGGATGCCTTTTTCATATGTTGACGTGGTCCAGGGGGAGTTCGTGTTTTACAGCCGGGTTTGCTGGATCTGCTTTTTGCAGAAATTCTGGGTAATGGAGCTTTTTTGGAGGAAGATTTGGAAGATATCGAGCTCTTCTTCGTTAAGGGTTTCAATGGGCGACCTCCTTACAGCAGAGTGCAGTTGTCTATGACTGATACTATATTATGTCTGCTTTACAGATTGAGTTCACAAAATGAGTGAATCCCCAGCTCTTCAAGCCGATGTCCTATACACGGACGGAGCATACGATTAAACGCTCTGTTAATACAGGTATGACAAACTGCGTATATAGTGAGAATCATAGAGTTCATGTTACACTCAGGAGGCGCTGGAATGAGAAGAATTGAGAATATCGCCCATAGGGGAGCATCTGCCGTATGCCCCGAGAATACGATGGTTGCGTTTGAACGCAGCTTGGAACTTGGAGCGACTGGCATTGAAACGGACGTACAGTTGTCCAGTGATGGTACACTGGTGTTGATCCATGATGAGACGTTAAGCCGCACGACTGGAGCAGAAGGATGGGTTAAGGATAAATCGGTTGAAGAATTGCGTACTCTTGACGCAGGCGCTTGGTTTCATGCTGATTTTGCTGGAGAACGTATTCCATCTTTGGATGAATTATTTGATCTGGTTCGAGGCAAAAACCTTCTACTTAACTTGGAATTGAAAAATGGTATTATAAGTTATAAGGGAATGGAAGAAAAGATCATACAAGCGATTCGGGATTGGGACATGCAGCAGCAAGTCATTCTGTCCAGCTTCAACCATGCCTCATTAGTGAGATGCAAACGTCTTGCCCCGGAGATTCGCACAGCACTTCTATATATGGAAAAGCTCTACCGCCCATATGATTATGCGGCCAGACTCGAAGCCTCTGCACTGCATCCCTACAAGCTGGCTGTAACACGTGAAGAAGTTATTGCTGCGCTGGCTCAGGGAATTGCTACACATCCGTTCACAGTAAATGATCCTGCCGAAATGCAGGAACTGATTGACATGGGCGTGCAAGCGATTATTACCGATGTGCCTGATGTCCTGGCAGCACTGACTGCGGTACAAGCTCGTTAAGAATTACACCAATACAAGTGAAGTTAGTCCAAAATAAAGTGGGAATTGCAGACGAATAACTCGTTTGCAGTTCCTTTTTTTTGCGAGCTACGATGCTTCGTGCAGCCCTTTTTACGTACAAAAATTCATTTATGCAATAAACTTGTCCCATTTGTCCATTGCCAGCGACAGTTCGTTGACATACAATGATCTATGGGAATGAGAATCAATATCATTATCAGTTTTGTATTAATAGAGAGGTGATTGTTATGTACATAGGGTCTGTCTACGCCACTCATAACAAGGGAGGAGACATATGAGCTCGAAAGTTTCATCGGAAAATCAGCCTGCGGAATCACCGACAGCCAAAATACACACTCGTCCCTGGGCTGCCACATTGATCCTGATTGGGGGAATTCTGCTGCTCGCGCTGGGGATGGCGTTGTCCATTTCGTTTGGTGCCGCAGATATCAAGCTGGGCGTTGTATGGCAGGCGATTTTTAACTTCAATCCTGATCTGACTCCGCATCAGATCATATGGGAGATTCGGTTACCGCGTATTCTGGGCGGAGCGATGGTTGGTGCCTGCTTCGCTGTAGCTGGTGCAATTATGCAGGGGATGACCCGTAACCCGCTGGCAGATTCCGGGTTGCTCGGACTGAATGCTGGCGCAGGATTTGCGCTCGCTATCTGCTTTGCCTTTTTCCCGGGCATGCCATATATGTATATCATTCTGTACTCCTTCGTCGGGGCAGGACTTGGGGTATTGCTGGTCTATGGTTTCGGTGCTGCTTCCAAATCCGGTCTTACACCTCTCCGGCTCGTTCTCGCGGGAGCGGCAGTATCTGCCATGTTGTCCGCGCTGAGTGAAGGGATTGCGTTGTATTTCAAAATTGGACAAGACCTCGCATTCTGGACAGCGGGCGGTGTGGCCGGGACGAAGTGGTCCCAGTTGGAAGTCATGTTCCCATGGGTTTTGGCTGCGCTTATTGCAGGGATTATTATCTCTCGTTCCATCACGCTGCTTAGCTTGGGAGAAGACATCGCGGTTGGATTGGGTCAACGTACTGGCCTGATCAAGCTGGTTGGTCTGGTTGTTGTACTGATCCTCGCAGGTACAGCCGTATCCGTGGTTGGTGCGGTTGGTTTTGTAGGACTCATCATTCCCCATCTGACTCGTAAATTGGTTGGGGTCGATTATCGCTGGATTATTCCATGTTCCGCAGTGATGGGCAGTCTGCTGCTTGTGTTCGCGGATCTGGCTGCACGTATGATTAATCCGCCATACGAGACGCCAATTGGCGCCCTGGTTGCCCTGATTGGGGTACCTTTCTTCCTCTATCTGGCGCGTAAAGAAAGGAGGACGCTGTAACGATGGAATCCTCAACTCTGGTTGGAGCGGAACGCAAAAAGAGAACAAAAAGCACCATTGTCATGATTGTGCTTGGTGCGTTGATTATTACAGCTTTTATTATCAGTATGAATACAGGCTTCACTCGGCTTTCACCACTTGAGGTCATGCGTACCCTGTTTGGTGGTGGAACGGCTAAGCAGGAACTGATCCTGTTTGAATTCCGTTTGCCGCGTATCGTCATTTCGGTTTTGGTCGGTGCGGGACTCGCGCTGTCCGGCTGTATTTTGCAGGGAGTGTCCCGAAATCCGCTGGCTGATCCAGGGATTCTCGGCATCAACGCTGGAGCCGGATTGGTTGTTATGCTGTTCGTTTCCTTTTTCCCGACAACGACGGCTGCTCCCGTATTTTTACTGCCGATTCTGGCCCTGATCGGGGCAACCTTTGCTGCCTTCCTGATTTATGTGCTCTCTTACAAAAAGGGAGAAGGTCTCATGCCTACGCGCATGCTGCTTACAGGGATTGGTGTAGCAGCAGGGATTAGCTCTGCCATGATCGTGCTTACTCTTCGGCTTAGCCCGGAGAAGTATCAATTTGTGGCGACCTGGATGGCAGGAAGTATATGGGGTTCGAATTGGAAATTCGTAACGGCGCTGCTGCCGTTTCTCATTGTCCTTGTGCCGCTTGTTCTGTATAAGGCTCGTGTGCTGAACGTACTGAACCTTGGGGATCAAACAGCGAGCGGTCTTGGCGCTCCGGTTGAGCGTGAAAGACTGATCCTGCTCGCTGCTGCCGTGGGACTGGCCGGATCTTGCGTATCCGTCAGTGGCGGAATTGGTTTTGTGGGTCTGATCGGTCCACATCTGGCACGTCGTCTCGTGGGGCCGAAACATCAGTTCCTTTTGCCTGCATCCGCACTGGTCGGTTCATTGCTTGTGCTTGTTGCAGATACGCTCGGGCGTGTCATTCTACAGCCTTCTGAGATTCCAGCAGGGATTCTGGTTGCCATCATTGGAGCCCCATACTTCCTGTATCTCTTGAGCAAAACGAAATAGAAAGCAATCATGGGGGTATGGTTGCTATAAGGAGGGCTTCAGCCCATGCTTCGCCGTTTCTTTGCCTACTACAGGCCGTACAAAAAGCTGTTCATTCTGGACTTTAGCTGCGCGATTTTCGTAGCTCTGCTGGAACTGGCCTTCCCGTTGGCAGTTAATAGAGTCGTGGATGACCTGTTGCCAGGGGGGCGCTGGGACTGGATATTATGGGCATGTCTTGCACTTCTCGCGATCTACCTGTTAAGCTCCTTCCTTAACTTTGTAGTTACATATTGGGGACATAAACTTGGGATTAACATCGAGACCGATATGCGTAAGGCGCTCTTTAATCATGTACAGAAGCTGTCGTTCCGTTTCTTTGACAATACCAAAACCGGGCACCTGGTCTCCCGCATGACCAATGATCTGATGGATATCGGGGAGATTGCCCACCATGGTCCGGAGGATGCCTTTATTGCGGTGATGACCTTGATTGGTGCATTCAGCATTATGATGAGCATTAATGGAAATCTGGCCGTGTTAACATTTATCATCGTACCGCTCATTATTTATCTTTCCCTGTATTTTGGCAGCAAGATGTCCAAGGCCTTTAGCCGAATGTTCGGGGATATTGCAGACTTCAATGCACGTGTAGAAAACAATGTAAGTGGTATCCGCGTTGTTCAGGCTTTTGCCAATGAAGAACATGAAAAAGCTCAATTCGCTGTAAATAACAGTCGTTTCCGCCAAACGAAGCTGATTGCGTACAAAATCATGGCCTGGAACTCTTCCGTCAGTTATATGCTGATGAAGCTGGTCTCCCTCTTTGTACTCGTATGTGGAACATGGTTTGTCATTCAAGGCAGTATGAGCTACGGTCAATTTATCGCATTTATTATGTTATCCAATGTGTTCCTGACACCAATCCAGAAGATCAACTCCGTGATTGAGACGTATCCCAAAGGAATTGCGGGTTTCAAACGTTATACGGAACTGCTCGATATGGAACCGGATGTGGAAGACCGTCCGGGTGCTGTTAAGGTCTCCCACTTGCGTGGAGATATCCGTTATGAGCAGGTGACGTTTGGTTATTCGGATCAGGAGCCTGTTCTCAAAGGAATCGACCTGAATATTCAGGCTGGTGAAACGGTAGCCCTGGTTGGACCATCGGGTGCAGGGAAAACAACGCTGTGCAGTCTGCTGCCTCGTTTCTATGATGTGCTGGAAGGTCGCATCACGATCGATGGTCAGGAAATTCAGGACATGACGCTGGATTCATTGCGCAGCCAGATTGGAATTGTTCAGCAGGATGTGTTCTTATTTGATGGGTCTATTCGTGAGAATATTGCCTATGGCAAGCTGGATGCAACCGAAGAAGACATCTGGATGGCGGCTCGCCGTGCGCAGATGGAAACACTTATTACTTCCATGCCGGAAGGATTGGACACGTTAATTGGTGAACGTGGCGTGAAGCTGTCCGGTGGACAAAAACAGCGTTTGTCGATTGCACGTATGTTCCTGAAGAATCCTCCGATTCTCATTCTGGATGAAGCTACATCTGCACTCGACACGGAAACCGAAGCTGCAATCCAGCAATCGCTTGCTGAATTGTCTGAGGGACGGACTACCCTGGTCATTGCCCACAGATTGGCTACCATCAAAAATGCGGATCGCATTATTGTCGTTGCCGAGCAGGGAATTACGGAGCAGGGGCGTCACGAGGAATTGCTTGCAGCGGGTGGAGTATACAGCCGTCTGCATTATGCACAGTTTGGTGCGTAAATGTGACACGGTGTGTTTTATAACAGCTAAATAATGATGAAAAATAACGCCTTCGTTCTACTACTTTATATGAGTAAGGACGAGGGCGTCTTTTTTGATTTTTAATCTGTCCGATAATGCTCCTGTCGGCAAGCTTAATGAAAATAATGCGTTTTCGTTTGGCTGTACCAGAATGTCTGCCTTTGTGATCCGGAAAACGTATAAATGTTGATATCCTTTGTTCTGGTTTGCTTAAGTTGGGTTGGTGGTAATATTCATTAAAAGGGTACCAAATTTGCATGCTGCTTTTATCGTTAAGGTTCATGCTTAGGGAGGGGAACATCGATATGCTATACATTTTCATAACCTGGCTAATATTGATTTTAACGCTGATTATCTTGGCTCAAGGCATTCAGAAGAACTCCGAAGATGGCGGGGAATCTGTTTATAAACGTTGGGGCGGATGGTTGATCGGACTTTTTGTTGTAGGCAGCGTGCCTTTGGGTTATGAGTTATATACGGAGCTACGCGGGGGCTATATTGGGGCCAACATCGGATTGGGATTGGCTTTGTTTTTTACCTGGGGATTTTGTGCAATTTTGTTATGTGTGGCATTGATTATATGGGTTAGGTACTGGTACAAGAGGAATAGAGTAGAGTAATTGATGTAGCCAGCACGGTTGTTAAATTACATTTATTAGAAACTTTTATCATATGTGAAACGTATTTTCAAGATAATGCACAAGAGAAGAAGGCTTCACTGGTTATGTGGTTGAGCGCAAAGATGACTCTATCCTTGTTGTTGATCCTGTATATGAAGATTTAAGTGCCAAGGGTAGGGAGCAAAAGTATGAATGATGGAATTCCTTCATGGAGTTAGAAGTAGAAAAGAGGAAATCTGTGTGGATATTAGGGAATGGCTTCCCCGAGACAAGTATGATGTTAAGGCTATACGTAAGTTAAGTAAATGTAGTGATGCAGAATTAAAGGAGATCATTCCCGAACTTATGGAGTGGTTACAAGATGGAAATTGGCCCATTTCTAAATCCGTCGAAGATTTACTTTTGAGATTTGGAGAAGAACTAATTCCTCATATAAAAAATGTTTTTAAAACAAGAGACTCTACATGGGAATATTTTATGTTGACGGGGTTAATTAGTAGATTGCCTTCTAAATATTTGATTATGTTAAAGGGCGATTTAGAAAGAATATTAGAAAATCCTACGGAGGATGAGATGCTTGAGGAATTGGATGAGGTTATAGTGCCGCTACTGAATAAAATATAATAACAAGCAGTTCAGTGATTCCGGAAAGTTCATACTGAGGAGAATCCCTTAACAACCTTGAACGGCTTAACGCCTTTCAGGGTTGTTTTTTTGTCAAACATATAACTTGAGTAATATTTTTCTGAGTTGAACTGAGATCCATTTGTGTTTAATTTGGAAACCACAAAAAACGAACGTATGTTTTACAATTGAATTGACTTTTTGTTGCTACAATAATATATTTATTATGGACACAAAAAGTGGGGTGAAGCGATGTCGTCCAAAAAGATGGGGCGTCCACTATCTGACAATCCCAAAAGTGAATTAATTCGAGTACGTGCCGATCAGGCCATTCTGAGTAAGCTTGATGCTTGCACCGAAAAGCTGAACACCACTCGCTCGGATGTTATTCGTAAAGGGATTGAAAAGGTGTACGACGAACTCCAAAAATAAAAAAAGAAAGCAGCGTTCGTCCCACGAAGAACAGCGCTGCTTCCTATCCCGCAATCACTAAGAATGAGCTGACTGCATAAATATCCTACCATGTGCAGAAGGCTCATTCAAGTCGATGCGATTACATTCCTAGGAGGATGCACATGAATTCGATATTGGAAGCACTTTATAACGGGCGACTTCGCCCGGATGAGACGATGATGCCAACTCATCCTGAATATCAATTATTAGGCCGACAAATTGCAACTATGACAGAACAATGGAAAAATCGATTGAGCGAGGAAGAATTCCGTGACCTTGAACAGTTGTTTGACTTGTGTGGTCAATGTGATGGCATGCACAGCGAAGCTGCTTTTATTCAGGGGTTTCGACTGGGAGCCAACATGCTGATTGAAGTGATGAGCCAACGTGAAGAGTCGGTTCTGGCGACTTCATAGGCTTCTGAGTGAACATGAGTTAAGTTTTACTTCAAATATGCACATACAAAAACAAGCCCTCGATCCTGCCACCAAAGCAGCAAGATCCGAGGGCTTTATCTATTTTTCATGCCAAATCAACAACAACTAATACATCCACTACATAACGCTACCTTAATCCGCAATATTTCCCGCCATCTTCAGACGACGTGCAATTTCATTGAAGTCTTCGTGCGAAATGCCTGGTGCGAATTCTTCTTCCACCGCAGGAGCTTCGGGGATCGGGAACCCTTCAGGTACGCCTTGAATGACTTCCAGGGGGTGTCCATCTTCGGGGTGTGTGCCTTTCCAGATCTGACTGATCGCAGTAAAGTCTTTATCACTATAAGTGTACAGCTTGGTGTGTAGGCCTTTTTCTTCGTATTTCCACGCTTCGTTAAAGGATTTATTGCTCAGGGATGGAATCGGCACCAATTTGGTTACATTTACTCCAGTTGCAATCTCAAGCGCCTTGGCATAAGCAACCACATGCACACCGCCGCGTACCAGCAGGTAACCAACTACCGCCCGGGCTGCAGGGTGATCGGTCATTTCGTAAACTTTCATCTTATGAGTACGTGCTCCGCATTCGAGGAAAAAGTTATGCAGCAGATCTTCGACCAGATTGCCACTGTTGAAGACATGTGCGCCTGTCCATGGATTGCCCATGGAGTCGAAAGGCATGGCTCCCTGTGCACCAGCCAGGAAATGATAGGACAGACGAGCATCCTTCACGGAACCAAGCGGTGTATCGTCAGGCTCTTTGTACTCGGTTGAACCTCTGAGGCATTTGTTAATGCCATGAGACACAAGTTCCACATGCCCCAATTCTTCGGCGGTGATACTCATCACCAGGTCGTAGAAGGGTTTCAATTTTTCCTTGGAGCGAAAATTAAACGATTGATAGAGGTAGTTGTTCAACGTTGACATCTCTCCGAATTTACCACCCAGCAATTCTTGGATCGCTGCCGCTGCATTCGGGTCGGGTTTCTCGACATTGGGGATTTCAATTGCGATTTCATCCATACGTTTGAACATTCGGGTGTAACCTCCTCAAAATGATTGTGCAGAATAATGAAGTGATGCCGTCAAGGCATATTACACGTATTCCCACTATGCTAAACCCATAATTATGCAAATGAGGCTTTAGACGTATACTATGGAGTCAACATTTGTTATTTCCAATACCATGTTATTTATGTACAATCAGGACGAATGAAGTATATCTGGTTGTGATGATGTTATTTAAATGAAGGAGAAACAGGAAAATGCACAAACGTTGGTTTATGGTGGGATGGAGTGTTCTATTATGTGTAGTTTTGGGATGTAGTGATGTCACGGCATATGCAGATGCTCCGATAGAGTTGGATCAGCAAACACGAGATGCGCTTATAGAAAAATACGGTTTGGAAAAGTCGGAAGATCCATCACCGCGAAATCTGTTATTGGAGGGTGACTGGGGCATAAGCTTCAGTTCTCCAATCGAACGGTATAAGATGGCAGTAAGTACAGTTCAAACGCTTCAGCAACCGGTTACGATTATTCTTCGTTTACTGGTGTAAAATAAACTTCTACAGGGCAGGCTAACGTAAACGTTGCCCAAGGAGTGAATGATATGAGAATGCTCATTGTTGCACTGATGACGGTGGTACTAAGTTTAAGTGGACTAACAACAAGTTCAGCAACCGCGATCCCTGACTATGCGAAGTGGGGAATCATTGCAGTGAAGGAAACACAAACCAAGTACAATGTGGACATTTTGGATTACAAGCATATCGGCCGCACCTCGCTCACAGCAGACCAATCCCGTGAACAGTTCAAGTTATGGGTACGTAACAAAGAGGGCAAACAATTTGCTGTATATGTGAATGTAGATTTTAATCCGTCTACCCAGCAGCTGAAAAAAGTACAATTCACGGAATCGGATCGAAGATGAGGTCGTATAACAGTAGCACGAAAGGTATAAAAGATTGATTGCTTGCTTAGCAAGCTGGATAAGAACCAGACTTTCCTATAAAAAGGGGGGAGTCTGGTTTTTTGATTTCAATAAAATCCTTTTTTTAGTTGTTGAATAAAGAACTTATGTTCGCATATAATAATAAAACAAACACATGTTCTTATTGGAGGGATGATTATGCTAGGAAAATATATTGGTCAGATGGTGGAACTCGTCTACATGGATCGTGCAGGGCATATTACACAGCGGCAGATTCGAATCAACAGTGTACGAGGAGGGATGATTAGAGCATCCGCAGGAAAAGAAGGGGCACCCCGAACATTTCTGGAACAAGGTATTCTGGCATGGCGTCCCGTTCTCCATAAGGAAGGGAAGGAAGAAATATGCTGAATGATTTTGAACGCAAAATTTTGCGTATTATTGTTAATTATGCAGGGCAGCGTCGCCGAGTGCCTCGAATGGATGAGCTGGAGAATAAGACAGGAAGAAGCAAGGCGTTCATTCACGAGTCATTGCTGGAGCTTGAGCGCAGGCAGCATATTGTGTGGGAGAACAAGTCTACACTGGAAGGCATATTAATTCTGCAGGCATGGGAGCAGGAACCACAGCCCATTCGCAAAAGTCAGCCTGCTGGCGATGCCGTGAAATATTTTACCGAATATTAAAACGAAAGAAAAACGAAAGAAAACGCCAACCCGGAAAATCCGGATTGGCGCCTTGTTAAGCAGCAAGCATCTATTTTAGAAAATTGGAAGTTGATCAAGGTTATTGGTCGGGTCGCCGTCTGCGTCACCACGAATGTACATTTCGCCATCTCTGCCTTTAAAGACGTTCACACCTGCAATTGATCCTGCTTTGACTTCCGCCAGTGCCTGTTGGTAATCCAGCACACGTCCAGATGAAGTTTGAAACGCCGTCAGATCGCCGTCACCATTTTTTTGTACTGCTGTGAAGCTTTCGCGTGTCGTTTGATCCATGATGTCACACTCTCCTTTATCTGACCAAATAGGAATCTGGTTTCCTCTTTAGCATGTCCGGAACAAAAAAAAGTATGCACCACATGGCTTCATATAGCACTTAAAGGATAGTTACAGGCTCTTTTGCATACGAACGTGCAGAATGTCTGCATCATAAAAAGGCTCTTCCGAGATCACTTCATATCCGAGCTTTTCATAGAACTTTTGCGCCTGACATTGGGCATCCAAAATGGAGTAAACCAATCCCAATTCGCGAGCTCGTTCTTCCATGGCTAACAGAAGTACACGACCATAGCCGAATGCACGATGAGATTGGAGCACAGCGATCCGCTGCATTTTGGCAGTATCCTTGGTGTAATAGATCAGACGCCCTGTGGCTACAGCCTGTCCATCCGTACTCAACAGTACGTGATGCACATCAGGACTGATGATATCATATTGATCAATCTCAATGTCAGCAGGCACCTGCTGCTCGATCACAAAAACATGATTGCGAATCTCCAGCGCTTTCTGGAGTTGTTCTTCAGTCGTTACATAACTAATCTCAGCTGCCAATTCCATTCCTTCTTTCTGCTCTACGCTATCAGTCTGAATTATACAAAAAAATGCTTTTCCTGTATAGTTAAGTCTGGAACATACTGGGAGAGGAGGTGCGAACCATGGGCATGGCAGGAGTGATGGCAATCACACTTTTGATGTCGGCGGGAATGATAGCTTTATTGTATTATGTGACCAAGAAGGCGTACTCCAAAAAGTGGGACGAAGACGAGTGAAATGCGGTATCATGTTCCTCAGGGTAAGACTTCAACATGGCCTTGTGGGGAGTAAACATCATGCACAACAGACTTGGAATACACATCCAGCCAGACAGGCAGATCATCGTTAACCTCATTGGGCTCCTTTAATTGTTGGAATTGTACCGTATGTTCATCCCGCTCTAAACCGCAGCCGACAGCAGCGCTGATTAGTACAACAAGCACAAGTAAACAGATTAAGTTTTTGACTGTTAAATATAAACGTATTTTGCGTTCTCTATTGTTTCTCAACTGGAAGTCACCTCGTCATCGAAATGGTAATCATTCCTTTATTGTGCACCAATACGGATAAAATATTACCAATTAAACGATTGACAATGAACACGGTTACTTGGTATGATACTGTTACTTGATTGGAAAACAATTAGATATCATGATCTGTTAGCTCAGCTGGGAGAGCACTATCTTGACAGGGTAGGGGTCAGTGGTTCGAGCCCACTACAGATCATAACAAAAAGTCCTTGCGCAGCAAGGGCTTTTTTCTTTTTGTCTGGTTTATGAATAAGGCATTATGGAAGACTTGGGGGACAATTGGGGGAGAAAAGTAAAAGAAATACATCCTTCGCTTCAGTACGTTCACTGAGTTTTCTGCAAATCAGCAAGATTCTGTCTTCCCCAATTGCAGAGAACTTCCAGTACAGGCATCAGCGTTAAACCTTCACAAGACAAAGAATATTCTACTTTTGGTGGTAATTGTGGGTACTCTTTACGGATAATTAATCGATCTGACTCTAATTCTTTCAGTTGAGAGCTTAGCATTTTATGCGTAATGCCTCCCAAGGCTCTTTTTAATTCTCCATAACGTAATGTTTTATTTTTCCACAGCCAAAACAAGATATGCATTTTCCATTTTCCGCCGATCATCGACATGGCATGTGAAAATGGTTTAACGTTTACTTCCTCCATCATTTCCATATTCACTCTCCTTTTAGATAGTATCTATCTTTTAAGTGCATACTATACTCGTGTTTCACCCTACTATACAATAACTCATGAAACGGAGACAAGGGTGAACAAGCCTGAAAGAAGGAGAGAATATATATGGAAAAAAGTAATCGTAATTTCTTACAGCCTTATACATTTGCGAATGGTTTTACGTTGAAAAATAGAGTGGTTATGGCGCCGATGACAACGATGTCCAGTTTCTTCGATGGTTCAATCACCAATGATGAAGTTGATTATTATGCAGAACGTGCTGGTGGCCCTGGTATGATCATTACGGGTGTTGCGTATGTAACCGATGGAGGAAAAGGCTTCGAAGGTGAGCTTTCCATCGCAAGCGATTCTACAATTAAAGGACTTTCCAAAATTGCAAGAGCTATTCAGAAGGACGGAACCAAAGCGATTGCACAAATCTTTCATGCAGGACGCAAAACGAATTCCAAAACGCTAAGAGGTGTTCAACCCACCAGTGCGAGCGCAATCGCTTCCGTGCATCCAACAGGCTCGGAGACGCCGCGCGAGCTGACTTGCGAGGAAATCGAAAGCATTATCAAAGACTTCGGCAGAGCAACCTTACGGGCGATTCATGCCGGTTTTGACGGGGTAGAGCTTCACGGGGCGAACACGTATCTTTTGCAGCAATTTTTCTCCGTGAATTCCAATCAACGGACAGATCAATGGGGTGGCAGCTTTGAGAATCGCATGCGATTTCCGCTGGCGGTCATACAGGAGGTCGCATCGATTATCGATGCCCACGCAGATAAACCCTTTATCCTTGGTTACCGGATTTCACCGGAAGAAATTCATATGCCGGGTATCCGACTTGAAGACTCTTTGGCTTTTGCCCAAGCTCTGACAGACACTCGGGTTGATTACATTCATCTGTCGATGGCCAGCTACAAACGAACATCCTTAAATCAACCTGAGGACAAGGAGCCGATCTTAGCCAAATTCGTTCGGGTTTTGGACAACAAGAAACCTCTGATTGGCATTGGATCGATTGAACGGCCAGAAGATGCGGAAGAAGTCATCCATGCCGGGGCAACCTTGGCTGCACTCGGCCGGGAATTGATTCGCGAGCCCAAATGGGTGCAGAAGGTGGAAGCAGGAGACCTTGCCAGCATTCGCTATCAAATATCTCCATATGATATGGATGAATTGCGCATTCCATTGGCGATGCAGACTTATCTGGAGGGCTCGTTCCGGGAGGTCATGCATTTCACCACCGACGGTCAGGTGGATAATGACTATCAGAATTCGCTTGCGCCGATGGAGGGATTTGAGAAGAAGATGTAATGGATCGAATATATAAATAGGTGAATTCAACTTTTGGATAAGTAATAGACATTTATCTATTAAGAAGCAACCATTTCCTTGTATTACACGAGGGGATGGTTGTTTTTTTAAATTTTATAATAATGATTTACAAACGCAATTAAATTGTGTACAATTTAATTGTTAGCTAAACAAAGAGGGACATCATCATCACAAAATAAATCAAAACATACAAAGGAGCCAAACCAAATGAAAACATTATATGAAACGACAGTAATCAATACAGGTGGACGTCAAGGAATTGTACAATCGCCAGATAACGTATTTATGCTTGATGTCGCTGCCCCACCTGAGCTGGGAGGCAAAGTAACGACAGCTACGAATCCAGAGCAATTGTTTGCAGCAGGCTACAGTGCTTGCTTTAATTCCGCGCTGGAGTTTCAGTTGAAGAAACACAAAGTCGAAATTGAGAAAAGCACGGTATCTGCAACGGTTATGCTTGTGACGGACCCTTCGGATAATGGTGTGAAGCTGGAAGTGGAACTTGAAGTTAAAATTGAGGGGCTGGACGAGGAGACTGCACAGAAGTTTGTCAAACTTGCTCATGACTACTGTCCGTACTCCAAAGGCATCAAAGGAAATGTTAATGTTTCCGTGGAACTGGCATAATTACTGCGTTGGTCATATTGGAAGGTCGAAGTAATGCGTAAACTACATGATTTCATTTTGTTGTTCATTCTAAGCCTCCGAGAAATCGGGGGTTTTTCGTATTATGTTACTCCATGGGCAATGTCTCTGGGCACTAGGGAAATAAATGATAGAACTCAATTTTGATTGAAATATACCCATATGGGGTATATTATAGACGTAGAATTAAAAACCTAAAGGAGTGCAACTCATGAAAAAGTATACAATGTTATTACTGACTACGGTGATTACGGGCAGTCTGATGTTAAGTGGATGTGGCAAGAATGCTGAGCAGGACAATAACAGTAGTGACAGTCATACAGCGAGCACAGGCGAGATGCACCACTCCGAATCAGGGGAGTTACCGGAAGGAATTCACGTAAAGAGCAATCCTACATATCCAGTAGGCAGCCAAGCCACAATGAGCGCGGACCATATGCCAGGAATGAAAGGTGCAGAAGCGAAAATTGTGGGAGCTTATGAGACGACGGCGTATGCAGTCTCGTACACACCAACCACAGGTGGAGATCCAGTGGAAAATCATAAATGGGTTATTCAAGAGGAAATTCAGGACCACACAGATCAACCGTATGCAGCAGGAACAGAGGTTGTGCTGAATGCTGATCATATGCCAGGAATGAAAGGCGCTAAAGCCATAATTGACTCGGCTGAGCAAACCACTGTATATATGGTTGACTATACTCCAACTACAGGTGGAGATCCGATGAAGAATCATAAATGGGTCACGGAAGAAGAATTGTCTTCAAAATAAAAGAGTTTCAATAGATACTAGCGTAGCTCGTTCATTTCTTCTTTTTTGAGAATTAATAAATTCTCATTCAATTATGGGTTATAATGGAATGAGAATGAACCAAAGCTGCTGGAAAGGAGAATGCATATGATGGACTTCAGCAAGCCACCCCATGCCTCCGAGTCACATACACACAAACAGCGTCATGAAGAAAAGGAACAACAGCTTTTAGCCGGAGGGAAAAGCATTTGGTGGGAAATCAGTAACTGGCTGATTCTCGGTGGCATACTCGCGGTGATCTTCGTATTGTTTAAGTACGTATTCTAGAGAACGAAAGTAAGTTTATTCCTTTTGACACACAACCGGGCAAATCCCCATATGATGCATTACATCAGCAAGCAATTGGGGAAATGGGGAATCCGGGATGGCAAAAGCAAAGGCAAAAAAGGCTCCCGTGTTAAAGAGTGACAAACTTCGTGTATCGATGAAGTTGGTTACTTCGGATGTATGTGAGCGTTGCAAGACCCCCTGTACACGAGGAATGGATTATGCAGCACGGATGCGAACGGATGGAGCTGTAGGCAAGGGTGTACCTTGTATATTGACTCGTCATACTTCGTAGTTCCAGCAGTATAATAAGGGACTCACAAGAAGTTCGTATAATTACGTATTGCCAACAACAATACTATAGAGGCACCCTTTAATAGGGAACGCCTCTTTTTGATCGTTCCAAGGGGTGGAAAATATTCTGGATAAAAAATGAAAAATGATGAAAAACAGCGCAACTTTGTGGCTGAATCTGCAGTATAAATGTACAACAGCTAGCAGCAGGGGAGGGAATATTGACGGAATGAAATGGAAAAGAATTTTGCTGTGTGTCACAGTATTCTCCTTGCTCGGCGGGTCTTTATTGTTTGCAGATTCAGTGAACGAGAAGATTCGGGTTCTCATAAACGGCAAGGAAGCAGCTGACGGTGGTTATCTCATTGACGGAACGACCTATGTACCTGTAAGGGAAGCGGGCGGAATCGCCAGATGGGATAGCATAAACAAGAGAGTAACGGTTATCAAACCGAATGTACATATTTTTCTCTTCAAGGGAGATACTGTGTTTGGCAACGTGAACGTGGGTAAGCTGAAATTTAATGTGTTCTCACAAGTCGACAGTTTGACAACAGATATAGCTGCCGTGAAGGTGACGATTACCAATCCAAGTGGTGATGTTAAGGATATACAGTCCCAGGAGCTTAAGACCCAGAAGGATAACTTCTGGTTCCGAACGTACGATTTTACGTATGACTTCAGCCGGGCTGGCAAGTACCAAGTCGGTTTTTATATTAAAGAAAATGCAAACAGTAATTATGTGCTGGCAGCTGAGAAAATCATTACCGCGCTGAACGAATGAAGCAAAAATAACCTTGTCGGTTAAATTGACCTGGCCCTATGAACATGTTACGATATGCAAGGTTACACAATATCTATTTATAAAGCGAGGTATTTCAATGAGCGATCACACACATGAACACGGCGATGCCTGCGGTCACGACCACGATCACGACCACGACCACGAGCATGAAGAAGTTCTTCTGACACTGACAGACGAGAACGGAAATGACGTGGAGATGGTTTTGGTGGAGACGTTTGACGTGGAGAAGCATGTTTATGCGCTCCTGCTGGAACGTAACAATCCTGAAGCTGACGGCATCATTCTGCGTATGGAAGAAGAAGACGAGGAAATGGTGCTCTACAATATTGAAGACGAAGAAGAGTGGACCCGTGTTGAAGCGGCGTACAACGAACTCGTTGCAAGCCAAGAATAGTCATCCTTTTGGAATAAAGCAAGAAGGCTCCTTGATCACAGGGGGCCTTTTGTTTGCTTTTTATTAGGCTTAAATGCTGCTTTTTCTTGCGATAGGGACAGTGGAATAGGTGGAAAAATGCAAACAATACAGCGAATCATAAGCACATGGCAGTTCAATCTTCTTGGAGAAAAAAATAAAAAGGACCAAGCATCCCGCTTGGTCCGTAGAGATCGATTAACCCCATGTAGAAATGGCTGTTTTAGAAAATGGCATCTGCTTCCACAATGACTTTCACGTTGGTTACGCTGCGGTCCTCGGGTCCTTTTACAGGAAGTCCCACTTCAACATGATCAATGATGTAATCGATGTTTTCCTGAGTGATAACCTCACCTGGCAGCAGAATCGGAATTCCTGGTGGATAGACATAGATGAATTCCGAAATAATCCGGCCCGCGGATTCCTTGAAAGGAATGACTTCGGTATCACCGTAGAACGCATCACGTGGAGTCAGCATCAACTGTGGTACATCAGGTACCTTGACTACCAGCTCATGGGCTGGATTCACCTGATAATACGTACGGGATAGATCTTGCAGGGCGTTCAGCAAGATTTCTATGGAATCATCCGTATCTCCAGGCGTGATGAGGCACAGAATATTATACATATCACTGAGCTCCACCTCGATTTTGTAATGCTCACGTAGCCAGTTCTCTGTTTCGTAGCCTGTAATGCCCAGGTGGCGAACATGAATGGTTACTTTAGTTGGGTCGTAATTAAAGGTAGCCTCAGTGCCCAGCAGCTCTCTGCCGAAGCAATACAGTCCGTCCATATCATTAATGGAGCGTCTTGCAAACTCGGCCAGATCAATGGCTTTCTGTGCCATCTGATGGCCATTCAGAGCCAGATTACGTCTCGACGTGTCGAGCGAAGCCAGCAGGATGTAAGAAGTCGACGTTGAAGTCAACATACTCAGAATGGTTTGAACACGTTGTGGATTCACAAATCCATTCTTGGTGTTCAGATTGAGTACAGAACTCTGTGTCATCGAACCACCCAGCTTGTGCACACTCGTTGCAGCCATATCAGCCCCGGCGGCCATGGCAGAGAGCGGCAGATCTTCATGGAAATGAATGAGTACGCCATGCGCTTCATCCACAAGTACTGGGACCTGATAGCTATGAGCCAGTTCTACAATTTCTTTCAGATCGGTACATACGCCGAAGTACGTTGGGTTAATGACGAGCAAGGCCTTGGCATCGGGATGACGCTCAAGGGCACGTCGGATCGCGCCTGTAGTAACACCGTGATCAATCCCCAGATTGGCATCCTGCGCAGGAGAGACGAACACGGGTTTCGCTCCTGAGAAAATAATGGCAGACATGACCGATTTATGCACATTACGGGGCACAATAATCTTGTCACCCGGCTCACATACCGACAGAATCATGGTCATGATGGCACTGCTTGTGCCCTGTACACTAAAATAGGTATAATCGGCTCCGAAGGCATCGGCTGCCAAAATCTGCGCTTCCTCAATGACACCGGTTGGCTGATGCAAATCATCTAGCGGAGCGATGTTAATCAAATCTATGGAGAGGGCATTATCGCCGATAAATTCACGAAATTCGGTATCCGTTCCCAATCCTTTTTTATGTCCCGGAATATGAAATTGCACCGGATTGAGTGCCGCGTGATTTTTTAAAGCGGTAAACAGCGGCGTACGGCGGTGATCCATCAGTGCTGTCACAACCTTTCCTAATTATAATTTGTAAGAAAAACGTCTTTCGACGTAAATTCTATGAAGACAGACCGCATGTAGCGGAAGTTTTTCTTGCGATCACGGATGGATTTAGTTCAGCTTCGCTGAGAACTTATCATTTTGTAATCTTAAACAAATTTGAGTATAGCAAATTAAGAACCGAATGCAAGCAGTATTGCTTGACAATTTTTCGAATTGCTGAGATTTGGACACATCCCCGAGGGTTACAGTAAGCATAGGAGATGGGCAAGCAAGCATCGAAAGGGGAAAAAGAATGCAAACTAATACAAAACCAGCCAAAATCTTGCGATCACCTTTTTTTATCGCTATGTGGCTAACGCTTTTTCTAGTTGAGATTATCAAGGGTGCCTTGCTGGTCGCTGTATTGCCCGTGTATATGGACAATATTCTGGGCCTGACCGCTGGCGTGATTGGTGTGGCCTTTGCCCTTCAATATTTGGGTGATAATCTGTTCCGGGCTCCCTCTGGCTGGGCAGCAGAACGAATCGGGTTCCGTGCCACGATGGTAACGGCCCTAATTTGTACATTAGTCGCTGTAATCATGATTATCTTTTTCAAAAGTGCATTTGGACTTGCCATGGCTTGCCTCATTCTTGGAATCGGTACGTCCCCCCTTTGGCCGTGTGCCATGACAGGTGTGACGGCGATGTCGGGGCCGCAGAACAAGAACGGTACAGCCATGGGAGCGCTGGAGATGGCGGCTCTTGGAGGGACCGGACTTGGTCCAATCGGCATGAACTGGCTTCTGGAACGGACGCATCACGATTATCGCACCATTTTCCTGATATTGATGGGTGTTGCCATTCTGGTCATTCTGGTCGCGCTGATTTTGCCCGGACGTGTCGTTGTTGAGGGAGAGCATGCGGAAGGGGAGAGCAAGCGGGCGGATATGAAATATCCGGCTAAACCGAATTTGCTTACGCCTTTCATTCGACTCAAAAAGAGCGTCCAGGGCACACTGCAACGGGTACGTAGTACTCTTAATGTGAATCCGCTTGTATATCCTGCACTTTTCATGCAGTCCTTTGTAATTGGTCTGCTAAGTCCGGTGATCACGCTATACACACGCACAGACCTGCATATCTCCCCCAACCTGTACAGCCTGTTGCTGATAGCAGGGGGTGGGATTACGGTTATTGCACTGCTGCCTGTAGGGAAAATGGTAGACCGGTTTGGAACGGCGCCGTTCCTGAACATCGGTTTTTTGATGGCAGCAGCAAGTCTGTTTGCATTTTCATCCATTACGTCCATTCCTGTGGTGTTCGGCGTCGTTATGCTGGTAGGTGTCAGCTATGCGATGATTCTTCCGGCTTGGAATGCGTTTGTAGCCACATTGATTCCTCAGGGAGAACGCGGAGCGATCTGGGGGTTCTTCCTAACCCTACAGGGGTCAGGCATGGTCGTAGGGCCGATTGTATCCGGACTGCTGTGGGATCACATTAGTCATCCGGCTCCATTTATCGGAAGTGCTGTCGTTATGGCTGGACTTGCTGTTGTGCACTATGTGTTATCCCGTAAACCGTATCGTACGGCCCCTGCCAAATGATGCCATTGAAGTCCGATGAGGATGAGTTGATAAGAAAAGGGAGTTCCAACGACCGTACAGGTTGTGGAACTCCCTTTTTGTGTAGATAATGCATCCATTCAGCTAACGACCAGAAGGTAATTCTGCCCGTGTATACCTTCATTTCGCGTCCATCATAGCATGAAAATCGGGGGCTTGCCCCTGTGCATCTGCGGAAAGCTGCGATCCCTCAGATCAATCGGTGAAAAATAGTCAAATAACCAAGTACCCTTACATAAAATGAAGTATAAAATAGGGTAAGCCGATTGAGTAGAAGCGATTGAAGAAGATGACCGGAGCATCTCCGGTACAGATGGAGGGAGTGCCGTGAATAAGAGTTATGAAGTTGAATATTGCAATCTGGAGCTGCGGTTCAACCGTCGGCATATCCAAAATTTGATCAAAGACCTTATTCGTGAGGGGTATTCACTATATTGGAGCGAGGACGAATCCTTCTTTATTCTGTCAGTTCGCACCGGACGCAAGCTGGTAAAGCTCCGTTTTCAACAGACGCGCAGTGGGAATTACAAGATGACAGGGGATTATATTATCAAGGATGCAAAGCTTGCGGAATGGTTGGAGAAGCTGATTGGGGATACGCGCGGGCATGCCGTTGTGAAACGGTTTAAGGATCAGCAGATGACCGTGGAGAACATTTTGTTTGGTGAAGTCATCCGTCTCGTTGAAGTGTCCGGGTTCAAACAGCGCGTTATTTTTCAAAAGGAACCTGCGCCGACGGCGGAAGAAATGGAAGAAATGTTCCTCTCGCGCGAAGGCGAGGAGCGTCTCCTGCTGTTACGTATGGAAGTGGACGATGAACTGGAGCGTCTGCATGCCGCGATTCAGATGGATAATATCGAAAAAGCAGATGCCTGTCGTAAAGTCCTAAAGCAGTTGTCAGGGCATATGTTGATGCTGGAAGGCTGACATTTAACGCTGTATTTATGAAAATACGATGAACACCTCAGGCAATTGGGGTGTTTTCTCGCTGTGCGACCATGGTCCGGGGTTCACTTCTATGCGTAAAACCGTTAAAATGAGGGTATTGTTGAGAGTACATTTCAATAAAATTAATTGGAGCAAAGGATGGAGGACCAGATGGCGAAACAACAGATCGGTGTCATTGGACTTGCAGTAATGGGCAAAAATTTGGCCCTTAACATTGAAAGCAGAGGTTTCTCGGTATCGGTATTTAACCGTTCCCCGGAGAAAACCAACGATCTTCTGAAAGAAGCCGAAGGTAAAAACCTGACAGGCACATTCTCCATTGAAGAGTTTGTGGCATCCCTGGAATCCCCGCGCAAAATCCTGATCATGGTACAAGCCGGTTACGCAACCGACGCAACCATTGAGCAACTGCTTCCTCATTTGGATGAGGGCGACATCATCATTGATGGCGGTAACGCCTATTTCCCTGACACCCAACGTCGCAGCAAAGAGCTTGAAGACAAAGGCATTCGCTTCATCGGTACAGGCGTATCCGGTGGGGAAGAA
Source organism: Paenibacillus sp. 11B (assembly GCF_030487755.1). Lineage (NCBI taxonomy): Bacteria > Bacillati > Bacillota > Bacilli > Caryophanales > Paenibacillaceae > Paenibacillus > Paenibacillus sp. 11B. The sequence goes on along the minus strand of NZ_JAUKNS010000001.1, from coordinate 1,067,327 downwards.
GGCGCGTTGAAAGGCCCGGCAATCATGCCAGGTGGACAAGAGAGTGCGTACAAGCTGGTTGAACCGATCCTGACAGCCATTTCGGCCAAAGTCGGTGACGATCCTTGTTGTACATATATCGGACCAGACGGTGCCGGACACTATGTGAAAATGGTGCACAACGGTATCGAATACGGAGACATGCAGTTGATTGGTGAAGCTTACCACCTGCTCAAATCCGTGTTGAATGTGTCCGTTGAGGAGCTTCATGCCATCTTTACAGAATGGAATCAGGGAGAGCTGGACAGCTACCTGATCGAAATCACGGCAGACATCTTCTCCAAATACGATCCGGAAACCGGCAAACCAATGGTTGATGTCATTCTGGATGCAGCCGGACAAAAAGGAACAGGCAAATGGACAAGCCAAAGCGCGCTGGATCTCGGCGTACCTTTGTCCATGATTACGGAATCCGTATTCTCCCGCTTCCTGTCTGCGATGAAAGACGAGCGTGTGGCAGCGAGCAAAATCCTGAACGGACCTGCGGTTGAGGCATTCTCCGGTGACAAAAAAGCGTTCATCGAGAATGTACGCAAAGCGCTGTTTGCAAGTAAAATCGTATCCTACGCACAAGGCTTTGCCCAAATGCGCGCAGCTTCGGACGAGTACGGCTGGGATCTGAAATACGGCAACATCGCGATGATCTTCCGTGGTGGATGCATCATCCGTTCGCAGTTCCTGCAAAACATTAAAGAAGCGTATGACAAGGATGCAGCACTGAAAAACCTGCTTCTGGACCCATACTTCCAAAACATTGTTGAATCCTACCAAGGTGCATGGCGTGAAGTTGTGGCTGCTGCAGTAACTCAAGGGGTTCCGGTTCCTGGATTCTCCAGTGCATTGTCCTACTACGATAGTTATCGCACAGAGCGTTTGCCTGCAAACCTGTTGCAAGCACAACGTGACTACTTCGGCGCACATACGTTCAAACGTCTGGACAAAGAAGGCAGCTTCCACCACAACTGGATGGAATAGTAATGTATATACGCAAGTCCGTGAGTTTGGCTAAAGCGTCCTGAATCAGGAGCCTTGGCTGGAAGAAAGGCATGGACGATTGCTTGGAAAAAGGGACTTGGAGAGTCGGTTCATACCGATGAGCTCCAGGTCCTTTTTTTAACCGCATGGTAAGCTGGTTCTACATCTTACGAACCCGAGAAGCTCTATTTCGTGGATATGAGCCTTTTCTATTCTCTAACGAACTCAGAAGGTTCTATTTAGATCATTTGGAGCGAAATTTTGCTGTTTTGAGGGTGTTTTAGAAAAATAAGTTTTCTGAGATTCGTTACAATTTTATAATCAGCTAAAATTCAGAAATAAGCTCATCTGAGTTCGTTCGAAATCTATGGAGTAAATGGACTTGCTTTGAATTACCTTAGATGTGCTTGTGGCTACTGGAGGGGAGTCGTTAGTAGGATAGCCTTCCCCAGTCCGCAGGGCTGTGTTATGATAGGACAAAAGTGCTCACGAATTGCTTGAATTAAAGGAGTGTACACCTTGAGCAAGTCTAATAATATTATTCTCATCGGCATGATGGGAACTGGCAAATCAACCGTCGCTGATATGCTCGCTCGAGAGCTGGGATACCGACTGATTGATGTGGACGCTGCGGTGGAGAAAGAGGAAGGCTGTACGATTCCTGAATTGTTCACAGGCAAGGGAGAGACGTATTTCCGCGATGCCGAGAGCCGTATGCTGTGCTCGGTGCTGGAGAAGAAGTCGCAGGTGATTGCAACCGGGGGCGGTGTCGTTCTGCGTTCGGATAACTGTGATGTCATGTCGAAGAACGGCTGGGTGGTTGCTCTGACTGCCGATCCGGCAGTGATTGTAGAACGCGTCAGCGGCTGTGATAATCGTCCTCTCTTGGCAGGCAATGCGGAGGAACGCATTCAGACCATTATGCAGGAACGGAAGGACGCATATCGGTTTGCGCATTACACGGTGGATACAACCGAGTTATCCGCTTCTGAAGTGACTCGTTTAATTTTAGCGCATTACCGCGTCTAAGCTTGTAATTGTTTCTATGCCGAAGGATGTTAGTGGTGAGTGGGGTCGTGTAATTCTGGCGGATAGATGTGAAAAACGGGCCGATTGGCCCGTTTGATTGACTGTAAGGATCAGAATGTACAGGGCTTATGATGAACTGCTGATTGCAGCTATCCTAACCCCTATATTCCGATCCTGATGCTTTTTAGTCTTCCTGCTGCCATTGCAGCATGCCGCCAACCATATTGGTGCAGCCATCATATCCGAGCTGCTGCAAATACTCACAGGCACGCTCGCTGCGGTAACCGCTGCGGCAGATCAGAACAATCTCACCGGACTTTTGAATTTCAGACAGTCTGTCCGGAATCTGTCCGAGTGGGATGTGTTTGGCTCCCTCGATCATGCCTTGTGCGACTTCATCGTCCTCACGGACGTCTATCATCTGCAGCTTCTCTCCCGCCTGCAAACGGCGGCGCAGCTCAGAAGGTTCAATTTCAGCAATTTGTGTCATATTCAGGTCCTCTTTTCTGTATGGACTTAACGCCTATAATGATACCCAAGCGATGTATGGAATGTCAATTTGGCAGTATAGCATCACCACATGTATCCTGAACCAAATACGTAGCAGGATCATCTAACGAAGCACATTATAATCAATGAAGGAGAATTTCATCCATGGACGTTATCGTTAAACCGACCCCATCCCTGAACGGGGAAATTGGAGCTTTGTCTTCCAAAAACTACACTACACGCTACCTGCTTGCTGCCGCATTGGCAGAAGGCACGAGTACGATCCATTACCCGGCCCATAGTGAAGATAGTGACGCAATGCGCAGATGTATTCGTGATCTTGGAGCAGTCCTTGAAGAAGATGACAGCAAAATCGTCATCCAGGGCTTCGGCAGCCATCCACGGGATGTGCGTGAATTGAATGTAGGCAATGCGGGTGCAGTGCTCCGTTTCCTGATGGGGGTAACTGCACTTTGCCCTGAGGTTACGTTTGTGAATACGTACCCGGATTCTCTTGGCAAACGCCCGCATGATGACCTGATCGATGCACTTGGTCAGCTTGGTGTTGACGTACAGCACGAACAAGGGCGCTTGCCAATCACGATCAAAGGTGGTCAGGCCAAGGGTGGTCATATCCGTGTATCCGGTTCGGTTAGCTCCCAGTACTTGAGCGCATTACTGTTTGTCACGCCTCTTCTGGCCGAAGACAGCACCATTGAAGTATTGAACGACTTGAAATCCAAAGTGGTCATTGGTCAGACGCTGGAAGTACTGGAACAGGCGGGCATCGTCATTCATGCGAGTGATGATTACATGTCCTTCCGCGTACCTGGCGGTCAAGCCTATAAACCACAAACATATACGGTTCAAGGAGACTACCCGGGGTCAGCAGCTGTTCTCGCGGCCGCGGCTGTCACCCAATCGGATGTTAAAATTTTGCGATTGATGGAACAGAGCAAACAGGGTGAACGTGCCATTGTTGACGTTCTGCGCATGATGGAAGTGCCGTTGACGCACGAGAACGATGTGGTACACGTTCAAGGTAACGGTAGATTGAAAGCCGTGGAATTCGACGGAGATGCCGCGACAGACGCGGTTTTGGCAATGGTAGCGGCAGCTGTGTTTGCGGAAGGCACCTCACGGTTCTATAATGTAGAGAACTTACGTTACAAGGAATGTGACCGAATTACGGATTATTTGAACGAACTGCGGAAAGCAGGAGCCAATGTAGAGGAACGCCAAGCCGAAATTATCGTACATGGTCGTCCGGAAGGCGTTGAAGGCGGCGTTGAGATTAATGCTCACTACGATCATCGCGTAATTATGGCACTGACCGTTGTCGGTCTGCGTTCCAAAGAACCGCTTCGTATTCGGGATGCACACCATGTAGCGAAGTCTTATCCGCAATATTTTGATCATTTGCAGGCGCTTGGCGCCTCGGTTCAATGGGTAAAAGAGTAAAATAACACGTTTAAGAAGTTGTTCAAAAAACCGCTTTTGATTACGAAGGATGCCTGGAGGCATCATCAGCATCGAATATGGAATTCAGCCGAAATGTCCGTTGCTCACGTAGTTTTCCCTACGCTCCGCTACTCCATTTCTAGCTGCATCCCATCTTCTCGGTACTGAAAACCGGTCTTTTTGAACACGCACTTTAAGCAGAAAAGGATGGTGCTTGAACATGGAATTTAACAACCCTACTCGTGAAGAAATTGGACAAATTTTGCGCAAGGCAGGCAACATCGCAGTCGTCGGCTTATCGGACAAATCAGATCGCACTTCCTATATGGTAGCGGAAGCCATGCAAAGCAGAGGGTATCGCATCATTCCGGTAAATCCACAGGTACAAGGTGAGATTCTCGGTGAGACCGTATATGCAACTCTTGCGGATATCCCTGAGCCAGTCGATATCGTGAACGTATTCCGCCGCGATGAATATTGCGCGGATGTCGCTCGTGAAGCTGCCGCGATCAAAGCAAATGTATTGTGGCTTCAGCTTGGTATCCACAGTGATGAGGCCGTACAGATTGCTGATGAGAACGGCATGACAGCGGTGACGAATCGTTGTATCAAGGTGGAGGATTCCATCGTTCTGCGTGGTGCTGGACGCGGTTAAATCTCGATCAAGCAAAAATCCCGTCAACGTTGACGGGATTTTTGCTGTTGTATAATTGAAACGCAGAATATAGTTTACAGAAGAGGGTCGCATAAAGTTAAATCCAAGCGGTAACCAAATTGCCAACAGCTTACTGTTTTGCTTTGACAAAACGTTGCGTAAAGCTTACCATCTAGGATAGAAAGGAGAGGTCGCCATGAATTGGCTCGGATCCTTGCAGCAGCTCGGACGAGCGGTAATGCTGCCTACAATGGTCCTGCCCGCCGCCGCAATTTTGCTGAGTGTTGGCAGTTTGCCCTGGGACGCCTGGGGATTGAAAGTTGTTGGTGAAGTGTCTACCGTGGCCGGACACGGTATTTTTTATTTTTTGCCGTATTTGTTTGCTGTCGGCGTAGCGCTGGGACTCTCCAACCAGGCCGGACAAGCGGGACTCGCCGCTCTGGCTGGTATTGTGATATATGATCAGGTGACTCGCAACTTCGGCGATGGCACCGTTCAACCTGCTTCCTTAATCGGAATTATTCTCGGCGCACTTGCCGGGGTGACGCATAATCGGTTCAAAAGCATTAAACTGCCTGAAATTTTACAATTTTTCGGTGGTTCCAGGTTTGTTTTGCTCATTGTTGGACTCTGCTCAGCCCTGTTTTCCTTCTTTATGTTATGGATTGCACCCATTCTTCAACATGGATTGAACGCCATCGCCACCTGGGAATACAGTCTCGGCGGTTTTGGGCTGTTCATTTATGGGGTCCTGTACAGGGTATTGGTTGCCTTCGGATTGCACCATCTGCTTAACAATGTATTTTGGTTCCAACTGGGGACGTATGAGACAGCAGATGGAAACATTGTTCAAGGGGATTTACCGCGATTTTTTGCAGGTGATCCAACAGCAGGATTTTTTATGGCTGGTTTGTTCCCGATCATGATGTTTGCGATTCCAGCGATTGCCTTTGCGATCATTCAGGAGGCAAGGGAAGACCTGAAGCCGAAAATCAAAAAAACATTTCTCACTTCCGCACTCGTTTGTTTCCTGACAGGGGTATCGGAGCAGATCGAATTTGCCTTTTTGTTCGCAGCACCTTATCTGTTCATCGTGCATGCGGTCATGTCGGGACTTGCGATGTGGATCAGTTACTGGCTTGATATACGCCATGGGTTCTCTTATTCGGCTGGCATTATTGATTACATACTCAATTTCCATCTATCGGAGAATGCTTGGAAGCTCATACCGATTGGCATACTATATGGGTTGGTCTATTATTTCCTGTTCAGGTGGGCGATTCGCACGTTCAAGATTCCGACTCCAGGGCGTGAAGAGGGCTCCATGCTGGAAGATTGGGTAGGTAACATTCCTTATCAGGCTCCTCTCATTTTGGAAGCGCTGGGCGGGAAAGAAAACATTGTGCAGGTAGAGGCCTGCATTACGCGACTTCGCCTCACAGTGCATAATGATCGGTTAATCGATACAGGTGCAATGAAGAGTATGGGGTCCGCAGGTCTCATCAAGCTGGGTGGCGGTAACGTACAAGTGGTATTTGGCACCTACTCGGAATTGATTCGGGAAGAGATTGCGAAGCTGCTCGAACGCGATCTGCAGCAGGTTCTATTCTGCGCTCCTGTGCAGGGTAAAATGTTACCGATTGAAGAGGTGCCGGATCAGATATTTGCAGCCAAGCTTGTGGGCGATGGCGTAGCCTTTGTCCCGGAAAAGGGAGAGCTCGTCTCACCCGTGTATGGAACAATTATGCACTTGTATCCGACGATGCATGCTCTGGGTATTTCAACCCGGGAAGGACTTGAAGTCCTGCTGCATATCGGTATCGATACCTCCCAACTCAAAGGGCATTTTGAAGCCTTTGTTCAGGAAGGGGATACGGTGGAGCCGGGGCAATTGTTAATCAAATTTGACCTGGCTGTATTGCGAGCCGAGGCGGCATCGCTGACGACACCAATGGTAATTACGAATCCAGATCGAGTCAAATCATGGAGCTTTGCTCCATTTAAGCAAGTTAAGAAAGGTCAGGCATCCGTTATGTCCGTGGTGCTCTATGACAGGAACGTTGGAGGGGTAGAATGAAGATACAAGGCATCAACGGCGCTGCAGGCATAGCCATCGGCAAAGCATTTGTCCTGCCCAGTTGGGAATGGGATCTGCCGGATCAGAAGATGGATTCGGTGGATCTCGCCCAAGAGTTCGAACGGCTGTACGAGGGCATACGGACATCAAAGGATGAGATTGAATATATCAAGAACGAGTTCAAGGAAGTGGTCGGTCCTGAAGAGTCCAGCATCTTTGATGCGCATCTGGCCATTCTGGAAGATCCGGTATTCATGAACGAAATTCGCGGTATTATTGAACGGCAGTACAAGGCGGCAGAAGTAGCCGTCAAAGAAGCTATTGACCATTTTGTCACCATGTTTGACCTGCTCGACGACGAGTATATGAAGGAGCGGGCCATCGACATCAAGGACGTGGGTAACCGCTTGTTAAAACATCTGCTGGGCGCACCGGAGATTACGCTCCCATCGGATACCCAGCCTTATATACTCGTGGCCAAAGAGCTGTCTCCCTCTCAATTGGCGCATTTGAATCCAAGCCACGTGCTGGGCATTGTGACACTCATCGGAGGCAAAACGTCACATTCGGCCATTATGGCTCGTGCCCTTGGTATTCCTCTCGTTTCCGGTCTGGAAGCGAGTCTTGGCATGCCGGTAGAGACCGGAGATATGTTGGTTGTGGATGGAGATAACGGTCTCGTCTTTACGGAGCCGGATCGCAAGACGATTGAGCGTTACACGATGATTCGCAGCAAACAATTGAAGAAAAAAGAACAGCTGCAGGTACTTGCAACAGTGGATGCCGTAACCAAAGACGGCTCCGTTCTGCATCTGGCTTCCAATATCAGCTCCGTTAAGGAACTGGATTTGGCATTGAAACACGGGGCCAAGGGAGTCGGCTTGTTCCGGACAGAGTTCCTGTACATGGATCGGGCTACGTTCCCGGGTGAGCAGGAACAGTATGAGGTTTATCGTCTTGTTGCTGAGAAAACAGCAGGTCAGTCTGTCGTCATTCGTACGCTCGATATCGGTGGTGACAAGCAGCTCGACTATTTCGAACTTCCCGAAGAAGATAACCCGTTTCTGGGATATCGAGCGATTCGAATCAGTCTGGACCGTAAAGATCTGTTCAAAACACAGCTTACAGCCATTCTGCGCGCCAGTGCTGCGGGCAATGTCAAAATTATGTACCCGATGATCTCTTCGGTAGAAGAACTTCAGGAGGCCAATGAAATCCTGCGTGAAGCGATGTCTGATCTGGATGAGCGCCAATTGCCGTATGATCCGCATATTCAGGTAGGCATCATGATTGAGGTTCCGGCAGCGGTGATGATAGCGGACCTGCTTGCAGAGGAAGCTGATTTCTTCAGTATCGGTACGAATGATCTCGTGCAGTATGTATTGGCGGTAGATCGAATGAATGAGCAGATTGCACATATGTATCATCCGTATCATCCGGCTGTACTGCGCATGCTGCGCGCGACAGTGGATGCTGCCCATACGGCAGGGATTGATATCAGTGTGTGTGGAGAGATGGCAGGAGACGAACGTTCAATTCCCCTGTGGCTTGAGCTTGGAATTAGCAATCTGAGCATGTCCCCGCAATCCTTGCTGCGTGTCAAGCACAGGGTCTTGAATACAACAGCCGCTGCTGCCAAAGAGGCAGCATCTGAATGCTTCACCTTGCGGACAAGTGCGGATATCGAACAACGTCTGCAGGTCTTCAATGATTCGATGGGCAGTCCGGATGAACAGAGTGGATCGAATGCATCTTGAACAGGATATTTTCAAATAAATACCTTTAAGTGAAAATATTAACTTTTGTACAATTTTGGAAAATAGTCTTTATTTCATAGGATAAAGCCCCACACCATATGGTGTGGGGCTTTGCTTTATTTGTCAGCAAGTGCATCGCAAAATGCTTTGCCATACGGAGGAAGGTCAGGTGGACGACGAGCTGAAATGATGTGACCATCCACAACAACGGCTTCATCTTTCCAGATAGCCCCGGCATTTTCCATGTCATCTCTGATTCCAGGCGTAGATGTGACCGTAACCCCATCCAGTATTTTAGCTGAGATCAGCACCCACCCTGCGTGACAGATCTGTCCGATGGGCTTACGCTCCGCGTGCATTTCCTTAACCAGTTCAATTACTTTAGGGTAGCGCCGAAGCTTGTCCGGAGCCCAACCCCCGGGTACAAGAATACCATCGTATTGTGAACTATCCAGTTCATCAAAACTGTATTCTGCTTCGGCGGGAACACCATATTTCCCGATGTAGATTTTACCTTTTTTCTCTCCGGCGAGATGCACCTCAGCGCCTTCCTCACGGACACGATGCACCGGATACCACAGTTCCAGATCTTCGAATTCTTCATCGACCAGGGCGATGACTTTTTTGCCTGTTAATCTCATTCATCATCTCTCCTTTTGCGGTAATTAGTACATAGCGTCCTTATTGTAACAGATTCTCACAGTGACTTCATTGTCATGCATTTTCTCCATCACGTAAGCGATTCCAACTCAATGTATGCCTGCATTCGACAACCTTCATCTGGAGGTAGTGGTAATTTGTGCAACCTATGGTTTATAGCAGGATTTGAGCGGAAATAGGTCGAATGGTATCTATATAAGAGTATAGAACGAATGAGGTGATGACTGTGCGTAAGACGTGCAGATGCGGACATGTAATGGAACTTGAATTAAGAACGGTGGTATACGCCAAAAAGGTGGAGATTCGTAACGTACCTGTATTTGCTTGTACAGACTGCGTTTCCTATGAAGTGCTTCAGCCGGTCAAGCCGGATTTGAAAGAGTGCATCAGTACACTTGGGGAACAACCTGCCAAACAGGATGTATCGTTTGGAGAGCGAAATGAACTTGCAGACCTTTTTCATGAGCAGCTGCTGGCCTGGCCTGACGCTACGGATCGAGAGATGGAGCATCGGATGCAATGTGCTGTGGAAGAGCGAATTAACCTGCTGCTGGACATTATGGGGTACGCCCAAAAGTCTAATGATGAGGAATGGATCGAAACAACACAGCGCAGATTGGGTCAATTATCTGGATTTGTATGGCAGGCGCATTTCTCGAATGCTGTCTAATTTTGACGTGCAAAATGCTTGTTTTCATGAAAATTGGCTTTTTCGCCCGCTTTTTGTTAAGATATCGTAGAGTGAAAACGCTCAACATAGCGGTATTCCTGGTAAAGGGGGATGTATATCAAATGGCTGACATGACTAAAATGACAAGTATTGAACAGCTAAACTCCGCAGTGGAGGCTACCGAGGATCAACCTTTGCTTCTGTTTAAGCACAGTACACGCTGCCCGATCAGCGCGAGCGCCTATCAGGAGATGAACGATTATTTGCAAAATAGTCCAAATGAACAAGTGAAATACGGTATCATCTATGTAGTGGAAGATCGCCCTGTATCCAACGAAGCAGCGGACAAGCTGGGTGTTAAGCACGAATCTCCGCAGGCGATTCTAGTCAAAAAGGGAATTCCTGTATGGCATACTTCCCACTCGGATATTACTTCAACCACAATCACGAAAGCACTGCGTGAGTCCTAAAGCCTATTTTAATTGATTAATGCATAAATTTGTCGTAATATAAATCTTAATGAAAATGGTATGAAAATTTACTGGTAATGGAGAGAAGTACTGTGACGGTAACCATTTATGATGTGGCACGTGAAGCCGGTGTCTCTATGGCAACGGTATCACGGGTTGTTAATAATAACCCTAATGTGAAGCCACAGACGCGCAAAAAAGTATATGAAGCCATCGATCGGTTGGGATATCGTCCGAATGCGGTAGCCAGAGGTTTGGCGAGCAAGAAGACAACCACGGTCGGGGTCGTTATTCCGGACATTTCGAACTCAACCTTTGCAGAGATTGCCCGCGGGATTGAAGATATCGCGAATATGTATCACTACAACATTATTTTGTGTAACGCGGACAAGAAGAAAGAAAAAGAAATTCGTGTAATTAACACATTGCTGGAGAAACAGGTAGACGGTCTGCTCTTCATGGGTGGAACGGTAACGGACGAGCATATTCAGGCGTTCCAGTCAGCGGCTGTGCCGATCGTTCTCTGTGCAACAAGTGACGAGAAGGGCACGTATCCTTCTGTAGATATCGATCATGAAGCTGCGGCATTTGACGCTGTAAACACGTTGATTCGTCATGGACACAAGGAAATCGCAATGATCAGTGGTACATTGCAGGATCCTGCCAACGGTTATGCTCGTTTCCAAGGCTACAAGAAAGCACTTGAAGCAGCAGGTATGGAATACCAGGAAGATCTCGTACGCATTGGTAACTATCGTTATGAGTCTGGTGTGGAAGCGATGAAGTATTTCCTCGGATTGAAGAAAAAACCATCGGCAATCTTCGCTGCAACAGATGAGATGGCGATCGGTGCTATTCACAGCATTCAGGATGAAGGTCTGAAAGTACCGGATGACTTCTCCATCATTAGTGTGGATAACATCCGTATGGCTTCCATGGTCCGTCCTCAGCTGACTACTGTAGCTCAACCGATGTATGACCTGGGCGCTGTAGCAATGCGTTTGCTGACCAAGCTGATGAAGAAGGAAAATGTGGAGAACCCACGGGTTATTTTGCCGCATGAAACGATTCTCCGTCTGTCTGTAAGCCACGCAGACGTAGTTTAAATAAGAAAGGGAGAAGACATTCTCTCTACATAGTGGAATAACGGAAGCTCCGGAAACGGAGCTTTTGTGCTGAATGGGACTTTGAGCTTAAAAGGAAAATCATACTGGATGGGACAAGGTCAGGTTCAACATGCAGAATGTATACAGGAGGTCAGAACATGCGTGAAACGATCGGCATTATTGGTGCAATGGATGAGGAAGTAGAACTTCTCCTGGCTGGTATGAAGCAACTGGAGACTGTAAAACAAACCGGAATTACCTATGTCGCTGGCGAATGGTTGGGTAAGCAGATAGTGGTCTGCAAATCAGGCGTAGGTAAAGTGAATGCGGCTGTGACGACACAGATTCTAATTGATCGTTTTCAGGTAAACCGTATTATTTTTACAGGTGTCGCGGGCGCGGTTAATCCGGAATTAAACATTGGGGATATGGTTATCTCGTCGGTATGTGTACAGCATGATATGGATGTGACCCCACTTGGATTCGAGCGCGGAGTTATACCTTATCAGGAGACGTCTGCCTTCCCGGCGGAAGCATCACTTATCGCATTAGCTGAAGAAGCTTGCAAAGCGCAGGGAGCGAACTATCTGATCGGTAAAGTGCTGTCAGGAGATCAATTCATTGCAAGCAAGGATACCGTGAAAATGCTGTATACTGAAATGGATGGGGCATGTGCGGAGATGGAAGGGGCTGCCGTAGCGCAAGTAAGCTTCATGAATCGTGTTCCCTTCGTTATACTTCGTGCTATGTCTGACAAAGCCGATGGATCAGCGCATGTAAACTTTGCCGAGTTTACGGTCGAGTCTTCCCAGCGTTCCCACCGAATTGTGGAACATATGCTGGAACATATGTAGACCCTAAGATATGCATGTTTTGAGTGTGGCAGAGAGTTAAAAGGGCAACAAAAAACCGCTTCTTCGTAGCAGATCATCCATGATGAAATTGTTCACGAAGGGGCGGTTTTTCTATGTATACCTATTTCAAAATCATCCATGTGGATTCGTCATCAGTACATAAAACGATGGCGGAATCGCACACGGTCGAACTGTTCTTCCGATTCAAGAGGCACTTGGCTGCCAATACGGACCATGAGGCAGTTTGCCGGATGTGAACAAATCTCGGGATCATCGGTGGCGTACCAGGTCATGTCTACGGTTTGCATCAATTTTTCCATCATCTTGCGGTAATCCCATACGGAAAGGGCGCTACCTTTCAAATCCCAATGCCAGTAATATTCCGTTGTGAATATGATATATTTCTCCATCTGTCCGTTTTCAAACGCAGTGAGCAGCATTTCGCGTCCAATCCCGAGAGAACGATAGGAATCGGCAACCTCGATGGCGCCCAGCTCAATCAGATCGGTCATGTTGCCTTCCGACCAACGCTCGCATTCATCTGCATAATGAAAAGTCACATAACCGACAATGGTCTCATTTTCCCGTGCAATGATGATTCGACCTTCGGGCAAGGCGGCAATTTCGGCTAATGCCTCCTGCTGTTCCGAAGGGCGCCTGAAGGCATCGAGATCGGTATGAAATTCAAGCTGCTTAATCGTCTCGGCCTGAACAGGTCCCTCAATGATGATTCGGTGGCCGGACTTGAAGATGGAACGCACATGATGCTCCTTAATATGCTCCATGGTTCATGCTCCTCTCTCCCCCTACTTGTAGAGGCTGTTCAAAAAGTCCGCTTTTGATTACGAAGGATGCCTAATGGCATCATCAGCATCGAATATGGAATTCAGCCGAAATGTCCGTTGCTCACGTAGTTTTCCCTACGCTCCGCTACTCCCTTTCTAGCTTCATCCCATCTTCTTGGTACTGAAAACCGATCTTTTTGAACACATATTTATAGCAAAAAACCAAAAATTTGAAAAGCCATAGACGATGATTGAAAAGATTTGCTATAATTGCGTAGACAAAAAATGTTCACAATTCAACTGCAGTTTGGGTTCATCGGTTTGACCAGACAAGTACATGATGAGAAGTTCTCTCTACTAATGTAAGCGCTAACTGGAAGTTCAGTCAACACAAAGGCAATCAGAAGTACCCATAATGGGAATCGAAATGTCGAGTTGAAGGAGGCTGGCAAGCATGAGTCAAGCACATGGTGAGATGCTGCAAACGGTTGTGTCTGAATCTAATCTGGGCGATTACACGGAGGCCCGAAGCCGGTTTGATTGGGAATCGGTTGAAAGGCACTTTACGTGGCACGCCAGCGGGAAAGTCAACATGGCGCATGAAGCGATAGATCGTCATGTGCTGGAAGGAAGAGGCGGGAGAACGGCACTGTTATACAGTGATGCTTCTCGTGAAGAGGCGTACACGTTTGCTGACTTGAGCGAGCAGTCGAGTCGCTTCGGTAACGTACTGCGCAAATATGGCATAGCCAAGGGAGATCGGGTATTTATTTTTATGCCTCGCAGTCCTGAGCTCTATTTCAGTCTGTTAGGCATATTGAAGGTTGGAGCTATTGCAGGTCCGCTATTTGAAGCCTTTATGGAAACTGCGGTGAAGGATCGGCTGGAGGATAGCGGAGCTGTGGCACTGGTGACGACCCCTCAATTGCTGGGACGAATTAAACGTTCCGAACTGCCGGAACTCAAGCATATCTTTGTTGTGGGTGGCGGTCCGCAGACGGAAGAAGGGCTCATCGACTTTGATGCTGAGATGTCGCAAGCTTCGGACGATATGGAAGTGGAATGGCTGACTCGTGAAGATGGTCTGCTGATTCACTATACATCCGGCTCTACTGGTAAACCCAAAGGTGTATATCATGTGCAAAATGCGATGATTCAGCATTATTATACCGGCAAGGTTGTGCTGGATTTGCGCGAGGATGACGTATACTGGTGCACAGCTGATCCGGGATGGGTCACAGGTACATCCTACGGGATCTTTGCACCCTGGTTGAATGGCGTAACCAACGTTATTCGTGGGGGACGATTTAGTCCAGGAGACTGGTACAGCACCATTGCGAAAAATAAAGTCACCGTATGGTACAGTGCGCCGACTGCTTTCCGGATGCTGATGGGTGCGGGCGAAGAGACCATTGCCCAGCATGATCTGAGTAGTCTTCGTCACGTCATGTCCGTCGGTGAACCACTTAATCCGGAGGTCGTTCGTTGGGGCTGGAAAGCCTATGGTCAGCGAATTCACGATACCTGGTGGATGACAGAGACGGGTGGACAGCTGATTTGTAACTATCCGGGCATGCCGATCAAACCAGGTTCCATGGGTCGTCCATTGCCCGGAATTGATGCAGCCATTATTAATGATCAAGGACAGGAATTGCCACCATACAGTATGGGGAACCTGGCAATTCGTACATCCTGGCCGTCCATGATGGCGAAGATCTGGAATAACCCGGCCAAATACGAGGAGTATTTCCGGCTTTCTGGGTGGTATGTATCCGGTGATTCTGCTTATATGGACGAAGATGGCTACTTCTGGTTCCAGGGCCGGATTGATGATGTCATTAATTCTTCAGGGGAACGAATTGGCCCCTTTGAGGTGGAGAGCAAGCTTGTAGAGCATCCTGCGGTAGCAGAGGCAGGTGTTATCGGCAAACCGGATGTAACTCGTGGAGAGATCATCAAGGCCTTTGTGGCACTGCGTGAGGGGTATGAGCCGACACCGGAGCTGAAGGAAGAGATCTATCGATTTGTAAAAGAAGGCTTGTCTGCCCACGCCGCTCCGCGTGAGATTGAGTTCAAGGATAAACTGCCTAAGACCCGTTCCGGCAAGATTATGCGCCGTGTGTTGAAAGCCTGGGAGCTGGATTTGCCAACAGGCGATCTATCGACCATTGAAGACTAAAGAGTAAACGAGTAGGATGCAGCACGTCTGCCTGCCCCATGATTCAAATGCAAAGCCTGATCCGTGTTTCATTGCGGATCAGGCTTTTGCTTTTGGGTATCAATGCTTCAATGCAAAACAAAAACCCCATCCTCAACATACGAGAATGGGGTTAAAAGTGGAATCTTGATAACTCTGTATTACGGTTGGAAAAGCACGGCACTGGACGCTTCAGATTCGCCTATACTGTTGCTGGCAGATACCTTGAACCATCCACTGGTGGATGCAGGCACTCCGTAGTCCATGGAGGTACCTGAAGTTGTGCCAATTTTGGTGTATGGGGCTGCGCCCGTTTCACTAAAATATACAGCATAACTTTGAACGCCATCCGATTCCGGATTGGAGGCCCACTGAATGCGAAGTCCTTGGGAGAGTGCCGACACGCTCACTTGGCCCGGTGTAGCCGGAGCCGTAGTTGCGGCGTTCTCATTCTGGGAATCTTCCGGTGTAACGACCGTTCCCGGAACATTAATCGGTTCATTTATCTCTTCATCTGGAGGAGGCTGTGCCACTCCTGCGCTGCTAACTGCTGCACTAGGAGCGGACTCTCGGCCAGCGACATCCACTGCTGTAACGTAGAATGCAAAGTCCCCACCTTGTGCATAAGCGCTGAATGATCTGGACTCACCTGTCAGGACAACCTGCCCCTGATTTTGGAATCCGGCACCATTTACTGAGCGATACAGGCGATAACCAACCACATCACTTTCCGGTGTGGCATTAAACGTAATGACGGCGTTCCCGTTACCAACGGAAATTCTTACATTTCCTGGTGCATCCGGTGCCTTGCCGTTATCTGTTCTTGGATCAATCTGTGTCGGCATGTCTGCATCGGCATCTTCCGGCAGGTAATAAGCCAATGATTCGTGACGGCTCATGCGTGAGAATGCACTTTGAAGTTCCTTGATGAGATCAGAGATCGGTTTTTTGCGCTTGACGACCGTTTTCTCCTTCGTCATGTCTCCAGGCGTTTCATCACGCGGAATGTAGTTGACACCATTGTAAGTGATATATTTGGCTTTTGCGACGCCATCATCGCTATCCTTCGGCACAAATTTGCTATTGAAAATATCAGTGACAAATCTGTCCGTCAGAGATGTTGGCAATTTGCCGCTATAAGCCGATACGGTTCGTGTCTCGATTCCGGATGGTTTCTTGAACGAATCGGTTACAAACATCTCTTTATCTGTAGCGATGACTTGATTCATAATTTGGGTCCACAGCTGCTGGGCACGTTTCTTCTGTGATCTTGTTTCCAGCGTGTTTACCGGCTGTTTGTATCCCACCCATACACCTAGTGTGACATCCGGCGTATAGCCTTCAAACCAGACATCCGCATAGTTTTGGGTTGAACCCGTTTTGCCTACAATTGGCACACTTTTAGAGTACTTGTAATTTTCACGAACTTTATCCGCTGTACCTTCCGTAATAACGGTGCGAAGCATATCTGTCATCAGGTATGCCGTCTGTTCGGAGAAGGCCTGAACAGGTTCTACATCGTGTTTATATACGATGTTGCCATTGGAGTCTACAATTTTGCTGATCATATAGGAATCATTGTATACACCATTGTTGGCGATGGCTCCATAGGCATTGGTAAGCTCCTCGACAGTAACACCGTACTGAAGTCCTCCAAGAACACCGGTCTGAGCTTGGTAATCAGCCGGCTGGATGGTGGTAATCCCCAGCTTCTTGGCAAAGGCCCATGATTTGTCGATACCAACTTCCTCGTTGAACAGCTTCAGCGCAGGTACATTCAGCGAGTAGTTTAGTGCTCTACGGGCAGTTACAAGTCCCTGGTAGCGATTGTTGGCATTTTTCGGAATATGGAATCCGTTCGTGCCGTCCTTCAGAATAATCGGTGAATCATCAATAATGGAAGCGGGTTGAACAAGTCCTTCATCCAGTGCAGGCAGATAAGCGGCAATAGGTTTCATGGTTGAACCTGGCTGACGCACCATCTGGGTTGCATAGTTCATCTGCTCATCCTGGAAATCACGGCCTTCAATCATGCCGAGAATAGCGCCTGTTTTGTGATTAATCAACATGGCAGCTGTCTGTTCTTTTCCCTTCACGGGATCGTCAGCAGAGAAATTACTGTCATCTTCAGCAATCGTACGCATGGTTTTATAGATACTCTTGTTGATGGTCGTGTAGATACGATATCCGCCAGTACGCAATTGCTGCTGGGCTTCCTCCAGTAAGGCACTGCTTTCTTTTTGCGGTGTATCGGTATCCGTATCCTTGGCAGTATCCGCTTTGGCATCCGTGCCTTCAGCTTTATCCGAATTGAGTTGCATTAAAATCTGTGCAGCTTGTCGTTCCGTTTCCATCATAAGGTATGGATAAGTATTGTAAGCTTTGATGGTTTTGGGTGCGAGTGAACTCTTGATGTCAAAAGCAAGAGCTTCGTCATACTCAGATTGATCGATTTTGCCCAGTTCCAGCATACGGCGCAAGACCAGATGCTGACGATTGATTGCACGCTCAAAATTATCCTCAACAAAATCGCCTTTTCCATTAAAGGCAGAGTAAGAGGAGGGGAGCTGAGGCAAACCTGCAAGATAAGCAGCCTGAGCTGTGTTTAATTTGCTCAAATCATTGATATTGAACAGTCCTTTGGCAGCTGCCTTGACTCCATATACATTATATCCACTGGAGCCGTTACCAAAAGGAACCTTGTTCAGATACGCTGTCATAATTTCGTCTTTGGTCAGGAAACGTTCGAGTCGGAGCGAGAGTAATATTTCTTTCACTTTCCGGTCCTCGGTTCGATCCAGATTGAGGAATACACGCCGGGCCAATTGTTGAGTCAGTGTGCTTCCGCCCGTTTGAACAGATTCTTTCAGCACTTTCTGTTTCACGGCTCGGAGCGTTCCGCTCATGTCTACACCTTTATGTTCGTAAAAATGATTGTCTTCAATCGAAATGACTGCATCAATAACCTTTTGCGGAATCTGGTCAAACGTGACCGGACGCCTGTCTTCTTCTGTTCGTAATTGACCGATCGGGCTGCCGTCGGCAAAGTAAGCAAAGCCTGTGATGGAGTTTTCGCTGACTTTTTGTTCAATCAGCGCCCTTGAACGGACGGGTTCGTCTTTCACAATGGAACTGACGTATCCCATCAGAGCACCGCCTACAAATAGTACCCCCATGAATCCCAGGACAACCATCCATTTGACGAAACTCCCCAGTCTGCGGGCAAAGCTGCGCTTGCGTGCAGGCTGTTCATCGGGCTTATTCTTATTAACATCAACCATTCAGTGTCTTCCTCCTTTTAACAGCACTTATTATAGCATAAAAAGGCTGGTTTGCATGCCTGAGAAATACAAGCAATGGTCGAAAATTGCCATTCTTTCTTGGATTATGATATATATCATACGGAATTGAATTACATATCATGAGAAGACGTGGAGAATTTCAGTAAAACGTGGAAGTATTAAGCATGCAAGTGTGGATGAAAATAGATGACTAACCATACGAAGGAGGCCGTATCCATGCATTAGGTGCAGGTACGACCTTCTTGTTCTTTCCCTGTTGTTTCTTCTGTAATAAAAAAACAGCTGCCGAGAAAATCTCGACAGCTGTTTGGAGTAAAGCTTAATGAAATTCCAACGATTAACGGTTGTAGAACTCGACGATTTGTTTTTCGTCGATGTCTTGGGACAATTCCGAACGCTCAGGCAAACGAATAAATTTACCTTCCAGAGCAGTATCGTTGAATTCTACGTATGCCGGAAGATGCGAACGGTTTTCAATAGCTTCCTTAACGGAAGAAAGACCGCGGCTTCTTTCACGCAGGCTGATAACGTCGCCAGTGCTTACTTGGTAAGAAGCGATGTCAACTTTTTTGCCGTTTACAGTTACGTGACCGTGGGATACCAACTGACGCGAACCAGCGCGGGAGTTAGCGAATCCAAGGCGGTATACGAGGTTATCCAGGCGGCTCTCAAGCAAGAACATGAAGTTTTCACCCGCGATACCTTGCATTTTTTGCGCTTTAGCAAAGAGAGTGCGGAATTGCTTCTCGCCCAAACCGTACATGTGACGCAGTTTTTGTTTTTCTTGCAATTGCATACCGTAGTTGCTGATTTTTCTCCGTTGGTTAGCTCCGTGCTGACCTGGAGGGAAAGGACGTTTCAATTCTTTGCCTGTTCCGCTCAGGGAAATGCCGAGGCGACGGCTCAATTTAAATTTAGGACCAGTGTAACGTGCCATGTTTAAAGTAGCTCCTTTTTAGTTGAAGTTCATATAGGGCTCTGTTTGCGCTCCAATTTGTTGATGCGGGCTATACCTCGCATAAAACGATCAGGAAAGTTCAGCCGCTGTCCTGAAAGCAACAAAAAGAATGAGGGTGACACAACCGGTAATGCCCAAATTTAAAGACCCATTAGTAGTCTTCATCAACAATTTATTTTACAGTTTACTAGAACCAAAGTCAAGCATGTGATAAAAGCAAAAAAACGTCTAAATTTGTCGATAGGTCATTAGGCCCAAAATAATGGGACAATTTTCTGAAATATGGATGCAAAAAACCTTTAAAGAGAGTAAAATAGATTGTATCTTAACTTTAAATGATCTTGTACATTAAGGTTATCGCATAGAATTTGCAGGTTTGCGATAACGTCTGCAGATTAATGCATCCGAGTGGATGCAAAAACGGTGCAAAGGAGCGCCTGACATGTTAGAACATCTAAGAAGTAAACCCGCCAGCTTGAATTCGCGAAGTTCGGGCGATTCCGCATCTTCTGCCGCTCCTCACGAAGCGCATGTATTCTGGATGCAAAAAATGGATATCACACCTTTTGATTTTTCATATCTGGGAAGCCTTCTGCAACAAGCGTATACCGACTGGTATACCCAACGACGGCCACACTCAGACAGATCATCGATAATATACAACGTATGGAATACAGAAGGGATCTGTATGGGGCAAGGAAAAGAAGGGGCTCCTCCGCTGGACGTACATTCGACTGTAATGCAATGTCTTGAATCTGGACAGGCACAGTCGTTACGTGGAACCACTGAAAATGGAGAATATCATCTAATGGCTGAGCCACTTTTCTCCAGGACAAACAAGGATATGTTTGCTGTCTTCACTGCTGTAACCTACGAGCAAAATCGAGATGACACGTCTGAAGCCGTTGTTCGATCGGAGGCATTGCATTATCGTACCTGCTTTTACCGAAGATTTGAATACATATTTATGACGGACATGTTACATGCTCATGAACAAACTGCCCGTGAAGAACACCGAAGGTCGATTCTGTTCCAAATCGTTCAACGGATGCATGACAAGATGGATGTGGACGCCATTTTGGATGAAGTGTTTGACAGCATCGACTACTTATATCCAACGACGGGCATGACACTGTATATGTCTCAGGATCAGAGCAGCCTTAACCCTCGTATCAAGCCGCTGCTTGTTCATGAGCGTGGAGAAGACATCTGTGTACAATCGTTCATGGAGGGCAAGCTCATTGTTGTTCGGGCACGTGAAGGTGAGCATCGCATTCTGGAGGTTGGCCTTCCTCTAAAAGGCAAGCAAGGGATCTATGGTGTATTTCACATTGAGATGAATGAGGAGTTAATGGAAGATTCCGATCTGCAACTCATTACGATGATGGCGGATACAGCCGGAACTGCCTTTGAAAATGCCAAGCTGCACGAGCAATCGAATATGTTAATCCAGGAACTTCGTCTAATCAATGATCTGACACAACGTTTGAATAAGAGCCTGCAGCTGATGGAGATCTATCAATTCTCCGAGCAGGAGTTGAAGGACATCTTTCAGGCTGAATCCTGCTGTATCCTTCAACTGGATGACACTACGAGTCATTTCGAAGTGATGTCATCCAATGTAAATGAGTTAAGCCGCAAATCATTTCCAATAGACTACGGAATCGCAGGGGTGCTGTATGAGACAGAAGAACCGCTCATTCTATCCAATTATGCGGATTATGATAAAGTGTCATCCGTCTTCATGGATATTACCGGTTCAATGTCACTAATAGCCTCGCCCGTTCGGGTGAATGGTGAAGTGAAGGGCGCCATTCTACTGGGACATCCCAAAACACAGTATTTTTCGTACGAAAATTATCGTCTGTTGCAGATGCTGTCCATTCATATAGGACTTGCACTTTCCAATGCAACACTTCATGCCGAGGTACGACGCTTGGCAAACCTAGATATGCTCACAGGGCTGTATGTAAGGCATTATCTGGATAGTGTGATCCATGAACGTCAGGCCCATGATTTCTGTGGGGCGCTGGTGGTCGTGGACATTGACCAGTTCAAGCAGGTGAATGACACATTTGGGCACCAAACAGGTGATCAGGTATTGAAGCAGGTGAGCGACATTGTAACGAGTTCAGTCAGACCTGAGGACATCTGTGCCCGATGGGGCGGGGAAGAGCTGGCCATCTATATGCCCCAGATTGGTGCTCGTCAGGCACTGGAATATGCCGAGATCATTCGTACGAGGGTTGCTGAAGAGACAAGGCCTCCGGTGACCGTATCCAGTGGTATTGCGGAATGGAACTGGATGGATGAGAAAGTCAGTGTGGAATCGTTATTTTACCGGTCTGATATGGCTCTGTATGATGCGAAGCATGGCGGTCGAAACCGGATCGTCATGGAAGAACAGGAAGTTACACGTTAAGAGAGGACTATTCCGATTGCGGAGTCGTCCTCTCTTTATTTTTTTGAAATGGCGATGCCAAAGGAAGGAAGTATAAGCAAATAAGGGAGGGGCAGGCTATGGAGAAAGTTGACGGAAGGGTGGAATAAAACATGTTGAAGCGTCGGTCTATACGTGGGCTATTGTTGATTCTAAGTATTGTTGTGTTATGTGCTCCTGGTTGTGGATTGTTAGAGCGTGATCGAAGTCCCGAGGAATTATTCTCACTGGCTTTATCAGGAATAGCAGGCAAAGAAAAGCTGAGTTTTGACGGGGAAGCGGGACTGCGACGTGAAAGCAGCGGGTTGTTCGAAAATCAGTTCAAATTTGAAGGCAAGCTGGAGGATCATGACCGCTTGACCTTGCAAACGAGACTACCTGGAGCTGTGACTGCTGCCGGAACGGGAGTAAAAGGAGTGAATGCCAAGGCTGTTAACAATAGCGGTCAACCAAGCGGATTTAGCGCTTCTTTTGTACGAAAACAAGGACAATGGATGGCTTTAACTGCTGAGCATGAGCCTCTCCGCGGCTCGCTGTCCCGCTTTAATCCCATTGCTCAAATGGAAAGTATCGATCGGTTGAACAAAACGATAAAGTCCGAATACGGTTCAGGCCATCGAACAAAAATACTGCGGATTGAACTCGAACCGAAAGATGCCAAAACCTGGGCGCTCGCGCAGCTTAACGACGAGATGAACGCAATCCGGGCAGAGTATATGCACAAGGCAGCTACAGTTAAGGGAGGCAGTCAGGAGGAGCTTGAGAAGGATCTGAGCAAAGTGTGGGAGCAAGGGGAAACATCGATGCAAGAGATGATGAAACAGGCCGAGGTACATACGGTGTATCATCTAACCGTGGATCGGAAAACCAGCTTGCCCTTGCGTCTGTCCTCAGAAAGCCAGGTGAGTTATAAGGATATGAACAGCAAAAAGAATAAAGAAGCCCTTGTCACAGATGTAAACTTCAGGTCCTATGAGTAAATAAATTGCGGGACTGCCTGCTGACGGGATGGTTGTAGCGTGCTACAATAGTATCGTAATTTACCGTTGTTCAATTCAGGAATGGCAGATGACAGGAGGAGTTTACAAGATGAAGGACCCAAGAATTCAGAAGCTCGCAGCCAATCTGGTGGGCTATTCTGTAGATGTACAACCCGGCGAGAATGTGCTGGTAGAGATGATCGGTACAGAACGTGATCTGATTAATGCAATTATTGAAGAAGTAGGCAAAAAGGGCGGTAACGTCTTTGTACAGCTGACTGACAAGACAGTACAGCGTGCGATGTTCAAAAATGCGACAGAAGAGATGATGAAAACCTGGGCAGAGATCGATCTGAACCGGATGAAACAAATGGATTGTTACATTGGTATTCGTGCTGGGGAGAACGTAAATGATCTGTCCGATGTACCGGAAGAAAAAATGAAAATGTACAATTCACTTTATTCCCATCCGGTACATAGCGAGCAACGGGTAAAACATACGAAATGGGTTGTGCTTCGTTACCCGAATGCAAGCATGGCACAGTTGGCTAATACAAGCACAGAAGCGTTTGAGGATTTCTACTTTGACGTATGCAACCTGGATTATGCCAAAATGGATAAAGCGCAGGATTCACTGGCTAACCTGATGAAACGCACAGACAAAGTGCGTATCACTGGACCGGGAACAGACCTGAGCTTCTCCATTAAAGATATCGGTGCAGAGAAATGTTCTGGGCAAAAAAATATTCCGGATGGCGAAGTGTACAGTGCCCCTGTCCGTAATTCCGTGAACGGAACGATTAGTTATAACGCGCCAACGCTTTATAACGGGGTTACTTTTGAGAATATCAAATTCACCTTCAAAGACGGTAAAATTGTTGAAGCAACGAGCAACGATACAGAACGTCTGAATGAAATTCTGAATTCAGATGATGGCGCTCGTCATATCGGTGAATTCGCGATTGGATTCAATCCACATATCCTGCATCCGATGAAGGACATTCTGTTTGATGAAAAAATCGCAGGCAGCCTGCACTTTACGCCAGGACAGGCTTATGAAGAAACAGATAATGGAAACCGCTCATCCATTCACTGGGATCTGGTGTTGATCCAGCGTCCGGACTACGGCGGTGGCGAGATTTATTTTGACGATGTATTGATCCGTAAAGACGGTATTTTCGTTATTCCTGAGCTGGAATGCCTTAATCCGGATAACCTGAAGTAGGAACAGTATTTTGCTGTTGCTAGGAAAGCGGATTCACGGTATCATGTAGTGGTAATTAATAGATGATACCAAAAGTGAAAAGACGGAGGGATTCCTATGTCGAGTAATAACGCAGCGGTAGTTGAAATTGCTCAAACAGCGAGCAAATTTACTTCTTCAATCGTACTTCATTCAGAGAACAAGTATATCGATGTAAAAAGTATTCTCGGGCTGTTTACAACGCTGATCAGCACGCACAGCTATGAACTGCACGTTCATGGCCCGGATGCAGCTGAAGCCAAAGCAGCTATGTCAGAAGTATTTGCCAAACATGGACTGAATGTGAGTATCGCATCCGAGTAATGGCACTAAGAAGCATCTCTGCCTATTATGGCAGAGGTGCTTTTTTGGCATGAGATCATTCAGGTGTACGGCAAGACCTCTGTAAAATAGGGAGATTAGGCAAGAATAAAGCTCTTCAGAATGTATGGTTATTTTGGTCAGGTTCTTGTATTAGCTCCTGATTTCGTCTAATATTAGAGGTAGAACGTCTTTACGCGATTTTTGGGACATAGGGGGGAAAAATGCATGACTTCATCTGATCTGCAGGACCAGTTGCACTTGAAAGCGATCAGTCTTCTTCAAGAAGATGCAGATAAAATACAGAAGCTTATTGAAGTACAGATGGAGAATCTGGCTACCCGCTACTGCCCTCTCTATGAGGAAGTATTGGATACACAGATGTATGGGTTCTCCAAGGAAGTCGATTTTGCTGTTCGTGCAGGGCTTCTTCCAGAAGGTGCTGGTAAGCAGCTGGTAAGCGCGCTTGAGCGGAATCTGGCAATTCTATATGAAGCTTTGAACAAGAAGAATGAGCAATAGCCTGCAATAGCGCGGGTCAGAATAGAAGGCATGCAGGTATTTGCATGCTTTTTTTGTGCGGTTGAATTGGTAGATAGGTTGGTGGGATAGAGGCGGAGGGATAAATGAAAAAAACAACCTGGAAAATGCGTTTCCAGGCTGCCTTTTGCGCTAAATGGTCTATCACATCGTACGAGTGAAGTATGTTATACCAGAAAGAACGATACACCCAAAATAATATACACAACCATCAGGAGCAGACCTTCGTACCAGTTCGTTGAACCGTCCTGGGTGATGGATTTGGCTATAAATACGGCTACGCCAATGGCTACCAGCTCAATCGTTGTAAACACAATGTCCATCGTTCTGCCTGTGAAGTAGCTGACAAATACGAGCACAGGAGCAACAAAGAGTGCGATTTGCAAACTGCTGCCGACCGCAATCTCTACGGCGGCGCCAATTTTGTTTTTCATGGCAAGCATGATGGCTGCACTATGCTCTGCTGCGTTACCGATAATGGCAACGAGGAACGCACCGACGAACAGTTCGCTGAGTCCGAATTGTTCAGTAAACACCTCAAGTGTGCCAACAAGCCATTCACTGACGAAGGCAACCATGACAGTGGCAAGAACGAGATAGAGAATTGATTTTTTCTTGGACCACTCGGGTGCATGTTCATGCGGCAACTCTTCATCTGCATCCACAGTGACATCTGCGAGATAGTTCTTGTGTGTGACCATCGAGAACAATAACCAAGCTATGTAAGCAAGGATCAGCAAACCTGCGACAATGAGACTGAGTGTATTGGTATCCTTCTGTGTGATGGAATGGGTATTCAGGAAGACAGCTGGAATAAACAGCGCAATGATGGCTACAATCATAAGAGAGCCGTTTAAACCGGCAAGTGATACATTGTAATTCTGAATTTTGAACTTGAGTCCTCCCGCAAAAATACTTAAACCAAGCACCAGCAGCAGGTTACCAATAATCGAGCCTGTCAAACTGGCCTTAACCATGTCAAACAGTCCTTCTTTGACGAGAAAAATGGCGATAATCAATTCGGCGGCATTACCGAATGTTGCATTCAAAAATCCGCCTAACCGCTGTCCGGCATAATGGGCTACATTTTCCGTGGCTTTTCCTAAAAAACCGGCCACAAAAATAACCGAAATGGCTGAAATGACGAATTGCAGAATCGAATCCCATTTCATGTAGTGGGCGACGGCGCTGAGCGCAAAAAAAGCAATCAGCAAAATGGATGAAATCCGGTTTCTCACAACTAACACCTCGGTTATCTAATTATTTTGTTTTAAACGACATCATAGAACGGTTTATGAGAATATTTTCATATTTCAATATAACCAAATCGTGGTAGGTTGTAAACGCATCTTTTTGAGTTTAATTTGCTTTTTGGGGTGGAAAGGATTTAAAATACGAGTAACGAAGTGAAGGAGGATGTGGCATGGCAGAACAACTTCAACTAGAGGGCGGAAACATCCGGATTGCCGATGACGTAGTGGCGAAAATTGCCGGAATGGCTGCGATGGAGACACCCGGAATTGCCGCAATGTCTGGAGGATTGTCAGAGGGCTGGGCCAAGCGCCTGAGCGGTAAAAACGTACAGAAAGGCGTAGGCGTGGAGGTCGGCCAGCTGGAAGCAGCCATTGATCTGCGCATCATCGTCCTGTACGAGACACCGATTCATGAAGTTTCCCGCATGCTTCAACAAAATGTAAGAGAAGCGGTAGAGACCATGACGGGATTACGTGTTGTTGAAGTCAATGTAAAGGTAGAAGGCGTATCTTTCAGAGGCGACGATCTGTAAACTTTAGCAATCCGCGATGGAAGAACAGCAGTACATTGAACCTGGTTCTTCATCTAGATAGACAACACCAAAAAGACTTCGCATCGAAATCGATGCGAAGTCTTTTTGTGTTTACTTCATTTTGTTCCAAAACCATTCGTATACCGTTCCTTCTCATTACCGAATTCGGCGAATGGATTCACGTGAACGAAGTGCGGGAGAGGTACGTGATGTTTGAACCGTCACCGACTTTGTTTTTTCTTCCTTGATGACGTCCAAGTTATTGGTACGAGAGATGCTGAGCAGAATACCCATGGCTACCATCATCACAAAGAGTGAGGTACCGCCATAACTGATAAACGGAAGGGTAACCCCTGTCACGGGAATGGTCTGGGTCACGCCCCCAATGTTAATAAAGGCCTGAATCGCAATTAATCCCATAATCCCAATACCGACCAGTGTCCCAAATGGATCGGGACAGCGAAGGGAGACGATAATGCCTCGCCAAATGAAGTAAAGGTAGACCAACAGGAACAGGGCAGTTCCAACAAAGCCCAGCTCTTCTCCAATGACGGAGAAAATGAAGTCGTTATAAGCATTTGGCAAGTAATGCAGTTTCATCGTGCCTTGTCCGATTCCAGAGCCGGTGATGCCTCCATCACCGATTGCAACAAGGGAGCGATAGAGATTAAGGCTTCCGCCTGTCGTATCGGATAATGGATTCAAAAATGCCTGAATCCGCCCGATTTTGTAGTTCTGTGCAGCCTCCGTAGTTGTGGTGTTATCTACAGTATCTGAAGAAGCCATAGAAGAAAACAGGGCGTTCGCTCCAAGCGCCAATGCTGCTCCCAGCACAACCAGCAGGATGGAACCCATAATATGTTTCATGCTGGCGCCACCTGCATAGATGACCAGACCGCAAGTAGCCACGAGAATGAAGCATGTACCAAAGTCCGGCTGCAGCATAATTAGCCCGGCAATAAACCCGACAATAACCAGCACGGGAATATATCCTGTCTTAAGATCCCTGAACCGTTCCCCTTTTTTGGTAATAAGTGCAGCGAGGTACAGAATAATAGCGATTTTGGCAAACTCTGCGGGCTGTATACTAAAGCCAAAAATGTGAATCCAGCTTCGTGCGCCGTTCAGCACCTTGCCTGAAACCAAAACAATCAGGAGTAATACCGTGGTGAACAGGAAAAACGGTGCATAAAGTTTTTTGTATTTGTTAAATCGGATATTCATGGCAAAAAACATGCCCACTAAACCGATAACCGCCCACATAAGTTGTTTTTTCGTGAAGTACAGGGCATCATTGTTGAAACTTTTGTTTGCAATTGCAATGCTGGAACTGGAGCTGAACACCATCACCAGTCCGAAGCCCACCAACAATAAAGTGAGGATTAGCAGTTGAAAATCCGGCGTGCCTCTCTTCGTTTTCGTTTGGGCCGTTTGTTGTTTCATGATTCGGCCCAGCCTAAGCTTCCAGCAGTTCTTTAAGCTGCTGTAATTTTTGGGCCGCCAGCTTCACGACTGGCTGCGGTACGGTAGAGTCATAATCCAGACCATGCGGAAAAGTTGCTTTTCCAAGATAAACAGCTTCAACTGCGAGAACCGTATCCGGTTTTTCGAGTTTGCCATCGATCGCACGGGTATTAATACGTACAAAGTATTCCGATTTGGTTTGTTCATCTTCAATTTTGTAGTCATATGTAGCACGATAATATTCCCATTGCCACCGGACAAATCCGACTTTCTCGGCGCTCTCATCCAGGTATGCCAAGTCGCTCTTCAAGCCATCCAAGCCTGTATTCTCAAAAATCATAAGCGTCTGATCCTCCTCATAAGCTTCCGAGAGTAAAATTCTCGTTCTTTTCTCTAGTTT
Organism: Paenibacillus sp. 11B; assembly: GCF_030487755.1. NCBI lineage: Bacteria > Bacillati > Bacillota > Bacilli > Caryophanales > Paenibacillaceae > Paenibacillus > Paenibacillus sp. 11B. The sequence goes on along the minus strand of NZ_JAUKNS010000001.1, from coordinate 1,038,669 downwards.
ATGATAGTATGTTTCCCCTTCCCGTGCAAGCTTTCAAGCGGTGATTCGTATCGGTTTTCTTCCAATTCTGCTACAATATACAGCAATAGGTTTCAAGAGGAAGGTTCGGGCTTGATGAAAGTCCCGTTCAGAGAGCGAAAGGATGGAGAGACATGACAAATAATATATGGTGGGATGATCTGCAGATCCACATGGTAGAATGGCGTCGTCATCTTCATCGGAATCCTGAGGTTTCCTTTCATGAGGAGAAGACATCCTCTTTTGTAGCGGGTATGCTGGAGAGCTTTGGAGTTGAAGTAAAACAACACGTAGGCGGGCACGGAGTTATAGGCTCCATCCGTGGGGACAAGCCAGGACCTGTCGTAATGCTTCGTGCGGATATGGATGCACTTCCGATTCAGGATGAGAAGGATGTGGAATACGCATCGCAGCAAGCAGGGGCCATGCATGCCTGTGGCCATGATGGGCACATATCCATTTTGCTGGGCACGGCACTGTATTTCAGTCGCCATAAACATGAGATTAAGGGTGAGATTCGTTTTTTGTTCCAACCTGCAGAGGAATTGCTTCCAGGTGGGGCGCTCAAGGTTATTGCAGACAGTGGACTGGAAGGGGTAGATGTCATCTATGGCATTCATCTGTGGACCCCACTTCCAGTTGGCGTAGCTGCGAGTACTCCGGGGCCGATGATGGCAGCGGCAGATGATTTCTATATTGAAATCAAAGGCAAAGGCGGTCATGGCGGCATGCCGCAATCTACAGTGGACAGTCTGGTAGCGGGATCGGCTCTTGTGATGCAATTGCAGACGGTTGTCAGTCGCTCGGTGGATCCGTTGCGTCCAGCAGTGTTAACGATTGGTACGATGCAGGCGGGGGCTGCACAGAATATCATCGCCGAGTCGTGCAAAATGACGGGTACGGTGAGAACGTTCGACGAAGAGACACGCAGTATCATGAAAGAACGTGTGCATACGGTCGTTGCTCAGACAGGGGCAATCTATGGTGCAGAGACACAATTGAACTATATTATGGGGTATCCTCCAGTCGTGAATGATGAGCAGGAGACGGCACGATTTTTCAGGGAAGCGGTGGATGTATTTGGTGCAGACCATGTACAGAAGTCACCGATGCTTATGCCGGCTGAAGATTTCGCGTATTACCTGCAGCAGATTCCGGGCTGCTTTATGTTTGTCGGAGCAGGTAACCCGGAGAAGAATGCCGTCTATCCGCATCATCATCCCAAGTTTGACTTTGATGAGGATGCCATGCAGAATGCTGTAAAACTATTTATAGCAATGGCTAAAGGATATACAGCCGAATGATTTGAGTATAGTTGGGCATCCTATTCATACGAAAGTATGAGCAGGGTGCTTTTTTTTGTAGGGTCTATCTAAAGGTTAAGGTAAGGTCGAACTGTTGTACTAAACAGGTTCAATTTCGGAAGACACCGGAACTGAACTTTTTGTGATGTCTTTCATTTAGAAAACTGATAGCACAATTTCAAAATAAGGAGGAAGCGGAATGGGGAAAACGGATGCCTGCATTGTCCAGCGGGATTTTACAGTATTGCTTGAAGTGGGTCATCCTGGATTTGATCAGGCCCGAGCTCAACTGGGGATGTATGCCGAACTGGTGAAGACACCTGCGGCTTTCCATACCTATAGAATTACTGCATTATCGCTGTGGAACGCTGCTGCACTTGGATGGAGTGCTGATCAAGTGATTGCAAGTCTGGAATCAGTGTCACGTTGGAATGTTCCTGCCGCCCTTATTCAGGATATCCAACGGATTATTGATCAATATGGAAAGTTGAAATTGCAGCCAGAGGCCGATCACAAGAGGATGCGTCTCGTGAGTGAAGATGAGGGATTGCTGGATGAATTAAGCGGTATGAAGACCATCTCGGCTTTTCGGATGGAACGTGTCGATTCCCATGAGCTCGTGCTTGGCGGGGAGCAGCGCGGATTGCTGAAGCGTGAATTGACCCGTTTGGGGTACCCGGTGCTGGATTATGCGGGATATCGGGAAGGAACAAGCCTTCCGTTTGAATGGCGAGCGAATACTTCAGGCGGAAGTTCAGAAGGTTTCGGGTTGCGACCGTATCAGCGAGATGCTGTGGATGCTTTTGAAGGTAGCGAGGGTATGGGAGGAAGTGGCCTGCTCGTTCTTCCCTGCGGTGCAGGCAAAACGGTTATTGGGATGGCCGTATTGGAACGTCTGCAGTGTGAATGCCTTATTTTGACCTCGAATACCACATCTGTGAGGCAATGGATTCAGGAATTGCAGGACAAAACAACGATAACGAGTGAACAGATTGGTGAGTATTCTGGTCAGAAAAAACAGGTTAAACCTGTGACTGTGGCTACCTATCAGATTCTTACGCATAGAAAATCCAAAGATGCTGATTTTACGCATATCAAATTGCTCAGTGAACGCCAGTGGGGGCTTATCATTTATGATGAGGTTCATCTGCTGCCAGCGCCTGTATTCCGTGCTACTGCAGATATTCAGGCAACAAGAAGACTGGGATTAACAGCAACATTGGTGCGTGAGGATGGCTGTGAACAGGATGTATTCTCACTTATTGGCCCGAAATTATATGACATGCCGTGGAAAGAATTGGAGCAACAAGGTTGGATTGCTGATGTACAGTGTCAGGAGATACGTATCCCCCTCTCTCCTGAACTACGATCAAACTATCTGGAAGCTGAGGTGAAGCATCAGTTTCGTCTTGCAGCCGAAAATCCGGCCAAATTGGCTGTGATCAAACGGATATTGGACCATCATGAAGGGGTGCCGGCACTTGTCATCGGACAGTATTTGGATCAGCTTGAGAGCATTGCCCGGGAAATTGAAGCTCCCCTCATTTCGGGCACAATGTCCCAGCAAGAACGGGTAAAATGGTATGCAGCGTTCAGACGGGGGGAAATCAAAACGATAGTGGTATCCAAGGTTGCCAACTTTGCCGTAGATTTGCCAGATGCAGCTGTTGCACTTGAAATATCCGGAAGTTTCGGTTCAAGGCAGGAAGAAGCCCAGCGATTGGGGCGGATTCTAAGGCCAAAGTCAGGAGAAAATAAAGCTTATTTCTATGCCCTTGTATCTGAGGATAGTAAGGAACAGGAGTTTGCATTACGGCGTCAAATGTTTCTGGTCGAGCAAGGATATGAATACAAAATTGTTCAGGAATTGCAATGAAAAGATCAGTTCACATCACCAACTAAAATAATGGGAAAGGCAAGATAAGCCATGCATACACAAAGTAATCTAGATATGAATTCATTCCAAGAGCTATCATGCGTTGAAAGAACGGTACTTGGAGTGATTTTTTGCAAATATGCCGGACAACCCTTTTCCAACATGATGACACCAGCAGAGTGGGCAGCGGATGGTCTTAGCAGAGCTGAAGCAGTGACAGCATTTATAACACTTCGGCACAAAGGATGGATCAAAGCTGTGTGCAAGTCGTGGGGCGAACGTCTGTATTACATACCGGATTCACTGCTTTCTTTGTTAACAATTCCCTATGCAGCAAGGGTTGGAACGTTTGTTCAGCAGAAGGTGAATGTAATACAGGATGAAGATGCACTTCATAAGTCCAAATCCAGTAATGAAGTCCGAAGTGTGAAGATTGTTGGAGAGGGAAAACCCCATATTGCTGCTGAGCTTCTTCATGTATTGGCTTGGATGCTAAGAGAAGGTCAAGCGAAAGGAGGACTTCCATTAACAAGTAAAGGGACTATCCACAAGAGAATGGTGCAGCGATTAAGTCGCATGACAGTTCTGGCACCTGAAGACTTCTCTGGATTAGGTATTCGCTACGATCACGCAGATGTCTATCCAGTCCATGTAGCCATTATTATTGATATGCTGCTCCGTCTGGGTTTGATTGAAAAGACGCACAACCGGATGCAGGTGTCCCCTGACCATCTTGATCATTGGTTAACATTGTCGTGGTCTTCAATGCATCGAGAAATCTATAGTGTATGCATGGACCAATATGGCTTAGCAGAGCCCAATCTTCAGCATTTTCGTTATCAATTAATGATGTTTGATTTCCGAGAGAATGATTGGTTGAGTATTATGGCAGGAACCGTAGATCATGTTGGGTTTGAAGAGGCAAATGAGATTAGAGAGAGTGAAGGTGCTTCAGGATCAGGATCATCCTTTCTGACATTGATCCGGGGATGGCTTAATGCTCTGGCGGGTTTGGGGTATGGTGAGATAGGGGAGTCCGCTGAGGGAGAGTTATATTATCGTTGGCAGATTGAACCTGACATTTTAAAGGATTTTGCGAATGACGAAGCAGAGAATGCTGGGGGGAATTTGATTTTTGTTCAGCCTGACTTTGAAATTATGGTTCCGCCAGATGTAACCCCACAGGTCCGTTGGGTTCTGGAAATGGGTACAGAGCTTATAAGCCGTGATCGCATGTCCATATACCGAATGACAAAGGAACGAATCATCGCTGCATCAGAGCTCGGTCTTACAGCCGATGAAATGATAAACTTCCTTAGCCGATATGCCGGATCGGGTGTGCCTGAGCATGTGGAACTAGCAATCCAGCAGTGGGGACTGGAGGTAAACAGACTTCACATGGACGTAGGCCAGAACGTTGATCTGGATGAGTCGGTGGATAAAGCCAACAAAAAGGATATATGGACATATGAATCAAGAAGTGCATTACAGGAGAAGCTGAACCCCCCAGGTTGGGGAGCCTTTGCAGATGAGTCCATAGTCGGAGCAGATGAGTTCAATATCGGACTTGAGGTAGAGAAGGAACTCTTTTATATGCGTGGAAGAGTAGGGCTCATTGAAAGCGAACTTAATCTGCATGCGTATGAACCGGATCACTCCATTACAGAGCAATCGGGTCTGTTTCCCGGATACGGAGAGATCCCGGAAATGTGGCATAACGAGTGGCGAGGATATCATGTGTCCACAGCTCGTCAGATTACTGCGAAAGCCATTGAATGGCAGACAAAACTGGGTCTGAAGCTGGACAGTGATATCGTTTATGTTATCCCCGATCAGATTCAGGGTCATGAAGATTGGACATTAACGGGCTGGTCCATATCAGATAGTGGGACAAATCACGCAGAACGTCGCTCTTTTTCGCCTAACGAATGGAATCAGATACGACTGATTATTCCGGACCATGCTCCAACTTGAATCGACTTTGCAAAAGCAGATCCCTTGTTCCCCTTATTTCTATTTGCAGGAAAAACTCTTCTTAACTTTTCGGGGATATGATATGATGAAGTAGTCTACGTTAAGTAGAACTTTATATATAGATAGGATGAATTTCATGAGCGTAGCGGAAATGAACACGGTCGATATGGCCCAAGTGTTAACGGGCGCATATGAACTGGGCGACATGATTAACCAATCAGCCGAAGTATCGGATTATTTATATTGGAAACAGCAAGTGGAGACGAACCCTGAAATTCAGGTGGGAATACGCAAGCTGAACGCCAAGAAGGAATTATTTGAAGAAACCCAGCGTTTTGGGCATTTTCACCCGGACTATCACGCGGCAAAAGATCAGGTTCAGGCTTTGGAGCAGGAGTTGGAGCGTTTCGAGGCGGTAGCCCGCTTTAAACAGGCGGAGAAGGCATTGGACGATATGTTGTTCCAGATGTCGGAGACGATTGCATTCGCGGTGTCAACGACCATTAAGGTACCGAGCAATGATCCCAATCCGAAGGGCGGCTGCGGTAGCGGAGGCAAGTGCGGTTGCAGCTAAGGCTGGATAAGAAAATAAATTCATGATAGACCGGACCTTTCCGAGGATCCGGTCTCCATTATAGAGAGGCGGGGAAAATGATGTTTGCGGAAAGGACAGGATTCATCATATGGGTCAGTGATTTGAAAGCGGCTCGTAATCTCGAAAAGTATGGTACCGTTCATTACATCTCCCGCCGTATGCATTATGTCGTCATGTATGTTAATGCAGAGCGGGCTGAAGATACGATGAAAAATGTGAACAGACTTTCCTATGTGCGCAAAGTCGAACGTTCTTACCGGAATGAGATCAAAACAGAGTATGCTAGCAAAACATTGGACAAAACAAGTTTTTACGGGATATAACAAAATGGTTTGGGAATGTATAGGGAACTTCTTTTGTTGCTACTGAACATTTCGAAACGATTAACCAGAGGGGTCCTTCGGGACCGCTCTTTTATTGAATTAGGCATAAACTGGATTTTGTGAAAAAATCTGAACTTACGCCTTGAGGTTGCGGGACTTATGTTGTAATATATTGGGTAAATAAATAGATAGAAAGTCCTATCTGGTGGAGAGTGATTCCCATGCGTGATAAGGTGATGCAACGTTGGAGCACGTACGAGCCTTTTTTTGTGGCTCTTGGAGACAAAAAAGTGGCCGACATCGTCATTACCCATCATGCCAAGATGCGGTATGCAGACCGTATTGAGCCGGCACGTGATGATGATGACCATATTGCGGCATGGTTATGGGAGTGTCTGAAGCAGGACCGTATTACACCATACTACCGTAATGAGCAGGATGTCTACCTAATCGACGAGGATCTGGTCGTGGTTGCTGAATTTTCCGAACTTGAAGGGGAATATGATATTGCTGGCAATCCGCTTCATAAGATGATTGTCGTTACATTTCTGGGGAAAATGTCCGAGACGATTGAACTGCGGGATCTGAAATCGTATTATTCCTGGCTGAGACATTCAAGACGAATGACTCTGGTCAAGAACAGTCGCAAGCATAAGTGAGTTTGGAATAATCCATATTTTTGAATGAATAGATCCAGGTTACATCGCATGCAGACAAGCTGCATGCTTTTTTTGTTGGAATTCAAGAAATCGGCTACAATGGGGAAAGCGTACAGAAGAGGGGCGAAGATATGAATTTTCATCAATTGCATATTTTTTATACCGTTGCAGAAAAGGGGAGTTTTTCAGCGGCTGCGCAAGCTCTACATATGACACAACCTGCGGTAACGATGCAGATCCAATCGCTTGAGGATTATTTTGGAACCAAGCTGCTGCACCGTTCTACCAAGAAAATAGAATTATCCGAGGCGGGTCGGACATTATTGCCTCATGCCAAACGCAGTGTAGAGTTGGTCAGACAGACCGATGAGGCAATGTCTGCATTTACGCAGATGCTGCAAGGGAGATTGCAGCTCGGGGCAAGCTTGACGATTGGTGAGTATGTGCTGCCACGGATGCTGGGTCCTTTTGCTCGCCAATACCCGGATATCTCGATCGTCATGAAAGTGATGAATACGACGCAGATTATGGACGATATCTTGAAGCATCAGCTAAACTTCGGACTCATTGAGGCACCAGTTCACCACCCGGATATGATTGTAGAGCCGGTCATGCAGGATGAATTGAAGCTGGTTGTTCCGGCAGGGCATGCATTGGCAGATCGTGGGGAAGTAGAGCTGGAAGATGTGCTTAGCTACGCATTTGTGCTGCGGGAAAAAGGTTCGGGTACCCGTCAGGTGATGGAGGATCAGTTACAAAAGAGAAATATAGATCCACAGGACATGAATGTGGTGATGGAACTTGGCAGTACAGGTGCCGTGAAATCTGCTGTGGAAGCAGGTGTGGGTATCACGATGTTATCTCCGTCATCGGTTCAGCACGAATTGGCCCTTGGCCTGGTTCATATCGTGGATATTCGTGGGCTTGAGTTTAAAAGACAGTTCTACGCTATACATCTGAAGTCTTCATTGCTTCCCCTGTCGGCAGTAGCTTTTCTGAATTATTTGCGTCAGCATGAGCAGACAGCATCAGAAGGACAGGCGGAATAGGGACAATAAATGCAGAGCTGGAATAATGCATGATTGATCCAAAGAATGGTGGAGTGCAATAAATTGCAATGGTCTGACCTATAATGAGCCGATTAAAGGGAGTTGTTATTTATGAATCATCATCAAGGACGTTGTGATCTTCATACCCATAGCCAAGCTTCGGACGGAATGCAGCCACCTGCCGAGAATGTGAAGCTCGCCAAACAAAGAGGACTGTCTGCGGTTGCGCTGACGGATCACGATACAGTAGCGGGTGTATCTGAGGCACAGCGGGTGGGCCGTGAATATGGGATTGACGTTGTTGCAGGAGTTGAGATCAGTACTCGTGCGGGCGGCAAGGATATTCATGTGCTGGGGTATTATGTGAATACAGAAGATGAGCAATTTCTGGAGCGACTACGCGGGCTTCGGGAAGCAAGAGAAGAACGCAATCATCTGATCATTGCCAAACTGCAGGAGCTTGGACTTGAAATTAGCTGGCAGGAAGTCATTGATGGCCTTGGCCGACCGCTGGAACCGGATGAAAGCATCGGTAGACCTCATATGGCCGATGTGTTGGTACGGAAAGGATATGCCGCTGATATGAGGGATGCGTTCAATCGTTATCTGGCTGAAGGCCAACCTGGATTTGTGTCGGTTCCCCGAGTTGCACCGGAAGATGCATGCCAGTGGATTAAAGATGCGGGTGGTGCTGCGGTTATTGCCCATCCTGGTTTATACGGAGACGATGAATTGGTTCGGCGCATTCTGGTGGACTCCCATCCTGACGGGATTGAAGTGGTTCATTCGGATCATGGACCGGAAGAAGAGCACAGATATGCGGAGTTGGCACGGGAATTTGGGCTCATTCAGACAGGTGGTTCGGATTACCATGGTGTAAGACAAGGGGTAGTTTTCCACGGGGATCTGGGTAGCAAAACTGTAACCATTGATGTGCTTGATGAGCTTCGCGCTGCAGCTGGAAAGTCTTGATTTCCAAACTTTTCATTTTTGTGTGAGCCTCGGGGAAAAATCGGTTGTTATCATGCGGAATGAAACGGGAAAATAATGAAAGGACATAGAATGGGGTGACCGTTAGTCACTAGCCATGTCTCTATGTCCTTTTTTTGAATCCACTATAATTAGGTGATGGAATAATTCACCCAGGTGCCGCGAGCAGCTCCAAGACGTTCAAATAATTGCTGTGCCCGCTCGTTGGTTGCTGCTGTGATCCAGGACATGTAAGCACATCCGTGTTCACGTGTATACTGCTGACAGTGTTCGAATAGGCTGGCCTCGGCTTCGCCTTCTCTCCAAGCCTCGGTCACAAACAAGTCATTCATAATGGCAACGCGGTTTGCCTTCATCGTGCTATAGGTAAAATAGAGAGTAGCGAACCCGATGAGTTCACCGTCCTGTTCTGCAACAAATTGAACTCCTATCTGCTGATCAAGCAGGTTTTTGATCAAAAGCTCGATTGCCTGATCACCAGGCCAGGGGTTGTTATAAAATCCGACGACATACTCGTGTATTAATCCACTCAACGGAAGCAAATCATTAGGTTGAGTTGGTCTGATATGTAGAGTCATGGGACACGTCCTTAGAAGTTTATTTATAGAAAATCCCCCGAACATTCTTTTGTTCCGGGGGATTTTACGTTGTCTAACAGGATTGAAAGCAAGCATCCTATCCATTTTTGATGGTGGATGGCAGACTCTTAACCAGTTCTTCGTTTGGCGTCACAAACAGGGTCTTCTGGTGGTCATAAATGACAAAGCCTGGTTTGGAGCCACTTGGCTTGCGTACATGTCGGATAAAGGTGTAATCCACCGGCACGCTGCTCGATTCTTTGGCCTGACTGAAGTAAGCCGCAAGTTGAGCAGCTTCTTCCAGGGTAGCTTCGCCAAAGTCTGTGCTGCGAATGACGACGTGTGAACCCGGTATGTCTTTGGTATGCAACCAGGTGTCATTGGAAGAAGCCAGACGGTTGGTGACGTACTCATTTTGCAGATTGTTTTTGCCCACGAGAAGTTCAATTCCCTCCGAAGAAGTAAACTGATGCACTGTAGGTCGGTCGTTTTTCTTTTTCTTTTTGCCTTTTTTGTTGCGGTCACGAAGATACCCCTGTTGTACAAGCTCCTCACGAATTTCCTCGATGTCGTTCATGGATGCGATAGACAGCTGCTGCAGCAGATTGTCGAGATAGTCGATCTCGTCTTTCGTTTTACCAAGTTGCTCATGAATAACAGCCAGACTGTTCTTATATTTGTTATATCGCTTGAAATAACGCTGTGCGTTGTCAGACGGTGTAAGTAATGGGTCAAGCTGAATGGTAATGTTGGCTTGATCTTCATCATAGAAGTTCACAAGCTCCACACTTTTGTCCCCTTTATTAACCTGATGCAGGGAGGCAAACAGCAGCTCGCCCCATAATCTGAATTTATCCGCATCGTCGGCTTCCAGCAGATCCTTGTTCAGATTGTCCAGCTTTTTGATGTTTTTACTGCGCTCATTTTGCAGAAAACGCAGCAGATCGCTCACTCTTTGCTTGACCGTATCCCGCTCAGCCTTGTCTCCGTAATAATCTTCCATACACTTGCTTATCGTGTCATAGGTTTTCTCCGCGTCCTGAATGCTTTGAAGCTGAACGGCTGAGAAAATCATTTTGCCTTTGGCATTCAGCCCGGTCACAGGAGTGTAGCTGTTATCTCTAACTGGCCCCATGATGGACTCAAAAGCATTCCATAGGGCATCGGCTTCGATTCGAGCATCCCCTTCGCTTGCAGCTTGATCAGCTCCTGGATCGGCAGATACCCGAGAGGTAATCTCTCCTGCGATCAGCGGACTAAGACCGCTGAATGAATTTACCAGCCAACGAGAGGCTTCTTCTTCAGCAGCAGTATAGCTATTTTTAAATTCAATGCTGCTCACTTCCAGTGGATTGCTCTTATGCTGCTCTGGTGGTTCGGTGTACGAAAATCCAGGCATAATGACCCGGTAACTGCTGATGGACGGAGTTACGTGGTGAATACCATCCAGAATCGTTCCCGTTATCGGATCGACCAAAACAATATTACTGTGACGTCCCATCAGTTCAATGATGATCCGTTTGACCGAAACATCACCCAGCTCATCGCGCTGACGCACGTCAATATGGATAATCCGCTCCATGCCAATCTGACGAATCTCCTCAATGATCGCTCCTTCACAGTGCTTGCGGAGCAGCATGCAGAACATCGGAGCTTCAGTAGGATTAACAAACGTTTTCTCTGTAAAGTGCACACGCGGATATGTTGGGCTGGCCGAAATTAGCAATTTGCTATTTCCACGCTGAGCACGGAGGGTCAGAACAACATCATGGCCGTTTGGTTGATGTATTTTGCTGATCCGTCCGCCCTTGCAGCCTTGCAGTTCATGTACGATGGCTCGTGTTACGATGCCGTCCAATGCCATTTTTTTCAACGTCCTCTCTATCTATAACTGAAATGAACACCGGGATATGTAAAAAAGAACCCGTTGCAGATTCGTATTCGTTTGCACAGCAAAAATCGAATTGCCACTGCGTGTATAACCGCAGACCTTTATTTTAGCTTATTCTGCCCATCAGGGAAAGGATTCGCCATGGGGTGCTAATTAGGGTCCTGTCCGAATACATATAGAGCAGGTAGTTTGTCCGGCATCGCGTACAACCTGTTGATGAGCATGCCGGTGAAGTAAGTTTGATGTTTTACAGAGGAAATACAGACTGGGAGGGAATTTTGAAGCATGGAACATACCAAGTGGCACCAACTAAGCGTTGAAGAGCTTCGCAACACTCTTGGCGTCAGTCTTGAGGACGGGTTAACTGAAGAGACTGCAACAGAAAAGAGGAAGGCAGCCGGTTCGAATGAACTGAGTGAAGGAAAGCGCATATCTCCAATTACATTATTGCTTAATCAATTTAAGGATTTCATGGTTCTGGTGTTGATGGGGGCCACACTGGTGTCCGGATTGCTTGGAGAATATTTGGATGCTGTAACGATTGTTGCCATTATCGTGCTTAATGCCATTCTTGGTTTTGTGCAGGAATTCCGGGCAGAGCGTTCCCTTCGTGCACTGAAACAATTATCGGCACCACTGGCCAAAGTGCTCAGGTCGGGTCAGGAAGTACATCTTACAGCCAAGCTCCTGGTACCAGGGGATATCGTGCTTGTGGAGAGCGGTGATCGTATTCCTGCCGATGTTCGCTGGCTGTCCACGAACAGCCTCGATGTGGAGGAATCTGCATTGACCGGGGAATCAGTTCCTGTAAGCAAACATTGCCATCCCATAGCTGCGGATGACGTGCCGCTTGGAGATCAGAAGAACATTGGATTTATGGGGACGATGGTCACTCGCGGTACGGCTAAGGGCGTTGTAGTTCGAACGGGCATGGGTACCGAGATGGGCAAAATCGCCGATCTGATCCAGAATACAGAGGAACAGGAAACACCGCTGCAACACAGATTGGAGCAGTTGGGTAGAATTTTGATTTTTGTCGCGCTTGGATTAACCGTCATGGTTGTTGTTGCGGGTATTCTGCATGGACAACCGGCAGTAGGCATGTTTCTGGCAGGGGTCAGCCTCGCAGTGGCTGCCATACCAGAGGGGCTGCCAGCGATTGTAACGATTGCGCTAGCTCTGGGTGTACAGCGCATGATCAAGCGCAAAGCGATTGTACGCAAGCTTCCTTCCGTCGAAACCCTTGGTTGTGCCTCGGTCATCTGTTCGGATAAAACGGGTACGTTGACCCAGAACAAGATGACAGTTACGGACGTGTGGCTGGAGGGACGCAGCATCAAGGTAACCGGGGATGGTTATGCGCCGGAAGGGCAGATGCTGGAGAATGGTCGTACCTTGGAGCTGAAGAGTGATCAGACATTGCGAAGAATGCTCCAAATCAGTGCGCTATGCAATAATGCCAGTATTATTGAGAGTATCGCGGATGACACGCCGAATAAAAAGAAAGGCAAAGAGAGCAAAAAGGATAGCAAGCATGATAAGCATGACTCCAAGAAAGAGCATAAAAAGGAAATGGTCAAGGAAGACAGCGTCGTATGGGAGCTGAAAGGAGATCCTACGGAAGGAGCACTTGTAACACTGGCTTCCAAAATGGGTCTTACCCCTGCTGGGCTCAAAGAGTTATACGCACGTGAGCAGGAATTCCCGTTCGACTCTGATCGGAAACGGATGTCTGTTCTGGTTCATCATCAGGGTGGGCGCATGATCTACACCAAAGGTGCACCGGATGTGCTGATTGGGCATTGCAGCTACATTTTGTGGGAAGGCAATGTTGTACCATTCACGGGAACACTGCGGCAGAAAGTCATGGCGGCGAATGAGAGCATGGCTGGGGCTGCGCTGCGGGTTCTCGGGATGGCTTATCGCGATGTACGGCCGGAAGAAAAAGTGGAGAATGAGCATGCTGCCGAGAACCAACTCGTCTTTGTCGGACTTGCAGGCATGATTGATCCACCGCGACGTGAGGCACGGGATGCCATTGCCACTTGCCGCAGAGCAGGCATACGTACCGTTATGATTACCGGCGATCATGGCACGACGGCAGAGGCGATCGCCCAGCAGCTGGGTATCCTCCCCCGGGGTGGGTCTTCCCTTAGCGGCCAGCAATTGGCGGGTATGACGGACGAGCAGCTGGATAAACAGGTGGAGGGCATCTACGTATTCTCACGAGTATCGCCTGAGCACAAACTGCGAATTGTGAAATCGTTGCAGCGCAAAGGACATGTCGTGGCAATGACCGGAGATGGTGTGAACGACGCACCGGCCATCAAAGCGGCAGATATCGGTATTGCGATGGGGATTACAGGCACGGATGTGACAAAGGAAGCATCGGCATTAATTCTGAGTGATGATAATTTTTCTACTATAGTAGCTGCGATCGAAGAAGGGCGTAATATTTATGAGAACATTCGGAAGTTTATCCGGTATTTGCTGGCATCAAATGTAGGCGAGATTTTAACGATGTTTTTCGCGATGATGATGGGTTTGCCATTGCCACTTGTGCCGATCCAGATTCTATGGGTTAACCTGGTGACTGATGGATTGCCAGCGATGGCGCTCGGTGTGGATCAGCCGGAAAAAGATCTGATGGAACATAAGCCGCGTGGCTCCAAGGAAAATATTTTTGCCAGACGACTGGGCTGGAAAATCGTCAGTCGGGGTGTATTGATCGGACTTTGTACACTCGGCGCGTTTTGGCTCACCCTACAGGCCGCACCGGATCAACCGGGTCAGCTCATTAAAGCTCAATCTGTGGCCTTTGCTACTCTCGTGTTGGCGCAGCTCATTCATGTATTTGACTGCCGGAGTTCCCGCTCCATTTTCCACCGGAATCCATTGCAGAACAAGTACCTGGTGTTTGCAGTCATTTCATCCATCGTGCTGATGCTGGCGGTTATGTATGTAGAACCATTGCAGCCTATCTTCAAAACAGTACCACTGGGTATGCGCGAATGGGCCATTTCCATCGTTGCCGCAGGTATTCCAACCTTCCTCATGGGAATTGGCAGCGTGTGGGGAGGTCGCCGCAACCGTCGCCGGATGGGCCCTGAGCGCTTCGTACCAAAAAGTACAAAGTTTTCGGCATAAAATCAATAGCAATTGCTTATCGTTTTCGTTATGCTATCCTCAAAATGATTCGAGGCGAGAATCCTCGGCATTTTGCAGGATAGCTTTTTCTATTGGGGAATGATGGGTATGAATGTTCCTGGGGTATCCTGTAGAGGAGCAAGAATAACGCTTTGGCAGCAGACTGTCAAAAGGAGTGGGCAAGATGATGGAATTTACAAAAATGCATGGACTCGGCAACGATTTTATTGTTGTGTTTGGAGAGAAACAGCTTCCGGCTGATGCATCAGAATTGGCTATAAAATGGTGCAATCGATTTTTCGGTATCGGTGCGGATGGCCTGGTTTATATACTGCCTTCGGAGAAGGCGGATTTTCAGATGCGCATCATGAACTCGGACGGTTCGGAAGCAGAGCAATGTGGTAATGCCATACGCTGTGTATCCAAATATGTATATGATCACGGCCATGTGACACAAGAACAGATTACGATTGAAACCATCGGTGCCGGTGTACAACCAGTCAGCCTGAACATTCGAGATGGTAAAGTGGAAACCGTTCGTGTGGATATGGGAGAGCCTATCCTGAATGGCCTTCAGGTTCCAACAACCGTCGATGCCAATCCGGTGGTGGATCATTCCATTGAAGCCAATGGACAGGAGTTCAAATTTACGGCTGTATCCATGGGTAATCCTCACGCAGTCATCTATGTGGATGATGCTGTGAATTTTGATCTCTCGACATGGGGACCACTTCTTGAAGTTCATCCCATGTTCCCGAAAAAAATCAATGTAGAGTTCGCAACGGTTCGCGATCGCGGATATGTGGACATGCGTGTGTGGGAACGCGGTGCTGGCCCGACACTCGCCTGTGGAACTGGAGCTTGCGCAACCCTGGTATCCTCCGTTCTGAATGGACATACGGATCGAACAGCGGTGATCAGCCTCAAGGGCGGCGATCTTCATATTGAGTGGAGCGAAGCCGACAATCACGTGTACATGACTGGGCCTGCTGAAGTTGTTTTCAAAGGAGTCATTTCGTAAAGAAGACGTTTAAATGAGGAGGCCTGAGGCCTCTTTTTTGCATTAATAAGAGAATTCCTACTGGTTCAGATGGTTATGGAGACTGGATTTCACGAAAAACCTGTGTTTTTCTTCGTTTTCAGATGTTTTTTGTGTTACATTAGTATGAAATGATCAGTCAGGCGGGGGGAAAAGGGATGAAGGCGGATTTGCGGAGTGTAATGCAGGAACGGGTCCTCATTGGGGATGGGGCAATGGGAACATTCCTGTATCAGATGGGATTCCCGGTAGGGATTTCTTATGAAGAGCTGAACTTGATTTCACCTGAAGTAGTGGCAGATGTGCATCGTCGTTATCGCGATGCGGGTACGGAAATTCATGAAACGAATACGTACTCTGCCAATTACGATAAGTTGTCCAAGTTCGGTTTGGAGTCCAAGGTGGAGGATGTTAACCGTGCCGGTGTGCGCATTGCCAAAGAAGTAGCTGGTGCGAACGGTTATGTTCTGGGTGCGGTTGGTTCCATTCGTGGAGGCAAGCGGACGAACGTTTCAACGAGTGAATTGAAGCGTTTCTACCAACAACAAATTTTTGCGCTGCTTGATGAAGGAGTGGACGGCATTCTGCTCGAAACCTTCTATGATATTGAGGAGATGGATATCGCCCTTCTGCAGGCACGCAAGTTGAGTAATCTGCCGGTAATTGGACAGTTTGCTGTTGAGGATGTAGGGCACACACTGGATGGTTATACAATGCCTGAAGCTTTCCGTATCATGCGAGAGCAAGGGGCTGACGTTATTGGTTTTAACTGCCGTTCCGGTCCAAACGGAATTATGCGCGCGATGGAAACAGTGTCAGGCCGTATCGGAATCCCGATGTCCGTATACCCGAATGCGGGTGCAGCGGACTACGTCGATGGTCAGTTCCGTTATGGAGCGTCCCCGGAATACTTCGGACAGACTGCCGTGCAATTCGCTGATCTGGGTGCGCGTATCATTGGAGGATGCTGTGGTACGACGCCTGATCATATCTCGGCCATTGCCAAGGCTCTTGTTGAATACACACCTGTGCCGATACTGGAACCAGATCCATCCGAGTCAAAACCGCGTATTATCCTGCATGAGAATGTAGATGAACGGTCTGGACGAGGTGGGCAGCCTACGATTGTGGATCTGGTCAAACAACGCCATACGGTCATCGTCGAACTTGACCCTCCGCGTGATCTCGATATTGCAAAATTTATGAAAGGTGCCGAGACACTGAAAGCGGCTGGTGCAGATGCGTTAACACTGGCGGATAATTCCCTGGCGGTTACCCGCATGAGTAATATGGCTCTCGGCCATCTGGTTCAGGATCGCACTGGATTGCGCCCCCTGGTGCATATTGCATGTCGTGACCGGAATCTGATCGGGACACAGTCGCACATGATGGGGTTTGATGCTCTCGGCATTAATCATGTACTCGCTGTAACAGGTGACCCTGCACGATTTGGTGACTTACCCGGATCGAGCTCGGTATACGATCTGACTTCTTTTGAAATTATACGTATGATCAAGCAGTTGAACGACGGCGTGTCCTTCTCCGGTAAACCACTGAAGCAGAAGGCAGGCTTTGTTATTGGTGCCGCATTTAACCCGAATGTGAAACATCTGGATAAGGCCGTACAGCGGCTTGAGAAAAAGATGGCTTCCGGAGCCGATTATATTATGACGCAGCCGATATACGATCCCGAACTAATCGTAGCCATGCATGAAGCGACCAAGCATCTGGATGTGCCGATCTTTGTAGGAGTGATGCCGCTAGCCAGTGGCCGAAATGCAGAATATCTGCATAATGAGGTTCCGGGTATTCAGCTGTCGGATGAAGTGCGCTCCCGGATGGCCGGTCTCGAAGGTGAAGAAGGTCGGGCCATGGGTGTGAAGATCGCCAAGGAGCTTCTGGATGTAGCCACAGCGCACTTTAAAGGAATCTATCTCATGACTCCATTTATGTTCTATAGTATGACGGCCGAACTGACCCAATATGTGTGGGAGAAGTCGGAGCATGAATGTCCTACTTGTTTCAACCCTAATAATCAATTACAATAGTGTAACGGATGTGATGCCGATGTCATTCAGTATGACCGGATACGGTCAATCCGCCTTTCATTTTGGAGGCTATAAGGTACAATTGGAAATCAAGTCTGTCAATCATCGTTATTGCGAAGTGATGATGCGTCTCCCGAGAGAGTGGACGTGTTATGAAGATGGATTGAGGAAAAAGGTACAGAGCCGATTGAAACGTGGGCGGATTGATGTTTATGTAATGAAAGAAAAAGATGAAGACCAGGCTCTTCCCGCTGTTCTGAATGAGCAGGCGGTCAGGGCCTATCTTCAGGCCGCAGAGCAATTGGAGAGCCGCTATGGTATGCAGGGCAAACCGAGCATTATGGATATGCTGGCACTTCCAGAGGTCATGGTTCATTCGGATGGGACGAGTTCGCTTCCGGAAGAGCAGAAGGACGAATGGGAGCGTGTCCTGCAGCAGGGGTTGGAAGAGGCTTTGTCCGGTCTGGAACAGATGCGCGCCCGCGAGGGTCTTCATCTGGCCAGTGATCTGGAACGACGAATCAGTCGTCTGGAATCACTGCATACCGAGATGCTTGATCTTGCGCCGACTGTGGTGAGTGATCATCGCAACAAGTTAAGACAACGACTTACGGAAATGCAGGAAGAAGGCTCTTTCCCTTTTGACGAGCATAAATTGGGTATGGAAATTGCTATGTTTGCCGATCGTTCTAACATAGAGGAAGAGCTTACGCGTCTACTGAGTCACTTTGGACAGAGCAGGGAACTGCTGAAAAGTGATGAGCCGGTAGGCCGCAAGTTGGACTTTCTTATTCAGGAAATGAATAGGGAAGTTAATACGATTGGATCAAAAGCCAACCATTTGGCTCTGGTGAACCGTGTTGTCGAGATGAAGGCGGAACTGGAGAAAATTCGTGAGCAAGCGGCGAATATCGAATGAACGGTCATATTTCGGCAAAGAGTCGCATGTATAGGGGGAAGAACCTGATTATGGCAATCAAACTCATTAACATTGGATTCGGTAACATCGTATCGGCGAACCGGATTATATCCATCGTGAGTCCGGAATCTGCGCCGATCAAGAGGATTATACAAGAGGCAAGAGACCGTCATATGCTGATAGACGCAACGTACGGAAGACGTACTCGTGCCGTTATTATTACGGATAGCGATCATGTCATTCTGTCTGCGGTTCAGCCAGAAACGGTCGCCCATCGTCTTTCTTCGAAAGATGATGACAACGACGAATAAAATGGAGTGTAATATGTCTAAGGGATTACTGGTAGTGTTGTCCGGCCCATCTGGGGTCGGGAAGGGTACAGTATGCAGCGCTTTGCGCAAACGGGTGCCGGAATTGATTTATTCTGTATCGGCAACGACTCGTCAGCCTCGTCTGGGTGAGGAACATGGCGTCAATTATTTCTTCAGAAGCCATGAAGAATTCCTGAACATGATTGCTGAAGATCAATTGCTGGAACACGCAGAATATGTAGGGAACTATTACGGAACACCGCGTGATTTTGTGGAGAAAACGATTAACGAAGGCCGTGACATCATTCTTGAGATTGAAGTTCAAGGCGCGTTAAAAGTGAAAGAAAAGTTCCCGGAGGGGATCTTTGTATTTCTGTTGCCTCCTTCATTGGACGAGCTTAAAGATCGCATTCAGGGCCGTGGTACGGAAAGTCAGGCGACGATTGATCATCGGATGTCCGTCGCGGTAGATGAGATCAGTCTGCTGGAGCAGTATGATTACGCTGTCGTTAATGATGAAATTGATTTGGCGTGTAAACGAATAGAAAGCATCATTATCGCCGAACATTGTAAGATCAATAAATAATCCATTTGCCGCCGCAAAATGCGATAATCAGTGGAGCTGCTGACATAGGATATATAGGTAGAGCAGCTCCAATCTGATTAGCTAACCAGCGGAGCACCATGATTCCGTCAGGCGGGCAATTGTGATTATACTAATGCAAAGAGGTGTTTTGTAAATATGCTGTATCCTTCTATTGATGAAATGATGAACAAAGTCGACAGCAAGTATTCTCTTGTTGTTGCCGCTTCCCGCCGGGCCAGACAGCTTCGTGAAGGTGAGAAAACGGATTTGAGAAATGCCAGATCCCATAAACAGGTTGGCGTTGCACTTGAAGAAATTTATGGTGATCTACTCGTTGTCATCAAAGGACAGGACGAAGAGGAAGAAGAGTAAGCCGCCTGCGGCTGCTCTTCAACTGCATACGGCGTAAGCCGGATTTATTTGACAACCGCGAGGTTGTTATTTTTTTCTTTATTCATCCTTTTTAACGTCGTATATATCGGGGGGATAACCATGTTGAACGGTAAAAAAATCGTGCTTGGTGTGACTGGCGGCATAGCCGCATACAAGGCGGCTACATTATGCAGCAGGCTGGTGCAAAAAGGAGCGGACGTTCATGTCATTATGACGAATTCCGCCAAACAGTTTATTACCGAATTAACGCTGCAAACCTTGACCCGAAATGTAGTATATAGTGATACATTTGATGAGCGGGAGCCTTCCGTGGTCTCGCATATCCATCTGGCCGATATGGCTGATCTTGTTTTGGTTGCTCCGGCAACAGCCAATGTAATTGCCAAAATGGCACATGGCATGGCCGATGATATGCTCTCAACAACCCTGCTTGCAACCACTGCACCGGTGATGATTGCGCCAGCGATGAATGTACATATGTATGATCATCCGGCTGTACAGCATAATATGTGCCTGTTAACCGAGCGCGGAACGATGATGATTGAACCGGGTGAAGGACAGCTGGCTTGTGGTTATGTGGGCAAAGGTCGTCTGGAAGAGCCGGAAACGATTGTCGATGTGGTCGAACGTTTTTTTGAACAGCAGGAGTCTGCCAAACGGGAACGCAATGAACAGCTTTCTTTGTTAAGTGGCAAGAAGGTTGTGGTCACTGCAGGAGGTACCATTGAACGCATTGATCCGGTGAGATATATTACCAATGATTCTTCTGGGAAAATGGGTTTTGCCATTGCAACGGTTGCGCGTGATCTGGGAGCGGATGTGACCTTGGTTATGGGAAATACCCAGGTTCAGCCACCAGCGGATGTACATGTAATCCCCGTAAAGTCAGCACAGGATATGTATGATGCGGTAGCGGGCCAATGGGATGATGCAGATATCGTTGTTAAGGCGGCAGCTGTTGCGGATTACCGGCCCAAGGAAGTGTACACGGAGAAAATCAAGAAGAAAGGCGATACGTTATCGCTTGAACTTGTTAAAAATATAGATATTCTTGAAACATTGGGCAAGCAGAAGAGCCATCAGTTTTTGATAGGTTTTGCAGCCGAGACGAATTCAATGGAAATGTATGCACGTGAGAAACTGGAACGGAAAAACTGTGATCTGATCGTAGCCAATGATGTCACCCGGGCGGGTGTCGGATTTGGAACAGATACCAACGCGGTGCACATATATGACCGTGAAGGATTGGTGGAAGAGCTTCAGGTGGTGGCGAAGGAAGAGGTCGCTCGCCGGTTGCTTTCAATTGCGGCGGAGCGCATTGCCGGGAGGAATTAATATGGAGATCGCCAAGGTTATTGTCGATGTTCCTGTGAAGCAGACGGACCGGCCCTTTGATTATCTGGTGCCGGAATCCATGCGTGAATGGATTGAGATTGGCAGCAGGGTAGGTGTACCTTTTGGTCATCGGACGGTGCAGGGGTTTGTCATTGATTTGGTGCCTCGTACGGGTACGGAGTCTTTCAAACTCAAACCAATTCAGGAGCTGTTGGATATCGTTCCCCCGTTGTCTGAAGATTTGGTGGAATTGGCCGAATGGATGAGTGAGCGTTATGCCAGTAACCGCATTTTGTCTTTGCAGGTGATGGTGCCGACCGCGCTGAAAGGCAAAGCGGAACGGTATATTTCACTTGGAGATGCCCTTGACGGAGAAATGGCTGGTTCGGAGTCAGGTGAAGAAGTCCTTTTTGTGTGGGGAGAGGAATCGACATCAGAGAAAGTACAGCAAGATATTATTCGTTTTGTGAAGAGTCGTGGGCAGGTTCCCTTACAACAACTGAGTCGCAAGTACCCCAATCATGCTGCGCTGATCAAGAAGTTGTTACTTAGTGGTGTCCTGCTGGAAAGCCAGGCGATCAAGGACAAGCTGAATAAAAAAACGATGAAGTCTATTGATCTGGCTGTGGATGTGGCAGCTGCGGAAGAGGCGTTGAATTCGTTTCCTGCAAAGGCCCAACGGCAGAAGGAAGTTCTGGCTTTTTTGCTGGAGATGAAAGAACTGCTGCCCATGGCGATGAAAGAATTGCTGGCTACACTTCAGGTATCAGCGGCTACAGTCAAAGGGCTGGAGGAGAAAGGGTTGGTTGTAACGGAGGACGTCGAAGTCTTTCGTGATCCCTATCAGGGCCGTAAGTTCCGTGCGACGGAGCCACTGAATCTGACCGATGAACAGCAGCATGTGTATAACAATATCAATGGTCGATTGCAGGAGAGACGCCATGGCGTCTTTTTGCTTCATGGTGTAACAGGCAGCGGCAAGACGGAAGTCTACCTTCAGACCATTCAGCGCTGTATTGAACAGGATCGACAGGCGATTGTTCTCGTACCTGAAATTGCACTGACACCGCAGATGGTGGAACGTTTCAAAGGACGCTTTGGCGATCAGGTCGCTGTGATGCATAGTCGTCTGTCTGGCGGAGAGCGTTATGATGAGTGGCGTAAAATTCGGGAAGGCCAGGTGACGGTTGCCATTGGTGCCCGGTCAGCCGTTTTTGCTCCGTTCAGTCGTCTTGGCCTGATCATTATGGACGAAGAGCATGAGACTTCATATAAACAGGAAGAAACCCCAAAATATCATGCCCGTGATGTAGCGGTAAAAAGAGCACAGCAGCATCAGGCGGTCGTTGTTCTTGGTTCGGCGACACCCTCGCTGGAAAGTTACTATGCTGCACGTTCACAGAGTAATGATGATTTTGCACCACTTTTGCTGGAGATGCCAACCCGCGCACTGGGGAACAAGCTGCCAGAGGTGCGGATTGTTGATATGCGGGAAGAACTGAAGGATGGAAATCGCTCGATGTTCAGCCGCGCCTTGCACAAAGGGCTGGAGGAGCGGTTGGAGCGTGGGGAACAGACGGTGCTTCTGCTGAATCGACGCGGATATTCCACCTTTGTGATGTGTCGCAGTTGTGGATACGTTGCAGGCTGTCCCGAGTGTGATATTTCACTAACCTATCATCAGCGCTCCAACAATCTTCGTTGTCACTATTGTGGATATGCGGAAGCAGCACCAGAGGTGTGTCCGGATTGCGGCAGTGAGCATATTCGATATTTCGGTACGGGTACACAGCGGGTAGAGGAAGAATTGGCCAAGTTGTTCCCGGGTATTCGCGTTATTCGGATGGACGTGGATACAACGAGCGAAAAAGGGTCACATGAGAAGCTGTTGAAGCAGTTTCGCGAGAAAAAGGCAGACGTTCTGCTGGGGACCCAGATGGTTGCCAAAGGACTTGATTTTCCGGATGTCACCCTGGTTGGTGTTATAACAGCGGACTCGGCACTCAATTTGCCTGATTTCCGGGCTGCCGAAAAAACATTTCAGCTGCTCACTCAGGTGGCGGGCCGTGCAGGACGGCATCAACTGCCTGGCGAGGTGTTTGTGCAGTCCTATACACCAGAGCACTATTCGATTGGGCATGCGAGCCAGCATGACTATGTTTCGTTTGTCCGTGAGGAATTATTGCATCGGCGCAATTTGCAGTACCCGCCATACTGTCGTCTGATTCTGGTGACGTTCTCGCATGAACAGCTTCCGGTACTGATCCGGCTGGCAGAGAACTACACACGAATATTGAAAGAAAAGGCGAATGCGGCTGGCTGGCTGGGAAGTCTGGATCGTTTCAGCAATGAAGCCTTTGACGTGTTGGGCCCGGTAGCATCGCCCATTCCTCGGATCAAGAATAGATACCGATTCCAATGTATGATAAAATGGCGGGGGGATGTCGACGCCATTGGACTGGCGCTCGCGACGGCCCGGCGTATGGACGACGATGTTCAGGCGCAGAAGCTGCAAATTAGTCTGGATGTAGACCCGCAAATGTTAATGTAAGCATTTTGTAGTAAAATGCGGATGCAAACAAGCGGTATAAACATAGATTAAAAACAACATGAATGATGGCTCGATCTTTAAAATCAGTTTTTGATACCTGCTACATAGCAGAAAATCAGTACTTGTTTTTGAATGAGCCTGATGTCCTGAAATTATGATGAGGATTAGGAAGGTGCTTACAACATGTCGATTCGTATTATCGTGAAAGAACCGGATGAGGTGCTACACAAAAGAGCTAAAGAAGTAACTAAAGTTACACCGAATGTTCAGAAGCTGCTGGATGATATGGCAGATACAATGTATGACGCAGAAGGCGTAGGTCTTGCTGCACCACAGGTTGGTATTTTGAAGCGCCTCATTGTGATTGATTGCGGAGATGAGCAGGGCCTGATCAAGATGATCAATCCGGAGATCATTTCGAGCGAGGGAGAGCAATTTGGACCCGAAGGCTGCTTGAGTATCCCTGGCATTAACGGTGATGTGCGTCGTTTTGAGACGGTTACCGTAAAGGGACTGGATCGTGAAGGCAAAGAACTGATTATTACGGGAAGTGGCTTGTTGTCTCGTGCGTTCCAGCATGAAATTGATCATTTGGATGGCGTACTCTTTACGGATATTGCTGAAAAGGTGTACGAAATTGCAGCCGATCAAACCGGGCCGCGTCGTAACTAAGGAGTGATTGATTTGAATATTGTTTTTATGGGAACGCCTGAATTTGCAGTTCCGTCTCTCGACATGCTTATCGCCGAGGGATATAACGTGGTTGGTGTCGTGACTCAGCCGGATAAACCACAGGGCCGCAAAAAGGTGCTTACACCAACACCAGTCAAGGCTGCGGCAGAACGCCACGGCCTGCCTGTATTTCAACCTGTAAAACTGCGTGCTCCAGAAGCTGTAGCCCGATTGGCTGAATGGAAACCGGATCTGATTGTGACTGCGGCTTTTGGGCAGATTCTGCCCAAAGCTGTGCTGGATATGCCCGTTCGTGGTTGTGTGAACGTGCATGGTTCTCTTTTGCCCAAATATCGCGGTGGCGCCCCGATTCAACGTTCCATCATTAATGGAGAGTCGGTGACGGGAGTTACGCTGATGTTTATGGCGGAAGGCCTGGATACGGGGGATATGATCTCACGTGTGGAAGTGGCGATTACGGATGAAGATACATCAGGCTCCATGTTTGTAAAGCTTAGTGAAGCAGGCTCCAAATTGCTTCAGGAAGAAATGCCGCGTCTGGTTGCAGGCGAAACAACGGCTGTCCCTCAGGATGAAGCCGAGGCTTCGTATGCTCGCAATCTGACTCGGGATGACGAGAAGATGGACTGGAATCGAACGTCGCGTGAATTGTTCAATCAAATTCGCGGTCTTGTACCGTTCTCGGGTGCATTTACGATGTGGGATGAGCAGGTCTTCAAGGTCTGGGCAGCAGCAAATCCGGGGCAGGCGGATCTACTCACGTCTTCGGATGCTGGACAAGCCGAGCCGGGAACGGTATTACAATTGGGCAAGAACGGCATTGAAGTTCGCACAGGTGACGGTTCTCTCTGGCTTACTGAGGTTCAGCCTGCGGGTAAAAAGGTAATGCAAGCTGCTGACTTTGCACGTGGCGGAACCCTGAAACCGGGAACGGTGCTGCAATGAGCGGAAATACACCAGGCCGCCCGTCAGGAACAGGTCATAAAGTCGCAGGAAATACATCCGGGCGCGGAGGAAACCAGGGTCGTCCAAACTCCGGGAAATCTGGTGGTGCAGGGAACAGGTCTGCATCCCAGTCTGCTGCAAATGGTGTCTCCCGCACTCCGCGGCCCAAAACCTCCGCGCGTGCACTCGCAGTGAAGGTGCTCAGCGCCGTTGAGCAAGAAGGGGCTTACAGCAACCTTGAGCTGAACCGGCGTTTGAAGGAAGCCGAGCTTAGTCCGGCAGATGCTGGACTGGCAACAGAACTGGTCTATGGAACGATCGCGCGTCGGAATACCCTTGATTATTTTTTGGAAAGATACGTAGCCAAAGGTGTATCCAAACTGCAACCTTGGGTTCGCAGCTTGCTGCGCATTAGCGTATATCAGATGCTGTATCTGGACCGTATTCCGGAACACGCCGTGGTGAGTGAAGCTGTCAATTTGGCTAAGAAATTGGGACATCAGGGTATCTCCGGTATGGTGAACGGTGTTCTGCGGAACATGATCCGCAATCGGGATGAACTGCGAATTCCCGAACATCTGCCTGCTGCTGAACGTATCTCACTTGAGCACTCTCACCCGCTGTGGATGGTTGAGCGCTGGATCAGTCAATATGGCGAAGAGAAAGCAGAAGCGATCTGTCGTGCAAATAATGAGCCGCCTGCGGTTAGTGTTCGTGTGAACACGACAATGACGACACGCGAGAAAATGATGCAAGAGATGGAGAGCACGGGGGCAATCGTGGAACCTTCCCGGCTTAGTCCCGACGGCATTCTCGTTCGCAGTGGTGGTAATATGGCACTTACGTCCTGGTATCGGGATGGCCTGTTATCCGTACAGGATGAAAGTTCGATGCTTGTAGCTGAGGCTGTTGGGCCTGAGGAAGGTGAGACGGTACTGGATTGCTGTGCAGCTCCTGGTGGCAAGACAGCCCATATGGCAGAGAAAATGCAGGACCGTGGACGGATTGTTGCCAATGATGTACATGCTCATAAACGTCAGTTGATCATGGATCAGGCGGATCGTCTCGGACTCAGCTGTATTGATGCGGTGACAGGTGATGCCCTTGATCTGGATGAGCGTTATCCTGAGGCATCGTTTGACCGCATCCTGCTGGATGCGCCGTGTTCCGGTCTGGGTGTTATTCGCCGCAAGCCGGATGTCAAATGGACCAAAACTGCTGAAGACATTCAGGATATCTCCAATCTGCAGCGTGAACTGCTGGATCGGGTTGCACCACTACTAAAGCCAGGTGGTATTCTGGTATATAGCACGTGTACAATCGAGCCTGCGGAGAACGAGCATAGGGTTGCTGACTTTTTGGACCGGCATCCGGAATACAAGGCGGCTGAAGAGTCAGCTTGGTCTGGTCTGGAAACAGCCGAGTGGAAGGTTGTGAACGGTGGTGTGCAGATTCTGCCACAGTACGCTCACAGTGACGGTTTTTTCATTGCCAGGTTGATAAGGATAGCGGATTAACAGTTTAATAGAGCACTGAAGGACAGCCGCCGAGGGGAACTTCGGCGGATTTCTTTGTGATAAGACTGAGGGTTAATGATCAGTTAAAAGTGATGATAGGGTGCGATGCAGGCATTGAGGTGTTATAATGCATGAAGTAAAGGCATCAAGGGTATACATGGATGTAAAGTGGTCTTTGTGATAGAATAGGACGAATGGAACGAAAAAAAGGAAGCCAAACGAAAAGAAAAGAAGGAATAGGTGTTGACAACAAAATGAAACCTTTTATATATGATTATTCCCTGGAGGAGCTGCAACAATGGGCTATTGAGAACGGGGAACCGGCATTTCGCGGTGGTCAGATCTTCGACTGGATTTATGTGAAACGTGTGAATGATTTCAGTGAAATGACGAACCTGTCCAAAGCGCTCCGTGAAAAGCTGACTGAACAATTTGAATTTGTTACACTTACTGAAATTACGAAATTTGAATCCAAGGATGGAACAGTGAAATTCCTGTTTGGTTTGCATGATGATCATGCGATCGAAACAGTTATTATGAAACACAACTATGGTAACAGCATCTGTGTAACGACACAGGTTGGATGCCGGATTGGCTGCACGTTCTGTGCCTCCACGCTGGGCGGACTCAAGCGTAACCTTACAGCTGGCGAAATTGTCGCTCAGGTTGTGCAAGCCCAAAAAATTCTGGATGAACGCGGTGAGCGGGTCAGCAGTATCGTGATTATGGGTTCAGGGGAGCCTTTTGAAAACTATGAAGCCACGATGACGTTCCTGCGAATCATGATTCACGAAAAAGGGCTGAATATCGGTCAGCGCCATATCACCGTGTCTACCAGTGGAATCGTACCGAACATCTATAAATTTGCAGATGAAGATACGCAGATTAACCTGGCGATTTCCATCCATGCGCCAAATGATGCTTTGCGTTCCAAGTTGATGCCGGTAAACCGCCGTTTTCCTTTCGAAGATGTAATGGAGTCTTTGCGTTATTATTTGGCCAAAACGGGTCGCAGAATTACGTTTGAGTACGCACTTATCGGCGGTGTGAATGATCAGCCGGAACATGCGGCAGAATTGGCAGGCGTGCTTAAGAACATGCTGTGCCACGTAAACCTGATTCCGGTCAACCATGTACCTGAGCGCAAGTACGTAAGAACATCCAGAAGCGACATTTTCAATTTTCAGAAGATTCTCTCGGAGCAGGGTGTTAATGTAACCATTCGTCGTGAACAGGGACATGATATTGCTGCCGCTTGCGGTCAGCTTCGTGCAAAGCATATGGAGTTGAGGTGAGAACGTTTTGATCAAAACAGTTCATGTGAGCCATATCGGACGGGTGCGTTCGGTGAATGAAGATTCAGCCTGGATTCGAAATCTCGATACAGGTTATATTCTGGGTATTGTTGCCGATGGTATGGGCGGTCATCTTGCAGGGGATACGGCGAGCCGTCTGGCGGTCGAGACGTTGGTGCAGGATCTGGGGACGCTTGAGCCAGGTCTTTCACATGCGTCTTTGTCAGCCGCATTGAGCGATGCTATTTTGCATGCCAACGAAGTGATCTTCCGCACGGCGTCTACGGATGATAATTACCATAACATGGGGACCACCGTAGTTGCGGCATTGCTGAATGATACGGAAGGCGTTATTGGTCACATCGGTGACAGCAGGGCATACAAAATTGCAAATAAACATGTGATCCAGTTGACCGAGGACCATACACTGGTGAATGAATTGTTCAAAAATGGTCAGATCAGCAAAGAAGATGTCTCTCATCATCCGCGTCGCAATGTGCTCACACGTGCACTTGGGACAGATGCTGAAGTGAAGGTGGATCTGGATACCGTCAAGCTGGAAGAAGGCGAAGTTCTTCTCTTGTGCAGCGACGGGCTTAGTAATCTGGTCAGCAATGAGCAGATCATTCAGGTCGCAGGTAATCTGGAACTGGCGTTGGAAGATCGGGCTGATCGCTTACTTCAGCTGGCTTTGCTTGCGGGTGGAGATGACAATATCACGATAGCTTTGTTTGAACTGCAAAAGGAAGGTTCCGTGATATCGGAAACGGGGTGTGAGTCATGATTGGGCACCAGCTAGGCGGACGCTATGAAGTGATCGAGCGTGTCGGCGGCGGCGGCATGGCTCTTGTGTATAAGGCCCAGGATCTGTTGCTCAACCGGAATGTTGCCATCAAAGTGTTAAGACAGCAATTTGTCCACGACGAAGAATTTATTCGCCGTTTCCGCAGGGAAGCACAATCCGCAGCATCGCTGTCTCACCCTAACGTGGTCAGTATCTATGATGTGGGTCAGGAAGATGAAGTTCACTACATTGTTATGGAGTATGTCGAAGGCAAAAACCTGAATGAAATTATTAAAGAACGGGCGCCTTTGCAGGTGGACGAAGCGGTTCGAATCGCCTCCCAGATTGCAGATGCTCTCGATCATGCACATCATAATCAGATCATTCATCGGGATATCAAACCCCATAATATATTGATTGGCCGTAATGGTCGTGTGAAAGTAACAGATTTCGGGATAGCTCGTGCGGTTACGTCCACAACGATTACACAGACCGGCTCGGTAGTCGGTTCCGTTCATTACTTCTCACCTGAGCATGCCAAAGGCATCGTGACTGGCGAGAAGTCGGACTTATATTCTCTAGGTATTGTACTCTATCAAATGCTAACTGGGCAGCTTCCGTTCCTGGGAGAAAGTCCGATCAGCGTTGCTTTGAAGCATTTACAGGAAGAGTTTGATGAACCGCGTAAATTCAATCCGCTGATTCCGCAAAGCGTGGAGAACGTTATTCTGAAATCCATGCGCAAAAATCCGCAGGAGCGTTACCAATCTGCGAAAGAAATGCAGACAGATCTGGAAACCTGCCTGATGCCGGAAAGACGTAATGAAACGAAGATTGATTTTCCGGATGAGGATGATATCGATCAGACACGTGTCATGCCGGCGATCAAGCCGGAGCCGCGTGGGGTCACATCTACAGGTGCTGCACCCGTGATAGAGTCTGACGATGATCACAACAAGGGCAAACCCAAAACAAAGAATTGGAAGAAGCCAGCGCTGCTGATCTCGTTGACGGTGCTTATTCTCATCGCGATGGTTGGAGTTGTATGGTACGTGAAAGGCATGCTTGTTGTGCCTGATGTGAAGGTGCCCAATGTTGTGAGTCAGACCGAAGAAAAGGCTCGTCAGATGCTGCAGGACAGCGGGCTTGTTGTCAGTGATAATGTCATCCGGGAGTACAAGGAAGGCATTGAGCCGGGTATTGTATTCGATCAGAGCAGGGATGAAGGCGATATCGTCAAAGAAGGCTCTGAGGTCCAGCTGAGTGTTGGGGCGGAAAAAGAACTGACCAAAATGATCAGCGTTGAAGGCAATACCTATGATGAGGCTGTCAAGAAGTTGATCGCTCTTGGTATCAATGAGGATCAGATCAAACGGAAGGATGATTTCTCGAATGACATTGCATCCGGGAACGTGATCTCCCAAACTCCTGGAGTCGATGTAGAATTCGATCCTAAAGAGACTGAAATTGTTTTGACTGTTAGCAAAGGCGCTAAAACCGTCAAAATGCCTGATCTGAAAAATAAGACCCGCAGCCAAGCTGAGGAATTGATCAGGTCTGCCGGGCTGGTGCTTGCTCAGGTACAGGAAGAATCCAGCTATACGTTTGAAAAGGGAAGAGTTACGCAGCAATGGCCTGTAGAAGCCGGCACAGATGTGAATCCGGGTGATAAAATCACCATATTTATCAGTACAGGATATCCGCCAGAGGCACTGAACTACGACTATAACATCAACGTTTCACCAAAAGAAGAAGGAAAAAGCAGCAAAATTCGAATTACTTTCGAGGATGCTCGTGGAAAGAATCAAGAATGGGGAACACGGACCATCAAGTCTGCCCAATTGCTGACCATTCCGCTTATTTTGGCTCCAAATGTGGATGGTGTGGTTTCGGTCTATCGGGATGATCAATTCCTGGATACGTATTTGGTTTCCTACAGCGAGGCCAAAAATGGAACGGTTGTTGTGCCTACCATCGAGCCTGAGAAGGGTGCTCAGCAGCCACCGCCTGATGAAACCGATCCAGGCAAAGTTGACGAAGAAACGGTTGATCCTAACCAGGAGGGTGAGCCTGATACACCTGTGGATGGTGAAGTGGACAACGAAGAGGGAGATACTTCGGCTATGAATAAGGAAGAGGGTCCCTCCAAAGGCAAAGGCAAGGATAGCAAGAAAAAGGAAGTCGTTAACGCATCGAGCCGTCCGTAAGGACGGCTTATTGCTGAGGTTCAGGGTGCGTGTACTGTAAATTAAAGGAGGGCGACGGAGCTATGCCAGAAGGTATCATCGTTAAAGCGCTAAGCGGTTACTATTATGTCATGCCAGTGGAAGACAGCGGGGTGCCTTCGGTTGAAGGCTCCGCCGTTCAATGCCGGGCCAGAGGCATATTCAGAAAACGGGGTACCTCACCGCTTGTGGGTGACCGTGTCAGCTACATGCTGACAGAGAACGGGGAAGGAACAGTAGATGAGATTCGAAAACGTGAGACGGAGTTGATTCGTCCCCCGGTAGCCAATGTAAGTCTGGCTGTTCTGTTATTTTCCGTGAAGGAACCGGACATGAATCTCAATCTGTTGGACAAATTTCTGGTACATATCGAGCAAGCCGGACTGGATGCACTGATTGTGCTCACCAAGCAGGACCTGGCTGATCCGGAAAAAGATGCACGTGATACAGTAGCTGAAGTAAAGGCATTATACGAGCAGATCGGATATGAAGTTATCTCGACCAGTTCACGAACCGGTGAAGGCAATGAACAACTCAAGAAGCGTCTTGCCGGCAAGATTAGCGTATTCTCCGGGCAATCCGGTGTAGGTAAATCTTCCATGCTAAACGCCCTGATGCCAGGCCTGACGCTGGAGACCAGTGCAATCAGTATGCGTCTAGGCCGAGGGAAACACACCACCAGGCACGTGGAGCTCATCCCCCTGGATAATGGTGGCTTTGTCGCCGATACGCCGGGATTCAGCCAACTGGACTTTCTGGAGATTGGTGTGGAGGAGCTATCCACTTGTTTCCGGGAGTTCGCTCAATATGCGGACCAGTGTAAGTTTCGAGGCTGTACGCATACGCACGAACCAGGTTGCCGAGTGCTTGCAGCCAAAGCGGAGGGAATGATCTCCGAAAGCCGTTATCACCATTACGAACAATTCCTTACAGAAATGAAAGACAAGAAGCGGAGGTACTAACATGATTAAAATTGCCCCATCTATTTTATCTGCGGATTTTGCCCGTCTCGGCGCGGAAGTGGCGGAAGCCCAAGCTGCTGGCGGAGACTGGATACATGTTGATGTCATGGACGGTCATTTCGTCCCTAATATTACGCTTGGACCTGCGATTGTAAAAGCGATCGCTCCACATACAAGCTTGCCGCTTGATGTTCATTTGATGATTGAGAATCCGGAGCGTTATGTCGAGGAATTCGCGAAAGCTGGTGCTGCCGTCATTACGGTTCATGCCGAGGCTTGTGTGCATCTGCACCGGGTTATTCATCTGATCAAGGAGCAGGGAGTCAAAGCAGGGGTTGCCCTTAATCCGGGGACTCCGGCGAGTGCTATTCAGGAAGTGCTGGACGATGTGGATATGGTGCTTGTCATGACCGTAAATCCAGGTTTTGGTGGACAGGCTTTCATCTCCGGCACCATGAACAAAATCAAGCAAATTCGCAGCTGGCTGAACGAAAAAGGACGTCATGATGTGCATATTGAAGTGGACGGCGGTATTGCTGCCGACACGGCTCCACTTGTGGTGGAAGCGGGAGCGGATGTGCTTGTTGCGGGAAGTGCTGTATTTGGACGTGAGGACCGGGCTGCTGCGATTGCAGAAATTCGCAGTAGCTACGGAGGCTAAGCATGAACCTCAAGGAGACGCTGTGGACAATGGCTGCGAGTCTCGTTACGGGACTGGTGCTGGCTATGTTTGCGGTTATTCAATCCCCTTATAATGCGATTACGTCATTGATCGGGGTTGGTGTTGTCATTATGTACTTCCGCAAATTTGACCGTACAGGACTTCGGGTTACTTTTGTGATATTCAGCATACTGTATTACTTATTGAGTGTATTCATGATTGCTGTCTATCAATATATCCCTACCCAAACCTAAATGACCTGATAAACGGGCTCGTCATTGTGGAATAGGGACAGAGGGTTCCGCATAAATATGGTTACATGAGCAGGTTTCTCATGTAGCCTTTTTTGTCGTGTTTAACGTAAAGAAGGCCTGGAGCATAAGATACGGCGGATGCATGAGCATGATGGGGAGGGTGAAGTATGAAATTTTACACATTCAAACTGCCGAAGTTTTTGGGAGGGTTTGTAAAGGCAATTCTTAATACGTTTCAAAAGAACTGACATGATTAAATGGTTACATTGGCGAATACCGCCGCTTTGGCTTCAGGATCATCTGGAATTCGGACCTGCGAAGCGCCATGCGGCGGCCATTCACATGCTGATGTGTGTATTCATGATTTTATTTCTGAATACCAAAAAAGCACCTGCAAGGAACAAGGTGCTTTTTGCTTACCCGATTTATAGTAGCTGTGCGTGATTATACGCGAGTCACTTTACCGGCTTTCAGTGCACGGGTGCTTACGTATACACGTTTTGGTTTACCGTTCACGAGAATACGGACCTTCTGAACGTTTACGCCCCAAGAACGACGGTTACGGTTGTTAGCGTGGGATACGTGGTTACCGGTGCCCGGTTTCTTACCTGTCACATAACATTTGCGAGACATAGATTACACCTCCTATCCTAAAATAACCAGTTGCCCTCCGGAGACACGAATGTCATTCCATACGGACTAAAATTGTTCTTCCTGACCGCAATGGCCAGGTTCCAGTAGCTAATGGTGTGTTCAAGCCGGCATAGCCGGATCATTTCCATTACTAAACCTGCATAAAACAATACTTGAATATAATATCATATTGAAAAAAGCTTCGTCAACTGATCCAAAAACTTTATTTATTTCTCCTGTCTAATATAGTACAATGTTGAATAGTCCATAATACAGTGGTGAACAGGCTGTTGCCGCGGGGTAGCCGGAGAAAAAACCGGCCTTAGAGGTCGGTGGTCTGCTTTTTTGGCAACGCTGTGAGCTGCGGCATTCCATCATTGGCACCAGTCTCCATGCGGCATTCATGCCGGCTCTTGATACCGGTGCATATCCGTATGCCCCGAATTAGGGGTTACAGAGCAATTGCAGGATATCGGTTGCCCGGCCGCCCAGACCGTTAATCCGGCTGACATTATGTATTGTATGCCTGTGCCGGACAAGGTATGGACGAAGAATAACGCGATATGCGTTTGCGCATGAACAGACCAGATACATCTTGGTGCAAGATGTTCGTGTATCAAGCTAGGAAGGGGAATTCTCACTTGAGTATACGTTCTTTAAATGGAACAGATTTCACCGCAATGGTACTTGCCGGAGCGGAACAACTTGGACAGCATGCAGAGCACGTCAATTCCCTGAATGTTTTCCCTGTGCCGGATGGCGACACGGGAACGAACATGAATTTGACAATGAGTGCAGGAGTCGCAGAGATTAAACGTAAAAGTTCTGCCTCCATCGGAGAAGCTGCCGGTATTTTATCGAAAGGCCTGCTTATGGGTGCACGGGGGAACTCCGGAGTAATTTTATCTCAATTGTTCCGTGGATTCAGTCGTTCAGCTGCTCCTTACGAGGAACTGAATACACTCCAGTTCGCCGCAGCCCTGCAGAACGGTGTGGACGCAGCTTACAAAGCTGTAGTGAAACCCGTTGAAGGGACCATTCTTACCGTAGCCAAGGAAGCGGCGAAACATGCCAGCTACTACGCAAGACGGACGAATGATATAACTGAATTAATGAATGAAGTTTTGTTAAAAGCAAAAGAAGCACTGGCAATGACTCCGGAACTGCTGCCTGTATTGAAACAGGTCGGCGTTGTGGATTCAGGTGGCCAGGGGCTTGTATATATTTACGAGGGCTTTATGGACGTTCTGTTGCAAACGGACGGGGCTAGTCGCACATCCTTTCAGAAAGACGTACAGCCAACCGTAGCTTCATCTGCATTGAAACCGGCTGCACCGTCAGAAGTAATTCCTGCGAAGCCTGCACAGCAGGTAATCGTGCCGGAGATGCCAATGTCTGCTCAGGCGAGACTGGAAACGGAAGATATTGAGTTCCTGTATGACATGGAGTTCTTTATTAATCGCGAGCTGGGAGAGAACGCAGGCGTTGCATTCGATGACGAGGCATTCCGGAAAGCGTTGTCAGTTAACGGAGATTCCATCATTATTATTGCTGACGATGAAGTGATTAAGGTTCACGTGCATTCCAAGACACCTGGAGATGTATTAAACCTGGCCCTCCGTTATGGAGAAATCACACAAATTCACATTCTCAATATGCGTGAGCAGCATCGTGATCTGCTGACTGCTGGCATGGACATAGCGCCATCGCCTGAATTGTTCGCAGAGATCCCGCCTGAAGCAACACGCAGTCTGGAGCAAGCGGAGCCACCAGCAGATGAGATGGCGCCATATGGCTTTATCGCGGTATCTTCCGGGGATGGCATTGCAGAGATTTTCAAGAGTCTCGGCGTGGATGTTGTTCTGTCTGGTGGACAGACGATGAATCCGAGCACTGAAGATTTTGTGAAAGCGGTGCGTTCGATTGCAGCGGAACAGGTATTTATTTTGCCGAACAACTCCAACATTGTACTTGCTGCGCAGCAGGCTGGAGAGTTGCTTGAAGATGAGCGCCGAATTACTGTCATTCCGAGCAAGACGATTCCTCAGGGCATGGCAGCTGCTTTTGCTTTCCAGGAGGATGAGTCTGCGGAAACCAACCGTGACCATATGCTTGAGGCGATTAGCCGGGTACAGTCTGGTCAAGTGACTCATGCGGTCAGAGATACGCAATATGATGAGCTTGATATCAAAGCTGGACACTACATCGGTATCCACAATTCCAAGATCGTGGCAACAGACGAAAGCATGCTGCACGCATGTGAAGGCTTGCTGCAACAGATGATGGAGAGCGGAGATGAAGTGATTACCCTTCTTGAAGGGGACGAGGCGACCCCTGAGATTACTGATGCGCTTGTAGCTTGGCTTGAAGAACAATATCCTGATGCTGAGGTAGAGGTGCATCTTGGAGGACAGCCGGTTTATTATTATTTGTTCTCTGTAGAGTCCTAATAGAGATTGTTCAAAAAGTCCCCAATGGATCACTATTTGAACATGCACTATAGCACTTAAGCAAAGAGGAGGGATCTCATGAGCCACAAGGTTGCGATCGTAACCGACAGTACCGCGGATATACCTGAAGAACTGGTACGTAAATACGGGATTCATGTTGTTCCGCTGCGTGTTCTGTTTGGGGAAGAAGCTTATGCAGACGGTGCTGATCTGACTTCAGAACAGTTCTATGCAAAGTTGGAGAAGGCATCTGTGCTGCCTACAACCTCACAGCCTTCTCCCACCGATTTTATGAATATCTATAACAGACTGTTGGATGAGGACCCGGAACGGTCCATTGTATCAATTCATTTGTCTTCCGGTATGAGTGGTACCTATCAATCGGCGCTGCTCGGCAAATCGTTGCTGGAACGTGAAGGCGATATAACGGTACTGGATTCGAAGTCTGCATCCTATGGATATGGTTTATTGGTCGTACAGGCTGCCGAGCTTGCCGAGCAAGGCAAATCCGCAGCGGAGATTGCTGCGGCTGTAGCAGCCATGCAGCGGAGCCGCAAGCTGTTCTTTCTTGTAGACACTTTGGAGTATTTACAGAAAGGCGGTCGGATTGGCAAGGCTGCGGCCATCTTGGGAACACTGCTGAATATTAAACCGATCTTGTCCATTGACGAGGAAGGCGTTATCTACGCAGTGGAGAAAGTCAGAGGTCACAAAAAAGCCATGGCACGCATTATTGAACTGTTTCAGCAGGATCTGGCGGGTCAACGTGTTAATCTGGCGGTAGGTCATACCGCAGACCCCGGATCAGCGATCGCTTGTGCAGAGCAGTTGCGTGGGCATTTTACATTGAATGAAGTGGTGTATACCAATATTGGAGCCGTCATTGGCAGCCATGTTGGGCCAGGCGTAATTGCCATCTTTATGTGGCCTGTTCCGGAATGAGGGATTAGACATGAAATGGGAAGAAATATCGGTTAAACAAATTAGCGGCGTGAGTGCTCTCAAAGAGGGAGAGCTTCACGCCTTTGGCATCTCTACTGTAAAAGACCTGCTTGAATATTATCCGTTCCGTTATGAGGACTATCGTCTGCGTTCGCTCAGCGAAGTGAAGGACGGGGACAAAATTACGGTACAGGGCAAAGTGATGGGTATCCCGGTTTTGCAGCGTTATGGCAAAAAGTCACGCCTTACCTGTAAGGTAATGACGGAAGAGTGGATGATTTCAGCCACTTGGTTCAATCGGCATTTTTTGAAGGAGCAGCTTACACCCAACCGGGAGATTGTGATTACGGGGAAATGGGAACAGAAGCGTATGCAGATGACCGTAACAGATTCGGAATTCCCGGATAAAGGGGAAGGACGATCGGGCACGCTGCAGCCTGTGTATTCGGTAACCGGCAAGCTTACACAGTCCTGGATGCGCAAAACGATTAATCAGGGGTTAGTCCAGTTCGGGGACATGATCCCCGAAATTTTGCCTCAATCACTCATGAAGAAATATGGATTCATGCCCCGCAAACAGGCGATTGCCGGAATTCATCGCCCACAGGATAACCGGGAAGGCCAGCAGGCCAGACAGCGGATGGTGTATGAGGAACTATTTTTGTTTCAACTCAAGATGCAGGCTTATCGTGCATTGAACCGGGACCGTATGGATGGTGTAGTGCATACAACGGATAATACAACGATTCGCGAGTTTGTTCGCAGTCTGCCATTTGAACTGACGGATGCACAGAAGAAGGTAGAGCTTGAAATTCTGCATGATATGCGTTCACCGTATTCGATGAACCGTCTGTTGCAAGGCGATGTAGGCTCTGGAAAAACGGTTATTGCGGCAATTGCCCTGTATACAACCGTTCGTTCCGGTTTTCAGGGAGCTCTGATGGTCCCTACGGAGATTCTGGCAGAACAGCATATACGCTCATTGCAAAAGCTGTTTGAACCTTTTGGCGTAACGGTGGGACTGTTAACGGGCAGTGTCAATGGACGGAAGCGCAAAGATCTGATTGCATCCTTGCAGATGGGCATGATCGACATTGTGGTGGGTACACACGCTCTGATTCAGGAGGATGTATTTTTCCGCGACCTGGGTCTTGTCGTTACGGATGAACAGCATCGCTTCGGTGTGAACCAGCGCAGCATTTTGCGGCGTAAAGGGTACAACCCGGATGTGTTAACGATGACGGCGACGCCGATACCGCGTACACTGGCCATTACGGCTTTTGGTGATATTGAAGTGTCGACCATCTCGGAACGTCCAAAAGGAAGGATTCCAATCTCGACGTACTGGGTCAAGCATGACA
Organism: Paenibacillus sp. 11B; assembly: GCF_030487755.1. NCBI lineage: Bacteria > Bacillati > Bacillota > Bacilli > Caryophanales > Paenibacillaceae > Paenibacillus > Paenibacillus sp. 11B. The sequence goes on along the minus strand of NZ_JAUKNS010000001.1, from coordinate 1,000,361 downwards.
TGATGGACCGGGTGCTTGGCTTTATTTCGCGAGAAGTGGACCAGGGACGTCAGGCCTATCTGATCTGTCCGCTCATTGAAGAGTCGGAGAAGCTGGATGTACAGAATGCGATTGACCTGCATATTCAGATGCAGCAGAACTTTCCGAAGTACCGTGTAGGTCTGCTGCATGGACGGATGACGGCTGGCGAGAAGGAAGAGATGATGCGTGACTTTTACAGCAACGATATTCAGCTTTTGGTCTCCACAACGGTTGTGGAGGTCGGGGTCGATGTGCCCAACGCAACACTGATGGTCATTATGGATGCGGACCGCTTCGGTCTCTCGCAGCTGCATCAGCTTCGTGGCCGGGTCGGTCGGGGCGCTCATGCCTCCTATTGTGTGCTCATTGCTGATCCCAAGACGGAAGTAGGACAGGAGCGCATGAAGGTTATGACAGAAACCGAAGATGGATTCGAAGTATCCCGTCGAGATCTGGATCTGCGGGGACCGGGTGATTTCTTTGGCACAAAGCAAAGTGGATTACCCGAGTTCCGTCTTGCCGACATGGTTGCGGATTTTGCCGTATTGGAGCAGGCCCGGGATGACGTGTCCAGTCTGATTGCGGATGCAAGCTTCTGGACCTCTGTTGACTACTCGCCTTTACGTGATTTCTTACAGCAGCAGCAAGTATTCCAGGGGGATCTGATCGATTGATTGGGCTGCCGAGTTGTGGTTTTCCACATTTTCCGTGGGAATATGTCAAGTGTACAGGCCCTTCTGTCATATGAATAAGAAGTGAGTTCATTATTCAGGAGGTGCTGTACGTTTTGGGTTACCAACAATATGGAATCAGTCCGCAGCTGGTGGAGCGGATCAAAACGAAGATGAAAAATCCCGCTGTCAAAGAGCGTATCAAAAAGTTGATAGATGGGGTCTCCAAGTCTGATTTGCAGGATAAGGCCAAGGTGAGAAGATTGGTCAAGTCGTCAGCGGTCATTTTGAATGAGAATTTTTCTACGGCTCAGGAGGAACAATTCGTTGCTTTTGTTCTCGCGCAGAAGATCGATCCGAACAATACGTTTCATTTGATTAAGCTGTGGGGCATGTTTAGGTAGGGATTCGATGTATTGTTGGGTGGTATAAAATGAACCATAGGATGTTACACGTGGCCACTCCGAGTGCAGTACCATCTTCCGATCGCTGTTACCCCCGGATTTTTAGATTAGAATTTTAAAAGGGTAAAATCCGGGGATAAAGGCGAGCGCTTCGCTTCTCCAGATTGGTTCTGCACTCTCCGTTACTTTGTAACTGGAAGTTCACTTTATAAAACCAAATTACATCGAATGTGTATGAAGTAATTTAGTGGAAGGGGGTTCCATAAGTCAGGAAGATGACTTATGGAACCCCCTTTTTATTTTTAAAGCCTGTGACATCCTTATGAATGAAGAAGAACAATGTGTAACTCAATCGAGCAGGATTTATGGATTTATGCAGAAAATGGTGTGCAGGAAAACGTCTATCAATGGTAAATGAATATTGAGTAATAAGGCTGTGTAGAGAAGAGAATCAATTGGAATAAAATGAATTCTGTTTCATCTATTCAACAGGTTAGAGACTGTCTACTACATTCCTGTACATCTCATTTTCACAGGATTGACTTTGCTTTCCTCCTGGGGGAGCGGTAAACTGTTGCATACGAGCATATATGGACTCAAGATGAGAAAACGCTGCTGCGATCATGGGCGTTTATTTTTGACGGATGTGGAGGAAGTCAGATTGACGGAGATGTTTACGATGCTGTTGGGGTTGTTTGAACGGGCGGCACTGCTGATTATATTTTTATTCTTTCTGTCGAGGATACCGCGGTTTAGGCAGATTTTGCAAAAGGGAAAATTGAGATGGCAGGAGTACATTGCGGTTACGTTGTTATTCTGTGCGTTTGCCATCTTTGGAACCTATACCGGTATTAATGTGGAAGGCTCGCTGGTGAATGTGCGCATTATTGCGATCATGTCTGGCGGCATTTTGTTTGGAGCGCCTGTGGGCATCATTACCGGGATTGTCTCCGGGGTGCATCGGTACTTGATCGATATGGATGGGATTACGGCGATCCCCTGTCTGATTACGAGTATCCTGGCAGGTCTGGTGTCCGGTTATATACATAAGTATACGCCCAAGTCGAAGCGCTGGATGGTTGGTATTGCGGCCGGAATGATCTGTGAGGCACTCACGATGATGCTGATTCTGTTGTATTCTTACCCTGATCCCTTGGGGGCGGATATTGTCTCGAAGATTGCATTGCCGATGATATTGGGTGAGATGAATATTGGGCTGATCGTGCTGCTGGTGCAGAGTGTGGAAGGGGAAAAGGAAATGATTGCGGCTCGTCAGGCCAAGCTGGCGCTGGAGATTGCGAACAAGACCTTGCCCTACTTCCGTTCCATTGACGAAGATTCCTTGCGGAAGATATGCCGGATTATTCAGGAGGATATTCAGGCGGATGCGGTTGCGATTACGGATACCCGAAATGTACTGGCTTATGTGGGATTTGGTGAGGAACGATATCATATCGGGAATGAAATTATTAGTGAGATGACGAAGAAAACGATCTCCAGCGGAGAGATTACGATTAGTAATGATGTAATTGATGAAAAAACGCCGGATATTCACTCCCTCCTCATCATTCCGCTCAAAGAGCGGGGAGAAGTGACGGGGGCTCTGAAAATTTATTACCGCAAAGCGTACAAGATCACGTATCCGTTGCAAACAATGGCTGTGGGCCTGTCTCAGATTATTTCCACCCAGATGGAAGTATCTCGTGTAGAGGAGATTAAGGCTGCGGCCAATAAGGCGGAGCTGCGTGCATTACAGACCACGATTCATCCTCATTTTCTATTCAATGCGCTGAACGCCATTGCTTCATCGATTCGCACCAAGCCGGATCGGGCACGTGAGTTGATCGTTAATCTGTCGGGATATATGCGCTATAACCTGGAGCTGTCAGATGAGCTTATTGATATTCATAAGGAACTGGAGCAGGTCCGCAATTATGTAGAAATTGAGAAGGCTCGCTTCGGCAGCAGGCTTAACGTCATCTATGACATTGATGAGGTGGCTGTGCATATTCCAAGTCTGGTCATCCAGCCGCTTGTGGAAAATGCTATTATCCACGGCATTCTCAAGGTAAAAGGACCCGGGACTGTACGGATTCGAGTACAGGATTATCCTGACTTTGTGCGAATTGGGGTCAGTGATACAGGAGCAGGTATTGGAGCCGACATTATTGAGCGTGTGTACCATGACCGGATGCCTGCCAACCAAATCGGTTTGTACAACGTACATCGGCGGGTGAAGCTCATTTATGGGCAGGGGTTAACGATTACGAGGCTGGAGCAAGGAACCGATATTTTATTTGATGTACCCAAAGGAGATGTAGTGACAAGGTGATGAACGGTTAATGAGAGCTCTTATTGTTGAAGATGAAATTCCGGCAAGTGAGGAACTGAATTACTTGATACAGGAACATAGCCAAATTGAAGTGGTAGATTGTCTGGAAGATGGACTGGATGTGCTGAAGTTTCTGCAGGAGCAGGAAGTCGACGTTATTTTTCTAGACATAAACATTCCTTCGCTGGACGGCATGATGCTGGCACATCATATTGGGAAGTTTGCGAGCAAGCCATATATCGTATTTACAACAGCTTATAAGGAACATGCGGCAGAAGCATTTGAGCTGGAGGCGTTTGACTATATTCTGAAGCCTTATGATGAGAAACGGATTGCTGCGATGCTGAATAAACTTGAAACGGCGTTCAGACGGGATCATGAGCAGGTGAAACGTGAACGTGGCAGCGACGATGGACAGGCTCACCATGCGGCTCAAGTGAACGATGAATGGTCTGCATCCACGATGCAGGCGCGGGAATCCAATGCACAGACGGGACGACGTATCAATCTGCTGCGCAATGACAATATTATTGTGACAGACACCGCCGATATTTATTATGCGGAAGCACAAGAGAAAGTCACGAAGGTGTATACCAAAAACGGTGAGTTTACGATGCCGGTCAGTATTTCGGATTTTCACGGCCGTTTGCCGCAAGAGACCTTTTTCCGCTGTCATCGCTCTTACGTGGTGAATTTGTCTCAAATCCGTGAAATTGTGCCCTGGTTTAACAATACGTATCTGCTTCGCCTGCGCGATCTGGAGGCTGAAGTGCCTGTTAGCCGGGGCAAGGTCAAGGAATTTAGGCAGCTCATGCGCATCTAGAGGCAGTTCATTCCGCCTTTGATGCAACTCATGCTCAAATCGGTGTTATGAATCCCCTTTCATGTATGATTAGCTTGTGAACGCATTCATATATATGACATCGGCAAAGGGGAGATCACGATGAAAGCAGCTATTTCATCCACACCTAATTCAGCATCTACATCTATGAAAATGAACCGCTGGCTTATTGTACTGGGCACCATTATTGTACAAATGGGTCTCGGAACCATCTACACCTGGAGTTTATTTAATCAACCGCTGTCTGATCGTTTCGGATGGGACGTCAGCTCGGTAGCGATAACTTTTTCGATTACCAGCTTTGCTTTGGCATTTGCCACACTGTTTGCAGGACGACTGCAAGAACGATGGGGGCTTCGTCGCCTGATTCGGGTAGCCGGTGTGGTGCTTGGTCTGGGACTCGTGCTTAGTTCTCAAGTGAGTTCATTGACATTGCTCTACATCCTGGCCGGATTTGTGGTTGGATTCGCGGATGGTACGGCATATATTACTTCCCTGTCCAACCTGATCAAATGGTTTCCTGAGCGAAAAGGTCTGATCTCGGGTATTTCGGTTGGGGCCTTTGGTACGGGCAGTCTGTTGTTCAAATACGTGAACTCTGCCTTAATCGGTGCTGTTGGTCCTGCTCAAGCCTTTATGTACTGGGGCATTATTGTACTGGTATTGATTGTGGGCGGCTCGTTCCTGATCCGTGAAGCGGTAGTTCGTGAACAAGCTCCAGCAAGCAGCACCGAAGGTGCGAAGCAACAAGAAGTACGTCATGATTATACGGTCAAAGAAATGCTGCGTACGAAAGAAGCTTACATGCTGTTCGTTATTTTCTTCACGGCATGTATGAGTGGACTGTATCTGATCGGTATTGTGAAAGACATCGGTGTGCAGCTGGCAGGACTTAACGTGGCTACAGCTGGCAATGCGGTGGCGATGGTTGCCATCTTTAACACCGCTGGACGTATCATTCTGGGTGCGCTGTCGGATAAAGTGGGACGGATGAAAGTCATTGCCGGAGCACTGCTGGTTACGGCTGTTGCCGTAATGACGCTTAGTCTGGTACCGCTGAGCTTTGGCATCTTCTTCGCCTGTGTGGCTGCTATCGCGTTCTGCTTTGGTGGCAATATTACGGTCTTCCCTGCGATTGTGGCTGATTATTTCGGACTGAAAAATCAGAGCAAAAACTACGGCGTCATCTATCAGGGATTTGGATTTGGTGCCTTGGCTGGATCGTTTATCAGCGCCCTGCTGGGCGGATTCCATCTTACCTTTATTGTGATCGCTGTACTCTGCGCTGTCTCGCTGCTGCTGGCGTTGATTATTACACCTCCGGGTCAAGGACGTCGTACACGTCAACGTGAACAGCAGATGAATCTTAACCCATCATCCCGGGCAAGCTGAGTGTAGCCAGGGGCGAAGTTTTATTTTATAAAAGCAAGTTGGGCGGTCTCTGCGGAGACCGCTTTTTTGGTACCAGCTCGACCGGAAGGGAATGGGATTCCTTGTACATGAAGCGGTTGTGTGCAATGCATACTTTGCTTCTGGTATACTCTAGGTGAAATAAAAAGAGCAAGTCCTTGTTAGCCATTTAGAGGAGGTATGTCCGTCATGAATTTCTTGAAATATGCATCATCTGATTTTGCTGATTATTATGCTCTTGTGTCCAATATTGAAGTTATGCAACAAATTACCGAACGTGCTCTGCCTGAGCATGAAGCTACAGCGGAATTTGAATCCATGCTGAATTATAATCAGGGGAATGACTGCGGATATTATCGGATATCCGGTGAAGACGGGGTAGGGATGGCTTACGCTAAACTGATCCCGGATGAATCCGATCCATCGCGGGCGGAAATGGGTTATATGATTCTGCCTGAATACTGGGGGAAAGGACACGGGACTTCCATTGCAGCTCGGCTGATTATTCAGGCACAGGCGGCAGGGATTGCTGTACTCTATGCGGTTATCGATCCGTCCAATGCGGCATCCCGTCAAATATTGCTCAGACAGAATTTTGTATCCACATGGGTGGGGGATTATGAGGGATTACCTGGCGAGATTCTGGAGCTGAATCTTCAGGTGAAGCGCTAAGGGATCAGGCTTGCGGGTAATACATACTATCCCGGGCATTTTGCATCACTTCGATGGGAACTCATCATTCGAAAGCATGCGAAATGCTCATACAGAGATTTGGAGGAGATGGAGATGAGCAATGCTGCAATGGAACAATTGAATTTATTGCTGCCGGAATGGCTGGAGACCAGCCGTTTGCATACTGGACAGGGGAAAGTTGCTTCTTATATTCCCGAGTTGTTCAAGGCTTCGCAGGACGAATTGGGTATACATATCATGAACGCCGAAGGCAATCATGTGTCGGCCGGAGATTGTGGTATCCCGTTTACGATGCAAAGTATCTCCAAGGTATTTACACTCATTCTGGCCCTGATGGATCATGGGGAGGAAGCGGTCTTCTTTAATGTAGGAAAAGAACCTACCGGGGATGATTATGATTCCATGATCAAGCTCGAACTAGTGGAACCGGGCATTCCGTTTAATCCATTGATCAATGCGGGCGCGATTACGGTATCGTCCCTGATTGGCGGGGATTGCAAAGAGGAGAAGTCCCGGCGCATTTTGGAATTTTTCCGCACGCTGGCGAATAATGATCGACTGGACTACAACGAAGCGGTATATCGGTCCGAATGGGAAACAGGCCATCTGAACCGTTCGCTTGGTTATTTTCTGAAGCATAATGGCGTACTCAAGGATGATGTCGAAGATGTGCTTGCCGTCTATTTCCGCCATTGCTCCATCGAGGTGACTTGTGCGGATCTGGCCCGTATGGCACTGGTGCTTGCTTATGACGGGACAGATCCCATCACCGGAAATGAGCTTATTCCTCGTCGTTATGTACAGATTGCCAAAACGTTCATGACCACCTGCGGTATGTATAATGCATCCGGCGAATTTGCGATTCAGGTCGGACTGCCTGCCAAGAGTGGAGTGTCGGGTGGAATACTGACCCTGGTTCCAGGACAGTTTGGCATCGGTCTTGTAGGTCCGGCTCTGAATCGGAAAGGAAACAGCATTGCAGGCGTGCATCTGCTTGAGCGTCTTTCCAAGGAATTTGACTGGAGTTTATTCTAATGAAGTCACCTTGAAGTCATCTCCTTATCCTCCTGAGTAGCCGATGAATCACCAATCCGTTCTTTTGCTTCTTTGGAACGAAATGCCCCATGTGGATATGGCTTGTCGGCTGCTTCAGTCCTGCAACAGAATGTGTAGGAAAACGGTCCTGCATGGCAACGGCCATGCTGCATCTATACCGGTGTACCCGCAATGCCAGCCCGCATCATTCATTCGCGAGTACCACATCTGTAATGAGATTCATCTGAATGTCCCGGGTCCCGCTCTCCATCAGCAGCTTAAGGGTACGGGCAGGGGAGTCCAATCGGAGCACCTGTCCGGTAAAGCGGATATCATCATGTTCATGGAACAGGGTGATGGTGACAGCATCCCCGAGCACCATCGAGTTACTAAGCAAACGGGACATTTCTTCCGCTGCCTGGGCATCCAGGGATGGACGGGTACGGGGAGCGAGCTGCTCCTGATGAATGATATAGGCCTCCCGGTGTTCGGGAAGCATCATGCGCGAGGACTCAAAAATTCCGTTTTGCTGCAATTTTTTACTCATTTATAGTGACCTCCAATTTTATGAGAACGTTCCTGTGCCTGTGCGGACGAGCAGAGCGAGGAGGCCCGCATAATCGCGGTATCTCCGAACTTGCGCTTGATGTCATCCGTGGCGCGTTCCAGTTCTCTTTTACGTTCACGGTCATCGAACCAGGATAGCTGTACTTCGGAATCGGGCACGAGTCCGGTCAATGACACGCTGATGCGGCGAATGGGTAATCCGTCCCAATGGCGCAGAAACAGAGCAGCTGCCGCATCGTATACTTCATCGGTGATGTTGGTAGGTTCATTCACCTTCATCTGGCGGGAGAAGCCGGTTGGACGATCATAATCCTGCCCCCGACATCCAACAGAGACGACATTACCCATGAGTGATTTGTCCCGGGAACGCCTGCTGACCAGCTCTGCCAATTCGAGCAGCACCACCTTGATGTCCGCCCACGATTCATAGTCCCGAGGCAATGTCATCTGATGTCCAATGCCCTGCTGCTGGTGAGCATATGTCCCGGGTTTTACCGGAGAATCATCGATCCCGCGGGCAATACGCCACAATACCTCACCGTTTACCCCCCAACGCTCTTTCAGCCGGGACAACGGAGTCTGTGCCAGATCACCGATCGTATGAATCCCCATCTTGTAGAGATGCTGCGCCATTCGGGAACCGACCATAAACATGTCTCGAACAGGTTTATTCCACAGTGTTTTCTGCATGTCCTTGCGGGGCAGTGTATAGATGCCTACCGGGACTTTTTTGGCATACAGGTCACAGGCCATCTTGCTAACAACCTTGGTGTCGCTGATGCCAACGCGGATATAGACGCCAGTCTCTTCCATGACCCTGTCCTGAATGCTGCGGGCAATGGTTTCAGGGCTGCCGAACAGGTCCAAACTTCCGGTGACATCGAGAAACTGCTCATCAATACTATACGGTTCAACCAGATCGGTATAGGACTGAAGGATACGGGTAATGTGTAGGGAAACACGAATATATTCAGCCATCCGGGGACGAATGACGACAACATCGGGGCATTTGGCGAGAGCCTCACCCAGCCGTTCTGCTGTAGTAATTCCATAGGACTTGGCGAGTGGGCAGGCTGCCAGAATAATACCCGAACGGCGTGCAGGATCTCCCGCAACAACAAGCGGACGGTCTCTGTATTCGGGATGTGCAGACTTCTCTACACTGGCATAAAACGACTGGCAATCGGCCAGCATAATGACACGTCCGTCTTTGCGGGGCATAGTACTTCTCTCCTTTTATTCATAAATCGGCTACTTCTGTACAACGATGGAACTCATTCAGCCAACGTTATTTTACAGTTTACTTACAGTATGGAACAAGTGTTCCTGTTTTATAAGCATATCTGACAATGTCAGATGCGGCAACCGGAATTATTTTGCAAATTGGACACAATTATTGAACGGACCTAATAGAGTCAAAATTTAGGAAATAAGATGTATGTTTTTACATTTCGTGTAAGAGATCCGTGACTTCCGGGTGATGACCGGGTGTTCATTCAGCTTTATGTAAAAGTAATATAAATGGGCACAGTCCTATAAGGGGGGACTGATGTCCTTTTTTCATTTTCTGCACTTTTCAGAAAACCTTGATAGGGCGCGGGTTTTCAAGGATACGTTATCGGACTATAGTATCAATTTTGTAATCTTTATGGTTAATACTGTAAAAATGTCCGCAACTTTAAAATATCATTAGCGTTTAATGGGGTAAGCGTTCAAGCGGAAACAGATCTCACAATCCGCGTTGCATATAACAATAACGGGTAGAGATGTGCAAGGCTGGAAGAACCTCAAACGGACGGTTAAAGTAGCCTATATTCGTGTTGATGGAGGATAAGGGCCAGAAGGTCACCTGGATGCTAGTTGATGGCGCTTTTTACGAATTATGGGCAGAATGTTGCAGTTTACGTTTGCTTCCATCAGCCTAGTTACAAATGCAGAGACTTAGAGCTATAGTGAGAACACACCGCTGACATCTCTACCCAAAGCGGACATCCGAAGCGGGATTCCCCGCATACCTTCATGTCATTCAAGATCTGAACTGAAGCAGGATGCATACTAGAGAGGTGAGCAATTAAGAACCATGAGCAGACGAAGACGTAAGCGCTGGTTGTTGACGATGTTGACCGGAGCGGCCGTAGTGACGGGAGGAATATTTGCCGGCTGGCACTACATGCAACCTCAACTGGTTACGTACACAGCGGAGAACGGTACAGAGATGAAATTCAGAACCGATGGAGACCGGTTCATGGAATATGGACCCGATGGCACATGGCGGGAGATGTTCGTCAAAGGGGTAAACCTGGGCGCAACATCACCGGGACATTACCCGGGCGAATTTCCGTTGACCAAAGAGGATTACTTGAGGTGGTTCCAGCAGATTGAGGATCTTGGAGCCAATGTGATCCGGGTGTATACGGTGCATGAGCCGATTTTTTACACAGCATTGGTTGATTATAATCGCGGCAGGGAGCAACCGTTATATTTTATACAGGGCATATGGTCGCCGGAAGAAGAATTGATTGAGAAGCAGGATGCCTATGCTGACCCTATTGAGCAGACGTTCAAGCAGGAGATTGAAAAGGCGGTATCCGCTGTATATGGCGATGCGGACATTCCCGATAAACCGGGCGAGTCAAGCGGTAAATACAAGACGAATGCCGGGAAATACCTGATGGCTTGGCATGTGGGTACCGAGTGGGACCCTTCGATGGTGAACAACACGAATGAGAGCCATCCCGATGTGCCGCAGTATAAGGGCGTTCATTTTTCGGGGACGCAGGATGCATCTCCGTTTGAAAATTGGCTGGCCGAGCTGCTGGACTATACCGCTGTATTGGAGAAGAAATACGGATGGGAGCATCCGATGACCTTCACCAACTGGGTAACTACTGACGTGTTGGATCATCCGGGCGAGCCGCTATTCGAGGAGGATCTGGTCAGTGTGGATGCACGCCATATTCAACCGGAAGAGTGGCAGGGTGGATATTTTGCAGCATACCATGTGTACCCTTATTACCCGGATTTGTTCCATACGGACCAGACACTTCAGACCATCAAGGACGAGAACGGCGAGTACAACACGTACAAAAGTTATCTACGCAAGCTCAAAGCCGAGTTTTCCGATATGCCTGTAATGGTTACAGAGTACGGTGTACCGTCTTCGCTGGGAATTTCCCATCTGGGTATGGGAGGCCGGGATCAGGGCGGACATAACGAGGTGGAGCAAGGAGAAATCGACGCATCGCTGACTCAGGATATTTATGACGAAGGGTATGCGGGAGCGATTTTGTTCATGTGGCAGGATGAGTGGTTCAAGAAAACCTGGAACACAATGCCGCTGGAAATTCCAGCTGATCGGCGTGCCTACTGGTTGAACGTGCTGACGAATGAGAAAATGTTTGGTCTGCTCGCCATGGACCCTGGTAAACAGGAACAGCTAACCATAGACGGTAAACTGGATGACTGGAATGCGCTGAAGAAGGAAGAGGTCACCGTCTGGCAAGGCAAGGTCGATGGCATCAAGGAAATGAAGATGACCCATGATGAAGCCTACCTGTACATCGGCATGACGCTGGATCAGCCTTTTGACCCGGATCAGACCTTGCTGCGCATTGGAACGAATACACTGGATGGTGGCAATCAGCCAGGTACGAGGCTTCCGGATCGAACACTCAGTGATGGTCTCGAAACGGTGATCACACTGGGACAGGATGCTGAATCGCAAGTGGAGATCGCCAAAGACTATGACTTTAACCAGCGGCTTTATGGCAAGGACGGTTACGGGATGCTGCCGGAAGAGCAAAAGAATGCAGCAGATCCATTCCATCCATGGAATCTGGCGGTCAGCCTGCGGATGACCCCACCGGATACCCGATCTGCCCAACCGTTCATGAATGAGAAGGTGGGTACATTGAAGCGGGGAACGACAGCTCCAGATCAGTCCGATACCGATTCGTTAACCGCCTGGCAATATAACGGTAATCAGGTTGAGATGCGTATTCCCTGGATGCTGCTTGGATTCGGTGACCCAAGTTCACTGCAAGCGATCAAGTATGGTGCGCTGAAGGGTGGACGGGAATTCGAAACGGTCGCGGTCAAGGGCGTCACTCTGGTTCCCTGGCTAATGGATCGTTCAACTGGAGATATCTCTTGGCCCGGTGGTGAACAGAAGACACTGGATGTGAAGACATTGCCTATATACAGCTGGCAGCCATGGGAGCAAGTACAGTACAGTGAGCGACTGAAACTGAGCTACGAGGAAATGCAGAAACGGTATGAACAAATTCCAAGTTTTCAGACCGAATAAATGAGTATAAAGGAGGACCTTTTCACATGTTTCCGAATTTGGCTTTGGCTTATCTATTTCTATACATCTGTACAGCGCTCGTCGTTGTGGGGGTGATCCTGCTGTTTGCCATGAAAATGTCCCACAACGGCAAACGGCGCAAGATTGAATTTTATAAATTAAAACAGCGTGATTACTTTACGTATCTCCAGACGGCGCTGACAGAGGACAGTCCCCTGCGATTGCCACCTGGGAAGCTGGCTCGGCTCGAGCGCCGGGTCATCCAGAGCAAGCTTATTGAATGGATTGATCAGTTCAAGGGAGAGTATCGCAACAAATTGATTGTACTCTGCCGTGAAGCCGGATTTGTAGAGCAAGATCTGAAGGAACTGAGCCGTATTCGTTACGGACGCCAAATTGATGCGGCTTATCGATTGGGCGGCATGCGTTGTCCAGAGGCTGTTCCAGGTTTGATGGAATTGCTTAAGGATGAGAAGCCGGGCCCGATGGCGATTATGATTGGTCGTTCGATCGCAAGATGTACCACCCGCCAGGGTGAACTGAAAGACATGCTCGCGCTGCTGTTAACCAAAGGAAAATCGATTCATCATCTGGCAGCAGATATTTTGCTCGAAACCAGTCTGGATACAAGCCGAATTCTCATTGAATTGCTGGAAGACCGCAATCCTGACTTTGTCAAAGTGGGACTCGTAGCGATGTGGGGACAGGCTGTACCGGAAGTGATGCCAGCACTCGACAGACTCGTAGGTGCAGAACATCAGGATGTACGGGCAGAAGCGGTGAAGCTGTATCTCAGCGCAAGTCCGGCACTTCAGGACGAGACCATTCTGAAGCTTATGCAGGATTCGGACCCGGAGGTGCGTGCCGAAGTGGTTCTGGCGCTCGGTTCGAAACATGCGGCGGGCAGCATTCCATTGCTGCGCAAAGCACTGCGTGACGAAGACTGGGGCGTACGTTATAACAGTGCGGAGAGCCTGAGCAAGTTGGGTGAACCGGGATTTGAAGCCTTGTGTCAGGCCGCGGTGCAGGGTACAGGTGCTGAAAGGGAAATTGCAATGCAACAGATTGAGAGCACGATGCAGCACTCAGGAACAGACCACAAAGCCGTTGACCAGATGATTGCACATAACAAAAAAAGGCTGCTGTATGATCGGTACTTTGGTCCCGTACGCGGGAACCGGACAACAAGCAAGAAACGTACAGGTGTGGCTGCGGTAGGAGGGGATTACACTGCTTAGAGATCTACTATTAATCTATGGCATGGTCGCAATCTACTATGTCGTTGCTGTAAATACGCTCTATTTTTCCATTCTGGCCTTATCATTCCGTAACATTTGGACGATCTTCAGGCGGTCGCACTATTCCAAATACAATACGTTATCGGGCTCGGAGCTCGTACCATCGGTTTCCTTGCTGGTGCCTGCATACAACGAGGAACTGACGATTATTGAAAATGTGAACTGCCTGATGACGCTGAATTATCCAACCTATGAAGTCATCGTGGTGAATGATGGCTCCAGCGATACCACCTTAAAGGTGCTGTTGGAAGAATACCGTCTGAAGCCAGTACCTAACACGAAGATCCGGGGCAAGATTTCCTGTCAGAAAATTCGCGGGATCTACCACAATCCGGAATTCCCGGACCTGTATGTCATTGATAAGGAAAACGGCGGGAAGGCCGATTCCCTCAATGCTGGAATTAACCTGTCCCATTACCCGCTGATCTCTTCGATTGATGCCGACTCTTTGCTGGAAAAGGATGCCCTGATTCGCATGGCTCGCATGTATATGGAGAATCCGGAAGAGACGGTTGCTATTGGCGGGGATGTACGGATAGCCAACGGCTGCAAAATCGAAAACGGGGCAGTGCAGGACGTTTCACTGCCTCGCAAGATTTGGCCGATGTTCCAGTCCATCGAGTATCTCAAAGCTTTTCTCGGCGGACGGATCGGCTGGAGTCACATGAATGGTCTGATTATCGTCTCGGGTGCCTTCGGTATGTTCCGTAAGGATGCAGTTATCGCCGTTGGGGGATATCGGGACGGTTATCCGGGTGAAGACATGAACATTATCATCAAGCTTCACCGTTATATGCTGGAGAACAAATTGAAATACCGCGTAGCCTTCTGCCCTGAGGCCGTGTGCTGGACACAGGCGCCGGATTCCTACCGGATCTTGTCCAGTCAGCGCAAGCGCTGGGGACGCGGAAATCTGAAGAACATGCTTGAGAACCGCGGCATGTTGTTCAACCCGAAATATAAAGTCATGGGCATGCTGACCATGCCGTACAACATCCTTTTTGAAGCGCTGAATCCGTATTTCCGTATTACCGGACTTCTCGCTCTCACGGGATATGTACTAATGGATATGACCCAGTGGCCGATACTTGTGCTCTTTGGATCGCTCAACATTGTGAGTGGTTATCTGCTCAGTGTGGGAGCTCTTGTGCTCGAGGAAATTGCATTCAAGCGGTATAACAAGCTGTCCGATCTGGTCAAAATGCTGTTCTACTCCGCTCTGAAATTCGTCGGCTATCATCAGCTTGGCGTGCTGTGGAGATTGCAGGGGCATATTCAGTTCATGCAAAAAAACAATTCATGGGGTACCATGACACGCCAGAGCTGGTCCGAGGAAGAGAAAACAAGCGAGGCGGCCTAAGCACAGCGTAATCAAAGTAATACAGCAGAAACAATATAGATAACCGAGGGAGAAGGGTGGAAAAGAACATGCCAAATACGGCGACATTGCAGCGTGAGGCTGCCGTTAATGTGTACCGCAGTGTAGAACAGGGATTGAAAGAAACGGGTGCCGAAACATGCGGCTTAATGTTCATCCATTGTGCAGGGCAGTCTCAGCCGGAGCAGCAGGTCAGGACACATCTGGAGCAGACCGGTGAGTCTGCGTTCCAGGTGTGGGTGGATGGAGCCACACAGGCGATTGCTGTCCTGCTGCCAGGGTTGACACTGGATGAGGTTCATTATGAGGGGCTTCGCATCAAGCATGAACTGCAGGAGACGGTACCTGGTGCCGATCCGCAAATCACGCTGGCAAGTTTCCCGGCAGGTGAGCGTCCTTCCAAGGCAACCATTCAACATATGGCTGAGTCTGCGAAGCTGGTAGACCCGTCGGAGATTCATATCTACACGCTGGACAAGACGGCAGACGAGCCGGAACGAATTTTGATTGTGGACAACGATCCGACGGTACGCGAGTTTCTGCAATTGCGGCTGAAGATGCAAGGGTACGAAACCTATGAAGCGGTGGATGGGCTGGCTGCATTGGAGCTGATTGAGAAAATCACGCCCGATCTGGTGCTGACCGAATTGAATCTGTATGGCATTGATGGCCTGCCGTTCATTCAACATATCCAGAACCTTGATGTGGAGCAGCCGCCCAAAATCGTCGTTTTGACGGAGCAGCGTGTAGAACAGACGATCAGCCAGTGCTTCCGCAGCGGGGTCGATGATTATATGACCAAACCGTTCTCACCTGTGGAACTGGATGCCCGAATCAGGCGTTGCCTGCATTAGACGCAATCACCAGCACAACCAGGAGAGACAGCAGCCTATTAATCTCGATCAAAACAAATAAGAACATTTACAGACAAACATCTATCAAATGGATTCGTCAATCAACCAAACAAATACACTTTGGAGGGAATATCATGGAGAATCAACAATTCCACACATTACTGAATGCGATTGAAAATAAAGAAGCGGTGCTCGGCGTGGTCGGGCTCGGTTACGTAGGGTTACCACTTGCGGTGGAAATGGTCAATCAGGGTTTCACGGTAATCGGAATTGATCTGGATGCATCCAAAGTGGAGAGCATCTATCAAGGAGATTCCTATATTCACGACATTTCGTCCGAGGAATTGAAAAAAGTAATGCAAAGCGGCCGCTTCCAGCCAACAACGGACTACAGCATGCTGCGCGTGATCGACGCACTGAGCATCTGCGTACCTACACCGCTTAGTGAAAACCAGGACCCGGATACGTCTTATATCGAGACGGTTGTGGATCAGATCAAACTGCACATGAAACCAGGTATGCTGATTACGCTGGAGAGCACCACTTATCCAGGTACAACCGAAGAACTGATTCAGGATGAGCTGGACAAGATCGGACAAGAAGCAGGAAAAGATTACTTCCTGTGCTTCTCGCCTGAACGTGTGGACCCGTCCAACGGACGATTCACTACCTTTAATACACCGAAAGTAATCGGTGGAACAACGGAAGCTTGCCTCAAGCTGGGAACAGCATTGTACAGCAAGTACGTTGAAACGGTTGTACCTGTATCTTCGCCAAAAGTGGCTGAAATGTCCAAACTGCTGGAAAATACGTTCCGCAGCGTAAACATTGCCTTTGTTAATGAAATGGCGATGATGTGCGATCGTATGGGCATTGATATCTGGGAAGTTATCGACGCAGCTGCGACGAAGCCGTTTGGCTTCATGCCATTCTATCCGGGCCCTGGCATCGGCGGTCACTGCATTCCGCTTGATCCGATGTACTTGTCCTGGAAGGCCAAAGGATTCCGTTTCTACAGCAAATTCATCGAGCTGGCACAATCCACTAATGACAACATGCCATATTATGTACTGAACAAAACATCTACGATCCTGAATGAGTACGCGAAATCCGTACGTAAATCTAACATTCTGTTGCTCGGTATGTCGTACAAGCCGAATATTGCCGATTTGCGTGAATCTCCAGGACTGGAAGTCTATGAACTGTTCAAGGAAGGTGGCGCCAATGTCAGCTATTATGATCCACATGCTGAATCGTTCCTGGACAAGCATGGAGAGACGGTATATAGCGAAGTGTTCAACCTTGAGCAGTTCAAGAAGTACGATTGCATCGTGCTGATCACCAACCACAGCGATTTGCCTTACTTTGATATTGCCGAGATGGGTGTGCCGATTCTGGATACACGTAATGCGTTCAAAACGTACACACATCCGCACATTTACAAGATTGGTCATTCGGTACAGCACCCTGTGCTTGAGCCAAGTGAAGCGTTGCTCGTCTGAGGAATATAATGAACAAGTGGGGCAAACTGTCGGTGAAGGCAAAATGGGCCATTCTGGCCCTGCTGTTCTGCCTGCTGCTTCTGCCCTGGCTACTCAAATGGTTCTCACATGAGGAACACAAAGCGACCTGGCTGTGGGACGCTTCCATTATTGCAGAGCAGACGCCCGAGATTATCTCCTTCTCCAAAGCACAGGGCGTAGATACCATTTTCCTGCAAATCCAGGATGAGGTTTCGGATGAGACGTACCGCAAATTCATTGCGGCTGCCCGGCAGGCTGAGATCGAAGTGCATGCTCTGAACGGTCATGCAGACTGGGCTTATACGGAGAAGCGGGAAGAGGGACTTGCATTTATTGAAAAAGTACGAGCCTATAATGCGGCTTCGGCCAAAAATGAACGCTTTGAGGGCATTCAGCTGGATGTGGAGCCTTATCAGCTAAAACGCTGGGAGAACGAGCAGAACAGCGTGATTGCGGAGTGGAGCGACAACATGAAGGCCTGGACCAAAGCCGGATCTGATGCCGGACTGTACATGAGCGCCGCGATCCCTTTCTGGCTGGATGCTCGTGAGTCGGTAGAAGGCGGAGATACATTCAGCCGCTGGGTGATCGACCATTTTGATGCAGTAGCTATTATGGCTTACCGGGATAGTGGTCAGCAGATGTATGATCTGTCCAAGGAAGAGCTGGACGAAGCGGATGAGCTTGGCAAGAAAGTATGGGTTGGAGCCGAGCTGGCAGACACGCATGAAGGCGATCATCTAACCTTTTTCAGCAAATCCATCACCAATATGGACGAAGAAATGAAGAAGGTGTTTGATCTTGGCGCTTCTCATTCCTCTTTTGCTGGTGTCGCTGTGCATCATTATGAAGCATGGTATGCAAAGGAAAACGGCATTCCGCTGGCTCGAAAGAGCGAGGAGAAGAAGTAGCAGGAGCATATGCATAGGCATGTGGTTAACAGAAAGATGGTTGTGAATTGTAAATGGGAAAAGGCAGGTCTCCGTCAAGGAGGCTTGCCTTTTTGCTTTGGGTAGTTTTAGGTAGCTTTCAGCAGCGGGCGATTGGCGACAAATCAGCTTTTGTTGTTCTCGGCGGTTCGATATCGGTTGGGAGGCAGACCGACCTGCTTTTTGAATGCTTTGGAGAAGGAAAACAGGTCGGGGTAACCTACCGAGTGCGCTACTTCAGTTAACGTTAACGGGGTCTGCACAAGCAGCCGTTTGGCCTGATTCATTTTGAGACGTTGAATATACTGGACAGGAGACAGACCATAAGCTTTGCGGAATTGTTTGGCAAAATGGGTCCGATCCACGCCAGCGTGTGCAGATACACCTTCCACAGTAATGCCGCCAGCAAAGTGAATATCCATGTACTCTTTGCCCTTTTGCAGCCATGGTGTGGCAGAGTCTGGTTGAAGTACTCGGGTAGCGGGCGATTTGGCAATTCGATCAAACAATCCGAGAAAACGGGTCAGTCGTCCCAGGTCGCTTGCGCCTCCCTGAGGTTTGCGAACCTCTTCCATAAAAGCACGCATGCCATTTGCCGTCTCCGGGGTGAGTACACCTGAACGATGCGGCGCGTCCGGAGTGAGCCCGATTCGTGCCAGAAGTTCGGCTGCATGTTTTCCGTCAAAGGCAATGAAAATTTTGTGCAAAGACTCCTTCGGGTCAGACCAGTACTCATGGGTAACCTGGGGATACAGGCAGAATGCATCACGGGCACGCAGGGAATAACGATGTCCGTTCTGTATGAATGTTCCCTCGCCCTCCAGAACAAAGATCAAATAATGAAAAGGCGTCGTTCGCGGGCCAATATGATAGTTGCTCTTGGCTATATTACGGCCGATTCGAATCGGCCAAGCTCCACCGGCTTTCTCGAATTCGGACGGAGTAAAAAAAATAATATCCAAAAACTCGTGGTGGTCCTCCTTCATGCTCTCGATCATCAGGAACACCTCTTTAATATAAGTATAGTTTGTAATCTCTGAAAGTTTCTCTTATAACCTATTATACAGGTGGGTTTTGTAAATATTCAAGATGAGAAAGACCTATTCCTGTGAATTCACCACAAAATGACAAAATAAAATTGCCGCGAAATGACATTGATCACAGACAAATCAATTGTTATGATGTCCATACCTATTAAACCAAGTTAATTAATCGGCATTTGGAATTATTCGCACTTATAAAATGATTAGAAATTAGGCGCACTTTAAAAATAAGGTTTAACGAGTGCGAACGTAGTGGAGGGTACGAAATCGATTCTGAAGAAACGCAATGTTTGCCTTTATAACAGTGATCGAAAGAACGATTCGTAACCGGAACGGCCAATGTGCACAACACTGGTCTTATTTTTAACATGAGACTTTATTTATTCATAGAAGGGAATGACTTGTGTGAGCGAACAGGAAGAGATGAAATTTGGCTGGTTTTTGCCTACAGCAGGAGACGGAAAATATGTGGGGGTTGCCCCGGAACGGGAACCGAGCCTGGATTATTTAGTTCAAGTGGCGCAGACGGCGGAGACGGCAGGTTTTGAATTTGTATTGATTCCGACAGGAGGAGCTTGTCTTGATGCGTGGGTTGTGGGTTCGGCTGTCATGAGTCACACGAAAACATTGCGTCCGCTTGTGGCTATTCGCCCAGGTCTGGTCACCCCTGTATTGGCTGCACGAATGGGAGCGGCACTGGATCAACTGTCTGGTGGTCGTGCCATGATCAATGTAGTGACAGGCAGCTCGGTTCGGGATCTGGAGGAACTGGGTGATCCACTGGCTCATGCCCATGATGAACGTTATGAACGCGCGAGCGAGTACATGGAAGTGATGAAGCGTTCATGGACGCAATCGACCGGGCTGAATCTAACCGAGTTTGCTGGAAGTGGTGCTCAGTCGAATCAGGAAGCATCCGATGATAATCAGGAGTTTAACGGTAAATATTACAATTTCAAAGCTCCGGTAGGTATGCCTGAAACCGTGCAAAAGCCGTATCCGCCATTCTACCTCGGAGGAAGTTCACCGATTGCGAAACGGGTAGCTGTTGAACATGCAGATACATTCCTCATGTGGGGCGAGCCGCATGACTGGATTCAGGAGCAGATCGAAGAAATTGAAGGCATTCGCGAACAGATCAAAGAGGAAACGGGTCAAGATCGCCAGTTGCGTTACGGCATGCGGGCACAGGTACTCATTCGGGATACCGAAGAAGAGGCATGGGCGGCGGCTTGGGAGATTATTAGCAAAGTTCCACCTGAAGCGATCGAGAAAGCCAAAGCTGCCTTCGCGGAGACGGATGCAACCAATCAACGCAGGCAAAATGAGCTGCGGGAACTGTCCGAGAAGCAGCAGTTTGTCGTAGGTCCGAACCTGTGGACAGGTTTGTCTGTTGTTCGTTCCGGCGGAGCAATTCTTATTGTCGGTACAGCCGAACAGGTCGCTGAGCGCTTGATGGAATACGGGGATATGGGCGTAACGACATTTATCCTTTCGGGATATCCTCATTTGGAAGAAGCCGAAATTTTTGGACGGACAGTTATGCCGATCATTCGTGAGAAGTGGAAAACAAGACAAAAACAGCATTCAGTTACTACCAATTAAGTGAGTTAACCCTTTTTTTACACTTTAACGGAGAGAGTAGAACCGATCTGAAGAAGCGAAGCGTTCGCCTGAAAGCTTTCTGAAAGAAAGCTACATCGGAAGCATACGCTATCCCCGGATTTCTCCTTTAATAGAATTGAAAAAATCCGGGGGTAACAGCGATTGGAAGATTGTTATGAATACGTAGTGTTCAGTGTAAATTTAGTCGTTTAACTTACATCAAATATCTTCAGGAGGTCTTCTTTCATGAGAAAAAAACAAAAATATATCCTGCCCCTCGTCAGTATGCTGATGATGTCCATCCTGTTGTCTGCTTGCGGCGGCGGGGATACTGCTTCATCAGGAGAGAGCGGCTCCTCCGGTTCAGGCAAAGTAACAATCAGCTTCATGCACTGGCGTGGTGAGGATGTGGAGGCGCTGAACAAGACGATTGATGCGTTTGAAAAGGAAAACCCGAACATCCATGTAGAAATGCAAACTCTTCCTTCGGACCAATATCAATCCACTGTACAATCCAAAATCAGTGACGGTTCGGTTGGGGATGTATTTGCTTCCTTCCCTGGTGCACAGTTCGAAGCCTTCACCAAAGCCGGATTGTTTACGGATTTGACTGGATCGTCGTTTCTGTCAGCCTACAATCCAAAGCTGATTGAAGCAGGCCAGCACGATGGCAAACAATATGCAATTCCTTATCAACTCGTATACAACGATCCAATCTACAATGTGAAGCTGTTTGAAAAATACGGACTGACCCCGCCGACGGATTGGGAAGGTTTTCTAGCGCTTTGTCAGACACTGAAAGACAACGGCATTATTCCGATTGCATTTGCTGGAGCGGATATTGGTCCGGGCCAATTCATGAATACGATGGTGATGAACAATGCGCCGAGTGACGACATTTTTACCAAAGTGGAAGCTGGCGAAGCAAAACTGACGGATGAATTTTGGGTGAAAACATTGACTCAAATTAAAGAACTGAACGACAAAGGTTACTTCCAGCAGGATGCACTGGGAACGAAAGACCCGGCAGCGGGAGCACTCTTCATCCAAGAGAAAGCGGCGATACTGGCAAGCGGATCGTATCAGTTGGCACAGAACAAGCTGCAAAATCCGAATTTGGAGCAAAAATTGCTCGCACCGATTACCGTAAGTGCCGATCAGGCGAAATATGAAGGGGTGCACACCACTACATTCATGCTCGCGGTGAATAGCAAGTCCAAACACCCGGAAGAAGCGAAGAAGTTCCTCGAATTCCTGAGCAGTCCGGAAGTGGCTGGCCAATATGCCAACCAGACAGGACAGAACGTGACAGTGAACGATGTAAAGTACGATACACCCGAGCTTCAGGTTGCCGGAGATTGGGCGAGCAAAAAGACCGTGTTCCAGCCACGGTTCACCATCCTGAATGGAGATAATCAGAAAGCGGTGACGAACTCCATTCAGGCTGTACTGAGCGGCACTTCTCCTGAAGAAGCAGCACAGCAGGCACAGGCGATCATTGATCAGCATATCGGGAAATAAACGATGAAGAACCGTATTCAGCTATCCCTGTTTCTGTTACCCGGGTTGCTGCTGTACGTTGCACTGTTCGTATTTCCTACATTGACGGGGCTGTTCTACTCCTTTACGGATTGGGACGGGGTATCCCCGTCGTATGCATTTGTAGGGCTGGATAATTACAAGGACAGTCTCAGCAGCATCGTATTTCGCAAAGCCTTTGGCAATAACGTTGAATTCATGGTAACGGTTGTTATAGCGCAAACCTTTATTTCACTTGTCCTGGCGCTGCTTCTAGTACGTAACACAAAGACACGCATCGCGCTCCGGGCCCTGTATTTTCTGCCTGCGATTCTGTCCTCCGTATCGGTGGGGCTGATCTGGGCATTTATGTATGATCCTTCGATCGGGTTGATTAACTATGGACTGAATGAAGCAGGTATGGGGAGCATGGCCCACAACTGGATTGGTGATCCGAAGATCGCCATCTACTCGATTGCCGCGGTACAGGTCTGGGCACATGCCGGGCAGATGATGATTGTGTTTATCGCAGGTCTGCAAGGCATTCCGTCAGAGCTGTATGAAGCAGCACGTATGGATGGCGGTAGCAAATGGCAGGTATTTCGTACCGTGACCTGGCCGCTGCTGGCACCTTCGGCAACAATTGTTGTGGCCTATACGACCATTCAGTCGTTCAAGGCATTTGACCTCATTTTCACGATGACGGACGGAGGCCCGAACTACGCGACTGAAATTTTGACGACATATATCTATCATACCGCCTTTGGCAGCTACTCCTTTGGCCTCGCTTCAGCAGGTTCGATGATTTTCCTGGTTCTGCTGGCGCTGCTGACACTATTACAATTCAAAGCGCTTCGAGCCGACCGGGTAAGCTATTAACGATTGGACGAATTGAAATGCTCATGAGTACGTGAATTATTAAGTTTTACTCTGCCCAGCAGCATCCAAGCAACCAAAGGAAGAAGGGAGGGAATTTATATGTTTTTAAAATGGTTCAATCGACTGATCTTATTGGTATACGCGCTGCTGATTATCGTGCCGCTGTACTTTGTATTTGTGTCATCGTTCAAAACCAGCAGCAACTTCTTTAGCAGTCCATTTAGCTGGCCGGACCCGTTTACATGGGATAATCTCACGGGAATGTTCCGCAACCAGCCGATGTGGCAGTATTTC
Organism: Paenibacillus sp. 11B; assembly: GCF_030487755.1. Taxonomy (NCBI): domain Bacteria; kingdom Bacillati; phylum Bacillota; class Bacilli; order Caryophanales; family Paenibacillaceae; genus Paenibacillus; species Paenibacillus sp. 11B. The sequence goes on along the minus strand of NZ_JAUKNS010000001.1, from coordinate 976,760 downwards.
GAAAACAGTCTGGTCGTAACGCTGGGCACGGTTGCGATTGAGTTGTTACTCAGCAGTATGATTGCATATGCCATTGTTCGCTGGGGTGGCAGCGTGGGCAAAATTGTGTTTGCCCTGTTCGTTGCGGGACTGATTGTTCCTTCCCAGGTAAGCATGCTGCCGATCTATTCCCTGACGCGTACGCTTGGGTGGTCGGACAGTCTAACGGGACTCATTGTAGTATCAGCTGCGATGCTGATGCCGGTCTCCGTATTTATGCTGACGGGCTTCATGCGTATGCTGAATGCGGAAATACTGGAAGCGGGCAGCATGGATGGAGCAAGCGAGTGGAGGCTCTATACACGGATTGCGTTACCACTGGCTGCACCTTCTTTGGCAGCTACAGCTACGTTCCTGCTTGTGATGGTCTGGAATGATCTGCTCATTCCGATGCTGATGCTCAGCAGTAAGTCCAAGCTCACATTGCCTCTCGCGCTCATGCAGTTCCGCGGGGAATACGTGACCAACTATCCGATGATGCTCACGGGTGTGCTGGTAACAGCCATTCCGATGATCGTGCTGTTCATTCTGCTTCAACGCTATTTTGTTGCAGGTCTGACAGCGGGTTCACTCAAGGGGTAAGGTATGGGAAGAAGATCAACGGATATGCGTATTTTGCATTGATTTCTGGATCATTCTGCATAATAATGGTTTAGTGTCAGAATGATTATATAGAGATCAAGGGAGCTATAAGTGATGAGCAAACTGGAAGTATTGCGGAATCCCAAGCAGCGCAAGCTGCTGTTCAGTGCCGGCATGAGCTGGCTGTTTGATGCAATGGAAGTCGGCATGATTTCCTTCATCGTGGCTGCACTTGCCAAGGAATGGAGTCTCAGTCCCGGACAAGTCGGGGTGCTTACAAGTATCAACTCGATTGGTATGGCGCTAGGTGCATTGCTTGCGGGGGCACTTGCGGACCGTTTCGGGCGTAAGGCCATTTTGATGTGGACATTACTAATTTTCACGATTGCTAGCGGTCTTTCAGCCCTGGCGACCGGATTCGCCGTATTGTGTGTACTGCGTCTGATTGCCGGTATTGGCCTTGGCGGTGAGCTGCCCGTAGCATCTACATTGGTATCGGAGTCCATGCCTACGGCAGAACGCGGACGTGCAGTTGTACTGCTGGAGAGTTTCTGGGCAGGCGGTTGGATAGTATCGGCACTCATTGCCAACTTTGTGATCCCGGAATATGGCTGGAGAATTGCTTTTGCTATTGGTGCTGTTCCGGCGTTCTATGCGCTGTACCTGCGCCGTGCTATTCAGGACCCGCCACGTTACAAGAACAATACCAAGCTTCATAAAATCACGTTCCGTGAGAAGGTAGCTACGGTCTGGTCAGCACCGCATCGTCGTACAACGTTGATGCTCTGGATCTTGTGGTTTACCGTCATTTTCTCTTATTATGGCATGTTCTTGTGGTTGCCGTCGGTTGTCATGGCGAAAGGCTTTACGCTGGTCAAAAGCTTCCAGTACGTGCTGATTATGACGATCGCGCAGCTGCCAGGTTACTTCACAGCGGCGTACTTCATTGAGCGGTTTGGTCGCAAATTTGTACTTGTCGTTTATCTTACATTGACAGCAGTAAGTGCGATTGCTTTTGGACTGGCAACAACGGAAGCGACGATTCTGACCGCAGGTATCTGCCTTTCCTTCTTCAATCTGGGAGCTTGGGGCGGACTGTACGCGTATAGTCCGGAATTGTATCCCACTTCCGTTCGTTCCACAGGTGTGGGTCTTGCCACATCGGTAGGCCGGATTGGGGGCGTGCTTGCGCCATTAATGGTTGGTATGCTGGTTCAGCGTGAGGTTGCAATCAGCCTGATATTCACGATTTTCTTCGTGACCATCCTCATTGGCGCAGCCGCTGTGCTGTTCTTGGGCCGGGAAACGAAGGGTTTGGAACTGGCCGAATAAATGTCAATAAATACAACGCAACTTTTGTACGGGTCAACCTGCCTACGGAAATGATGGGCTGGACAAGCGGAAGGAAGTTGATACAAGAAGAGGCATGACCATGGCGTGACCATGGGCTCATGCCTCTTTTTGCTATGTTTGGAGTGGATTTTTGCCTGCGCCCTCGGTCCGATAGACGTCACTTTTTCTATATCCTATAATGACACTCGGGATGTCCAACCGTGAGAATTCAGGGGGAAGAAGTGGGATCTGGATTCAGAAAAGTGGAGGTTAATGGAATGATGAAAAACAATATTGAAATGGATCAGACGCGTAAAATGAATGAAGTGAATGCAGAGAATATGATGAATGAAAAGCATATGATGAGTGGACAGAATAGCGTGTGTGAACGGATACGTGTGATTGAGAATGTGGGGATGAAGGTGATATACAGCTATAATGGCAACGATAGGATGAGTGAGATGAACAGGAGATATGATGTGATCGACCTTACTCCTGTTCAAGAGATGAGAGAAATGAAACAGATGAAGTATATCTACAGCCTTGATGAAGAAGTTAGTTTAAATCGCGGGGATGAGAGGCTTGAATTGTATAATCTGTATGATCTGCACACAAGTACTGACCACATGGGGCCTATTACCGTCAGCCGGAAAGTCACCCATCGCAGGGGGAAAAAGGCTGGCAAAAGGGCAGGACGAGTCAGTGTGCTTCTCGGTGCCTTCGCGATGGCTCTCGGACTTACGATGGCAACTCCTTCTGCCGGAGCACAGAAGCTGGAGCAGGGCGTTCGCGGTGAACATGTGCTGCAATTGCAGGAGCAATTAAGCGAACTGGGGTATTTTAAGGCCGGAATGACTGGATATTACGGTTCTATTACCAAAGGCGCTGTCCGTAAGTTCCAGCAGGCTCAGGGGTTGAGTGCGGATGGGATTGCAGGTCCGGCAACACTGAACAGACTAAACAAGAAGGCTGCAGCCCAAGGCAACACGCTGCGCCAGTTGGCAAAGCTGATTCATGGGGAAGCACGCGGAGAATCCTTTGAAGGACAGGTTGCTGTAGGCGCGGTCGTCTTGAATCGTGTGCATTCGAATGCATTCCCGTCATCAATTCCGAAAGTGATTTTCCAGAAAGGGCAGTTCACGGCCATAGACGATGGACAGTTTAATACAAAACCAACCCAGACTTCCTACCAGGCAGCACGTAAAGCCTTGAATGGCACTGATCCGACACACGGAGCCCTCTATTATTACAATCCGAAGATTGCAACGTCGTTGTGGAGCAAGAGAAGACCAACGTTGCTGACGATTGGGCAGCATGATTTTACAAGGTGAGTTAGGTTAAGAGATATAAGTAATAATTAAAATAATGGTGAACCCCAGTTGTGCGCTGCTGAATGCAGATGCGCTGCCGGGGTTCTGTTCGTTCTGGAGGGGAGTGTAGGGATTTCTTCTTACCCTTAAGTCGCTCTCTAATTGACAATGATTATCGTTATCGAATATAGTCAAAGTGAATTATAAAGGGATTTCTTACTGAATATTAGGTTCAGTATGTGGTCAAACGGGGGAGAAAAATAGTGAACTGGGAAGAGTATATTCAAATGTGGGACAATTCATCGATTCAGCTGGTGGATATTCGCCAAATTGTAATAAGTAGCGGGGGGAAGCAGCAATATCATCTCCCAGTCAGTGGTTTTATATATATCGTGCAAGGACAAGGCTCCCTTTGGTTGGATGATGATATACATATATTTAAAAGGTTTTATCTACTGCATGCAGGAAAGGGAAGCAGGATCAGATTTGAGGCTGGACAAGATGAGGTGACGTACTATTACATTTTATATAGAGGTAGTATGTCCCCCAAAGCTAGCAAAGAAATCCAGAAGAACTATCTCATGAACAACCCTTTTCAGCTACCCTATGCCTACCAGCCTCTTGCTCCGGTTAATCTGTATCGTCATGTCGATTCGATGTATGAGGAATGGAACCGAAGACAGATTTTTGAACGTTTTCATGTGAAAATCTTTTTTTACCAGTTCGTATATACACTTGTCCAGCAACTGAAGCTTCAAGGAGTTACTTCAAAGGAAAAGGATATGGTAGAAGAGATCATCCAGTACATTCACGAACATTTTAATGAATCTATTTCTCTGGAGTCCTTGGCTGAACAATGGAATTACAGCATTCAATACTTATCGAAACAGTTCAAACTTCGTACGGGCAGAAGTCCTATCGAATATGTGATTCAGGCGCGGATGGCTAAAGCAAAAGAATTAATGATTCGGACAGATGCCACTGCACAGGAGATAGCTTCAAGCGTAGGTTATAGTGACGTTTTTTATTTCACACGTTTGTTCAAGAAGCAGGTCGGGATGACGCCAGGGCAATATAAAAAGAAAATGAAGGAGGACGTAGGCGATTCAGATAGTCCATGGGAAGGGTTCGTATCCTCTATGGGCAAACATTCTTCTACTTGTTATGTTATTGATGATAATCATTATCAATACAAAACAGAAGGGGATAGACAGATGTATAGAGGAACAAGATCGAAGATGGTATTAACACTCATGTTATGTTTTACGTTAATGCTTGCAGCGTGCACGAATGGGAACTCCAGTCAAAATAATACCCAGGGATCAGCAGGTGGAAATTCAAAGCAGAGTGCAAAGTCTACTCAAAATATGCCTTCCAATGAGGCCAAAGAAGATACGAGCATGCGTAAAGTATCAACGGTCATGGGAGAAGTTAGTGTTCCGACACATCCCAAACGTGTTGTTGTTGACTGGGACTTAGGGCCAGTCTTAGCTGTAGGGGTAACGCCAGTTGGAGCATCCAGTACACAAATGAACTTTGCAAAGTTTCTAAAACCTTATTTACCTGACACGGTTCAAGATATTGGTTTGGAGGGAAGTATCTCTTTAGAGAAGGTATTGGATTTGTCTCCAGATATCATTATTACTTGGAATACAGCAGCCTATGAAAGTTACTCTAAGATTGCACCGACCGTCGTGTTTGAGACAAGCAAGTACTCCACGATTCAGGAAGAAATTACGGCGATGGGCGATATTCTGGGTCGACAAGAAGAAGCTAAGAAGTGGAATGAAGATTTTGAAAAACGTACGGAAGCTGCCCGCAATAAAATTAGAAATGTAATTCCTAAAGATGCAACGATCTCCATTGTGGATTATATTACTGTAGACAAATTTTTGATGGTGATTGGTAATGCAGGCGAGCGTGGGGGCAGAGCTACATACGATATTTTGGGTCTGAACCCAACGCCTAAAGTGAAAAGTGAAATCATTGACAAAAAAGAGGATCGTATTGAAGTGTCATGGGAGACTGTAAACGATTATGTAGGCGACTACGTCATTGTGCTTAAAGTTGAAGGTAAAGAGCCACCCAAGCTCCCAGTGACGTGGACATCCTTAGATGCCGTCAAAAATCATCATGTGATTGAGATCGAAATGGAAAAATATTTCGCGGCGGATTCATTCTCGTCTCTGTTACAGGCCGAAGATATTGCGGATAAGATTACGAAAATGGCTGCGGCTGCTAAATGATTAAATGCTCCAATTGGATCTAGGCTTTCAATGCCGAACTGAAAACAACGCACATTGATTGAATATTAATGCCTATCGTAGATTAACTATTTTAGTTAGAGGGTACCATCAAAGTCGCCTACATGGCGGCTTTTTTTGTGACAGTAGGACAGTCACCTACAGAGAAGAGCAAGGGGGACAAACTCACTCCTGATCCATAATTCCCAGATGAATTGATGATCACTTTCTTGTTAGGAATAACCGGGTACTGAACGTCCCTCACTCACCATTTTCTTCGCTACTTTACTTAATAGTAGTTCAAGCGCTGGATATCATTGAAACCGAATACGGATTTACAAAGTATATATAAAGGAGGATATAATTAGTTGGTTATAAATTTGTACTCGGTTACATCCATAGAAGGGAGGACGAATATGCCAATTATTGGGGGGATCATTTTAATCTTTATCCTAGCATTTATTCTATGGTCATTAATGTTCCCGCTATTCAATAAAATAGGTAGTAGAGTTTTGAAGAAATACAATAAATTCAAACAAGAGGAGAATGTAGATGGAAAATTCAAAGACGTTTAAAGTAGGGGCTATTGCGGTTGCGATAGTTATTATTGTGGGAGTGTTACTGGTGACTTTCTTTGTAACACGAATTCCTAATGGATATGTTGGAGTCGTTTATTCACCCAATGGAGGCGTAAAAGATAGTACACTGAGTCAAGGGTGGAAACTAGTTGGAGCGTTTGATAAAGTAACGAAATATCCGATCCGAATTCAAACGGTTGAATACAGAGATATTCAGATTGCTACTTCTGACGGGAAAAACATCACAATCGATTTTGCTTACAACTACCAAGTAGAACCAAGTAAAGTATCTTCTATTTTCAATACATTTGGGCCAATTAGCATTCAAGAAATTGAGGATACATATCTCAAAACACGTTTCCGTGACGCAGCTCGTAAAGGTATTTCCAAGTTTACAGTAATTGATGTTTATGGTGAAAAGTCATCCGAAGCAGGAGTGGATGTCCAACAACGTTTTTCTGATGACGTTAAAGAGTTAGGCTTTATTGTATCCAACGTTACCGTAGGTGTTCCTCAACCTGACGCTAAGACGCAGGAAGCAATCGATAAGCGTGTTGAAGCTTCTCAAGAACTGGAACGTAAAACGACTGAACTTGAGATCGCCAAGAAAGAAGCAGATCGTAAGCGCGTGGAAGCACAAGGTAATGCAGACAAACTATTGATCGAAGCAGAGGGTCAAGCTAAAGCAAATAAAGAGCTTCAACAATCATTATCGAGTCAACTCGTTGAATATGAAACCATCAAGAAATGGGATGGAGCCCTTCCATATGTAAGTGGGTCAAATACGCCAATGATTCAATTGCCGACTTCGACTACAAAAATAGAGCAAAATAGCGGCTCGGGGAGCGTATCTCCCTAATAACGGTTTGAAATGCACGCCTTGCTTTCTCACCAATTTTATGTGTTGGATTCTAATGAACAAGCCGGTCCAATCGTGGGCTGACTTGTTCATTTTTGAGTCTTTTCAAAGGTACCATGAGGGATTAAGTTAAGCCTTGGCATTGGATTCAACTGTCCAATCCTGTACAATGGATAACGACAAAAACAACGGTAGATTAAGGATGGATCAGCACGATGAGAATGATCATATCACCAGCGAAAAAGATGAAGATCGATACCGATCTTATGGCTATCGCGCAGATGCCGCATTTTATAAACGAGTCAGAACAGCTATTGAGTCTGCTTCAAGAGTTATCCTATGACGAACTCAAAGCGATGTGGAAGTGTAACGATGCAATTGCCGAAAAGAACGTGGAGCGGATTCAGAATATGAATGTAAAGGACAATCTTACGCCAGCAATATATTCCTATGAGGGCATTCAGTATCAGTATATGGCTCCAGGTGTTTTTCAAGATGAGGAACTGGCGTATCTTCAGCAGCATTTACGTATATTATCCGGTTTTTATGGCATGTTACGGCCATTGGATGGTGTTACCCCTTATCGGTTGGAGATGCAGGGCAAGCTGGAAGGTCCGGGATTCCGCTCGCTCTATCAATTCTGGGGCAGTAAGTTGGCAGATCAGCTTCAATCAGAAAGCAACTGCATTCTGAATCTGGCTTCCAAAGAGTATAGCAAAAATATTTTGCCTTTTCTGAGTGAGGAAACCCGGTTCATTACTTGTGTATTCGGACAAATGGTCAATGGGAAGCTTGTTGAAAAGGCAACCTGGGCTAAAATGGCCAGAGGTGAAATGGTACGTTATATGGCAGAGCACAAGATTACAGATGTGAAAGACGTAAGAAACTTTGATCGTTTAAACTTCGCTTTTTCAGAAGAGCGATCCGACGAGAGCACGTTTGTTTTCATACAAGCAGTGGGACACTAGCCAGATGTGTCCGCTGATCATGTAACAGAATGATAACTATTTGATTCACTTAAAAGTCGCCAACTGGCGGCTTTTTTATTTTTCAGATATTAAATCTAAGTCCTAATCAAAATAGGAAAGACGATTAACTTAATTGAAATAGCATTTGAACTGCATCTAATCTATTATTCTATTTCGTATCAGGATAATTACAGGTTATTTTTAAATTGTTATCTGAGATGTAAAAGGAAAAAAGTCCCTGGAATTAGGGACTAATTCACTATGTCCTAAAATAAGGAAAATGACGATAATGATTTATTAGGCTCCATTTATACATCTGTTGAGGGAGGAAATGGAGAAAAGACATAAAGGAGGAATATAAATTCCATGTGTTTAAGAAAAGGTTTTATTGTTTTTCTGATGGCTTTGTTGTTGATTGGAACCATGTATCCGACTAGCGGTTATGCGCTTTCGGATCAATCGGATGCCATAATAACAACTGAAAGTAGCGCAGAGAATGTTGATGTTCCTATGGAGGAATCAGCTTTAACAGACGACGAATATCTGGAAGATATTGATCCGGATTTCTATGAAGAGCCGGAAGGTGTAGACGAAGTTATCGAAGAACCAGAAGATGAACCGACGGTAACTGATGATACATACGGGGAAAACTCTTTCTCTCCTCAAGCTATGGCCATGGAAGACGAAACTTTGACCATGAGTCCTGGAGATTCCTATACGTTCACGAATAACGGAAGTGCGACAAGGTCGTTAAGTACTAATGCGGCCACCTCAAGAAGCAGTGCATACGATTACGTTATTTATAGACCAGATGGCAGCATCATGGGCGAAAACATGGACTCTACTAGTAGTTTATCAGTAGGTTCAGGTTATACAGCTGTGATCACCTCGACGGGTCAGAATCCTTTTACAGTGACAATTCGTTCAGAATTTTCCTACAGTGTATCAGCTAACCCTGCCATGCTTAGGGTTACGTTATCCAAAGGAGAGAGCTATCGATATTTTAATGAAGGGACACAGTCAAGAGTTTTAAGTGCCGATACTTCCACGGCTCAGGACAGGAAGATAGACTACGCTTCATACAAAGAAGATGGTAGTCTTGTGAGTTCAAATTTTGAAACGACTGGGAAACCTTCACTTGCAGGAGGGAACGAAATTATTATTACTGGAGCGGGCTCACAGCCTGTTAGTGTTGGATTTCCCTATGAAGTCTATACCGGTGAATGGAGTGATGAGCCAGCCTATACGCGTACAACTCTAAATCAGGGCGATAGCTACCAATTCACCAACATCAGTTCCAAATCAGATGCACTCCAAAGTGATGGAACGACCAAAGATAAGCATGATTACGTTGTTTATCTTCCGGATGGAACGGAAAGTTCTACAGGGACAAATACGACGACTAAGCCTACGGTAGCAGCAGGAAGAACCGCCGTTGTAACCTTGGTTACATCAACGCCTGTAACATATGGTGTGCCATATCGGACATTTGATGTTCAAAAAGCCGGTGGTGATGCCATTACTCGAATTACCGTATATCCTGGTGAATCCATGATTTTTCGGAACAATGGTTCTTTAGCCAATCCTATTAAAAACAACGCGAGCAGTACCAACAGAGCTCTTTTTGACTATGTCCTGTATACATCAGAAGACGTTGTACATTCGGATGGTTTCAACAAAAATACAAATCCGATCATTCGCTCACAAGGTTATGCGGTCGTAACCGTAGTCGGACAAGTCCCGATTGAGTTTAGTTACACGGATGATTTCTCAGTTGAAGACAGCATGGAACCCGCATACCATCGGGTAACACTGAACCAGGGAGAAAGCGTGACATTTTGGAATAACAGCACCGATCGGGAATATCTCGACAGTGATGCGTCCACTAGTCAGGGGCGGATATTTGATTACGTGACATATTATCCGGATGGCACAGAACGGAGTACAAGAAAAGCAACAGCGGTTGAACCTGTTGTTTTTTATGGAAATAAAGCAGTGGTCACGGGTGTATCCGCTCAACCTGTAACCATAGGTGCGATTTACACCATTTTTGATGTAGAGGATCGACCTAATGATGCACTAAGCAAGATTACGGTTTCACCGGGCCAATCGGTCAAATTCCACAATGGGGGTTCACTCAGTAACCCGATTCGGAGTAACGCCAAAAAATTAGGTGCACAGTTTGATATTGTTGTGTATAAGGCAGACGGCAGAGCACATAGTGACAAATTCAATAGCAATGTAAGTCTCGCTACCATTCCTTCTGGTGGTGAAGCCATCGTTACCGTAGGGGGAAGTACACCTGTCTTATTTGAATACACGGATGATTTCTCTGTAGTGGATAGCCAAGAACCGGCTTATCTGCGCGTGACGTTGAACAAAGGAGAGAGCTATGCCTTTACCAACATAAGCTCAGATTCGAAAAGACTCCGAAATGATGCTTCCAGCAGCGCGGGGCGGGTGTATGATTACACGATTTACAACGTAGATGGAACAGTGTCGAGCAGTAGAACAGCAACAGCGATCGAGGCGTATGTCTTGGATGGTAAAAAAGTTGTCGTTACCAACATCTCAGATCAACCCATAACGTATGGTGGGATTTACCGAGTATTCCGTGGACAAGATGACCAAGTCCCTTCACCAGAAACAGAAATCACTGTCAATCAAGGGCAGAGTGCTGTATTTACGAATCCGGGTTCCAAACCTGCTCAAATTGAACGAATCGCAGGAGTAACATCCGTTGTGGATTATACGGTCTACGACAAATCCAATAAAGCATTGTATTTCGTGGAAGGTAAAAGTCATGCAACTTGGGATATTCCAGCAGGTGCAACGCTTGTTGTCACCGTAGTATCTTCGGAGCCGGTCACGATTCAATATTCTGCTCCTGTGACAGCCAGTTCCAGTCAGGAGCCTGCACTTATCAAGCGGGATTTGGCGCCAAATAACACGCTGTTGTTTTCGAATACATTACCTTATGAAGCAATACTCGTTGGATCTTCCTCAGTAGGAGGAGCCTATGATTACGTTATTCGGAATCAGAACCAAGTGGTTGTTAAGGAAGGAAAGAATGCGACAGGAGGACAATTCGTACCTGAAAAGTCTGATATTCAGGTGCATAATGTGTCAGCCCAACCGCTGAAATTTGTAGGTGCTTATCGCCACTTTACGATCAAGGAAGTGGATGTGGAGTTTCTGACTTTGTATGAGAACACAGAAACGGCGCTTCCCACAGTTCAGCAAGGGAATGTGTACTATCGTTTTAGCCCCTATAGCTCTGACAAGTATCGGATTGCGATAAAGGAATCAGGTGATTTTTCCACTGAGCCTCGGATCGAATTGTATTCAGATAAGGAACTTAGCATTCCGGTAGCTGCTTCAATAGAGCAAGAACAGCTATATGGTGAGCAATATACAGTTCTTGAATGGGAGCTTCAAGGTGGACAATATTATTATCTCAAGATAAGTGAAAAGGATGGAAAACCGATTCAGGGAGTCATAAAAGCAGCGTGGATGAACATTCGCAATGACAACAGCTATGAATATGGCTATGGCAATCAATTGCTTAAAGTCGTTCTATTTACGGGAGATCAAATTGTATTTGAATATGACCGGAACGGAAATTTGACGAAACGAACGAAAAAGATTTTCCCATTTAATTAATGATTGTCTAAATCTAGGTTGAGGTGATGGAGTGTTTAAGAAAATAACGATTATTTGGTTATGCGTCATATTGGTTCTTAGTGGGTTCGGTTCTTTTGGATATGGAGGACAAGCAGCAGCGGCGGCAGAAGGTAGGGATTCCCTCCCTTCCGCTACCTACATTACAACCCATAGTTTAAAAGAGCAGTTTGGTATCAAAGAAGATTGGATTGAGGAGAAACTAGATCAAGGTTACTCGCTGTTCCAGTTATATAAAGCTTTACAGACAGATCGTACAGGCGGTGAGGCTGCTGAGAAATGGCTAGAAGCACAAGAAATTAGCGAACCGATTCAAATGGAGGGACTACGCCCTTCCGGATCATCACAGCAAAACAACTTCTCGATTAATGCTCTTGGAGAGGATGCTCCAGGTACAGGAACAACCGTGGATGAAACTGGGCTAAATCACGTTGATATCCGGGATGATGCATCGCTGTACATGACGTCTTATGGAGCGGAATCGATCTCTACTGCTACGGGAGAGATGATGGTCAGTAGTACGGACATCTCCTTACCTGGACTCATTTCGTTTGATCTGACACGTGTCTATGACAGTGCTAGAGCAAGTGGACAGCTCGGCGTTCAATACGACGAAACGACACAAAAGTATTCCAATATGGTTACGCCACGCAAGGAAGAACTCTCAGCTGGATTGGGACAAGGCTGGCGTTGGGACATTCCTTTCATGGAAAAGCGTGGCGATAGTCAGTATGTCCAGATTCCAGGCGTAGGTTATTATCGCTTAAACGCTAATCTTGAACTTGAAGGCTACGTATGGAATGATTTAATCGTGAAGCAAGATACGACCGTGACTGTGGATGGCAAATCCAGTAGTTACCGTTTGTCGATCCGGAATGGCTACGATTATTTGTTTAACGGAACCGGAGAGTTACTGCAAATTACAGATGGTTACCGGAATACGGTGAATTTTCAATATACAACATTGGATGGAAACCAAGTCATCTCCCGAATTCAAAACAGTGAAGGTCAGGCGCTGACATTTGCTTATGACAACCTGAAGGTTACTGTACAGCTTGCCGGAACAGATCGGAAAGCAACGTACACGCAACGCGAGGACGAAGGCATTCGTATTTTGCGAGAATTCACGGATGCTCTGGATCGGACAACGACATATACGTACTATTATCCCGAATCCAAATTTAATTTCTTGCCTGAATTGCAAAGCAACCAAAATGCTCAAGGTGTGATGCATACCGCACTATTGACGCGTATTACTGATCCGTCATCGGCGATTACAGACATCGCTTATGTTCCGTCACTGAAGAAGATTGGCGCGGCTTCTTCACATTTCGTCTTTAAAGTAAGAGAACGCAAGAGCCAGTTTAGTTCAACGGATGGCGAAGGTGTTCTAGACAAGGTTAACTTTGAGTACTCTGGAGAAGATCTGGATGCATACGGTCAATCCGCATCATGGACAACGAAAGTGAAAGCAGAGAACACTGTAGATACTTGGACGTTCTCCAAAACGTTCAGCACTGCCGCGCACCCCGATTTGGTTCGCGTAGATAAGCATGCGCTAACCGGAGATGCGGTAACGTATACAACCGAGTTCAAGTATGATAGTCAGAATAAACGAAATCTGCCAACAGAGCTATCGGAGTGGGTTAGTGAGGGTGGACGTGCAGGCGAGAAGCTAACCACGACCATGACCTACGATGCCAATGGAATGGTGACTTCAGAAAAGCGCAGTACCGGACAAGAATCCACTTATGCGTATGAAACGGGTAAGGCTCCATATCACTGGATCAAACCTATTCGTTCGACCAGCAAGATTAATAGTACCTTGGAGAGATACACCGAAACAACCTATAACAGCCAAGGTTCCGTTCTGCGGAGCACGACTAAAAATGGATACGGCGGGCAGTTGCTCACTGAATCGGAAGTGAAGCTGGATGATAAAGGAAGAGTCATCAACACCACGGATAAAGGCGGCTATTTAGCTAAAGACAGCGTAGCGACGTTGAGTTATCAGGCTAATGCAGGGCATTTGGTGAAATCCAAGTCCATAACTGTGAATGATGCTGCTGGTAAAGCAGAAGCCCTCGTGGAATCGTATCAATATACGAATGCTGGTGAACTGGAAAAGACAACCGATGCATCCGGGGAACAGGAATCGTATCAGTATGATAAGAGAGGGCGACTTCTACAAATCGAACATGCAGATGGTACGAAATCAACTACGGCGTATGATGATGTTAAGAACATCATTACAAATACATCGCCAGATGGCATTGTCACGACCGAGCGGTATAATCCGTTAGGTCTTTTGGTAGAAGAGCAGACGGCTGAGGCTACTTACAAATACGCCTATGACCGCGAAGGTAATGTAACGGCTGTTGAGGATGCCGAAGGCAATGTGACGAGATTTGTAGTCGACGCGTTTGGACAAGCGATAGAGACAAAGTATCCAGACGGGACCACCGGAACAACCAATATTGATGCTGTGGGTCAAACGGTGACCTATAAGGACGCTGCTGACAATCGCACACGGGAGAAGAAGGATTTACTTGGTCGTGTGACGGCGGTGGAAGAATATCTGAATGGTGCATATGTTCCGTTACAACAAACCGAATATGATATCGATGGTAACGTAATTGCATCTATCGATGGTAACGGTCAACGAACGACCTATACGTATGATGCGCTTGGACAAATCACGACGGTAACCACACCGAAGCAAGAGACAAGCCGCTACTTCTATGGCTATCAGGGCCAAGTGACACAGATCGTATCACCGAATACGCAAACAGTCACAAAACAGTATGATGAATTGGGAAGACTCATTAAACAGACGCATCCGAGTCCAGCCGGGTATGCGACAACGTTATATTACGATAAGAAAAGTAATCTGATCAAAAAACAAGATCGACTTGGTAAAGTAACAGAGTATACGTATAACAGTGATAACATGCTCACAAGCATGAAGGCACCGGATAGCAACGTTTCTTACACTTACGACGAAATCGGCCGTAGAACATCGATGACCGATGATCATGGAAAGACCACGTACAGTTATCGTGCCGAAGATGGGATGTTGAACGGACTGACGTTCCCGGATGGGACACGACTTGATTACGAAAACAATACCCAGCAACGTCTAGGCTATACCCTGACGGATGCCAAAGGACAATCCTTGCGCATTCACGGCGAAGTAGATGCTATGAACCGGGTAACTTCCATGGACATTACCTCGGGTTCGGGAGGAGCTTCTGCACTTGCTGCATCAGGAACGACGCCTGTAGACCGGATGACTTTCAGTTACGCGTCCAATAGCTTGCTGGAGAAAGTGTCGTTTGGCAAGGGCCTCAGCACAAGCTATCAGTTCAATGGCTATGACCTCTCGGGAGTCAAGATCTCTCAAGGGACTTCGGCGGTGCAGCAGTTTACCTATGAATACGACGGTAACAAAAACATCACGTCCCGTACACAGAACGGGGAAACCGATCAATACACATACGATGAATTGAGCCGGATTCAGACCGAAACGGGCACGCAAAAAGAAACGTATACTTATGACCCGAATGGTAACCGGTACAGTACCGGAAGTGGTAAGGTATACGGTCTAAAGGATGCACAGTATACGTATGACAGCCAGAATCGTCTGATTAAAGCAACGGGTGAAGGCAAAACGGTAACCTATAGTTATAATGGGGATGGATTGTTGTATGAACGTACCGAAGGCGAGCAAACGATTCGTTATTATTACGATGAAGAAGCCAAACTCATGGCCGAGGCCGTTGTAACGTCTGGAAAAGCTGAGCTGACGTACGCCTATATCTATGATCTTTACGGGCAATTATGGGCCCGCCAGGACAAGAAAACAGGTAAACTGGAATACTACCAGTTGAATGGACACGGTGATGTGGTTGGCCTCGTGGATGAGTCAGGCAAAGTACTTAACAGCTACACTTATGATATCTGGGGCGGACCCTTAACAACAGAGGAAAACGTACCAAATGTACTTCGTTATGCCGGGGAATATTGGGATGGTACTGTAGGGCTGCAATATTTGCGAGCACGCTGGTATGATCCAAGTATGGCACGTTTCATCGGTGAGGATACGTACGAGGGAGAACTAAATGATCCGCTAACTATGAACTTGTATTCTTATGTGTTAAATAATCCATTGAAGTATGTCGACCCGAGTGGACATTCCTCTAAAAGACCCGCGAGTAATACACTTGAAGGGATGGGGCTTGGGAGCGGGAGTGCTAGTGGCGGGCGAATGACCCCGGGTGGAAGTATGGGTGGTGGTGGAGGACGTGGTGGAAGTTCAACCAAACCTAGTGCTTCAAAACCGAAGAGCTCTAAATCTATTACGGGAAAAAGTTCTATAAATGGATTAACAAGAGATGCAGCTAGGAAATTTGCCCAAAACTTATTGAAAAATGGTGAAATCAGGATAACACATTTAAAGTCAATGATTCCAAAGGGAATAAAAAATACATTTGTAAAAACAGATACAATTAAAGTGGGTGCAAAATATGAATTTGTACTTGCAGATGGACAGAAGGTCATAATTAGATGGCATTCACCTGATCCTGTTGCGAAAATGAGATATCCCGGGTCCGCATCTGGAACCCGTTGGACCGCGCAAATAAAAATAGGAAATAAACAATTAAAGACAGATGGAACATGGACAAAAAACCAATCTTTGGATCAGGTTCATATTCCAATAAAAGGGAAGTGAAAAAATGAATATTGGAGATTTTGAGAAATTACCTGATAGGTTACCTACAGAAGTTTTATTATCCTTGTTTAGAAATGTGTTAAAAGATTTTGAAACTATGAGCTTGGATAAAAAAGAATTTTTGTTGATCCTAGCCGAATTAACAGATCGACAAGTCATGACTTATGAGCTTCTAGAGGATAAAACAAGAAACGATGTAGATGTTGTATTGAGGAGGTTATGGAATACTAATTCCTACGATGATGTAGATGTGATACTCTCTATTGTTGTTAACCTTGGTTTAGAGAAGTGTTTTGATAAAATTAAAGAGTCTATGAAAGAACACAATATAGACATAGTAATTTTAAATGAAATCAAAGAGACCATTATGGAGGTTGGAAATAATATTTCAAATCCATATTATGATTTAGAACGGTTTAAATCACCTAAAAGTGAGTTGTAACCCATAAATAAAGACACATTGAAGCTACGACCGTTTCCCGGTATTCTACGGGGAAAGGTCGTTTAGTTTCTTCTGGAAATCCTATTAATTGAAGCCTATTAGTACTATT
The DNA here is from genome assembly GCF_030487755.1 of Paenibacillus sp. 11B. Classification (NCBI taxonomy): domain Bacteria; kingdom Bacillati; phylum Bacillota; class Bacilli; order Caryophanales; family Paenibacillaceae; genus Paenibacillus; species Paenibacillus sp. 11B. The sequence goes on along the minus strand of NZ_JAUKNS010000001.1, from coordinate 959,885 downwards.
TTAATCATCATTAATATGTCTGATAGTTGTGGATGGAATGAAAATATGGATGGCTCGGTGGGGAACCCTGCATGAACGGATCCCACCACGCTCGCCTAATATGAACGCTCATATCGAGTCATTCCATCTGATACTTCAAGATGATTGTCTATCTCGATATGACTTTGCCACATATGGTGAAGCTTATGAAGCAGTCACTGAATTCATGATCTTCTACAACGAAAGAAGAATGCATTCCAGCATTAAAGACCTAGGTCCTATTGATTTTTACAAGCAGAACCTGATTTATCCCATTCCAATTGAGGCCGTCCGATTGTAATTTGAAAAGCTATGAAAGAATGAGATGAAGAGAGCATGTGTCCAAACTTAAGGGGTTAATCTGCTCAAAGTCGGTGACTTGCTTGTTAAGAGTGATGGGAATACACTCAAGATAGACAGCATTGAACTGTTGTATAAGCAGGTAACGGTTTAGAACATAACGGTTGATGAATTTCATACGTATTTTGTAAGTGACCTTGGTATTTGGGTGCATAATACGAATTGTAGTTATAAAGACATTACAGTCGGAAAGAGTGTAAGAAATATTTCAACCAATGTAACAAAGGCGGATTTTGAGAAGAGTCTTTTGAAGGAAGGGTGGAAAAAGGCAGTGAGTAAGGACGGTAAAGTCACTATCTATTCTAAAGATGGTGCGAGATACACAGTTCGTGACATTTCAAAGCAATCCCAACTAACTGTTGAATTTTGGGCTAAGGTAGCTACTGGGGTCACAACTAAGATTCGATTGGGGGATTGACAAATTGAGCAATACTATTAAAAGCTCAGAAGAATTTGAGAAAGCATCACGTTTGGTTTTAAAAGTCATTTGTGTTGACGAGAGGTTACCAAATCCAGTATTTAAAGTTTCCTTTCCAAATAAAGTTGTTTTTGATTTTGATTATGTAATGAGTTATAAATTTTGGGGTGAATTGGATGGTGACTCCTCTGTAATTATGGCTGTTTTAGATCCAGACCCTGAAAATTATTACTACAGTGAGTTTTCCCAATATAACTGGTGTGTTTTACAAAAAGGTACCACCGCTGATGAGTATTGGAATATCCTTAATCAGGGACCAGAAGAAAGCCCTGCTGATGCTATTCTATCTAACTCTGAAGTAGTTATATGGTTATCGTCGTCGCTGAATTGGGCAATATGGGGAGAAAGAAGTTACGGCATTTGTATTTTAGGTTTTAACGATGAAATGAGCAAGTACAGTAGTGACTCATGTTTTTCAATAGACAGGGCTATTACTGATTTGGTGGCTTTAAACTTTACCAAAGGTATACCCGAAGATGTGACTAATAAGTTAATGAAACATTATAGCATTAAGAACTAGGAACTGATAAGACCTTGAGGACTGCAATCCTCAAGGTCTTTATTTAATATCCCCTCCTTCGTATGGCTCATATAAAAAGGATATGAAGGATCTTGAAGATGGTTTAAGAACGTATTGAACCGTTAAAAAGGGATAGATGAAAAAAATATTGTTAGCATTAAAGCTCGTCGTAGTAAATTCCTCAGTATCCTATTGTGGTTGAATTTAAGGACAATTCACAAGAATATGTGGCACACCGAGAAGAGCAATGAGTGCAACTAAAGCTTGATACTTATTCCAAAATCAATTGAATTTCTATGAATTGTAATGAACAAAGCAATCCATTTGTGGGCTAGTTTGTTCTTTTTTAGTTCTGAAAAATGAAAATCGACACGGATTATATAGCTTGTCAGCAGATGCCCCGCTTTATGAACGAGTCAGAACAACTACTGGGTTTGCTTCAAAAGTTAACCTATGATGAACTCAAAGCGTTATGGAAGTGTAACGATGCAATCGCCGAACTGAATGTGGAGCGGATTCAGAATATGAATTTGAAGGACAATCTGACGCCAGCCATCTATGCCTATGAAGGTATTCAGTATCAGTATATGGCTCCGGGTGTTTTTCAAAATGAGGAACTGGCGTATCTTCAGCAGCATTTGCGCATATTATCCGGTTTTTATGGCATGTTACGGCCATTGGATGGTGTTACACCTTATCGGTTGGAGATGCAGGGCAAGTTTCAAGGTCCGGGCTTCAAGTCCCTATATCAATTTTGGGGTAGCAAACTCGCAGATCAGCTTCAATCGGAAAGCAATTGCATTCTAAATCTGGCTTCCAAAGAGTATAGCAAAAACATCACTCCTTTTCTGAGCGAGGAAACAAGGTTTATCACTTGTGTATTCGGACAAATGGTCGAAGGGAAGGTCATTGAAAAGGCAACCTGGGCCAAGATGGCCAGAGGCGAAATGGTACGTTATATGGCAGAGCACAAGATTACAGATATAAAGGACGTCAGGAGCTTTGATCGGCTAAACTTTAGTTTTTCAGAAGAACTATCCGACGAGAATACGTTTGTCTTCGTACAAGAAGAGGGAAAATAGCCAGCTCTATACCGGTGAGTTTCCTGTACATATTGTGAAAAGGATGTTGGCACGTCCGGAAGGAACATGTTGAATCAGGAGAACGATCTTCAGTGGAGTGTTTACTTAAACTTCTAACCGAAACTAAGAACCCTCTCATAAGAAAAGAGTTTGCAATTGTACTAAAAGACATTGGCGATAATTGGGGGAGAATCTGCTATTTAAGGCGTTGCAGGTCCGGTAAACTGAACAGACTGAACCAAGAAAGCTAAGACGAAGGTAATATGCTACACCAGTTGGCGAAACTGATTCATGGGGAAGCACGCCGAGAATCTTTTGAAGTTCGATGGCTGAAATAGCTGTCGTCTTGAGCCGATTGCAGTTATTGAACGAGCCTGAAAGATTTTTGGGCTCGTTTTGCTTTAATAAAGTATCACGTGTGATAACTAAAAATTATATTTTGAACCCTAGCATACTGGCTTCATCATGAGATCAAGTTGAACTCCGTTTGACCATTTTTCAGTGACATTAGGAGGATAGAAAAGTCGGGAATGAAACACACAGCTGCAATAGCGTCATATGACTGGGGCGTTCCTCTTCTCGCTTTAAATATGGTTACTAAATGCTAATTGTGAACATATAATGGATATATGAATATATAATTGTAAATTTTATGTAAAACTTATATGAAAATCATTGTTTTATTAGGATAATTATGGAACAATTGTAATTGATCTCTTAGATCGAAAAAATTGCTGAGGTGGTTTTATTGTCTAGGGAAAGGAAGTTTTTGTTAGTAGCATTGAGTTTAGTTCTCTTCCTAACGATTGTTGGTTTCCAGCAAGCTAGGGCCTCAGAAGCTACAATTGATGAACAAGAAACAAAGGTGGTGGTTCCCGATGAACTTCTTATTAAAACATCAGAAGGAGTCAAAGGAATTGAAATTAAAACGCCTGACGGAAAAATAGAAGTCAAAAGGGCTATCGTTACAGAGTATGTTCCTGTTAACTCGACTGCTTATTTGCTAGCTACTGGCCAAGATCCAATTGAAAACAAACTAATCAAAGTGGTGGATGTTACTTACCTTGATGAAGAAAAGAATGACGACTGGAAACATGAAGTAGCACCTGCAGCAATCGGTGACTTATATGCTAAAAATCCGAGCGCTGAATATGCAACAGTTAACCCTAACTATGTAGTTGCTTCCGTAGAAGAGACCGGAAGTTCTGGCGGTATATTAACACTTTCTCAATCTGTGACGGTTGGTAACTCCTTTAATGCTAGCGTAGGTATCAGCGCATCAGTTGTGTCTGCAACTGTTGGTTATAACGTATCTCAAAGTTGGACATCAACCGCATCCTTCAGTGAGAGCATCGCGAAGGACGATCACAAGACGGTGATTAATGCATACAATCGTTACATGACAAGACACTACGAAGTTTGGAAGAAGGGACTTTTCTCTGACAGTTTGGAAACTCATGGTACTTCAGATCGTCACGTTGGCTTCAGGTTTGATCTACTCCGAATTCCTGATTATCCTAGTATGTAATGAAATAGTGATTAAAGTAAAGGAAACGACGGGTTTGTTCCGTATCATCGGGACTCACCTGTATTTTGTTCCTTGACACCCGCCGTACAACGTTGCCGTTGAAAGTGACTCTTCCCACCTGGCCGCTGACGGGCGGGAGACAATAATGAACGACGAAATGCCCGCAGAGTTTGCGGGCTTTTTGCATTCCGTATTTGAGAGGTATGCCGAACATATGGTGCCAACGGCGGGGATATACGTCTTTCATCCATCTTCTTACCAGTGCCAGTTCGAGGTCGCATGAACGCGGCAGGCATTGTAATCCGGAGTCAATGCGTATGGGTGAAGAACGCGGCTTCATTCGGTTGGTCGCAGTACCGTTGGCAGCATGAGCCGGTATTCTACGCTCATTTAAAAGGAAAGGCCCCAGCTTGGTTGCGACCGCCGAGACCACGGTATGGCGCACTGGCCTCCCTTTGGAGGAACCTGAACCATCCACGGTCTGGGAAGTGTCCCGTCGTGACATCGGCAAGTACGTTCATCCGACACAAAAGCCGCTAGAGTTGCTGGCAATACCGATTAAGAACAGCAGTCGTCCAGGCAACTCAGTGGCGGATTTCTTCGGCGGAAGCGGATCTACTTTGATGATTTGTGACCAACTGGATCGGCCGTACCATGGAGATCGATCCGAAGTTCTGCGACGTTATTAAACGGCGGTACCGGGAAGCAATCGGCATCAAGCCTGTGCTAGTTTGTCGTGTTGGTTCTGAACAATAAACCAGATGATAAAAAGCTGTTTGGATCAATAAGCAAGATTTCAAATTCAAATAACTAACATATTTACCTTAATACATCTGAGGTAATGGAGTTCCTGGAGGTCTCCACCAAGATTCAACGGTTCTCCAAGCAGTATCAAAATCGTAGCCTTTTCCCATTAAATATCCAATGGCAACTGCTTCTGTTAATGCATGTTGATACCCAAGGTACTGGGCTTCTCGTAATCCATGTCTAACAACCGGGCTTATGGTTACAAGAGTTTGATGTTGAAGATGTTGTTGGTTAGTCATATTCATTTTTTACTCCTCACTTTTAATAAATGATTTTTAATAATATATGAGGGTATAGGCAGAGGCGGAACATGTCTTTTAAATATTTCAACTGAGATTGTGCGACTGCTCGTTCAACTAATGGAACACAATAACTCAATAAATCAGATTAGCAATTACAAATTCAAATTTGGCTACCGAGGACTTAATGAATAGTAAGAGATATTCGAACTGACTCGGAAACCTTTATTGTTTAGATGTAAACGTCTTTACCAGGGCTATTTGGTTTTGCTTTCAGCATGAAAGGACTTAGCAACGGGTTTTTAAAACTCAAGCCGAATCACTTTGATGGATATGGCCTTCTTACATCTGTCCGATTTAAAAGATAATCTGTACTTGTCTGATGATAGTCAGCCAACTTAATCAGTAAAGCCGTTGGAATGTCCAACTCGCCTCGTTCATAGTTGCTATATATGCGTTGACTACAGCATGATAAGCTTCTTTTGGTGTTTGAGGCATGGTTTAACTTTAACTTTGACTCAATAAAAAAACACTAGCGGATTTCCCGCTAAATTCGCATCTGGCCTCATTCCTTAATGTACAATCTTCCTGAGGTGACTTTACCATGAAGGATAATATGTCAAACCTGATCGAGGATTTGTTTCACGGAAACCTCCGGTTGGACGAGTCGATTCATCCTGAGCAGGCCGAGTATCAGGAAATTAATCGTCAGATATCGGACCTGATGCAGGACTACAAAACACGGCTTGCGGGGAACGAGTACGATGCTTTAGAGCAACTGATAGACTTGATCGGACAATCTACATCTATGTACGTGGAAGCAGCGTTTGAGCAAGGTTTTCGCACAGGCGGTAAACTCATCATTGAGGTTTTATGCAAAACGTGAGTATCTATTAGGGTATGAACAGCAACTCAAAAATCCCTTTCACCAACACCAGCAATTCGGCTGGCATAGGGAAGGGGATTTCATGTTTAATCCGTTTCTTTTACTCCACATGTGCACTCAACACACATATCTTACTCTAACTCCAAACTACGCTACAACCTACCGCGCTCCAATATTCGTACCCGACGGCGTACCCGAGCCAATCAGATCACTGCCTGTGGCAAGCTTCAGGAAGTTGCCCAGGACAGGCGTTCCATCCGTGCTGCGCGTCACCGAAGGCACAAGGGAGACAAAGTCGGCTCCGCTGGCGAGCAAGCCTTTGGCGTTTTCGCTTTTTTTGTTTTTCCACCAGACGTTGGTGCTGCTGACGTCGGTTCCGCTGGTTTTGTCGCTGGCGCCGCCTTCGAAGGACAAGTTGTTGGTGAAGATATGTGTGCCTACATCAAAGGCAAAGTTGCTTTGACCATTTTGCCAGGATGTATTGTTTTTCATCTGAATGGAACCGGGATTGCTGTTATAGGTGAAGCCGTGCTTTTTATTTTGAAAAGCAATGCTGTTCTCCACAATGTGATTTACCGCGATTTTCTCGCCGCCCAGCTTGAAGCCGTTACCGTCACTATTGGAGGTGGATGTCCCATCCGAAGTTTGCCCGTTGTGATGGGCGATGCTGTTGCGGATCGTGACGACGCCAATGGCGCCTGTGTCCGTTTTACTGTACAGATCCCAGCCATCGTCCACATTATAGGCAGCGATACAACCGTCGAACAGGTTACCTGGGCCTACTGTCAATTTGGCAGCAAAGCCGTCTGCATCTTCTCCGTCATCCGGATCATAGTTATCATGGGAATACGAGCGAATAATTTCATTGTAGGCAGGCCATTCGCTGTTTGCCGCAGTAGAGGCATAACGGCCGAGCTGAATACCGGTATCCCGGTTATGGTGAGCTTCGATCTGTTCCAGGCGGTTATAGCTGCCCCCGATAAAGATACCGTTATCACCCGCACCCTTCACTTCAAGCCCTTTGACGAGCCAGTAGTCTCCGAACATTTGCAGCCCGCGATTGGTGGAGGCGAACGCTTGAGCCGAGAAATCAAAGACAGGCTTTTCCGACCCGTACGCCACCAGATTTTTGCGCTGTCCCGATGCACCACTGTTGCCTCGCTCAATCGTAACGGTTTCCGAGAAACTGTACGTGCCACCGCGCAAATATATCGTTTTGCCCGGTGCGATCTGGGTTAACGCGTTAGCCAGTGACGTAGGACTCGCAAGGGTTCCGGGGTTACTTGCTGAGCCACCAGGAGCGACGTATAGATCACCTGCAGCAGCGAGTGCAGTGCTGGACACAGCAACGGATTCAGAGGGATTTTGCAGCCCGCTCTCGATCAGCTCCGCAGCACCGGCCGTTCCACCACTGAGCAATAATAGAGGGATAGCGGCACTCAGACAGATGTGAGTCATTTTTGATTTCAGCGAACGTTGAGATGTTGCATGTGCATAAGTAGAAGCAGGGGTAAATAATTTCATTACGCAAACCTCCTTAGTAATTGGGAAATGAAGTCCTAGAGGACACAGGTTCATGGTAAATGTTGTAAACGGTATCATCAATAATCATTTGATCAGATGGACTCAACCTGCTGACAAGCCTTATATAACTGGTCGGAAATGGAAATTCATAGGAGTAGCGCATAATCCTGCGCTCAGTTCATGTTCCTCATTTAACAGGGGATCATCTGAAATGAACATAGGAAGAGCCCCTTTTCCCAGCAAACAGCATTATCCATACCTCCAATCAGCCGAAATCAACTTCACAATATTTAAAATGGAAGTGTCCGCGTGATCAGCTCACAGGCTGCTTTGGATGGAACGCCAAATACCCCCGATAGCAGGCTGCATCAAGCAGTCTTAGCTACCAGGGGTTATGAAACGTACCTATACGTTGCTACAAAGCATGTCCGCTGCCTTTAAAATAAACATCAGCTAAACCAGCCAGTCCTTAATACGGATCTGCTTCATGGCTGTCTTTGGCAGCCTGTTCAATAGTAGGCTCATGTTTGGGTTGAACTGTGGCGCTGTCATCGGTTGAAACGGAGGATAATCCTTCCGCTACCCGACGTCCATAATCGGCATCCGCTTGTGTAAAATAGAAGATCATCCGCTCACGAATATCCGGTTTGCATGTAGCTAAAGCATCTACCAGATTGCTAATCAACTCGTTTCGCTCCCAATCCTTAAATGAACGGTAGGTATCACCGGCTTGTCCGAAGTCATTGGTCCGCTCAATTTTTTCACGAACAAGATGACCTTCAATAAGAGGTTCATGTTCCTTGCCGCGCGGAGCTGCTTCCTTTAAGCCACCCAATGAGGAAGGCTCATAGTTGACGTGTGGATTTTGACCCGGCGCACGATCGACCTGATATTGCATCTGCCCGCCGCTCTGATTGGTGGCTACCCGCTTTTTGGGTGCATTGACTGGCAGTTGCAAATAGTTGGCTCCGACCCGGTGACGCTGGGTATCGGAGTAGGAGAAGGTGCGTCCTTGCAGCAGCTTGTCATCCGAGAAATCCAGTCCATCCACAAGCACACCTGTGCCAAAAGCCGCTTGTTCCACTTCATTAAAATAGTCCTCGGGATTACGGTTTAAGGTCATTTTTCCAACAGGCAAAAACGGAAACTGCTCTGGCGGCCACAGCTTGGTTGGGTCCAGCGGATCGAAGTCCAGTTCAGGATGCTCGCCGTCCTCCATAACCTGAACACACAACTCCCATTCGGGATAGTCTCCGCGTTCGATTGCTTGATACAGGTCCAGGGTGGCATGGTTGAAGTTCTGTCCCTGAATATCGCTGGCGTCCTTCTGAAGAAGGTTCCGTATCCCCTGATTGAGCGGTTCCCAGTGATATTTAATGAGCACGCCTGTGCCTTCCTGATTCACCCATTTATATGTATTGACGCCTGATCCCTGCATTTGCCGATAGTTGGCCGGAATTCCCCAAGGGGAGAAGAGAAACGTAATCATATGGGTCGCTTCAGGGCTGAGGGAGACAAAATCGAAAAATCGTTCCATATCCTGTGCATTGGTCAGAGGGTCCGGCTTGAACGCATGCACCATGTCCGGGAACTTGAGCGGGTCACGAATGAAAAAGATTTTCAGATTGTTGCCCACCAGATCCCAGTTGCCGTCCTCGGTATAGAATTTCACAGCAAATCCGCGCGGGTCCCGCAGCGTCTCCGGGGAATGTCCGCCGTGAATAACCGTGGAGAACCGAACGAAGACGGGCGTTTCTTTACCTTTTTCCTGAAACAGACGTGCGCGTGTATACTTCGATACTGGTTCATCCCCGGCCGTCCCATAAGCCTGAAATACGCCGTGAGCGCCAGCGCCGCGGGCATGCACTACCCGTTCCGGAATACGTTCGCGGTCAAAATGGGTGATCTTTTCGAGAAAGTGATAGTTCTCCAGCGTAGTCGGTCCCCGGCTGCCGACGGTTCGAACATTCTGATTGTCCGTAATGGGGTGACCCTGACGATCCGTTAATGTCTCAGACGCTGATTCGGGGGAATGCTTTGATTGAGAGTCATCGTGTTTCAAGATGGAACACCGCCTTTCCTTATGATGGATTCAAATATATATTTTCCCTGCGAGCCCGTTCTATACATCAATTCCATTAAAAAAAGCTTGTCACCCACCCCATCGCGTGGGATAATTAACTTTTGCCCAGTGGCCTTTTTTGAACGGAAAAATAAAATTGGACCGCTTGTATAAGAATGGAGGCTGACCTAGGATTGTCTACACAACGTTATCCTTTTGCATATGATCCGGCTGAACCTTTTGTATCCCGTCTGGGAGAGTGGGTAGCCGATGTTTTTTACGATATTTTGCCAGAGTTCGGTTTCGAGGTACGGGATGAACAGATTTTTATGGCGTACCAGCTCGAACGGGCCTATGGAGATAAAAAGACCATTATGGCGGAGGCCGGTGTCGGAACAGGCAAGACGTTAGTCTATCTGCTCTACGCGGTCTGTTATGCACGTTATACGGGCAAACCGGCGGTGATCGCCTGTGCCGATGAGTCCTTGATTGAACAGCTTGTGAAGCCCGGCGGAGATATTGCAAAGCTGGCTGCACATCTGGACTTGGAAGTGGACGCACGTCTGGGTAAGTCACCGGATCAATACGTCTGTCTGAACAAATTAAGTGCGATGCGATTTGCGGATGAGGATGCGCCTGTTATTGAAGAAGTGCATGAGAGTCTGCCGGATTTTGTGAATACGCCGGGTACACTTCAGGCCTTCCATCCGTATGGTGATCGCAAACAGTATCCACATCTGAATGATCGTCAGTGGAACAAAATCAACTGGGACCCGTTCCAGGATTGTTTTGTTTGTCCCAAAAGACAACGCTGCGGTCTGACGCTGTCGCGTGACCATTACCGTCGTTCCAAGGACATCATTATTTGTTCCCATGATTACTACATGGAGCATGTGTGGACCTATGAAGCGCGCAAACGCGAGGGTCAATTACCATTGCTGCCTGATCACAGCTCCGTTGTATTTGATGAAGGACATTTGCTGGAAGAAGCGGCCCTGAACGCACTGAGCTACAAATTGAAACACCGCATCTTCGAGGAACTCGTGACTCGTCTGCTTGAAGGGGAGATCCGTGAATCCCTTGCGGAGCGTGTGGATGAAGCGATTGAGAGCAGTGAACGATTGTTTGCGCTGCTGGATACGTATACGGTGGCAATTCCCGGATCGGAACGAAAAGAAGTCCGGGTAGAACCGCCGCTCCTGCGTGAGATTGAACGGCTGACCAGCGTATTGGATGCGATCGGCGAAGAATTGGTATTTGAGAGCGGCTTGTTCTCGCTGGATGGCTATCAGATGCGTGTCGTGGAAGAGCATCTGGACATGATTCAGTCCGCACTTGCGTTGTTCCGTAAGGAAGATGGGTACATCTGCTGGGCCGAAGAGAGCGAGGACGAAACGACCTTATCGATCATGCCGCGTACCGTGAAGGAAATTCTGAACGAGCGCGTGTTTAATACGGGTATTCCGATTGTCTTCTCTTCTGCAACGTTATCTGTGGATAGTTCATTCCGTTATGTGGCAGACAGCCTGGGGATTGATGATTTTGTATCGTTCTCCGTCGCTTCCCCATATGACTACGCGGACAAAATGCAGATGAAGATTACAGATGAAACCGTACCTGGTCACCCGGAAAACGAAAATCGGTTGCGTGACGCCGTATCGCTGCTTCAGGAGAGTGGGGGCCGTGCGCTGATCCTGTTCCGTACGATGGAGGAATTGCGTGCGTTTAAGCAAGACATTGCTCAGGTCCCTGAGGCACAAGGATTACGCTTTATGTATGAGGGTGACCGGGAGATCAGTGACCTGATAGCGGCTTTCCAGCAGGATGAGGAGAGTGTGCTATGCTCCGTCAATCTGTGGGAAGGGCTGGACGTTCCAGGACCGTCATTATCCAATGTCATGATCTGGTCGCTTCCATATCCACCGCAAGATCCTGTCTTTAATGCCAAACGCAGTGCATCGGCAGCGCCTTACGAGGAGGTCGATCTTCCGTACATGCTGCTGCGTGTGAAGCAAGGTCTGGGGCGTTTGATTCGGACGAGCAGTGATTCAGGGACAGCTGCGATTCTCGACGAATCGTTGTACAGCAAAAAGGAAGCCAAAGACCGCATTGCGGCCCTGCTTCCCGAAGGTGTAGAATGGACAACCCTGACACACTAGTTCACATTCATATTTAGATTCTTTAACTGGCTCCTTTCCAGAGTAAGTACTTGTACGCTGCGGATTCAACGTCCGGCTGTGATCAAGCGCTCATTTTGGAGGGGAGCCTTTGACTTGTGTAAGAATTCTTCTTTGTTAAAAAATACCCATGCTCAAATACCGTTCCCCGGTATCAGGCGCAATGCAGAGCACACGGTGACCCGGCCCCAGTTCCCGCGCGATGCGCAGGGAGGCCCACACCGAAGCGCCAGAGGAAGGGCCGAGCAGCAGCCCTTCCCGGGCAGCAAGCTGCCGCATCGTATCCAGTGCATCCTCATCGGACACCTGGATAATGGCATCCCACACGTCGGTATTCAGAATGTCCGGAATGAACCCCGGACTTGTACCGACGAGCTTGTGAGGTCCGGGCTCGCCACCGGACAGCACCGGAGAACCTTTCGGCTCCACCGCATAGATGCGAATGTCCGGCAGCTGCTTGCGCAGTTCTTCGCCGGTTCCGGTAATGGTGCCGCCAGTTCCCGCCGTGGCGATGAAGGCATCCAGCTTGCCTTCCATCTGCTGCATAATTTCGGGAGCCGTGGTAATCCGGTGAATATCCGGGTTCGCCTGATTCTCGAATTGCTGGGGAATGAAGCTTCCCGGAATGTCGGCCTGAAGCTCTTTGGCCTTGCGAATCGCACCGGGCATCCGCTCTGCCGCAGGGGTGAGCACCACATCTGCGCCGTAGGCTTTCAGAATATTGATGCGTTCCTTGGACATGTTGTCCGGCATGATTAGAATGGCTTTATATCCTTTGGCAGCCGCGTTCATCGCAAGACCGATCCCGGTATTGCCGCTGGTCGGCTCGATAATGGTTGCGCCGGGAAGAAGAAGCCCAGCCCGTTCAGCCTGAACGATCAGGTTATAGGCGGCACGGTCTTTAACGCTGCCGCTGGGATTGAAATATTCCAGCTTGACGTATACGTCAGCGGAATCGCTGCCTGTAAGTCTGTTCAGTCTGACGGCAGGTGTCTCGCCGATCAGTTCGGTAACATCTGCGGCAATGCCTGTATGTGCAGGTGTTTGATTTTTAATTAAATGCGAATTCAAGTCCATGAAGTACAACTCCTTGATTGATAAGACGTTGAGAGCTAATCCGGTTGAAATCAAGTCTACTGAACAAGTCTGTCCCGCCGCTATTGGCTGGCAGGCTTGTTTTTGTAATAGGAATTGAATTCAGACCCTGCCTTATTGGAATGGTTGGATATATCTCTTTTCTATCTTAATGAACAGAGTCTCCCCGGGTCAACTTGTTTCATGTAAGGAGAAGAGATCCGAATTTGAGCGGGCATATGACGAGAAGGTCCAGCGGATCATTCAGCCAGAATCATGTCTGGGTACAGTATGGGCCGAGTTGCATCAAGTCTGCGTCAAGTCCATATCGAGATGTCGACTAAGCTCTTTTTTGACTTCATTCCGCGCAAACGTCCACAGCATATAGAACCGCTGCAAATATCCTCTGCACAGATACTGGGTTTCGATCCCATCGACTTGCCGTTTTTCCTCCAGAACCTTGACGCCACGGGTTCTCATCTGTTTGCGAAGCGTCAGCATTTCCTTGAGTACTTGATTCTGAATACGGGTCAGGGACAGGATGTAGACTTCCGGCATTTTGAGCTGCAACGTATCCAGAGTACGAATATCCCGTTCAAGTACATCCAGCAGCAGAGTGCGTACAACCATGCTTTTAATCAAACGGTGGTCTTCATCCGCAGGGGATGGGGCGGAAGAGGAGGATGACATACTTTCACTTCCTTAACCATGATTATAAAATCGATTCAATTAAGAACAAATGTTCCTGTTCTGTATTATAGTCAGCATAAGCTTGGCTCATACAGGTTTCAACCTGAAATTTTTTACAATCCCTTTATTAAGCATAGGACTGATGCGTTGAATCCCTTATCTAATTATGGGTCCAAGGCCATATTCGGACACTGTTATGCAATAGAGAAAATCCAATTTTAGCTTAATGTTCAGAATTGGTTCAGAATCAATCGTTATACTGTCTGTACATTACGTAATTACATATGAAGGGGGAGTAAAAGTTAGAGATACATACTGGATGAGTATAAGCAGCCAATGCATCTATCAGCAAAGTAACCGGCTTTTTAGTAGATTTCGTAGGATATGCATGTAGATAGAGTAAGGGTTATAGAGTAACAATCGGATGTTATAAAGCAAAGGGAGAGGATGAAGATGATGAGTAGAAAGGTGCTAGAGGTTAAAAAGACAGTTGCGATGCTGTTGGTGTGTCTGTTAATTTTCGGTGGTGTTCCCGGATTCCAAACGTTGGGCATGGATCGCGCCTATGCTGCGAGTGGAGTTTGGACAGATGTAGGTGGCGCTGGATTCACGGCAGGGCAGGTAGAAAATATTTCGTTAGTTTTTGATCGGGAGGGTACACCTTACACCGTTTTTAGGGATTTAGAGAACGACAATAAAGCAACGGTTCTAAAATACGTTTCTGGGGCGTGGCAATCTGTTGGATCGGTTGGATTTTCTGCTGGTGAAGTGTGGAGTTCCTCGCTCGCATTTGATTCTCAGAATACTCCACATGTAGCTTATCAGGATATGGACAATGAAAGTAAAGCTACTGTTATGAAGTTCAACGAAAATCAATGGGAAGTTGTGGGCAGTGCTGGTTTTACGGCTGGAGCAGCAGTGTACGTTACACTTGCATTCAGTCCTGATGACACCCTCTATATTGGTTACCGAGATCATGCTGCAAATACTAAAGTGACGGTTAAAAAATTGAATGGAAATCAGTGGGAGACGGTTGGCTCTGCCGGTTTTACGACCGGAGTTGCACTGGAGATGTCCAAACTGATTGTAGATGCGAACGGAATTCCTTACTTTGCTTTTAAAGATTCAACGAATAATAAATTGACTGTAATGCAATTTGCAGGTGGTTCATGGAAAAATGTAGGGACCGCGGCATTTACAGCAGGCGCAGCATCATATCCTTCCTTAGTGTTTGGGCCGAATGGTGTACTTTATGTTGCATTTCAGGACGGTTCCAACAGCTATAAAGCAACTGTAATGAAACTGAATGGCAGCCAGTGGGAAGTGGTTGGGAACGCAGGATTCTCATCCGGAAGTGTATATAACTTGTCTTTGGAATTTGATCCTCTAGGGGTGCCTTATACTTCTTTTAGAAATTCAGTTAATCATAGCATGGAGCCTCAGGGTGTAATGATGAAACTTGATGGGAATCAGTGGACCATGGTCGGAGGGAAGCCGTTCTCTGCAGGTCAAATAAGTGAAACTTCGCTTGCTTTTGGTCCGAACGGGATGCCTTATGTTGCTTATGTAGACAACTCAAAAAGTAATAAAATGACGGTCATGACGCTTTCTACTTTACATTCAGTGGGTTACAATGCCAATGGTGCGACCACAGGAAGTGTTCCAGTAGACAATCTGAAATATGAAAAAGATACAACAGTGACAGTGTTGGATAACGCAGGAGCACTGGAGAAGGAAGATTATCAGTTTACAGGTTGGAACACAGCCGCAGACGGGAGTGGCACCAGCTACATCGTAGGAGATACTTTCTCGATGAATGATAGTGATGTTACGCTGTATGCACAGTGGCAACCCCTTTATGTAAATATTAGTTTTGAATCGAACGGCGGAACCGAGATTGAAAATCAAAAGGTGAACTACAATAGCTTGGCAGTAAATCCTGATGCTCCGGAAAAAGCGGGATACACGTTCTCCGGCTGGTATAGCGATATCCAGTTGCTTCAAGCTTTTGATTTTAATACAAATCTGACGCAAAATATTACGCTTTATGCGAAGTGGAAGTCATCTACAGCAACACTCTCAAGTCTGACGGTAAGTGCAGGGCAGATGACACCGGACTTCTCTGCGGAGGAGCTTGATTACCTCGTGGATGTCGAATCTGATGTGACGAGTGTGAGCTTCTCCTTGAGCAAAGGAAATGAAGGACAAGGCGTAATCGTAACAGGCGCAACAGGTGAGACGGTGACAGATGGTATATACACATATACCGTTACAGATCTGGTATACGGTCCAAATCCTGTAATTATCGATGTTCAAGCAGAGGATGGCAGTAGTAACAACTACACACTTAACTTTAATCGTATTGACATCACTAACGCCAAACTAAATGCAATGAATCTAACTAATGTCACATTGTCTCCGGTGTTTAACACGGATGTAGAGTTGTATGAAGCGACGGTCAGCAGTTCGGTCAGCACGACTGAGATTAGCGTTGAACCAGATCAAACAGGTGTTACTGTGAAAATTAATGGTGTTAGCGGCAATAGTACACTGGTGCAATTGGTCAGTGGTATCAATACAATTACGATTGAAGTGACTGCGTTGGATGGAGTAAGTAAGAAAACGTATACGTTGAACATTAAGCGCAATAGTGATAATTCGGGAGGATCGGGTGGAAATGGAAACTCTGGTGGTTCCAGTTCTGGGGGAAGCAGTGCAGCGACACCAGCGACTAACCCTGTCGTAACTCCGCCAACCACAGGTGCTCAGGTGCTCGTGAACGGTAAAGCCGAGAACGCAGGCATCCTAACCACTAGCGAAGTGAACGGACAAAAAGTTGTAATTCTTTCAGTGGACGCACGTCTCATTGCACAAAAACTCCAAACTGAGGGGAACAACGCTATCGTCACGATTCCCGTGACAGGCAGTGGCCCAGAAGATCGGATTGTTGGTGAACTGACAGGTCAGACCGTCAAACTCATGGCTGACAAACAAGCAGTGCTGGTGCTTCAAACAGATATTGCCTCCTACACGTTACCTGCACAGCAGGTGAATATTGAGCAACTAGCTCAGCAACTTGGTGTGAATTCTGACAATTCTTTGGAGAACATCAAATTGCGCATCGAAATTTCACAGCCATCAGAAGCTACCATACAGACAGCACAGTCAGCAGCTGAGCAAAATGGATATGCTCTTCTGGGGTCACCGGTTGATTTCAAAGTAACAGCCGCCTTTGATAACAAATCCGTGAGCGTGGATAAGTTCAATAGCTATGTATCACGTACGATTGCATTACCAGGTAACGTTGATCCAAATCAGATCACCACAGGTGTTGTAATAGATGAAGATGGTACTGTACGTCATATACCAACGAAAATTACACAGGTCAATGGGATATACCATGCACAGATTAACAGCTTGACCAACAGTGTATATGCCGTCATCTGGCATCCGCATACATTCACCGATGTTGCCAGGCACTGGGCCGAGATCGACGTGAATGATATGGGTTCACGTATGGTGATCCAAGGCATCACGGACACAACCTTTGAACCGAATCGTGGGGTTACACGTGCAGAATTCGCAGCTATCCTGGTACGTGGTTTGGGGTTGAAGTCTGGAGAACAGGTTAACTCCTTTAAAGACGTGAACGGAAGCGAATGGTACGCGGATGCTGTGAACACGGCGTCCAGCTACGGTTTAATTGATGGATATGAAGATGGAACATTCCGTCCAGAAACACAGATTACACGTCAGGAAGCTATGGCTCTCATTAAACGTGCTACGAAACTGACTGGAATGAATACGAATGTGCCTGCCGATGACGTTAAGGAATGGTCTGATTACGCAGACGCCGAGCAGGTAGCAAGTTGGGCGAAGGAAGCAGTATCAACCAGCATCTACACTGGACTTGTGTCTGGACGTGGAAAAGATACGATTGCCCCGAAACAATCGATTACCCGCGCTGAAACAGCAGTAATTATACGTAGGTTGCTTCAACAATCCGGTCTGATCTAGAGTTTTTCTGAATTATTGAATTGTTAGTGAAGCAGGCAGCGCGAGATATGCGTTGCCTGTTTGTTTTGCCTATAGTATTGGACTGTATAAAGACTAAATAAAGGATGAAAAACGTCTCTTCTACGCACTTGTTGATAAAACTATAATTCAGTATTTACAGAACATATGTTCTTGTATTATAATTGAAAATACGAACGGAGAGAGAAGTGTTATTAACAGCCTACATTCTCTGCTTATTCCTTTAAACTTTGAAGAGCATCATTCAGGACAAGCCTTCTCCAAAATAAGGTATAATTTTTGGGTTTTGCAGGAAACCTAAGGGCATAAAGAAAACAACTTGATGTAACAGAGGAATGGGATGAAGAGCTCTTAGTCCGTTGGTACTAGCGAAGGTTATGAAGGGATTGCCGAAGCATTGCGACAAAAGAGCCCCTGCCTTGGGCGGCGGGGCCAGATGATCTGCCGATCCAGACGGCAGAGTTGTATATGAGCATAAAGCGGTTAAGCCAGATACTGAGGCTTCTCGTAAAGAGCCTCTTTTTCCAGAATCACTTTGTAAGGTCTTTCCTTACCCTTCAGGGAAGGGCCAATCGTAGTCAGCGGTACGGCCGGTTTGTGGAAACGATCTTCTTCCTTGGGTTCCGGAACCGGTCGTGATGCTTCGGGCGCAGAACTGAGGCGTACCTTTTTCTCGCTGCCCCAGCGCTTGCTTATTTTTTTCGTTTCCGGTTTCATTCCGGTTCGCCTCCTAACAAATCGTTGATGGCGTTGAACAGATGACGATTCTCCAAGTCAATCTGCTGAAATATCGCCTCATCCGCTTCAATATGTCCAATAATGTGGACTGTAATTACATATCTCTTGGCTACAGGATAGCATAGCAGATACTCTTTCTCAAGGTAATCGTCGTAGAGATTGATCTTGATTTTGTTCTCCAGGTAAGAATCAATGACCAGAATACGCTTCGGGTCATCGGGCTGCTTGTCGTCATTGGCGGACAAGTTATATTTTCTCCCCGGTTCCCCAACATTACCACATAATTGCTCAATATGACCACTATCATCTGTACGGTATATGGCCGTTCCGCGTACAGCGAATGGAGGATGAGAGACGAAGGCACTGCGAAGTGCATCGCTCATTCGCTCCAACATTACCGAGTCTGCTTTGCGGGTACGCAGCAATTCTCTGAAGAATCGAAGCAGCTTGAGCAGTTGTAACCGTGCCTCCCCCTCAGACCTTTTGTGCTTCTCGATGATTTTTTCCACTTCGGGATCACTCCAGCGTCCCTGTTCTTCGATACTGTCGGCGATTTTGGAGCAGGCCACCGAAACGGCTGGCGCCCATTTCCCGTCTGAACGAATTTCATAAACGAGTGGATTTAACCCCAACAGGTCTGTAGGCATGCGTAAACCTTCAATTTTGGAGGTGTCTTTGATGTCCGTAATATCCTCAGGAAGAATGAAAAAAATGCGCTTTCGTCCCAGACGACCCATAAACAAACCCATTTCCAGCATTGTATTATCACGGACAGAGGCATAGTACTTCCCGCGAATTTTCGATATATCATCCGGATGAAAAATAAAAATGGCAAAGTCAGTCGTCCGCACTTCTGTTTCCAGATCGTCCATAGTATAACTGCTTGGATTAAAAACTCCGGAGTACCAAGGGGTAACTTCGGCCGAGAAACGCAAGTTTTCGTGTACTGCGGCTGCAATCGGCTTCGCTTCCAGCGAGCAGCCAATAAAGACTCTTGGCTTTAACGTTTTCATCAATCCGCCTCGCTTAAACGGTAGTGGGAATCAATTGTTATATTATACCATAAAAAGCAGAGTAAGTCTGGAAACGTTTAACTGGACCAAAGATAAGCCGATTACATCTGCTATAGTGTATGTGCAAGAGGAAAATGATTCCTTTAAAATCCGCGGAAAAATAAAAAATGGACCCAAATTGTCACAGTTGGGTGACTGGACAGTTATATTTGGAAGCTTCAATCATAGAATGAAGGAGCAGGTTGCACTATTAGGTAGAGAAGCTTGTCCTGGTGTGGCTGTTTGACGGCTTATGCAGGACTAAGTGTGCTTTTTGCTCATATTTGAAGGGTCGACTGTTTCGACCCAATCACATCGGTGTTATATAATAGAAGAATAAGCAAGTTAGCTTTGGTGTTTAAGCAGAATGAACGATTACACGCTTTGAATCATGTTGAACTTACATTCACACAGGAACGAAGAGTGCAGAACCCGTCTGTAGAAGCGAAGCGCTCGCCTTTATCAACGAATTTTCCCATTTGAAATATGGGATCAGAAAAATTCGTGGATAACAGCGATCGAAAGAGGGTACTGCAATCGAAGTGGGTTAAGTGTGATTTCAGACGTTCGACTTTGTGCATAGTGTAATATTTCAATTCGTTTAACCAAGCACAGCTAACCACCAACAGACAGAAAGGATCAGGATACCATGAGTTCCCGAAGGATAATCTCCCCAAGGACGATCTGGAAACGTTACGATCTCTCTTACACTTAGCGCCCCTTGTAGAGTACACCACCGTAAAGAAAAAAAACGGCTGACTCTGCGAAAGAGGGGATTGGAATGAATACTATTCGAAGGACAAATACGATGATTTCTTCCAGGCTTGCCTTTTGCAGGGTACGGTCGGTGCAAACCAACCTTTACAAACTGCGAGGGAACCTGAATGAAGAGAAAATCGTTAACCTTACAACAAGTTAAGACAGAGGCGGGAAAGTTCGCCATTATGCTGCTCGGAACATTTATTTTGGCATTTGCCTACTATCACATTAATTTTCAGAATCATTTATCGGAGGGCGGATTTGTCGGTCTGGCCCTGCTTGGAAAATACGCGACAGGCTTGTCACCAGCTATCGGCATGCTGCTGCTGGATATTCCAGTCATGATTCTGGCCTGGTTCCTCAAGGGCTGGAAGTTCATGATTCAGGCGCTGCTGGGTGTGGCTGCATTCTCATTGTTCTATGACGGGTTTGAGCGGTACTCCACCTTGGTCATTCCGTTTCACGGTAATCTGTGGATTCCGGCAGTCCTGTCCGGTGTGATCACCGGCGTGGGAGCTGGCATGGTGCTTCGATTCGGAGGAGCGACAGGCGGAGATGACATTCTGGCGGTGCTCATTAGCCGTTGGAAGGGCTGGAAGCTGGGAACGGTTTTCTTTGTCAGCGATGCGTTTGTACTCGGATTGTCGCTTTTCTTTCTACCGGTAAAAGAAACTTTATATACCATTCTGGCCGTATGGATTGCCAGTAAAGTGATTACGTACATGGTCAGTTTCCCGGCTCGTCGTACAGTTACGACTTCTGCTGTGAAGCTGCCCGTGTCAACTGCAGCCAAAGTAGTCAGCGGTGCTTCACAACGAGCTCCGGTGGCTAGAGGGGTTTCGCATTAAACGAAACAACCGCCTTATTCGTAATGAATGTTGTTCGAGTAAGGTGGGCTTGCGTCATACCAAAACCAAAGCCCTTTTGCATGCTTGATGGGAATCATTCCATTAGCGGCGAAAGGGCTTTTTGCTTGCTCAAGTAAACGAATAGACGTAGTACGTTCACGATATATTCTTTTTAACAATCAGCTCCACTTAAGGCTTGATGGAAGAAGCAATTTGACCATCTTCATTATGGATAATAGCCCGAATGTTCTGTTTTTCACTCTTTTCTTTGGCAACATCCACAGCTTCGGCTTTCGTTCGGAACGTAGCCAGAGATTCGGATTGGCCTTCTTCCTTAATGGCCCAGCCAGAGTCGGTAGGCACCACATGAATATTATCATGGCTTTTGGAAGAAGAGACAGGCTCGGAATGACGGCGTGAAGATGAAGATTTACCATGGTCCGATTTGCTGTCTGATGAAGACTGTTTCGTGTCATGCTTGGAGCCCTCTGACTTGGGATGATTCTCATCCCATTCTTCTGCTTTTGCAGTAGCGATTGCAATGGAGCGTCCTTCCTCATAACCGTCATCCAGTAGGGCATTGGCAATTTCGATGGCCTTATGTCTGACACGAGGCTCCAGATTTTTCATGGAAACGGGATAATCCTGTTTGTTCCACGGCATATTGATTCCCTCCTGTACAATATAAGTTATTTGTATATTACCCTGTACCGGGATGAATAAACGAATGTGTTGCAGAACCTCAAAGCTTTTGCTTAGATTACGTACATTCTTCCGTTCAATTTCTCTGCACCTTTCTATACTTTTATGTGGATGAGGAGTATAATGCTTCCATACTTAAAAGTACAATAGAATCACAATAAGAAAAATGATAAGGAGATTTACATATGTTTAGTTTGAGCCTGGCCATCCCTATGTTGTTTACGATGCTTATTCATGCGGCTGACAGTCTGTCCTATGCGCTGCGCCTTGGCGGATTGCGTACTCGCAGAATTGCGCTGGCCTTGTCCCTGTCCGGGATTTTGCTGCTGGTGTCGCGTACCTCCAATATGGCCCAAGGGCCAATGGTAGGCAATTTGGTGGACACAGCGACAAGCGGTGGAAACCCACACTTTGCAGCGCAACTGCACTGGCTAATGGGTGCGGCTACGGCAGGAACAGCCATAGCGATAGTATGTTTTCCAACCATGGTCAAACTCGCTTCCCGGATGGTCGTTCATTTTGAAGCGGCAGGGTCGATTCCTTCCATGGTTCGAGGCATGTTAAAGCGCAGCAAGATCAAAAATGCAACGTATTATATTACCCCGCCATCTTGGAAGATGGCGAAGCGATTAGTACAACATGGCATGCCCAGACGTCTAATGACGTTGAACATAGCGGTGACAGCAATTTATACGACCGGAGTCCTGTCCAGTCTTTACGCTGCGTATCTTTATCCGGGGCAGGCTGTAGCTGCTTCACAATCCACCGGACTCATTAATGGAGTAGCGACCATTCTGTTAACGATCCTGATTGATCCTCGTATCTCGTTGCTCAGCGACAAATCACTGCGGGGTGAGATTCGGCTGGATCGAATGAATCAGATCTATGGCTGTATGCTCGTATCCCGTTTATTTGGCACATTGCTCGCTCAGTTGTTATTAATTCCATTTGCCTACTGGATCGGCTGGATTGTAAGTATAATGTGATAGCCGCTGTGAAGAGGTAGGTAAGAAGTTGAAGATGTAACCCTGATTCGGGTCTATACAAAAAGGCACACCAAAAAGGGGATTTCCCATATGTCATAAACATGACGGGAATCCCCTTTTTGGTGTATTCTCAGCGGTCGATTCGTTAGCGCTTCATGAAATTCCGTTACTTCATTGAACCGTTACTTATTTAAACAGTACGGCGTACTCGGCGTATCCTTCTTTTTCTAGATCCTCTTTGGGTACAAAACGAAGGGCTGCGGAATTGATGCAATAACGCATTCCACCCGCTTCAGCAGGGCCGTCGTTGAACAGGTGACCCAGATGGGAATCTCCTTCACGACTTCTCACTTCGGTACGAATCATGAAGTGGCTGAGATCCGTTTTTTCCTTCACATTGTAGTCCCGCAGTGGACGAGTGAAGCTTGGCCAGCCGCAGCCGGAATCGTATTTGTCAGTGGAACTGAACAGTGGCTCACCGGATACGATGTCCACGTAAATTCCGTCACCGTGGTGATCCCAGAATTCGTTATGAAACGCTGGTTCGGTTGCGTTGTTCTGGGTAACTTCATATTGCAGCGGCGTCAGGCGCTCTTTCAGGCCGTCTTTATCCACTTTGCCGGACCAATTGCGTTCGATAAAGTCTTCACGTCCAGAACCTTTACGGTACCGTTTATAGTGCGCAGGGTTTTTGTGATGATAACCTTGGTGATGCTCCTCTGCTTCATAGAACGTTTTCGCTGGCAAAATCGGTGTGAAGATGGGTTTGTCAAAACGTCCGCTTTGTGCCAAAGCTTCTTTGGATGCTTCTGCAATCTGGCGCTGCTCTTCGCTGTGATAGAAGATGGCCGTCTGATAAGATGAGCCACGGTCATGGAATTGCCCACCGGTATCCGTTGGATCGATCTGTTGCCAGAACAATTCAACGAGCTTCTCATAGGGGAAGATAGCCGGGTCGAACGTAATTTGAACAGCCTCAACGTGACCTGTCGTTTCCGAGCAGACCTCCTCATATGTTGGGTTCTCCGTATGTCCTCCTGTATAACCCGATACAATCTTGTGAATGCCGGGCAGTTCCTCGAAGGGGGATACCATACACCAGAAGCACCCGCCTGCAAAAGTTGCTTTTTCACTTGAATGTTGTTCCATGCTATAGTCACTCCATTTCTGATGAAGAATGATATTTTGGCTTACTCTTCTATTATATCCCGAATTGGCAAGCCAACCAAGCAGGATCGTAAAGAGGATGAATCAGAACTGTTTCTGACGGGTCCGATTTAGACTTTTTTACGAGAGCGCAGGCGAAACAAGAGCAACATGATCGTCATGAATACCAGATAACCACCAAGGATCAAAAGACTCAGCCAGATCGATGATTCTGCTTGCGCACCCACGTAGGCAAAAACAAAAATCGCAGGCAGTTTGCCAATCGCCGTCGCGACCATGAAGACCCAGAATGGGGTGTAGGTAATGCCCGCATAGATATTAACCGCCATTTGGGGCACGATGGGCAGCAGCCGCATAGACATGATACCCATGAAGGGATGAGCCTTCATCCATGTTGTAAATCGATTCAAACCTCGAATGCGTCCGAGGTAGGATCTGGCTTGATTTCTGAATATCGTTCTCGCTCCAGTGTATACCACCAGTGCAGCAAGTGTGGTTCCAAGCCAGCATATCCAGGCTGCTGTTGCGGTACCGTAACTATAGCCAAAGGCAATAATGACGATTTTGTACGGAATTACGGGTACAAGAGCAAATAACGTCGCCATGGCGAGTAAAAGTGGAATGGACTGATGCAGATCGGTCCAGGCCAGCAGTTCATATCTGTAAATAAACGTGACTCCGGCAAGTAAAACATATAAGAGGAGCCATAACCATTTTCGCAAAAGCCCAAACGCTCCTTTCAGATCAGGAAAGTCCATCTTCATCCCGATCCGTATCACTTTCTCTCTAAAGTTTACCACGTTCGACTAACGGATGGACAATTCGCGCAGGCTCTGGCCTCAATCACTGGCATGTTGCTGCCCGAAGGGTTACACTATAGGACGTAGAATTATAGAACTCATCTGAAGGTGGAATGATCATAATGGAAACAACCAAGCGAACCCGTGCTGCGATCATCGGACTCGGGGATATTGCACGTAAAGTATATTTACCGCTGTTGACTGCCCACTCGAACGTGGAAATCACGGGGATTATGAACCGTTCTCCCGAGCCGGTGAAGGAAATTCAGCATACCTATAGATTGAACAATGGCACAACGGATATGAAAGAATTGTTGTCCTGGGATCTGGATGCGGTGTTTGTACATACAGCGACAGAAGCTCATTTTGACATTGTCATGCAATGTCTGGAGCGGGGGCTGGCTGTATACGTGGACAAACCTCTGTCCTATACGTTGCGGGAGTCGGAAGAAATGACCGCTTTTGCCGAAGCGCAAGGCCTGTTGCTGGCCGTAGGATTTAACCGGAGATTTGCACCATTGTATCAAAACGCGAAAGATTGGATGCAGGCTGGACAAGGCTTCGAATCTCTGACAGTCACGAAGCATCGGACGGGTATTCAGGATCGTCCGGCTGCGGAAACTATTTATGATGATCTGATCCATATCCTTGACCTGATGTTATGGTACTCGGATCACAATGTGCAGCTGCTGCATCAGTGGATACGCAAAAATGAACTGGACCGATTACTGCATGCGGCAGGATCAGCCAAGCTGGGTAGAACGGCTTATGGCAGATTTGATATGGTACGCCAAGCCGGAGCTGATTTGGAGAAGCTTGAATTGTACGGCGGGGGTCGCTCGGTAGAAGTGCTCAACATGGACATGGCGAAGTATGAGGAACGCGGTGCACAGGAACGCAAGGAAACCTTTGGCAGTTGGGAAAGTATTTTGACCCGGAGAGGCTTCACGGGAGCTATTGATCAATTTTTGGCAAACCTGGAGACCCCGGATGACTGTGCAATCAGTGCGAGTCACGTCATGGACAGCCATGACTTGGCTGAACAGCTGATCCGCGGTTGATCTTGCAGAAGGGTAGTGCGGGAGTGTGAATGTTGACTTCCGCACCAATGACTCATTAAACGATATTGGAGGAACAATAACACCATGGATGAATATGAAAAAGAACGCAACAAACAGATTGAGGAAGCGGTAATTGAGACGTATAAACAGGAAGAGGAAATGATGATTCTGGTATTTGCCCAGTGGTGTGTCAATCAAGGACTGGATCCGGAAGAGATGTACCGGCAAGCTTACCCGGAACAGATGAGCAACGAGCGTTTGCAGCAGGTGCTGAAGCTGGTTGTATCCAAGGAGGAAGCCGGTGACATTCCGGACGATACCGTATTGGGCGTACTGTCCATGTTTGGCAACGAAGATTTGGCGATGGTTGTATCTGAAGCGATTGCCGCCCGCAAATAAGTTTCGGTTACGAATAATACGTATTAATGAAGTGAAGCGATTACATCTGTTCCCGGTGAATGACTCGGAATTCTTTGGGCGACATGCCAAAACGGGAGCGAAACACCCGATGGAAATACGTATAATTGTTAAAGCCGGAAGATTCGGCTACATGTTCAAGCGTCATAGGACTGAAAATAATCCGTTCTCTGGCCATATTTAGCCGTACATCAAGCGTATACTGCATAATACTTTTACCAAACGCTTCTTTGAAAAGATGAACTCCCCGTGAAACACTGATTCCAATATGGGTAGCAATATCTTCAAGCTTGAATAGAGAAGAAGCGTTCTCTTCAATGTAACTTTTAATCTCATACGCCACATAGTTGGTATTGGTATTCGTCGGATGCTCCGAGAGCAAACGATCTACTTCAAGACATAAAATGCGCATATAATAACTGGAGATTTCAGGGTAAGGGTTGGAAATACGGCGCTGCTCCAGTACGAGCTGGCGAAACAGGGTGAGCAGGCTTTCAGTCAGCTGCACCTTGATCCGGTTCGGCCTCTTGTGATGCTTCCACCACTCATCCACCCAGTCCCCATTGAAGAAAATGTGGTAATCACCACTCTCCACAAGTCGTTCACCCATCGGATTTTTCTCTTTGTCTACTCTTAGTTCATACGGTTCATCAGGATTATAAAGAAGCAGATCACCCGCATCAACAAGCGACATGACGCCGTCTATACGGGCTCGGCAACGTCCATCCGTCTGGAGCCTCATCAGGTAATTCTTTACTCCCTCAGGGTGCAAGCCTATATAAGGTTTGCGATGAAACGAGAAGCCTGCTGTAAGAACCTGGCAGGAATAATCAGTCGGCATTGGCATACTCCTTGCAATTTGAAAATTATGACCAGATAGTTCATGTTTCGATCATATTATTCATTTTAATTGAAGCCGAAACGGAATACCATAGTATTAAATTCAAGTGCAACAATCTAGCGCAAAACCTTCAATTACAAATATGCAAATTACAGGTTCTCACCACGCATAAGGAGATGAACACCACTGTGGAGAAAATGAAAGCAGGCATTATTGGTTGCGGTAACATTAGCGCCATCTATCTGGAAAATTTAAAAGATAATCCTCTGATTGAAGTGGTGGCTGTTGCGGATTTGATCCGTGACCGGGCACAAGAACGCGCTGATGAATTCAATATCGCAAACGTTTACAATGTAGATGAGATGCTGCAAGATAACGAAATTGAGCTTGTGCTAAACCTAACGGTTCCTGGCAGTCATGCCATGACGGATCTGGCTGTGCTTGGAGCAGGCAAACATGTGTATGCCGAGAAACCACTGGCAATCTCTCTAGAGGATGGTCGGAAGGTAATTGAACTGGCTGAGGAAAAAGGCTTGTATGTCGGTTCAGCACCGGATACGTTCCTTGGATCGGGCATTCAGACTGCACGCAAGGCCATTGAAGAAGGGCTGATCGGCAAGCCAATTGCAGCAACTTCATTCTTCATGGGTGGAGGACCAGAGGCTTGGCATCCGGATCCAGAGTTCTTTTATGTTGCTGGTGGCGGACCCATGTTCGATATGGGGCCTTACTATTTGACCGCTCTGATTACTCTCCTTGGACCGATTCGCAGAATCAGTTCCTCTGCAGGTGTACAGATTACAGATCGTGTTATTGGTTCCGGACCGAAGGAAGGTACACCTCTTCAGGTACAGACGCCAACACATCTGGCAGGAACGATTGATTTCGAGGAAGGTGCCATTGCAACAATGATCACCAGCTTCGATATCCGGGGTGCTTCGGATTTGCCGCGAATTGAAATTTACGGTACTGAAGGCACTATGAGTATACCGGACCCCAACTTTTTTAATGGGGAAGTGAAGCTGCGCAGATTCGGTCAGGACACATGGGAGACTGTGACGCCTGCTTTTGAAAGCAGACAGAACGAGCGCGGGATCGGTGTTACAGAAATGGTTGAATCCATTCGAGCCGGACGCGAACACAAGGCCAGTGGCAAGCTTGCCTACCATGTGCTTGAAGCTATGCATGCGTTCCAGCGCTCCTCGCTAGAGGGCAAACACATCCAGCTGGAGAGCACTTATGAAGCAGCAGCGGGAAACAATACAGATGGAAATCAGTCAGAGGCTGTACAATCACATTAATTGATTTCGGATGAACCAGCCGTCGTTAAACGCGATGTATGATACCGTAACCGCTTTCTATCTGCAAGTGGAGCTGGATTCGTGTTGGGCTCACGCCGCAGGCCCCCCAACAGAGGTCATTAGAACAGGATGAACTGAATTAGAAAATATGCCGCTAATGGAGGACTTGTTCATGTCTAAAGTACTTAATATCGCCATCGTTGGTTGTGGCGGAATCGCCAAAGGTAAACATATGCCCAGCTTGTCCAAACAATCTCAGGGCCGTATGGTCGCTTTCTGTGACATTGTGAAGGAACGTGCGGAGGAGGCAGCAGCAGAATTCGGTGCTGAGGGAGCCAAAGTATACACCGATTATAACGAGATGCTGAAGGATGAGAGCATTGATGTGGTACACGTGTGTACACCAAACGACTCTCATTCCGTCATCACGGTCGCTTCTCTTGAGGCAGGCAAACATGTTATGTGTGAAAAGCCAATGGCGAAGACTTCTGCACAAGCGCAGGCTATGCTGGAAGCCGCACAACGTACAGGCAAAAAGCTGTCCATTGCATATCAGAACCGTTTCCGCAATGACAGCCAGTATCTGAAACAAATGTGCGAAGAAGGCGAGCTGGGCGATATCTATTTCGGTAAGGCGATAGCACTTCGCCGCCGTGCTGTACCAACCTGGGGTGTGTTTCTTGACGAAGAGAAACAGGGTGGCGGACCGTTGATTGATATCGGTACGCATGCACTGGATCTGACACTTTGGTTGATGGATAATTACAAGCCGAAGAGTGTCATGGGCTCCACTTTCCACAAGCTGGGTCAGCGTGAAAATGCGGCGAATGCATTTGGACCGTGGGACCCGGAGCAATTCAAGGTGGAGGATTCTGCATTCGGATTTGTGACGATGGAGAATGGTGCCACGATCATTATCGAATCCAGCTGGGCATTGAATGTAGCTGAGTTCGGTGAAGCCAAATCACTGCTCTGCGGTACAGAAGGTGGCGCGGATATGAACGATGGTCTGCGGATCAATGGCGAGAAGCGCAGTCGTCTGTATGAAACCAAGGTGGATCTGGACGCAGGTGGAGTTGCTTTTTATTCCGGCAGTGCAGAAAATGAAGCCGATCGGGAAGCGAGAATGTGGCTTGAAGCGATTATCGAAGACAAGGATCCGGTTGTAAAACCAGAGCAAGCCATTGTGGTCACTCAAATTCTTGAAGCAATCTACGAGTCTGCTCAGACAGGCAAAGCGGTTTATTTCGACTAAACCGGCAGGGTGTCATTTCCAATGAAATAACCAGTATTCTTACGTTTAATTTCAGGATAGAATAGCTCTTGATTTTCCACAATAATGATACAATGATGTGATCTGAACGGTATATTTATGCAGTTCATAGTTCATAAAACCAGCAATTAATATGATATCTAATCTAGGGAGGAATCGCACTTGAAACTCGGCGTATTTTTGGTATTATTCGGAGGACGTAAATTGGAGGATGCACTCGACTATGTAGCATCCAAAGGCTTGAAAGCAGTAGAAATCGGAACAGGTGGACATCCAGGGAATGCGCATTGCAAACCGGATGAGCTGCTGAGCAACCCGACAGCATTGAAAAACTTCAAAAATGCAGTGGAATCCCGTGGTCTGACCATCAGCGCATTGAGCTGTCACGGTAATCCGCTTCATCCACAAAGGGATATTGCAAAGGGATTTCACGATGATTTTGTCAAAACGGTAGAACTGGCTGAGAAGCTGGAAGTGCCTGTCGTAAATACATTCTCCGGTTGTCCGGGAGACCATGAGGATGCCAAATATCCGAACTGGCCTGTTGCACCATGGCCGAATGACTTCCAGGAAGTTCTCAAATGGCAATGGGACAACAAAGTTATCCCTTACTGGACAGAGTGGGGTAAGTTCGCTGCGGATCACAATGTGAAAGTGGGACTGGAACTGCACGGTGGATTCTCGGTGCATACACCAGCTACCTTGCTGAGACTGCGTGAAGCAGCAGGTGAAGTGATTGGCGCGAACCTGGACCCAAGCCACATGTGGTGGCAAGGGATTGATCCGGTTCAAGCGATCCACATTCTGGGACGTGAAGGCGCGATTCATCACTTCCACGCGAAAGATACAACAATTGATCCAATTAACGTAAACAAATATGGTGTAACGGATATGCAGGATTACACCAACATGCTTGATCGTGCTTGGCAATTCCGCTCGGTCGGTTATGGTCATGATAACAAGACTTGGGCTGATATTATTAGTGCTCTGCGTCTGGTCGGATATGATTATGTTGTAAGTATTGAACACGAAGATGGTCTGATGTCGGTAGAAGAAGGATTCTCTAAAGCAGTGCAAAATCTCCAACAAGTATTGATTGAAGAACCGCTGGGAGATATGTGGTGGGTTTAGAGTTACACTAGGGGGAAATTGAATATGATTAACGTCACCATTTGGAATGAATTTGTCCATGAGAAAATTCACGATGAAGTAAGAGAAGTCTATCCAGAAGGTTTGCATATGGCGTTGGCAAACGGACTGGGAGGCGAAGGCTTTGCTATTCGCACGGCAACACTGGATCAGCCTGAGCATGGATTAAGTGATGAGGTGCTGAATTCTACAGATGTGCTTATATGGTGGGGACATATGGCACATGATCGCGTGAGCGACGAGATTACACAGAAGGTTGCACAGCGGGTCCTGGATGGTATGGGAATGATTGTGCTGCACTCCGGTCACTTCTCCAAGCCATTCAAGGCGCTGATGGGCACAAGTTGTGATCTGAAATGGCGTGAAGCCAATGAGCAGGAGATTATCTGGTGTGTGAATCCGTCCCACCCGATTGCCGAGGGTATCAATAGCAAGATTATTTTGGAAAAAGAAGAAATGTACGGGGAATTCTTCGATATTCCAGTGCCGGATGAGCTGGTGTTTGTAAGCAACTTCCAAGGCGGAGAGGTATTCCGGAGTGGATGTACGTTCCTTCGCGGTTCCGGAAAAATCTTTTATTTCCGCCCAGGTCACGAAACGTACCCGACCTTCTACAATCCGGAGATTCTAAAAGTAATCAGCAATGGAGTGAAGTGGGCATATCCTGCGCGCAACGTTAAGCCGGAATTTGGCTTCAGCGAACCTGTAAGAGCGCTTGGAAACGTACTGGTTTAAGCCCTAAATTGGCTTTGTGAATGCATAAATAAACGATATACCAGAGAACCCTTCTCCAAGTCGAGTATGACTGTGGCAGCTGGGTTCTTTTTGGGTAAGATAGCTACATGGGAGTTAGACGATATTTTCCCATGGTTCCTCTGACCCATGTGATGTATACTGAGTTGTATCATCGAAGTTGAGTTATGCCCCTAAAATTTTAACTTTTTAGCGGCAGACGTTTTCTTTGAGACTTAAATATGTTATTATGAAATATACTAACTAAACGTAAGTTGAGTGATCTCTAAAGAGGTGATTAATGTGGAAGGCCAAGATCTGCGGATGTGTCCGCGCTTTGAGACAGCGTTTTCCTTTCTGGGTAAGCGCTGGAACGGTCTGATTATTCAAACGTTGATGAGTGGTTCGAAGCGATTCAAGGATATCTCCAACCTGATTCCATCGATGAGTGACAAGATGTTGTCAGAGCGGATGAAGGATCTGGAGAGCGAAGGCATTCTGATCCGCCATGTCTATCCGGAGACGCCGGTTCGTATCGAATATGAACTGACAGAGAAAGGCAAGGCGCTACAGCCCGTTATGAATCAAATTCAAGACTGGGCAGAGCAGTGGGTTGAGTAGTAACTGATCCCTTAGCTCAAACTAAATGAACTGATGGGATAAAGGCTCTTGATTTCCAGTGGAAATCAGGAGTTTTTGTCTTAAGGGTTCTGCACATGTTGTCGCGAGTTGTAGTATAATTGTAAAATAAAATGGCCGCAGGCGGCCGGAGCGAGGAGGCCACTTGTCATGAGAGAAGAAAGCTTATCCCGTGAAGTACGCTACGGCAAGCAAGATATTGCAGAACTTGAGAGCGCATCCATTCAGGTACATCTGATCTACAAAAAAGCTGCGGAGCTATTTAATCGCACTGTATATTCCCCGTCGGTGAAGGATGATGTCGCAGGAGAGAAGACTCATTCCACGAATAGCAATGGTCAGGGAACGGCTCCGGCGGTACTGCAAAAATGGATTCAGACAACAAGAGGCTGGAAATGTATCGGATGTGAGCTGAAACAACCCGATTCCATCGGGGTTCAGGCCGAAGCCACCTTTCATGAAGAACGTATGTATCTGGGGGTGGGCGAAGGTCGTTTTGTTCGAGCGGAGATGCTGATTCAGGCGATTGTATGGTCACAATATGAGAAGATTCGCATGTTCGCTCCCTGGCTGGGTGATGACACCTTTTACACAGTACAGGAGCTTGATGTGATTGCACGTTATATTGTACCTACCTATTTCTCTGAACGGCCGCTGCATGAGCAAGGCAAGGTCTCCAAGGTTCACCATCCATCTGGTCAAATTCCACTTTACCAGGAATATGTGGATGCACCTTCATTCTGCGTACAGGTGGACGGTGGGTTGCTCGAAGGGCGTTTGTTGACAGGGGTGTATGTGTCGGAGGAACAGTTCTTTGGACTTAATCCGTATCTGAAGGATGGAGACGGAGGCCGCACCTATATGCAGGCTTGTGTCCAGTAATAACGTACCCAATAGACTGTAGTGATGATTGGAGCCAGAGAGCCTGCTTGCAGGCTCTTTGTGTTGTACCACCCAGTTATGGACGCTACTGGAGGAAAAGTAACGGCATTGACACTTTTTTTGCATGAATGTTGTGCCATAATAGAGGTTATGGACAACAGGGTGAATGATTTTACGCAGGGTGGTGTTACCTACATGAAGAAGAGAATCCCCGGTTACATAGGTATATGTCTGCTTATTCTGGTTATATTGGCCGGGTGTAGCGAGACACAGCCTTCCGAACAGCCTATCGTCAAAGAGACCGAATCACAGAATACAATTACAGTGGCAGTGGATGGCAGTACTTTTTTGCCTGACGCAACGAAGTCTATTAAGCGAGATTTTAGTGAAGGTCTGACGCTCAAGAAAGCACTATTGAACAGTGGACTTGTTGATTTTACGGCAGATGGAAAGCGGATCCAATCCGTTGGGGAAGTTTCGTTGGATTCCTCGCTCAGCTGGGCTGTCAAACTGAACGGCAAGGATATTGACCCCGAAAAGTGGGACATGGAGCTTCATGCCAAAGATGAAGTGATCATATATGTGAAAGCCGCTGACAATGGGGGAGACGATGTTGCTTACCAAACAACATTGCTCAAGGTGAGCGGCGGAAATATTATGCCGAATCTCAATCGTCAATATGCCGGGGTGTATGTTCAGGAATGTACGGTGCGTGATGTATTAAAGTCCAGTGGGATTGTAAGAATGTCGGAAAACAACAAATTTGTTGTTTCCGTTGAAAATGTAATTCCCCGGATGAACCAACGCTGGATGATCATGGTGAATGACAAGGAACTGATGGAAAACGGTTTGGACATGAAGTTGAATCCACGTGATGCAGTAAAGCTCGAGTTGACTACTGTATCTTAAGCATAACAAAAGCCCATCTTCTGTAACGAAGATTGGGCTTTTTTCATTTGCATATCAGGTGGTGCCAGGGCGGGGAAAGCATCAGATCCGGCAAATCTCGTTAGGACACAGTTCGCAGTGGCAGATGCCCTGCAGCATGTGCAGATCCTTGATGACGATCATACCGTTGTCATATTCAATAGCATCTTTTTTACGCAGATCGCTTAACATGCGGTTGACACTTTCACGGGTCGCTCCAATCATATTGGACAAATCCGTGTGGGTTATTTTTTTATGAATGATGACATGATCTCCATGAGGCTCACCATAAGAATTGGACAACCGAATCAGCGTGGAGCAGAGTGCGCCCGGTTTGCCATATAACATCAAATCACGGAATTTCGTCTGGGTCAACCGGTGATGGATACCCATCCATTTCATAAAATCGATGGCGAAGTCACAATGTTGGCAGATCAGCATCTCCAGGTCTTTGTGCTCCAGTACTCCGATTTCACTATCCTCAAGTACCTCGGCCGAGAAGCTGTGTTTGGACCCGAAGAACGGGTCAGCCTGACCAATCATATCCCCGGACTGATACATGTACATAATCAATTCCTTGCCTTCATCCGTGGATTTGGTAATCTGTGCCCGGCCCCGTTTCATATAATAAAGTTTGTCAGAGACATCTCCTTCCCAATACAGATGGGTTCCTTCCGGATAGGTTCTGTCCTTCATCGTTACGAGCAGATGGTTGAAATTCGCTTCCGAGAAACAGTTGGTATTGCCGCGTTTTTCCAGTACACTCAGTTGTTCTCTCATAAGTCTATCTCCCCTTTGTGTCCATCGGACGGCCTTCTGTAGCTTGGTCCGGCCTCCGTGGTTCGCCGCAAACCGTTGCCGTCCTGATCAGGGTCATCTCGGCCGGGAAGGACGGTACAAATTGCGGTGGTTCAATTTTTAAGTTCAGTATATACCTTATCTTGCCGTTTGAGGGGCATGGAAAGGGGGCAAAAATGGCGAAATTTCAAACATTGTGATTAAATTCACTTTCTAAAGGGGAGGATGAATCTGACAGCCCTATAATTTAAATAGGAAGTGTAATGGCCGGTGGGGAGACACTAAAAAACTTAAATTAAATTTGTTATACTTTGTGAAAAAAATCACATAATTTACCCTTTACCCATGGTACGATGTGAATGTAAAGAAGAGAGACAAACCAATACGAACCTTTAGGAGGATGAGGGAGATGGCTGTAAAGAACGAAGTCGCCCCAGTAAAAGAACCGACAGCAGGTCAGTATATTCAAACGTTAATTGACAAAGCGAATAAAGCACACGCAGCATTCATGTCCATGGATCAGAAACAGATTGACCGCATCGTGCAAGCAATGGCGCTGGCAGGTCTGGACAAACATATGATGCTCGCCAAAATGGCCGTGGAAGAAACAGGCCGGGGTGTGTATGAGGATAAAATCACCAAAAATATATTTGCAACAGAATATGTGTATCATAGCATTAAATATGACAAAACAGTAGGGGTTATTGAAGATAACGAATACGAAAGCTTCCAGAAAATTGCGGAGCCTGTCGGCATCATCATGGGAATTACCCCGGTAACGAATCCGACATCCACTACGATGTTCAAAGCACTTATTTCCATCAAAACACGTAACCCGATCATCTTCGGTTTCCACCCATCTGCACAGAACTGTAGCCGGGAAGCCGCGAAAATTCTGCTTGAAGCTGCTGTGAAGCATGGCGCTCCAGCGGACTGTATCCAGTGGATTGATGATCCTTCCATGGATCGCACAAACGCACTGATGAATCATAATGATGTGGCGCTCATTCTGGCAACAGGCGGATCAGGCATGGTACGGGCAGCATACAGCTGTGGTAAACCGGCACTGGGCGTAGGGCCAGGTAACGTGCCTTGCTTTATTGAAAAAAGTGCAGATATTAACCAAGCGGTAACGGATCTGATTTTGTCCAAATCGTTTGATAACGGCATGATCTGTGCTTCCGAGCAAGCGGTCATCATCGAGGAACCGATCTTTGATCAGGTGAAAAAGAAAATGATCGCCAACGGTTGTTACTTCGTTAACAAGGATGAGGCTGCGAAACTGACCGCAGGTGCGATTAACGCTGAGAAATGTGCAGTGAATCCGGCGATTGTGGGTCAATCTGCAGTCAGCATTGCGAAAATGTGCGGTATCGAGGTTCCTGCTGGCACCAAAATTCTCGTAGCCGAGATTGAAGGTGTAGGCACGAAATTCCCATTGTCGGCTGAAAAACTAAGCCCGGTACTGGCTTGTTACAAAGTGAAAACGGCAGCTGAAGGGATTGAGCGTGCAGCAGAAGTGGTTGCTTTTGGCGGCATGGGTCACTCCTCGGTTATTCATTCGACGAACGAAGAAGTGATTGGCAAATTTGCAGATCGTCTGCAAACCGGACGGATTATCGTGAATTCACCATCCACACACGGCGCCATTGGTGACATCTACAACACCAACATGCCGTCACTGACCCTGGGCTGCGGATCGTACGGACGTAACTCGACTTCTTCCAACGTAACCGCTGTGAACTTAATCAACGTGAAAAGGGTGGCTCGCCGTACCGTGAATATGCAGTGGTTCAAAGTGCCGAACAAAGTCTATTTCGAAAAAGGTGCAACACAGTATCTTGCCAAAATGCCGGACATCACACGCGTAGCTATTATTACGGATGCCATGATGGTCAAACTCGGTTATGTGGAAAAAGTAGAGCACTATCTGCGTCAACGTCAAATGCCGGTAGCCATTGAAGTGTTCTCTGATGTAGAACCCGATCCATCGACAACAACGGTAGACCGCGGTACGGAAATGATGCGCCGCTTCCAGCCAGACTGCATTATCGCACTCGGCGGGGGATCACCGATGGATGCTGCCAAAGCGATGTGGTTGTTCTATGAATATCCGGACACAGACTTCAACGACTTGAAACAAAAATTCATGGATATCCGCAAACGGATCTACAAATATCCACGTCTCGGCGTGAAAGCGAAATTCGTAGCCATCCCGACAACTTCGGGCACAGGTTCGGAAGTAACATCGTTCGCGGTCATCACGGACAAAAACCAAGGGAACACCAAATATCCGCTGGCAGATTACGAGTTAACACCAGACGTAGCCATCGTAGACCCGGAATTCGTATACTCTCTGCCTAAAACCGCTGTAGCGGATACAGGTATGGACGTATTGACTCACGCCATTGAAGCCTATGTATCCGTCATGGCGAATGATTACACGGATGGTCTCGCAATCAAAGCAATTCAACTGGTATTCCAATATCTTGAGCAATCGGCGCTGCAAGGTGACAAATTGGCTCGTGAGAAAATGCATAACGCTTCGACGATCGCCGGTATGGCTTTTGCCAACGCATTCCTGGGCATTAACCACAGTTTGGCACACAAATGGGGCGGTCAGTACCATACCGCACATGGACGTACCAATGCGATCCTGATGCCGCACGTTATTCGCTACAATGCGAAAAAACCGACGAAGTTTGCATCGTTCCCGAAATATTCGCACTTTGTTGCAGATGAGCGCTATGCCGAGATTGCCCGCATTCTGGGATTGCCTGCACGTACGACAGAAGAAGGGGTTACCAGTCTCATCAATGCCATTCGCAAACTGAACAAAACATTGGGTATTGAAGAATCGTTCCAGGAAATCGGATTTGACGCAAAAGACTTTGAAGCACATGTCGACTATCTGGCAGACCGTGCATTCGAGGACCAATGTACAACCGCCAATCCAAAAATGCCGCTCGTAACTGAACTGGCAGATGTATACCGCAACGCATTCTACGGCAAGTTTGAATAAAGAGTAGTAAACAACTGGTTAAGGTTGAGGCAATATGTTCAGGGTTCCCCGAAATGGGGAGCCCCGATTGCCGTCTTTTCTGTAAGAAGGTATAAGGTTACACGGAATCCGTGATGTTTCTTTTTGAACCAGGTATTCACACCATAACGGAGAGGGCAGAAAAAACTGAAGAAGCGAAGCGAAGCGCTCGCTTTCAAGCATGATTTCAACCTTCAATGCTATATAGTTTGAACCATACATGTACACGATAACGGAGAGGAGAGAAAAAACCTGAAGAAGCGATAGCGCTCGCCTTTATCCCCGGATTTTACCTTTTTAAAAGGGAATCAAAAAAATCTGGGGATAACAGCGATCGGAAGGTTGTTCTATCCTCGGAGTGGCCAGTGTGCGTAACCTTTCGTTCAAATTATATTGTTTAATCGGGGAAATCGGGTTTGAACATTGATCGGAAGTTGTTCTGCCCGCGCAGTGGCTAAGTGTGAGTTTTTACAGGTTTAATGGGATACAGCAAAGGTGAAGTGAGGATGGTCACAAACTTTGTGATATAAATCACAGATGCTGAAAGAGCGAAGACGTATACTGAAAATGTAAGAAAGACATTCATCCGCGGTTCCGGTTCCCAAGTAGAGAGAACATGTTCCGGCTTACATGTGAAATTTATCACATTAATCGCGGCTCTGGGCACAGATGAGACGAGTGAGCATCCTGTCATGTGTCCGGAAATCCAAATTTGTGGAGGGATTACTATGTCGGTGATCGAAAAAGATGTCAAACAACAAACAGGCTGGAGAAACTTTACCAAAGGAACATGGACGAAATCCGTAGATGTGAATGATTTTCTGGTACGCAACTTATCACCTTATTATGGCGACGAAGCATTCCTTGCAGGTGCAACCCAAAATACGAAAGAGTTATGGGATATCGTTTCCGATCTGACCAAAAAAGAACGCGATAACGGCGGGGTACTCGATGTTGACGTAAATACGCCAGCAACGATTGTTTCTCACCAACCCGGTTATCTGGATAAATCCAAAGAACAGATTGTTGGTGTTCAAACGGATGCTCCATTCAAACGTTCCATTCAGCCATTTGGTGGAATTCGCATGATGATTGATGCTTGTGAAGCTTATGGTTTTGAGATGCCACAAGGCGTCATTGATATATTTACGAACATCCGCAAAACACATAACCAAGGCGTATTTGATGCTTATACATCTGACATGCGTGCAGCACGTAAAGCAGGCATTATTACCGGTCTGCCGGATGCTTACGGCCGTGGCCGGATCATCGGTGACTATCGTCGGGTAGCTCTCTATGGTGTGGACTTCCTGATTCGGAATAAAAAAGGCGAACTGAATGCACTTGAAGTCGATGTGATTGATGAAGATGTCATTCGCCTGCGTGAAGAACTGTCCGAACAGATTCGTGCATTGCAGGAATTGAAACAACTGGGTGAAATGCACGGTTTCGATATTTCCTTGCCAGCCACAACCGCCAAAGAAGCGTTCCAATGGCTCTACTTCGGTTACCTGGCTGCGATCAAAGAGCAAAACGGTGCGGCGATGTCCCTGGGACGTGTTTCTTCGTTCCTTGATATTTACATTGAACGTGATTTGCAAGAAGGCTTGCTAACTGAGGAACAAGCTCAGGAACTGGTTGACCATTTTGTAATGAAACTGCGGATTGTTAAGTTCCTGCGTACGCCGGATTATAACGAATTGTTCAGTGGAGACCCAACATGGGTAACCGAATCCATCGGCGGCATGTCCGTAAATGGAGAAACCCGTGTTACGAAAAACAGCTTCCGTTTCCTGCACACCCTGAACAACCTTGGTCCTGCACCTGAGCCGAACCTGACTGTACTCTGGTCCACCAAGCTTCCGGAAGCGTTCAAACAATACTGTACAAAAGTATCCATCGAAACGAGCTCCATCCAGTACGAAAATGATGATCTGATGCGTCCGATCTACGGAGACGATTATGGTATTGCTTGCTGCGTATCTGCGATGAAGATCGGGAAACAAATGCAGTTCTTTGGCGCTCGTGCCAACCTGGCAAAAGCATTGCTGTATGCAATCAACGGCGGTCGTGACGAGAAATCGGGTGCACAAGTCGGCCCTGAATATCCAGCAATTACGAGCGAAGTTCTGGATTACAATGAAGTGATGAAACGTTTCAAACCGATGATGGAATGGCTTGCCAAACTGTATATGAACTCACTCAACGTCATTCACTACATGCATGATAAATACAGCTACGAGCGTATCGAAATGGCACTGCATGACCGTGACATCGTTCGTACGATGGCTTGTGGTATTGCTGGTCTCTCGGTTGCAGCAGACTCCCTGAGTGCAATCAAGTATGCTAAAGTCAAACCGATCCGCAACGAACAAGGCATCGCAATTGATTTTGAAATTGAAGGCGAATTCCCTTGTTACGGTAACAATGAAGACAGTGTTGACAGCATCGCGGTTGAACTGGTGGAAAGCTTCATGGGCATGATTCGCAAACACAAAGCGTATCGTAATGCAATTCCAACTCAATCCGTACTGACGATCACATCGAACGTAGTGTACGGCAAGAAAACAGGTACAACACCGGATGGCCGTAAAGCAGGCGAACCGTTTGCACCTGGGGCGAACCCAATGCATGGTCGGGATAAAAAAGGTGCATTGGCATCCCTTGGCTCAGTAGCCAAACTGCCGTACGAACACAGCCTTGATGGAATTTCTAACACATTCTCCATCGTGCCTAAAGCACTCGGAAAAGAGTCAGACACACGCAAATCCAATCTGGTTGCCATGATGGACGGTTATTTTGGTCAAGGGGCGCACCATCTGAACGTGAACGTATTTGATCGTCAGCAGTTGATTGACGCAATGGATCACCCGGAAAACTATCCACAGCTGACTGTACGGGTATCTGGCTACGCCGTTAACTTCATCAAACTGACGCGTGAGCAACAACTTGATGTCATTAACCGGACCTTCCACGGTTCGATGTAATTTGGGCTTAACTCAACGGTTCACAGGAGTAGAATCTCCATAATAACGCACAGCGGATGCGGATACAGAAAGGAAGAGGCAGCATGGTTAATGGACATATTCATTCACTCGAAACTTTCGGGACGGTTGACGGCCCAGGCATCCGCTTCGTGCTTTTTATGCAGGGATGTCTGCTCAAATGCCAGTATTGTCATAATCCAGACACTTGGGCACTGGATGGTGGCAGGGAAATGAGCGTGGAGGAGGTACTGGCTGAAATTGAACCGTACCTCTCCTACTACCGCAGTTCCGGTGGAGGGCTTACGGTATCCGGCGGGGAGCCGACGTTACAGGCTCACTTTGTAGGCGAAGTTTTCAAAGAAGCGAAACGCCGCTGGGGATTGCACACTACGCTGGACAGTAACGGTTTTAATGAACCGGATCGGATTCATGATTTGTTAGATAACACGGATTTGGTTCTGCTGGATCTGAAGCACATCAATGATGAGAAGCATATCAAGCTGACGGGCAAATCCAACGAGAGAACATTGCGCACCGCACAGTGGTTATCAGATAATGGACGAAAAATGTGGATTCGCCACGTGTATGTGCCGGGGATTCACAACGAGGAAGAAGATTTGCTCAATCTGGGGCGGTTTATTGGAACGCTAAATGGTGTTGAGAAGTTCGAAATCCTGCCTTATCATCAGATGGGTATTTACAAATGGCAGGCGCTTGGGAAGGCCTATCCGCTCGATGGTGTTCCTTCTCCGAGTGATGAGGAAGTAGAGCGGGCGTATCGTTTGATTGAACAAGGTCGTACAGAAACAGCGGGCGTGGCTTGCTCCAATAAGTAACAACATTTATACACCAACCAAGCAGTCTTTGCGAACAGGTTTCGCAGGGGCTGTTTTTTTGTGCTGTTACCCATTGTAAACACAAGATTAATTGTCCAGTGAAGGATTTTATCCCTCCATTGATGAATTGTCATCCTTACGATGTTAGCTACAACTTTTTATAATCAGAGTGTAAAGCCAAATGCTCAATATCTTGAGGAGGGTCATACGAATGAAAAAAGGAATGACATTGCTGCTTTCATTATTGCTCATCACTTCATGGACGCTGGCGGGATGTTCAAGCTCAAGCAGCGAACCACAGCAGGGAGCAGGCAATACGCCTGCAGAGACAAGCAAGGAACCGGTTGAGATGCTTCTCCGTCACACTCAGGTGGGTGCCGACAAACAAAAAAGGCTGGCCATTCTGCAGGACGTTGTTGCCAAAGTGGAGAGCGAAGTACCTAACCTGACCTTTACACTGGACGGCGTTGAATCCGATGTAAACCGCAAAGAGAAACTTCGCGGGGAGATGGCAGCGGGCAATCCGCCGGATATCTTCGAATTGTTCGGCAGTCCGGACTCCAAAGTTTATGCCAAGGAAGGCATGTTGTTGGATCTCACACCGATTCTGCAAGAGCTGGGCATTCAAGACCAATTTTCATCACTTGAACCATTCACCTATGAAGGCAAAGTGTACGGACTGCCTATTGGGGGATCGGGTGAAGGTTTCTTCTACAATAAAGAGTATTTTACACAAAAAGGTTGGAAAGCGCCTTCAACAATGGCTGAGCTGGATAATATGCTCGCTGAGATCAAGGCTGACGGCAAGGTGCCACTTGCTTCTGCATCCAAAGCAGGCTGGGTTCCACTCATGTTAACGAACCATCTGTGGTCCCGTTATGCCGGACCTGATATTACGGCGAAGTTTGCTACAGGCGAAGCCAAGTGGACTGATCCAGGCGTAGTCGCAGGATTCGCGAAGCATAAGGAATGGGTGGATAAAGGTTACTTCAAAAAAGGCGAGCTTGGCTTTGAATATGCAGAGTATACAACTCAATTTACGAGTGGTGAAGCGATTCTGATGTATGACGGAACGTGGAAATCGTCTGTATTCAAGGAAGGACAGAGCGGTGAGTCACTCATTGGCAAGGTTGGTTTCTTCAATATGCCTCCAGTAGAGAACGGGGTAGGAGATCAAACGGCTCTGATGCGTGACGTCAATAACGGATATGGTTTCTCCGCAGCGGTTGCGGATGACCCTCAGAAGCTGGCGGCTGTTAAAGCCTTTATCAAAAACTTCTACAACGAAGATATGCAAGTACGTGGACTTGTGGAAGACGGTGTGTTACCAGCGATGAAACTGGATGAAAAAGTGCTGACAGACAGTATCACTGACGATTTGATGAAAGAAATCGTAGCTGTTCTGAATGCTTCCCAAACTTCATTCCCGGCATTCGATGCACTCGTTCAGGCTGATGTAACCACAGAGATCAGCAATCTGCAAATTCAGAAGCTGGTTGGTGGACAGACAACACCAGAGAAAATGGCTGAAGAATTGCAAAAGGTTCAGGAAGAGGCTAATGCTTCCGTAGAATAAACGATCTTTCAAGTAAAGAAGCGTACCTATTAACACCATGCATGCTGGTTTACCCCGGTTGAACACGGCCGGGGTAAAACCATGGTCCGTTCTAAAGAATTACACTGCTGAGGAATCTGCTCTACAGATGAGCATAAGAAGTTGAAGTTACTGAAGGAGGTAGATCATGAATACTTCACTCCGCAGCCCGTTGATCTATATGTTGTTTGTGTTGCCGGCATTGATTTTGTTTATCATGTTTTTCCTGTATCCGATCGGCAGCTCTCTTTATTACAGTCTGACCAGTTGGAACGGGGTATCTGCAGAGCCACGTTTTGTGGGACTGTCCAATTATACAAAAGCACTGACAGACGAAAGATTTTGGATTTCTACTCGCAATAACGGTTTCTTTATCGCCTTTTCCGTTTTGATCCAGGTGCCGATCATTGTGCTGTTTTCCCTGCTCATTGCGAACGTAAAGAGATTGAAGGGATTGTACAAAACAGCCGTCTTTTTACCGTCCATTATGTCAACGGCAGTCATCGGTATTCTGTGGGGCTTCATCTATGAGCCTAACATTGGTTTATTGAATCAGTTACTTGAAACCGTAGGCATTTCGCCGGTCTATTGGCTGTCTGATAACCGGTTCGCAATGATATCCATTCTCGTAACCAATGCTTGGCAATGGACGGGATTCTATAT
This sequence comes from Paenibacillus sp. 11B, assembly GCF_030487755.1. Taxonomy (NCBI): domain Bacteria; kingdom Bacillati; phylum Bacillota; class Bacilli; order Caryophanales; family Paenibacillaceae; genus Paenibacillus; species Paenibacillus sp. 11B. The sequence goes on along the minus strand of NZ_JAUKNS010000001.1, from coordinate 916,213 downwards.
TGTTATGGTTTTGGCGGCCATTCTGGCTATTCCCAAAGATCTGGATGAAGCGGCAGCCATTGATGGCGCCACAGCTGTACAAAGAGCATTTAAAATTACATTGCCACTAATCAAACCTATCATTTCCGTCGTCATTATGTTGTCCATCGCCGGAGCGATGAAGGCAGCTGACATTGTTCTGGTTATGACCAAGGGTGGACCCGCAGGCTCTACCGAAGTGCTTGCTACGTATATGATCAAATATGCGATTACCAACTTTAAATACGGCTATGGCAATACGATTGCGGTTCTGATCTTTGCTCTGACGCTTGTGCTCACCGCGGTATATCAGTTGCTGGTGGCGAGACACAACGAAAGGGTGGAATATTGATGACAAAGAGCATAAAAGGCAGTATACCTCATGTGTTGTTAATGTTGTACCTACTTGCGATTCTGTTTCCCTTTTTATTCGTAGTCTTTTCTTCATTTAAACAGGATAATAACGAGATTGCTCTGAATCCGTTCGGTCTGCCTTCCACATGGGTGTTTAATAACTACGTGGAGGCTTGGGTAAATGCCAAGATTGGAACGTATTTCTGGAACAGTATGTACATTTCGGTTTTGTCCTCGGTCGGAACCATTGTGCTTGGTGCCATGTTTGCTTTTGCAATAACCCGGATGAGACACCGCAAATGGAGCATGTTTCTGTACAGTCTCATTTTGGCGGGCATGCTGATTCCAAACAACGCACTCATGCTGCCGATTTACTTGCTTGTCCGCAAGCTCGGCATTTTGGATACTCATTTGGCGCTGATCATTCCTTATGTTGCCAATGCAATTCCGTTCACGATTATTATTTTGGCTGCCTTTATGCGGTCGCTCCCTGGAGAAATTGAGGAAGCGGCGGTGATGGATGGGTTGAGGGCTCCGGGTATCTTTGCTAGAATAGTGATACCCCTTACAGTTCCAGCCATTGTTACAGTCTTTATCGTGAATTTCCTCGGCAACTGGAACGAATTTTTACTCGCCAACTATTTTTTATCCACCGATAAACTGCGTACACTGCCTGTCGGCATGGTCCAGTTTCGTGATCAGTATCAGATGAATTATGCCCAGATGTCAGCAGGCATTGTATACAGTGTAGTACCGGTTGTTGTGATCTACGCTATATTGCAGGAAAAAATTATTGAAGGTGTAACAGCAGGTAGCGTAAAAGGCTAATTAATGACGCGTTATATAGGGAGAACGGGAAATGAACTTGCGGATGAAGCTGGCCATGGCATTTCTGTTGCTCATCATTGTACCGATGTGCACGCTTGGAATCGGCATGTTCTTGGTCACATCACATACGATTGAGAAAAAATACAATCAGCAGTCTGAATATGCACTTCAGGCCATTAGCTATAATATCGAGAATGTTTTTCAACAGATCAACAATGTCACGGACAACGGCATTGCCACATCGGTATTCCAGATGGCTTTGAACGCCAAAGATCCGAGCAAGCAGGATCTTGGAACCGGTAATCAATTGTCGCTGAATGCCAGCCAGCGTAATTTCCGTTCCCTTTTATACAACTACCCGTTCATTAGTTATGCCTTCTTGTATGATTTGCGTCCGCGTTCATCTCAGGATAACCAAATTGTCTCTATATTCACGAAGGAAAACTTTCAAGCACTTCCTTTTCAGCAATTTAAAGTTCATCCAATATTCAAAGAAATCCAGGAACTCAACGGCGTACCCAAATGGCTTGCCCCTCTGGAATATCCTGAACTGACGGGCGTAGAGCCTGTCTTTACTCAGATTCGGTTGGTCAAGGAGCTCAGTTATTTTCAGAATATCGGTGTTCTGGTCGTTCAGATTAAAAAAGGGGAGATGGACCGCATCTTCCGCCATTTGAAAATAAGTGATCCTGCACAGGATACTTCGTTCCTGCTGATCAATGAAGAGGGTCTGATCGTATACGATCCTTCCGGACGATACAGCGGCGAGAAGATGGAGAATCTGGGTGTGCGTTCTGGCATTTATGGACCGGGGTTCAGCAGCACCAGAGCCGTGTTCGATGGCAGTGAAAGCATCATTTCACAATATCATCTGAAAAACTATAACTGGAGTCTGATCAGTGTCACTTCATGGGAAGCATTATCCGCAGAGACGAATGTGTTTGCAGGCTGGTCCATTATCATCATTCTGCTGTGTCTGCTTGCTGCGATGGTTTTCAACGTGTTCTTCATGAACCGGATTACAGGTAATATTGCGGTTCTCGTAAGATTCATGAGGCGGGTAGATGACGGGGATTTCAATGCCCGGGTTGAAGGAAGTGGCTTTGACGAGATGCAGCTGCTCGCCCAAGGATTCAATGAATTACTGGATCGCATCGGAGGCCTGTTCCGACGTGTGCGTGCCGAGCAGCAGCAGAAGGCCAAGGCAGAACTGCGCGTGCTTCAAGCCCAGATCAAACCTCATTTTCTGTTTAATACACTGGAATCCATTAACGGACTAGCCATGAGGGGAGAAGGGCGTAAAGTAAGTGAAATGGTGACAAGACTTGGCAATATGCTGCGAATCAGCATTCAGGATCAGGAGGAAATTTCGCTCAGTGAGGAGCTAAGGCACCTGCAGAGCTATCTTGAGATCCAGCATTACAGATTCAGTGATTTGTTCCGGTATGAGATCGACATTCCATCTCATCTGTACACTTCATCCATGCTCAAGCTCACTCTCCAACCTCTTGTGGAAAATAGTATTCAGCATGGGTTTGAGGGAATTGAATATCAGGGTGTACTTCGGATCAGCGCATTTGTGGAACGAAATAATCTGGTGCTGCGAGTTGAGGATAATGGGATCGGTATTCCCCAGGAAATGTTGGCTCGATTCGAATACATGGCAGATGACCCGCCCGAATACATCATGGCAGAGGGAACGAAGCCTCTGTCTTCAATGGCAGAGCGCCGAGGGCTGGGATTAAGAAGTGTGGCAGATCGGATACGGATTCAATATGGGGCCGGATACGGGGTGTTTATATGTTCATCTCCGGGGCATGGCACCATCATTCAATGTATTATTCCACAATATGAGCAGGGGGAAGATGAATGAATCTAACCGCGTTGCTGGTTGACGATGAGCTGCCGATTTTGGAGAATTTGAGTTTTATTTTGCCGTGGGAAGACATGGGCATTGAAATTGTGGGTACGGCCAGAAGCGGGTCGGAAGCGCTGGATAAAGTTGCAGAATATCACCCCGACATCATGTTGTGTGATATTCGCATGCCCTCTATGGATGGTCTGGAGCTGATTCGAATGCTGCGGGAACAAGGTGAAACTTGCGAGATTATTTTGCTGACAGGATATCAGCAGTTCGAGTATGCCCGTACGGCCATTCGTTACAATGTCCATGAATACATATGCAAGCCAATTGATTATCTGGATCTGGAACATAAACTGCGTGAGCTTGCCGGGCAGATTCAGAAGAAACGGTTGGAAATGGAGGCCGAACGCCACCGTAAATCGGAGATGGAAGTATGGGTAAGACACAAACATATCATTGACCTGATGCGTAAAGAAGAGGATACGTTATTTTCTTCCCCTCCTTCTTCCCCGGAACCACAGGCATCTTCGTTACGGTATGTCCTTCTGCTTATCGATGTGTCGGGTTATTTCAAGCATTCGATCGGATGGTCCGGGGCCCGGCACCAAAGCTGGCATGGAATGATCCGTTCCAGACTTAGAGAGGTTACAGACGGGATCTGTGAAGGAACTTTGCTGATTTCGGCCCGTAAGGGAGAATGGTGTATGCTGGTGGAGGCGTCAGATGAATGGGAACTGCGGGCAGATGCATTAGCTCAACAGGTCCTGTTGGAATTAGATGCGACATTCGAGCCAGGTTCAGGCATGAAAACAAGAGTCATTCAGGATGTTATGCCTGTGAGGCTAGATGATCAGATGGCTGAGCGATATCGGCACTGTCAGCGATTGCTGATTATGAATGATTCTGATCAGCGCAGCGATGTGCTGGAATCAGAAACTGGTGAGCCCTCCATCATGTCATCCAAAGAACCTTCCAGAAGGGCAACGCTGTGGATTACAAAAGAAGATTTGGACTTGATCACCCGCTGGATCAGACAGGGAAACAAACAGGGATTGATTGACCTGCTCGTTACGCTCAAACATCGGATGAGCGAGCATAAGAGTGCCCTGGACGGCGTAGCCGAAAACAGCCTACGTTTTTTGCTTGTACATATGCTTCGTGAATTGCGCGAAGTACATGTCATGGCTGAACAAGACGAAATACACTTCTGGAGTGCATTGCATTCAGCAACCTCCATCAAGGAATTAATCGAACTGGCGGAGGCACTTGCTTTTGCTTGTCATGATAAGAAAAGTACGCCTCGCCCTTCTGTGTCGGAGCTGATTATGTCTGCGTGCGAGTATATGAACGCCAGGCTGGAATGTGATCTGGGGATTGATGAGGTAGCTGATTGGCTGGGAATCAGTCCGGGCTACTTTTGCCAGTTATTCAAAAATCAGATGGGGGTCACCTTTGTTGAATATATGACCCAAAAACGGATGGAGAGCGCAGCCTTATTATTAAGTACAACAGAATGGAGTATTACAGCGATCGGGGAAGCGACAGGGTACAAGGAGCGGCGATATTTCTCCAAAGTGTTCCATAAACATTTTCACATGAAACCTTCGGAATTCAGATCAAACCTAAGAGCAGGTTCATAATGGGGAGGGAAGCATGCGTATGAAATCGATGGATCAGCTTTCGTTGGAACAGCGGGTAGGGCAGATGTTTATGTGTGGGTTCCATGGACAGCATGCGGATGAACAGATCAATCAACTGATCCGTAATTATCATGTTGGAGGCGTCATTTATTTCAGACGGAATGTGGAGAGCGTAGACCAGTTAAATCAATTGTCTGCCGACTTGCAGGCAATTGCGGCTGAAGCAGGGGAATTGCCTCTGATGATCTCCGTGGATCAAGAGGGTGGCATGGTGGCCCGGATTGACAAGGAGGGCGTGACCCAGGTGCCGGGAAATATGGCGCTCGGAGCAACCGGCAATCCGGCGTATACACTCGAATGTGCCCAAATTTTAGGTCATGAGTTGAAAAGCATCGGCATTGATATGAACCTTGCTCCCGTGCTAGACGTGAATAACAATATTCTGAACCCGGTCATCGGGGTGCGATCCTATGGCGAGAATGCGGAGAGCGTAGCTGCTCATGGCGCAGCAGCTATAAAAGGATATCAGTCCCGAGGTGTTGCTGCGACAGCGAAACATTTTCCCGGACACGGAGATACAGCGGTGGATTCACATCTCGGTATGGTCACCGTACCTCATGAACGTAACAGGCTGGATCAGGTGGAGCTTCTACCGTTCCGTCGGGCGATTGAGGCCGGAGTGGATGCCATTATGACTGCTCACGTCATCTTTCCGGCGATTGAACCGGAGCCGATTCCAGCTACACTGTCCCGTAAAGTATTGACGGGTCTGTTACGCGAAGAAATGGGCTTTGACGGCATTATTATTACAGACTGTCTGGAAATGCATGCGATATCCAAGCCATATGGTGTGGCCGAGGCAGCCATTCGTGCTGTGGAGGCAGGTGCTGATCTAATTCTGGTCAGTCATACACTGCAAGATCAAGTCTCTGCTGTTGAAGCCGTTGTTGAAGCCGTTCGCACTGGGCGAATTGAAGAAGCAACCATTAATCAGGCATTGGAACGTATTATTTCATGGAAGACAGCGCGTTGTGGTCAGTGGGAGCATACGCTTGTTTCCATGGAAGAGGATGATGCTGTACCTGATCGATCCGATGAAGATGGTGTCGATTTCTCAGCAAAAGAGAAGGATGAATTACCAAGGTCGCTGGCCTCTATCGAATCCACGTTGGATGAGATCGCCTCCAGTAGCATTACTGTGGTTCATAATGATGGATTACTTCCTTTAGACCCTGAAAAAGATGTGTATGTCATCTGGCCTGAAGTTGTACAGCGAACCGAAGTGGATGAACCATGGTCTCATACAGATTCACTTGGCGTGGCGTTATCGCAGCTGAGAGGCGGAGTTCGGGAGCATAAAATAACGACACAGCCGACCTATGATGAAGCGGACCTGATACTTAATAATGTGTCCGAGGGAGATCAAATCATCATATGTACTTATACTTCCGCAGGGCATCTTCCGAAAGGACAGCATCATTTGGTTCAAAAACTTAGTGAGAAGTATTCCCTGATTGTAGTCGCTTTGCGTAATCCATATGATCTATTGGAGATTCCGACGCCGGGAAGTTATATATGTACGTACGAGAATACTCCTGCAGTGGTTCGCGCATTGTCTCTTGTCTTAACAGGTGAATTGCAGCCGACAGGACGCTTACCTGTCAGTTTGCGTTAGCAAGTTCGATATCTCTACATCTCTCTTTGGCATGGTGCTTTTTCAGCCATGTCCTGGAGGGATTTTTTTATTGGAATTTGCGGCAGGTTTTAAAACCGATTTCACTCCAAATCGAAAAGTATAATAGATAACTATTTTCATAGTATTTTCGCTCTATTAAAAGTTTACAATTCTTATCAATTAATTTTAGCAACTTTTCCCGGCTGCAAGCGTCTAATAGTATGACTTTTTGAGGGGGATATTTATAAAATGGGAGCAGAAGGAGCCAAAGACAAAGAATGAATTTGAAGAAGAAATTATCCGTACTTACCGCTTTAGCTGTATTCCAAGCGTTTGCAGCGATTCCAGCGAATGTACTAGCAGCCGATCAAAGTGATACAACAACAACAAATACAGCCAATGTTAAATCCGTGGAGGTTGTGAAGAAAGAACAAACCATCGTGGAATCGGATGTAAAGTCCGGGTCAGATTCAAAACAGTCTGATAACAATGAAGTTGAAGGAACAAACCCGGTGACCAATGAAACTACGGGAACAGATGTTACTCCGGTTGACCCTGTTACAGACCCTGCTGATGAAGAGGGTTCGGAAGAGGAAACAACAGTACCTACGACTCCGGTTGAGGTTGAGCAACCATCTACAAGCGGTCAATCTGTAGCCGGAAGTAAAGGCGGAGATCTGACACTTTACATGAATAGCAATAAAATGATGCAAGACGGCAAAACATATCTTGCAGGACAGCCGATGGCTGTTAAAAATGGCGTATCTTATGTAGCGATCCGCGCACTGGTTGATCGGGTTGGATATGATGTGAAATATGACAATACAACCAAAGAAACCATTATTATTAGTGGCGAAGATGAGCTTCGCTTCAAAACGAATAGCACTATTTACACAGTAAACGGTGAATCCAGAACGATGAAGGGCCCTGCCTATCAACAAAAAAATACCTTCATGGTGCCACTGACGTCGATTACGCAGGCTCTCAACATTACTTATAAAGTGAATCAGTCTGCGAAGACGGTTGTACTGAACCTGAGTACCAAACCGGTAGCCAGCTTCACGGTACCAAAAGAGATTTTTGCAGGAGACACGGTGACATACAACACTAAATCCAGCTCTCCCAAGGGATTAGACATCGTCGACGAGCGCTGGACGGGCCGTCAGGATTCGTTTGATCAACCAGGTACATATACGGTAACGTATGCTGTCCAGGATTCGAGCGGACAATGGAGTGATCCGTACTCTGTTACGATTCAGGTTCAGAAACCCAATCTTCCTCCTGTAGCGATGTTTATGACAGACAAGGAAGAATACAAAATGGGTGAAAAGATCACGTATATTGATCAAAGCACCGATGATGAAAATGCCATTGTGAAAACCGAATGGGAAAACAATGCTTTGGCATTCTTTGTTCCGGGACCAAAGACGGTAACGATTACCGTTACGGACAAACATGGTGCTAGTAACAGCTATACCAAGACGGTTAACATTACAGGAGAAACGCTGTACACCATGACTGATTTTAATCAGTTGTTTACACCTGTAGGCGAGAAGTTCAGCTTCGACGGTAGCGGAGTACCATCGATGGAGAAAATACCTTTCACATATTACGACGAACCGAGTTTGCTGATTCGTAGTAACAGCCCGGAAACCGTTAATACAGAAGGTATTGTTTATAAGGAATCTTCCTTTGGACAAACGCGTTTCATGATTCACCATGTGAACAACACAGGTAAGAACGTGAAAATGTATGTTGTTGCGACAAACAACAATGCATATACGGCATCTATTGAACAGCAAAACATGGGCTTTGCAGGTCCGTCACCAATAGCGACTGCGGCAGGTAAATTGTCCATTGATCGCTGGTTCCAGTCTATACAGAACGGTACGGGACAAAAGAAAGTGTACATCCAACCTGGAGAGAGCAAGCTAATTCTGACCGAATTGAGTGTTCTTCCTATGAAGCAGGGTCAAGTCATCTCCTTGTACTCGGATGTATTCAGCGATTATGAACTCGATTACAATATTATTATGATTGATGAGAATAAAGATCCGATGACGGTATGGTCCACCCTGCCTGTTCTGGATCGTGATGGTGTTCATAACCGGGGAACATACCCGAATGCAACACGTATCATTACGTACGACCAAGAAGTGGGATCGAAGCCTGCACGTCTGCCGCTCGGCGACAATGCAAGTGACCCGAATCTGGTCGGAACAGATCCAATGGCGTATACAGATGCTTCTAACGCGGGTAACTTCGGTGTTCTCTACAAAATTACACTGAACAATGTTGCTCCTCGGACTTTAATCTCGTTCAACCCACGTGGTGGTAAATACTCGGGTGTAGCGCTCGTTAATGGAGAAGTTGTACAGATTTCGAACGGCAAATCCGTAAGCGCTCCGAATGAACAAAGTGTACTCTATCGTACAGGCTCGTATGGTCAAAGTGTAACGATTCTGTTCTCCGCAGCACCAGGAAGCAATCTTCCTGTCAATTTGCTGTTCACACCGCTTCCGACAGAGAAATAATTGTTTCTCTTGTCACCAGAAACGGACGGTTTGGAGTGAAAGCTTATATGCTATATATCCTGTCACCCCAAAAGTCGCCCGAAGGATTAATCATCTGAACCGTCAGGAAAGGACTCCATGTTTATGGGGTCCTTTTTCATTGTAACAGTAGAATCAGAGGGCTCAGGTCCGTTCGTTGACTATGAACTTCATTTAAGGCATTATTAGTAGTATATAAATCAAGCATAAGTATCAGCATTTTGCATAATTTGATTTCACACGCTAACGGGTACAATACCTAGACGGATAGACCCATTTCGATATAGGTGTTGCTGAATTGAATTCGCTCTTTGGATTTATGCAGAATGCTCGTATGACAGGAGGTGCTATAGGTCATGCTGTCGACAGAACAGATTATTACTACCATGTCCTCGCAGGGGCTCCGCATTACGGATCAGCGGAAAACACTGGCCCGGTTATTTGCCGAATCCCCCGGGTATTTGACACCCAAGGACGTCTATGAATATATGGGTAAGACTTACAGCGGACTGAGTTTTGATACGGTGTACCGGAATTTGCGTGTCATGCAGGAATTGGGTGTACTGGAGCAGGTCATCTTTGAGGATGGGGTGAAGTTCAGAGCACATTGCAGTGAGGATCATCATCACCACCATATGATTTGTCTGAAATGCCAAAAGACATATCCAATCGTTTTTTGCCCGATGCAGCTTGCAGATGCGCCTGAGCAATTCCAGGTCGTCGATCATAAATTTGAAGTTTTCGGGTACTGTAAGGACTGTGCCGAACATATGCCAGCCAAAGCGTCATCCGGACATCAGCACACTCACGGGAAGCACTGACGATGAAGTTATCCCGCAGATTGGTTCAGGCTCCCATTCGGGTGTATCGCAGCTATATCTCTCCATTGAAGCCGCCGACGTGTCGTTTCTATCCTACCTGCTCGGCGTATGCGATGGAGGCGATTGAAGTTCATGGTGCGTTTAAAGGATCGCTGCTTGCGGCAAAGCGCATTGCGAAATGCCATCCGTTTCATCCAGGTGGAGTGGATTTGGTTCCACCAAAGGCTTAAAAGTCTGTGATGGTATCCGATTAACGAGCCAATGGTCGTTTTGCAGAATTGAGTTGATTTAAGAATTGCTGTCCACTTGACAAAGGAGGCAGTATTTCAGTATATTTTTCGTATAATGATTTCCAGTGAAGGGATAAGTACAGACACACCCCCAGTGCAGAGAGCCGGATGAGCTGAGAACCGGTCTGGGAGGAGGATGGAATATGGTCCCGGAGGAACCTCTTTCGAGCGTGCAGACGTTGATTTAGAACGGGCTGTCGTAAGGCTGAGGCGTGATCCAGCGTTAATGGGCGGTCGAAGGACCGGCAGAGCCTGTGTTTTGTGAAAAGCACGGGGAATTTGGGTGGTAACACGTGAGAGCAACTCTCGTCCCATATAGGGACGGGAGTTTTTTGTGTTCTTTTTTAGGCAAAGCAAGCAATAAAAATGCAGGACCATATGAAGGAGGAGAAGTCATTTATGGCTGATCAAAAAACATTTTATCTGACAACACCGATTTATTATCCGAGTGACAAACTGCATATCGGACACGCGTACACGACTGTGGCGGGTGATGCCATGGTTCGTTACAAACGTCTGCGCGGTTATGCTGTTCACTATCTGACAGGAACCGATGAGCATGGTCAGAAGATTGAGCGCAAGGCACAAGAGAAAGGACAGTCGCCACAAGCTTTTATCGACGATATCGTTGTGGGTATCAAGGAACTGTGGAACAAGCTGGACATCTCCAATGACGACTTCATTCGGACTACGGAAGAACGCCACAAAACAGTGGTACAGGATATCTTTGACCGTTTATTGAAACAAGGGGATATCTACAAGGGTGAGTACGAAGGCTGGTACAGTATCCCGGATGAGACCTACTACACGGAAACCCAGCTGGTTGATGTGGAGAAGAATGACAAGGGCGAGATTATCTCGGCCAAAAGTCCGGATAGCGGACATCCGGTGGAGCTGGTAAAAGAAGAATCCTACTTCTTCCGGATGAGCAAGTATGCCGATCGTTTGCTGAAATATTATGAAGAGAATCCGGGTTTTATTCAGCCGGAGTCACGTAAAAATGAAATGATTAACAACTTCATCAAGCCGGGTCTGGAAGACTTGGCTGTATCGCGGACAACTTTCGAATGGGGCGTCAAAGTTAAAGGCGATCCGAAACACGTTGTGTACGTATGGATTGATGCGTTATCCAACTATATTACAGCTCTGGGCTATGGATCATCCGATCCATCCCTGTATAAGAAGTTTTGGCCTGCGGACGTTCATTTGGTAGGGAAGGAAATTGTTCGTTTCCATACGATTTACTGGCCGATTATGCTGATGGCACTGGACCTACCTTTACCGAAAAAAGTGTTTGCCCACGGCTGGCTGTTGATGAAAGACGGCAAAATGTCCAAATCCAAAGGCAATGTCGTTGACCCGGTAACCCTGATTGACCGTTATGGTCTGGATGCACTTCGTTATTACCTGCTGCGTGAAGTTCCATTTGGTTCAGATGGTACATTTACTCCAGAAAGCTTTGTAGAGCGTGTGAACTCCGACCTGGCAAATGACCTTGGAAACCTGTTGAATCGTACAGTAGCCATGGTGGACAAATATTTCGAAGGTAGAGCGCCTGAATTTACTTCCGGTGTGACCGAATTTGATGCATCTCTTGAAGAAGCGGGTCTTGCTGCTGTGGAGAAAGTGGAGCAGGCCATGGAAAATCTACAGTTTTCCGTAGCGTTGACAGCGATCAGTCAGTTTGTGAGCCGCAGCAACAAATACATTGACGAGACTCAGCCTTGGGCTCTGGCTCGTGATGAGGCGAAACGGAATGAACTGGCATCGGTAATGTCGCATCTGATTGAAAGCTTGCGGATTGCTTCCATCCTCTTGCAGCCGTTCCTGACACGTGCTCCGCGCAAAATCTGGGAACAGCTCGGCATTCAGGAAGGTGAACTGACGGCCTGGGATTCAGCGAAGCAATGGGGCGTTATTCCGGCTGGCAACGCTTTGCAGAAGGGTGACCCGATCTTCCCACGTTTGGACTCTGAACAGGAGATTGCTTATATTGCTGAAGCGATGACTGGAGGCAAAAAAGCTGAAGTGCAGCCTGAGGCAGCTCAAGTAGATGCTGGAGGAGCTTCTGAAGCCGCTCAACCCGTCACAGCACCAGAAGGCAAAGAAGAGATCGGTATTGATGATTTCGCCAAAGTGGAACTGCGTGTCGCTCAAGTAATTGCCTGTGAGCCGGTCAAGAAAGCCGATAAATTGCTGAAGCTGCAGCTGGATCTTGGCTATGAGCAACGTCAGGTTGTATCGGGAATTGCGAAGTTTTATTCCCCAGAAGATATGGTTGGACGCAAAGTCATCTGTGTGACGAACCTCAAGCCTGTGAAATTGCGCGGTGAACTGTCCCAGGGCATGATTCTGGCAGCATCCCACGGAGATCAGCTTACACTGGCAACGGTACCAGATAATATGCCTAATGGCGCACAAGTAAAATAGGACTTTGACCATGTAACCAATATATGGTTTGTATTGCTGTAATAGAAGGTGGCTCGATGAGAATCGGGTCACTTTTTATTTTGGATAAAATCGATCTGATGCGAAGAAAACAAGCATATACTGTTATGAACTCCGTGCTCAAGGAAAGAATGAATAGGACAGAGCGGCTTGACAAGTTCGTGCAGGTTACCTATAATTCTTTCAGTAATGTTTACGATTAAGAGATGCGGAGTGAATACTAGTGAAATTTTATAATGGAAGAAATCTAGACCAGGTAAACCGGACTCTAGCAACAGGTAGAAGAGGACAGATGAAATGGATGCTCAGCGGTCTGGTTGTTCTTAGTTTGCTCATATTGTCGGCATGCGGTCAGAGTAATAATTCGGAGAGTGCCAAGCTGGTGGAAGGTAAAGTGAATGTGATCACGAGCTTCTATCCTGTCTATGCGTTTACGGCGACAATTGGCGGAGACGATGCGAATGTCATTAATTTGCTGCCAACAGGTGTTGAACCACATGATTGGACGCCGAAGAGCCAAGATATTGTGAATACATCCAAAGCCCAGTTATTCCTATATAATGGTGCAGGCTTGGAAGGATGGGTCCCCAACTTCCTGAAGTCACTGAATAGCGATACCAAGGTGAAGTCCGTTGCAGTAAGTGAAGGGGTTACTCTATTAACTGCTGAGGGTGATGATGGACACGGTCATGGTGAAGAACAGGTCGATGAACATAGTGACGAACATGCTGATGAAGCTAACGCAGAGGATATTGCAGACCATCATGTGGACCCCCATACATGGGTAAGTCCCAAATCGGCAATGATAATGGCTGAAAATATCAAAAACAGCCTGGTTGAAGTAGACCCTGCCCATAAAGAAGGATATGAACAACGCTATGAAGAGCTGCGGACCAAGCTGGAAACGCTGGATCAGCACTTTACAGACGAATTGTCCAACGTTCCCAATAAGGAAATTGTTGTTTCGCATCAGGCTTTTGGTTACCTAGCACGTGATTATGGGTTAACCCAGCATGCCATTATGGGACTTTCTCCAGATGCGGAGCCCACAGGTCAAGATATTGTGAATTTGGCTAAGCTGGTGAAGGATGAAGGGATTAAATACATTTTCTTCGAAGAGCTGGTATCTGACAAACTGGCAAAAACCCTCGCCAATGAAGCAGGTGTAGAGACAATGGTCCTGAATCCTGTAGAAGGTTTAACCAAAGAACAGGTCACAAACGGGGATGATTATTTCACCCTGATGGAGAAAAATTTGCAAAATCTGCTGATCGCATTAAAATAAGATAGACTGAAGGATTCGTTTGCAATCCTTATATATAATGAAGGGCGGCTTTGCCATGCAGCAAATCATGCCATTGTGTCATGATCCAATTATAGAGATCGAGAAACTATCATTTTCCTACGGTGACCAGCGAGTGATCGAAAATCTTGATTTTATGGTCCAGGAAAGGGATTTTGTCGGGATTATCGGTTCAAACGGGGCGGGCAAAACGACATTGCTGCGGATGTTGGTTGGACTGTTGCCTCCAGCCGAGGGAGACATCAAGCTGTTCGGACAGTCGATCCGCCGATTCAAGGATTGGGAACGGATTGGTTATGTTCCGCAAAAAAATGCGTTTAATCCATTGTTCCCTGCAACGGTAAGGGAAGTAGTCATGTCCGGCTTGTACAACAACAAGAATATGTTTCGCCGGATGTCCCGTAAATGTCAGCAGCAGTGCACAGATGCCATGCAGGTGATGCGGATTGAGGATTTGGCGAACAAACGAATCGGACAACTGTCCGGCGGACAGCAGCAGCGCGTGTTTTTGGCACGGGCGCTTATTAATCACCCTGATCTGCTGATTCTGGATGAACCGACGGTGGGCATTGATGCCGAATCCCAGGCCAGCTTTTTTGAACTCATTACCCATATGCATGAACATCACCGGATGACATTCCTGATGGTATCACATGATATGGACCGGATGGAGAGTTATCTCGGTTCAAAAGCAGCGGTGACGAACGGAAAGATACATTTTCATGTCCGTCATTCCCATGAGGTGGAAGACTGTGCCGAGACGAATTTGCAACATACCACCACCCAGGTTCGTTAGAGCGAGTACACAACCAGATTAGAGCAAGGCCGAAGGAGTCGTGTGTGTTTTGGAAATTTTAATGAGTGATTTTTTTCAGCGGGCGCTGGCGGGTGGATTGCTAATTGGCATCACAGCACCCTTGATCGGATTGTTTCTGGTGCTGCGACGTTTATCCATGATCGGCGATACTCTGTCTCATGTAACGATCGCCGGGGTTGCACTCGGATTCCTTATCGAAGTGTATCCGATTGCGGTGGGGCTGATATTTGCTGTGCTCGCCTCATTTGCAATAGAGAAACTGCGCAAGGCGTATAAGAGTTACGCCGAATTATCGATTGCAATCATCATGTCCGGTGGAGTGGCGCTGGCTTCGTTGTTCTTCACGCTGGGCAAAGGGTATAATACAGATGTTATGAGTTACCTGTTCGGCAGTATTTATACACTGGATTCCACGGATTTGAAGCTGGTTGGTGTGGTCACGCTGATCGTGGTCATCGTTGTAGCGTTGTTACATAAGGAGTTTTTCCTGCTCAGCTTTGAGGAGGATGCCGCAGCGGTTACCGGGCTGCCTGTGAAACTGCTGAATATGCTGATTACCGTAATGACAGCCCTTGTCATTAGTACGGCGATCAAAATCGTCGGCGCATTGCTGGTATCGGCATTGCTGACCATTCCGGTAGCTGTAAGCTTACTGATGGCACGAAGCTTCAAATCGGCGATTATATTGTCTGTGGTTATTGGCGAAATTGCCGTAGTTATTGGACTGGTTGTGGCCGGGATCTGGAACCTTGCACCGGGAGCAACGATTGTACTTCTGCTTATCATGATGCTGATTCTTACGATGATTGGAAAAAAAGGGTTCCGAGCCTGATTCTGAACGTAAGCAAGTGAGCCCCCAGGGAAGGGAGATATTTGCTTCATGCCTGATGTTAATGTGTGGCTGGCTTTTGTAGCAGGATTAGCTTCGTTTATATCGCCTTGCTGTCTTCCGCTGTATCCTTCGTATCTTTCCTACATTACGGGGATGACGGTGCAACGGTTGAAGGATGAACGCAATCAGCGTGAAGTTCGCTTCAAGACATTGACTCATACGCTGGCGTTTATTTTGGGCTTCTCGGCAGTGTTTTATTCGCTGGGGCTGGGAGCCGGATTGTTTGGTCAATTTTTCAATGATAACCGTGATCTTATTCGTCAATTATCCGCGATTTTGATTATGTTAATGGGTTTATTTTTGCTCGGTTTGTTCAAACCACAGTTTCTGATGAAAGAGCGTAAGATGGATATGAAATGGAAACCAGCGGGTTACTTGGGTTCATTTATTTTTGGTATTGGTTTCTCAGCAGGCTGGTCGCCTTGTATTGGACCGATCTTGACTGCTATCATCGCGATGGCTGCGAGCGAACCAACCACCTGGCTGGCATTAATTACGGGTTACACGGCCGGCTTTGCGTTACCGTTCTTCATTCTGGCCTTTTTCATCGGTTCTACCCGCTGGATCTTGCGTTATTCCAATATCATGATGAAAGCCGGGGGCGCATTAATGTTGTTCCTTGGGGTGCTGTTATTCACGGATCAGATGACCAAAATAACGATCTGGTTACAGCAAATAACACCAGACTGGATGATTATATAGCCTTATATAGCCATCAACGAGTTGTTGTTTTATTCATGGTTTATTCCAAATAAGAACAAAGCAGGCTACGTGAAACCAGAATGATTCTGGTTCATGTAACCTGCTTTTTTAATCAAAGGTTCTTTAATATAAGGTGCCGGTTCTGCGCTTAGGTGAAATAATCAATGTTAGCAAGTGGGAAATGCTCAAAAATACGCTCAGTAATAAACTCGCGCAGGGCGTCCTGCTGATCATCTTTATACACATATTTATACTGTCCCCAGCGGCCCCATTTCATTTTTCGCTTTTCGATATCCATCTCCAGCTTGGTTTTGGGGTATCGCTTCTCAATGGTAGCTTTTGCCGTTTTGGTAAAACGGTGCTGGATCATCTCAAAGGTTAGATCCTTGGTTGCTTCTTCAGGAAGTGTATCGGCAAGCTTTTGTAAAAGCTCAGAATATCCTTCTTCCCATCCGTCATACCACATGATTGGGGCAATAATGAATCCGAGCGGATAACCGGCATGAGCTATTTTCCCTGCAGCTTCAATACGCTCTTCAAACCGTGAGGTGGCTGGCTCAAAATTTTTGATCACGTAATCGGAATTCACGCTGAAACGGATACGAGTGTGTCCGTTATGCTTGATGTTTAATAAAGGCTCAACGTGATGGTATTTGGTCACAAAGCGAAGTCGTCCGTGTTCCTCCTCCGCCATAAAACGAATCAGGTCACCGAGATTTCCGGTGATATGCTCCAGTCCTACGGGATCGGATGTACAAGCTGCTTCAAAACGGGTAATTTCAGGAGCACGTTCCTCAATGTAACCTTTGGCAGCCTGAATGATCTCCTCGGTGTTTACATAGACACGGACATAGGGCTTGGCCCCAAGTGTCGTTTGAAGATAACAATAATGACAGTGACCCATGCAGCCTGTGGAAATGGGAATGGCATATTCGGCTGAGGGCTTCGATTGGTCAAACTTAAGTGTTTTACGCACGCCGACAACGAGGGTTCGCTTGGCCATTCGGTACTTTTCCTGCTCCGTTTCGCCAGGGAGATTGGTGATTCGATTATGGGATGTCGTCATCTGATAAGGAATATCCCTGAAGGTGACCCATTCCATAATCCGTTTACCTTTCTCATATTCCAGCGCACCGGGTTCAAAATACACCAAATCGGGAATAAAGGGTTTAGTGCCTTTTGCTTTGCGAACGGGTGGATGCGCTACACTTGTACTCACGAAATCACTCCTTTCAATACGGGACCTCGCTTAGTTTGCCTCGTTTGGGGATAAGTCACCCATGCCAATACTTGCGCTATGGTAACGGAAAATGAGGCCTGAAAAGCGCTTTATGGTCAGTAAGTAGTGAATGAATTGTGCAGGACTTGCCAATGCGTATTGATAACATGTATCATTATAAGATAGGGATCAGGCAAGAATATTGCCGGTCAGAGAGAAGAGAGGGAAGCAGATGCCAACGCCCAGTATGGAAGATTATTTGGAGCGTATATACAAATTAATTGATGAAAAGGGCTATGCTCGTGTGTCTGATATAGCTGAAGGTTTGGAAGTGCATCCTTCATCGGTGACGAAGATGATCCAAAAGCTGGACAAAGACGAGTACCTGATCTATGAGAAGTACCGCGGGCTAGTGCTTACGCCAAAAGGCAAAAAGATGGGTAAACGTTTGATGGAGCGCCATCATCTGCTTGAACAATTTTTAACGACCATTGGTGTTCAGGAGGAAAATATTTATCAGGATGTCGAAGGAATTGAGCACCATCTGAGCTGGGATTCCATTACCTGCATCGAGTCTTTGGTAGAATATTTCCGCCAGGATGAGAGTCGATTGCGTGATCTGAAAAGTATTCAGGAAGACATGAGCAACACCGAATCCTAAGCCTTAAAAGCCAGACTCACCTGGAAAATTGCAACGCATATCCATTCAAAAATCAGAGGATGCACCTGCCGCTAAAACGGTAGGGAGCGTCCTTTTGCTTTTTCTCGTCCAAAATATGGCGATTTTTCGCAACTTAATAATCGTTAGGAGCGTCTATTAAACTAGCAGAATTTGCCGCGAATTTATAATTATTTTGGAGGATTGCACTGATGAAGCTTCGAAAAGGATTGATCCTGCTGCTCATTTTTGTTCTGGGTTTACAAACTGCAGGACTAACAGCGCAGGCAGCTAGTCAAAAGGAAATTATCATTTATTTGGATGGTCAACGATTGGAATCGGATGTATCGCCTTACATTTTGCCCAAAGTAAATGTAACGATGGTTCCTCTGCGTGTCATTAGCGAAGGTCTAGGTGCTTCTGTTCTATGGTCACAGGCTACGCGCACCGTCACTATCAAGAAGTCCGATTCTGTCATTACGATGACGAGTGGACGCCAGCAGGCAACAGTAGATGGGGCCGTGGTTGATCTTGATGCCTCGGTAGAATTGAAGCAGGGCCGTGTAATGGTACCGATTCGATTTGTCAGTGAGAACCTTGGAATCCAGGTTACCTGGAACCAATCTGCACAGACCATTGATCTGACCACAGGCAATGCTCCTAACCCTAATCCAGTCACACCAGCAGAACCTGGTGGAACGGGAACTACGCCAAGTACGGATGAGATGCGGGGAGCATGGATCTCGACCGTAAATGGAGACTGGCCTTCATCTGGAGCCAAAGGAAACGTGGAGAAACAAAAGCTGGAGTTCATTCAGCAGCTCGATACGTTGAAGGATATGGGAATCAACGCCGTATTTGTTCAGGTGCGGGCCAATGGGGATGCGATCTATCCATCAGGACTTGTACCCTGGAATAGTGTATTGACAGGAACACAAGGGAAAGACCCTGGTTATGATCCACTTGCATTCATGGTTGAGGAAGCTCACAAACGTGGCCTTGAGTTCCATGCCTGGTTCAACCCTTTCCGGGCTACCAATTCGGCAAGTACAACCGGGCTCGCAGTCAATCATGTATCCAAGCTTCACCCGGACTGGATGGTTAATGCCTCAGGCAAATTGTATATTAATCCGGGTATTCCGGAAGCGAGACAGCATATTATTGATACCATCATGGAAGTAGTTAATCAGTACGATGTTGATGGCGTACATTTGGATGATTATTTCTATCCTTCCAATGTAACGTTTAATGATGATGCGGCTTTCAAAGCATACAACACATTGAATACAAGTGACCGTGCGGAATGGCGCCGGGACAACATTAATCAATTTGTCAAGCAACTTGGAGAGAGCATCCACAAAGTAAAAGCTGGCGTCCAATATGGCATTAGCCCATTTGGTGTGTGGCGTAACAAATCGGTTGATATGACCGGTTCGGATACAAAAGCCGGAGTAACCGCTTATGACAGCATGAATGCGGATGTACGGACATGGATCAAGCAGGAGTGGATCGACTATGTTGCACCCCAAGTGTACTGGAGCATGACACTCAGTGCAGCACGATATGACAAGGTGGTAGACTGGTGGGCCAATGAAGTGGCAAATACTGATGTGAAATTGTACATTGGACACTCACCTTATAAGCTGGGCACACCGGAAATCGGGTGGCAGACATCACAGGAAATTATTGATCAGCTTATATACAATGAGAAATATGATACGGTGAAAGGGGATATTTTCTTTAGTTCACAGTATCTGACGAAAAACCCACTTGGCTTGATTGCCAAATTAAAAGCCTATTATGGACTGTAAAACATTTTAACGTAATAAGCGTAATAAGACCAACCCCTGTTCTCATACAGTGGCAGTAGTAGCATGGACTGCCTGGAGAACGGGGGTTTTATTGTGTTGATTAATGGAGTTTTTGAAGGCGGCGGCGTAAAGGGGATTTCACTCGCCGGCGCCGTAAAGGGTGCAGAGGATCATGGTGTCGAGTTCAATCGCGTAGCCGGCACGTCATCGGGTTCTATCGTAGCTGCTTTGCTAGCCGCGGGCTATTCGGCGGAAGAGATGAAAGGCATTATCGAGAATACGCCGTTTGCTTCGTTGCTGCGACGTTCTCCCATATTTGATACCAAGTGGATCGGACCCGCAGCAAGGCTGTTTTTGAAGAAGGGGCTATATTCTGGGGAAGCGCTTGAATGCTGGATTCGGGATATGCTGAAAAAAAAGGGGGTTCGGACGTTTGCTGATCTGCCTCCAGGAAAGTTATTAATTATTGCATCCGACATTTCGAATGGTACCATTTTGGTACTGCCGGATGATATCAAACGATTCGGAATAGATCCTTCGAAACTGGAGGTAGCCAAGGCCGTACGCATGAGTTGCAGTATCCCCTATTTCTTCGACCCGGTAGCCATTCGCAGATCCCCTATCCTGTCTAAGGGTTTACGTTTTGCGGACCAGTTTGTTTATATCGTCGATGGAGCATTACTGAGCAATTTTCCGCTCTGGCTGTTTGATGGGGAGCGTACAGAGCGTGGAGGAGAAATCATACCTGTGGTTGGTTTTAAAATGGTTGGTAAAACCGAAGGAGAGACGGCTAGAATCAGAGGTCCCCTAAGTATGCTTCAAGCTTTGGTAGAAACGATGCTTACTGCTCATGACGAACGATATATCGAACAGATCAATCGATTCCGTACGGTGAAAATCCCTACCCTTGGAATTAAACCTACGGAGTTTAACCTTTCTGTACAGGACAGTACAGCTTTATATCAATCTGGGGTTAACGCAGGGACTGAATTTTTCAGTGGATGGAACACCAAGAACTATGGTGAACAGCTGGACAAACAGAGCCGAGAGCTAAGAAAGAAAAAAGCGGAGATACCACCACTGACTCCTGTATAAAAGAAAAAGCAATTCTCCGCATGTTGGGAGAATTGCTTTTCTGTATTTAGTCGAATTTAGTGCTTTAATGATACTTGGGTACGTCCTCATCGCTTTTACCCTTTTGTCCCTGGATAACCTGGAAAGGATAATCCTTGCGTTTTTTGGAAGATGAGCTGCTTTTCCGGGCACCAGACTGCGCATTAACTTTAGCCATGGTTTTAGCCGATGGTTTAATCTTCGGTGATGATGTTTTGCGTTCCCAACGGCGGGGCGGATATTTATAGAGCAGGAACACAACTCCGAACACGGCGAGAGGAATGATGAATTTCGATATACCTCCACTCATCATCCGGAATAATCCAATGGCCGCGAGTGCAATGAACGTCCAAAAAATGATGGCCTGCTTTTTCATATCATTCACCCTTTCACAGGATCAAATGTTGCAACAGGGACTTCCGACGTGGCCGATACGTTTGCGAGCTTGGCATCCAATTCACGCATACGGTTAAACGAAGCTATGGATACTTCTACCTGTTCATTAGTTGGTTCTTTGGTTGTCAGTAATTGCAGCCATAGCCCAGGGTATCCGAGATAACGAAGTACAGGGATATCACGTACCGAGTTGGTCAACTTTAACAATTCAAACGAAATACCGAGCACTACTGGCAACAACAGCAGCCGCTGTCCCATACGTTCCCAGAGGTTATCATACGTGAAGAGGGAGTACAAGAATACACCGATAATGACAGTCAGCATAATAAAACTGCTTCCGCAGCGATAATGCAGACGGCTGTACTTTTGCACATTTTCTGGTGTTAGTTCTTCTCCGGCTTCGTGAGCACTAATGACTTTATGTTCTGCACCATGGTATTGGAACAGACGTTTAATCATCGGTGTTTGGGAGATCAGCCACAGATAGGCAAGCAACAGGATCAGCTTAATTCCGCCTTCCAGTAAATTATGCAAAAACTGATTGTCGAATGCATTCTTGAACAGAAAATTCTCAATAACAACCGGCAACAATGTGAGCACAATTTTACCAAAGAGAAACGAAAGGATAGCTACTGCGGTGACGCCGATAATCATGCTTAGGCTCCAACCTGAGCCTTCTTTTTCTTTTTGTTTTGCTTTTTCTTCAGGTTCCAGTTCATCATCAGCATATGCGTCAGCAGAATAATTGAGATGTTTGCTTCCTTTGACGCTCGAATCTATAATGCTGACAATTCCGCGCAGTAGTGGAATCCGCCGCAATTTCATGACCCAGGACTTGTCTTGCTTGGGAACTTCCAGATACGTAATTTCGCCGTCTTTTCTTCGCACAGCTGTAACGTTGACATGTTTACCGCCGAACATTACGCCCTCAATGACAGCTTGCCCCCCGTAGCTGACAGGCTTGGATTGTTGAGGCAAATTATTCACCTTCCTATTCTGTTCTAGGCCTTCATGGTCGAAGGCAGTTTAATATCCCTATTGTATCGAATTTTGAGAGCAATTTCTAGTTTGCGAGTCGATCCAAGGGCGATGTTGTTAACTTTGTCCTGATTTGTACATACTACCCGGTAGAGTTAGGACAAAATTGGAGATTTAACCTCAGGTTTTGCAAACTGATTGTGAAGGAGAATATCGATGACAGAGTATACCGGTGAACGCACATCACATAAGGAAAATCAACGTGCTGACAAAGGAGAGCCAAAGGACCGGGGCAAGCGTCCTACCCAGCGGCAAGGCCAAGCGCATTATCTTACCAAGCCGTTACCTTTTGCAGTGGAGCTTGGTTTTTTCGCAGGTTTTATCTGGGGAGGTTTGCATTGGCTGTCTTATCTGCTTCATTTTACGATTGTGCCTTTAGGATTTTTGGCTGAACCGTTTTTTAAACACAATTTTATATATACTGCAGCAGGACATTTGACTGGCTGGCTGTTTTTTATTGTCTTTTCTCTTATCGCATCTCTGATCTACACGTTCACTTTAAAAAAATTCAAAGGCCCGATTCCAGGTATGATCTACGGCATTGTTTGGTGGCTGATTATCTTTGTCCTGATAGGTCCAAAACTGGATATGGTAAAGCCCTTAAACCGCTTAACCTGGGATTCCATCATTACAGAATTTTGTTTCTTCTTGCTGTGGGGACTGTTTATCGGGTACACCGTAGCCATGGAGTTCACGGATGAACGGAAACGTGAGCCAGAGCAAGCGGGAGCATAGCCGCAAAAAAGCTTCTCAATCCGGCAATGGCTGTGTTAAAATAGCAGATGGTTATTTGCAGAAAGGGTGGAGTAGCTATGAAACGGATTGTTGTAATCAATGGCCCGAACCTGAACATGCTCGGCGTACGTGAACCCGGCATCTATGGAACGCTTAGTCTGAAGGATATTGAGGACAAAATTCGCAGACAGGCAGAGGAGCTGGGCGTCTCCATCACTTTTTATCAATCCAATCACGAAGGGGACATCATTGATCGTATTCATGCAGCGATGGGCGATGCAGACGGAATCATGCTGAATGCCGGAGCGCTGACCCATTACAGCTATGCTGTGCGTGATGCCATCAATGCCGTAAAAGTTCCTACAGTAGAAGTACATCTATCCAACATTCATGCACGCGAAGCGTTCAGACATCATTCAGTAATTGCTGCAGAAACAATCGGGCAGATTGCCGGATTTGGCGAAGTAAGCTACGAACTGGGACTGCTGGCTCTCGTGCGTCATCTGGACAAGCAAACCTGAGCCGGGGACCCGGGAATGTGAGAGAAAGAAGGGTTACCGATGGAAAACAAACGAGTAAATAAGTTACGTGAGGCCATGCATGAACATGAACTCACGGCTATGCTGATTACTAATCCGATTAACCGTCGTTATATGACGGGTTTTACAGGCTCAGCGGGATATGTGCTGATTACGGAACAGGAAGCCTATTTGCTTACTGACTTCCGTTATATGACACAGGCACCGCAACAAGCCAAAGGATTTACCGTTGTGGAACATGGACCGAAACCGTTGGAATCCGTTCGCGATTTGCTAGCATCGGCGAATATCAAGCAGGTTGGTTTTGAGCAGGATCATGTCACCTATGGCACGCATACTGCTTATGCTGAAGCGCTTCAGTCTATTGAATTGAAAGCTGTATCCGGTATCGTGGAGCAACTTCGCATGTTCAAGGACGAAGATGAGATCGCTGTAATGCAAAGAGCTGCGGATCTGGCAGATGCAACATTCAGTCACGTTTTGCAATTCGCAAAACCGGGTATGACTGAACGTGAAGTGGATTTGGAGATGGAGTTTTTCATGCGCAAACATGGAGCAACTTCCTCTTCGTTCGACACGATCGTTGCATCGGGTGAACGTTCTGCTATGCCTCATGGTGTAGCAAGCGGCAAAGTCATCGGACAAAATGAGTTAATTACATTTGACTTCGGTGCGCTTTTGGATGGATACTGTTCAGATCTGACACGTACCATCGCAACGGGCACGCCTGTACCTGAACTGCGTAAAATTTACGATATCGTACTGGAAGCCCAGTTACATACGCTGGCGAACCTGAAACCGGGTATGACCGGACGGGAAGCAGATGCATTGGCACGTGATATTATTGCAGGGCACGGATATGGAGAGCAATTCGGGCACAGCACGGGCCACGGTCTGGGTATGGAAGTCCATGAGGCTCCCCGTTTGTCCAAGCTTAGCGACGATGTATTGAAACCGGGCATGGTCGTAACCGTTGAACCGGGTATCTACATTGACGGTCTTGGCGGCGTGCGTATTGAGGATGACGTGGTGATTACCGAGACTGGTATTCACATTTTGACGAATTCGGACAAGAAGTTCACCGTAATCGGCTAATTTACAGCCACTGGTGATATAAGACGATTTTTATTTTATAGGTATTTGGGTATTCACTACTAACCTGGATAAGCGTAAGCGTAGTGAAGGGAGCGGAATCGATTCTGAAGAAGCGAAGCGCTCGCCTTTGTCTCCTCATTTTAAACCTTATCAAAATCTAATCGGGAAAATGAGGAGACAACAGCGATCGGAGGAACGATCCGATCCCGGAACGGTCACGTCGCACACGATTACCAGTTGTATAGAATCAGTTGTATAGAATGAATCCATCTATAAATTAACCCATCGTCTCATATCACCTACTTTTCAACCATATCAGGAGGGATTTTTTGTGATTTCAGTAAACGATTTTAAAACAGGCTTGACTGTCCAAGTGGACAACGACATCTATACCGTACTTGATTTCCAACATGTTAAACCAGGTAAAGGTGCGGCTTTCGTACGTTCCAAACTGAAAAACCTGCGCAATGGTAACACCGTTGAGAAAACATTCCGTGCGGGTGAAACCATTGGCCGTGCCATCATCGAAAACCGTGGCGTATCCTACCTGTACGCTAGCGGTACAGAGCACACGTTCATGGACAACGAAACATATGATCAGTTCACACTGACAAGCGACCAATTGGAGTGGGAATTGAACTTCCTCAAAGAAAACATGAACGTAAAAATCGTTAGCTACCAAGGTGAAATCCTCGGTATCGACTTGCCTACAAGCGTAGAGTTGAAAGTTATTGAAACAGAGCCAAGCGTAAAAGGCAACACTGCACAAGGCGCTACCAAAAATGCTAAAGTGGAAACAGGCCTGAATGTACAAGTACCATTGTTCATCAACGAAGGCGATGTTCTGCTGATCGATACGCGTGAAGGTAAATACTCTTCCCGCGCGTAACGTTCACTTGGTGTAAAAAAATAAAGCATGAACTCAACCCTTTGCCTTTTCTCTGGCAAAGGGTTTTTTTCGAAAAAAGATTAGCCTATCAGACGCTTTCGTAATATACTGGGTTAAAGTCATTTTTCGGAGAGAATAATGACGATGGACATCAATTATGCATACTGCACAAGGTAGGGAGTGGATTTGCGTTGTCATTGTACGTCATGAAATTTGGAGGCAGCTCGGTCGGAGATACAGAACGCATGAAGCGTGTAGCCGGACGTGTTGTAGAAAAAGCGGATGAAGGACATCAGTGTGTAGTCGTGGTTTCGGCCATGGGGGATACCACCGATGATCTGATTGATCAGGCGAAACAGCTGAACAGTGAACTGCCTGCACGTGAGATGGATATGCTGTTGACTACGGGAGAACAGATCTCGATTTCATTGTTATCCATGGCAATTCAGGCGCTGGGGCGCAAAGCCATTTCATTTACAGGCTGGCAAGCGGGATTCCGGACGGAGCCAGTACACGGCAAAGCACGGATTAACGATATTCATCCGGAACGGGTGAATCAGGCGCTGGCAGAAGGCAACATCGTTATCGTTGCAGGCTTCCAGGGAATGACGGAAGACGGTGAGATTACGACGCTTGGCCGCGGCGGATCTGATACAACGGCAGTAGCCTTGGCAGCAGCCATCAAGGCGGACGCTTGCGAGATTTACACGGATGTAGACGGTATCTATTCTACCGATCCGCGAATTGTAAAGGTTGCACGCAAGCTCAAGGAAATATCGTACGACGAAATGCTGGAACTGGCCAATCTGGGAGCAGCGGTATTGCATCCGCGTGCAGTTGAATACGCGAAGCATTCCGGTGTGCCTTTGATTGTAAGATCCAGCTTTAACCATAATGAAGGAACGGTTGTGAAGGAGGAAGCAACAATGGAACAAGGCGTGGTAGTTAGTGGAATTGCCTATGACAAAAACGTGGCTCGCATCAGTATTCTGGGTGTACCAGACGTACCGGGGGTTCTTGCTGAGGTATTTGGTGCCCTTGCATCTGAACAGCTGGACGTTGACATTATCGTACAGAGCGGTGTGATGGACGGCAAGGCAGACTTCTCGTTCTCTGTTGCACTGTCTGATCGTGAGAACGCACTGCGTGTCATTGAGGTTCTTCACAGCCGCCTGCCTTACCGTGAAGTCACTTCGGAAGAAAACCTTGTTAAGGTCTCGATCGTTGGTGCAGGAATGGTTAGCCATCCGGGTGTTGCTGCGAAGATGTTCCAAGTCATCTCGGGCGAAGGCGTGAGCATCAAGATGGTCAGCACTTCCGAGATCAAGGTATCGTGTGTTATTGACGGAGAGAAGCTTCATGACGTAATTAAGGCCCTACACACAGCGTATGATCTGGATACGGCAGAGCAAGCCGTGATTGGCGGACCGCAAGTTCGTAGATAAAAACCGATATAGTTGTAAAGATACAACAAAGGTGTACTGTGTATTCCCATCCGGGAAGCAGTACACCTTTTTAGGTTGTTCACAACAATTTAAACATTCTTTCCTTACGTGTTCCTCGGAATGGTTGCATTCGGTTCCCTTCACCCATCTCTGGAACGCAGTCCAGCAAGTTCAATTGGGTGCAATACGTTACGTCATGCATTCTGCCCAGCCTCTCCAGCCTTCGGCCACCAGCGGATACTCGAACCAGATCGGGCAATTTGTCTTCGGCATGGGTTGCAGCCTGATGAAGCACCAGTCCCAGATCGTTGAGCATGATGGGAAATGGGGATTGCCGGTACAATTCTTCAATAATGCTGCCTGCACACAGGCCATCTTCCATTGCAAACTCATCCTGATCCCCGGCACATAACAATAGGATATCCCTGCGCAGCTCGCACAGAACAGCCGCTACAGCCTTCACATTGAGAAATGAGCCTGCAAGCACATGTTTGGCTTTGGATGCTTTGATGAGGGCGCGTGTACCATCTGTAGTGGTCAGAATAATGGTTTTGCCCACAATACTCGGCGTCATATATTCATAGGGGGAATTGCCCGCCACGAATCCTGAAATTTTTTTATCAAAACGTTCCCCGCCACGAATGGCATCCTTCACGTTCAATTGTTTCGCTTGAGGAACCGTCTCTACAGCAATCACATCCGCCGCATCATATGCCAGTGCCGTAACAATCGTACTGGTCGTTCGCAATACATCAATTACTACCACACATCGTCCTGCAATATCCATTCTGCGAACTTCATTCACATTGCCTACCACATCAACTCTCACTCCCCACAACTCCTTTCTGTACTTGGGGTAGGTGGTTCTGCCCTTTTTTATCCCGGAATGAATATCACCTGTCTGCAAGCACTATATGCAATTGGATCTAGACGGGTGCCTAGATCTAGAACAGCAGGCTGATCTATGATTTTTAACTCTCATCGCTATTTTGAAGAAAATGATAGATTTCAGCGTCATAAAATCAATGTACACACATAAACTTGAGATATGAACAAGCACCAGGAACGCTACAAAACCGAAATCAAGGTTGGAGGGGCCTATTCATGATGGTGAACTGGAAGGATATCTTTCCGGAACCGATTCGAACCATTCTGGGAAGAATGCCGCCCGCTTTATTAGATAAAGTGGAGGAAGTACGTATCCGTGAAGGAAGACCACTGGAAATCAATGCAGGAGATACCTACCACTTCCTCACACCCCAGGGCAGTCCGACTTCGAAGCCTGATGAAGCCTATATTCCCTTAAAAGAGGTAACACACAGGCTGCTGGATCTGATCAGCAATCATTCGCTTTATACATTGGAAGAGGAGCTGCGTAAAGGATTCATCACCATTCCTGGCGGGCATCGAATCGGTCTGGCTGGCCGGACAGTGCTAAGTGGCGGTCGCGTGGAATACTTGCGTGATATCAATGGATTCAATGTCAGGGTTGCCCGAGAGATTCACGGAGTCGCTGATCGCATTCTGCCTTATTTGCTGGACATGAAGAGTGGACAGGTCATGCACACCTTAATTCTTTCTCCCCCACAGCAAGGCAAGACCACATTACTGCGGGATTTGGCAAGACAGATTAGCAGTGGAACCAAACTTACGGGTGTCAATGAGCTAGTTCAGGGTATACGTCCGCGTTTAAAGGTTGGCATCGTTGATGAGCGATCTGAAATCGCTGGTAGTTACAAGGGCGTACCGGGATTTGACGTGGGACCCCGCACCGATGTCATGGACGGTTGTCCAAAGGCAGAAGGCATGATGATGATGCTTCGCTCCATGTCTCCCGATGTCCTGATTGTGGACGAGATAGGCCGTCCTGAAGATGCGGAGGCAGTGATGGAGGCACTCCATGCTGGCGTATCTGTCATTGCTACTGCACATGGTCGTGACTTGGCCGAGCTTTCTTCCAGACCTGCGCTGAGAACCTTGATCGTCGAGCAGATGTTTCAGCGCTATGTACAGCTGCAGCGGACGAGCCGGGGCATGACCTTTCGATTGGCCGATGGTAAAATGCGTGGCCTCCAGCAGACAGAAGTGGGAGGTGAGGCATTTGCTTAACATGCTCGGTGCCGTCATCATTCTGCTGGCCAGTACGCTCGCCGGATTCTACAAGGCAAGGCAGTATGCCTTGAGGCCCAGACAACTGCGAGAATTAATCGCCGCTCTCCAGCGGCTGATGACCGAGATTAACTACGGGCTGACCCCGTTGCCTGATGCAATGGGGAAAATGGGAGCCCAAACGAAAGAACCTGTTCGAACGCTGTTCCTCCACGCAGCCAGGCAGATGGAACCTCCCCATGGTCACACTGCTCTTGAGAGTCTGCAGTCTGGGATAGAAGAGACGTGGGGAAGATCAGCTATGAAGGCAGACGAGCGGGAGGTCATGCTGCAATTGAGCTTCAGCCTTGGCACCAGTGATCGTCAGGATCAGACCAAGCACATCTCGTTAGCCATTCAGCAACTCATGCATGAGGAATCCCGTGCCCAAGCCGATCAAATGAAATATGAACGAATGTGCCGCAGTCTCGGGATGCTTGTCGGAGCGTTAATCGTCATTCTGATCTTCTGAAATAGCCGGGATAGTGAGGTGCCAAGGTCATGAATTTAGAAGTGAACGCAATCTTTCAAATTGCGGGCATCGGAATCATCATTGCGATGATTCATACGGTGCTGAAACAAATGGGAAAGGAAGATATGGCTCACTGGGTGACCGTGATCGGATTTGTCGTTGTATTGTTCATGGTGGTCCGTATGCTGGACAGCCTGCTGCAAGAGATCAAATCGATATTTCTTTTTCAATGAGAACGGTCATGAAGCCGGGATGGTGGTGACCTGTGGAAATTATCCAAGTTGTAGGTCTGGCGCTCATCGCAACGGTGCTCATTTTAGTTATCAAAGAACAGAAGCCCATGTTCGCTTTTCTGATTGCTGCCGCGACTGGCATTGTGATCTTCATGCTGCTGATTGGCAAGATTGGCGCAGTAATTGAAGTGTTGAAACGGCTTGCCGAGAATTCAGGCATGGAGAGCATTTATCTGAAAACCGTACTGAAAATTATAGGTATAGCGTACATTGCTGAATTCGGGGCACAGATTGTCAGGGATGCGGGCCAGGAGAGCATTGCTTCCAAAATTGAACTTGCTGGCAAGGTGCTGATCCTTGTACTCGCCATACCGATCATCAGCATTATTATCGAAACCGTCATGAAGCTGATGCCGGTGTAGAGGGAGGCGTGCGGACTTCATATGAAAATGATGCATTACAAGCCGCAGTGGCGCCTTACCTTCGTGCTGACGCTGTGTTTTCTGTTTGCGATCATAGGACAGGTTGCCGCTGGTTCTCCCTCAGGAGAGTGGATGCAGCAGCAGGCTGACCAGCTTCCTAAGGATCAGGTGGAAAAATATTGGGATCAACTCATGCAGCAATACGGCGGTTTTTTCCCGGAAGGAAAAACACCTTCCTTTATGGATATGTTAATGCCCGGCAATGAAGGGTTCAGTCTGAAGTCGGTGTTTATAGCGATAGGAACCTTCATGCTGCATGAGATTTTATATAACGGCAAACTTCTGGTCACGATTGTGATGCTAAGTGTGCTAAGCATGATTCTGGAGACGTTGCAAACCGCTTTTGAGAAAAACAATATTAGCAAAATCGCTTACTCCATCTGTTACATGGTCATTATCATCATCGCCATCAACAGCTTCAGTGTAGCTATTGGATACGCCAAGGATGCTATAGCCAGCATGATCAACTTTATGATGGCCATGGTGCCCCTGCTGTTTACGCTGCTGGCTTCAATGGGAAATGTCATTACCGTTTCTGTGACCCATCCGCTCATCATTTTCATGATCCATCTGGTTGGTACATTGATTCACATGCTGGTATTCCCGCTGCTCTTCTTCTCGGCAGTATTACATCTCGTCAGTTCCTTGTCCGACAAATACAAGCTGACACAGCTGGCAGATCTGTTACGAAACATTAGTGTGGCTCTGCTCGGTATACTGCTTACGATGTTCCTGGGCGTCATTTCGGTGCAGGGTGCATCAGGCTCCGTGGCAGATGGTGTCAGCCTGAAGGCGGCGAAGTACATCGCAGGCAACTTTGTTCCCATTGTCGGCAGAACGTTTGCGGATGCAACCGATACGGTGATCACAGCGTCACTGCTGGTGAAAAATGCAATCGGATTGACGGGTGTCATCATCATCTTGTTTTTATGCGCGTTTCCCGCGCTTAAAATTTTGACGCTGGCCCTGATCTACAACATCACTGGCGCGATCATGCAACCGTTAGGTGATACGCCGATTGTAGGGTGCTTGCAGGCAATTGGCAAAAGTATGATCTATGTATTTGCAGCACTGGCGGCCGTTGGATTGATGTTTTTTCTGGCAATCACGATCCTGCTAACCGCAGGCAATCTGACTGTCATGATGAGATGAGGGGCTGCTCAAGAGAAAGGGGGTTGGAAGGATGGGGTGGCTGAGCAGCTGGCTCCGGGAATTGATTATGATCGTTCTGCTGGCGACTTTCGTGGATATGCTGCTGCCTAATCGATCCATGGAACGCTATGTCAAGCTTGTGCTGAGCCTTCTTATCCTGCTGACCCTGTTATCTCCCATAACGAAGCTCTTGAAGAGTGATCCGGTTGGTGAGCTTAAGCGAGCGATGACCGCCATGGACTCGCCGTCCGATGGAAGTGCAACACTTGAACAGATTTTGGCTCAAGGCAAGCGGCTGCAATCCAATGAACAGGAACAGTCGCTGCAATGGACTGCCAAAGAACTGGCTAACGTAATGAAAGGGCAGATTGAAGAAACAACCGGGGAGCGAGTTCAGTCCGTCGAGGTAAAGCTCGCTATGGATACAACCAAATCGGAGACAGATTTGGCATCCTCGGTTGAACTTCCCGTGATCCAGTATGTTTTGGTGGAGATGGCAGGTGAGACTACAACGGGCAAAGGTAATTCCAACACAGGTCAACAGGATGCAGTGGCAAGTACAGCACCGTCACTCGGCTCTGATTCGGAATCTGAACCCACTGAATCGACTCCAGTACAAGAGCCAATCCAGATTGGTCAGATTGAGGTCCCAGATGTACAGATCGAGGTGAACAGCGGCAGCAATCGTGAAAGTGGCCGCGTGAGTAACAGGAATTCTGGCGATTCGCAAAGTGGACAGGAAGCTGACTCCACACCTGTTTGGGGTGAACAGGCAGAGACAATTCCTCAGCAAGGACAGACAACCTCCCGGTCAGAACGTGCAGTACAAATTATTACGCTATTGACGGAGAAGTGGGATATTGATGCAAACAAAGTACAGGTGAAAGAAAATAAAAGCGCTTCGGCGCTGTGAGAAGGAGGGTATCCGATGAGGCAATGGCTCAAAAAGATGGAAAGCTGGTTTGGTGGCGGAGAAGGTGGACAACGACGCAGTCAAACCTTTCGCTGGCTCATTATCCTTGGTTTGATCGGAGTGGGAATTATGTTGTTCAACTCCTTCGTCAATGTCAAAAAGATTGATTCCGAGAATATCGGTCGCGAGCCTCCTGATCCGGCTACATCCATGGCATCTATACAGACGGACCTGACGGATCAGAACCCATTTCAGGCGATAGAGATTGCATTCGAGGACAAGATCAAGGGTGTGCTGGAAAATATCGTAGGTGTGGGGACTGTTGATGTGATGGTTACCGTGGATTCTACTGAAGAGCTTGTTGTACAGCGTAATGTGAAGGATTCGCAGCAGCTCACCGAAGAAACGGATGCCAACGGGGGCAAACGACATATGACGCAGTATACCCGGGATGGTGAAATTATTACGTATGAAATATCAGGGGATCAGACGCCGATTGTCACGAAAAAGCTCAAACCGCAAATCCGGGGCGTGCTTGTCGTTGCCAGAGGTGCAGAGAACAAGGTTGTGAAGGACCTGATTACAGATGCTGTGGAAAAAGGACTGAATGTTGCGGCCTACCGAATTTCGGTTGTTCCGCGCAAGCAGGATTAGTCCGGGACCCTGTATCACAAGATTTGATCGTCACAAGAATGAAGCCAATTCGAGGAGGAAGTTCTAATGAATAACAAACGTCAAACGGTATGGCTCGTATCCATGCTGAGTCTGATGGTCATTTTGTCCGCCTATTACCTGTTCACTGAAGATTCCGGTCCGGTTAATACGCCTGTAGCTGAGAGCACGCAGGTGGATGGGATGAAGCAGGGAGAAACAAAGGAAACAGCTGGAATCCTTGATCCGACAGAAGGTTTGGTGGTGAATGAAGTGGTCAATGGCGGTGAAGTTACAGGGACAGAGGGAGACCAAGCTGCAACTGAATCTGTTGATAATCCGGCGGTTGTAGACGGTAAAGAAGCTGGAGACACGGAGAAATCACCGGCTGCGGAATCGGGAGAGAAACAAGGTGAGGCAGGTAAAGGCAGCGAAAAAGGGACAGACAAAGGCACAACAACCACTCCTGAGACAAATGCCGGAACAGACGGTAGTGCAACGAAAACGGATGAGGACGTCCTTAAGGAGATGGAGGAGCAGAATACGGCGGCGTCCGCGAGCAGCCAGTTCCAAAACTACCAGTGGCAGCGTGAGGAGAGCAACAACCGCAAATATGAGGAACTCATGACCGTTGCGGGCGATCTGAGCAAAACGCCAGAGGAAAATGCCAAGGCAACAGAACAGCTTCGTACGCTTGAAGAAAAAGAAGCCAAAATCAATGGCATTGAAG
This sequence comes from Paenibacillus sp. 11B, assembly GCF_030487755.1. NCBI lineage: Bacteria > Bacillati > Bacillota > Bacilli > Caryophanales > Paenibacillaceae > Paenibacillus > Paenibacillus sp. 11B. Next base: position 882,290 of record NZ_JAUKNS010000001.1, on the reverse strand, counting down.
AAACACTGTCGCAGCAGTTTGCCAATGCCATCGTTCAAGAGGATGCAGACAAGTATAAAGTTGTTGTTCTTAGTGACAAACTGGATGTAAAACAGGCGGTTTCCATTGTAGATCTGGTGATGAAAGAACTGGCTGTATCCCAAAATAAAATCAGCGTGCAATACGTGACAGAACAGTAATCCAAATCATGGAAAAGTAGCCCCGAGAGCTGGATCAGATCTCGGGCTCTTTCCATTTTTATCGATTATGATATAATACATAAAGCCATATGACCGTCCTAGTGAGACTGGCATGATGCCGAAGGAGTGAATAATGGAAATGTTTAAATTGAGTGAGATCAAAGAACTGATCAAACTGGTAGATGAAAGTTCCGTTCAAGAGTTGGAAATTGAAAACGAAGGATCACGGTTGTCGATTCGCAAACCGGGCAAAACCGAGTATGTGCAGGCAGCTGCTATTCAACCGCAAATGATTGCTGCACCACAGGTGCAACCGGCTGCAGTGGTAGCTGAGGCTGCTCCGCAAGTCGATACTACAAGTCATTTACATAAAATCGTATCTCCGATGGTAGGTACTTTTTACAGAGCTTCCTCGCCGGAAGCAGGTCCTTTTGTAAGCGCTGGTGATAAAGTTGTTGAGAAAACAACGGTATGTATCATTGAGGCGATGAAGCTGATGAACGAGCTTGATGCTGACATCAAGGGAGAAATCGTTGAAGTGCTGGTTGAGAACGGACAGCTGGTTGAGTATGGACAACCCCTGTTCCTGGTAAAACCGGAATAACGGTTATAGCCGCATAACGCAACTGCATGAGCTTCGAAGGAGGACAAAAACGAAATGAAATTTCAAAAAATACTGATTGCGAACCGTGGCGAAATTGCGGTACGTATTATTCGTGCCTGTCGTGAAATCGGCATTTCGACGGTAGCAGTCTATTCGGAAGCGGATAAAGACTCCCTGCATGTTCGTCTTGCAGATGAAGCGTATTGTATCGGGCCTACACTTTCGAAAGACAGTTATCTAAACTTCACAAACCTGATGAGTGTAGCTACACTGACGGATTGTGATGCGATTCACCCCGGGTACGGATTCCTGGCAGAAAACGCTGATTTTGCAGAAATCTGTGGTTCCTGCAATATTACGTTCATCGGTCCTTCTCCGGAAGCTATTACCAAAATGGGAGATAAGGCTGTAGCCAAACAAACGATGAAGGATGCAGGTGTACCTGTAATTCCGGGATCTGACGGTTTGGTTGAAAATATGAATGAAGCCATTATGATTGCTAGAGATATTGGATATCCTGTCATTATCAAAGCTACCGCTGGTGGTGGAGGTAAAGGGATTCGTATCGCTGAAGATGAGGAAACGCTGATCAAGCAAATTACAGCTGCCCAGCAGGAAGCACAGAAAGCTTTTGGCAATGCCGGAGTATATCTGGAGAAATTCCTGACAGGCATGAAACACGTAGAGATTCAGATCATTGCTGACAAACATGGAAATGCAGTGCATCTGGGCGAGCGTGATTGTTCCGTTCAGCGTCGACGTCAAAAGCTTGTGGAAGAAGCACCTTGTCCAATTATCTCTGAAGACGTGCGTACATTGATGGGAGAAGCCGCAGTCCGGGCAGCACTTGCCGTGGATTACTCTGGAGCAGGTACGCTTGAGTTCTTGCTCAGCCCTAACGGTGAATTCTATTTCATGGAAATGAATACACGTATTCAGGTGGAACACCCCGTAACAGAGATGGTTACAGGAGTGGATCTGATCCGCGAAATGATCTCGGTAGCTGAAGGCAATCCGCTTTCTTTCCGTCAGGAAGATGTTGTGATCAACGGTTGGTCCATTGAATGCCGTATCAACGCAGAAGATCCAGACCGTAACTTTATGCCTTCACCAGGTAAAATTGGTTTCTACCTTGCACCAGGAGGTCCGGGTGTACGTGTAGATAGTGCAGCTTATCCGGGCTACACCATCTCTCCTTACTATGACTCCATGATTGCCAAATTGATCGTGTGGGGAGCAAATCGGGAAGAGGCCATCGCGAAGATGAAGCGTGCATTGGCTGAATTTGCGATTGAAGGCATTTTCACTACGATTCCTTTTCATCAGAAATTGCTGGAGCATCCAACGTTCGTTCGTGGTGACTTTGATATCAAATTTCTTGAGGAAAATGAGATTTAAAAGGTATATTGGGCTTGTTTGTCATAATGTAGCCCAAATGATATAGTATGTAATAATAAGAGCGCATGTCTCCTGCAGAGGATAAGCCGTAGCTAATAAGCGGATAAAGGTTGCAGGAGTTCCGGTAAAGCCGGACCGGAAGGGTTCTGAAGGCCAGATTGGCCTGAATACCAGCGCCCTGACGGATGGCCGCAAACTTATTTCGCGAAAGGTGTGTTGAACAGTTATGAGTACACTGCCGACAGAATTTGAACGAACGGATATCGGTGAAATCCAGATCGCACCTGAAGTTATTGAAGTGATCGCTGGGCTGGCTACAGTTGAAGTCAAAGGTGTTGCAGGCATGAGCGGTGGATTCGCTGGTGGATTTGCTGAATTGCTTGGTCGCAAAAACCTTTCCAAAGGCGTTAAGGTTGAAGTAGGTCAGCGTGAAGCTGCAGTGGATGTTTCCGTTATTATTGAATATGGTTACCGTCTGCCACAGGTGGCTACCGAAATTCAACAGAACGTGAAGCGCTCCATTGAGAACATGACAGGATTGAATGTGAATGAAGTGAACGTGCACATTCATGACGTTCAGTTCAAGAGCACCGAGAAAGTAGAAGAAATCGACCTGAACAGTCAGCGCGTAAAATAAAAGAAGACAGATTCCCCCGGCATCACTGCCGGGGGTTATCCCGTCTTGGACAGGTCTTCATAGAAAGCGAAAGCTTGCACCTGAGGATCACTTTTTGCCAATGGGCAGGTTAAGCAATGTTAGTGAGCAAGGGAGGCTGTGCAGTTCGTGGCTAAAATACTGGATCGGCTTCTGTTGTTTATATACAGCATAAGCGTTGGAGCAATATCGGCAGCAGTCATACTTCTTATCAGTGGTGTGCTGCCTTACGAATTGAATTACCAGCAGGAACAAAACGTTATTGTTGCGGCGGTTGTTGCAGCAGCGATTTTGTTTATCCTGAGTTTGCGATTTTTCTACATCTCGGTTCGGCGTGATCGTGCTTCATTGCCGTCTGTAGATCAGCGTACCGAATATGGTGATGTACAGATTTCGATGGAAACGATTGAAAATCTCTGTCTCAAAGCAACTTCCCGTTTCCGGGGAGTGCGTGATGTCAAAGCTCGTATTCGTGTGGTTGAATCCGGACTGGAAATTATGATTCGCGCGGTAGTGGATGGCGAGACGCCAATCCCGACGCTGACATCCGATCTGCAGAAGGCAATACATGATCATGTACAGGAGATTACGGGTATCCCGGTTTCTTTTGTCACCGTGTATATCGCTAACGTTACCCAGTCGCCTAACTACAAGAGTCGAGTGGAATGAGGTGAGTTTCACTGATGCTGTGGAGAGAGATTTGGGATAGTCACAGAGGCCGAATTACCGGAATTATCGCCGGCATCTTTTTTGGATTTCTTTATGTATGGATCGGTTTTTGGGATATGTTGTTCTTTGCACTCTTGGTGTTCATCGGTTATACGTTAGGCAGACGAAGCGACTCGAAGCTGGGCTCGTTCATTCCCTGGAGGGAATGGGGGCAATGGCTCGGCGATCGCTGGCGTCCCTTTAAGTGAGCCACCTGAACCCTGCAATATGTTTCTTCCGAAAATAGAGCTGTAGTTTAGGTTGCCCGTTTTTTGGAGGAAACGATTGCAGGTTTTTTTGTGAAAAGGGATAACAATATAATAAGATCTCTGATTCCATCAAAGATTTTATATTTTAAAATAAGCATGATGACGCTCCAGAGGGAGCGCTGCAGGAGGCAGGACATGAAAAGACGTTTGGCAAGGGAAATTGCAGTACAAAGTCTGTATCAGATGGAAATGAATGAAGTGGGCGCAGCTGAAGCCGTGAATATGTTGATCAATGAAGCCGCTGAAGACAATGAAACCGAAGTGGTTATTCGTGATGCAGATGTGATGCGTACCTACGTGACCGAAATGGTACAGGGCGCATGGAACAATAAAGAAGCGATTGACGGCTTACTCGTCGATTATTTGAAAGGCTGGCAGATTAGTCGTCTGTCGCGGGTAGATCGCCAGATTTTACGGCTTTCAACGTATGAAATGGTGTTCCGTGATGATATTCCGGCAAAGGTATCCGTTAATGAAGCGATTGAATTGTCCAAATATTTTGGTACAGATGAATCCGGTAAATTCGTTAATGGTGTACTTGGGCGCATGATTCAGGAAGTCGACACCATCAAAGCAAAAATGTCTTAAGTTACAATTAAATATAGTTTATTTTCAAAAAGACCGGTTTTCAGTACCGATTCTAAATCATATGTTCACATAAGGGAGAGAGAGTACAGTGACAGCATCTATTATTAACGGTAAGGAAGTATCCCAAGAAATCCGCGCAAGCATGACAACTGAAGTAAAACAGCTTAGCGAACAGGGGGTAGTACCTGGTCTGGCTGTAGTGCTCGTCGGGGAAGATCCGGCATCCCAAGTATATGTGCGTAATAAAGAAAAAGCATGTCACGACCTCGGTTTCTATTCCGAAGTTCATCGTCTGGATGCAAGCACGTCCCAAGAGGAACTGCTCGCTCTGGTGGACAAGCTGAACAAGCAGGAATCCATTAACGGCATTTTGGTTCAGCTCCCACTACCGAAGCATATCGAAGAGAAAGCGGTTATCGATGCGATCGCCGTAGACAAAGATGTGGACGGATTCCACCCGGTTAATGTGGGTAATCTCGTCATTGGTGATGATAGCCTGTTGCCATGTACCCCTGCGGGCGTAATCGAGCTGATCAAGCGTACGGGTCTCGAAATGTCGGGCAAACATGCCGTAGTTATCGGACGCAGCAACATTGTCGGCAAACCGGTATCCTTGCTGCTTCAACGTGAGAACGCAACGGTAACCATGTGTCATTCCCGTACAGCAAACATGAAAGAGATCACGCGCCAAGCAGATATTCTTGTGGTTGCCATTGGAAGTGCAAACTTTGTGGATGCCGATTTCGTTAAACCGGGTGCCGTTGTAATTGATGTGGGGATGAACCGTTTGGATAACGGCAAACTGGCAGGGGATGTGGATTTCGAAAGCGTGAAGACAGTATCTGGTCCAATTACACCTGTTCCTGGAGGCGTTGGTCCAATGACGATTACCATGTTGATGCAAAATACACTGATCGCTGCCAAACGCGCTCACGGATTGGCCTAGGTCGAATCTGTGGCAGATCAAAAAATCTACTCCATTAAAGACCTGAACCGATACATCCGGATGAAGCTGGAATCGGATCAGGTACTGTCGGATGTATGGCTGCGCGGAGAGATTTCCAATTTTACACATCATTCCAGTGGTCATATGTATTTCACATTAAAGGACAAGGACAGCCGAATTAAATCCATTATGTTTGCTTCCCATAATCAACGATTGCCCTTTGTACCGAAGGAGGGTGCAAGGGTTATTGCTCGTGGCAATGTCTCGGTGTATGAACGGGATGGACAATATCAATTCTACGCCACACACATGCAGCCGGACGGTATCGGAAGTCTGTATTTGGCTTATGAGCAGCTGAAAAAAAAGCTGGAGGACGAGGGGCTGTTCTCTGCATCACGGAAAAGGCCGATTCCCCGTTTCCCACAGACGATTGGTGTGGTCACTTCTCCTACAGGTGCAGCGGTAAGGGATATCATGATTACCTTACAACGCAGATATCCCTCTGCCCAAGTGATTCTATATCCTGTTCTCGTTCAGGGTAAAGGCGCGGCTCCTTCCATTGTGAAGGCCATCAACAATCTGAACCGAATGGGCGAAGCCGATGTGCTGATTGTTGGACGAGGCGGTGGATCATTGGAGGAGTTGTGGGCTTTCAACGAGGAGATCGTGGCAAGAGCGATTGTGGGCTCGGACATTCCAGTGATCTCAGCAGTCGGGCATGAAACAGATTTTACGATTGCTGATTTTGCTGCGGATCTGCGTGCAGCAACGCCTACGGCTGCTGCCGAACTGGCAGTGCCCAATCGAGCTGAACTGCTTGATCAGATTGCTCAGCGTCAGCGTCAGCTGCAGCACAGTTTACGTCAGCGTGCTGTTCATAATCGCGAGCGACTGGCCAGGTTGCAACGTTCACCTGTACTTGTGCACCCAAGGCGTACCTTAATGCAGCATACGGAGCGACTGGACATGCTGCAACAACGACTTCTGAGAACGGTAAATACGCGCATGAAATGGACGGTTGAGAAGCAGGAGCGTCTGCGTGCGGCATTGCAGCGTTTCAATCCTCGCGAACAGGTAAATGCAGCAAGACGCGAGAATGCATCAGCCCGGCGTCAGCTGGAGGTTGCCATCCGATCTATTACGAGAGCGAAGCAGCAGCAATGGAAATCATCTGTGCGGCATCTGGATGCGCTTAGCCCGCTCAAAGTCATGTCACGAGGTTACAGCCTTGTATATGACGAACAGGAGCAACGATTGATCAAATCGATGAAGGATGTACAGCCTGGAGATTCGATAAAGATTAAATTAACAGACGGGCAGCTGGACTGTCAGGTTTGGGGAATGAAGGAGGACGACAATACCCATGGCGAATGAACCGGAATTGAATTTTGAAGAGGCAATGGCGGCATTGGAAGACATCGTAGGTCAGCTAGAGCATGGTGATGTTCCACTGGAACAGGCCATTGATTTGTTTCAGCGTGGAATGAAGCTTTCACAACTTTGCGGTTTGAAGCTGGAACAAGTGGAACGTAAGATCGAAATGATCGTAGAAGAGGATGGGGAACTTCGCAAGAAACCGTTCGGCACTACTGTCGACGAAAGCGGTGAAGTCAATGAGTAATCGTCCTTCGTTTGAAATGTATCTTGAGGAAGTCACAGCTGAAGTGACGGGAGAGTTGAAGCAGACTCTTCCTGTTCACTGGGATGTGCCTCAGTCACTGGTTGACGCGATGCAGTATTCACTTATGGCCGGGGGCAAACGCCTTCGTCCACTTCTGGTCGTTGCTGCGGCGGAAGCCTTCGGTGCACAGCGTTCAGCTGCACTGCCGGTAGCCTGCGCCGTGGAGATGGTTCATACCTATTCATTGATCCACGATGACCTCCCTGCAATGGATAATGACGACTATCGCAGGGGAAAATTAACGAATCACAAAGTATTTGGTGAAGCGACAGCTATATTGGCTGGTGATGCACTGTTAACGCATGCTTTTTATAGTATCGTTCAGGCAGGTCGTCGCAGCGGTGTGTCAGCAGATGCATTGTTGTCCATTGTAGAGGAATTGTCCGAACTGGCTGGAGCCAGAGGCATGGTTGGCGGACAAGTGGCTGATATGGAGGGCGAGCAGGGGATGACTGATCTTGCCCAACTGCAGTACATTCATCTGCATAAGACCGGAGATTTAATTGTGTTTTCTCTCATTGCTGGAGCACGCATTGGTGGTGCAACAGAAGGTCAATTGGAAGCGCTGCGGGTATTTGGCAGAGACCTGGGGCTGGCTTTCCAGATTCAGGATGATATTCTGGACCTGACGGGTGACGAGCAGAAAATGGGCAAGAAGACGCAAAGTGATGTGAATCAGCAAAAGGTTACATATCCTTATTTTATTGGAATGGATGCGTCCCTTCATGAGGTGAAATCCCTTACGCAATCTGCAAAAGATGCGCTTGATAGAGCGGAGTTACCTGACCCTTCCAGACTGATAGAGATTGCTGATTATCTGATGAGTCGTGATCATTAGGTTCTGGAGAACATCACTGTTTCAAATCACTCAGATTAGTGTAATCCTTTTAATGTGCTTTTTCTGGGTTCATGAGTAGAGTGTCCCAAATGAATTGGGGAATACATATGGAGGAAGATCATACGTTCGTTGCTGGCGAAAATGCTCGTTATCTGGAGTATAGTGCCGTAAATTATGATTCTTGTTCTTTTATGTTATAATGTTTTAATGTGATTTAATAAACTGTGTATATATCGTTTACAAAACAATCAAACAATCTAGGAAAGCGGGGAGATTCTCGTGCTGCTTCCACAAATTAAACAACCCAGTGATCTAAAGTCGATGTCTCAGGATGATCTCGTTCTTTTGTCGGCAGAGATCCGGCAGTTTCTGATTGAGAAGCTGTCTGTTACAGGGGGCCATCTTGCACCCAACTTAGGAGTGGTTGAGCTCACGGTAGCCCTGCATTATTGCTATAACAGTCCTGTGGACAAAATGATTTTCGATGTAGGGCATCAGGCTTATGTGCACAAGGTTCTAACGGGGCGGATGGATCGCTTTGATACACTGCGTCAGCACAACGGGATGTGCGGATTTGTTAAACGTAACGAGAGTGAACATGATGTATGGGAAGCCGGCCACAGCAGTACATCGTTGTCTGCTGCAATGGGCATGGCGCTTGCCCGTGATCTTAAGGGTGAAGACAATCAGGTTATTGCGATGATCGGGGATGGAGCGCTTACAGGTGGTATGGCGTTTGAAGCTCTCAATCACATTGGTCATGAGCAGAAAAAACTGATGGTCATCCTCAATGATAATGAAATGTCCATTGCTCCGAATGTTGGGGCTATGCATAAATATTTGAGCAAAATCCGTTCGGATCGTCATTATTTGAAAGCCAAGGACGACGTGGAAGGAATGCTCAAAAAAATTCCTGCCATCGGGGATCGTTTGGCCAAATCGGCGAGCTGGATTAAAGATAGTGTCAAATACATGATGGTTCCAGGAGTTCTGTTCGAAGAGCTGGGCTTTACCTATTTGGGACCTATTGATGGACACGACATTCCTAAATTGATTGAAACGTTCAAACAGGCGGATAACGTGGATGGCCCTGTAATGGTGCATGTGCTTACCACCAAAGGTAAAGGCTATCAGCCTGCTGAGGCCGATTCACACAAATGGCACGGCATTTCTCCGTACAAGATTGAATCAGGTCAAGTGCTAAAAGCTGTAGGCAAACCGATGTATACTGAAGTGTTCGGCAAAACGTTGATTGATCTTGCCAAGCAGGATAAACGAATTGTAGCGGTGACACCAGCCATGCCAACAGGTTCGGGACTTATTCCTTTCAGTAAGGAATTCCCTGATCGCATGATTGACGTGGGTATTGCTGAACAGCATGCGGCAACCATGTGTGCAGCACTGGCTATGGAAGGGTTGAAACCCGTATTTGCCGTTTATTCGACGTTTATGCAGCGTGCATATGATCAGATTGTACATGATATTTGTCGTCATAACGCCAATGTTATGTTCGCTATTGACCGTGCCGGATTTGTCGGGCCGGATGGCGAAACGCATCAGGGTGTGTACGATGTGGCGTTTATGCGTCATATTCCAAATATCGTTCTGATGATGCCGAAGGATGAGAATGAATTGCGTCATATGATGAAGACGGCGCTTGAATATAATGAAGGTCCAATTGCTTATCGTTATCCACGAAACAATGTTGTAGGCGTACCTCTAGACAATGAACTCATTCCGATTCCAATCGGTACATGGGAGCAGCTTCGTCCATCTGAAGGTTATGCGATTATCGCATCGGGATCGATGGTGCAGCTTGCTGAAGAAGCTGCTGAGACGGTTAAAAGAGAAGGTATTACGGTTGGCGTAATTAACGCACGCTTCCTTAAGCCGCTTGATGAGCAGATGCTGCGTGATCTGGCTGTCCGAGGCACGAAGTTGATTGTGCTTGAAGAAGCATCACAAGCTGGCAGTATGGGCAGTGCAGTTCTGGAGTTCTATGCAGAACAAGGGCTGCATGATGTTCACGTGCAACTGATGGGCATCCCTGATCGATTCATTGAGCATGGAAGCATTGAGGATCAGAGAGCTGAAGTGGGACTCACGGTCGAGAATGTGAGCTCGGAGCTGCGCAGTATGGCAGCCCAATCTTCATATGGCATGTCCAGAACTCGGTTTCCTTCGTAACAGGAGCAATTAGAGTAACTGGAACACATGATTGATTAATTAGGATTACTACATGATAGGAGAAAGACATGTCACTCCCGAAAGAACGAATTGATGTTCTGCTGGTTGAGCAGGGTTATTACGAAAGTCGTGAGAAGGCAAAAGCTGCAATCATGGCTGGACTGGTATATGCCAACAATGAGCGGATTGAAAAAGCGGGCATGAAGATTCCAAGGGAAGCCGAACTTAAAGTAAAGGGTTCAGTACACCCCTATGTTGGTAGAGGCGGATTAAAGCTTGAAAAAGCGATCCGTCACTTCGACCTCAATATGAATGGACTTGTGATGCTTGATATCGGTTCATCGACTGGCGGATTTACCGATTGTGCTCTACAGCATGGTGCATCTCATGTATATGCCATCGATGTAGGATATAACCAGCTGGATTGGTCACTCCGTAATGATGAACGGGTTACTGTAATGGAAAGAACCAATTTCCGTTATGTGACTCCGGAAGATTTAAATGGACCTGTACCGAATTTTGCCAGTATCGATGTATCCTTTATTTCGCTGAGAATTATTTTGCCCCCGTTGCTGGCACTTCTGAAGCAGCCGGCAGACATTGTAGCGTTGATTAAACCTCAGTTTGAAGCAGGCCGTGAGAAAGTCGGCAAGTCTGGCGTCGTTCGTGATTCTAAGGTTCACAAGGATGTTTTGCAGACGATACTCCGTTTCGCCAATGAGCTTGGATTGAAGCTGAAGGGTTTAACTTTCTCGCCGATTACAGGCGGAGAAGGCAATATCGAATTTCTCGCACATTGGCGTCTGGAAGAACCAGAGGCAACACAACAAGAGAACGTTCAGGCTTCACTTGATGCACTTGCAGATCAAGTTGCAATGGAAGCTGCTCATACTTTTACAGGAAACTCATCATAAGATGGGTTTCTTTTCGCTGGAAAGGTGACATTCTAAAAGGAAATCGGTTGTCGAATCTCGAATATGTCTTCGAGGTGAGCGATGATGGATGGGCAATATGACACAATTGTTATTGGTGTACTTGCTGTCTGCTTGATATTATGGCTGTTCTTTGGCTTGCGGAATTGGGTTAATCGTCCGATTCCGGTAAGTTTGTCGGGTATGCAACTGAATTCAGAAATCCAGGACTCACCGGCATTGGATCTGCTTGAAGCGGAAGGATATGAAGTCATCGGAGGTAAAATGAAGGTTCCACTTGCCTTTGAAGCGAATGAATCCGTTTATTACAGCAGGCTGTTCATTGATTATGTGGCAGAGCGTGATGAGGAAAGATATCTGGTGAAGACGTCTCGTCGCAGACAACCACTTGAACTTACTGGCCCAGCCCTGCGAGACCGTTTCCTGTATTATTTGTTGTTATATCCCGGCTGTGAAGGCTTGCTGTATGTGGACATGGAGGAATCGGATATCAAGATCATCAGGCTCATGGATTATCAGGAAGATGTATACGATGGAGATGATCTGGACTAAGGGTATTTATATAACCTGGAAGTTGCTTATATAACGAATAACGAATTGCAGCATGGCAAAGTGTACGGAAATTAAAATTTGCCGTCATTGCAATATATTGAACTTTTAACTGGAGGCATGTATGAAAGGACAACGACACATTAAGATACGTGAAATTATTAGTCAAAACGAAATAGAAACCCAGGATGATCTGGTTGAAGCTTTGCGTAAATCCGGATTTCAGGTGACTCAAGCAACAGTATCCCGGGATATCAAGGAACTCCTTTTAATCAAAATCCCGATGGATGATGGACGTTACAAGTATTCGTTGCCGACTGACCAACGATATAATCCGATTCAGAAGCTGAAACGTGCCCTCGTGGACAACTTCTTACACATTGATCACTCAAACAATCTGGTCGTGATGAAGTGTTTGCCTGGCACAGCGAACTCCATTGCTGCGTTGCTCGATAATATCGAGTGGACCGAAGTGATGGGGACTATCTGTGGAGATGATACCATACTCATCATTTGCCGGACGGAAAGTAACAGCGTGACCGTTATTGAGCGGATTATGGGTTATATTTCCTAGAATATAATGGTTCAAAAACATAATTTCTGAGGAGTCATCCGGAGGTGTTTTTGCAGATGTTAGTTACATTATCGATTCGTAATCTGGCTGTTGTGGAAGAGGTTGATGTTGTTTTTCACCCGGGATTTCATGTTTTGTCTGGTGAAACAGGGGCGGGAAAATCAATCATTATTGATGCGCTGGGTTTAATTGCAGGTGGACGAAGCTCAGCCGATCTGATCCGGTATGGATGTGAGAAGGCTGAGATGGAGGCTCTGTTTGAAATGGAGCCAAGCCATCCCGTATGGGAGACGCTGGAGAAGCTTGGTATCCATTGTGAGCCGGAGGAGCATCTGGTGATCCGTCGTGAATTGAACACGCAAGGTAAAAGCACATCTCGTATTAACGGCCAACTGGTCAATTTGACGATGCTTCGTGAAGTCGGAGAGAAATTAATTAATATTCATGGGCAGCATGAGCACCAAAGTTTGTTACGTGCAGAGAGTCATCTGGGACTTCTGGATACATACGGGGCAGCCATCATAGGTCCAGTCAAAGCGGAGTATCAGGAGCGCTACAGTAAATTTATTACTGCGGAAAAAGAACTGCGTGCGCTTCAGGAATCCAGTCAACGGGCATATCAATTGCTGGACATGTATCGCTTTCAGCTGGAAGAGATTGCAGCTGCTTCTTTAACGCAGGGTGAGGATGAATTACTCGGAGAAGAACGGGTCAAACTATCCCATAGTGAGAAAATGATGGACAGTGTAGCCGGTGCCTATGATCTGCTTAGCGGTCAACGTGGGTTAGAAGCTGTAAGCATCGCTCTGTCACGCATTGAAGATATATCGGGTTATGACAGCAAAGGGCTGCAGCCTATTGTTGAACAGCTCCAGTCAGCATTTTATCAGCTGGAAGACGCCACGTTTCAGTTACGCGATTATCGCGAGAAGATCGAATTTAACCCAGGTAGACTGGAAGAAGTGGAACAGCGACTGAATCTGATTTCTGGCCTCAGACGGAAATACGGCGACAGTGTGGAACTTATTTTGAATTATTATGAACAAATTAGCCATGAAACCGACCAGCTGGAGAACAAGGATGAACGCCTGGAGAAGCTGCGTAATGAACGGGACAAATTACTCAAATTGGTTATGGAGTCTGCCGAGGAACTTAGCCGTGTTCGTAAACAATGTGCAGAAGAACTTGCAGCGCAGGTGGAAAGTGAGCTTAAGGATCTACAGATGGAGAGAACAACGTTACGAGTTCAGATTACTCCTTTTGAAGATTCAAAAGGGATCGAATGGAATGGGCGTCGTATTCGTCTAACGCGTCAGGGTGCAGATAATGCGGAATTCCTCATTTCTCCGAATCCAGGTGAGCCTTTACGTCCGCTCGGCAAGATTGCCTCCGGTGGTGAGTTATCCCGAATGATGCTGGCGATGAAGAGTATCTTCGCACGTCATGATCGGATACCGGTGTTGATCTTTGACGAGGTGGATACGGGTGTGAGTGGAAGAGCAGCACAATCCATTGCGGAGAAATTATACCGTCTGTCCTCGACTTGCCAAGTTTTCTCTATTACTCACTTGCCGCAAGTGGCTTGTATGGCGGATCATCAGTATCTCATCGAGAAGCATGTCTATGACGGGCGCACGATGACACAAGTGGAATCGCTGTCAGACGAAGGCAGAGTGAAAGAATTGGCACGTATGCTGGGCGGTGTGGAAATTACAGAAAAAACGCTGCATCATGCACAGGAAATGTTGAATTTGGCGGAAGCCAAAAAAGGGTGAAACGAGTGACTGGCGTAATGATTGACAGTAATAAAAGCCTGGGGGCGAGGTTATCTTATAGGTACGCAATTGGCGACCACCTTTCGTCAAGCGAAAGAAGCAAAGGGAGTGTGACAGCCATTGAATTCCCCCCTCAGGAAGAAATTGCTAGGTCTTTTATTTGCCTTCTTTCTATGTGTGATCAGCCAGGCCATTCAGCCTGTGCAAAGTTATGCTTCATTACCTGATGAGGTACAGGTATTTGCAGGCAGGCAGGCTGATGTTCATCTTGCTGTACCGGCTGCTTCAAGCGCTGTTGTGGATCGCCCTGACATCGTCGGTTTCGATGGAAAGGAAACTGCGGTCCACGTAACGAAGGAACAACCTTTGCATCTTCATCCCCAACAAACGGGACAGGCCAAATTAACTTTAAAGTTGTGGGGCAAAATTCCGGTAAAAACGGTTAACGTAAACGTGATTCCGGATTTGCGTGTAGTGCCCGGTGGTCAAACCATTGGCGTTAAAGTAAAATCTGCAGGGATTCTGGTTGTAGGGCACCATCTCGTCCGTTCTGGTCAGGATGAACGTGTATCCCCTGGAGAATCAGCAGGCATCAAGCTTGGAGATTTGATTACCCATATGGACGGTAAGCGTCTGGATGGTGTATCGGGTGTTGCTGAAGCTGTTGAGCTTGCAGGCAAGAACAAAAAAGGAATTGATGTCGTATTAAAACGCGGCAAAGAAACGGTTAAAACGCGTTTGACACCTGCTTATGATGCTGAAGATAAAGCCTGGAGGCTTGGATTGTACATTCGTGACTCCGCAGCAGGTGTAGGGACATTAACCTTCTATGCTCCGGATCAGGGCGTGTATGGCGCGCTGGGACATGTCATTACGGATATGAATACTCAAACCTCCATCGTTGTCGGTAGTGGTCAGATCGTTCAGTCCAATGTAACGTCGATTTCCAAGAGTGAATCCGGTGATCCGGGTGAGAAACGCGCTCATTTCCTGAAAGAAAGTAAAATTTTGGGCAATATTGAACGCAATACGGCTTTTGGTATCTTTGGTAAAATGTCCGGTAATCCTGAACATAGTTTGTATTCCAAAGGCATTCCCGTTGCTTTCTCCCATGAAGTAAAGGAAGGTCCTGCAGAAATTCTCACTGTCGTTGAGGGCCAGCAAGTGGAACGTTTCGCGATTGAT
The DNA here is from genome assembly GCF_030487755.1 of Paenibacillus sp. 11B. Classification (NCBI taxonomy): domain Bacteria; kingdom Bacillati; phylum Bacillota; class Bacilli; order Caryophanales; family Paenibacillaceae; genus Paenibacillus; species Paenibacillus sp. 11B. The sequence goes on along the minus strand of NZ_JAUKNS010000001.1, from coordinate 867,222 downwards.
ATTGTTCATGTTGCCGACCAATCCGAACCGGCAACGAAAGGTCTAGTGCTTCGTATAACTGATCCGAAGCTGTTGGATAAGACCGGAGGCATTGTACAAGGCATGAGTGGCAGTCCAATTGTTCAAAATGGAAAATTGATTGGTGCTGTGACCCATGTATTCGTCAATGATCCGAAATCAGGTTATGGCTGTTTCATTGAATGGATGTTACAGGATGCAGGAGTCATGATGAAGAAGGATAATGCAAAAAACCTTAAGGCGGGTTAACCTCCTTAAGGTTTTTTTGTCGAATGGAAACATAAAACATCAGATAATGAAATAAAATATTTATTATATAGCAACGGGAAAAAAAAATAAAGAAAAATAATATTCGACAGAAGGAATTTCCTCTGCTGTGTCGAAAATTTAACCTGTAAGGAAATGTACGAAACGATGTTTAAATTAAAGGAGGATACCGTTTTGCAAAAAATTGAGGTACTGCTGGCCGATGATAATCGTGAATTTACGAATTTGCTTGCCGAATATATATCCGAACAGGAAGATATGGAAGTGACTGGGATTGCTTACAATGGAGAAGAAGTGCTGCAGCTGCTGGAGCAGACACGCGATGTACCAGATGTACTGATTCTGGATATTATTATGCCTCACCTGGATGGACTGGGTGTGTTGGAGCGTCTGCGCAACCTGAATCTGTCTCCACAGCCCAAAGTCATTATGCTTACGGCTTTCGGACAAGAGAATATCACGCAGCGTGCCGTGCAACTCGGAGCTTCTTATTACATCCTGAAACCGTTTGACATGGAAGTACTCGCGAATCGTGTTCGTCAACTCGTTGGCACACAAACCACGATCTCCACAGGCGGTGGTAGCGGTTCATCGATGTTTATGAACAAGTCCAACGTGGTGCCGATGGGTAAACACAAAAATTTGGATGCAAGCATTACGTCCATCATACATGAAATCGGCGTTCCTGCGCATATTAAAGGATATCAGTATTTACGCGAAGCCATCACCATGGTGTATAACAATATCGAAATTTTGGGAGCCATCACCAAAACCCTGTATCCAGCCATTGCCGAAAAGTTCAAAACAACGCCGTCTCGCGTCGAACGTGCGATCCGTCATGCCATTGAAGTGGCTTGGACCCGTGGCAACATCGACAGCATCAGCCACCTGTTTGGCTATACCATCAACATCAGCAAGTCGAAACCGACGAACTCCGAGTTCATCGCGATGGTCGCTGACAAGCTCAGAATTGAGCATAAGGTGTCCTGAAAGGATCAGGAATAAGGGTAATCTGAAACAAATAATTGAACTTCTGTATGGATAAGTGAACACCACATTTTTATTGAGTCTTCCAAGGCCGATAGAAGCGTGGTGTTTTTTTTACCTACAATTTGTACTTTCCTTCAAGGAGTGGAGCAATCTTTATTAAACAGAAGCGAATAAGTATTTCTCAGAATGTGTACTTCGAATGGTGAAAGTTTTTACAAACTTTTACTTGCAGTTAACGCTTTCTCAGCAAGAAAGTGGTACGATGTGACCACTGACAAGATCACATTATAGGTATAAAGGATGAATGATATGAAGAGAACCACTTTTCTCTATACATACAAAAACGAACTATACAATTCTCTGAGATATGTACATAAATCGCTTCAACAATCTATTCTTAGTTACAGGCAATTCACGGGACTGCAAAAAATTATGCGGGATAGAATGCTTACTACATATTTTCAGCCAATCTTGAATCTGCAGAATGGGAGATGTCTTGGTTACGAAATACTGAACCGTCCTCCCATATCTAACCTTTTTCCAAATGCAGAAGCTTTTTATCAATTCATTGGTCATACGGATCAGGTTTTCGCGTTTGAACGCTTCTGTCGTGAGATTTCGATTGAAAGATTCAGAGCCTCTTTAACTACAGAACGGTATCCCGAAAATACTGTCGTTTTTTTAAATATACATCCTCAGGTTTTAGCCGATTCCACCTACCGCAGTGGAGAAACCATCAGTCTACTGAACAGTTATGGTCTATCCCCTGAACAAGTGGTCTTCGAGCTAACTGAAAAACAGGCCGTTCATGATTATGTGGAATTCGAACGGATCCTCTCAAATTATCGATCTCAGGGCTTTCGGATTGCGATTGATGATGCAGGTTCAGGTTACAGCAGTCTCAAGGCGATTGTAAGCCTCAAACCGGATTTTATTAAATTAGACAGAGCGTTGATTAGTCGAGTGGACACACATCCGGATCAGCAGCACATTGTAAGGATCCTTAAACAATTTGCAGTCGACTCGGGGACCAGTATCATCGCAGAAGGTATCGAGCGTTACGAAGAAATTCAATTTTTGCGTCGTGAAGGTATTGAATACGGTCAGGGTTACGCACTTGGAAGGCCAGACACCGTATTAAAGCCGTCTCCCTTATCTTTTCCCAAGGGTAATTAAAGATTTAAAAAAGTAGATGGTATAGCTATGCATAGAGGAGGCGAATGGTATATTTACGCAAATAGGTGAGATAGCCGATACGATTCCTGTAGTAGCGCCAGAAACAAAATGTGATATCGTCTATAATCTTTTTAAGTCCAATCCCAATCTGGAAGGTGTCGCGATTATGGGAGAACAGGGCGTGTCATTAATGATGCGAGCTCGTTTCTTCCAGCAGATTGGGACACAATACGGCTATAATTTGTACATGGGACGCCCGGTGGAACTGGTTATGAACGTTCGGGCACTGGTCGTCGATTACGCTGAACAGATTACGGATGTAAGCGTGCTGGCAATGAATCGATCTGAAGAAGAACTATACGATCTGGTGCTTATAACGGCTGAAGGCGTTTTGTATGGAGCGGTTAGTATCCGACGTTTGCTGCTTGCAGTTGCGGATGTTCGAGCCGAGATGGCGATTTTCATGAATCCCTTGACAGGGCTTCCGGGTAACCGAATCATAGATGAACGATTAGATCAGTTACTCCAGCTTGATTATTTTAGTGTTCTATACATAGATTTGGATCACTTTAAATCCTACAATGATAGCTATGGGTTCAAAATGGGGGATCAGCTTATTCAAGCTACTGCTAATCTGCTCCGGAAGCTTTTTGTTTTTCCAGAAGCTTTTCTGGGCCATATCGGCGGCGACGATTTTATTGGAATATTAAATCATCATGACTTTAGAGATGTTTGTGAAGAGGTGATAGCAGGTTTTGAGAAGATCAGGCGAATGTTCTACAATCAGGATGACTTGGATAATGAATATGTTTTGGGCGAAGGACGTTCTGGACTGAATCGACCTATACCACTCGTGTCGGTATCAATCGCTGTGGTTACGAACCGTGGACAACAGTATGAAAATATTGATCAAATTGTGAGTGAGGCGACCCGGATTAAAAAAGTATGTAAATCGGTGAATGGCAGCATCATTTGCGGAAATGAGGAAGCTGTATAACGATAATTGTGGGAGAGATTCATCGGATGTGGAAAAACCGTTATTTATCAGGGGAAATTGACCTGTAAATAACGGTTTTTTACTGAAAATACAATCCTTATATGTAATTGGTTAAACCCGAATGTCAAGTGAAACATAGGAAGGGGCAGAGGATGCATTTGATTGCGTTTCTTGAATTTTTCCTAGGTCTTTATCATTCTGTGTACCATTGGAAATCTTCGATTTATTTTCTGCCTTATTTTCTTTATTCACTTCCTGAACTTCATTTGCATGAGATGGTGGAATCGAATCGGCAACTTCTGTTGGTACCGGTTGGTTTATTTCTTTTAATTTTTCTCCAATTGACTCATCAACCTTGCGAATTTGAGAATCAATCTCTTGGACCATTTCACGCTTCATTTGAAAAACAGTTTGTTCTGCGTTTTCCAACATCATTGACTTGCCCATGTCATTTCCCGAGTCGCTATCGAGAACGATCCGATCGAATCTGGTTTCACCCTCTAATGTTTGAATAGACCCGTGCATGCGATCACGCAAACCGACAAGTTTACCTAACTGATCATAAGTCTGGCTATTTTTGATTAGATGACCCATTGCCGGAGCGTGATTTTCGTCGGTGACCTCAGACGGTTGAGGCTGTTGTTGCTTAGGTTGATCAGACTGTTTTAATTTATTTTTTTCTTGAAGCTCCTCGCTTTTGATTTGGGCAATTTGATTATCGACCTGTTGGATGAAACTCGTTATAGATTTAACTCGTTCAGCCTTAATTTTGGAGTCCAATTGATCATTGGATTTGACAGATTGCAGTTCTTCATTAAGCCTGATTTTTTGTTTCATAAGTCCTTGAATTTCCTTATCTCTGCTGGAGACTTGGCTACCGGAGGTGGAGCTGCTTTTGGCGGCAGGTGAAATTGAGTTCATGATCTTTTCCCCTTCTTCGTTATATCGTGGATCTACTTACATATATCGGATGTTACAAGAAGCAAATGAAGATACGCTGGCTAATAAGTTCGCTTTCACTTGTGTGTTGCTTACTTACTGATAATAATTGATAATGGTTATCAATGAGTGAGGAATAGTTTCGTCACAATCTATTTAGACGGGGTTGGGTTAGTGAAATGTGGAATAATTATTACATACTCTGGAACTATGCTGCTGTGAGTATTGCGGATATACGTTATATGGAGTTAAGCCCCTATGAGGAGCTAACATATACATTTCCTGCGAGCACGTTTGTATTCACCATCCAGGGTAAGGCCTATGTGACAATGAATGACCAGAAGCATGAGGTGAGTCGTTTTTATGTTCTCCATGGTGGAAAAGGAAGTATGCTGCATATTGAGGCTGGACAATCTGGATTGGACCTGTTTTACCTTATGTACAGAGCAAGCTTGCCAAGTGGAGGAAGAACCGATCTGGGGAAAATGATGGAGCACATGAATCCATTTCAGCTAACTTATGGTTATGCTCCAAAGTCACCAGCTGTGCTTTATGAGCAAGTGAAACAGATGCACTCTTTGTGGGATCAAAAGAACCCTATTCATCATTTCCAGGCAAAAAGCCTGTTCTATCCCTTCGTAGAACAAATATCAGCACATATTCCGCAATCTGCGAATCGCTATTCATATACGAATCAAGTCAGCCATGTCATTGAAATTGTGGAATCCTCCTATGCCGAGCCTCTAACGCTGCACGTTTTGGCAGAGAAGATCGGCAGCAGTTCCAGAAGTCTGTCTCGCAAGTTCAAGCAAGCGACGGGTTATAGTCCAATCGACTACTTGACCCAGTTTCGCTTGTTCAAGGCCAAGGAGATGCTGCTGCACACCGACGCTACTTTGGATGAGATTGCAGCTGGCATCGGTTATCCGGACGGATATTATCTGGGACGCATGTTCAAAAAACATACAGGCGTTTCTCCCCTTCAATACAAGGAAAAGACGTCTGGACCGCTAAAATGGCCTGATCTGACATCGGCCCTGGCGCGAAATGACATTTCCAGCGGCAGAGCCGAAAGGTATGTTTATAACGATGATGATAATCATTATCAATATAAACACGGAGGGTCAATGTACATGAATAGACAGACAAGAACGGGAATGCTGCTTACTATTTTATTAAGTCTTACTCTACTGCTTAGTGCCTGCTCGCCAGGGACAACTAGTCATTCTGGGGGAGAAGCAGCTGGAGGCAAAGGGACTTCGAGTGCCACCAGCACAGTAACGGCAGATAGCCAATCGAACACTTCCGAGCCTCGTACCATCGCGACGGTCAAGGGAGATATCACGGTCCCGGCTGAACCCAAACGAATTGTGGTTGATTTATATTTGGGCAGCCTGATTGCTTTGGGCATCAAGCCAGTAGGTACACCGGAGATGAACCTGAAGAATCCCTACTTTATCGAATCACTTGAGGGCGTAGAGAATATTGGGGAATACGAAACGATTTCTCTTGAAAAGGTGTTGGAACTGCAACCAGATCTGATTGTCACCGGTGATCCGGATTTGTTTGATTCTTTTAGCAAAATTGCTCCGACTCTGGTTGTTCCTTATGGAGAGTTGAAAAATACCCATGAGGAGATTGCTTATTTTGGTAAAGCACTGAATAAAGAAAAGGAGGCTGAGGCATGGTTAGCCAACTATGACTCACGAATTGCAGACGCAAAGAAGCAAGTTCATGATGCCATTGATGTGGATGCAGAAGTTTCGATCATGCAGTTTTATGATAAAGGACCCTTGGCTTTTGGTGATAATTTTGGTCGGGGAGGTCAGGCCGTATACAGTGCACTTGGATTGAATCCCCCGGCAGATAAAAAAGAGCTATTAATGAAGGATCAGCTTGTTGAAGTGTCTTCCGAGGCGATTCCTGAATTTGCTGGGGATTACATTATTCTGACAGCAGATAATCTAACTGTGGATGAGTTGAAAACAAAACCGGTGTGGAGTTCGCTTGAGGCTGTCAAGAATGATCGAGTGTATATATGGAGTCCAGATCGTTCATGGTACTTTGACCCGATTGCAACGTTGGATCAGACCGAAGAATTGGCAGCTTGGTTCACAAAAATTTCGAATAAAAAATAATGGATCGATGTGGATTGTAATTTGGCGAAATCTAATCCTGGTTAAAAACCAGTTGATAATGAAAATTATTATCATCTATAATGAAGGCATAATAGTGAACCTCTGCTAACGCTTTGGTTAGAGGATGGTTTACATTTACAGAACGATGGCCTGTACATGGTCTTTGTTCCGGGTGAGACTGGGATTGGAGAGTAATCGATGCAATTAAATGAACAGATGCAATGCTGGAATCAAGCGGCTGTTAAAATTCTGGATATACGCCGGATCGTCATGGAGGCAGGGGAAATACAGGAGTCATATTTGCTTCCGGCAAACGCTTTTATATACAGCGTTCGTGGTGCAGCTCTACTTAAATTGGATGGAAAAACACAAGAAGCACAGCGATTCTGTATTCTGCATGGTGGTAAAGGTTCATCACTGGATATTCGGGTGAGCGAAAAGTTTGAATATTATTTGCTGTTCTACAGGGCATTCCTTGTGTTTCCAAGTCATCGTAAAACATGGCGGTTGTCACAACCGCAGGTTGCTCCGTTTTCTTTGCAATACGGATTTACGCCGAGTGATCCTCTTACTTTAATGCGCTATATTGGTGCGCTGGAGAAAGCTTGGGATCAGGCAGACAGCCTGGACTTACTTCAAGTGAAAAGTTTGTTCTACCAATTTATTCATGAATTATCGTTTCAATTGGCACAGCAGGAGATCAGAACGGTGCTTCCAGACCCTATTGAGCAAACACTCCGCTACATACAGCAGCATTATAGGGAACAGGTCACTTTGGATTTTCTGGCTGAACAATTCAATTACAGCTCCCGTCATTTATCCATGCAATTTAAACGAAAGACAGGACACAGTCCGATTGATTATCTCATTCAAACAAGACTGGCCGCGGCCCGGAATCTGCTTATGCGATCGGATGCAACCCTGCGTGAAATCGCGGCAGAAGTGGGATACGCGGATGTGTATTATTTCAGCCGTATTTTCAAAAAACATGTAGGCCTTTCTCCCACGCTCTATCAGCGAAAAATAAGAGATCAGAGTCTGGCAGAGGATCGTCCATTACAATTCTCCGAATCGTCCATTGGCTGGAGATGGATGCGAGGATATATTGATTATGAGAATCATTATCAATATATAGACGGAGGGTCTACATTAATGAAAAGAAGAAAAACAAGCTCCAGCATGATTATGGTTGCACTTTTGAGCATCACATTGCTTTTATCAGCCTGTTCAGCAGGTTCCGCAACAACGCCGACAACGGGAGAAGGCACCAATGCGAACTCATCCAGCAGCACAGCGGCATCCTCGTCATCAGAATCAGGTAGCCAAACGAATAATGAAAATGGAACGCGCACGGTTCCCACGGTTAAGGGTGATGTTGTTGTTCCGGCAAATCCTAAACGGGTTGTTGTACTCTATCTCCAGGGAGACGTCGTTGCACTTGGAATTAAGCCCATTGCTACATCGGACGTATACGACGGGGCTGCATATAAGAATGAGCTTGAAGGTGTAAATTCACTGGGCACCTGGTTTGAACCAAATCCTGAAGCTGTCATTGATCTGGACCCAGATTTGATTATTGTTCCTTCAGAAGAGACTTACACGTTATTAAAAGATATTGCACCAACGGTGTATGTCCCATATGAGAAAATGACAACAGAAGAAAGACTCCACAGTATAGCTAGCATTTTTGGCAAAGAGCAGGAAGCTGACGTTTTAATTAATAATCTCAACAGCAAAGTAGAGGAAAGCAAACAAAAGCTGGCAGATGCTGGCATATTGGACAAAACGGTTTCCATTGTCGAGGGTGGTCTCAAAAGCATGTCGATTGCAGAAAGCAAGCAATATGGACGAGGCTCACAAGCCATTTATGAGTACTTGGAAATGAAAGCACCCGAAAAGGTTCAACAAAAAATAGATAAAGTATCAGAAGCTGCAGCTTCAACGGTATCCATGGAAGTTCTTCCCCAATACTTGGGCGACTACGTGTTTCGTTCGGTATATGAAGGGGCGGACAATCTGACGGATAACCCGGTATGGAGCAGTGTACCTGCTGTCAAAGAAGGTCGTTTAATTGAAATTGATTTTGATTTTTTCTATTATTCGGATGTATATTCAATCAACAAACAGCTCGATTTTGTCGTCGAACATTTACTGGCAGCTCCCAAAGTGAAATAGCGGGCCAACGGGATGGCAGTTTTGTATAAGAAATGTTTGAATTTTAGCCATTGTAATTTGATAAGTTTCCCATTAGACTAGAAAAATAGTGATAATGAGAATCGATATCAAATAGTCGAGCGCTTTGGATCGAACTGATGGAGGTAACGAAATGGATCAGCATTTGGAATTATATGATGTAACCATTATCGGCGGGGGACCTGCCGGCATGTATTCTGCATTTTACAGCGGGATGCGTGATATGAAGACCAAATTGATTGAGGCGCGGGATAAATTGGGTGGTCGCATGCTCTTTTATCCAGAGAAAATGATCTGGGATGTTGGCGGTGTTACTCCCATTCTGTGTGAAAATTTGATCAAACAGCTGGAAGAACAGGCGAGAACATTTGAGCCAACGATTGTGTTTGAACAGCAAATTGAAGGATTTGAGCGTCAGCCAGATGGCACGATTCTGCTGACATCGGCTACAGGAGAACAACACTGGACACGTACCGTCATATTGGCGATCGGGTATGGTATATATAAAATGGCCAAGCTGGAGCTTGAAGGCGCTGACCGTTATGAGGTTACCAATCTTTACTATACGGTACAGGAGCTGGAACCCTTCCGTGGCAAACGTGTGCTGATTTCTGGTGGAGGTGACTCCGCTGTGGATTGGGCGAATGAGCTTGAAGCACTGGCAGAACAAGTAACGGTTGTGCATCGTCGTGACCGCTTTGGCGGATTGGAGCGCAATGTACTGCGGATGAGAGAATCCTCAGTGGATATTCGTACACCGTATGCCGTTGATACTTTGCACAGTCAAAGTGGTGAAAGCATCGAACAAGTGACAATATCCCATGTGGAGACAGGTGATAGCGAAATTCTTGATGTGGATGCGATTATCGTCAACCATGGCATGAAGAGTGATTTTGGTCCGATCCGTGATTGGGGACTTGATCTTGGTGAATGGCATGTCAGCACAACAGAGAAGCTGCAAACGAATATCCCAGGTGTCTTCGCCGCAGGAGACTTTGTCGATTACGGAAGTAAACTGTATCTGATAGCCGGTACTTTCACGGATGCAGCACTCGCGGTAAACAGCGCCAAACTGTATATGGATCCTGAAGCGGAGAAAGTTGCTTATGTGTCTTCCCATAACAGCCGTTTTAAGGAGAAAAATAAAGCGCTTGGTGTTGTGGAAGAATAGAATTTCTTCATACTAAGTTTAACTCAAACGAAGTAGTTTCGGCTAATGCCGGAACTGCTTTTTTTAGCATCGGTTCGGGTATGAACTTCCCCTAATAGCACAACATAGAATAGGCACCGGAATTGAACACGTATCATCAACTGTCTATAATAAGCCATAGAAGTGAGAAAAAAACATCAAAAAATGTAAAACAGATTAGAGTGGAGTGCAGAATATGAAAAAAGAATTTCAACGTATATTCACATTGATTCATCGTTGGTTCAAAGATCCTGAGAAAAAACGAATCAAATGGTCTGAAATTTATCTCGCTGTTGCTGGGAAAATGCACCGACTGTTAGTCGAAGGACGTCGCACACGTTCAGCGGCGAGAAGGATGCATCAGGATTTGCCAATTACCGCTTTGGGCCAAATGAAGCTGGAGCCGGGGGATATTGTGTATACGCCAAGTTCGGAATCGACCTATTACGCCGGGCATATGGGGATTATTGGACTCGATGGTAAAGTGTATCACGTTCACCCTTACGGGCCTGTATTTGCCGATTCGATGGACTGGTACATTACCCGCTTTTATGAAGGGGATCGTTTTATTGTATTTCGCTCCAGATTGAATCAGGCGGGGGTAAAGGCTGCGGAGTGGGTACAGGAACATTACAAACAGGTGAAATACTACCGTCTGCAGACGAATCTGCATAGTATTGAACGCAATTATTGTTCCAAGTTTGTCTATCAGGCGTACCAATTTACATCTGGACTTGACCTGTGGAGTCGCAAGTTTGCCAAGCTGAATCTGGGATATATCTATCCATTTCGAATCGAGCGTTCCCCTGAGCTTGAAGTTCTTGGGACGTTTTATAAATAAAGTTCCACCGATGAGGCCTGCTCTATTCTTTATTAAGAAGCTGGAGCAGGTTCTGTCGTTTTTTTTTATATGCCTAGTGATTAAAAACAGGAAAAAGGCTCAAAACGTCGAATAGATTATGAGATAGACATGCAACTTGGAATCGTATACATAACCCATTGTAGGATCAATTATTGCCCAAGCATAAGCAGTTCTCCCCTTAGAAGGCAATCAAGGAAGAGAGAGAAAGAGATGAAATGGCTGAACTTCGTGCGTAGATTCAAATCAAACTCAAATGTAGTAAAACTATCCGATTATACTCCCAAGAAGGAAAGGAGGTACCATTGTTCCATTTGTAATAAAAAAGTGAAGTCCATCGTGCATTATGCGACTTCCCAGGGAAATGTTACAGGTGTATGCAGTTCTTGTAAATCATTGGCGGAACATCGAGGAATGTTACCCATTTAATAAGGAAGAGATACGCTCAGGAAATAACATTGCTTTGATTTATGAGCGTTTTTGTAGTACATTAGCAAATGTATTCGAAGGAGGATTCTAATGTACTCAGGTAGACAAGACGATACTTTATACATCATGACCTACACCTTAAACAGCGGTATCAAGGGTACGGTTCCACTGTCAAATAAGCAGATCATTGAGTGGCTGGATTGCTACAGAAATGAGAAGCGCTTCGTGACCGAAATCGGCAAGGAGTTTTTTGGATTGAATGCAGGATTGGTAGCAGATTTTAAAGTTCAGAATCATTTATCGGATTATCAGCAGACGATTATGCCTACACAGCAGCAGGATAACATGGAACGCTTGTCTAGTGCATATAAATCAACCGAGTTATTAATGAAGATTGATTGCAAATGTGGCACGGCATATGTTACGGAATCTCCATATAAGCGCACCAAATGGTACTGCACCAAGTGCAAAGAAATTGTATTTTTGGATGCCAAAAAAGGAATGGTAGAAACGTCGCGTGGCGACGCTTACTACATGACCAACAAATATTTTGTTTCCCGGGACTAGCGGGAGATGACGGATGGGAAGCATCGCTGCGAGGCGGTGCTTTTTTGTGTTCAGAAAGAATTAACAATCGAGATAAGTAGAGGTATATTAAGGGTATGCTGGTAAAATAGGAGCAATAGCAAAAAAAGCCCTTAGGGGCTTTTTTAAAATCTCAAGGAAAACTGTAGCAGCAAATACCGCTGATCAGAATCTATAGACGAATCATTGTAAGCTAAATCTGCTCAGCATTCAACTTTGTGAGGAGGGATGAAGCAGCAGCGGCAGCGTGGCTCGTAAGCCTCTGAATCGCCAATCATGACAACCGGGCCAAGCGTCACAGGCTCTCCATTAACGATACGCTGGGTAAAAGCCGCATCCGGGCTTCCACATACGGCACAGAATGCCGACAGCTTCTCGATGTCATCTGCCATGGCGAGTAAACCGCCCACATATCCGAATTCCTTGCCACGGTAATCCATATTCAGTCCATCCACGATGACATGTTTGCCACAGTAAGCAAGCTCGGAGACCAGTTCCATGATAGCACTGCTGAAAAATTGCACTTCATCAAATGCGACAACATCAGCATCTTTGGTCTGAGTCAGGATCATCTCCACAGATTCCGGGGTCAATTGCCGGGGAATGGAATGGGCAGGCAGACGATAGCCGATACGGCTAACGATCTCGTCTTGGGCAAATCGATCATCTTCAGCAGGTTTGTAGGCAACGACCTTTTTACGGCCAAATTGAATTAATTTTTGACAACGGCGAATGAGTTCACCGGATTTTTCACTAAACATAGGTCCTGTAATTACGGTAATTCGTCCTGTTTGCACAGTTCTGCTACTCCTCTCACATACGGGATTCAACAAAAAAAAGCGACCATTACAGAGTACCACAAAATCTTTAGTAAGAGCCAGAACTAATCTGAGCAGCTTTGTGTTACTATATGGATTGTTAAGCTGTTGGTTACGGCAGTGTAGTGCATGAACCAGGAGCGATTGAAAAGAGGTGTTAACGATGAGTGAAGCATTATCCGAATTGCAGGAGCGATATGAACGTTTGAAAGGGCAGTCGGCCCTTGACGAAGCTGCGCAGACGTTGTTTGCAGATTTATTCGCTGAAGCGGAGCGGCTGCAAGCCAGTAATCTGACGTTGCGCAGAACGATTCTGAAGTCCTCTTCCAAAGAGTCACGCATGTCCACCAAGCTGCGGGATGCATTATACGAATAACCCGGAGACTGCTCCGGGTTCTCTTCTGTCTGCAATTTACGGGGAAATAGAATACCTGCTGTAATTTTGGAAATCATGGCGAAGGTAAGGTGCAGAAGTAGAGGGCATCCATCCAGTGCAGCCCTTCAATATGGGTGTGAAGTAAGATGCCCGAAAGCAGTGGCATGCATAGTTAATTTAATACAAAGAACCGGAAAAAATGACAAAAAGCCCGGACTCAGGAAGTCGTACCGGGCGTATCTGCTTTATCGGCTGCGGGTGCGCTTTTGGACCGAAAACGGGGTCCTACATAATTACGCTTGCGGTCACGGAATAGAATCCAGCCTCCCAGAAAGCTCATGCCTGCGGCAAACAGGACAAGTCCTCCACCGAAGGAGAGCCATTGAAAACCTGGGGAGATCTGCTCGTTCCCATGCTCGGCATAATACAGGAAAAGGGCGTCTTTCATCATCAGAAATCCCTTCATGGCCATTAACCCGGGAATGACCAGAACAAGAATCGCCACAAAGCGTGCAAAGACAAGTCTAGTATTCATCACCATTAAACTCCTTCTGGTTGAAGTTGACGTAAAATAAAGGTTGCGCTTACAGGTCATACCTGATTCCATCATAGCTTGGTTTCCAGAAGCTGTCCATGCGTTTCAGAGTCAAATTTTGAGTTGGCTGCTCAAGGGGAGTACAATGGAATACAGATCATGTCTATGAAACAGAGAATCATCCGAATCATCATCTTACAAATTCATCGAAATTATAGGAGAACATAAGAGATGCCAATTACATGTGATGTTGCCATTCTTGGAGGAGGAACCGGAGGGTACGTTGCTGCCATCCGTGCTGCACAGTTAGGGAAACAGGTCGTTATTATCGAGAAGGATAAGCTGGGGGGCACCTGTCTGCATCGTGGCTGTATTCCGAGCAAGGCATTGCTGCGAAGTGCGGAAGTGTATGCGGAGATTCAAGAGAGTGAAGCTTACGGTATTGAGACAGCTGGGGCAACACTTGTATTTCCGAAAGTGCAGGCGCGCAAGGATGCGATTGTAGAGCAGCTTCATCAAGGTGTGCAGTATTTAATGAAAAAAAATAAAATTCAGGTCGTTCACGCCAATGGGCGCGTCATCGGACCTTCCATTTTCTCTCCTCAGAGCGGTGCAGTGGCTGTCGAGTTTGAAGATGGCGAGATGGATACAGTGGTGCCAACCAATCTCATTATTGCTACTGGTTCTCGCCCGCGGGTGCTGCCAGGTCTTGAGCCAGACGGCAGGTACATCATGAGCAGTGATGAGGCTCTTCGAATGGACGAACTTCCTGCATCTCTGATCATTGTAGGTGGTGGTGTGATTGGTCTCGAATGGGCCTCCATGCTGAATGATTTTGGGGTTGAAGTTACAGTTGTTGAAGCCGCCGCTCATGTATTGCCAGCAGAGGATGAAGATGTAGCGAAGGAAATGCAGAGACTGCTTGGCAAACGCGGTGTTCATTTCCTGACAGGGGCCAGCGTCCTGACGGAGACATATAGCGTGGAGAAAGACGGTATTCAGATTGATATCAAGCTGGGAGACGAGAAGCAAGAGACCCTGAGAGCAGACAAGATGCTGGTGTCAGTTGGTCGTCAGGCCAATGTCGAAAATATCGGACTCGAAAATACGGATATCAAGCTTGACCGTGGCTTCATTGCTGTGAACAACCATTTGCAAACCGGTGAGGGACATATTTATGCCATCGGCGATGTCATCGGCGGATTACAGCTTGCACATGCAGCGAGTCATGAAGGTATTCTGGCTGTGAATCATCTGGCGGGTGAAACGGTACATGCTGTCGAATCGCATCGAATCCCGCGTTGTGTTTATACACGTCCGGAAGCAGCGAGTATCGGATTCACGGAGCGTGAAGCCAAAGAGCGCGGTTATGAAGTCAAAACAGGCAAGTTCCCGTTCCAGGCGATTGGAAAATCCTTGGTTCATGGAAGCCGGGATGGATTCGTGAAGGTAATCGCCGATGCCAAGACGAATGATATATTGGGTGTACATATGATCGGTACCCATGTGACGGAACTGATCGCTGAGGCCTCTCTGGCTCAGATGCTGGATGCCACACCTTGGGAAGTGGGACAGACGATTCATCCTCACCCTTCTTTATCGGAAATCATGGGTGAAGCTATGTTGGCAGTTGACGGAAAAGCGATTGGAATGTAAGCCTGACAGGCTTATGAGAAAGGTCCTTTCCTTTTTTGGGCAAATGGGATTATAATAAGGTTAAGCCAAGTCTTAGTACCAGGTTATAAGATCGGGTAGTAAGACGGGCACAGGCTCTGATTAAAAGGAGGTACCTCATATGAGTTCACAAGGTACTGCAGACGCGGTCCATCGGCATGAACAGCTGGGACTTAGCGATGGTGAAGTATTGGATATGTACAAATACATGCTGCTCGCACGTAAGTTTGACGAGCGCTGCTTGCTCTTGCAACGGGCCGGCAAAATTAACTTTCACGTGTCCGGTGTAGGACAGGAAGCTGCGCAAGTAGGGGCTGCCTTCGGTCTTGACCGGGATCACGATTATTATTTACCATATTACCGGGATTATGGCTTTGTACTGGCAGTGGGCATGACTCCACGTGAGCTGATGCTGTCTGCTTTTGCAAAGGCGGAAGATCCGAATAGTGGCGGACGGCAAATGCCGGGTCACTTTGGGCACAAAAAGCTGCGGATTGTTACGGGCTCCAGCCCGGTTACCACACAGGTTCCGCACGCTGTAGGGTTTGCACTTGCTGCCAAAATGAAGAAGAAAGAATTCGTTTCTTTTGTAACGTTTGGCGAAGGGTCAAGCAACCAGGGCGATTTCCACGAAGGTGCCAATTTCGCAGGGGTTCATAAACTTCCTGTGATTATTATGTGTGAGAACAATCAGTATGCCATCTCGGTTCCGATCCACAAGCAGCTTAGTGGTAAAATATCGGATCGTGCACTTGGCTACGGGTTCCCCGGACTTCGTGTAGACGGAAACGATGCGCTGGAAGTATACGGTGCAGTCAAAGAAGCTCGCCGACGCGCAATCGCTGGTGAAGGACCTACGCTTATTGAAGCGATGATGTATCGTTTGTCTCCGCATTCCACTTCCGACAATGATCTGGCTTACCGGACGAAGGAAGAGGTTGAAGAGAACTGGAAGAAGGACGGCGTCCTTCGCATGAAGAACTATCTGATCGACTGCGGCATCTGGGACGAAGCCCGGGATGCGGATCTGGCTTCCCAGCTTGCGTTGGAAATGAAAGAAGCGACTGAATATGCAGACAACGCGCCATATCCAAAACCTGAGGACACTCTGACGCACGTTTATGCGGACAGCGAAGAAGGGGGACGGTAAGCATGGCGGTTATGGAATATATTGATGCAATCCGTCTCGCGATGAAAGAAGAGATGGAGCGGGATGAAAATGTCTTTATCCTTGGTGAGGATGTAGGGGTCAAAGGCGGCGTTTTCACTACAACCAAAGGGTTACAGGATCAGTTTGGTGAAATGCGTGTCATGGACACACCTTTGTCCGAATCAGCCATTGCAGGTGTAGCCATTGGTGCTGCGATGTATGGCATGAAACCTATTGCTGAAATGCAATATTCGGATTTCATGCTGCCTGCAACGAATCAGATTATTAGTGAAGCGGCCAAAATCCGCTATCGCTCCAACAATGACTGGAGTTGTCCGATCGTTATTCGTGCGCCGATTGGCGGCGGTATTTTCGGTGGGTTGTATCATTCCCAATGTCCGGAATCGATCTTCTTTGGCACACCGGGTCTGAAAATTATAGCTCCTTACTCGGCATACGATGCGAAGGGACTGCTCAAGGCAGCTATTCGCGACCCGGATCCGGTACTCTTTTTTGAGAACAAAAAATGCTACAAGCTGATCAAGGAAGATGTGCCTGAGGATGATTACATCGTTCCGATTGGTAAAGCCAACGTGCTTCGTGAAGGAGCAGATATTACAGTTATCGGTTACAGCCAGCCACTTCATTTTGTCATGCAGGCTGCCGAGGAGCTGGAGCGTGAAGAAGGCATTACTGCTCACGTTCTGGATCTGCGCACATTACAGCCGCTTGATCGCGAAGCCATCATTGCATCCGCTCGTCTGACAGGCAAAGTGTTGATTGTGCACGAAGATAATAAAACAGGTGGTGTAGGAGCTGAAGTGGCAGCTATCATTAGTGAAGAATGCCTGTTCGAACTGGATGCGCCGATTCAGCGTCTCTGCGGACCGGATGTACCGGCAATGCCGATTAGCCCAACATTGGAGAAATTTTATATGCTGAGCAAGGATAAAGCCAAGGAAGCGATGCGTACGCTTGCCGAGTATTAATTCGTGTAGTGAGATCGTTTAAAAGCAAAGTTTGGAGTGATAAAACCAATGAGTATGAAATGGATCGAGGTCATTATGCCGCAGCTGGCGGAATCGCTGGTCTCGGCTACCATTGCCAAATGGTTGAAAAAACCGGGTGACCGGGTTGAACAATACGAGCCAATCTGTGAAGTCATTACGGATAAAGTCAACGCAGAAATTCCGTCAACCGTGGATGGAATTATGGGTGACCTGTTGGTCGAAGAAGGCACGACCATTGCTGTTGGAGAAGCGATCTGCCGTATGCAGGTTGCTGCTTCCGATGAGGAAGCCTCGGAGCAGGTAACACCAACCACGCAGCAACATAATGAGGCCCAAGGCCATGTACAACAACGTGCGAGTTACACACCTGCGGCAGGTGCAGCGAGTACGGCAGTTCATGATCCCAATCAGCCAATGCGTAACCGGTATTCCCCTGCGGTGCAGACACTCGCAGCCGAACATGGCTTGAACTTGCAGAATATTCAGGGTTCTGGAGCAGGTGGTCGGATTACCCGTAAGGATGTGCTGGCTTACGTTGCACAAGGAGGTAACACAAGTGCTGTGCCTGCAGAGTCTGCTGTTTCAGGACAGCATGCACCTTCAGGAGCGCCTTCTTCTTCACCATTCAGCGGCCTGAACCGGAGCGTCGGAGAAACCGGCACATCTCCGGCGGAGTCTATCCCTGCAGCTGATGCAGGCGTCCCTGTAAGACATTCCGGCATACATCTGACTGAAAGTCCGAAAATCCCGCAAATCGAAGTCGAGGGTGGCGGACAGGGAAGATCCGAATATTTCATCGACGTTACCCCTGTTCGCAATGCTATTGCACGTAATATGCGTCAAAGCGTATCGGAAATTCCGCACGCATGGACGATGATTGAAGTGGACGTGACCAATCTGGTAATGCTGCGCAACAAACTCAAAGATGAGTTTAAGCGTAAGGAAGGCATTAACCTGACGTATCTGTCCTTCATGATGAAGGGCGTCGTCAACGCCATTAAAGACTATCCAATCATGAACTCCGTTTGGGCTGTCGACAAAATTATTGTGAAACGGGATATCAACCTGTCCATGGCAGTCGGTACAGAAGATTCTGTACTGACACCTGTAATCAAACACGCGGATCAGCGCAATATTGCAGGTTTGGCCCGGGAAGTGGATGAGCTGGCACGTAAAACACGTGAAGGTACTTTGAAGCTGGACCATATGCAGGGCGGTACGTTCACGGTGAATAATACGGGATCATTTGGTTCGATTCTGTCGCAACCTATTATTAACTACCCGCAGGCGGCGATTCTTACATTTGAGTCCATCGTGAAGAAACCTGTGGTCATCAATGACATGATTGCTGTCCGTTCCATGGCGAACCTTTGTCTTTCCCTGGATCATCGTATTTTGGATGGGGTCATCAGCGGACGTTTCCTGCAACGTGTAAAAGAGAATCTTGAGGGATACACGATGGAATCGAAAGTGTATTAAGAGAGAGCGTATGCATCATTTCAATGACTTACTAATGATGCCCCGGCGCTGAATAGATGGATATTGGGAAAGTGTATGTGCCAAAGGCCGTGCACTTTTCCCGTTTTCTTCAATAATGCTCATCAGGCAATGAACATTGAAACAGAAGGGTGTGGAGAAATCATGAGCAAGCCGCTGGATGTTGTATACATACCGATGCTTGATTATGAAGAGGCTTGGAACCGCCAGAAAGCGATTGTGCAGCAACTGGATGAGGGAGAAGGAGCGGAACAGATGCTGTTGCTCCAGCATCCACCGACGTATACGATCGGTTCACAGAATCACCCGGAGCACCTGCTTCTCAGTGAAGATGAACTGCGGGAGCAAGGCATCTCCTTGTTTCAAATTGACCGCGGCGGTGATATTACTTATCATGGCCCTGGCCAATTGGTAGGTTACCCGCTGCTTGTTCTTGGACGGGATGAAGCTTTGGATTTACATGGCTATTTACGCTGTCTGGAACAGATGATTATTGATTATCTGGCTGATCAGGGTATTGAAGCGGGACGCAAAGAGGGTTACACGGGTGTATGGATCGGAGATCTGAAAATTGCCGCCATCGGCGTGAAGTTCAATCGGTGTAAACATCGGCGTGGCTTCGTAACGAGTCACGGATTTGCTTTTAATATCACCTCCGGCATTCAGCACGCAGGTTTCCAGGGAATTATTCCTTGCGGCATTGAGCAGTATGGTGTGACCTCGCTCGAGGATATTACAGGCAAAACCTACACTGTGGAACAGGTTGCGCAGGATATCGTTCCATACTTTAACCGGATTTTCCCGTATGAGATTACCTCGATCACAGAAAAAGAAGCCCTTCTCCGTCTGTAAGTCAGACAGTCAAAAGGCTTCAGGTTTCTATCCGAACAATAAAGGTTCGAGCGCAATGAAAAGGGTGGACCCAATCATGGCGAGCAGCATGAGATAGATAATGATGCGGAACCATTTCTTTTTTTGCATGATGAGAGAACTCCTTTCAACAAATGAATAAACAGACCATAGTAATTGTATTGTAACGTATTGACGAAAGGTAGGAAAGTCCTATGATAAAACAGCAGCGCGTTATTGATCAGTTTATGGAACTGGTGCAGATTGATAGTGAGACAACCCATGAACAGAATATATCCAAAGTGTTAAAAGAACAATTTACCCAGCTTGGCCTCAGCGTATATGAGGACGACACGATGGAGAAAACCGGACATGGCGCGGGTAATCTCGTGATTACCTGGGAAGCCGAGGGTGCGGAAGAAGCAGCGCCCATCTTTTTCACCTGTCATATGGATACCGTAACTCCTGGACAGGGAATTAAACCTGAGCTGGGTGAAGACGGCTGGATTCGCAGTGATGGCACGACCATTCTGGGTGCAGATGACAAGGCGGGAATTGCCGCTTTATTTGAAGCGATTCGAGCCATTCAAGAGAACAACATCCCTCACGGGAAAATTCAATTCGTAATTACTGTCGGTGAAGAATCGGGTCTGGTTGGTGCACGTGCAATGAATCCGAAGGATATTGAAGCCGAGTTCGGTTATGCCCTGGATTCCAACGGAGCTGTGGGTACAATTTGTGTGGCTGCTCCAGCCAGAGCGGAAATTCAAATGAACATCTATGGGAAATCCGCTCATGCGGGCGTGAATCCGGAAGACGGCATCAGTGCCATTCAAGTGGCCGCCAAAGCAATTGCGGCGATGAAGCTGGGACGGATTGATGATGAGACTACGGCGAACATTGGCAAATTCCAGGGCGGTTCAGCACTGAACGTTGTCTGTGATTTTGTGCAGATCGAGGCTGAGGCACGCAGTATTGTGCAGGAGAAGGTAGAACTGCAAGTAGCTCAGATGCGTGAAGCTCTGGAAACGACATGCCGCAAATATGGTGCAACCGCTGAATTCCGAAGTGAGATTCTGTATCCTGCATTTGGCTTCCATGATGAACACGAGGTTGTTCAGCTTGCACAGCGTGCTATTCGAAGCCTGGGGCTGGAGACCAGCACGTTTGCATCCGGAGGCGGCAGTGATGCCAACATCTTCAATGGGTTCAATATACCTACGGTCAACCTGGCTGTAGGCTATGAAGATATCCATACGACGAAAGAACGCATCCGCGCCGAGGATATTGTGAAGCTGGCCCAAGTGGTTGTGGCTATTATTCAGGAAACGGCTGCAAGTAATAAGTAATTCAAGGAGACGGGGCTTAAACTCCCCGTCCTTCAACCAAAAAGTCCGAATCCGGTACAAACCGAGTTCGGACTTTTTGGCAAAACCATGTTATATTTCATGGGTACGACAGACCCTGAACAGAATCATTTGCGTCCAGCGAGCATATCGATTAATTTGGCTTCGGGACCCCACTCACGAACCCATTGTTTGAGGATGAGCTGGACTTGTCTGGCTTGTCCGACCACGTGTACGGATTGCGGTGTTAAATAACTGTTCATTGGTTGTCCCCCTGATTCGTTATATTGGCTTGAAATGGCTATAAGCTCACCATATGCCAAAAAACAGAGGTTTATACGTATAAAGAGAACCAAAATTTGAAGAAGTGGAGTTGAAGATCAGATGAACTCAACCAATCCTAAGCACCTGGCCAATCCAAAACTTGATGAAGAGACGATATCCACAGAGCCCATTTTCAAGGGTAAAGTCATTTCGCTACAGGTTGACACCGTGAAGCTGCCCAACGGCCAAACCGCTACCCGTGAGATTATCCGTCATCCTGGAGCAGTCGCAGTGCTCGCCCTGAATGGCGATCGCATGTTGGTGGTAGATCAGTATCGTCAAGCCATGGGACGTACCGAAGTGGAAATTCCGGCAGGCAAGCTGGACCCGGGAGAAGAACCTGAAGTGGCAGCAGCACGCGAATTGCGTGAAGAGACTGGTTATGTAGCCAAATCACTGCGGCACCTGCGTTCATTTTATACGTCACCCGGATTTGCGGATGAGATCATCCATTTGTACATCGCCGAAGAGCTGGAAGCAGGAGACATGGCTTTGGACGAAGATGAATTTCTCGAAGTGTCCGAGATTACGATTGAAGAGGCATACGAGTTGATGGATCAGAATCGGATTAGTGATGCCAAAACGATGATGGCTGTGTATGCCTGGGATCTTTACAGAACGACAGGACGGTTTTAACGATGAATGAGCAACGGGCAGCGTCTGCGGGTTGGGATCCCTGTTATGCAGACCTCCACATTCACATTGGCCGAACCTCACGTGGTGAAGCTGTCAAAATCAGCGGCAGCCGGGATCTGACATTTGAGAACATTGCCAGGGAAGCCTCGGATCGCAAAGGAATTCATTTACTCGGTGTCATTGATTGCCACTCTCCGGTTGTGCAAATGGACATCGAACAGCTGCTGGAGAATGGCACGATGTCCGAACTTGAGGGAGGGGGCATTGCTTATCAGGATACAACCATCCTGCTGGGTACGGAATTGGAGCTGCGTGAACCGGGGATGCGGGAGTTTCATATGCTGGCCTACTTCCGTGATCTGAAAACGATGAAGTCCTTCACGGACTGGATGAAACGTTATATGAAAAATGTGAACCTGAGCTCTCAGCGGGTGTATGTCCCTGCGCTTGAGATGCAAGCCGAGATTAAAGCGCGGGGTGGTCTTGTTGTGCCAGCGCATGCTTTTACTCCGCATAAAGGCATATATGGCAGCACAGCCCCTCGTATGGCTGATGTGCTGGACCCAAGCCTGATCGATGCCGTCGAGCTTGGACTCAGCTCCGATTCATCCATGGCCAGCTACATTCGGGAGCTGGATCAAGTTCCTTTTCTGACCAACTCGGATGCTCATTCTCTGGGCAAGATTGGACGAGAGTATAACGAGTTGCAACTCGCAAAGCCTTCCTTTGACGAATTCAACATGGCACTCAAGGGACAGGAAGGCAGAAACATTACGGCCAACTATGGCTTGGATCCGAGACTTGGCAAATATCATCGTACCTATTGTGCAGCCTGTGGAAGCATTATGGATGAGCAAGCGATGTCGGCTGAACGCTGTCCACACTGTGGCAGTGTGAAGCTAGTGCAGGGTGTACTTGATCGCATATTGGCCATCGCTGATCGGGAGAGTCCGCATGTTCCAGCAAACCGGCCTGCTTATCACTATCAGGTGCCGTTGGAATTCATTCCAGGTTTGGGGAAAGCCAAGCTGCGCCAGCTGCTGGACCGCTTTGGTACGGAAATGAACGTATTGCATCGTACAAGTGAGGTTGAACTTGCAGAGGTCGTTGGACCTGTTCTCGCAGGCCTCATCGTGGCGGCACGGAATGGTCAACTGGAATTGTCATCCGGAGGCGGAGGCACGTACGGAAAGGTGTCTAACAAGGAAAGATCAGAGTAGAGAAATTTGTAGTAGGCTCATAAAGTGATTTAGCAAATGGGGTGTTGAAACGACATTGGTCTTGAAGAAGGAAGATGAATCTTGGACAAGAGTCATACGTGTGCATTCCGGTTCATAAGAATGACTATGAGGATTACATTCGAAATCCTTGCAGCATGATAACCGGAAAGGGGACTCGCACCTGTATGCGCTCTGCCTACTTCACATTCAAAGGCCAAACCTCGTTATATGTATTCGTGGCTGTTTTGTTTCTGGTGGGTGTCATTTTTGGCGCCCTGATGGTCAACGCCCTGTCCCTTGAACAACGCCAGGATCTTGAAGGATATCTGGGCAATTTTTTTATGACGGTACAGCATAGCGGACAAGTCGTTGAAACCGGGACCTATTGGGACATTGCCATGCTTCATCTAAAATGGGTAGGTCTGATCTTCATTCTGGGTTTATCGGTCATCGGCCTGCCGGGCATACTGGTTTTGGACTTTCTGAAAGGTGTGCTTATTGGATTTACAGTGGGTTACCTTGTCGGACAGTATTCCTGGAAAGGGTTATTGTTTGCTCTGGTTTCCGTTGCACCTCATAATTTATTTGTGATTCCGGTACTGCTGATTTGCAGTGTGTCGGCCATGACCTTTTCCTTATATATTATTCGGAACCGTGTTCTGATGCAGCGGACGCCAGGCCGTCAGAAACCTTTTGCTTCTTACATGGTGTTGACTCTCGTTATGGCAGCGCTGCTGTTAGGGGTTGCGTCATTTGAAACATGGGTCACACCTGCGATGATGCGTTGGGTCACGCCGATGTTACTACCTGCTTAGCTTGCGCTGTGAACGTGTAAAATGTTGACTTTAATTATGTACTCCCCCTATAATGAAAGAAGTGGGTTAAGTTGCAGTGTGCAGTGATTTCCTAGGGGGAGGGAGAAAATGGAAGCACGGATCGATAAAATTAAGCAGCAACTACAGTCCCAAGGATATAAATTAACGCCCCAGCGGGAAGCCACCGTAAGAGTACTTCTTGAGAATGAAGAAGATCATCTGAGCGCAGAAGACGTATTCATGCTCGTGAAAGAAAAGGCTCCCGAAATCGGTCTGGCAACCGTGTACCGTACCCTCGAACTGCTGAGTGAGCTGCATGTTGTAGAGAAAATCAACTTCGGCGACGGTGTAGCGCGTTATGATCTACGCGGAGATACATCCAAGCATCACCATCATCACTTAATCTGTGTTCAATGCGGAAGTATGGATGAAATACGTGAAGACTGGCTTGGACCGCTTGAAGAGCGACTGGAGCGGGAGTTTAACTTTTCGGTAGTAGATCACCGACTGGATTTCCATGGGATTTGTTACCGTTGCAAAGCTAAAAATGACCAGAAGCCCAAAGATGAAGAATAACATAGCATATCTTCAAGCTCTCACCGGCGGTTTTGACGGGAGAGCTTTTTTGGTCCAGCGTGTGATGTAAGGTTTACCCTGAATGTCATATTCCTGTGTTTGCGGACATACCCTGATTCTAGACGAATCAGTTCGAACCAGGAGGGGGTACAACCCATGATTATATCGCTGCGGAGAGGGCTCCGTTTTATTCGATTTATCGTATTTTTTGCTGCATTAGTTTATCTGTTCTATCATGTCTTGGATTTGTTCAACGGCTGGATCTCACCTGTGGACCAATATCAGATGCCAACAGGAAATGCGGTTAAAGTATTTCAGGAAACGGTTTGGCCTAGTAACGGGGAAGGACGTCCTACGATGGCAGAGCGTCTCCGTTTATTCTATTGGTACGGAGAGTAGCTGGACAGCCAGGGATGCAAATACGGAAGCAGGTTGCCCGTGTGGCAGTCCTGTCAGATGAGGAGCGTTGTGCATGAAGCAGACGATACACGCCTATGCCTTATACTTGGAAGAGGATAAAGGGATGTCGAGCAGCACGCTGGAATCGTATCTTCGGGACGTGGACAAGTTCATCGAATTTGCGGATAAAGAATACGGTATCCGGGAAGCGGAGCAGGTGCGACGGACGCATGTGATCCTGTTTATAGGTCAGCTGAAACAGGCAGGTCGTGCGAATGCTACCATTGCTCGCAGTGTCGTATCCCTGCGCTCCTATTTTCATTTTTTGATGCGGCGTGGTGAGATATTACAGGACCCCACGTTTGATGTGGAGGCTCCAAAAGCAGACAAGACACCACCACAGGTGTTAACCATCCAAGAGATCGAATTGCTGCTCGCATCCCCCGATACTCGTTCACCGCAGGGGGTTCGTGACCGGGCCATGCTGGAACTATTGTATGCAACAGGCATTCGCGTCTCCGAACTGATTGCGCTGGACGTTCGGGATGTACAGCCAGGTATGCGCTTTATCCGCTGTGGAGGTGCCGGCAAAGAACGAATTTTGCCCATAGGTGCGCCCGCCGCTCAATGGGCGAGTGTTTATGTGAATGAGTATCGCAACCTGTTAATCAAAAATGAGGCGGACGAGCAGGCTCTCTTTGTCAACGTGTCAGGCAGAAGATTAACCCGTCAGGGCTTCTGGAAGCTGCTCAAAAAAGCAGCGGTGGATGCGGGAATCTCAGGCGAAATTACGCCGCATACGCTGCGTCACTCCTTTGCTGCTCATCTGATTGCCAGTGGGGCAGATACACGTGCGGTGCAGGACATGCTCGGTCATGTGGAGCAGCCTGGGCAGCAGTATGGACATCATGGTCGCAAAACGATGAAAGAGATATATGAATCTCATCATCCGCGGGCAAAATAGTTTTTATATGGTTACAAATCTGCAAAAAAAAGCGGAACAATAGTCCAATTTAGGATAAAATAAATTGAACACACGTAAACGCCGTTATACATAAGCAAATGCATCAATTCAGTGTGTATGTTTCGATTGTTGCATTTGCGGATACAGACGGAACGTTTCAACTCAAGGGGGAACATCTTATGACAGCATTAAACCAACAGATGATTTTGGAAGCGGCATCTTACATCCAAAACAAAAGTTCCATTAAGCCGGAAGTCGGTTTGATTTTAGGTTCAGGACTTGGCATTTTGGCAGAACTGATTGAAGATGGCGTCAGCATCGCCTATCAGGATATTCCGCATTTTCCGGTGTCCACAGTCGAGGGACATGAAGGCGAATTACTGGTTGGAACCATTAAAGGCCGTCCGGTCGTCATGATGAAAGGTCGTTTCCACATGTACGAAGGATATGGCCCTGAACTGACAGCCTTCCCGGTACGTGTTATGAAAGAACTGGGTGTGACTTCCTTGCTCGTAACGAACGCAGCAGGTGGTGTGAATACCTCATATGAAGCCGGTGACCTGATGCTGATCTCGGATCATCTGAATCTCACAGGCAAGAATCCGTTAATCGGACCGAATGACTCCGCGCTTGGAGTGCGTTTCCCGGACCTGTCCGAAGCCTATAGCCGCCGTTTACGCGCGCTGGCGAAGGACACGGCCGCTTCACAAGGTTTTGATGTACGTGAAGGTGTATACGCAGGTATGCTCGGTCCGAACTACGAGACACCAGCTGAGATCGTGATGCTGCGTACACTGGGTGCAGATGCTGTGGGGATGTCGACGGTTTCCGAAGTCATCGTGGCACGCCACGCCGGCCTGGAAGTGCTCGGTATCTCCTGCATCAGCAACATGGCTGCCGGCATTCTGGACCAGCCGTTATCGCATGATGAGGTTATGGAGACGACAGAGCGTGTTCGTGAATCTTTCTTGGCCCTTGTTCTGGCTGTTATTCCACAAATGTAAGTTGTAATATAGAGAAGCAATCTTCCCTCGTGAGAATCATTGGGGCAGATTGCTTTTTTTATTTCTTTGCTGTAACAAGCTGCTCATCAACGAAGTGAGTGAAGGCGCTTTTTTTTGTGTTTCACACCGATTACATAAAAAGTTCGGGAAATCATTCTTTACATGGAATAATTTAGTCCAAACGGGCCGACAATGATTAGCAGTACATGCATGGAACATGCAGTAAGCAAGTCATTTGAGGAGGTAACCCTAGTGAAGAAACGAATAATGGCATTGTTCATGACCCTTTGTATTCTGCTGCCCCTGGTGGCATCAACAGCGCTGGCTGAAGAAAAACCGAAAGCTGCGGGAGGAGCAGATCTGGCCCCGTCGGCACGCTCCGCCATTTTGATGGATGCGGATACGGGCACGGTTATTTTTGAAAAAAACAGTCATGATCAGCTGCCTCCGGCGAGCATTACGAAGATTATGACCATGCTGCTCACCATTGAAGCGGTCGACTCGGGCAAGCTAAAGATGACGGATAAAGTGAGAACGAGTGAATATGCGGCATCCATGGGTGGATCACAGATTTTTCTGGAGCCTGGAGAAGAGATGACGGTCGATGATATGTTAAAAGGCATTGCCATGGCGTCCGGTAATGATGCCTCTGTAGCGATGGCCGAAAAAATTGCCGGCTCAGAGGAAGCCTTTGTGCAGCAAATGAATGAGCGCGCGAAGGAGCTCGGCATGAAGGATACTCATTTTTCTAACTGTAACGGCTTACCGGTAGAGAACCACTATTCTTCCGCCCATGACATTGCGGTCATGAGTCGTGAACTGCTGAAGCATCCTGGGATCACGAAATATACAGGAGCATACCAGGACTACCTTCGTAAAGATAGCGAGAAGCCATTTTGGCTGGTAAATACCAACAAGTTAGTTCGTTTCTACTCCGGTGCCGACGGATTGAAGACAGGATATACATCCGAAGCCAAGTTCTGTCTTTCGGCTACAGCGATGAAGGACGGGCTGCGTACCATCGCGGTTGTACTTGGAGAACCCAATACCAAAACACGGAACAGTGAAGTGTCCTCGATGTTTGACTATGCTTTTGGGCAATACACGATGAAAGCTCTGTACAAATCAGGGGACCTGCTGGGCAGCCTGAAAATTGAAAAAGGTGAAGTGTCCGAATTGCCGCTGAATGCAACGCAAAATTATAGTGTGCTGATGCGCAAAGGTGCGAAATCGGATGAGATCCGTCATGAATTGCTGATGGCAAAAGAATTAAAAGCTCCGGTTAAAGCAGGTCAGAGTGTAGGTAAGCTTGTCGTCTACCAGGGCAACGAGGTAATTAAGGAATTCGACATTCAGGCTCCTCAGGATGTGAACAAGGCTGGCTGGTGGAAGCTGTTTAAACGCACAACCTCCAAGTTGTTCGATTAAGTGGCGATTGATGCAGGGTACGTACATCCTTTGAACATATTTTGTAGTTAAATAGGGGTTTTCTTCTAGTTTTGTCGGGGGGCAGGAAAAGCCTTCGGAAACGTAGAAATCTTTGTTCAAGACAGGGAGGAGAGTGAGCAAACGTGAACTTGCATGTGGAAATGGAACATCACCGCGGGATTCTGATTGTGCGATTATCCGGGGAGCTGGATCACCATACAGCTGACATGATACGGATGCAGATGGATGAAGCTATTCAGCGCAGACAATGCGAGCATCTGGTACTCAGCCTGAAAGATCTGCAATTTATGGACAGTTCGGGTCTGGGTGTCATTTTGGGAAGATACAAGCTCATTAAGAATAAAGGCGGCAAGATGGTTGTCTGTGATGTTAATCCGCCGGTGTATCGTTTGCTGGAAATGTCGGGATTGTTCAAGATTATGCCGATTTACGAAAATGAGGGAACTGCTCTCTCAGGTCTGGAGGTCGTCTCATGAATGAAGGAACGGGGGCAAATTTCATGAATCTGCAATTCGCGGCCAAGTCGGAGAACGAATCGTTCGCCCGGGTGACGGTTGCTGCCTTCATCTCCCAGCTTGATCCTACGATGGACGAGCTCAGTGATCTGAAGACGGTCATCTCGGAAGCCGTAACGAACAGCATCATCCACGGTTACAATAACAATCCGGAAGGTGTCGTGTCCATTCAAGCCGAGATTCGCGATGACATGATTACCATTATTGTGGAAGACCGAGGTGAAGGCATCGAAGATCTTGAACTGGCCAAACAGCCGCTCTATACGTCCAAACCCGAACTTGAGCGCTCGGGCATGGGTTTCACCATTATGGAAAACTTCATGGATGAATTCGAAGTCAGCAGTGAGCCCGGCAGAGGCACCTCCATCAAGATGAAGAAGAGGATCGAATCCAAGAAAGCATTGTATAATTAGGGGTTGGTGTTCTTATGGATGCTGAAGTGAAACAGTCTTCACAGACCTATTTGGACGATGCCGAGGTCAAACGGCTGATTGCGCTCAGTCAGTCGGGTGACAATGTCGCGCGGGATACGCTGGTGAACTGCAACATCAGACTCGTCTGGTCCGTCGTACAACGTTTTATGAACAGGGGATATGAGCCGGAAGATCTATTCCAGATTGGTTGTATCGGGCTGCTCAAATCGGTGGATAAATTCGATCTCAGTTATGATGTGAAATTTTCCACCTATGCTGTCCCGATGATTATCGGAGAAATTCAGCGTTTCCTGCGGGATGACGGTACGCTTAAAGTCAGTCGTTCACTCAAGGAAATGGCGAATAAAGTCCGTAAAAAAAGGGACGAACTGTCCAAACACCTCGATCGTCTGCCAACGATTAAGGAAGTAGCCGCAGAACTGGGGGTAACTCCGGAGGAAGTGGTATTTGCCCAGGAAGCCAACAAACCGCCGACATCCATTCATGAGACAGTGTTTGAGAATGACGGCGATCCGATTACATTGATGGACCAGATTGCCGACGAGTCTCAGGAACGATGGTTTGACAAACTGGCGCTAAACGAAGCGATTGGCGGTCTCAGTGAACGGGAACGGCTGATTGTATACCTCCGGTATTATCGGGATCAGACCCAGTCCGAGGTCGCCAGCAGGCTGGGCATATCCCAGGTGCAGGTGTCACGGCTGGAGAAAAAAATACTTCAATCCATCCGCGACCAGATCGCACAGTGATTTTGGATTGCAGACAACAATATTGGTGTTAAACCAGCAATATACGACAACTAACAACCTTCTATCGCACATTTATACGCGAAGAAGGTTATTTGTCGTTGACCTGGATGGGTTTGGGTTTGGAGCGATTTGACTGCAACAGTACGATCAATCCAATGATACATGCAGTCCCCAGCCATTGAAATAAACCAAAAGGTTCATGCAACCAGATCACTGTCGTGCCAACGGCAGCAAGAGGTTCAGCGCTTCCCATTAGACTTGTTTCTTTCGCTGTTAGGCTTTTTAAACTTTCGATATAGAACCAGAATGCAATCATCGTTCCAAAAATAATGGTAAATGCCAAGTATCCGTAGGTTTCCATACGCAAGCTGACAAAGTTCATTTTCCACGGTGGGTGGATGAGACTCAGTGCAGTCCCTCCGATAATCATTGCCCAGCCTACCACAACCAGTGAATCAAACTTTTCAATCAGTTTCACAGCATAGAGGGTATAGAAGGCAGCAGCAACTCCGGATAAAAGTCCCCACAATACTGCGGGTAACGCCACAGACAATTGGGAGAGAGAACCATTGGTCAGCAGAAGAAAGCACCCGCTTAGTGCCAGAATCGCCGCCGTAACATCCTTTCTGGTCAGAGCAGCCTGTCTTCGCCAGATCATATAGATCATGATCATGACAGGTGACAAATATTGAAGGAGTGTGGCTACTGCGGAGTTACCATGTTGAATGGACGCCATGTACGTATACTGAACAGCCAGCATCCCGAATAAACCGAAAATGATTAGCTGCAAGGCTGTTTTTCTGCTTTTCCACATATCAAAAATTTGCGAGCGCCGTGGTGTTAAGGATTGCACACCGAGAAGCAGTATGCCGGCAATCAGCAGTCGTACCGTTACAAACCAGTTGACTTCGATTCCGTATTGTTGAAACAGCTTTTGAGAAACTGTTCCGCCAATGCCCCAGCATATCGCTCCTGTAAGAACGAAGAAGATGCCTGTTTTTCTAGATCTTTGAATAGGTATTTTCATGGATACTGCCCTCACCTTAATATAAGAATAGTGATATCTTAAGATGAAATAGGCTATAATAATATCAATATCGCACAGATAAATATAAATATATTGAGATGAGAGAATATGCTTAAGACAGAATTCAGGATTGATCAAAACGGGAGGGAGCTGACGGAGCATCGTACGGTTACACTGCCTGTGGCGTGTTATAAAACCACAATTGTACGCAATGTTCACGGTCATATCCCTTTGCACTGGCATGATGAATTGCAGTTTATATTGGTTATTCAGGGAGAAGCTCTTTTCCATGTGAATGATCAAAAGATCGTTGTGCCGCAAGGTGACGGGGTGTTTATCAACAGTGGTTCCATGCATATGGCAGAAGACAACCGTAAGAACGATAATTGTATTTATCTCTGTTTGAACCTGTCTCCCTATTTTGTCGTCCCTTCTGAGTTATATGTGCAGTATGTTCATCCTTACATCTCAGCCACGAATTTACCTTATCTTCTGATCAAAGGGGAACTACCTTGGGGAGCTCAAATCCTAGACGCCATCCGTGATATTAAAAAGAATCTGGATGAGCAGCCTCCATTGTACGAAATAAATGTAGCTTCACACCTCTTGACGATGTGGAAACATCTGATTACGAGTGGCTATGCGCTGGAATATGATCCATCAGAAATCATCAAAAGCAGGCGAATGAAGGACATGGTCGAATGGGTTCACATGCACTTTGCTGATTCCATCAAATTGGAGGATATAGCAAGGGCGGGTCAGTTAAGCCGTTCGGAGACATGCCGTTATTTCAAGCAAATGTTGAAGACGACACCCATGCAATATGTTATCGATTATCGCATCCGAAAGAGCGTGGAGCTGTTACAAATCCCAGACTATAGCATTACTCAGATTGCTTATGAAGTCGGTTTTAATAGCACGAGTTATTTTATCAACCAATTTCGCAAAAGCATGCAAATCACCCCGTTAAAGTTCAGAAGGGAATTGGAGTTGAGGAATAAGGAGGGGATTAGACATTGAACAAAAAAAGCCCGATCCCCAAGTTTCTTACCAGTCTATCCATAAGATTTTCTCTTCTCAATAAGTCGCTATATTAGCGGCTTTTTTTAATCTGAAAAAAGGATTCTAACAAAAAAATATAGCCTTAATTCCCAGGTTATAAAATCTCCTACTACCACTCCCCAGCATATTTATTGCAGACCTTTGGAAAAAGGGGAACCCGTGCAGCGGAGGGATGGAATCGGACAAAGGAGCGAAGCCCCGAGGTGGTTTCTAATACACTAGCAACGTAAGCAGCAGAATAAACCTGAAGAAGCGAAGCGTTCGCCTTTGTCTCCGAATTTATACACTAGTAGAAATCAATCAAGAAAATTTGGAGACAACAGCGATCGGAAGGTTGGTCTGCTGCTGGAGTGCCCGCGTGTTTTTCCTCATACCTCACCCCTGAAAGTTTATTGCAGACCTTTGGAAAAAAAGGGACCCGTGCAGCGGAGGGATGGAATGGGACAAAGGAGCGAAGCGTTCGCCTTTAGCACCGGATTTCCTCCTTGGTAAAGGAGATTCAAGAAATCCGGGGATAACAGCGACCGTGGCCGATCCATCCCGAAGCGCCCGCAGGGCCCACACAACCTTTTTCCAACAGAATGTAATAAATTTGCACATTCTTCAAATACTAACCTAAATTACGCAGTAAAGGAGTGTTTCGGATGTCACTGACACCCACTCCAACGGTCTATGTTCGTTTGCGCAGCCGTATTCGCATCCAGAGGGGCCGAAGCGTCAAGCTTGGAGATGTCGCTCACTTGCTCACCTCTCCCGAAGAACAGGAAAGAAGGCTGCTTGAGCTCGAATTGCTGCGCCCCGGACCGGAGGACGGCAATCTAATCCTCATTGATATATTGCAGATCATTCCTCAGATCCGTCGGGTCTTGCCAGATGTCACCGTTGAATTAATAGGATCGGGGCACACACTTGTTGAGGTGGTTGTGGGAAGTGGCAAGCCTTCCAAATCTTTGTTTATCTTGGTGTGGCTGCTGCTTTTCTTTGGATCAGCATTGACTATTATGAATTTTCATGCGGACGTCAACATGCAGGAAGTTCAGATTCGAATTGTAGAGATGATTACAGGCCGCCGGGATGAGCATCCGTATCTGTTTCAGGTGGCGTATTCCATCGGGATCGGGTTTGGTATGGCCGTGTTCTTCAATCATTTATTCAAGAAAAAGTGGAATGAAGAACCTACCCCTTTGGAAGTAGAAATGTTCCTATATCAGCAAAATGTAGACAAGTATGTAGTGATTGAAGAAACCGAACGTATGCATGAAGAGGAACGCAGGGAGATGAATGCGGATGAGCGTTCTTAACGGAGCAATCAGCATTGTGCTGGGAATTGCGGGGGGAATCGCCGTAGGAAGTGGTGTAATTGCGCTGATTCTCGTGCTCGATATGATCCCCAGATTGGCGCAGCTTACGCGTACTTACGATAAAACCCATTGGTATGAAGGGGCCTTGATCGGAGGTTCGCTGCTCGGTACCGTTGCGGATTTTTGGCACTGGAAAGTACATGGCGTACTGCTGCTCAGCCCGATCATCGGACTATTTTGCGGTGTGTTCATTGGTCTGCTTGCTGCGGCACTCACGGAAGTGCTTAATGTACTTCCTGTACTGGCGAAACGACTGGGCATGAAATCTTATTTGTTTGGATTGCTGCTTGCCATGATTTTGGGGAAGATGACAGGCTCCCTGTTTGACTTTTTTGTATACCAGCGTTAGAACGTTAGGCCAAAGGAGGATGGGAAATGGACGTACGATCGGGCAAAGACGGACAGGACTCCAACGAAGTAGCATCCGAAGAGAAGATGCCTAAATCTAATTATCAGATTCAGGAGGAAGAAGAAAAGAAGGCTCACGAAAAGAAGAAGCAAAATGAAATGTCTGACAGTATTGAGGAATCGGTGAAATATTGGCAGGAAAACGACGATATCTCCCCTCGCATGAGTGATAACAAATACACGCTTCAGCAAGTGTTGGGACTTGGAGAGTCCTTTGATGTGAATATGAGGGAAATGGTCTTGGGCGGCAAACGCGTTGGATTGTTGCTGCTGACTGGATTTGCGAAAGATGAGATTTTGCTCGAGGTATTAAAAAGGTTAACCTATCTTACACCGGAGCAAGTGTCCGGACATGCGTTAAAGTCGTATTTCGAATGTTACATTCCTCATATTCAAGTTGAGCGAGTGGAGAAAATGAGTGCCGTCATCAACAAGGTCCTCACAGGCATGAGTGCCATGTTTGTTGAAGGGGATCGTTCCGTCATCATTATGGATACGCGCAGCTATCCAGTACGTTCACCAGAGGAACCTTCGCTGGAGAGAGTGGTGCGTGGTTCAAGAGACGGGTTCACGGAGACACTTCTGACCAACGTGGCGTTAGTGCGTCGAAGAATACGGGACCCTGGATTAAAATTTGAAATTATGCAGGTTGGGCGGAGATCTCAAACGGATGTCTGTGTTGTATATATTGACGATATCGTGGACAAGGTTCAAGTGGATTCCGTTCGTGAAAAGATCAAACGTGTGAATATCGACGGCATCCCCGCTGCCGATAAGCAGCTTGAAGAGGCGATTATTAACAAGGGATGGCACCCGTATCCGTTGGTTCGCTATTCGGAACGACCGGATGTGACGGCTTCCCATCTGATGGACGGACGGGTTGTTATTTTTGTAGATACATCACCCAGTGTGATGATTCTGCCGACGACTTTTTTTGACTTATGCGAGCATGCGGAAGAGAACAGACAGACAGCGTTTATGGGAACATATCTGCGCTGGGTACGATTTGGAGGTATTCTGATTTCGCTTTTCCTGCTGCCGTTATGGTTGTTAATGGTTATTGACCCTGCCATCAAACCAACAGGAATGGAGTTCATCGGTCCTCACGAGAATGCAAAATTGCCGCTGATTTTGCAGTTCCTGCTTATTGAATTCGGGGTGGATTTATTACGGATGGCAGCAGTACATACCCCTACGCCACTCGCTTCGGCCATGGGTTTGATTGCGGCCATTTTGGTCGGGGATATCGCTGTGAAAACGGGTTATTTTGTGAATGAAGTTGTACTGTATATGGCTATCGCCGCGATCGGCATGTTTGCAACCCCCAGTTATGAGCTTGGTTTGGCAAACCGGTTGGTCAGGTTGTTCTTGTTGGTGGCTGTGGCGATGTTCAAGGTTCCTGGATTCGTTGCCGGGACGACGTTTATAATCGTAGCTCTCACCTTGCATCGCTCGTACAACTCTTCGTATCTCTGGCCGTTCATACCGTTTAATGCAAAGGCTTTGGGTAACTTTTTGTTCCGTTTACCGCTGTTGGAGAATAAAAAACGTCCTTCAATCAATAAAACGCGTGACAATACCAAAATGGACAATGATCCAGACGGGAAACTGGAAAAAAGTAAAAAACACAAATGATCAGCCGAAAAATCCATTCTTCTCATTTTCTAATTTGATATACTGGTGTAAAATCATTGGAATAACAGCTGTTCCAGTATATAAAAAAGTGAGGAATGCAGAATATGTATT
This sequence comes from Paenibacillus sp. 11B, assembly GCF_030487755.1. Lineage (NCBI taxonomy): Bacteria > Bacillati > Bacillota > Bacilli > Caryophanales > Paenibacillaceae > Paenibacillus > Paenibacillus sp. 11B. Next base: position 831,498 of record NZ_JAUKNS010000001.1, on the reverse strand, counting down.
TACATGGTACAAGTAAAATAAATGCACAGGGGCATCTGGAAATTGGCGGAGTCGATGCAACTGACCTGAAAGAACAATTTGGAACTCCTCTGTATGTTGTGGACGAGCAATTGGTTCGCGAGCGCTGCAGAGAGTACATGGAAGCATTCCGAGCTTCAGGCCTGGGCTTCCAGGTGGCTTATGCAAGTAAAGCATTCTGCGTAATGGCTATGTGTGCTCTTGCTGCGGAAGAAGGACTTTCCCTGGATGTTGTATCCGATGGGGAATTGTTTACGGCATTGCAAGCTGGCTTCCCGGCTGAGCGCATTCACTTCCACGGTAACAACAAAACGCTGGAAGAGATCGAAATGGCGCTTGATGCAGAGATTGGCTGCTTCGTTGTGGATAACTTCAATGAACTGCACTTGCTGCAAGCTGTAGCCGCAGACAAAAATCGCAAGGTGAACATCTTGCTGCGTGTGACGCCTGGTGTTGAAGCGCATACGCATGAATATATCTCGACAGGACAAACGGATTCCAAATTTGGATTCGATATCGGAAACGGAACGGCATTTGAAGCTATTGAATTGGCTTCCAAGCAGTCTAATCTGGTATTGCTCGGAGTGCATTCACACATCGGATCTCAAATTTTTGAGGTTGAAGGCTTCCAAATGGCTGTTCAGCGCGTTGCTGAGTTTGCAGCAGATGTGTATGAGCGTCTTAACGTTGCTTTCAAAGTGGTTAACCTGGGCGGTGGCTTCGGTATCCGTTATATCGATGGAGATACGCCACTTGAAGTTTCACAGTACGTAAAAGCCATCACGGATGCAGTGAAAAATCATTTTGCCCAAATCGGCTATGCTGTGCCTGAGATCTGGGTTGAACCAGGCCGCAGTATCGTGGGTGAAGCTGGAACAACGCTTTACACCGTTGGAACGAGCAAAGATATTCCGGGGGTTCGTAAATACGTGGCAGTGGATGGTGGGATGACCGATAATCCACGTCCAGCACTGTATGAGTCCAAATATGAAGCTGTATTGGCTAACCGTGCAAATGAAGCTGCCCAGGAGACCGTATCTGTTGCAGGTAAATGCTGTGAGAGCGGCGATATGTTGATCTGGGATCTGGACCTGCCTAAAGTGCAAAGCGGAGATTTGCTCGCAGTAGCTTGCACAGGCGCGTACAACTATTCCATGGCCAGCAACTATAACCGGATCCGTCGTCCGGCAGTGGTGTTTGTCAAAGATGGTCAAGGGGATGTTGTCGTACGCCGTGAGACGTATCAGGACATCATTCAGAATGATCTGGTACCTGAGCGCATTGCCAAACAGCCAGTTATCCGTTAATTGAAGTGTAAATAGTGGAGCATTATATGAAGAAGACAAAAAAGGACAATCCTTTTTTGTCTTCTTTTGCAATCTTTAGGCCAGGATTTCGAAAAAATCTTGCTGATTATTTTGCGATCAATCGAATTTCGGTGTACACTAAGAAAAGTGCTATAAAGCTTGGCCCAGGGTCATGCGTTCTGGCACCATTAACGATGGTCAATACGAAAGGAGTCATTTACATATGGCGAAACAAGCGAAAATCAAAATGGCAAACGGCGGAGAAGTTGTAATCGATCTGTTCGATCAAGAAGCTCCAAACACAGTGGCAAACTTTGAGAAACTGGCTAACTCCGGTTTCTACAACGGTCTTGTATTCCACCGTGTTATTCCGGGCTTTGTAGCTCAAGGCGGCTGCCCTAACGGTAGCGGTGCAGGCGGTCCAGGTTACACAATCAACTGTGAAATCAACCCGAACAAACATGAGCGCGGAACATTGGCTATGGCACATGCAGGCCGTAACACAGGCGGAAGCCAGTTCTACATCTGCTACCAACCGCAACCACATTTGGATGGACAACATACTGTATTTGGTAAAGTAACCAAGGGTATGGAGTTCGTAGACGCTTTCGAAGGTCGCGACAAAATGGAAACTGTTGAAGTTGTAGAAGCTTAATCCATAAGACCGTACACAAACCGTTTCGCAATTAGCGAAGCGGTTTTTATTTACACTTAAGCTTATTAAAAGTTAGTATGTGACAAAAAGGAACAAAAAACAATTGATTTTTTGGCGTTAAAGTGCTAACATCCAATTAATAACGCAACGAATCCTTCAGGGCAGGGTGTAATTCCCTACCGGCGGTGATGCAGTATGTGAGGATATCTATCCAGCATTGATGCAAAGTCCGTGACCCGTCTGCCTGTGGCAGATGGCTGATCTGGTGTAATTCCAGAACCGACAGTATAGTCTGGATGGGAGAAGGAGAGGGTGCTGTCCTAATGGGCCGCATTCCGCAGTAGTGTTGCTGTACAGTTTGTGACGAATTCATTCCTGTGCAGGGAGAAATCCGGTTAATTCCGGCAATCTTCATACATATGCCACATCATAGAAGCTCTTTACCTGTAATTGAAGTTCATTAAGGTATGTGTCTGCTTTCACTTGCCTGAAATGAAGCTTTGGGCGAAGTGTTGTTGGCCTGTATCCATACTACTGCTGGTGACACATGTCTCTCATCATCCCCATCGAACGGTTTGTTCGACGGGGATTTTTTATTGGATATGGAACATGCCTCTCTGTTGGAAGGGAGGTCTATAACTGAGATTTTAACCGTGGGGTGAACGGACTTGGAAATGATTAATGATGAATTTTATATGGCGTTGGCACTGGATATGGCAGAACGGGCACAAGGACAGACCGGAATCAATCCGGTAGTAGGTTGTGTCGTTGTAAAAGAAGGACGTATCGTGGGCCTCGGAAGTCATCTCAAACGGGGGACGGGCCATGCAGAGGTTCATGCATTGAACATGGCGGGCAATGATGCAGAAGGCAGTACAGTGTACGTTACACTTGAACCTTGTAGTCATTATGGCAAGACTCCACCATGCAGCGAACGCCTTATTCATGAAAAAGTGAAACGTGTCGTCGTATGCTGCGAAGATCCGAATCCGCAAGTATCCGGCAGAGGCATCAGCATGCTGCGTCAACAAGGGATTGAAGTCGAAGTTGGTGTACTGCGTGAGCGCGGCAGACGCATGAATGAGAAATTCATTAAATACATTACAACAGGTCTCCCCTTTGTGACTTTAAAAACGGCCTCTACACTGGATGGCAAAATTGCAACTCGTAGTGGGGACAGCAAATGGATCTCCAACGAGTCGGCTCGGGAAATCGTGCATGCCCTTCGTCATCGACATCAGGGCATTATGGTTGGTGTTGAAACCGTGATTGCAGACAATCCGGAGCTCACGACAAGATTACAAGTGGAAGGCATCAGCCCGGTGCGAATCGTAGTAGATTCCAAGCTGCGTCTACCTGTAGGCTCCAAAATCGTCAAGGATGGACTTGTACCGACATGGGTGCTTACAACGGATGAGGCGAGTCCTGAAGCGGCTGAGCGGTTGGAAGCCTACGGTGTGGAGATTATCCGCTGTGGTCCTGGACCACGTGTAGATCTACTAAATGCACTCAGCAAGCTCGGTGAGCGTGAGATCGGATCGATTCTGCTTGAAGGCGGGGGCACACTGAATGGGGCCATGCTGGAAGCGCGATTGGTAGATCGACTGCTTATGTTCATTGCTCCGAAAATTGTCGGAGGATACGATACGCCAGGCAGTTTCCGCTTCGAGGGAGTTGAGCGCATGAGCCAGGCGATTCAATTACATCAGCTGGAAATTGAGCAAGTTGGAGATAATATTAGCATTGGCGGAATTCCGGTTTGGCCTGAATAAATGAGCTTGTTATAACGAAATAAATAAAGGAGGTGGCAGCATGTTTACCGGTTTGGTGGAAGAAGTCGGTCAGATCCGGCGTATTGGTCGGAAAGGCGAAGCGATGGTCCTGAATATCGGAGCTTCCGCCATCATGAACGACTTGAAGATTGGCGATAGCGTAGCTGTAAACGGGGTATGCTTAACTGCGACAACTCTGGAGGGTGATGGTTTTACTGCCGATGTGATGCCTGAAACTTATCGACACACCAATCTCAGTCAATTGCAATCCGGCAGCAAAGTCAATTTGGAGCGAGCCATGCTCTCAGGTGGTCGTTTTGGCGGGCATATTGTTCAGGGCCATGTCGATGGTACCGGAGTCATTGGCAGCATTACTCGTGACCAGAATGCGATTGTTTTCGAGATTAAACCTGATGATACGCAGTTGTTTAAATATTTAATACCCAAGGGGTCTGTAACCCTGGATGGAATCAGTCTAACGGTTGTGCAAACTTCACAGACTGCATTCACAGTATCCATTATTCCACATACGATTGGTGAGACTGTATTAAATGTCAAAAAGACAGGAGATACCATCAATATCGAGTGTGATATTCTGGGTAAATATGTGGATCATCTGCTCCACTATGGTAAGGGACATCAGGAGAACGGTGCAGGTAAGCCGCGAAGTATCAGTGAGGATTTTCTCGCTAATCACGGATTTGCTTAATTCATCCGTTAAATACAAATATATTGAAATGGAAACTGGAGGGGGACCTATGTCAGAGCAGTCCATTCTGAATTCTATAGAGGAAGCTATCTACGATCTCATGCGGGGAAAACCCGTCATCGTGGTGGATGATGAAGATCGGGAGAATGAAGGCGACTTTATCGCTTTGGCCGAAAAGGCTACACCTGAAGTGATCAATTTCATGATTACCGAAGGCAGAGGTCTGGTATGTGTTCCCATTACGCAGCAACGTGCTGACGAACTCAACCTGAAACCCATGGTTCAGCAAAATACAGATTTTCATGGGACGGCGTTCACCGTCTCTGTAGATCATAAAGACACCACAACGGGCATCTCGGCACATGAACGCTCCATTACCGTGAAAGGTCTAATTGATCCCGAAGCGAAAAGTGGAGACTTCCGCAAGCCGGGCCACATGTTCCCACTTATCGCCAAAGATGGCGGTGTACTGCGGCGCGCCGGACATACGGAAGCGGCTGTAGATCTCGCCATTATGTGTGGTTCCTATCCGGCAGGTGTAATTTGTGAAGTGATCAAGGAAGATGGCACGATGGCCAGACTTCCGGATCTGCAGGAGATCGCTCGCAAGCATGATCTGAAGTTGATCAGCATTCAGGACATGATTCGTTATCGGAATGAAAAGGAACAGCTGGTTCAACGCGAAGTGGCTGTACGCATGCCAACGGACTTCGGTGAATTCCAGGCGGTTGCTTATACAAATGCGGTGGACAACAAAGAGCATATCGCTTTGGTTAAAGGCGAAATTGACGGTTCCAAGCCTGTTTTGGTCCGAGTACACTCCGAATGTCTCACAGGAGATGTGTTCCATTCTCATCGCTGCGACTGTGGTCCGCAATTCGATGCAGCATTAAAACAGATTCACGACGAAGGCAACGGCGTTCTGCTTTATATGAGACAGGAAGGCCGCGGTATTGGACTGATCAACAAGCTCAAAGCCTACAAGTTGCAAGAGGAAGGTCTGGACACGGTGGATGCCAACCTGAAGCTTGGATTTGCCGCCGATCTTCGTGATTATGGCATTGGAGCCCAAATTCTCAAGGATCTTGGCGTTCGTCAAATTCGGTTGTTAACCAACAATCCGCGCAAAATTAAAGGACTTGAAGGTTACGGGCTTGAAGTGGTGGAGCGAGTTTCGATTCAGATGGAAGAGAACGAGGATAATACGGTCTACTTGCACACGAAGCAGGCGAAGCTTGGTCATATGTTGAAGTTCGACGATATCGAGCAGAATGAAGAAAAAAACTGAGCAGCTTTTCTGATGGTAAAAAAGAGTTGAAATATTTTGCCCGAAGTTCAGCAGTGTACATCATAAAAAATAATTAGGGAGATGACTTGAATGCCACACTTTTTTGAAGGACATTTGGTATCGGAAGGATTAAAATATGGAGTGGTCGTAGGACGTTTTAACGAGTTCATTACTAGCAAATTGCTTAGCGGAGCGCTGGATGCGTTCAAACGTCACGGTGTTCAAGATGATGAAGTGGATGTAGCCTGGGTTCCGGGTGCCTTCGAAATCCCGTTGATTGCACAAAAAATGGCCGAAAGTGGCAAATACGATGCAGTCATTACGTTGGGAACGGTGATCCGCGGTTCAACGACACATTATGATTATGTGTGTAATGAGATGGCTAAGGGTGTAGCCGCAATTAACCTGAAAACAGGCGTGCCAACCATCTTCGGTTTGGTTACGACTGAGAATATCGAACAGGCCATCGAGCGTGCCGGAACAAAGGCAGGAAACAAAGGCTGGGATGCAGCTACTGCCGCTATTGAAATGGCGAACTTGACGAAACAGTTAAAATAGTGCTTATTTAATATAGTGCCCTGCTCTGCGCAGACGAAAACGGGAGACCGGATTCGGCGGCTTAGCGGGGGTTTTTATTTTTCTGGCGGGAGGATTCGTCTAGTGACGGTAGTTACATACAAACTGGAGACTTTTGAAGGGCCTTTGGATCTGCTGCTTCATCTGATCGATAAGGCAGAGATTCATATCCAGGATATTCCCATCAGCGATATTACCGATCAATATATGGCGTATCTGCATTCGATGCAGGAGCTGGAGCTGGATATTACGAGTGAATTTCTGGTAATGGCGGCGACACTTCTGTCGATCAAGAGCAAACTATTACTGCCCAAACCACCGGTAATCGAGGACTTTGAGGATTATGCATATATGGAAGATGAAGATTATGATCCACGTGCAGAACTGATTGCACGTCTGATTGAATATCGCAAATACAAGGGAATTGCGCGTCACTTGCACGAACGGGAGTGGGAACGCAGCCTTATTTTCTCCAAAGAGCCCGAGGATTTGCGACCGTATATGCCTGTAGAAGCACAATCGAATCCGGTCGAGGGTTTGCATACCTCGGATCTGATTGCAGCCTTCCAGAAGGCGCTGCGCAAAGCGGAGAAGCGTACAACCGTAACTCGCATCCAACGGGATGAGATTTCGGTTAAGGATCGCATTCGCGATGTCATCGGTGCGTTGGAAAGTATGGGACCGGGAGGCAGGCTGTTATTCTCCAAGCTGCTGGATAACCAAATTTATCGGCATGAGATTGTCGTGACCTTTTTGGCGGTGCTGGAGCTGATGAAGATGAAGCAGATTGTCTGTTATCAGGAGCGGATGTTTGAGGATATCGTTATGGAGTGGAGAGGGGAAACAAAGAATCATGGATTTTCCGAAATTGAAATCGATTATTGAAGGCCTGCTGTTTTTGTCCGGAGAAGAAGGTCTGAGTATCAAACAAATCGCCGAAATCGTGGATCAACGTACCGAACTGGTGTCGGATGCGATAGAGGAAATGATCGCTGAATTTGCCAATCAGGGACGTGGTGTACAAATTCTTAAAATTGCAGGGGTAGTCCAACTAGGTACGTTACCGGAACATGCGGCTTATTTTGAGAAATTGGCCTATTCTCCATCACGTACCTCTTTATCCCAGGCAGCTTTGGAGACACTCGCTATTGTGGCGTATCGTCAACCTATCACGCGGGTAGAGATTGAGGAAATCCGTGGTGTGAAATCCGAACGCGCCATCCATACGCTTGTGAACAAGGATCTCATTCAGGAAGTGGGACGAGCTGAAGCGATTGGACGCCCGATTCTATACGGCACTACCAAGTCTTTCCTGGATTACTTTGGTTTGGCTTCGCTCAAAGATCTGCCTGAGCCAGGATTGTTTGAAGATTCCGAAAATCTGGAGGAAGAAACTCAGCTGCTCTTTGAAAAATTGGATGTGCAGCATGTGGATCTGGACCTGGACAGTTCGAGTCTGGAAGACGATGCAAATACAATCGATATAACTAATCAAGATGATCCTATGGATTCATAACGTTGAAGCTGGATCGATCCAAAACCGGTACCCTGTCGGGGTGCCGGTTTTTTTGACGTGTTATCGGAATGGCTTGCAAGGTGATGTTTCAAAGAATAAATGGAATTTTCAGGTCGGACGTGAATTTTTTCCTATATAGAGTGTCATACTAGACGAGAAAAGAATTGAGGGCTTGGAGGTAAGGCCTGTGTGGATTTGGCTTGGAGGAATCGGCTTGTTGATCGCACTGCTTCTTGTCGCAGTCCTCATCTCGTATGTTCATGTGCATTTTACATTCAGGAAACATAATCATGATGATTATGCCAAGATTACGGTTCGTCTGCTATATGGCATTGTGCGTATTAACTATGAAATTCCCAGCATCGTCTTTCGTAATATGAAGGAAGGTTTTCTGGTGAAGACGGAGCAGCGAATGAGTCATTCGAGGGAAGCCCAGAGCCACGAGCGTGTTAACAAACGTAAAGTAAAAAAGTGGGCTAAGGATGTAAAAGTCATGCTCAGGGCAACGGAAGCATTGAAGCTCTGGATCAAGCAAACACTTTCTCGTGTACATATGACTGATTTGTCCTGGTCTACCCGCGTTGGCATCGGCGATGCAGCGTATACGGCTGTTCTCATAGGTTGGGTGTGGAGTATCAAGTCCATCATCATTGGATACCTCTCTTATCAAATCCATTTTGAACAAACGCCAAAGTTACAGGTTGTGCCTGTGTGGGAAGATGAAATGGAGTTCCAAACCCAGCTGGATTGGAAGCTGAAAATTCGGATTACAGCAGTCCTAATCGCAGGAATTACGTTGTTAACCCGGGTGCTCCAGGTTGAGGGAGGATGGCGTATGTGGTTAAAACTTTTAAAAGAGCAGCGGCGCAGACGCAAGCTAAAGCTCAAGAGACAACACAGCAAAGCGCACACATAAGTATGTGAATTAGCGGATATTTTCCACAGTTTGTTCCAACTGGCGGGTTTTATTTTAACGAGTCAGCAGTTTCAAGTTTAGAGGTTTTGTTAAATGGCTGGCTTACATAAGTCCCTTCAACTTTGGGGATGATATGTTTAGATCAAACCTAGCTTAAATTGAAACTGGAGGGAATTTAAATGTCAGATCATCCAATTCAAGGCTTAATGGAAACCGCAATGGAAAATATCAAGGCCATGGTGGATGTCAATACAATCGTGGGTGATGCGGTTGAAACACCTGACGGTACAGTAATCCTGCCAATTAGTAAAGTGGGATTCGGATTTGCTGCCGGTGGCAGTGATTTTCATGTGAATGAAGGAAGCAGCAAAGGGGGAAGCGGGGGAAGCAGTACGACTGAACATGCCAGCTCCGCTTCGGTGGCCTCACCATTTGGAGGCGGAAGCGGGGGCGGCGTATCCATTCGTCCTATCGCGTTCCTGGTGGTTGGCAAACAGGGCGTTCACATCGTTCCGCTTGACAATTCAACTCACCTGTTCGAGAAACTGATCGATTCCACCCCATATGTGATGGATAGAATTCAGGACATGTTCCGCAGTCGGAATACAGCACAAACTCCAGAGTCAGGCATTCCTGTCACACCTGATCCTTCTACGTACAGCTAATGATTCAGCGAAGATCCCTTCCGCAGCGCATATGCGAAAGGGATTTTTGCTGTTCACTTAGTGGAATGCTGAGGAGAATAAACAAAGGCAACAACATCTCATGAGACTTATCCCCTTGTTCCGCCTAACCTAAACATGAAAAAGATATTGAAGGGGGAAGGCGATTTGCAAAGAGATACGATCTTTACGGTTTTATGTGGATGGCTGTTGTCTGCCATGGTGTACTTGGTTGGAGGGATGGATCACCTGTTTATTGCAGTAACGATTTTTGTGGGGTTGGATTACATGACAGGTGTGTTATCTGCTTGGTACAAAAAGGAACTTTCCAGCAGGGTTGGATGGTGGGGACTTGCTCGCAAGTCACTGACATTTGTATTCGTCATTATTGCTCATCAACTGGATATAGTTTCGGGCAATTCCAACGACTTTATGAGAGATGCCATGCTGATGTTCATCATCGGTACTGAAGGAATAAGTATTCTCGAGAACATGGGAAAATTAGGACTTCCTGTACCGAAATTTATCACTTCTGCTCTTTTCAAGCTTCGGGGTGAGGAAGATCAATCTGAAGGGAAGGAGAAGATGTAATGATTCCGATTACCAAGGACTACATACCTGTTAATAAATATAGTCGAGCGGGAATGAAACTGAAGGCTAAACGAGGAATTGTTATGCATTATACGGCTTCTCCAGGAGCATCGGCAAGAAACATTAGTACATATTTTGCGAGCTTAGCACAGCAAATTGGGAAAGGTCGTTATGCAAGTGCACATTACTCTGTAGATCGAACTTCCATCTATAATAGCCTTCCAGATGATGAACTTGCATACCATTGCGGGAGTGAGACGTATACAAAGGAAGCTTTATCCCATCTTGGAACATATCCAAACAATAGCACAGTGGGAATTGAAATGTGTATTGAGAAGGACGGCAGCATTCATGAGGATACATTTAATAACGTTGTAGACCTTGCAGTATATTTGATTAGTGAACGTGGCTTTCCCAATGTGTTCTTTACACATAAAGAAGTTGTTGGGTGGAAGGAATGTCCATTACCTTGGATCAAAAAACCTGAGGAATATGAAAGATTTAAGCAAGTAGTCAATTCTAAATTAAGTCCACTTAAGGAAGAAGTGGCTACGGAGGATGATGATATGAATAAAGTGCTGGATTATGCTCAATGGACATGGAATGAACTTGATAAATACGTAGGAGATGCCTATAACGACAAAATCATTGACGAATGGGCATGGGTGGAGAAAGTACGCAAGAAGAAGCTCACCTACGGGGAATTGCTCATGTTGAAGGTTTTGATTGATGAACGCAGACGCCAAAAAGCTTGAGAGGACGATAAGGTAAAGAGAGGATTATTCGCAACGTTCATTTAACCAATCATTAAAATGAGCTGCGTCTTTCAAAAAATAATAATTTTGTATGATCACAATTTTGGTAGGATGTTCATGCTCATATTGTGAGTGAAACAAGGTTGAATCCACCACTCCAATTACAGAGTGATTTAAATGGTCTGTAACATGTTCTAAACCTGCTTGGTTCATATAACCATCCTTTCGTTAAATAGGTCATGTTGAAGAAGGAGATATCTGTGATGTCTCCTACATGTTCTATACGAGTTCAGAGGATGGATGTTAAGCCGTCTAATGTAAATTAGAAAAAAGTAGAGCCCCAAGTCCAATGACTTGAGGCTCTACTTTTTTGGCTTCGTTTTCCAAAAAAAATATATATCCGGTCAATTCTAAATACTGAAACTGTGTAGCTAATCTTGTAAAAAAGCGGAAAGGGCTTCATCTGCAAAATCGAGTTCTGCAAAGGCTCTGCACACTTTCTGGAAGGATCTAATGGTATTGGTTTCGTATAAAATGTTAATGGGATCGAAACCTAGCATAACTAGCGAATCAACAAGTTCTGTCTGGTCCACTTCGATATGGTGCAGTGCTTCAAGCATGGTTTCAATGACTGCTAAAAATAGAATTGCTTTATTTACTTGATCCATACGTGTTGCTCCCTTCGTTAATTCCTTTTCTCCTGTCATTCTGCCAAGGTCTATTCTTAGAATAAGCAGGGTGAGATGGAAAATAACGCGAAGCACATAAGCAAGCCAATATAAACTAAATAAATCTGAAATGAGGGGAGAACAAAAAAACAAAATAAAAATAAAAGGTCAGATGGATTTCAATGAATCTCCCCTAGTATGTAAGATTAGGCGTTCTCGTTGACCTCATTGATGATTGAATCAATTAACTCATCATCAACCAATGTACTGGCTTTTTCAAGTGCTGATAAAATGCCTTGCGGATTATCAAAAAAAACATTAAACAGAATGGGAGCGACGTCGTCTATGTTAATTTTCTGAGCTTTAACCATACTAATCAGAGCAACAACGATTTCGTGCCCCTCAACATTGCCTTCCATGAATCTATTTCTTAAGTGAGTTGCCACTGCTTCGGTCTTTGACTGCGAGTACGCCATTACATTCCCTCCAACGATTGAATAGTCTAAGTAGTGCTCCTCTTTTATGCAAGTCTAAACCAGGTTAGATTAGGAGTTATCTTAACAATAATAAGTCAGTTAGTTCAATTTATCAATAACTACTACAGCAATGAAATTTCACATGAATCCTGTCTATATACAACAAAAAAGACCCTAGAAGGGTCTTTTTTTTGGTCTTCCTTCCCAATAATCGGGAAATCCTTCGTAGTCCCAAGCGTACAGATTTTCGCTGTCTGCCTGAATGGCAACATCTGCTCCTGAACCGAAATCAACACCTACAGAGCCAAGTTCTTTTGCTTTAATGGCTAATACTTTGCCAGGTGCCCCTGCACATACAAGAGCCAGTTTCCAAGGTGTTTTTTTATGGATGTTTTCCATTTCTTTAGAGGCTGCGCTCACATGAGACCAAGAGGGACAGTCCACTGTTGCAACGATGCCTGTCCAACCGTAACGGCGTTCCAGAACTTCTTTGTATTGTTCGGCCTTGGCTCCACAGATGAGTATGGGCATGGTTTTGAACGTTTCATAGAACAGCTTAAACCGGGCGATGTAATTATTTTCAAACGCATAAAATGTCTTCTTGGGCTTAATCTTGTAATACGCTAGACACATATCAAACAAGGGTCTGAAATACCAGTGATCCGTCTGAGTCAAGTGACCAACATAATCGGCTTCTCTCAGGCAATGTACAATGATCTCTCTCGCTCCTGCATTGGGTAGCGTAATGCCACAGTATGTGGGATCATTCACCCACCCGTAATGGGATTGGATGAAATCCATGGTTAGGACAGTTCCATGGGCCAGAATAGTATTGGAAGCATCCCCGAATCGAACGGAAGCATGAGGTTCTCCATCCGAAGCCTTTTGGAACCAGTTATGAATTAATTCAACGCTCCCAAGCACGCTCTTCACCCTCTTTCGGATTGAAATGATTCAAGTCCTTGTTGTACATCTCCATCATCTCCTTCTTTTATAGAATAGAAGAAACAGATCATTCTCTCTCCTCTTTCGTGTGAAAAGTCTTTTTTGTTGGATACGCTGAAGATTGGCGAAGAACAGTCTACACTATGTGAAAGGGGAGGGATGAACGGTGGCTGACGTATTCATAGGTGCTCCTGTGAGAAACCGGGCATGGATTATGGAGCGGCACTTGCAGTCGCTCAAGCAACAGACAGTAAACAAGCGATTTTTTTACATTGTGAATGATAGTGAAGATCAGACAGAACAAATTTTAAATGATCATCAAATCTCGTATATGACTTATAACTTGGGCAAGACATGCGGTCATTTGCGCGGTCAATACTCCTATCACCATCTGGCGCAACTAAGAAATATACTTTTGGATGAGTTTCTGAAATCGGATTGTGATTATCTGTTTTCCATTGATACAGATATCATTATTCCTGAACAGAGCCTGGAGCGCTTACTCGAAAATGAGAAGGACATCTGTGCCATGCTGATTCGAAATCACCCAAGATTAAAGGCTCATAATGCAATGATTGGTGGAAAGCACGTACAAAAATTCAGCGAGGGCGTAATCCCCGTTGATTTGACAGGTGCCGTGTATCTGATTAAACGCGAAGTTATTGAAGCGGGAGTTCGATATGGTTCACATCCGATTGGTGAGGATGCTCCTTTCTGTGAGCAGGCTCAGCAGCTTGGTTATGGACTATATGTGGATACACGGCTTCGTCCGGTTCATGCCTATGAGGAAGGAGTGGAGTTGGTTGCTGAATTGGCTGGTACATAGAAGTAGGCAAAAAAACGCATGTATTGAAAGCATTGAAATGACGATCATATATCCACCTGCACTCGATTGGAATCTGTTGTTTCAACGTCCACAGCAATTAATGACCGCATTCTCCAAGATTCCAGGGGTGCGTGCTATTTTTATTAATGAAGAAACGTATAAGAAACAGAGCCGTCCGATTGAAAAATTGAATGACGACCTCTTCCTTGTGCAAAAGGGTATTAACTATGACCATCTAGTCAAAGGAAAAAAGGTACTCTGGTTCTCCAGTCCAGGTCAGTATAACTATGGGGATGGTCGTAATTTTGATTTTACCGTATTTGACTACTTGGACAATTCAGCCGATGAATTTGCGGTGTGGAAGGATTACATTCCGAAATGTTTTGAACGAGCAGATCTTATTGCTACAACGGCTAAGGTGATGTACGAAGCTCATAAAAATGACGGCAAACCGATCTTTATGTGCCCGAATGGGGCGGATTATGAGCATTTTAAGAAAGCGCGTGTATCACTCCCAATACCGGCAGACTTCCCCGAAGTTAAGGAGAGACAAAAGGTTGTGGGATTCCATGGGGCTATGGCTTCATGGGTGGACTATTCACTTATTACCGACATTGCAGACAAGGGATATCATGTAGTTCTGATAGGAAACAATGCTCTGTATCAAAAGAACATTGTGCATCCGAATATAACTTGTCTTCCACATAAGGATTACAGAGTTCTTCCCGCCTATATTGCCCAATTTGATGTTTGTATTGTGCCATTCAAACTGACAGAAATGATCCGTGGATGTGACCCGATTAAATATTACGAATATTTGTCTGCGGGCAAGCCTGTTATAACGACTCGTATGGAGGAAATCGTCAATAAATACAGTGATGTAACCTACTTTATGGATCGCCATAATTGTGGGCAGATGCTTCAGAAAGCAATTAGTGAGAACAGCGAGGCCAAAATCGCGGCCCGTGCAAAGGTGGCAAGAGCTAATGGCTGGGACAGCAGGGCTATGGAAGCTGTCAAAATGATAAATCAGGTGATAGGAGGCAACGCGGATGAAACAGATGTTCAAACGAATTTTCGGTAGCCAGGCGGCTAAGCCGCCAATTGAAGTTGAAAAAATAGAGGTTCAAATGAGTGAGTTCAATTTTGAAAAATATGTGCCCCAAACCAATACAACCATTGTATATCTGCCTGCTATAGATTTTCACAGTGAACGATTTGGGCGTCGGCCACAACGACTGTTAAGAGAACTTGCGGCGATTGGTTATCATGTGATTTATATAAATTCCAGTGATGAGTTTTATCAGGTGGATGCATTGGAGTATCCTCACCCTGAGCTTCCGAATTTTGTCGTGGCTCGTGTTGGTCAGAATGTTCGTCCGTTGTTTCAGGGTGAAAGAGTCATCTATTGGGTGAATGACAGCCGCTTGGCAAGTTCGGTCGAGACATCATATCCTAATCTGGTTGTATTCGATTCACTTACGGATCCCGACCGATTTGAAAAAGACAAGCACAAGATGGAAGCTGTTGCTGACGTAGTGTTTATTACACCAGAGCGAATTTATGAGCATGGAAAATACTGCTCTCATGTTCATCTGATTACTGCCGATGAATTCGAAATCAAGGAGCGAGCAGAACAGATTGCTCAAATTATAGATGAATTGCCCAATAGACCGGCCCCTCTTATGTAGGGGTCTTTTCTGTTTATTTGATCTTAATAGAAGCTGTTCAGCTTACAGAGAAATCCCGTTTAAACTTTCGTTCAACGTATTCAGTGATATGTGTTAGGGAATGAGATTAGCGTTCTACACTATGAAAAGCAGAGACAGCCACCAGCCAAACTGCTTGGAGGAATGAAATTCTGATCTTTTCAATCCTTCGACCAGCCGCAGGCTCATGTAAGTCTCGGTAGCTAAATAATGATATTACAAATCTAAGGAGTGGACTGTTCAATGGCTAAAAAAATGATTATCAAAGGTGTAGGTACATTCATGGCGAAGCGTTATCCTACAGACCCGCTGGGTGCAATTGAAGTAATTACACTGGGTACCCTGCAAGATCTGAAAATTGACCTCAATGTAGAGCTGGAGGACATCTTTGGGGGTGATGGCCTGTTCGCCATCGACGTACTGGTGAAGTCGAAGTCCATTGAAGTATCTGCTACAGATGCTAAGTTCGATCTGGATGCGATTCAGCTGATGATGGGTTCAACCGTACAGGAACAAGTGAAGTCCTACGTATGGGTTTTGAATGAGCAGGATACTGTAACTACTGGCGCAAATAATTCCGGATTTGTTGAAGTCAAACCCAAATATGCAAGTTCAATTTATGAAAATAACGGAGATATTACGGTTCGTCTCAAAGACTCTAACAAGTTGCTGAAACAACTCAGTTCAAAGGCTGCAGCTGTGGCACCGGATGAATTCTTCTATGATGAAGCAAATGATGTTGTAGTTCTGAACGCTGCGCATATCAGTAAAGAAATTGTGCTCAACTACAAACGCGAAGAAGTGGTAGACATGGTTGATTTGCTGGTTGACGAAGTGCCTTTCCCAATCTCTGTGATTCATCATGGTACATTCCAGCAAAAAGATGGCTCTTTTGCAGGAGTTGAAACCGAACTGTACATGTGCCGTGCCAAAGGTACATTCAGCATCAATGCTCAGCGCGCTGCAGCATCGGCGTCTGCGATTTCCTTGCAGATTCTTGATCCTGAACGTGCAGACGGCAAATTGGGAAGCATCAAACGCTTTAGCGCAACAAGCAAAATCTAAGATCTCATACGATGTTCCATTGCTCCTGGCAAGGTATTTTACGGTGTCTGTGTCCTCCCCTGCACAGACCCTTGCCTTGCCAGGTTCTTTATTTTACAGGGGAGAGTATGTTCAGGGGAGGTTCTAATGATGGTGGAAACAGAACAGGAAAAGGCTGAGCGTGAGCTGGCGGAACAATTGAACGAGGAAGCTGCCGAACGAATCAAAAATGATCCGGCGAATAAACGGGTAACCCCCGAGGAAGCCGAAGCTGCTGAACGGGCATTCTTCGAAGATGATGAGATTATAACACTGCGTGATCGGCGGAAGTACCGCATCCCGCCATGTAACCTGAAGGATGCACGTCGTCTGATGAAACTGCTGAAAACGGTGAACATCGACGCCATTATTCTTAACTTTATTCCAACAGAGAATGATGAACTGGATGCAAAACGACAACAGGACTTATTTGATGTGTTGGCTATGGCGTTTAAAAACTATCCGCACATTGTGACCAAAGATGAACAGGGTGAGTATGTCATTAATCGAGAATATCTGGATGAGTACCTTGATTTAAATACGGCTCGAAAAGTCATTGATATGCTTATTGGTCTAAATGGTCTAAAAAAGTAGAACGCGCCGAGGGTGAGCCTCTGGAGGGAACCGAAATCCGTGATGAGGAAACGCAAGAGCCAATTCACTGGGGAGAAATCTTCTTTACCCTTCACAAGCACTGTGGGCTGAACAAGTGGGAGATCTGGGAGTACACACTCCCTCAGGTCGCGGAGCTGTGCAAGTCAGCCGAGAAATATATTCAATTTGAGGTTGAATTAATGACGGCACCTCTTCGCATGTTCGGTGGCGGCAGAGGGGAAGAGGAAGTTGGGGAAGATGGAAGTATTAGACGTAAACGGACCTTTGATGACGCGGACTACACAGAAATATCCGAGGATGACATCGGTTTGCTTGCACAAGCACTTGGAGGATAAGTGAGAGACGTCCCGTTTGCCTACACTAAGGTAGAACGGGATTTATGTATAAAGGTGGTGATGAATTTGGCTAATACAGAAGAACAAAAACACTCTTTAACCCAAGAGATATTAACGGATGTGGAACAGTCTGATATCCGAACCGCAGACCTGAAAGATGGAAATCGATCAGGCATTCAATCCCTTGTTCAGCGTGTTGAAGAGATGAGGGACGATATGCAGTCCCAAATGATTGCAACGTTAACCAAGGATTTGGAGACATTTTATCGTGGGGCTTTCAATGAAATGAAAGATCTGCCGGAAGCTGGTTCACAGGAGCTATTGAACTCCATGGGCAACATGATGAAATATATCTCCTCAGGCAAAGCCATAGGGTACTCACCCACTATGCTGAAGGAATCACTTGAGTCGTCACGTCAAATGGATGACCAGATGACCAAGGCCAATCAAAATTTCGAGATCAGATCATCAGGTCAGACAGGTCAAACAGACGGGATCGTCAAGGACCTGCAACGGATTGCACTGCAGCATGGCATGGATCAGGAGGATGTGGGTCTCGCATATCGCATTGGTTCCCGTTCCTATGATAATCCTGAGGAAGCCACAGCCTTTGCTAAAGAAGTCGCCAAGTTGAATTCGTTTGACAATGTGGATGTAGAGAAGACTGCTACGGGCTTGGAAGGTATTTCCACTGCTTGGGAACTGAGTGGTTATGATCTATCCAAAGTGACGGACATGATGCTTAAGGCTGCAACTATCTCACAGATAAACATCCAGGATCTGATCAAGGCCATGCAACAAACGGTGCCTGCATCGGGTGAACGTGATGGTGAAGTAACAAAAGAAGATGCTCTTGCCCGTTTCATGGCTACGTCTTCATTGTCTCTTCAGGAGAAAGGCCATTCAACGAGTGGTGGTTTAGCCCAGGATCAAGCATCAGTTGGCGCTCTTGAGGAGCAACTTAAGGCAGTTGACGAGAATAAAGCTTCCATGGTTCCGCGGACAGAGACAAGAGATAACTTGCAATTTCGTCAAAGCCAGTTCCGTACTGCATTCCAAATCTCTACATATGAAGCCATGAAGGGGTTGAAAGAGGATTTTTCTGGGCTCCAGACCTATCTTATTTCGTTCTTGCGATTAATTGGAGACCAAGCCAGCGGTATTTCAGATCATATGGAACTGATTAATCGGATTATGGAAGAAGCAGGTGTTCAAGTGGCCTGGGACAAGTTCGCCGATGTGATGAACAAAGGAGAACAGACACGTTATGGTATGGGTGATACAGGTACAGTGAAGAGCGAAAGCTCAGGAGGCAACACATCCTACCCAATCGGAGTTGCTGATGTGCACCGTGCGGGTGTAACGCAGGAAAGGGCAAGACAGCAAAACCGTCTTCGTGCTCAAGGTACCCGTAAAGCGGAGATACAGACAAGGGCAACTGCCAAGCAAGAAGAAGTGTTCAAGCTACATACTAGACGAGATGAACAACAATCACTCTATGAGCAGGCAATCCAGAATGGGAATTCAGCAGCTTCTACCTTTCACGCAGGGGAACGTGACCAAGCGGAGAAGGAAGCCAAGGCCAAAAGCAGGGAACTTCGTCTGTTGCGTGAGGAATTGAATTCACTCGATGAACAGATCGCGAAGACAAAACGGAGTCTTGAATTTCTAAGCCGTGAGTTGGATGAAAACGGAAAAGCGATTATTCAGCTTGAACATCAAGCGAGAATGCTGATGTTGGCGATGGATGATATGGATCTGGATGCTGTGGAGCTTCGAAATAAGTTGTATTTCCTGAATGCCGAGTTCCTTTATGGCTCAACCGATGTTCAGCGTTACGAATCCGAGATCCAGAAACTGCGCAAACAATCGATTCTGTTAAATGATGTGCTATCCAAATTAAGAAGTGAAGTGAATGCCCTGAATGCCTCATTCAGACAGGGATCAATGGATGCTGCGGCATATATCTCCAAATTGAAGGAGCTTGAGCAGGCTCAATTGGCAGCGATGATGAACTCTTCTGGAGGAATACTGGTCGTTCCGGGTACGGGAAGTGCAGGTGCCGGATCAGCTGCAAAAGATGATAAAGATGAAGCGAAGAATAAAACCTTTGTGGCTCGACATGAAGACCTGATTAAGGATGTCATGAAAGATGCGATAATGGATGAATTCAATCCGGGGGGCGATTCCAAAAAGGAAAATCAAAAGACCAAAAAAAGGGGCCTACTTTCCAGATTTAAGGACATGAAAGAGACAGGCAATCGTAAAGCATTTTTTGACAGCAATGCTCCGACTCGTGATGAAGGTGGAAATATTCTTCGAGATAGACAAGGTAATTTGATTACTCAGCGTGCTATCAATGCGGAGCGTGCTGCACGTGGGATTAAAACACCGGGAAAACTTTCGAAATTAGTGAAAACCGGCTCAAGGTTCTTAAGACCTTTAAAAGCCGTACCAGGGCTTGGTGTTGCAATGGGGGCCATGGATGTAATTACAGGCCTTGTTGATCCGCTTAGCAATATGGGCAAGTCTGAAGCGGAGAAGCAGAATATTCGGGCTACAAACAAGGAAGAGTTGGCAAAACAATTCAAAGATGTGGAGCAGTCATCTTTTATAGGGAAAGTATGGAAGGGACTTAACCTGGGGATGGATGCCGCTATATCCGGGACAATGAGTACGGTATTTGGAGACAATGCTACCAATAACAAGTTTGGCGATTATGTGGATGGATTCAAAGCTTTGTGGACTGAAAATGGCGGAGATGCGGTCGAGAAAAAGTTGGCCAAAGAGTATAACTACGAGCAAGAGAAAAAAGAGTCGCAGCTTCAAATGGACAAGGAGTCCGGCAAGGCGCCTGAGCAGAACACTCAACCACAATATGTGCAGCCTCAGATTCAGTACATTCCTGCTGCTGGCGGAATGGGTACCATTGCTAACGGGTATACACCTCAGCCGCAAAGCAATGGCATTGATGAAATGATCGCCAAGATCAATCGTCAGCTCAACAAGTCAACAAGTGACAACGAAACGAATTATCAAGTTGCTCGATCCCGTCTGTTAATTAGCGGTGTCCGCGAGGATTCTGGCCAGATGCGCGCTCTGATGGAGAAATATTTGCAAGAAAATATCAAGTTTTTTGATAAGGCGATTGCTAGTTTGCAGAAGACGTATGACAAGATGGCTGAGGGCAAGGAAAAAGACGAACTCGGTCTGGAGATTAATGAGAAGAAACAGCAAAAGGCACAATCAGAGCTTGAACTGAACGGTGTTAAAAACAGTAAAATTGATGAACTCAGACGCAAGATGAATGATCAGCTTGAGCTGACACAGTTGGATTATGACAAACGAATGTACGATCTTTTGGCGGCCAATGGGGGTAAGGAAGATGCACCAGAATTGATTGCATTGAACAAATCTCGTGCATCTGAGCTGAACTCACAAATGAGTTCGATCAAGCAAGAATGGCAGAATTTGCTGAAAAGTGGCGTGTTTAAACCGGGCTCGGATGAATATATGGAAATTTTTAAACAAATCCAATCATTGGGTGTAGAACAGTCCAAGAATCTGGCCGAAATCAGCAAAAAAATGGATAAACCTATATCTACATTCAACATTCCAGCAGGACTTAAAGTCATGGATTACTTTGATTATATGACGACAAACAATACACATAAAAGTGTGATGGTTGGGGCGGGCGATGTCACGGTGCATGTGAATATCGACAATATGACTGGCAGTACAAAAGATGTGGAGAAACTGACGTCTTCACTGGATAAGACACTACGGCAGAACAACCCGGGTCTTGTAAACAGGATGGCTAGTAATGTCGGTGCAAGAATGGGGAGCAATTATCCCGTATCTTTTATTAGGTAAGGAGGGCATCTGATATGTCACAGCAAGACCCGTTTGGCTTAGTTAATGACCGGTATAAAAGAAAGCTGTATGTCGATACAGGGATGAAGTTCGAACCTGTGATGGGTCGGATTATTGATCCGTACTCTTCGCCGTCGCCCAATCCGCAAGTGAGGGAAATTAAAATGATTAATGCTCCCTCGCATTTCCATCAGATGGGTGTGTCTTCGTACAAGTCCATCATTAACATCCTGTTTAAAGACAAGCAGTCCTATCATGACTACGCCATGTACGTAGGCTGGACGCACAAATTTTATGATGAAAAGGGCAATATTTATGTTGGTGTTGTAGAGTCCATCAAAGTCGACCCTATCTTCTATCATCAGGATACGATGGATAAAGATCAGAAAGGGTACAAGGTCGAACTGACCATGACCCTGATCAAAAAAGATGGATATGACCGCAAGAGTGCGGTTCAGTTTCAGGATTTACAGACGACGGAAGGTAAGAATCACTGGGCAAGACATTCCATTGAACGCATGGCTGATTTGGGGCTGACTGTTGTAACAGAATTGGACGGCACACCCATTCTATACTTCAGGCCGGAAGATTTTATAACCAGAGCAGAATTTGTTACTTTCCTGATGCGCACCAAGCGTCTGTTGGAACGAACAATTCGAGAGTAGGGTGACCTACTCTCTTTTCTGTCTATTCTAAAGATAGGGGGTGTTTATCATACGAAAATGGGTTGATGTAAACGAAGGGGACTGGTTCTATAACGATGTTATGGAAGCCACGAATATGGTTTTGGAAGATGGTGAAGTCTTTGTTGCGGGGATCAACTATAACAAGTTTGAGGAAGGCAAGCCTTTTGTATATGAGGAAATCAAGGGACAAGCGGGGGAAACCTCATTTAGTCTGCCTGTTCTGATCAAGCCGACAGATAACAATCCACTGTATGTGTTTATTGATGGTGTTCAAACGATCTACCAAACGGCTGAAACCAATAGCAAGGGTTTAACGGATGTAGAGTTGTATACCGGTGTGAAAGCAGGTCAGGTGGTGTCCTTCTGTAGTTATGGAGAACCGTTGCTGGACAGTGATTGGAAGAGGCCACCCGTGTCCTGGACTGGAGATCTGCCCAGAGCTGCACTTAGTGCAGCGACGACATATTTCTACGATCCATTCAGTCGTAATCATCAGGAATATTTGTATGCAGCAGGGCAGCCGCTTCGCAGACTCAGTATTCCTTCCGAGGTATGGGCAGATACCATGGGGGATGCAGCGGCAGTAACCAAAATTGCAACAAAGGCAATCGGTTATCGAACAGATGTCTATTGTGTCAGTCCTGGGGGATCAGTGTTTCTTCCCTTTAATCTGAATGGTGTCACTTGTAAGTTCAACTATTGGACGAAGAATAGCGGTGGCGCATTCAAATTCAAGAGTGAAGACATTAAAGCGACAACCCTCAAGCCGGCATACAATAACTGTTTCTTTCCTAAAGCGATTATACAGCGGGGAGAAGCCTTTCATCTGATTAACAAGCTACGCAAGGTATTCTATGCCAGATTTACGGACAAGGAAGCACCAACGACGGGTATAAATGAGCCTATTACGGCATTTCAGGGACAACGGGTGTTTAGACTTAACGGCAATTATCCAGCAGGCAAAAAGAAACTTAAAGTTACAGTGAAATTCAAAGAAGAAAAAAAAGATAAAGTCCAAGAAACTCCGGCTTATTCGGAAATTGACAACCATACGGTTGTCTTCAATCAACCTTTCTCAGAAGGCGACGAAGTGACTTTCTATTATCTCAAGGATGTGAGCGAAAGGTTCGCAGACGTCGGAAAAGATTCGGCCATTTACTATCAGAACAAAGATGAGCGAGTCGTACAGAACAAGGATGCATTCTGGAAAATGGCTGTCTCTGAAATGGAAGACGAAACATTTGCCAATAATGATCCGCTGATTGCAGGCATCAATATCAAGAAAAAGGTGGATGGTGCAGCAGTGGTAACGAATATGGGCAGGCCTGTAGGTGGTACGGAACCGGATGAGACATGGTTTTTGGGTAACTCTGCTATGACACGGGCTGAAGCCGTGGCCTTCCTGGACCGATTCATGAAGTGGACCATTGAGCGATTCAAGTAAGGGGAGATAATATATGATTCCAATTTCGGATGAGGTTATGAATGTGCTGTCCCAGCGTCTGAAGCTGGGGGAAGGAGCACTTCCCAATATCCGGGTTGAAGTGGACAGGCTGGCATTTATCCCGGGACGGACAGAAGAGTTCAGGCATATGGTTTCTGAGCTAGTACCTGTCATCAGTACACAATCCGTTTGGGTGGATGAGTCGAGTAACGGGATTTATAATGGCTCGACCGAAGCTACCGCCCAGGATATTTGTTTTCCGATCAAGGGTAAAACGCTGATTACCACCGAGGTTACAGATGAATTTGGTGCTCCTCGTAAAAGCGCGTCAAAAATTCACCGAGGCATCGATTTATGGGAGCAGATCGGAACGCCAATTCTGGCTGCATGGGCGGGAAAAGTAGTCCGCATATCCCGGAATAAAACAGAAGGTGCCGGTAATGCCGTGAATATAAGACATGATAATGGTATTATTACCAAATATTTTCATTTGAAAGAAATTCTCTGTTCGGTGGATGATGAAGTAGCTCAAGGGGCGGTCATTGGAACACTAGGCAATACGGGTGGCGTATATACCAATGGCCATAAGGTTTCTGCTGCTGAACGTGCAGCGGGTAAAGGGAGACATCTACATTTTGAAATTTGGGAAGGGGTTAATCCAACAACGAAAACCGGAGAAGGTGGTAAGGCGGTTAATCCCAGATTATATCTGAGCGGACAGCGCAAACTGCACGGAAATGCGAAAACAACATTTACTGATGTAGTGCCGGTTCAGGTTGAAGGATATCCAGGAGAGATTAAACTGAATGAGAAATTTGATAAACGGAACTGGTATGAGAAAAGCGTTTATACAACCGGATTAAAATTTTCAGATTACGCCAAGATCGAATCGGGCTGGACCCTGTTTGATTCAGGAGGCAAGTTGCTATATACGTTTGAAGGAAAAGCCGCGGTAGTCGAATTTGAGATCAACGTGACTAAACTGAGCATGCCTACTCAAGGGCTTCTTAGTATTGGAATGGGGACTAATTTTAGTGAAGCGGCCGGGGATTCTTTCGCTGTGGTGATTGATGGTAAAACGTATGCTTATGTCAATAAGTTCACCGGGGCATATGACCTGACTAAACTAACGGAATTGAATAATATTGTGATCCCCGCAAAGGCCAAAAGCATCAAAATTAAGGTGACTTATGGGGGCAAACAAAACGCCACTGTTCCAGCCGGCACAGTTCCTGCTACGAAGGTGAAATACAAAAAATTCGCCATTGATTATATTCGTATACAAGAGTTGTTGCCTGCTCCGTTGAAGAATCAAAAGAGTGAAGAAGGACTTGATCCGTCCAAAGGCTATTATCAAACGAATAGCTATGAAGGTTTTGTCATGAACAATAGGCCAGAATCGGATTTTATTCAGGTTGGATCTTTTGTCTATATGGACACGCAAGTTCTTCCCAATATCATTAGTGCCGAAATTGATGATCAGTTTGACTCTGAAGCCAGGGAAGCACGGCTGACCATCTCCAATCCCAGAGGATTCTTTTCACCGGACTATAATCCTGCCCATTTTCCCGAGCTTGGGGGCGTCCCATCTCCATGGTCTTATTTTGCCAATGGATTCCATGTTGGAGTTCTCAGTGAAAACACACCGATACGCATTTACATGGGCTACGGTCAGCATATGATGCGGGTATTTACCGGATTGATCGACAAAGTCGACATTAATGGTGAGGGCTCTACCCTGGAGATCACGGCTCGAGATATGTACAAGCGCATTATCGAGAAAGTCATTTCGGAGAAAAAAGCTTATCCAGAGGTAGATGAGATTGATAATGTGCCGGATCCGGTGCCGCCTGCAGCGGTAGGGACGGACCGGACATCAACCATTATTCAGGCTGCCCAAGCTCAAGCTGCAAATTATGGTGTACCGGATCACAAATTTTTGCTTGCAATATGCAAGCATGAGACCGTACTTGGCACACAAGGCATGGGTAAGGAAGAGAACGGCAGTTTTATTCTTGGATACGGAATCCCTAAGAAGGAATACGAAGGTATTCAGGAGCAGATGAAACGTGGAGCAGAACGGATGTCCAAAGCACTGGCTTCCAGAGGGAAGAAAGTGACTTCCAAGGCGGATGTACTGTATTTCCATAATGGAGGAGACATCGCTCCAATGATCTGGAGTGAAGATCGTGATAATTGGGTGAACAAGGTATGGACCTTTTATCAGGAGATGCTCGCAGACCCGGCAAGCTGGACCATTACATCTACATCCACACCGGCGGTTACACCGACACCAGCTCAGCCTGTGGAACTTGAAAAGCCGGCCTGGGTTAAATCCACGGTTGTACTAGATCTGGTTAAACATGCAGGTATGGTGGGGTGGAGGGCAACCAGTGAGGATCGCTCTTATCCTGACTATGTGATCGACGAGACCTATCTGATTGAGGTGAATCAGAAGACGGGCAGAGTCATTGTTCCGGTACCGGGACAGGAGGGTGAGTTTGAAGTCAAGGATGCAAGTACGGTACTTACGCCCAATGGATGGCTTAATCCATTCATTGAGGAGTATGGCAAAACGTTTGAGCAATGGTCCGCCAAAGTTACGGAAGCCGTTCAGGATATTATTTCGGAGATTCCTTATCGAAGCTACTGTGACCGTTATGGTACATACCGATTGGAACGCTTGAATTATGACAAACCGGTCGTTGCCGAGTTTTCCGAGAATGACAATCTGATCTCCATTACCAAATCGACGGATTGGTCCAGAGGAAGAAGTCACATCGTGGTTATCGACTCGAATCAGCAACAGAGCAGTTTTGTGGACAAGGAGATCTTGCTCGAACTCAAAGGTGAGATCCGAACTATGGTGCTAGCGGTTCCTTGGGCGAAGACTGTTGAGGCCAAGAGGCAGGTGGCAGAGCGAGCTTTTTTTGATATGAAACGTATGTGCCGTACGCTACAGGTATCCATTCCTGCGAATCCTGCTCTTGATCTGCTTGACAACGTTATCGTGACGGATAAAACGACTACCACCCGCTCCGTTTACACGATTAAAAGTATCAAAACAAGCTATTCCGTGGATCGGGGCATGCTTCAGGTCATTGATATGATGTGGGCAAGAAAGGGAGTGATGGTGTAATGGCCGGCATCGTGAATGAAAATATTGTTTTTCCTGTGCTGGATCTGATCCACCGGGAATTACGCAAGTATAGCAGTACTTCAAATTCGAACAGTTCTCCTCTTGAGGGGGAACCTTCCGTTACATTATATCGGGAACACATGCAGGACCCGGACAGGGTGACTGGAGCAGACCTGTTCTACGAATCGGAATGGAAGGTTTCAATCTGGATGAAGTTCGGCTCTGAGGATGAAGAAGACTTTCCTTCCGGGGTGGGCTATTCCCACCCGGATTATGAATACTACAAATATTTCAGGTTAACACAGGTGACCGCCCGCACATTTGATCCAAGTGGAGATTCGATGTTCACCTACAATATTGGTCTAAATTATGATGACGACGGACGCTTAACTGGAACGAGCGTAAATCGTATATAGCATGTAGGGGGTGGTTCCATGGCATTTAATGTTTCTTACATCGCGGGTGGCGTCATCGACAAAGTGCGCGAGCTGCCGTACCCACACTTCAGTAAAAAAACGATCCCTTTCATACGGGGACAGATGTTGGACATTCCGGCGGCCAAGACCACCAAGTCCGATACGTTTACTCTGGCGTATGATACGGAGTTTCTGAGCATTGCGTTTGCTGCGAGTCACTACTGTGTCGGCGATTACTGGGAACTGACGATCGGAACTGAAAAGGTGTGCCACACCATCTATGCGAAGGAGCTTCCTGAGTCGGTATCCATGGGTAACAGTTTCGGAATTGTCTACCCGATTCCGGCGGGAACGATCATTAAGTTTGACTTCTTCAACGCGGTGGCTGAAGCCAAGTCGGTCTGGTACAACATCAAATTTTTGAGATAAGGAGGGTGACGATGGCACTGCAAAAACCGCAGACGAACTTTGCCGCCTATATTGACGGAGAGTCGGAAGCACAAAATCTGATCAACACGTTGGCCGATGAGATTGTGAGTGCTGACATTCCCAGAGCAGAAGGCGGGATTGACGCAAATCGTTGGGAAAAAGTCTATGAGGCTGAACAAGATTATTGGGTAACATACACCCCAAAGACTCGTCCTAACATTCAAGGGAAGTACCTTCATACGGATGGTAACTTGTATGACGTGGTTAAAATTCCTGACTACAGTAAACTTAAATTCAAGAATGGAACACCTGCTGTTGAAAAAGATGGATTTCTCTATGAAGTAAGGTCAATTTATTGGGATCCAGTCGTAGAGGGCAGCGAAGTTCCTAAAGTAAGAGATAAGGATTATGGTAACTACAAGACGGGAAGAAAGATTCAGGTCGTTCAGTTTTCTTATACTGATAAGATGGGAGATACTATTTTTGTAGATGTTCCTAATCAGCTTGCAATTTTGGTTACAGATCTTACTAAACCTGATGGTGTTTCTGCGTATATTGTAAAGCAGAGACAGACTCTTAGTACCGGTGAGGTAGTTTATTTGGATGACTGGAATGAATTCGAACTGGTTACGGAACTTCCAGATGACTGGAACTATGCTCTGAAGACGGCTTATCAGTGGGAGTATGTGAGATATTACGATTATTATAGTCCGTGGACAACGTTAAAGAACAGTCTCGTAGAGCCTAGTAAATCCAAATATACGTTTACTGAGCGTTATTATACTGCTGATCCGGTCCATGATGTGCCTTCAAGAGTAGTAGTTAAAGGTACACCAACGGTACCCACAGGAATTCCTGTTCGAGAGTACTCCGTTATGTTTGAGCAACCTACGAATGACTGGAACTACATTAACATTTATTATGGCGAAGACTTTGAGGGTATTAACGCAAGTGGAGATTCGTCGACCACATATACAGGGGCTTGTGATCCAGCTACGGTTAAACCGGGTTTAACGCCTATAGTAATAGATCAAGCCAAAGCACAAGCAATCTATGAGATGTGGAATACTGATACGATTGTCAAAACTTTCATCCCACCATCCACGAAGTGGAAGTTGGACTACGACGGGAAAACAGAAATTGTCAGCCCGGCGGCTCGCTTTTTCCATGGGCGAGATTCTACAACGTCTTGGCTGCCTAACAAAAAACGCAGACCAGATTACCTGGTAGCCTACACGCTATCGGTAAATAATGATCGGGTTATCGTTGTTCTTGAAGGTGATCCTTCACCGAATATCCACAGCTATTATCGAAGTTTTGGATACATAGGCAAAATTGTTCCGTTCAATGACTTTGACCATGGCGGGAACTTCGGGGTTACGGTTGGTATGGGTGATTTGCGGACGGATATGACAGGTTATACGAAAAAAGATATTTTAACCGACCTTAATCCGGATCTGTACGCCAAATATGGGGAGTACACTTCAAATGGCATGGATTCCATGTCCATGTTGAAGACACGGAGTAATGTCCTGTTCCAACGTTATTACCCGGCCTTTATTTCGCATCTCCCGAATTACCCTTCTGTCGGTACGCTTCCTCCGGGGCTGTCCAAACTTGTTGTCGATACGGACGGTTTCCAGAAGTCCCTCTGGACAGGAAAGTATCACGCCAGTCCAATCTACCTTGTTCATCAGGCTGAGGGGTATCGGGGATATATGGATGGTGTGGTCGCGATTTACGATCATAATCTGGTTAATCGTGATGAATTAATCGTAGATACAGAGATTTTGAAAGATAAGTCTAACCCTTCTCTGGGCACATGGACAGAAGTTTATAAATTTTTCAGTATCAAGAGCCCGTTGAACCTCTTCAAGCATTCACCATCACCAGACGTTATTACCATTGCATTTTTGAAAGAGATAAAATAAGGAGGACTACTATACAATGGCAAACTTTAAATATGTAGAGACAATCACCACTTCCCAGGACTTGTTGACAAAACTGAAAGAGGAAGTCACGGGCTTTAAGAGCTTCCCTTTTGAGTCAACTGCGAGTGAGACCCAGGAACAAAATTTGTGGGAAGTATTCTATGAGGAAAAGGACAGCAACGATCGCGTTCAGGAACTCATTCTTCGTGGAGTTATGACGATCGGTACTCAAGCAACTCCAATCACCAAAAAATTCTATGTTAGCTTCATCAATCACGCTTTGGTACCACGAGTCGTTGCAC
Source organism: Paenibacillus sp. 11B (assembly GCF_030487755.1). Lineage (NCBI taxonomy): Bacteria > Bacillati > Bacillota > Bacilli > Caryophanales > Paenibacillaceae > Paenibacillus > Paenibacillus sp. 11B. The sequence goes on along the minus strand of NZ_JAUKNS010000001.1, from coordinate 801,856 downwards.
CTGTTCCGGCTTATGAAGAGCATAGTACTCTAACTGTACAGTTGCTTGAAGGACTCGAGGGCAGTGAGCCAACTACATTACCGGTTACAACCCGACCTACGTTCAAGCTGACAGGTCATCCGGTACTTTACCAATGGGCATTGGAAAACTATACACCAACGGATCGAAATAAAGAGAAACCTGTATATATGTATGTAAATGTCATGAACAACCGCTTGGCGATGGTTCTTGTTGCAGACCCTGCGGTGAACTTCCTTGATTACAAAAAATCTTTCCTGTATGCAGGTGCCTTGAAACCGTTCAAATACAACCTGAATGATGTAGACGGTAACGTGATGCTCACAGCCGGTGCCGTGATTGAGGAACCCGATATTTCTCAGATTGCCAAAACAGGAACATACTATTATGGTCAATATACTTCTGCAGGTAACAACACACTTCAGATGTTGAAAACTAAATCAGGTATTGAATTCCAGCAGCATTACCCTTCCTTTATTACACAAGCTCCACCGAAAGGTAAAGCGTATCTTGATCCGGAATTGGGGGATACAGGTCTGGAACTGGAACCACAAGGCTTCCAGGCATCGAAATGGACTTCCAAATATCACTTGTCTCCAATCTATGTGGTTCACCCTTATGAGGGCTACCGCGGTCAATTCGATAACTGCATCGCAGTTACGAAGCATAATATCCTTCACCTCGATGAGTTGATCATTGATGTGGAAGGTAAGTCTTGGAACCAAGAAGTGTATCGTTACTTCGATACAGATACAGCACAGAACTTTATGAATCTATCTGCCAACCAACGCATGGGCGTGGCCATTCTGAAGGAAGTACGCTACTTGTAAGTTGAACTGAATGAAAGCTGAATCGTATAGATTCAGTGAGAGGGAACTTTCTGAGACTCCACTCAGGGGTTCCCTTTTTTTCATTGGAAGGGGGCAGTGACGTGAGTCAAGTAGTTAACCAGTACGATTTTACCGTAATAGATTATACGACAACTCAGTACGGCTACCTGTTCACTGTTGGAACTACAGGAAGCAGGCCTGAGGATTATCGATTTATATATATGCCTTACAGCCGTTATCCAAGTGTCCTGATGCTTGATTTCTATATGGCAAGATCGATTTCTCACGGGTTCAATCATCAACTTGTGGAAGCGATTCGCAAGGATCTTGAAGGAGAAGAACGGTTTATTGTTCTGGGTGATGCCAAACAGGGTAAAGAAGGCATTCTACCTCGCTCTTCAGAAGGAACGGGCTCGACAACTAAGCAAGGCAATATTATGGATTTTTCATTTGAGATGGAGAGATCTGCGTTAATTGAAGCTTTGGAGATGGATCATCGGCAAGAAGGTCATAGGCTAAATGATGAGAAAGTATCAGCCGTCGATGAAGATATGACAGAAGGCTGGCGGGTGGATAACGACAAAGAGCTGAAAATTGTGCGGAATTTGGGTCTTACCCGTAACTTTGTAAAGAATTTGGACAAGCTGGAGCCCGGCAAAATCAGTTTCAGGGTCAGTGATTTTGGGATGATTGCCGACTATGCAGATAGCGCAGAGGAAGACAGTCAATCCGAATTGGTGATTAAGCAATTAGTGCACTCCGTCAGAAATGATAAACCGGATATGGATGTGGCAGAGGTTTTCGAGGAAGTGAAGAAGAATATCGGACGATCAACGGAGAACAATTTTCTGTTGGAAGCACTCCAAGATAATCTTAGGACTACAGTACTCGGGGAAAGTATTCAGTCTCAGAAGGTGAGCAGACAAAATGTAGAGCTTCTGTATCAGGACTTGCTTGGGCAAAGGGAGAGCGGTAAGGAGACATTTACCGAGGAAGCTACCATCATCGGGGCGAGGATCTACAATGACCAGCAGTTATCTATTTTTTCAGAAATGTCTACAGCTTTTATACGCCGATTTCAGGAAATAAAGTATATGCATATTGATCGGACGAGCCCTCAAGGTACAAGAGTATATAACACTTCCCAGCTGGCTCTCATGCGAACGCTGGGTGGTGCTATACGAGAGACTACATTTAGTGGTATGACCACGGGGAAAATTGCTCAAGCGTTCAGGGACATTGAAGAGAGTATATTCCTGTCACAATTGAATCAAGCTACTCGCGACATTGAGTATGAGATGATGACTCATGAGAATGTGCTTGCCAAATTGAAGGACCGTCAATACCCGACATTTCTCCATACGGATATAAGAGGTGTACGCCAAGTCGATAAGAGACTTCATCTCCAAGATGATCTCGGTCAAAGCACCCGTGATCGATATCGATATGAGCCAGTACTTCGTCCAAGTGATATTCTCTGGCATCCGATGCAAGCTCAAAGAATTATAAACAAACATCCTTCAACTATAGAATCGGACATTATTTTCGCCAAAAGGGATATAGAGTCAATTACCGATGTGGAAAGGCAATTTCCATGGGCTGTTCGAAGTCATGCTGAAGATATGAACATCATAAATGATCTGACTACTGCTCAGAGAGTTTATCTGGAGAGCATGTATATTGAATATGAACGCCCTGAGGCTCGACGGATTTATGTGGTGCAAAGTACTGTTGATCGTGATGCGGATCAGGCTTACCGCGAAAGTACAGAGTATGGTTTCGTTTTCAGAGATCTGCAAGAAAGCAGACGAATCAGCAAAATTCCAGGGTATGTAGAAAGGGAAAGTACAATAGGTAAACGAGTGTTCGTAGAGGCTCTTGAATTACTTAGTAATCTTTCTCTAGGTGAAAGACAGAGTAAGCTCGAAACCTATATCGAGGAAAGATTCCATACTGCAAAATTAGAACAAAGGAAACTTTTTATTCCCAACATTGAGGAAAGTGCAGACAGAAAAAAATCCTTTAATGGTTATACGACAGAATTAACAACGGCAGAGAGAGCGCTGGCCCATGATTTATGGTTACCTGAGTTTGAGGAACATCTGGCTGAGAAAAAAGTGATACGTCCTTCCCTGTTCGAAAATTTAAAAACGTTTGGAAAGAACGATAATCAGAAGCAATTGCATCTAACAGATAAACCACTTGAATCGCACCGAGATCGTAAGAAGATGGATATGGAAGCCATTCTTCAGTCTATTCGAGATATGGGTCGGCCGACGATGATTCGAGACGAACTCTTGGACAAATTGGTTGGTGGAGGCTGGTTGGGGAATAAAGCGTACCCTGGATATCTGGACGAGGAATTCATCGTTGGGGAGATCTTGCAGAACAGTCCTGCTGTCATTCTGGAAATGATGATGGAGGCTGTGAATGATGATCGTGCTTCTAGTTACTTTGACGAAAACTTCCTGATTGGGGTTAGGGAACGGGTAGATGCGTTAATCGACTGTGGGATCTTGACAGCTGACAAAGAAGGAGCAAGGTCAGGTATTATATCCTTTAATTTCGAAGGTTCGAAGAAATCTCAGATTGGTGTTATTGGGAAGGAACTTGCAGAAGCATCGAAAAATTTGAGTGAAACAATACTTGAAGATGAATCCCTATCGGCTGAAATGAACAGACGTAGGTCCACTTTAGAGGCAGACGATTTCGAGGGAGTAAAAGTGAAGGAGAATCTGCATGGCGAAATTACGGAAGTAATTTATGGGGCAGATTTTAATGCAAGGCCGGCTATTATTGAGGCTGAAGATCCATTAGGCTACCTGATCCCAGGCGGGGGATTATATCCAGACGATCCGGCGTATCAGGGAAGTAAGGTTGAACGTAGAGGACAAGCCTCTGCCGAGTATACGGCAGGAGCAAAATTTGAACGTGATGGAGCGACTCTCGATCATGGTGTCATGGGTTCCAGCGGAAATCGTGAAAGTGTACTTCATACCGAATTCAATATGGGTGGGGCTTCCCGCGACCGTTATGGAATCATCAATGAAGAATACACACTGGGTGGCACGAACTTGCGCCAGATGCTTTTAAACACTGAAAATCTCATTGGAACACCAGTGCTTCGTGAGGGATATTCGAAAGAACATGAGGCTATGGGAACAATTCCAACAAGAGAAGCTCTATTTACTGAAGAGTACTCCATAGGTACAGCCAAGATTAGACAGTTGTATTTTAATGAGAGCTATTCTATTGGATGGATTGAACTACGCCAAGCAGCTATTGATATAGATTATTCTCTGGCTACATTGATATGGAGACCGTCTTTTCTTAGCAAGGATTATTCCATAAGCAGCGCAAAATCTCGAGATGGTGAAGCAGAGATTAGAAATACATTCGGTTCCTTGTGGGCAAGGGAAAGTGCGATGGATATTGAGTTTAATGCAGGAATGCGCCAAACTTGGGAATCGACTTTGGAAAGCGTCGCTCCTGTAGGGAACCGGGGAGATCTTTATGGTATGCTGCAAAATGAGGTGTCTCTGGCATTTACAGAAGTGAAAACTGCTGACCTTGACGATATTCTGTTGGCTGATTCAATTAAACGCGAGGGCCAATTGAGCGTTGATATCATTTCGGATAACATAAACAGATTGTCCTTCATGCTTGAAGAAAACCATTCCACAAGAATCATGAAACATGCATCAGTCCATGAGGTTGAGAGTGAAGTGGTTAAATTACGCTTCAGCCAGTTGGATGATGAGGCTGTGTACGGTGGCAAAGGTATTAGGGATGCGGACTTCATTGAACTGATTTATGAAGCGATAAAGGGTAAAAAGGATTCGACACTGGAAGATACCTTGGTTATAGGATCGAAGGGTACACGTATAGCCTTAATGGAGGAGTCCCTTCTTTCCATTCATCTGTATAGAGATACTATAAATTTCGATAATGATGTTGTCTTTGCCTGCAAGAATACTCAGGATGCTTACCTTCATGAGACAACAGAGAGCGTTATAGAAAAGATTGCTAATCTTGAAGAACAACTCGTAGCGGACAAACCGAAATATGGTTACCTTGATCCTGTATTGCCACTGGGCGGTACAAATCTGAAGTATGGTGATGTCCCAGTGGAATCGGTGGGGGGCACAGGCCTCAGCTATGGAGATATGCCTATAGAAATAGTTGGCGGAACGAATTTGAAATACGGGGATGTTCCGGTTGAGATTGTAGGCGGCACAAACCTGAAGTATGGAGCGATTGAGAATGTGCTCTCAGCAGATAAGCCTCAGTATGGCAATATGGAAGAGGATCTGTTGGCCGACAAACCTCAATATGGACATTTGGAAGAAAATATTTTCGGATTGAAAAATGTTAAAGATTCATTTCTTCATTCACAGCTTCTCGGCTTGAAATACGGTAAAGAAGCTGACTTGATCCAAACTATTGATTTAAATAAAGATAGTAGATCAGCATTCCAGCATGACAACCTTTTCGGGAGGAAAGGTGAACGATGGGCACATACCCATGAGACGGTCGATGATGTAATGAAACTGCGAAATGGATCGCTGGATCAGGACATGTTATACGGAAACAAGGAGTTAAGAGAATCCATTTTGGAGATGGAACTTGTTGGATTCCAATATAAGCAGCTGGACCTAATCCAAAGCGAAGATGCTTATCTTAAAACGAGAGACGTTCATATTGAAGATGACTCGTTCATGAGCTCCAGAAGTTCTTATGACGCGTATAACCATCAATTGGATTCTGGAATGAACTTGTTAAGAAGCACGACTCTGGATTGGGAGCAACTTGCAGCGGGGAAAATAGATCGATATGGTCATTCACATGAAATGGAAAGTGGCGTTGCGGGTGAGCGAGACGGTGACCATTTCGATGGGATATATGGGACCACACTACAGAGGTTTGCTTTCTCAGGTGAGGAGTTAAGTTACGGAAATAGTCTTCCATACACAAGTTGCATTGTTAATGATGGCGAGACTTTTGGCAGCAAGTTAATAGACCCAGGTTATCTCAGTAAGAATGATTTTGAAGGGATAACTGAGGAACGTGAAACTAGCATAGAGAGAGAGTTACCGACAGGAATAGCCAATGCCAGACTATCTGAAATTGAGGATCCTGATCGGCTCATGGCTTCATTTGAAGAACGCTGTTCTCAAGTCATCACAGGTTTTATTTTCGCTGAAAGGCCTGAGAAAAGAGCAGAATATTTGGAACAGCTACACGCGTTTCTTCCTGAGAGAACAGCTCATCTCATGGAGATTTATCATGAAGCCAAGATGGAACCGCGAGATAGCTTCACACTGACTGATCATCCAGTGGGGCATCGTGAATCCACTGATGCTTACATACCGATGATGGATACGATGGCACAGGGACTTATATTCGATTACTCAGATGATTTACTGGATCGAGGGATGGATCCTGAAGATTGGGAGGGAGGCTTGGGCGTACCAGAGGACTACGATCCGAATGATCCGTTCAATGTATACTATCCTTACTCCAAGGATATGGATGCTTTGGAGCTATCCCAGTCTGATGACTGGAACAAATTCGGTAAGGGTGATTGGGATCGGGACCGATTGATTGGAAAGTTTTATTCCAAAGAAGATACGAAGGACATCAGTGGATGGTATCGTAATAATTTTCTGGCAGAGACCTACAAGTTCTCCGTTGACTTCAAGGTTGATACGGACACGGATGGTGACGGTGCAGGAATTATATTCAAATACTTTGATGAAAATAATTATTGGATGTTTATGGTTCACGGAGGAGACAGTGATAACAGCCTGGATATGAGGACACCGATGCAGTTATATAAAATCGTTGCTGGCAATCCAACTGCAGTAGGTTCTCCGATGCAACCGTTTAAGTGGGAGAAGAATAAATGGTATACATTGTCCGTATCAGTCATGGAAAACAAGCTCCAGATCTACACGGACTCGAAATTACAATATGATCTTACGGGCACCGATTAACTCGGTGCTCTTTTTGTCGTATAGAGAGATTGGGAGGTGATTGGTATGGGTCATACATTTGGTTTGTTCTCCAAGTCACAGAAAGGTGTATTGTTCGCGAATATGAGGGCGAAGATTGCGGACGAAAGTTACGACAACCCTAATAACCCTGCGTATTTACCGCAGAGTCCCAATGCACCAAGGAGCGAAACCGATCGGCATGGTGAAGAAAATAACCCTATTTTGGGTGATCCAGGTTACGGTCAAATCGGACGATGGCAGACGGTTCAATTGGATGCACTGGAGAACAGTATTGATCAAATCATTGAGCAATACCTGAGAGATAAGTCATGGTATGCGAGTGTGCGATGTCGTGAAGCGTTATGGAATATATACCGCAGGATTGAATGGTGGGTGGAACAACAGCAGCCCCCAGACAAAACACAATATCAGCGGGTACTGCAAATGATTAAAGATTGTATTCACAAGATTCTTGAAAATGCACAGAAGCCTGGAGGAAGCCATCATGGTGTGTCATTGCCAGTCTGTCCGGCACCCTATTACCATCATTTTAGTGGAAATTACTTCAATCATTTTGATGCTACCGTATATGAGATACCGCTCTTTTCGATGAAAAAGGATGTACCCTTCTCAAATAAATTTCCTGATTTCTTTAGATATGTCTCATCGACGGAGGATCAGGAATGGGTGACTGTTCACTCGGTAGGTAAAAATGAACAATTCGGTTCCGAAATGATATTGAAGCTCGATCTAGGGCTTCTGGAAATTGGAAACTCCTCCAAAATTACATTTAACTGGCGTGTGAAGCGTTATGGACAGATCAGGTTCAAGTACTTGGCTAGTTCCAAGCGCGGTAATGGCATGCTGTTCTATATCAACGGGCAGCAAGTCGGAGGCGAATGGAGCGAGAATAGCGGTTGGCAGGAAGCAGCGTTTACGCTGCAGCCAGGACAGATGTATAAGTTTGATTGGCTGATCCGTAAAATGCGCCCAGAAGTATGGCAGAACAATGGCATCTATATCAAGGATGTTGAAGTTGTTGAGATTGTGGATACACGCAAGCCGCCTGCGCCGAAGGATTACGATCTGGATGGGGAGCATGTATATGAGTATGGAAACTGGGTTGTAAGATCACCACAAAGTGTGGCACAGGCACATTTTAAAGGGCAGTTCATTATGGATGATTTGCGTAAGAAATCCATGACAATGGACCTGGACAATGAATGTGATGGTACGGTTTCATTTGCTTACAAAATGGGTGTAGATGAAGAGCCGTATCCGGATCATGATTATCAGTTGTTTTTTGACGACGAATTCGTTCAGCGGACCCAGCGTGGAGATGGAGATCATGGTAGCTATGCTCGCTCAGTGCATGGTGTGGAATGGATACTGAATGGGGACTATTCAGAAACGGAGGCCAATCAGGCCAAAATAGAGTATGAAATCGTTGCGGGGCCTGATACGACCGTGGACTTGAGAGGTACAGTTGAGGTCACGTGTCCTCCGAGAGAAATTGATCATTGGGAACCATTTCATCGTGGACAAGGGATAGGGAAATATGAATGGTACATGTCGGGAAGTCCCAGTTGGATTGATCAAGGAGAAGTATTGCGTCTGGAAGAGCCAAAGGAAGGGGATATGATTGCTCAGACCTCGGTACCTTTACAGGATGAGGGGTGGTTCATATTCAGTTATAAGCACCAGTTACGGCCTACTGAAGCGTTTGAGGTAGCTGTAAATGGTATGTCCGTTCATTATACAACGATGAATGGTAACGGCGAACAAGTACGTATTCCTCTGCAAGCTGGAAACAACGTAATCCAATTTCGAATCAGAGATAGTTTAACGGAAGAACCCTTTAAATATAAGTTGGACAAGTTGTTTACTTATGGTAATAACACGGGCAATACATACCGGACAACATCTCCTCTAGGTTCATATGTTGATGTGACACGTGGATGGGATGTAACTGATGCTGGAGCGTCTACACAAACAAGCGGTGATACCATTACATACAGTGCAGAGCTAAATCCTGGTGCCAAATTAAATATTAAAGAGCATATGCGTATTTATCCCGCGATGGATTACAATTATAATCCAAAAACGGGTGCAAATAGAGATGAAATGGTGTTTGATGAATTGTTCAATGATGAAGATAAGATTGATTCAAGATTAAGATTTATAGGAAGCTGGGATTGGAAAGAATTGATTCATGGTGATGGAGTGATGTGGGCGCAGGGACATGATCAGGAATTCATCTGCGAACTTGATGCGCAACTGGATAAGCCGGGTTACATATTCTGGCAATATGGTGGCGATTTTGATCCTGGAGAAAAATTGGAGCTTCAGGTAGATGGCATTTCCGTCTGGACAGGAAATCAATCGAATGGAGACGATGGAACAAACTGCATGTATCCTTTGCCCCCAGGCAGCCATCGTTTCCGTTGGATATATAGAGATGGGAAGTCGTATGTGCCTGGCGATGGTAACACAGGGGGATCAGGAAGCGGAACTGTCGGTGGCAACGGTAATGGTCAGTCCAATCAGCCAACCCAAAGCCCGTTTGGAGAAGTATGTTTTCCTAGTGGAATGAAAAATCATGAAATTCAGTATGGACAAAGTTCTTATTCAGGACGGTCTGACCAAACGAGTTGGTGGGGATGGAAAAATGAAGGAGCAACCTATGACGGTAGTCATAGACTTTTGGATGAAGGGAAGTTCATTACACGTGACTTTTATGCTCCTCACATTGGTAAAATTGATTATGTTGAGACGCTTAAAGTTTATCCAGTCCAAAATTTAAATACGTCGGGTTTGCGACCCATCAAAACTTCAAGTATGCAGATTCCGTATTATGCTGGGGACGGTGTGATCTATCAAAATAAAGAAAGTAATTATTATAGTTTAAATGTGAAAAATTTAAAACCAGGGACTCCTCAAACCGAATTTGATAGTCCTCATACCAAGATGATATACAAAAGGATATACTGCGATGGCGAGTTTCAAATAAATTTTAGATATATCTGTTATCTCAAAGATGGAATACAACCAAAAGCAAGATTCAGGGTATATTTTTATCCTGAAAAGGGCTCTAAACGTACAATGCTATTAGATGAATCTGACAACAGAGGTGCCAAAAACGGAAAAGTAAATTATAAATATATTACTCCCGTTGAATGGAATATAGCGGCTAATTTTACGGAAACCATTACAGATTTGAAAGCAGGTTATTACTATATTTGTTTTGGTATCACGGATACGAAGGAGGATTCTGATCAAGATTCAAGTGGTATTTTATATCATGCATCAATAAAAAATTTATCTATAAAAACCAAAGACTCTACTGGGATAAATGGGTGGGAACTGGTTTATCCTAACAGAAAAGATAGTGATACGTATGTTTTGGTTGATTTAATAGATAGAGCTACAGGAGCATCGATGTATTCATATCAGTATCCTGCAAGCAATGGCCAAGTTACAACATACCCTATGGATTTTTCTAATTATACGCAGCCTGGCAGGGCCTACACAGTTAAATATAGCTTGCACAGAGCTGCCGGCGGTTTTGGGGGAAGTGGTCTAGATGCTGGTGGATTCACTCTCAGCGGAGGGCGCTTCAAAGAAACCTGGAATGCTTACTGTAAAGATGCTCAGGGACTATTGTATCGAGAAGGAGAGTCCCCTCACCCGGGAGAAGACTCGTGGAATCCACCTGGGCCAGGTACAACTGCTCCGGATGGTGGGAGCCACGCTTGGCTTGACGTCATTCGGTTATACAAAAATACGAGCAGAGCCTGTCCAGGCACAAGAATTGTCATTGAAACTTTCGAGGACGGTCAACTACTACTTCCACCACAGTACGTGACGAAAGAAGAGGACCAAATCATATCTATTGAAGTCGAAAATACATCAGATAAGAAAAAGAAATATGAAGTTCGTGTTAAATTCGAGCAGGGATGCGCAGGAGACGGTGCAATGATTTGGGGTGGTTCGTTGCATTTAGATGATATTGATAAACTTGATCCATCATGGGCAGAAGTGACCCACTTTGAAGTATGGGACAACAAACCGATCTGGATGGGCGGCTGTGATAACAGTAATATGCAAGTGAAAATTACTAGAGAAGATGGAAAGGTACTTCTAGATGAAAAGTATTACGGCAATGGTTTCCGTGGCTTTAATCTGAATGACCTGGCTCCCAAACCCTATAGTAAGTATAAAGTGGAGATTACCACAGATCAGAAGGGGCAGATCAGCGACTGGACAGGAAAGCGATATATGACCACCTTCCGGGTGCATGACTTCAAAGCCTATGAAAGATGGGTATGGGTACCTGAGCCATTTGATTGTCAGCTGGATTTTTTCATAGACGGAGAGTTAATCAAAACATTTACCAAAGAGGGTGGTTACTATACCTTCTCACATCCGGTTCCTAAAGGTAAACATGAATTCAAATGGGTATTCACCTCACTACAGGAAGCTGGCACGCGGAGTTATGAATACGCGAATTTGGACTGGATGGAACTGACCAACTGGATCTGTGATGACGTCTATGTCATTCCTTACTGCGAAGGCGGAGGTGGAGACCAGTGTGTAGAAGCACTCATCAAGTGCTTGCTGGAAGTTTGGAAAGCAAGGCCCAAGATGTGTGTGATCGGTAAACGTATCTGGCTATTCACGTAATGAAAGGAGGATCTTTATGGGTGTTGCAAGATTGAAAGAGTCGGGCAGGATTTACGAGGAAGACTTTGCAAATTCCAACTCCAGCCTTGATTTCAAATGGGAAGTGCTGCCTAACGACCCTGCCCGCTATGACGCGGGTAGAGGTAGCTTAGTGCTGAAACATGGCTCCGATCCACTGTACATGTTCTACAAACCTTTAACGGATATCAAGCAATTTGTGATGGATGTGAGGAACAGCTACAATCCTGATACGGAGGGGTGTTACGGAGGCGTTATCGTTTTTGTGGACGAGCATAATTTCATGGAGATTGAAGAGTTTCTGGATATGACTTTACCAACACCTTTGTTGAAAACTTATCCATGGATTCGGTTAGTACGGGACTACAACTATTATACGGCATATTGGTCAGATGATGGCCTGCTGTGGAACATTATAGGTTCAGTTGAATTGGCGGGAGCGCCCAAGATTGGTCTCTATTTAAAAGGGGATGGAGATCATCCAATGCAAGTTCAGTATATTCGAATCAACAAAGGGACGTCTGTTGCCGTAGATAATTTGACCAAAGGAACTGTGGTTGATCTGATTGACAAGAATGGCATTGTGCTCGAATCAAGAGTATGTCGGTCCGAAGAAACGGTTGTACATTTTGATATGGGGCAATATTCGTATCCGTTTGAGGGGAATTTCGGGGTTAAGCTTCCCGATGGCAATCGTTTTCAGGCCATGGATTCCATAAAGCTCTTTAGAGGTGACCAAATGTATTTCGAGGTTACTCCAGATTTATATTATAAAGAGTCAAATCCTGAAACAGGAGAAGATTTCGATGTGCTCCTTTATCCCAATACGGATCGTTTCCTTGGTTATTTAACAGCAGGTGGTTCTGCAACTCAAGAAGTTCGAATGTTCGCCAAAAATCCCATGATGTCAGGAGAATTTAGAGATGTAACCTTTGCGCTCACAACAGGCACGGAAAAAGTACAAATTGCTCCTGACGTTGGAGGTATCCCAGGTGCTTTCAGTTACTCAATCACGGCCTTTAGTATTTCGCCGGGAGCCTCCTATCCATTTTGGCTGCGAATGGAGAGGGAAGAATCACAAGACAGATATGCCTCCCAAGTTAAATTTTCTCTGCAAATGTATTCGACATACATCTAGCTTAATTTTGTTGAAACCATTACGTATAGATTATGTAAGGCAAGAATGGAGGTGGTCAAATGTCAGTAAGAATTAACCAGTCTCATACATCGTCCGCCAGAAGTCATAAGGAACTAAGTGATATCGGGGTTAGAACGCATACTGAGATTGATTCCTGTCTTGCAGAATTGGATGACGCCAGAGGTTCTGAGGTTAGTCTGGGTGATCGAATTACCCTAGTAGAAGAATCTGCAAATGTTAGCCGGGATAAGGTAAATGATCATGAGCAGAGACTAGGCGATGTGGAGACTACAGTTACTTCGAACATCTCGCGACTTGATGATGTTCAGAAGGACATTCTGACGGTAAGAGCAGATGTCAACGTCCTTTCGAAGAATCAGGATGATCATGAGAAAAGATTAAGTTTGGCAGAGATAGAAATTAAGGAAGCGCGTGGAGCAGAGTCGTCCATAGATCACCGGTTTGATACGTTGGAGAAAGCCGTTGAGGTTGTATCAAAGCAGCCCATTCAGGATCTCGGTATTACGAATCCAACATATCTGAGTATGTATAACAGTGTTCAAGTTACGATTAATGCCGGTAGAGCAAGTATCAACAAGGTTATTGTGGATCAATTTTCCCAAACATTCAGCATTCCGGACATCACGGCAAATACATCTTATTATATTTTTCTGCATGAGGACGGCAGGTACTCCTATAGTTTGAAAAAAGAGGAGCCACAAGATGCCATAATTATTGGTGGACTTGATGTCGGGGTATCACCAACGACTTCACTCACGGCTATGGATTTTAGATATTTCCTAACCAAGGGCTCTATCGAAAATGACATGTCTGCACTAGGAGAACGTGTATCTGATCTGGAAACAACTGTTGGCAAGCATACCACAAAAATCGTTACACATGATGCAACGATCAAAGCCATGCAGACCGAATTGGAAACCACTTCAAATGAGGTTGTTGTTTCACGGGAAGATAAAAATGGAGTCGTCTATGATGCTCTCAAAGACAGACTCGACAACATGCAGAGCCGACTGGAGTTAGCTGAAAGCCGAGGTACCATGGAACATCAATCGGTATTTCACTTCACATCGTCTCCTAACAGCAGATTGTCGATTACCAGGGATTTTCAGGTACCACGATACGTGATTGGTTCGAATTCCGCAGAGGTATTTCTGGACGGAATACGTATGGATGTAGGAGACGATTACATTGAATATAGTGATACGCTTATTCGGTTTAGATTTGATGTGCCCAAGGAAGCCAGAGTAACTGTCATTGGCCGTGGGTCTGTTATTAACACAACTTCGGTAACGGACTATACCTACTATACCGATGGAAAAGTACATATAGAAAAGGTTAATGGAGGAATTAATCGTACTATTGAGTACTTCTATAGCATGGATGGAAACCTGGAACGACAAGAGATTACTGAAAGTAACGGACAGATCAAGTCTATTGAGTATCAGCGTGATCTTACAGGTAAGGTCCTGAGGGAAATTAACAATGGAGCTGAGTATTACGTGCTTCAAGGGGGAGATACCTTCGATGATACGGACATCCGCAGAAGAATTGATTTTCTCGAAGGATCTGCGCAGGAGCTAGACATCGTATATAACTATTATTCAAATGGTGACATCGAGTCCGAAGAAGTGTACTCTGTGAACGCAACTCCGCATCTTTTGAAAAGAACATCTTTTACCTACAATACGGACGGTACGGTTAAGACCGAAACCTTGATTTATGACGGCCGGGGAGTTCATAAAGCATTTGAATATGACGCTATCGGTAATATCAAACAAGTAAAAATCAGAAAGGTTGTGATTTGAAGTGACGAGGACTGTACAGGATGTCAAATTTGCACTCCATACCATTATGGATAAGTTAGTGGGCAATAATTCGGAGCCGTTCAATACAGAGGAAATTGAAGTACTGATTTTCGCTTTTGAAAGCCATATTCTGTTTGATAATGTGGCACATAAGTTTTTGTCCTCGCTTAAAGGATTGGTTGAAATTTCAGATTTGAATTCAAATAAGAATAATGAAGAGCACACACCAGAAAGTAGAGAATTTTTATTTATTCAAGAAAGAAGCACGATGGTTAAAACTCTTCTTCTAACTGTTATTAAAGAAAGCATCCTTCGAGAAATGAGTATTCGATTCGGTAGTTAAGGGGGGGAAATCATGGCTGAAAATATATTACTCGGACCATTACGAAGATATGAATTCTATTCTTACTGTAATAACTTTATTTCTGAACTACACAAGACCGTAACTCAAGATTTATATGGAGATATTCATTGGGAGTGGTCATATTATAACAATAATGAGTATGCCGTACCTAAAAGTTGGAATTCTACGGGGCGGACTTCTACTAATCAGGGGACAATTACCGCGAAGAATGTAAAAGACCCAAGTATGTTCTTTACAATTAGCATGAATTTCTCGCGTTTCTATACGAATTACGATTATGTAGATTACAGCAGAAGTTATGTTTGGCGAGTAGGTTTACGAAACAATGGGACTGAAATCAAGCCAGACTTATACACAGATGTTGGTCACATGACAGAGATACCTTTGAATACTTGTATTCTAGATGGAGGAACTCGTAGTCATAATGCAGTTAACACTTATTATAAGTGGAATTTGTTCATCACGGAGCAGTATATTTTCCTCTATGGAGAACCTCAATCAGGAAATCAGGCATATCCAGTAAGACTATACATGGGAAGATTGATGGCTCTTGAGAATGAAGATCCACTTATTGCAAATGACTTTGTTGGAGTTTTTAGTCACTATCCTCTCGGCCTGAATAATGATGATGATGAGCTCATGTATAGGGCAGGACGAGGTTATGTGCGTTCTTCACGAAATGGTAAGCCTAACTCTTTATACCATTTTGCTACAAGTTCTCAAGTTCCGTCACCTGGAGTAGGGGGAAGATTTTTTATTTCTCCATTTTATGTTTGGCATGATAGAGAAGGTGTAAGAGGCGAGTTTTATGGAGTGAAGACAGCAGTTCTTAGAGATTCAAGTATGTATCCAGATGGTTCGATTCTCGATCTCGGAGATGAAAGGTATTATGTCTTTCATACCTTATCTCAGCAGAATCCACCAACTTATCAAGGTTGGGCCTCTACAGCAGGTGGATTTTTCTCAGGCCAACCATACTTCTTCGATTCCCCTTTACTTCTCGGTGGCGGACAGCGAGTGCTGTTGTTCGAGATTGAAAAGGAGGTTTAGCGCATGACCATGATTCGTAGACACGAATTTACCAGCACCCTGAGTCTATTCGCTACTACACTTGTTAGCACGTTAAAAGATGCACTGGATCCCTATTGGGATACGATATATACGGCTGAAACGACCTATGCCAACTGGGGAAATGCGCTACTTACCAATAAAAAAAATTCATCCATGCGTTTTACGATGTGTGTATGGGCGCACGCCAGAGGAGTCAATATTCGTTGGGGACTGAAGAACCTTGGAAGCAATGTAGCATCGCCAGATCTATTCGTAAATCCGCCAGTAGATACAGATAAATTCATGTTGGAAACTCCCTTTTTGTGTCATAACGGACAGTATAATGTGAACTATAAATGGTCTGTGATTACGAACGAAGATATCTTGTTCATCCACGGTGAGAGTCTGAACTACCCGGAACGAGCTTACCCAGTACGGATATTTCTAGGCAAATGTCAGTCGCTGGAACAAGAGGATCCGGCGATCGCCAATAAGTTCTATGGTATATTCCCTCATATGCCTTTCAATACTTCGGATAACAACACAGTAGATCAATATGATACACCAAGGGGTGTCGTAATGACTTCCCGGAATGGAACAGAATATGCGCTATACAACTTTGGAACGGAATCCATTCCTTCTCCGGGTGTTGGCTCAAGGTACTATGTCACTCCGTTCATGGTCTACCATCCATTAGAAGGTGCGCGGGGTGAATTCAAAGGCATGCGGTCCATTGTTTTCAAAAATAGTACTCAGCACCCGGACGGATCGATACTCGACCTTGGCAATGATGGCAAGTATTACGTGTTTCATGTTGTGGATCAGGATTATCCCAATACGGATTATGGACGTTATTACCACAATACGAATCTGGTTACTGTGTATGGCAGGCCTAAGTTTTTCCACGGTGCCAGGCTGCTTGGTGGCGGGCAAAGGGCACTACTTTTCCAAATCTAGGAGGTGTTTATGAGGTATGGCCAATTTCTCAGGTAGAGTTAAAATGAATGAATTATTCGCAAATATGGTGCAGGGGTTTAAAACGATTGCGGGTTCGCCCTGGTCGATCTTTTATGAAACAGCCAGTGTGATCGTGCTCAAATCAGTTGGTACGACAGGTACAGACAAGTTGTTCTTCAGACTTGAGGTTGGAAATACGAAGGGGACTACGGGGAATAAACTGACAGTAAGCGTTGCTGAAGATGTAATGGCAACAGACGGCAGCAACCCGGTGGGCAGAACCGAAGTGAAAAAGGACTTTCTATGTCATACCAGTATCGTGGACACGAATCTATTAATCGATTATCAGGTTTCCGTCCAAGCGAACCGAATCATCATTTATTTGCAGGGTGATGTGAACTCGGTTACAGGGATCTCTAATCTAGGTTACTTCGGAATTTTGAACAGGTATGCCACAGAGGCGGATTCCTCTAGTTTGGGTGTCGGTCTCAGTTACAACGGGGACAACGGCATCCGAACGTTAAGGGATAAAGATAAACAGATGGTCAACAACATCTATGATGCTTATTCTGCAATGCTTCCGGTTAATCCAGGTTGGGGTTCTCTTTATCATCTTGCTCCGGTTATTATGTGCAATGGTGTGGAAGGACCCAGAGGTGAACTCATTGATATTTATGCGGTACCTTCTGCCGGTGTTTCCCATGGAGACGAGATCAAAGTAGGTACCAGAACATATAAGGTGTACTCGTTGTCCATCGGTGGACAAAGCTTCTTATCAGGCGCTACGGTTGCTGTTCTGATGAATTAAGGTGGTGAGTGGACATGACTGTACATCAAGGAAAAGTTGTAGGAACCGCCGCGAGCGGTTCTCTTTTTACCCAAAGTAAGGCGAGAGTTTCTTATCGTGTTGGATACGATCTAGAAGCTGTTCCGTTAACCTTTGAAGGTAAGGAAATGATCTTCTCTGTAGGTACTTTAAACACTACTGCAGAACTGGTTGACATCTATCGTTGGGGAACGTGGAGGCTGCTTGACACCCATGGTGATCATCTCATCGGATTCGTTTCGGACAAGTACATTTACGGAGCAAGAACCAGGACTGGAATTCCTTACGAAAAAAATATGATTCTGAAGCACAAGTTCTTGACTCAATCTAGTGGAGTAGGCTTAATCCGAGAAACGATCCGAGGACTGAAAGTAAATCAGAATTATGCAGGTCTCGATTGGTGTATCAAGGTCAAAATTCCAGTTAACCAGTCTGGATTGGTAGGGAAGACGTGGGGAGATTGGTCTTACGGCAGTGATGGAAATACGTCCGGTGCTCATCTTCGTCCACGGAAATATCCGGATACACATATTCCTAGAAGGAGGGAAGAGTCTTGAATCGAACATGGAAACTGATGGAGGAGATGAGAAAAGTGCTATTGCCAGTTTCGTTTGCCCGAAAAGTAGAGTATGTTGGCGGAGGGGCAAAGGCGTTGATCGATATTCCGATGGAACATCCTCGATTCATGATTAAAACGATCAGGGTCATTCCGTCCAGAGAAACAAATGTGGAAGTTCATGTACTGAATAGCGCTGGCCCTCATCCAGAAGTTCTGTATTTCAACAATGCCCAATACTCGACGGGAAATTTTATGGAAGGCATTTACGATATGATCGATTTGCCTTATGAGGACATTGACGGAACTTCTACACTTCACTTGTCGTTGAAAAATTTGGGAACAGATGTGGCCAACTTCGATGTTGAGGTCGTTGGTTTGACTACAAGGTAGGAGGGGGATACCATGGATATTGTTTCATTCAGCAAAGCTGCCAAGGTAGAACGTGAAGTCAAACAAGCCAGAGATTCC
This sequence comes from Paenibacillus sp. 11B, assembly GCF_030487755.1. Lineage (NCBI taxonomy): Bacteria > Bacillati > Bacillota > Bacilli > Caryophanales > Paenibacillaceae > Paenibacillus > Paenibacillus sp. 11B. Next base: position 783,123 of record NZ_JAUKNS010000001.1, on the reverse strand, counting down.
TTTGCCACGCTTGATGGAAGGCTGGACGCAGTGTCCACTGGCAATGTCGTTTCGGTGAGACTAAAGACAGAGCTGCCGACCATAGGTGAAGCAGGAAGATTATATCTGGTACGCCAGGACTCAAGCAATCAGAACACCTCAACTACGTATACATACAGTGGTGGGGAATATGTGAAGGTTGGCGGTGACCGAGTTTCTAATCATATCGATAACGGAGCAGTGAGTATCAATGGTACCAAAACGTTGATTTATTCCCACCCCGACACACATAGTGCGGACATGTTGGTAGATGGAAACACGAAAGTGGTTATGACTTCACAAGAGCGTGAGAAGCTGTTCAATGTAGAGATCGAAGCGAATCATTATATTCATCCGGATACACATAGCGCAGATATGATCATCGATGGCGCAACCCATGTGAGCATGACTGTATCCGAGCGCAAGCGCCTGAGTGTGTTGGACCCATGGGATGCAATCAGTGATTTGGTGGATTATACAGACGTAGTTACTTATTTTGCTAATGATATGCAAGGCCGGGTCATTCGACAAGTCGTCACAGACAATTACACGGAGCAGGTAGTCACAAAGCCATTGCTGACCATGCCGATTTCGACAGATGGGTATGTGCAAAATGATTCGTTCTTGGTGATTTCGATTGGTGAAGTCCATCGGTTTGATGGAAAAGCATTCGTGCAGCTGCCGACCTTGGTCGATGTTATATATCAATATGATGATGATGGAAGACTGGAATCAAAGTCCATCACCAGAATGGCAGTCACCCCAATTCAAGCCAACTACAAATACTTCTATGACTCTCTGGGCAATCGTATAGCGGTTAAGAAATATTAAGGGATAGCTTATGCTGTCCTTTTTTTTGTTCTAAAAAAAAGAATTCCGACTTAACAGGTTAACATCCTGACGATTAGGACGTATAGAGAGAATAGTGAAGATATGAAGGCTTCACTTGAATTTTATTTCTTTATTTCCTAGTACGTTAGAACACTATTTTTGCCCAGGAGGTATTACTAGATGAATATTGGACTCACCGCTCATTTCTATTTCAAGGGAAGTGGCAAAAAGAAAACAGTAACATGGATTGAGGATAATCCCAGGCTGCAACAGAAAGAGAAGGATTCCGATATAGTAGTTCGCGAGATTCCTTTAACTGCTGATGAGGTCAAGCAAGAGTATCGCAGGCTTTTTACCAAACATAAAAATGAGGGAAAGTCGATCACTTTGGAAGATACAGATCAGATTGTGCACATCATTGATCTCACCGATGTTCGTAATATAGAGCTTACTTCGAAGGAGGAGAACACCGATGCTGTACAGACTGACCTTTGCGCTGAATAATGAGGAGATTGTCACAATGGAGATGACCACGGAGAAGGACGATCTAGTTGGTGCAACGGAAGAGGCATTCGATGTGATTGAGAGGGAGTATGGTGCCACTGTGGTGTTGAATCTGGTGGCGTTCAGTCTGCTCAAAGTTGATGTACCCAATGAACAACAAAGTTAAAAATAGCTATTTGAATGAAACTGTTTAGTTCTAAGCGTAAAGTTCTGCTTTATTTGCATAATTGTAAACCATAGTAAAACCAGTGATATACCCCAAGCCTTCTTCTGGGGTCTATTCCTTTTTCTGAAAAGATACCGGGAACTTTAGTCCATAAACGCATTGAAACTTGTCTTGTATAAGGAGTTTTGATTAAATTAGGTTTGATTATTGTATTCAGGGCAATAGGAGGAAAAAGGATGATTGTAGGGAGGGATGTGAACATTGAGATAAAAGACTTGGAAAGAGAACTCGCGAAAATGGCATCAAGAATAAGAAAAGATTTTACTGAACGCGGGCCAGTAGATACCAGAGTCGTCATCATGAATCATTTTATCATCCTGAAGTTTACAGCAAAATTCACCAAACCTGAAGCGTTCATGCTTGAACATATGCAATCGCATTCCAGTCAGATCTTTGCCGAATACAAGCTGAAGCTTGCACAAATGATGAGAGAAGATTTCAGTCCTGTTTTCTCCTATATTCACCTGGGTTTAAAAATTGAAGATATTGAAACCATGTTCTTTGGAACTGATTTTGCTGAACAGGTGACCGTCTTTAAAATGAACAAGGATATTGAGGGGCTGCTGAAAAATGATGCTATAAACATGCCTTAAGACCTAATAAATTTCGTTTTGTTATTGGATAGGTTCTTCGGAACTAATTTTAATGTTGACAATATCCTACATATTTCCTTATACTACCCTTATGGCGATCAGATAGAATTAATAATCTTGACGAAGCCTGTAACTGTATTTGAGAGCTTCAAGACCATATCTTCGGTAATTGGAACGAAATAGATGTCAGACCAAGACCGACACATTCCACCATTTTGGTATTTTCCTAGTGGTGCGCTCTGTGTTGGTCTTTTTGTTTGCAAAAAACGGGCTTTACGTTTCCTAGTTGGCTTCGTATAAAGTGGGTAAAAGGTGTATAGACGAAGCTGATAAAAATATGTTGCGAACATTAGTTCGTATTTGTTATTCTGAATGTAATAGGTTGGAAAAGTGAAACTGAACAAATTGTCTCATTGCTGTGTTATGAAAGTTAGGATTCAATCTTGTTGTTGTGGATATCGGAATGGGGAGGTGAATCATTTACGAAATTTTTATGCAATGCAAAATACTTATCTAGCTTTAAGCTTCGCCTAAAGAAGATGTTTCATATTTACGAAGAAGTGATACGACTACATATTAGATATGGTTTTTTTGGATATCGGCAAGTCATTTATAAAGTTTGGTTATGGTGAGAGATGCTAGATTGTGAGTGAAAGAATTGATGATAATTATAGCTATAGAAATACAAGTTAAAGTTTAACTAACAACTAAATAATCATTGGGGGAAAATGATAATGTCTGCTACGACTGCTATGGGGTTTGATGATTTATTTGAAATTGGGGATATAGATACGTTCTTGAACAAAGCACAGGAAAAATGTCGCCATAAGCTTAGGGGCAAAACGTTTGCAGGGATGGAAAAAGAGGATGTAACGCAGGAGATCATGATTAAGTTATATAACGCGCTGGACAAGTATGATGCTGAAAAAGCAAAAATGTCGACGTTTGTTGATCACTTGATCGAGAATAAAATCAAGGATATGTATCGCAAATGCATGTCTGAGAAAAACCTCAGTGTCGTTAACGCTGTCCAGCTTGTGTGTACTGATCTTGGCTCCAGTGATGAAAGTGAGGGAACAGATACAGCGCTAACACTTGGGCACGCCGGGTTTGCTTTTGAGAATTTTGAATTCGTGACTGACATCATGGAGAATATGAAGCTTAATGAGCGGGAGAAAGAGATTTTTAAACTTCGAACCTCGGGGTACGAGTTTGTAGAAATTGCAGCAATGTTAGGTGTATCCAAGGCACGCATATCACAGTTGTGGAAAGCGATTCGTGAGAAATACGAAGCTCTGTAGTATCAAATTAAATGGCAATTAATAGCCGAAGCTTGTTGCAGATTGATCATCAAAACGATACATATCATTAAAAGCACCCTTAACGGGGTGCTTTTTTATGTCGTATAGAGTAATTGATCGATTGAATAATGGAGGGTGGCAGAAAAATATGCTCAGTGTTGTTGTGTTGGGATTTACGTTGGAAAGTATGTCGGCATTTCCTGATATTGCTTGGGCCCACCATGATTCGTCTACCGCTTCCGACCTAAGTAACCGGGAGTATGCGTTGATTATTGAGAAGGTTGTCTTACAAGCAGATGCGTTGCTAGTTAATCTCGATGTGGAAAAGCTTACTCCTACTGAGGTAGTGATCTTACATCATGCGTATATGCAAAACAAACCGATTATGGGTGTAGGACTTAGGGTATGGGAGCCTGTGATTGAGGAAATGTTGTCCAAGCGAATGAATGACCTAAATCGGGCAGTTGTTCATATTCGAACGTATTATACGCTCATTAGTGGTGCCCCAGATATTTCTCCTGTATTAAAACGTTAACTGTCAATGATACAACGCGTATAGAGCAATTGAAGAGCTGAAAAGCCAGACTCAAGATATTTTGAATATATGGAGGAATGACCGTATGACACAAATGATAAAAGCAAAAGACGATACATTAACCGAAGAGTTGGTTGCAGGTCTAGTTGGAAAATGCGTTCACGCACCAACAAATATGCATGAGATTCAAACGCCCACAGGCGCAACAACAAAAGCCAATGTTTGGTTTGCGGGTACTGTAGCTGGCTATGAAAAAGCAGTTATTGGATTCAACTATGAAGCGGACGAATTTCACGAGAAACCGCAAACCTACTACAACGTCCATTTAACAGATGGTATGGGATATATTCTCACAAGTGCGTTTGAACTGGAGATATATGAGCTGACTCAAGAGGAGTTTGCTCAGCTGATCGAGGAGAAAAAGAAAGAAGAGAACACCGAGAACGTCAACGAATCCCTTTCCGATGTGCTAAGTAATAAAGAAACAAACGAAGAATTAAATCCCGAGCTTCTTATCGGTAATGAATAAATGAACATGAAAAATTATGCCGTAGATATTGCTGTGAAGATGTTTATATCCCCATCACCACTGGATTTAGAGGAACAGCTCAACACCTGGATGTATGTCAAACCAAATGTATTGGTTATTGGGTTGGATGTTACTTCCGCCTACGACCCAGCAAACAGCAGGTTAGAATATACAGCAATCTTGGCATATCAAACCAGTGAGCGAGATGCGCCTTAATAGGAAAAAGGAGATCTATAAACTTGCAACAACAGACCTATAAATTATTGGGGTACAAGTTCGTGCAAGCAGGCATAAACTACGGTTTCCTTCTATTATATAAGGTCCAACCTAAGGAGGTGAGCAATCCCGTTGGTTATTTTTGAAAAAATCGGGATGATCATTACGGTGGTACTGGCATCTATAACGTTATATGGCGGGCTGATTGCACCAACGGCTCCTAATTCAATTGGAGAACAACATACAAAACATGCCCTCAAAGTGAAATCAGATCCGGATTCTACGTCCCATAAAGAAATGGTAGATATGTTGGAGCAATATATTGAATCGTATCAAGAGAAGATGGTAAGCCAGGCTAAATTGTTGAAGTATGTGAAGTGGGTAGATCAATATATTGAAGTTTCCAATATAGACTCCCTGTGGATATTCGCCATGATGTGGCAGGAGAGCCGCTTAATAGAGGATAGCACATCAAATCATGGAGCCATCGGGCTCCTTCAAATACTGCCGAGTACGGCCAAAACGTTTGGTGTTAAAGGCAGTGACTTATACAAGCCTGAAGTTAACATCAAAACCAGCATTAAATATATGGAATATCTTTTGGGAAAGTATGATGGAAACCTTCGCACAGCAACGATTGCGTACAATCAAGGAGAAGGAAATGTCGACAAGGGTAAGGCTCGCCCCTGGTATTACAACCAAGTGAAGAAACACCATAGCAAGATGATTCAGATGTTAAAGAAAAATTAAGTAAGAACGTTAGGATTGTTGGTGAATTTCCACAACATTTACATAGGGAGATCTAGATGGATAAATTTTCAGAACATATTAACATGAATTTGAAGTTGGACAAGAAATTTTACTCTATGGACCTTGTAGGAAATATTGAACGATGTCAAGTCGATGAACATTTTCTAGGAGATAGCATCTTGGTTAACGAGAACTTGATTTGGCATTCCGTACATAAATACATTGGAAAACCGGAAGTCATTATCAAAAATCATTGTGTGGAAAAAGACGATATTCTTCAATTGGGTCGCCTTGGTTTCATTAAAGCGGTCAAAGCATTTGACACGGGGCGTGGAGTGAAATTTAGTTCGTTTGCGGTTACTGCCATTGTAAGGGAAATCCGATGTTTTCTGAGAGATAGCGCAAGCATCATTCGACCCACTCGTACAGCTACTGAATTAATTAACCGAATCAATCGGCTGGAGCATGATATGGGGTATCTCCCGACAGCTCATGAAATCGCCTTGTTGCTCGACGAAGAAGAGGAGAAAATCAACAAGGCGCTTCAAGTGGGCAAGGGAGTCAAATACCTGGATGAGCCTGTCGGAGCAGATGATCAGCAAGCTCAAGCAGTTACGTTGATGGATACCATCTATAGTGGGGAAAACATTGAGGATGGAGTGGTAGACCGAATTTATGTTGACGCAGTTATTGACTCAGTGAAGCGAAAGTTAAGCGAGAAGGAAGTCACTGTCCTGAAACATCGGGTAGACGGCTTTAATCAAACACAAACAGCGGAGATGGAAGACATTAGCCAGATGAGAGTCTCCAGAATTATGCGAAAAGTGGCCAAGATGCTGGATAATAACTAATATTAATCACGCCTGGCAACTCCTCTTCAAGACTACAACATCCCTTCCGCAGCGCATATGCGAAAGGGATTTTTGCTGTTTTCTAACAGTGGGACATACTTCGGGTTGTCCAGACATAAGCTAGTACAAGATTCCAAGTGACCCGGAGGAATGAATCGATGCGAAAAATAATGAAATTTATGGCATGTATGCTGGTACCCTTGTTCCTGTTTCCTTCATTTGGGCTTGCTGAAGCCCAGGGAACAATACCTGGCCCTTCAACCCATGCCCAAAGCGCTGCTCTCATTGACGTGACATCGGGCCGAATATTGTACAGCAAAGATGGGGATAAGGAACTCCGAATTGCCAGCTTGACCAAAATCATGACGGCAATTGTAGCGATTGAACACGGTAAACTGGATGACAAAGTAAAAGTGACTTCCTCGGCGTTTGCCAAAGAAGGATCATCCATCTATCTCAAGCTGGGTGAAGAAATGACGCTGGAAAACATGCTGTATGGGCTAATGCTACGATCAGGCAACGATGCGGCCTCGGCGATTGCTGAACATATCGGTGGATCTGAAGAAGGATTTGTCCTGTTAATGAACAAAAAGGCAGAGCAAATTGGTTTGACCCATTCTCATTTTATGAATCCTCACGGACTTGACGCCGATGGACATTATTCCACCGCCAATGATCTGGCACGTTTAACCGCGTATGCGCTCAAGAATCCGGTATTCAAACGTATTGTAGCGACAGAGAACAAGTCTGCCCCCAATCCAAATGAGAGCTGGGATTACTCCTGGCAAAACAAAAATAAAATGCTGCGACTGTACGAGGGAGCCGATGGCGTAAAGACAGGATATACCAAGAAGGCATTTCGCTGTCTGGTCAGCTCTGCTACTCGTAATGGTCAACAACTTGCTGCGGTAACCCTGAACGACGGCGATGACTGGAATGATCATGCGCGTATGTTAGATTTCGGCTTTGAAAATTTCCCTTTGGTGGAAATTGCAAAAAAAGAACAGCCTGTACAGAACACGGATGTGGTCACAGGCCGCGGGTTCACTTATCCTCTGGCGAAGAGTGAGACATCCTCATTGACGAAAAAGCTGATTTTACTCGAAAACCGTGTCCAGGAGAGTACAGAGGGTGATGCAAAATCGACAGATCCTTCTTTTGGCTTGGCAGGCCGAATTGATATGCAACTTGATGGGAAGCTGGTGGGTTCAATTCCTGTGTATCGCAAAGGTAGTTATATTCCGCCGGAGCCGAAAACCGAGGATGCCACTCTGGGGGGAATCGGTGAAATTTCTACCTGGGCTTCCGCATGGCGTGCAGTATTAAGCCATCTGTTATCTCCATAATGAGGGGAGGGTTATCCTTTGATCAATTTAATCTGGCTTCTCATGATTGTAACCGGCTTTGCTTTTGCAGCAGCTCAGGGCAAAATTGAAGTCGTAACCCAGGCAGCTTTTGATGGAGCAGCAACGGGTGTAACAGTATGTTTTGGACTGATCAGTGTGCTCGTATTCTGGATGGGAATGATGAAAATGGCTGAGGATGCCGGGCTACTGGGCCGGATTGCGAAGCTCCTGGGTCCGGTTGTCGGCTTTTTGTTTCCTGATGTCCCACGGAACCATCCTGCTATGGGCTACATTTTATCCAACATGAGTGCCAATCTGCTTGGCCTCGGGAATGCGGCTACCCCAATGGGGATCAAAGCCATGCAGCAGCTGCAAGAGCTGAATCCGGATAAACAGACAGCGTCCCCTGCCATGTGTACCTTGCTGGCTCTGAATACGGCGAGCATCACCATTATTCCGACAACCCTGATAGCCATTCGTCTTAATTATCATTCTGCGAATGCCACGGAAATTGTAGGCACAACGCTAATGGCAACCATTGTTGCGACATTTGCAGCTATCGCAGCGGACCGCTGGTACCGAAACAGGGCGCTTCACAGGCCGCCGCGTGTACATAAAAGTGACAATCCCGGTATGAAAGGATGAGTAGCGTTGTTAACCTTCATCAACTGGATTTCCGCCTGGGCCATTCCGGTTATTATCGCGTTTGTTCCATTATATGCGTTTACCAAAAAGGTCCCGGTCTACGAATCCTTTGTTGATGGGGCCAAAGATGGATTCTCTACGGCAATCAGCATTATTCCCCATCTGGTAGGCATGATGGTAGCAATCAGTGTTTTCCGTGCTTCAGGTGCGCTGGATTATGTGATCAGTCTGATCGCCCCACTCGTGTCCTGGATGGGAGTTCCGGGAGAAGTATTGCCACTTGGCATTTTGCGTCCCTTGACCGGGACAGGCTCGCTCGCCTTTACGACAGATCTGATCAAAACCTATGGTCCCGATTCTATGATTGGCCGCATGGCTTCTACGATTCAAGGGAGTACGGATACAACTCTGTATGTTTTGACTGTTTATTTTGGAGCCGTAGGTATACGTAATGGCCGCTATGCTCTCAAAGTCGGGTTGTTTTCCGATGTGGTTGGTTTTATTGCTGCCTTGGTCATTTGTTTAATCGTTTTTGGATAAAAAATAAGTCCTCTCCTTCCGATATACTAGTTATGCTAGAATAATAGCGGAGGAGAGTGAGGATCATGCAGAAGAGTTGGAAACGAATGCTCCGCATTGGAATGTTAATTGTGGTTGCCATTGCACTGATTGCAGGACAAACAGGTTTTGCGGCGGCTCAAGCCGTCAATACGATTCAATTTACGGGTTACTTCGATAAACAGTTGCGTGCTCAGCTGGCCGTTTTAGCGGATTCTTTTCCAGTTGTGAACGTACGTTTGATCAAAAAGGCTGAACCCGATACGGTATATTATGATGTGGGTACCTCAATACTGATCTCCAAGGATGAAGTACTTACCAACTATCATGTCGTTCAGGATTTTGCTGAATTGTCTGATGGGGATAAAGGCACATTGACCGTAGCGAGCCCAGGTCAGCTGGACAAGTCAGTGAAAGCCAAAATCATCAAAACAGATCCGGTGACGGATATGGCATTGCTGAAGCTGGACAAAGAAATCGATGCACAACCAGTGACGTTTGCTAATGCGAGAGATAATCAAATTGTGTATACCATCGGATTTCCTAAAAATTCAGCTGGGGAACTTGTACTCTTGGACGACGATTTTCCTTCAACTTACAATACGATAGCCAAGAGCCGAGTATTTAATTCACAGGATACGGACGTTCCAGGCAAGATGGGTATTGGCAGTATCGTAAAATCAGTGGCACAAGGCAATTCGGGTGGCCCTGTTCTGGATCAGAATAATCGAGTTATTGGCATGATGACCTTTGTATATGGTGGACGCACTTATTTTATTACTTCAAAAACGCTGCAATCCTTCATTAAAGACAGTGCAACCCCTGCCAAAAAACCGGTTGCTGTTAACGGTAAAGTAGCGAGTTAACCTCATTCAATGTTCAGTGGTTACATACGGCTCAAAGTGAACGGCTCACCCTATGCTCCTGTTGCAAACAGGCAGTAAGAGGGTGAGCTTTTTTGGCATAAATTCATAGTTAAAAACAGCTCATAAGGCGTTTTCAACTCCCGCGTTTACAAATTCGATGGATTATCCTTGTGATTTCCGGCCCTGATGGGTATCATTAGTGTGAGGTGACATGACAAACATGGAAAGATTACAAAAAATTATCGCACAGGCAGGCATTGCATCCCGCCGCAAGAGCGAGGAACTGATCCTGTCCGGCAAAGTAGAAGTTAACGGGGAGGTCGTAACCGAACTGGGTACGAAAGCGAACCCCGAAGAGGATATGATTACGGTTAATGGTAAACCGATCCGCAGTGAAAAGAAAGTGTACATGATGTTGAACAAACCGAAAGGTGTTATCACAAGTGCTTCAGACCCGGAAGGTCGGAAAATTGTATCCGACTATCTTAAAGGTGTCAAAGAACGTGTGTATCCTGTTGGTCGTTTGGATTATGACACGGAAGGCCTGCTGATTCTGACCAATGATGGGGAATTTGCTCATTTGTTGACCCATCCAAAGCATCACGTACCGAAGACGTACCTGGCGACTGTTAAAGGGGTCCCACATGGTACTGCTCTGGAAAAATTAAAGACAGGCATTATGTTGGATGACGGCATGACAGCTCCTGCAGAGGTTGAGTACAAGGATGTTGACACCGCAGGAAATGAAGCTGTAATCTCCATCACCATTTACGAAGGGCGTAATCGTCAGGTTAGACGTATGTTCGAGGCGATTAACCATCCGGTAACACGTCTGAAGCGGATCTCGTTTGGTGGTATTTTGCTGCAAAACCTGAAACGGGGGCTGACACGCAATTTGACCAAAGAAGAAGTCAACAACCTGATTACGCTCGCAAAATCAGAACCCGCCAAAAAAATGAAAAAAAGGTAATGTGAGGACACATAATTTTCATAAAAGCGCCGCAGATTTGTGACGAAATTCGCTATAATTGTTCATAGGATGTTCACAGTTGTCCGAGACCGTAATATGCGAATGCTAGTCACTTAAAAGGGGAGCAGCACATGGGCAAATCAAGAAGAGCGGTGCAAATCGTCATTTTGTTATTGATCCTGGTGTTGGGCGGATACGCGATTACTACATCCGTATCCGGCTCGAATGGCAAGCCAAAAGAAGGGGACAAGGCTCCTTCTTTTGAACTGCTGGGCCTGGATGGACAAGTTCATACGTCTGAGGAATACAAAGGCAAAGCCATGGTAATCAACTTCTGGGGAACATGGTGTGAGCCTTGTGTCAAAGAGATGCCTGCACTTCAAGCGCAAGCGGACAAATGGAAGGACCAGGGTGTTCAATTTGTTGGTATCAATGTTGGGGAAGACCAGATGACCGTGGAAAATTTTGTACAGCAGGTGGGCGTTACGTTTCCGATTATGCTCGACCGTGACAAAAACTCGATCCGGGATTTTGGCATATCACCGATGCCAACGACATTTTTTGTCTCCGACACGGGTAAAATCTCCACCATTCATATCGGTCAACTAGACTTGGACACACTTGACGCTCAAATTTCACAACTGGCGAAACAGCCCTGACAGGAGGTCTAGTCGTGTTCCAGAATACGAAGTGTGAGTGCGGACACCAGAATCCGGTGGGCACTGTACTATGTGAAGCATGCGGCAAGCCGCTGCTGGAGTCCGAGGTCAAATCGGATGAAGTATTGGAAATGCGTTATGATGGCATGGCACGCCGTTCGCAACGTATGAATCCTAAAATCATTGACCGCATATGGAACTTTTTCTCCTCGGTCAAAATTGCGGTTTACATGATTGTGTTTACGCTTGTAGGTTCCATGCTGGGCACGATCTATCCACAAGAAAGTACGTTTCTGAATATTGATCCATCCGTATATTACAAGGACACATACGGTCAGTTGGGTCATATCTATTATCTGCTGGGTCTGTCCCATACATACGAATCCTGGTGGTTTATTTTGCTACTGGTGCTGATCGGTGCCTCACTGGTCATATGCAGTCTTGACCGGGTACTTCCACTATACAAAGCGCTGAACAAACAGAAAATACGTAAACACATGCAGTTTCTTACACGCCAGCGTCTGGTGTACCAAGGCTCCATAGATGAGGCATCAGAAGACTGGATAAAGAAAGCGGTTACTCCGCTTAAAAAGAAAGGTTATCGTGTGCACACCGAGGGTACGGCATTACTGGCTGAGAAACAGCGATTCAGCCGCTGGGGGCCTTATGTCCTTCATATCGGATTGATTATCTTTCTGTTGGCTGTTCTTGTTCGCGGAATTCCTGGTCTGAATCTGGATGAGCATGTTGCTTTTCCCGAAGGGGAGATCAAAAAAATCCCGAACACGTCCATGTATTTGAAGAATGAACAGTTTAATGTTGAATTTTACAGTGAAGATGAAGTCCCGGAACAATTTCGGAATCTGAATAAAACCGTTCCAAAACTGTTTGTAACCAAAGTGGTATTGTATGAATGTACAGCAGATTGTTCGGATCCTTCAAAGAAACCTCAGTTGTCCGAGGTGGCCCGACATGATGTTCGAGTGAACCATCCACTGAATTACAACGGATTGAAAGCGTATCAGTTTGATTATGATCTGACGCCAACGATTCGTTCGGTAACGCCTGATCTGGTCAATGCCCAGACGGGTGAGAAGTACGGAGCAATCCAAATTGCCATGATGGATACGCAGCGAACGTTTGAAGCAGGCCCCTATAGTCTGACAGTTAAAGAAAAATATATGGATTTTGGACTGGATGAAAATGGAGAGCCCAAATCAAAGTCTCCTTCGCCTAATGCGCCTGCCTTTCTATTTAACATCAAGGGGCCCGATTTACCCAAAGAGGGAATGCAGTACTTGTATTTTGCGAAGCAGGTGGATAAGCAGCGTTTTCAACAGGATGCAATTAACAAACAGCTAAATGGAGGAGAAATTCCTTTGCAGCTGGAGGTCGACAGTATGGACAAGGTTGATATCATTCAATCCGTAAGTTACCTCAATATACGTATTGATAAGGCTATGCCTTTCGTATGGGTTGGGGCAGGAATCGTCATGTTGGGTCTGGTTATGGGCTTTTACTGGCATCACCGTCGTATTTGGATTCGGATTGATGATAGACAGCTTACCCTAGGCGGCCATACCAACAAAAACTGGTTTGGCTTCAGGCGTGAAGTTGCAGCTGTGTTAAAACAGTTGAATGTGGAAGTGGATGAGAAGTCGTTGGATAACGGGGGGAACCAAACATGAGTTTATTGGATTTCAGCAGCGACGCATTTATCGTATCTTTTTTTCTATATTGTGCTGCATTTATGTTATATGGCGTTGCCGTCATGGGCAAGAAATGGAGTAATCGCGACCCGCAAGTTCATGTAGATCGATGGGGAAAGCGAGCCTTTATTGCATCAACTGTAGCACTAGCTGCACATCTTATCTTTTTTGGTACACGCTGGGCTGGGGCAGGACATATCCCGGTAAGTAATATGTATGAATTTATGAGTTTTCTATCCATGATGATTATGGTGGCATTTATCGTAGTCTATGCAATCTATCGCAAGTCATTGCTGGGACTGTTCGCATTGCCCCTAACCATCCTTATTATGGCCTATGCAGCCGTATTTCCTCAGGAAGTACAGCCGCTAATTCCTGCTTTGCAGTCGATATGGCTCAAGATTCATGTGACGTTGGCAGCGCTTGGAGAGGCATTCTTCGCCGTTGGCTTTGCGGCAGGATTCATGTACTTGTTACGTACGGTCGATTTCAGTGGCAAGGACAAGTCCTCCAGACGCCAGCGTGGGTGGGTTGAGTTTACATTAATTACGATCGTCGTTGTGGTTGGGTTTATCGGCTCTGTATTTGCTTTCCGTGCTTCTGGATATGAGGCCGTTTTTGTTAAGCAAACCACTAGCATTGACACAGAGGTACAGGAAAATAGTACAATAGAGAAAGTGATTTATCGCATGCCTCCTATATTTGCACCTTATAATAGTGAAGTGGAGAGCATAAAACCGTTTCTTGGCATGAAGGAACCTTTGCTTGAGACGCCTTCCTGGATGAACGGGGTAAACGCTGGACGTAAACTGAACACGGTAGTCTGGTCGTTAATCGTAGGGCTTATCCTGTATGGACTCATTCGTTTAATTGTAAGAAGACCGCTTGGACAAGCTCTGCAACCGATGCTGGACGGCATTGATTCCGATGATCTGGATGAGATTAGTTATCGTGCAATTGCTATCGGTTTCCCTATATTTACATTGGGAGCATTAATTTTCGCCATGATTTGGGCCCAGATTGCATGGAGCCGCTTCTGGGGATGGGACCCCAAAGAGGTGTGGGCACTGATAACATGGTTATATTATAGTGTGTACCTGCATTTGCGTTTGTCCAGAGGCTGGCAGGGCCGCAAGTCTGCCTGGCTTGCAGTACTTGGATTTTTGGTCGTTATGTTTACACTTGTTGGTGTGAATTTGATCATTGCCGGGTTGCATTCCTACGCAGGGGCAGACTAGGATTGGTCGTTTCGTTTTGTAAAGTTCCGGAGAGAAGTCCATGAAACATATATGTAAGCCCCTGCTTCAATAGGGGCTTTCAAATATTGTTCGCCAGATCGAACATAATAGAAGTGATGAGGAGTTATTGTAAAGGGGCTGGAGTGGAATGGCTGAACATGAGAACCGTATACTGGTCGTGGATGACGAGGAGAGAATCCGCCGACTTTTGAAAATGTATCTCGAAAAAGAAGGTTATGAAATTGATGAAGCAGAAGACGGGGAAACTGCGCTGCGTAAAGCAACTGCGGGTGACTATGGTCTGATTTTGCTTGATGTGATGTTGCCGGGTATGGACGGCGTTGAAGTATGTACTCGTCTGCGTCAGGTGAAATCAACCCCGGTGTTGATGCTTACTGCAAAAGGTGAAGAAATTAATCGTGTTCAGGGCTTCGAAGTGGGAGCTGATGACTATGTTGTTAAACCATTCAGTCCACGTGAAGTGATTTATCGGGTTAAGGCGATTCTGCGTCGTTCTTCTGCGACAGCTTATCTGTCCAAAGAGAGTAATTCAAGCAACAATATTGTGTTTCCTCATTTGGTCATCGAACATGATGCTCACCGCGTAACCGCAGGTGGTGAAGAGATCAGTTTAACACCGAAAGAATATGAACTGTTGCATTATCTCGCGACATCTCCAGATAAAGTTTTCTCCAGAGAAGAGCTGCTGAAGGATGTATGGAACTATGAATTCTTTGGTGATCTTCGTACGGTGGATACACATGTGAAGCGTCTTCGCGAGAAGTTAAACAAGGTGTCGCCAGAATCAGCGGCGATGATTACGACGGTGTGGGGTGTGGGTTATAAACTGGAAGTACCGAAGTAGTTTTAGTTTCTGGAGATCGCTGGTCGGGAAGTTATGGATTACGATTATTTGCCTTGTGGGCTGTGTACTCATAGCATTGGGTCTTTTTTTGCTGCCGTATATTGATACGAATTTTGCGGAGTCTGAGTCGAGAGATATCAAACGTTTGTTCACGTATGTTTGTATTATCGGCTTCAGCTTGACGACCTTTTTTGCGCTGTTTCTTTTTACGAAAATTACGCAGCCGATGCAGCAGTTAATTCAGGCAGCCAATGCGATTCGGAAAGGAAACTACGGTACACGTCTCTCTCTTGTAACGAGCGATGAGATTGGAGAATTAGGTAATACATTTAACCATATGGCTGCACAGCTGGAAGATAACATTCGCAACCTTAACCATGAGAAAGAACACTTGGCGAGCGTGCTCCGAAGCATGACCGATGCGGTAGTTACTTTCGACGGGGAGGGAAAGGTTATTTTGACGAACCCCCCTGGAGAGAAAATCATGCAGGCTTGGTGTGATTTGGACTGGGCACAGATGGGCGAGGGACAAGATTCGGAGAATTCTGTAAGCTCTTCTCGAGAGGTGCCGGAACCACTCGTTCCTTTGTTCAAAATGGTGATGGAGCAAGGTGGCGATCAGAACTCTAACGTGCATGTTCAACAGGGAGTCTGGTCTGTTCAGATGGCACCTTTATACGCAGATAGTGTCGTACGGGGCGCTGTAGCTGTGCTTCGTGATGTAACAGAAGAAGTACGACTAGAGAAGATGCGCCGTGATTTTGTCGCAAACGTATCTCACGAGATACGTACTCCGCTATCCATGATGCAAGGGTATAGTGAAGCTCTTTTGGATGGGATGGCGGCTTCTCCGGAAGAAAGTGAAGAGTTGATTCAAGTAATTCATGATGAGTCCTTGCGTATGGGCCGATTGGTTAAAGATCTGCTTGATCTTGCTCGAATGGAAGCGGGGCATACGGATATGGCCGTGAAGGAAGTGGATCTGGTTGAACTACTGGAACGAGTGTACAGAAAGTTCTCGGTACGTTCCAAAGAACAGGGGATCCATCTTCGGTTTGAGTGCAGACAGACTTTCATTGAACTTCATCAGGCCGATGAGGATCGTCTTGAACAGGTATTTACCAATTTACTGGATAATGCGTTTCGTCACACCCCATCAGGCAAAAATGTTCTTATCTCGGCAGAACTGTTAACGGATACTCGAACACCTGTAGCTAAAGTGATTGTAAAAGATGAGGGCGTAGGCATACCGTCTTCTGATTTACCATTCATCTTTGAACGTTTTTACAAAGCAGATAAGGCTCGGGTTCGGGGTGAAAGTGTCGGTACGGGACTTGGGCTCGCAATTGTAAAAAATATTGTGGATGCCCATCACGGCACCATTATCGTTAATAGTGTACTTGGCGAAGGTACAGAGTTTATTTTACAATTTCCTGTGGATTCTTCGAAATAGCCCGATTTCATACAAAAAGTGCGAAAGCATCCTCATGCTGAGGGTGCTTTTTTTGTTGAACACTACCGTTTAATCTTGTTCAACGTGGAACAGTATGTTCGCTTTTTTTGTCTCAAAAAATGTGTCCAAGATAATTTTGCCTCTTATTAAACATAAGCTTGAAAAGCGAAGTAGTTAAAGGAGGAGTGGATTAGGCATGCCTGATGAAAGAAAAAGGGTGAATATAAAAGCTTTTCTAGAAGGAAGATCATTTCGAGCAGGATCGCCGTTTATTCCCATAACATCGAGTGAAGTGGAGCAGTTGGAATCCATATTGAAAGCACTGTCCGTGACTATTCCTGCAGCTGTCAGTCAGCGTCTAATATTCTCGCATTGCAAAACAGTTTACGGAGCTTGCTGACCTTTGTTAATACCTCTGGTTTTCGAGCTGGGGTGAAAGCGGAGTTGCAATCCGTACTGGAGCTAACCATAGCAGGTTCTGAAGTTGTGCCTGTTGCCGTCATCAATCTGGCTGGCAACTTGCAAAATTTGCTCGATGATTTATTAAGTGTAACGTTGCTTCTGGAAGTTCCACCTGCAGAAAAAGATAAACTGGTTGGGGTGATTCGGTCCATATCCGTATCATTGAGTCGTGCCACCAGTTCGTTTGGAACCCCTGGAACCCCAGGCCCACCAGGTCCCCCCGGAGTTCCAGGGGTTCCGGGCGTACCGGGCGTGCCAGGTCCTGCCGGGCCAGGAGGAGCCGCAGGAGCTGTAGGTCCAGTAGGTCCTGTAGGACCCCAAGGCGTACCAGGTCCACAGGGGTTACCTGGAGTTGGACTGAATGATATTTTCGTTTTTGATCCAGCTCAGGCACCTGGCTTTGTGGAAGGTCAAGTGGTGTCATATAATGGCAGTCTTTATGTTGTTAATGCGAATGGGCCCACGGGTATACCCGGAAGTTCTCCGGACTACACGTTGTTTTTGTCAGGCGGAACCACTGGAGCAACAGGGGGAGGTTTAACGGGGGCGGTTCCGTTCGATCCGACGCTTGCACCAGCTTATCCGGCAGGACAAATTGTAACACTCGGTGGTAGTACCTACATTGCTAATGTGGCGTCACCAACGGGAACCCCGGGTAGTTCACCAGATTATACTTTACTAGCAGCGGCCGGAGCTACTGGAGCTACCGGGGCAACAGGTGTGGGACTCAGTGGCTCTGTGCCGTTTGACCCTGCTGTAGCACCAACGTATCCAGCGGGCCAGATCGTAACATTTGACGGCAGTACCTATATTACTAGTGTGGCTTCACCAACGGGAACACCTGGAACATCACCGGATTATACATTAATTGCAGGTGCAGGTCCCACAGGTGCTACTGGAGCCACTGGGGTAGGCTTAAGTGGTATTGTGGCCTTTGATCCGGCTGTAGCGCCAACTTATCCAGCAGGCCAAATTGTTACATTTGATGGAAGTACCTATATTACCAATGTAGCGTCACCAACGGGAACCCCAGGTACATCACCAGACTACACCTTGCTTGCAGGGGCAGGAGCTACCGGTACAACCGGAGCAACAGGCATAGGCTTGAATGGAGCAGTTCCGTTTGACCCAGCAGTGGCCCCAACGTACCCGGCCGGTCTAGTTGTAACTTTTGATGGCAGTACCTATATTACAAATGTGTCATCGCCGACGGGAACGCCGGGAACATCACCGGATTATACATTAATTGCAGGTGCAGGTCCTGCTGGACCTACGGGTGTAACGGGGGCGACTGGAGTAGGGCTGAGCGGGATTGTTCCATTCGATCCGGCAGTAGCGCCAACGTATCCAGCGGGTCAAGTGGTAACGTTTGATGGCAGTACGTATATTGCAAACGTGGCATCGCCAACAGGCACGCCGGGAACATCACCGGATTACACGTTGCTAGCTGGCGCAGGAGCCACCGGTGCGACTGGAGCAACGAGAGCAGGAGTAACCGGGGAAACAGGGGATGCAGGTCCAACGGGAGCTACCGGAGTAGGGCTGAACGGGATCGTTCCATTCGATCCGGTAGTAGCGCCAACGTATCCAGCGGGTCAAGTGGTAACGTTTGACGGCAGTACGTATATTGCGAATATGGCATCGCCAACAGGTACGCCGGGAACATCCCCGGATTACACGTTGCTGGCTGGCGCTGGAGCCACAGGTGCAACAGGTGCAACGGGAGTAGGATTAACGGGTGTAACAGGGGATGCAGGTCCAACGGGAGCTACCGGAGTAGGTTTGAGTGGGATCGTTCCATTCGATCCGGCAGTAGCGCCAACCTATCCAGCGGGTCAAGTGGTAACGTTTGATGGCAGTACGTATATTGCGAATGTGGCATCACCAACAGGTACGCCAGGCACCTCCCCGGATTACACGTTGCTGGCTGGCGCAGGAGCCACAGGTGCGACAGGTGCAACGGGAGTAGGATTAACGGGTAGTACTGGTGATACGGGGGTAACTGGGTTGACTGGAGTTACGGGAGACACAGGAGCAACAGGAGGCACGGGAGCTACTGGCGTTAGTGTAACGGGAAGCACAGGGGCAACAGGTGATCCCGGAGTCACCGGAGCGACTGGGGTTACTGGCGATACAGGAGCAACGGGAGTCACAGGCGTAACCGGAGATACGGGAGCAACGGGAGTCGCAGGCGTAACCGGAGGTACGGGAGCAACGGGAGTCACAGGCGTAACCGGAGGTACGGGAGCAACGGGAGTCACAGGTGCAACCGGAGATTCGGGAGCAACGGGAGTCACAGGCGTAACCGGAGATACGGGAGCAACGGGAGTCACAGGTGTAACCGGAGATACGGGAGCAACGGGAGTCACAGGCGTAACCGGAGATACGGGAGCAACGGGAGTCGCAGGCGTAACCGGAGATACAGGAGCAACGGGAGTCGCAGGCGTAACCGGAGATACGGGAGCAACGGGAGTCGCAGGCATAACCGGAGATACGGGAGCAACGGGACTCGCAGGCGTAACCGGAGATACGGGAGCAACGGGAGTCGCAGGCGTAACCGGAGATACGGACTCGCAGGCGCAACCGGAGATACAGGAGCAACGGGACTCGCAGGCGCAACCGGAGATACGGGAGCAACGGGAGTCGCAGGTGTAACCGGAGATACAGGAGCAACGGGAGTTACGGGAGCTACTGGCGTAAGTGTAACGGGAGCAACGGGAGTCGCAGGCGTAACCGGAGATACAGGAGCAACGGGACTCGCAGGCGCAACCGGAGATACAGGAGCAACGGGACTCGCAGGCGTAACCGGAGGTACGGGAGCAACGGGAGTCGCAGGCGTAACCGGAGGTACGGGAGCAACGGGACTCGCAGGTGCAACCGGAGGTACGGGAGCAACGGGACTCGCAGGTGCAACCGGAGATACGGGAGTAACGGGAGTCGCAGGCGTAACCGGAGGTACGGGAGCAACGGGAGTCGCAGGCGTAACCGGAGATACAGGAGCAACGGGAGTTACGGGAGCTACTGGCGTGAGTGTAACGGGAAGTACGGGAGTCACAGGGGATACCGGAGCGACTGGGGTTACTGGCGATACAGGAGCAACAGGAGTTACGGGAGCTACTGGCGTGAGTGTAACGGGAAGTACGGGAGTCACAGGGGATACCGGGGCGACTGGGGTTACTGGAAATACAGGAGCACTGGGAGTCACGGGAGCTACTGGTGTCAGTGTAACGGGAAGTACAGGAGTTACCGGAGGTACAGGAGCTACTGGAGGTACAGGTACAACAGGAGCAACAGGAGCAACCGGAACTTCTGTAACTTCGAATTCGGCATTTGCTGAGAACACAAGTGGTACCATTATTGTAATTTTGGGTGGAACATTGATTACATTGCCGAATAACCAAAATATAGGCACTGGCATAACCGTCAATGGAACGAATGATACCTTCACTCTTGCCAATGCAGGGCGCTACTATATCTCTTATAAAATAAATCTGACAGCGGCACTTGCTATTCAATCCCGGATTTTACTTAACGGGACAGCAATTCCTGCGAGTGTTGTATCCCCAGTACTCTCTCTCAGTCAGTTGCAATCAGACTTTATTGTGACGGTTACAGCCGGATCTACTATCCAGTTCCAATTATTTGGGCTTGTTGCTACAGCTATCCTTTCTCCACCAGGGGCTACCATAAACATTATTCAATTAGCTTAATGCATGAATTAAGCTCTTAAAAAGAATTTTTGAGTTATAAAGAAGAGACGAACCCGATAAGGTTCGCCTCTTCTTTTTGTCCTATAAGTGAATAATCCCAGTAATTAATTCAAAACGATTTCAACAGCAGTATTGATTTCTGGAAGGGCTGCAAGTTGCACAAGCACGTCTTTTGGAACTTCCTTGTCAACAGTCAAAATCATGATAGCAGCTCCACCAATGATTTTACGTCCAACCTGCATGGAGGCGATGTTAACTTCATTTTCTCCAAGCAATGTCCCAACGCGTCCGATGATACCCGGTTTATCATTATGCGAAATCAAAATTTGATGACTTTCCGGAGCAATATCCACTGGGAATTTGTCCAGACGTACGATTCGCTCTCCGTAACCGGCAAGAAGTGTGCCCGCAACACGACGCTCTTCAGCATCCTGAGTCGTTACAAGTGTGACGGTAATGAGATTGGTAAACCCTTTAGTGGTCGATGTTTGGCTAACCACTACGTTGAGATCCCGCACTTTAGCCAAATGCATGGAGTTGACAATATTGGCTTCCCCGCCTAAATGTCTTGCCAAAATGCCTTTTACAATATAACGAGTCAAAGGAGAAGTATCCACTTCAGACAGATCTCCAGCATAGTCGATCCGAATTTCCTGAACCGCATTTTGAGTGATCTGAGCTGCAAAACTACCCAGTGTTTCGCCCAGTTTAAAATAAGGCTGCAGTTTGTTCATTACGGTTGGGGCTACTGCAGGCATGTTAACCGCGTTTTTGAACGGTTCATTGCGAAGGATATGCAGGACTTGCTCGGATACGTCGATCGCTACATTTTCTTGTGCTTCTACTGTGGATGCACCAAGGTGAGGCGTGACAATAATGCTAGGATGATTCAGGAACGGGTGATCAGCAGCTGGTGGCTCGCTCTCGAATACGTCGAACGCTGCACCAGCAACGATACCTTCATTAATGGCTTCAACAAGTGCCATTTCGTCAACAACTCCACCGCGGGCACAGTTGATAATACGCATGCCTTTTTTCATCACTTCGAATTGTGGGCGGGAAATCATATGGCGTGTCTCAGGTGTTAATGGTGTGTGAACGGTCATGAAATCAGCATTGCGAATGATATCATCCACACTAGCTAACTTAACTTGAAGTTTCTCCGCACGGTCTTGAGTGAGGAACGGGTCATAAGCCAGAATATCCATTCCGAATGCTTTGGCACGTTTAGCTACTTCGCTACCGATTCGTCCCATACCGAGCACACCCAGGGTTTTATTTCTTAACTCCACACCCAGGAAGGTTTTACGATCCCAAGTACCTTGAATGGTTTTGGCATATGCCTGAGGAATATGTCGTGCCAGTGCCATCATCATGGCAAATGTATGTTCACATGTCGTAATCGTATTACCGTCAGGAGCGTTAATAACAATGATACCGCGTTGGGTAGCGGCTTCCAAATCAATGTTATCTACACCTACACCAGCACGTCCGATGACTTTGAGGTTTGTACCTGCCGTCATAATACGATCCGTTACACGAGTCTGACTTCGAACCAGAAGGGCATCATAATCGCCGATAATTGCAACAAGCTCATCTTCGCTAAGACCTGTTTTCTTCTCAACTACAACATCATTTGCATCCACCAGTTGCTGAATTCCCAGATCACTAATGGGGTCCGACACTAACACTTTGTACATGGTTTCTTCCTCCTTAGGTATGTGTATCTATATCGTCAAGGTTTCACCTCACGAAAGAGGCATTCCTTAAAACCGTTGGAACTCTTCCTCTCGACAACGCGGTGTCGCAGCAGAGGAGGAGGGTGTGGCAAATAGGGCAATTCCACGTCTGTACTTTAAAATAAATCAAAAAACTCTCAATCCACATACTGCTTGCGCAATAAGGGACGAGAGTTGTCGTGGTACCACCCTAATTCACCGCCGTTTCGCAACGACAGTCTTAGCGGTCAATGAAGACCGAAGAGGATAACGGGTCTAAACCGATTGCACCTACTCCACTTTCAATGCAATAACTCAGGAGCGCTCAAGATCATCTGCCTGCCACCGATTTGCACCATCCATCGGCTCTCTGTAAGACAAAGCAACGTCTTTTTTCCATCATCGTGTTTAACGTGACTAATTTTTTCATAATGTATCATGGCTGACATGAGCATGTCAATAGGCTTAAATGTTTTAATTCGATTTCCTATAGTCATTTCCTTCAGTGGCAAAGGAAGCATACAAATATTAATAATGGAGCTCCCTAATGGATATAAATAGCTCGATTACAAGCTGTTTTATGAATTGAATTTTAATGCATTAATGAAATAACGCATTCGATACAGCTTCGCTTAAAAAACGGGACTTGGGGCAGGCCTTGAACCAATTTGGTTTTTTGGCTATCATTTAGTATACTATCCGATTGGACAACGAACTTGTTATCCATCAAATATAAGTCAAGAGGACAGACACAGGCGATGAAAAAATTAAAGTTTCCCAAGTTCAAGATTCAGAAGGCTGAACCACAGCAACTTACCGAGCGTTTGCTTCTGATCAATCTATACTTTACACAAGGGTTAACTTTGATCATTGGGGTTGTATGGATTTTATTGCAGAAGAGAAATCTGTTTGATGTGCTTGCTTGGCCTGACAGTTACCATTTTATTTGGTGGGGCCTTGGTCTGGCTGGAATTATGCTTGTTATGGACCTGGTTCTTTCTTATGTTATTCCTCAAGAAAGTATGGACGATGGGGGAATTAACGAGATGCTGTTCCGTCAGCGTCCGATCTGGCATATTGTATGCATAGCAGCCATCGTTGCTGTTTGTGAAGAATTGTTATTTCGCGGAGCCATACAGTATGCGTTAGGTCCTTACTGGACAAGTATTTTATTTGCGGTCATCCATATTCGCTATCTGCGGCATTGGATTCCGACGGGTTGGGTATTTGTCTCAAGCTATGGATTGGGTTGGATTTATATGCAATCCGGCACATTATGGGCGCCTATTTTATGTCATTTCATTATTGATTTGGTGTCTGGATTAGCGATACGTTTTCGGAGGGGATCATGAATCAGCAATTAAGTAGAATGAAAACTTACGGCAGTCAGCGCCATCGTAACTCAGATAAGACAGAGACATCTGAGCGTCCTGAAGCTTCTCAAACAAATCTGGTCGTTGAATCAGCTGCCGCCGCAGAGGTAGGAGAACTTACACCGATTACCTCTGTTTCTATACCAAGATCACAACGCAAGTCTTATACATCATCGCTGGAAAGTCCGGTACTTCCCCGGCGGGCACCAGCACGTGCCAATAAAGAACAAAAGCCATCAGAAGAATCCGTTTCCGAAGCGGGCACACTTCCTACACGGACGGAGCTTCATCCTTCTCGCCGTTTACGGCTCAGTAAACGATTTGTGAATTCACTCATTTTAATATTTGTTTTGCTCACAATCAGTCTGGTTTGGTGGGGAATAAAAGGAGCGCCTCCTCTGAATACTTTTCTTCCATGGCCATGGTAATGCTGGCCTGGGTCGTTGCTGTTATATTGGCAGGGATTGCATTGCTCGTTCATATGTGGAGGGAGGCCCATCTTCACCACATTGTTACAGAAGAGGTTGAAGTGCCGAATTTGCCGTCTTCTTTTGATGGAAGCAAAATACTGTATATATCTGATATTCATAAACGCAAGCTGAAAAACAATGATCTGGAACACCTTCGAAATCAGGTGGACTGGGTTATCATTGGGGGAGATGTGGCGGAAAAGGGAATCTCATGGCCCATCGTCAGACATAATATGAGCTTGTTATCATATATTGCACCTGCGTATACTGTGTATGGAAACCATGATAAAAGAGCAGGAATTGCGCAGCTCGAACGTATATTCCGAGATACACGCGTTCAACTTTTACAAGATTCAACCGCCTATCTTCATAAAGGCAAAAGCAAACTGTGCCTGGTCGGAGTTGATTATCGTTCACGGCGAGGGGATTCGCTTCTTGCTGAATTGGATACAAAAGATTGCAAGATTGCCATCGTGCACGACCCCTTACAGGCTCTTCACTTGAATGAACCTGTGGATCTGATATTGAGTGGTCACACCCACGGTGGACAATTGGTAATTCCGGGCGTTGGCCCCGTGTTTCTTAACAAAGCGTACCGCTCCGTGTCTAGCGGGTGGTTCTCTTTGAAACGTGATGATAAGGATAATGAGCAAGAAGGCAAAATGCTGGTTAGCAAAGGATATGGAACAAATCATTTGCCACTCAGACTTTGTTGTCCAGCAGAAATGCATATCATTACATTGAGAATGCTCTCAAATAAACAGCCTTGATCCGCATAGGATCAAGGCTGTTTGAGTTAACTTTGTATGTTGCTTCGGGTCAATTCCAGATTGATCACTAAGACTACACCGATTGTAATTGAAACTCAGCGTGCTTCCAGTTCAATGGAGCGAGGGTCGACGAATGTGTAGCCTTTCTGTTCGAGTTTGGTTAACAACTCATCCAATGCTTCAACCGTCCATGGCAACTCATGCATCAAAATATTACTGCCGGGATTTAATTGATCCAGCACATTCTGAATGACTTTCTCCGGTTTGTTTTTGGTGCTCTTATCCCAGTCCAGTGAGCCATTGGACCATGTCATATATAACATGCCGTTATTTTTGACTGTAGCCTTCAGTGCATCATTTCCGGATCCGAAAGGCGGGCGGAAGAACTGAGGCTCCACGCCAATCGTTTCTTTTACAATTTTTTGCACATCGGTTACCTGTTTGGCGGCTGCCGTAGTGGACATCTTTTTCAGATCTTCATGATCCCAGGCATGATTTCCTACAATCTGACCACGTTTATGAATGATCTCCAGCAACTCGGGATGACTTTTCACGCGGTATCCGTTAACAAAAAATATTGCTTTCGCGCCATGTTTATCCAATGTGTCGATTAATCCGTCAATCATTTTTTCTTCTTTAGGTCCATCATCAAATGTCAACAATACAATCTTGCTTTCGCTAGCTTTGTCGTTGGGTTTGATGTAATAATTGGCGTTCATGTGATACGTTTTTTCAATATTATCTTCGGTTGTTTGTCCAGAAGTGGTGTCATTTCCTTCCTTTTCTATTGTGGACGTTTCGTCACGCCTAGGTGATTCTTGATCAGATGTTGTGTCCGTAGTGGACTTGGACTGGGAATCATTGGTTTGTGTTTCTTCTGTGTCAGTGGCAGTTGGCTCGTTAGATTGCTCCTGCGTCGAAGTAACCGATCCATTGCTGGACATCGTGGATTCAGGCGTTATTTCATCCTTGGCTCCACACGCTGACAACAGCATGCAAACGATCATAATTAAGGCGGTGGTGTGTCTAATCATGACTTCAACTCGCTTTCCTGTATTTATGCGGAATGAGATGACGCGCTCCCGCAAACACTAGTTGTGATTTTAACATTAAAAGGAGGTTGGTGTAATGAAGGCGTCATCCTTTTTCTGGGGTGTTGTAATTGGTGTAGCAGCCACTTCTTGGCTGTCCAAAGGTAAAATGTCTATGCTGTCTTCCGGTTCATCCCGCAACATGATGAATCAGGCCAAACACAAAATGATGGAGATGACGTTCCCTGGTATGGACGGGTTCAGCTCCAAGTCAAACGAACAAAGCGGAGATTCCCACAAAAGTACGCATAAAAAAACAGCAAAACCGATTACTCCGCAGGAAAAAGAAGAGAACATGAACATGCTCAAAGATTTTATTCGCACCAATCCGGATGTTAAACATGAAGTTGAGCAAATCTTAACTCAAACAAACACAACAGTACCGGGTTTATAAACACAAACTTCCCATTAGAATCATCCACAGTCTTGTTTTGATGTGGAATGATTCTTTTTTTGTCGATTTTACTTCGTGCATTTGGAGGTATAAAATGATAACATAACTACATAGATTTATTTTCAGCACATATTGTTTTGTGCTTCATAATCTGTTATAAGACTTGCTTATAAAGGGGAGATCCTGTATGAAAATAGAACGATTAAGTCACGATAAGATACGGATTTTCCTGACCTTTGACGATCTGAGCGAGCGCGGAATACAAAAGGAAGATATGTGGCAGGAAATACCTAGAGTTCATGAACTGTTCACTGAAATGATGGACCAGGCTTATTCCGAACTTGGATTTGATGCTACAGGTCCGCTTGCTGTCGAAGTATTCGCACTTCCCGCTCAAGGGATGGTTGTCATTGTTACCCGGGGGAAATATGATCCGCAACAATATGGTTCAGGTAACGAGGATGATCTGCCTGAAGAAGTATATGAGATGGAAGTTACACTGGAGCAAAGCGATTCCATCGTCTATGCATTCAAAGATTTTGAAGTGCTAATTGAGGCTGCACATATGTTGCGTCAGCACGTAACGGATGCTGGAAGACTCTATTCCTATAAAGACAAGTGGTTTTTGCATTTGGAACCGGATGACGTGGATTCCACCAAACACGCAGCGTTGATTGCACTGCTGGCTGAATTTGGTGAAGGGTCTTCAGTTACTCCAGCAGTCATGGAAGAGTATGGAAAGGTTGTTATGCCTGAGCAAGCGATTGAGGTTATTTGCACCCACTTCAAACGTCAGGATTAAGCTCTAGTTGTAATTGCGTTCTTAGTCAGAGGAGGGAATTTCGGTGCTTTTGTTTTCGGTTTTAGCGGCAGCAGTAGCTCCGGGTCTCGCCTTGTTAACATACTTTTATCTGAAAGACCGTTATGACTCTGAACCTCTTCACATGGTATTTCGAGTCTTTCTCATGGGAATTCTGATGGTATTACCTGTGATGATTATTCAGCGTGGCATGATGATCTGGCTTGGAGATAATCCTTATGTTGAAGCCATCCTCATTTCAGGTTGGGTTGAAGAGTTCGTCAAATGGTTTGTGATATACCATATTATCTATAACCATACCGAATTTGACGAGCCTTATGATGGGATTCTTTACTCCGTTGCTGTTTCACTCGGGTTTGCTACGGTTGAGAATGTGTTGTATGCCTTTGCGGGGAATGCTTCCGTCTCTGCCATGTTTATTCGTGCTTTGCTTCCTGTATCGGGTCACGCCATGTTTGCAGTAATTATGGGTTATTACATGGGGCGGGCCAAGTTCACGGATGGCAAGAAAAAACGTTGGTTTCTTATGCTCTCACTCGTTTTGCCGTTCTTCTGGCATGCACTTTACGATGTCATTATGAATACCATGGTGAATCATTGGTTGTGGTTCATTGCGCCATTGATGGCGGGATTATGGTACGGAGCAATCGGCAAGATTACAAGGGCCAACAATCGTTCTCCTTTTCGTTTTGTGAAGCGTGAGGAAGAGATTAAATTATAAAAATACGGACACACTGGTGGACATGGAGCGCAACCTGCGCCTGATGCCCTGGTGTGTTTTTTTTGCTGCAACAATAAAAATTCCCGGGGAAAGACAAATAGAAACGGGGATAAGCGTGATGAGAATCAAAATTAAAATCAGATGCAAACAATGTGGAGAACGTTTTACACTGCGAGGCAAGAAGGAACGCGGAAGAATCGAGACCGGTTTTAAACAGTGTTTGTGTGACAATCGGGATCAGTTCGAAATTGAGGAAGATGGCGGTACAACCTGGGTTCAATTGAATTAAACTAACGTCTTGGAACCATTCGTAATAAGCCCGTCATTGGACAGACTGGAAATCGCATGCATAAGAGGTCTTTCTTCGATCCACAATAGAGGTAGTGGCTTAGAAGAAAGGAGACTCTATCGATGTATAAACGTTTAAGTTCAGTTATGTTTCCGATATTTGCAGTTCTGCTAATCGGTGCTCTCGTATGGGGATACCAAGAGAACCAGGAGAAAAATGCAATTCTGATCAAGGCAGAGAATCAATACCAGCGTGCTTTTCACGATTTATCATTTCATATGGACAAATTGCACTCGGAGATTGGGAATACACTGGCGGTTCATGCCACGTCCCAAGGGATGCATCGTAAAGGTCTGATGAATGTATGGCGACTTACCAGTGAAGCGCAGAATGAAATTAACCAATTGCCGCTCACGATGCTGCCATTCAGTGAAACGGAGGAGTTTCTCTCCCGCATCTCCAACTTTGCTTATCAAGCGTCCATGCGTGATCTGACCAATGAACCTTTAAGTGAAAAGGAAATGGGTAACCTGAAAAAGCTTTATGCGAATTCATCCGAGATTACCAAAAATCTGCAGAATGTTCAGCAGAAAGTCCTTTCGGACCGTTTGCGCTGGATGGATGCGGAGTCGGCTATGGCGACGGAACAGCAAACAATGGATAATACCATCGTGGATGGATTCCGGACGGTCAACAAAAAGGTCCAGGAGTACCCTGAACTTGACTGGGGTCCTTCAGTCTCCAGCATTTATGCCAAACGTTCGGTGAAAAAGCTGGATGGCTTACCGATGACCAAAGAGCAGATCCAAACGAAAGCTGCCAAGTTTTCTGACGCCGAGCATAGTAAGATTCAAGTACAGGAAAATGGGAAAGGCACAGATTGGGAATCGTACACAGCCACGATTAATCAGTCCAAAGACAGTAAATTGATGATGGACTTTACACGTAATGGTGGTCTGCTCATCTCATACAGTGACACTCGTCCGATCGGGACAAAGAAAGTAACACGTAAAGATGCCATGTCAAAAGCGGATCAATTCCTTTCCAATAAGGGTTACAAAGATATGAAGGCGGTCAATTACGATGAGTTTGGCAATCTCGGTAACCTGACCTATGTGCGCAAACAAGGCGATACATTGATTTATCCGGAAAAAATGTCTGTTCGAGTAGGTCTCGATAACGGGGATGTTACCGGCTTCCAGGCAAGTGACTTCGTGTATGAGCATCAGAAGAAACGGGAGATTCCAAAAGCTACACTCACAGTTGAACAAGCCCGCAAAAAGCTGAATCCGGAATTCGAGGAGAGCTATGTTCGTAAGTCACTCATTAAGAATGATTACAGCAAAGAAGTTCTTTGTTACGAATTCGGCGGACGCATTAACGGCACGAAATATAGAATTTACATCAACGCCGATACAGGTATGGAAGAAGCTGTTGAGGAAATCAAACCGGTGAATGAGACCACATAACCTCCAGAAGTCAGCAGCTTGTTAAAAGGCAATTAGATTACGAAACAGACCACTAGTTGGTCTGTTTTTTGTTGTCCACTATGAGAAAGGTCATGGTATAATAGTCCTTGTACATATGATGTCAAGATAAAAAGCTAAGGTGGCGGTGAACAGCTTGTTTCCCAAAATAAATGAAGTTTTATACATCCAGATTGCCTCTGCAGATGAAAAAGAGGAAAGCAAAGAATATAAATCACGCATAGCGGATGTGGATGAGCATAGTTTCCTGATCGAAGTTCCAATGCAACAGGGAAGCAGTCGGTTGAAAAGGTTGTTTTTTGGTGAGGAATTGTCCATTTCTTATATTACGGAAGACGGGGTTCGTCATTATTTCAACACGTACGTTACCGGATTTGAAGAAGATGTGGTTCGTCTTGTACGAATTCGCAAACCTTTGCCGGATGACATTACCAAAATTCAACGTCGCAGTTTTCTGCGTGTTCATGCAAACCTTGAAATGGCTATACAGGGTGAAGATCTGACCCGAGCCGTGGGCTTGACTGAAGATATTGGCGGCGGTGGGTTGTCCATTTACGGTGAACCCAGTTTTCCAATTGCGGAAGGGCAAAAGCTGAAATGCTGGCTGCTTATTCCATATCGTAATGCAGTGATTGAACATGCGAATTTTGAAGCCGAAGTGGTGCGGATCAAAACACTGGAAACGGGCAGACAGTTGTGTATGTTAAAGTTTGTGCAGATTTCGGATTCGGAGCGGCAGAAGATCATCAAGTTTTGTTTTGAACGGCAATTGGATTATCGAACGAAATAAGAATCGTGATTGTCTGGATAAAAAGAGACAGTGGCGGGCACTGTAATGGAAAAACGGAGGTTCGGGTTGTGAACAATCGTCGCCATGCGTCCCGCAGATACGAGCGCCTATATTATGTATTGTCCAAGCGAATGGAGAGAAGGGCTCTGAAACTGATTACAGCTCTTCTCATTCTGCTTGTGATCTACCAGTTAATACTTCTTGTGCCTGATATAAAAAAAAATATGACCTCTATTGATCGTCTGGAAGGAACACCAATACAGATACAAACGGTGCACGAATAATAGCATCACTGATTTGTCTGTTTTTGCATCCATGTGTATAGTGTGGTATAATTTTGACGATGCAGGCAATGCCTGTTTTTTTATTGAGGCTTATCGTTTGAGGAGGAATGCCCCGTTGGCAAGCCAGAACACATCAGAGAACGGGAAGATGAACGTTGCAATTGACGGACCTGCCGGTGCCGGGAAAAGCACGGTGGCCCGATTGGTTGCAGAGGCGCTCGCGTATATATACGTTGATACTGGCGCAATGTACCGTGCGGTAACCCTGCATATGCTTCGGAAAGGTATTTCACCGGAAGATGTGTCAGAGGTGCTTCAGGAAACCCAAAAGCTGGTCATTGATTTACAACCGGATCCCGACGGACAGAAAGTGTTCTGTAATGGGGAAGATGTAACCTCGGAAATCCGCTCCCGTGAAGTGACGGGAATCGTGTCCCGATATGCGCAAATCGAGGGGCTGCGTACGCAATTGGTGGATACACAGCGGCAAATGGCTTTGCGCAAGGGCGTCGTCATGGATGGACGCGATATCGGAACGACAGTATTGCCCGACGCGGAAGTGAAAATCTTCATGACTGCCAGTGTGGAAGAGCGTGCACTTCGCCGCTTCAAAGAACTGGACCCCTCAGAAGGACTGACGTTGCAGCAACTTGAGCGAGACATTGCCACCCGTGATAAATTGGATGAAAGTCGGGAAGTATCCCCGCTTCGTTGTGCTGAGGACGCTATCGTGCTCGATACAACTGAGATGAGCATCCATGAAGTGGTTGACAAAATCGTGTCTTATTGCACAATGGTCAGAGGAGAGATCGGTCTATGATTTACACATTTTGCAGCACATTACTGCGGATCATTTACACCATTCTTTTCCGCCTGGAGGCAGTTGGACGGGAGAACATCCCGAAAGAAGGCGGCGTACTTTTATGTTCCAATCATATCAGTAACTTTGATCCTCCAACGGTAGGTATCAAGATTAGCCGTCAGGTGCGCTTCATGGCCAAAAGTGAATTGTTTGATGTTCCGGTCTTCGGCCGAATTATCAAAGCCGTAGGCGCTTTCCCCGTTAAACGTGGAGGCGTCAGCAAGGAATCCATCAAGACCTCACTCAACATTTTGCGTGATGGTGAAGTGCTTGGCATTTTTCCTTCGGGAAGTCGACACAATGATGGTGGCATCGGCAAAAAAGGGGCAGCGAGCTTCGCCCTCCGAAGTGGTGCTACAGTTATTCCTGCTGCTATTATCGGTAACTACAAGGTTTTTCGTAAGATGAAAGTGGTCTATGGAGCACCAGTGAATTTGGACGAGTTCAAGGAAGATCCATCCGGCGATGCGCTGGAGAGAGCGACGGAGAAGATTATGTCCAAGATTAATGAAATGGTGCAGACAGGCGTGCCAAGCAAATAATGGCGTCGTCGTCAGACAGCTGAGTGCATGTTTCCATATTTTTGAGGGAAGCTAAAGATGTTCATTCAGTGATGAAAGTGTTTTGAACTCTGCTACAGGCAGGTTTGAATATAATGGGGTTTTTGAATTGAGGAGGGTATTTGACATGTCGGAAGAAATGAAAAATCAAGAAGCAACCCAAGATGAGTTGGATCAATTCGTTTCCTTGAAAAAAGGAGATACCGTAAAAGGAACCATCGTCAAATTGGAAGATAACCAAGCCTATGTGAGCATTGGATATAAATATGACGGTGTAATTCCAATTCGTGAACTGTCTTCTCTGCACGTAGACAGCGCGTCTGATGCAGTTGAAGTTGGACAAGAAGTTGAAGCTAAAGTACTTAGCATCGACGACGAGAAAGAAAAACTCGTTCTGTCCAAACGTGCAATCGACAGCGAAAACGCTTGGGATCAATTGCAAAAGCATTTTGAAGACCAAGACGTATTCGAAGTTGTTGTAGCTGACGTTGTTAAAGGCGGTCTGGTAGCAGACGTGGGCGTACGCGGATTTATCCCGGCTTCCATGGTTGAACGCCATTTCGTTGAAGATTTCAGCGATTACAAAGGACGCACATTGCGTGTTAAAGTGAAAGAGATCGATCGTGAGAACAACAAAGTGATCCTTTCCCAAAAAGACGTACTTGAGCAAGAATTCGAAGCAAACAAAGTTAACGTTATGGCTGGTTTGCAAGAAGGCCAAGTGATCGAAGGTACGGTACAACGCTTGACTCAATTCGGTGCTTTCGTTGATGTAGGCGGAGTAGACGGATTGGTTCACGTATCCGAGCTGGCTTGGACACACGTTGACAAACCATCGGACGTTCTGTCTGAAGGCGATAAAGTAAACGTAAAAGTGCTGAAAGTTGATCCTGAAAAAGGTAAAATCAGCCTGAGCATGAAAGCTGTTCAACCAGGTCCTTGGGAAACAGCTGGCGACAAATTCAACTCTAGCGATATCGTAACAGGTGTTGTAAAACGTCTGGTTGACTTCGGTGCTTTTGTTGAAATCGCTCCTGGTGTTGAGGGACTTGTGCATATCTCGCAAATCTCCCACAAACATATTGGCACTCCGCACGAAGTGTTGAAAGAAGGACAAGAAGTTCAAGTTAAAATCTTGGACATGAACCCTTCTGAGCAACGTGTAAGCCTGAGCATCAAGGAAACTGAAGAAGCTCCTGCTCAAGCACAAAAATCAGAAAGACCAGCAAGAAACAATGCTCCACGTGAAGAAATCAACAACCCGAACGTTTCCATGAGCAATCAAGGTCTGAGCATCACGCTCGGCGAGCGCTTCGGTGACAAACTCAGCAAATTCAAATAAGTTATACATGAATGGTTCTTAGTTATATACTGCATATTTTGCTGAACAATAAAAGCAAGATCGGCGAGCCCCAGCGGGTTCGCCGATTGTTGTTATTGCGAGTATAACGGCATGAAACGTTAGCCAAGACAGGTGTTTTTTGCTATGATGAGTATCGTAAGTATGGACAGGAGGAGTGGAATGTATGGCAAGACCCGTTGTGGCAATTGTCGGGCGACCGAATGTGGGTAAATCCACCATTTTTAATCGGATCATCGGCGACAGATTGGCCATTGTGGAAGACAAGCCGGGCATTACCCGTGACCGTATCTACGGAATCGGCGAATGGAACGGTAAACCATTTAGCATTATCGATACAGGTGGTATCGAAATCGACGGCGAGGACGTCATTTTAAAATCAATCCGGATGCAGGCAGAGCTCGCCATTGAAGAAGCGGATGTTATTGTATTCATGTGTGATGCAAAAGCAGGGATTACGCAATCTGATGAAGAAGTCGCAGAGATGTTGTACCGCTCAGGTAAGCCTATCGTTGTAGCCGTTAACAAAGTGGATAATATCGGGCGCAGTGAGCTCATTTATGAGTTTTATGGATTTGGATTTGGTGATCCAATCGGAGTATCAGGAAGTCATGGTACAGGTGTAGGAGATTTGCTCGACGCCATCGTAGAGAAATTACCTGAACTTGAGGAAGAGACTTACGATGACGATGTCATTCGTGTAGCTCTGATCGGACGTCCTAACGTGGGTAAATCTTCATTGGTGAACGCCATTTTGGGCGAAGAACGTGTTATTGTCAGTGATGTTGCTGGAACAACGCGGGACGCTATTGATACACCGTTTGAAAAAGACGGCCAGCGTTATGTGCTGATCGACACAGCAGGTATGCGTAAACGTGGTAAAGTCTATGAAACCACGGAGAAATACAGCGTAATGCGTGCGATGCGTGCCATTGAGCGTGCAGATGTTGTTCTGATTGTTATTAATGGCGAAGAAGGCATTATTGAGCAGGACAAGCACATTGCGGGTTACGCATTCGAAGCAGGTAAAGCTTCTATGTTTGTTGTGAACAAATGGGACGTTGTCGAGAAGTCTGATAAAACAATGAATGAGTTTGAGAAAAAAATTCGGGATCATTTCCTGTTTATGACTTACGCTCCGGTTGTATTTTTGTCAGCTAAGACAAAACAACGCTTACAAAAATTGTTGCCTGTTGTGCAGCGTGTAGCACAGCAGCATTCTATGCGTGTTCAGACGCATCTGCTTAACGATGTCGTGTCTGATGCAGTGGCGATTAATCCGCCGCCAACAGATAAAGGGCGCAGAATGAGAATTAACTATGTGACGCAGGTTGCCGTTAAACCTCCGACCATGGTTATCTTTGTAAACGATCCGGAATTGATGCACTTTTCTTATGAACGTTACC
Organism: Paenibacillus sp. 11B; assembly: GCF_030487755.1. NCBI lineage: Bacteria > Bacillati > Bacillota > Bacilli > Caryophanales > Paenibacillaceae > Paenibacillus > Paenibacillus sp. 11B. The sequence continues at coordinate 747,893 of NZ_JAUKNS010000001.1, read as the reverse complement.
TGGAGAATAAAATTCGTGCAGCGTTTGATTTTGAAGGGACACCAATTCGCATATTTACTCGGAGGAAGTCCGACGAAGGTTAGGGGAGAAGTTTGTGATTTTACAAATCGCAGCGATTGTCCTGAGTTATCTGCTCGGTTCAATCAGCTTTAGTGTCCTCCTTGCAAAAGCACTACGGGGGATCGATATCCGTCAGCACGGAAGCGGAAATGCAGGAGCCACCAATACTTTGCGGATATTGGGAAAAGGGCCGGCAATTCTGGTACTGCTGCTGGATGTACTCAAAGGTATTGCGGCCGTTTGGATTGGGGTTTGGTTCAGCAACGGTTCCGATTGGATTCCTGCACTTAGTGGTATAGCTGCTATTGCAGGACATAACTGGCCGCTGTACTTCCGTTTCCGTGGAGGAAAAGGAATCGCGACAGCAATCGGTGTGCTCGTGACTCTTGCACTTATTCCTGCGCTGTGCGCCGGGGTATTTGCCATCCTGTCCATCGTATTGACACGATATGTTTCACTGGGTTCCCTTATTTTTGTAGCTTTGACACCGCTCTTCATCCTTGTGTTACCCGGATATTCAATGAGTATCTTCTGGGGAAGTCTGATTATTTGTCTGTTTGCGTTCTGGAGACATCGTACCAATATTGCGAAGCTCGCCAAAGGACAGGAAAATAAATTGGGATCGAAAAACCCTGGAGGGGGAAAACGCGTTGTCTAAAAAAGTTGCTGTTCTGGTTGCGGGCAGTTGGGGTACTGCACTCGCCAGTGTATTGGCTGCCAATCAGCTGGATGTGATCATGTGGACACGTGGTGAAGACCAGGCCACAGAGATCAATACTAAACATACCAACCAACGCTTCCTTCCCGATGCAGAGCTGTCGCCCCGTATTCAGGCAACAACGGATATGGCAAAGGCAGTTGAAGGGGCTTCAGCTGTGTTAATTGTTGCTCCTTCATCGGCGATGCGTTCGGTTGCTCATCAGCTTAAGGCCCATTACAAACCGGAAATGTTAATCATTCATGCAACCAAGGGTTTCGAGACAGAAAGCTTGAAACGCATGTCCACGGTCATATCGGAAGAACTTGAATGTGAAGAAGGACGTGTCGTTGTACTTTCTGGTCCAAGCCATGCGGAAGAAGTGGTTAAGCGTTGCCCAACAACGGTTGTTGTGGCATCACTGGATAAAGCTTCTGCCGAGGCAGCCCAAGGTTTATTTATGAATGCTTATTTCCGTGTGTACACAAATCGAGATATGATCGGTGTAGAGCTGGCGGGAGCGTTCAAAAATATTATCGCGCTGGGAGCAGGTATGTCAGATGGCCTTAACTTTGGTGACAATGCCAAAGCTGCGCTGCTAACACGTGGGCTGGCCGAGATCACACGCATAGGTGTGGAGATGGGAGCGAATCCGCTCACGTTCTCTGGACTTGCAGGGATCGGCGATTTGGTCGTGACCGCGACGAGTCAGCACAGTCGTAACTGGAGAGCAGGTTCCTTGCTGGGCAAAGGCCAGAAGCTGGACGATGTTTTGAGTTCCATGGGCATGGTTGTGGAAGGCATTCGGACCACGCAGGCCGCCCACTTTATTTCTCAGAAATACGGTGTGCAAATGCCGATTGCAGATCAGCTTTATCACGTTCTTTTTCAAGAGAGACAGCCGCGGGATGCGGTTGAAGCATTGATGGGACGTGATCCGAAGACCGAAATGGAAGTCATGACGCTTGAAACCTGGGAGCAGTGGCATTCCTGATGGTCGCGTAGGCGGCTTTCCCGAAATGAGAAAGCTTATTCACCTTTTTTGCGGTGCACTCATACTATACACATGAGTATTGCCGGAGGAGGGGAGACGAATGGCTAACAACATTTCCAAGGAAGCGCTGAAAGCGATCAACAAAAAAACAGGGAAACCGATTACGGAAGGTGCCGTCAAAAAATTGGCGAGTACAGTAAAACCGTCCACCATGCAAAATGAAGCTCAGTTGCGCCAACTGATCAAGCAAGTATCCGCCATGGCAAAAGTGCCGGTATCTGAGGATACAGTTCAGGATATCGTGAGTGCCGTCAAAAAAAGCGGATTAAACCCAAACAGTATGGAATCATTAATGAAAATGATGATGAAAAAATAATAGATCGCGCCTGTTCTGCAATCGATCGAGCAAGACAAAAAGACGAGTCGGCATCTGCCGGCTTGCTTTTTGTCTTTTTTTTGGAAAGTGGAGCTAAGTTTCGTGTTATAATAGTTACAATTGTCACAGTGTCAGTGATGAATAACGGACTGAAGGGGAGAACTCTGGAATATGAACGCAATGGACAAGATGTGGCTTTCATTGGTCGCAATCCTCATTATGGGACTTTCTGTATTCCTGATTACGTTTGCTCGTGCCAAAACGAAAGGAATTGTACGGGGAATTCTTTCGTTAATTGCTTTTCTCATTATGCTGATTGGCTTTTTCGGCGGAATAGCTTCTCTAACCTGATCTTTCTCGCCTGAGAGATAACATCCGCATAAACACATCATAAGAGCTGACACAACGAAAACGGATGAAGGGAAGGTGAGCCAATGAGGCCGCATAAAACGGAGGATCGGACAGAGCGCTATCCGGAATTACACGCGGCTTTGCTGGAGACGGCGAAAGCCTGGGATACAGAGCCTCATACGTGGTTGCTTGGGGGCAGCTGTGGATTATTGCTCCAACAGGTGGAGTTACAGCAGGCTCCCAGAGATATTGACATTTACGCTGATATCACCGCTGCGAAGGTGCTGCATAAATCTGCGCCTGGATTGGTGCTGGACGAGCCTGTGGTAGATAAGACTGGACCTTATGCCTCGCTGCTTAGTCATTATCAGGTAGGGGCTTGTGCGTTGGAGCTGGTTGGTGGTTTTGAAGTGTGGGCACGTAAAAGTTGGTACCGTATTGAAATTGAACATGTATTGTTCGAGTATGCACCTGAGGCGAAAGTGGGCTCGTACACATTGCGACTAATGCCGCTTGCGCATGAGCTGTTGTTCAATCTGATGAGAGGTCGAGCCGATCGGTATGAACCCATCGCAAGAGAGATTCGGAAGATGCCCGAATTACATCAACCTCTAATGATTTTATTGGGGCAGCAAAATATTTGGACAAGTCGATTCAGAGCAGAAGTGGAAGAGCTTGTTGGCTTCGAATGGCCTCAGTAGGTTGAGGGAGGAAGAGTTATGGATTACAATATTACTTTTTTACCACAAAATAAGACGATTCGGCTAAAGCCAGGGGTAACGCTGCTAAATGCTGCACGCCGTGCAGGGGTAAAGATAGCAACTCGTTGTGATGGAAAGGCAGCCTGCCTGATGTGTAAGGTGAAAGTAGATGCGGAATATTTTGCTGCGCTGCATCCACCAACAGATGCGGAGAAGCATAAGCTGGGTTCGCTGCTGGATGCAGGCACCCGGCTATCTTGTCAGGCGAAAGTGCGGGGATCCGTAACGGTTCATGTTCCGGAGGACCCCTTGAAGGCGGCGATTCGTAAACAACTGGAGCGTCAGCAGCAGGAAGAGGATGATTGGTTCTAAGAATACGGAGTGGAACGATTCAAGGAGGATACGGATGAACGTGAATATGACGAAGAACGTGAAGCCACGTAGGCAGAGGCGTCAGCTGCAGAAGATGTCCTGTCTACTCGTATTTCTGTTGTTTGCTATGACAGCAACAGGGTGTATGTATCAATCTCAGAGTAATCCCGATCCCAAAGTAGCTTATAAGGAGAGTGTAAGCCGTATTCAAACTGCGGTAGAAGCGTTCCAACAGGATCAAGGGATTTTGCCCATGATCAATGCAGATATGGAAACACCTAAATATGAAAAATTCAGAGTCGATCTGTCCAAGCTGAAACAGCAGGGATATCTGGATGAAATACCCGGAACGGCGTTCGAAAGTGGTGGCAGCGCTTACTTTCTCATTCAGGATGAAGAAGTGAAGCCAACAATTAAAGTCATGGATCTTCAAACCGTGCAGAAAGTAAATGATGTTCAACGAATGGTTAATCAGTATAAGTCCGTACATAACAATCAACTGCCACGCGGGGAAGAACTGTATCCGGATCTATACGTTGTAGATATGGAACAAGCTGTACAGGCTGGTACCCGAGCGGTTACGTTGAGTAGTGTATATTCAGGTCAGGAGCTGCCTTTCATGATGGATGTCGAGGGCAATGTCTATGTGGATTATGCCTTTGACATTATGCAGGCTGTAGAGAAGTCAGAGAAGCCTCCAACGAACGCGGAAGATATGCGTGAATTTTTGCTGGAGCATTCTTACTTTGTCCCTGTCAAATCGGTGGCCTACACGTGGCAGAATAACACTCCGGTTGCAAAAAAGTAATCATGAGGCATTCATTCGATTCGAATGCATGCGATCCAATGATTAGCCCTAAAAAAAGAGATATTCCGCATCACGGGATATCTCTTTCTTGTATGTTAGTTTAAAGTCAAATTATATGGTCCGTAAGTTTTACTCAGATGATCTGTTCAGATCTCCACTTTATAACTCAAGTTAAGTTCATCGCCAGGCAATCCGCGGATACCCCAATGACTGCGTGGTGTTTCAAATATGGTAATTTCCACATCATTGGGCGACAGTTTTAACTGTTCATTTATTCGAGTGAATAATTGCTGAATAAGCTCTTTTTTGACTTGATCTGTTCGGCCTTCGAACATGCTGATTTCAATTATGGTATATCCATTTGATCGATCGGCGGGAAAAAGAAAATCCGCTGTGTCCATGGGGAAATAACGATGAAACTTCTTGTTCTCAGCAACGAACCGGCATAAAAGCTTTGGTACGCTCATAAAGTAGATTGAAATAAAGACGCGCAGTCCGAGAGCGGGGCGATTCTCTTAAGGTCACTACCTTGAGAAAAAAACAAAAAATACGCGTCATAATGCTGCATACGGATACATAAGATGATACTAGTCCAATTGCATGTACGAGTTAACGCCGCTTTCGCCGGTTTCATCAGAATGCAACGTTCGGCGGCGGACGACTTCCGGGCACTCACAAAGGCGGCTCTACCGTTGCAGGGATTTCAGTCTTCTGATTGAAAAAACGAAGCGGATGCTCTTTAGCATTTTTCCTTCGGAGTAATTTAGGGAGGGGATTTCATTGGAGAAAGTGGACATTTTTAAGGACATTGCCGAGCGGACCGGAGGGGATATTTATCTCGGGGTTGTCGGCGCAGTCCGGACAGGTAAATCAACATTTATCAAACGTTTCATGGAAACGATTGTGCTGCCAAACATCACAAACGAGGCAGACCGTGCCAGGGCAGTAGATGAACTGCCCCAGAGCGCAGCTGGCAAAACCATCATGACGACGGAGCCAAAATTCGTACCGAATAACGCGGTTCAAATCAAGGTCGCAGAGGGACTTGATGTCAATGTGCGTCTTGTGGATTGTGTAGGTTACGCAGTGGAAGGAGCCAAGGGATACGAGGACGAGAATGGACCACGCATGATCTCCACGCCTTGGTTTGAAGAACCGATTCCGTTCCAGGAAGCTGCCGAAATTGGCACACGCAAGGTCATTCAGGAGCATTCCACACTGGGTGTTGTGGTCACAACAGATGGCACGATTGCGGAGATTGCCCGGAGCTCCTATGTGGAATCTGAGGAACGTGTCATTGCTGAACTGAAGGAAGTGGGTAAACCATTCGTGTTGGTGATCAACTCGACTCGCCCTCGCAGTGAAGAAGCGCTGCAATTGCGCAGTGAGCTTGCTGCCAAGTATGACATTCCGGTCATGACCCTCAGTGCAGCTACAATGACAGAAGACGATGTGACAGGTGTGCTTCGCGAAGTGCTGTATGAGTTCCCTGTACATGAAGTGAATGTGAATCTGCCGAGCTGGGTAATGGTGCTGAACGAAAATCACTGGCTGCGCAGCAACTACGAAAATTCCGTGCGCGACACGGTTAAGGATATTCGCAGGCTGCGTGATGTGGATCGGGTTGTTGCTCAGTTCATGGAATATGAATTCATCGACCGTGCCGGTCTGAGCGGCATGAACATGGGGCAGGGTGTGGCAGAAATTGATCTGTATGCACCGGATGAATTATACGATCAGATCCTCGTGGAAGTCGTTGGTATTGAAATTCGAGGCAAGGACCATCTGCTGCAGTTGATGCAGGAATTCTCCCATGCGAAGAGGGAGTACGATCGCTTCGCTGAAGCGCTGGAGATGGTCAAAACGACCGGCTACGGTATCGCAGCTCCATCCCTCGCCGAGATGGCACTGGATGAACCAGAGCTCATCCGGCAGGGTACGAAGTTCGGCGTCCGCCTGAAAGCAACCGCACCATCCATTCACATGATCCGGGTTGATGTGGAATCGGAGTTTGCACCGATTATCGGAACGGAGAAACAGAGTGAGGAACTGGTGAGGTACTTGATGCAGGACTTCGAGAACGATCCAATCAAGGTTTGGGATTCAGATATGTTCGGTCGTTCGCTGCATTCCATCGTGAGAGAAGGCATTCAGGGTAAAATTGCGATGATGCCAGATAACGCACGATACAAGCTGCAAGAGACGCTGGGACGCATCATTAACGAAGGTTCAGGTGGATTGATCGCCATTATTCTGTAAGGCCAAAAGACCGTAAAGGCCCCCCTTTACGGTCTTTTTCTTGTGTTATTTTCATGATTTTGGATGAACTGGATAAGATGATTTAGTTCCTGAAAAAACTTAGCGAGTTTTAGCTTTAAATTACTAAAACCCATTTACATACTAGGGATTAGCCGTTATATTAATATTCAATGATTGTGATCGAGATCACAGAGAGTGTGAACAGGGGGAGAAAGAGATGAGAAGGAAAGATTCAAAATGGGTATGGTTGAGTGTGCTGCTTGTATTTACATTGGCGCTGTCCGCTTGCGGAATTAAAAAAGAGCCTGCTTCAACTACAGCTTCTGGCACGACAGAGGACAAGCCTCAAACCGAAGCAGTAACAGGTCCACTCAGTGGAAAACGCATTGCATTGATTATGGAATTTAACACAGGTACGTTCTCGCAGCAATATGTGCAAGGGGTTAAAGAAGAAATTGAAAAATTCGGTGGAGAACTGACTACGTTTGTCGCCGATAATGATAAAGCCAAAATGGTATCGTTGCTCGATAGTGCAATTAACCAGAAGTTCGATGCTATTCTGACGGATCACGGGGATTCCTTGCTGGAGCCTGGGGTGAAAAAAGCAGTAGAACAAAAAATTCCGGTTGTTGTGTTCGATGCAGACATTAGTGTTCCGGGAGCAACAGTGTTGTCCCAAGATGATCAGAAGATGGCTGAGCTTACGCTGGAGCAAATGAAAAAAGATATTAATGGACAAGGCAACATCGTAAAAGTATGGGTGGCTGGCTTTGCGCCAATGGAACGTCGTCAGGTTGCTTATGGCAAGTTCTTGAAAGAGAACCCGGACATCAAGGAGATTGCAACGTTTGGTTCAGCACAGAATCCGGCGCTGGATACACAAGCCAAAATGGAAGCGATTCTGAAACAATATCCAAAAGGTGAAATTACAGCGGTATGGACTGCATGGGATGAATTTGCCAAAGGTGCAGCGCGTGCTATTCAGCAAGCAGGACGTGACGAGATTAAGGTATACGGTATTGACATGAGTGATGAAGATTTGCAGATGATCCAGGATCCGAAAAACCCTTGGGTGGCTTCTGCTGCCGTTGATCCTACAGACATTGGGCGTGTTCAGGTTCGTTATGCGTACCAGAAGCTGAATGGGGATGAGACAGAGGATCAAGTGGTTCTTAATCCGGTGTATGTACAGCGTGATGCGTTGCCTGACAAACAAATCTCCACTTCAGAGCTGTCCGAGTACGTTGAGGGCTGGGGAGGAAGTACACAGGGAATCAAGGATTGGATGTCAGAATACGGAGTTACTGCTAAATAAAGCAGCGTAACGAGGCGCGTTTTTTCTAACCATGATGAAAATAAAACGACTTGAGAATAGTGATACTCCCAGAGGGGAGCGATTGGAGGTTTGTCTCATGAGTACTGCACCGATTCTGCTTCAAATGGAACATGTCCACAAGCAGTTCGCAGGCATTCCGGCACTGAAAGATGTTAAGTTCTCTGTAAAAGGTGGGGAAATTCATGCGCTGCTTGGTGCGAATGGTGCCGGTAAGAGCACTTTGATGAAAATTCTGTCAGGTGCCTATCAATTGGATCAGGGCACCATCTGGTTAAGTGGGCAAACTCTTCATCTGAATTCACCAGGAGATGCCAAAGCGAGTGGTATTCACTGTGTCTACCAGGAGGTGGATGCTGCACTTGTACCCCAATTGACAGCTGCCGAGAATATTATGCTGGATCAATTGGCATCGCCTGCCGGAGGTTGGTGGAAAAGTCCGCGGAAACTGCAACAGCGTGCGGCCGAAGCTCTGCAGCAGTTGGGAGCGAGCATATCCGTGCACAAAAAAGTAGCTGACCTGACCCTCGCGGAGAAGCAGATGATACTACTTGCACGTATTCTGATTCAGGATGCCAAGGTCATTATTTTTGACGAACCGACTGCGCCGCTGAGCCAGGAAGAGACGGATGCTTTTTTCCGAATCGTACATTTGTTGAAGGAACGCGGAGTGGCATGTATTTTCATTACTCACCGTCTTCCGGAAGTTACAAGTCACTGTGACCGCGTTACCGTTATGAGAGATGGACAACATGTGTTTACGGGTGAGGCACAGGAGCTTACGATCAATGATCTGGTGACGCAGATGCTCGGAAAACCGTTTGAGGAAGAGTTCCCCAAGACAGAAGCACCGGTAGGTGAAGTGCTGCTGGAAGCACGGGGACTTCGGCGTGGAGTCCGGGTCAAGGGTGTGGATCTGTCTGTTCGTCGTGGGGAAGTGCTTGCTGTGGTGGGGCTTGTAGGTGCGGGGAAAACGGAATGCTCCCGCTTGTTAATAGGTGCAGATCGGCTAGAGAGTGGAGAGATTCGACTTAACAATCTTGAACTTCACCTTTCTCAACCTGCTGACGCCGCGGCTCTGGGCATTGTCTCAGTGCCTGAGGAACGGCGGAAACAGGGGATTCTGATTGAGGAAAACGTGGAGCGGAATTTGAGCCTTCCCTTGCTTGGACGTCTCAGCAAATTAGGCTTTGTAAGCCGAAAACGCGAGCGGGAGAATGCGGAATCTTTGGTGCAGCAGCTGGGTATTAAGACATCGTCAGTGCGGCAGGAAGTGAAGTATTTAAGCGGAGGCAACCAGCAAAAGGTAGCCATCGGTAAATGGCTGAATGCGGACGCAGACGTCTTTATCTTTGATGAGCCGACAAAAGGTGTCGATATCGGCGCCAAAAGTGACATTTTTCGCATCATTAACGAACTGGCTTTGGCTGGCAAAGCCGTGATCTATTTTACATGTGAATTGGATGAAGGATTGGGTATCGGTGACCGGATCGCAGTTATGTGTGAAGGGACCATCGTAAAAGAATTTAAACGAGGCGAGACTAATCAAGAACAGCTGCTATACTACGCAAGCGGTGGACAAGAGGTGGAAGCATGAAGGATAAATCATTAGATTTTGCGTTCCGTTATGGTGCGATTATCGTTATTATTGGTGTTATTGCATTTTTCGGTATTAAATTGCCTTATTTCTTTACGTACAGTAACTTGACTGATATTTTGGGTTCTATCTCCATTGTGACATTTGTGGCTATCGGTGTTACCTTATCTCTCATTGTAGATGGATTTGACCTCTCGGTGGGGGCAACTGTCTCGTTAACCACTGTCGTTACTGCTTCGTTAATGATTTGGTACCAGCAGCCGCTGGCCGTTGTCATTATTGTGCCTCTAATCATTGGGGCTGTAATTGGTTGGCTCAATGCCTTGCTGATCGTGAAACTCCGTATCCCGGATCTACTGGCTACACTTGCCACAATGTACATCATTGGTGGAATTCACAAAACGTATGCTCAAGGCTATACGATCTATAACCATATGCAATTCCCTGACGGAAGCAAGGCAGCCGGAGAGATGGACCCCACATTTCTGCAGCTTGGGCAGGGAAAATGGCTGGGAATGCCGATTTCGGTTATTCTGCTGCTCATTGCGGTGATCGGTGTGCATATCTTTTTGACCTATACGAAGTATGGGCGCCAGATGTACGTTACTGGAGGTAATGAGGAAGCTGCACGTCTATCCGGCATCAAGGTAAAAAAGGTGCGTACACTCGCCTATGTAGCTGCTGGAGTGTTTGCTGCAATCGGTGGTATTATCTATGCCTCCAAAGTAGGCTCAGGACAAATTGATGCGGGTTCTCCGTTGTTAATGGAATCCGTAGCCGCTGTGTTTGTCGGCTTCTCCGTATTTGGTGCAGGCAAGCCGAACGTCATTGGAACATTCATTGGCTCTGTTCTAATTGGTGTACTGGTGAACGGTTTGACGATGATGAATGTTCAATATTTCACGCATGATATTGTAAAAGGTGGGGTGCTCGTGCTTGCCCTGGCGGTTACATTTTACGTGTTAAACCGCAACCGCACTTGAAATTGTGTGCTGTCTGTATTAGTATAAAATTTGTTCGGCGTCTGGAACACCCTTGGTTTCAGGCGACATTCTGCCGAAAATGACTGTTGACCGCAGGCCGAGATTTGTGTTCATCACGCTCAAGATGTACGTAGATTTTTTGTGTATGAACGTATATTTCGCTATAAAACGGAAACACAGTATAACATTCAGGACATTGATTCAGGAGGTGAAAAACAAATGAACAAATCAGACTTGATTACACACGTGTCCGAAGCGACTGAATTGTCCAAAAAGGATGTAACGAAAGCGGTTGATGCCGTATTCGAAGCAATCTCTGAGGCTCTTCAAAGCGGAGACAAAGTACAATTGGTTGGTTTTGGGAACTTCGAAGTTCGCGAGCGCTCTGCACGTAAAGGACGCAACCCGCAAACAGGTGAAGAAATCGAAATTCCTGCGAGCAAAATTCCTGCATTCAAACCAGGTAAAGCGCTCAAAGACGGAATTAAATAAGATTTCTACATATTCCATATGTCGACAAAAAGACCGTGACTTGTTCACGGCCTTTTCTTTTGTCCTTTAATCATCTTTCTTCCTGCTGTCCAAAGGCTCTGGCTCATCCGGCTGCTGTGCATAGGCAATCAGAATGAGTTCTTCTCCGGCAGCTGAAGACAGATGCTGTTCAATTTCCTTTAACTGGTGAATATGCTCGTCTGTCAGGTCTGCGGGGGTGTACTTCAACGTGACTCTCCTTTCTGTGGCTGGATAACTTGTAGTATGACCCGGCGGTAACAGATTATTGCGCTCTATTCATATAAGGGCTGGTTGACAAATGAAACAATCTTTATCATCATTAACGCTATTGAACAAGGAGAGGGGATGTGCGTGATGGATCATCCAACCGGCAGTGATTATATCGTAATTAAGGCGGAAGAAAATGGTGTCCAGGTCATTGGCTTAACCCGAGGTCAGGATACCCGTTTCCACCATACGGAGAAGCTGGATAAGGGAGAAGTCATGTTTGCCCAATTTACCAATCATACTTCCGCCATTAAAATCCGTGGAAAAGCCACGCTGATCACCAAGCATGGACAGATTCAATCGGAATAATGAAAATTGCAGGCATAGCCTGCTTTTTTTCATTGTACAATGAGGTATGAGCCTTTACCGGACAGACTACACTAACAGGTAAGGGCAGGGAGGCATTTATGAAACCGCGGATGATCGTGACTGCTTCACTGCTGGCAACGGTTGCGGCGGTCCTTCTGCTTGTTGCAATACAAACCTTACATATGCGTACCTTGGGCGGTGAAAACGTACAACCTGTTTCTGCCGCGAGGCATCCAGTCCAGCTAACGGAAGACAATCTGGTGGACGTGCTGAGTACCTTAAAACTTTCCACACCGATTGCCAGTGTGGAATGGAAACGATCCATTTTGACGCTTGACCTAAAGGTTACCGGAACCGACACAAGTTACACCGAAATCTATGGTAATATGGCTGCTGTGGCTGATCTTGGCTTTCGAAGCCTGGATAACGTGGACCAGGTGATGCTGCGTGTAATGGCTGAGGATGAATGGCTTCATAAAAGGCATTTGCTGCTCGCTGCCGATATTCGGCGTGGGGAGTGGCCGATGTATGCGATCGAAACGCTTCGAGACTGGAAAAGCCCGATCCTCTCCGATGAATTGAAGGACTGGTTTCACATGATGGAGACCGAACTTTGGAAGAAGCAATTCGAAATGTCAAGTCAGGGGTAATAGAATAGCAGGATTCAGTGCGTGCCCGATAAACATATGCTATAATATATAAGATTGTAGTGCAGAAAAGGTTTAACAATGCAAATGCTCGGAGGCTGAGAATGAATTCATATCGCGTACCCCAACTAGCAAAGAAATATACGGATTACGACATGATTCGACAACATACGGAAATCCCATCATTTCCGGATAGCCGGGCTCGTCTGCTGCAGGTATTTGTGGGCCGCACAGACGAAAAGGTGCATGATGAGCTATACGCTCTCGCAACCTCGCTCGTTCAGTTGGCCATGGATACGCATGATCGAATCGATACGATCTCTGGAGAGCGTAGAGAACTGGAGATGCGTTCACGCCAGCTGAACGTGCTTGCCGGAGATTATTTCAGTAGCCGTTTCTATCAGTTGCTTGCCCATGCAGGCAAAATTGAAATGATCGGCAAACTTAGTGGTGCTGTATCCGAAGTGAATGCACGCAAAATGACGCTGTATGAACGGATGAAAAAGCTTCTCGTTTCGGCTGAAGAATACTTGCGTGAAACAATACAGCTGAAGATGCAGCTGTTTCTTTCTTTTACAGGCATGATCCGCGATAACGAAGCGTCGTTATGGAACAATCTGCTGGCCGAATTCAGCTGCTGCGAAGCGATTATGGAAGAGCTGCGGCGGATGAATGACGAACAGAACTTTTATCACAGTTATGCCTTCTGGCATATATACGAGTACGGCAATGATGACGAGCGGAATTTGCTGCGCCAGCCCGAGCCGGATGCAAGAGCATGGAGCGGCATGGTGTTGAAGTATCGGATTGGCGATTTGTTGCTGGACAAGCTTCGTGAATGTACACGCCGTATACAACTGTTGCTGCAAGACGAGGAAGATCAACTGGGCCTGGATGAGTTCGATGCAATCCTGGAGCCTTACCTGACGTATTTGCAGCCTTCACATGCGGCAGTTAGGGAAGATTGAGGGGGAGACAGACGAATGGGGAGCGGAGAGACCAAACCGAAAGAAGAATTTGTCCATTCGGTTTTTCAGAGTATAGCCGGGAAATATGATGTCATGAATGACATTCTGAGTTTCCGCAGGCACAAAGCTTGGCGTAAATTCACCATGAAGAAGATGAATATGTCCAAAGGCGATACCGGGCTCGATTTGTGCTGCGGCACTTGTGACTGGACGCTCGCGATGGCAGAAGCAAGTGAAACGGGTCACATGCACGGACTCGATTTCAGCAGCAATATGCTGGAGGTTGGACAAACCAAGGTTAACGCTGTAAATCGACAAAATCAAATCACGCTGGTACAGGGCAATGCGATGTCACTTCCTTTTGAAGACAATTCATTTGATTATGTCACCATTGGATTTGGACTGCGTAATGTACCGGATCTAAGACAGGTTCTGTCGGAGATGAAGCGTGTAGTGAAACCGGGCGGCATGGTGGTGTGTCTGGAATTGTCCAAACCAACATGGCAACCGTTTAAAGGCATTTATTATTTTTATTTTGAACAAGTGTTACCGAACCTTGCCAAATTGTTTGCCAAACGTTACGAGCAGTATAAATGGCTGCCTGACTCACTGGCACTTTTTCCAGGAAGGAAGGAACTGGCCGACATTTTCGCAGAAACCGGATTGCAGCAAGTGCAGGCCTATCCTCTAACCGGAGGCATCGCGGCACTGCATATTGGAACCAAGGAGAATCAGCATGTTTAGGAAAATTCGCATCTTTTTAGAAATGATCAAGATTGAACATACGCTTTTTGCTTTACCTTTTGCATTTATGGGAGCCATCCTCGGTTCCATGGTAGTAAATGATACATTCCCGACCTGGATGCAGATTGTATGGGTACTACTGGCCATGATTGGTGCACGGAGCGCAGCTTTTGGCTTGAACCGTATGATTGACCAGGCGATAGACAAGAAAAATCCACGTACCGCGATGAGAGCAATTCCTGCTGGTTTGTTGAAAAACGGTGAGGTTGTTATCTTTATCGTATTGTCATTTGTACTCTTGTTCTGGGCCTCATCCAACCTTAATGTGTTATCCATGCAGCTGTTGCCAATAGCTGTATTTATGCTGGTATTATATTCATATACCAAACGTTTCACTTGGCTATGCCACATCGTTCTTGGGATGACTATCGGTCTGGCTCCGCTGGGCGGTTGGGTAGCTGTAACGGGTACGATGGATTGGACAGCAGTTGTGCTGTACGTTACGATTGTGTTCTGGACTGCAGGCTTTGATATCATCTATGCATGTCAGGATCTGGAGTTCGATCAGGGAGAGGGCCTTCATTCTATACCTTCCCGTTTCGGTCTTAACAAATCATTGCAGATTGCCAAGGTTTTTCACGTGATTACAGCGGTTGGTTTTCTAGCATTGTTACTGATGACAGATCTGAGCTGGTGGTATGGTGCAGGGATGCTGATTACTTATGGTATTCTTTTCTATGAGCACTATATCGTATCACCAAATGACATGAGCCGAGTACAAACTGCGTTCTTCACGATGAACAGTGTGCTGAGCCTGGTTGTATTTACGTTTACTTTAATTGATCTGGCGGTGAAATAAAGATGCAGCAACCGGACAATAAACGACTTGTTGTCGGAATTACCGGGGCCAGTGGAAGTATATATGGCATCAGATTAATAGAAACGCTGCTTGACCTGGAATACACTGTGCATTTGGTGATATCCAATGCTGGCTGGCGTGTATTGAAAGAAGAAATGGACTGGGATGTTACGAACCGGGACCGTGTACTGGAAGAAAAATTCAGCGGTCGGGCGGGTTCCCTGATCTATCATCCCGTTAGTGATATTGGTGCCTCCATCGCAAGTGGTTCTTTCCTGGCCGAAGGCATGATTATCATGCCATGCTCCATGGGTACTCTTTCATCCATCGCACAAGGGACATCGGACAATCTGATGTCCCGGGCTGCCGATGTCATGATGAAAGAGGGAAGAACACTGATTCTGGTGCCGCGCGAGACGCCGCTGCATGCGATCCATCTGGAGAATATGCTGAAGCTCTCCAGGCTCGGTGTCCGAATGATACCGGCCATGCCCGCTTTTTATTACAAACCCCAGACGATGGACGAGTTGATTCTATTCCTGGTGGGTAAAGTGCTCGATAGCCTGCGCATCCCACATCAACTGTTTACAAGGTGGGGAGAACCGGATGAACGGGGATAGGTGGAGTTCCTTACACATTGATCTGCTGATGAAGTGTAGGGATTTCTTGACCATCCCTGAATCCCGGGGTATTGGTGAGCGCTGATGGTGATGTTTGGATGTGACCACAGCCTTGACCCATGCTCCGGCAGCTTCTGTAATTATGTTTCAGAACAAGTCGCAGAGTTTAATTCCCGGATGTCGGCCTTGACATTCGAAGAAGAGCAGCACGTCTTAGAAGAATACAAGCAGGAAAGGCAAGCCCTGGTTTTTCGTTATGCCTGCAGGCCCGACTTGCTGGAGGGGAAGGTAAGCATGGATTTATGGACTGACAATACGCTGACACGGGTGAACGAATGAAACTATTGGATATTTTCGGGTTGTTAAAAAAAGACATGGACTACATTGAAAAAGAGCTCTATCGCAGTGTTCAGGGAGAACAGAAGCTGCTGAGCGAAACGTCACTTCACCTGCTCAAGGCAGGAGGTAAGCGGTTGCGGCCGGTATTTGTGTTACTCGGTGGGAAATTCGGTACATACGACATTGAACGTCTGAAGCTTGTAGCGGTTCCGTTGGAACTGATTCATTCGGCTTCTCTGGTTCACGATGATGTTATTGACAATGCCGCGACACGGCGAGGTAAACCAACCGTGAAGTCCAAATGGGATAATCGGATTGCCATGTACACCGGAGATTATATTTACGGCAAGGCACTTGAAATGACTGCGGGTCTGTCCGATCCGGCGATACACCGTATTCTGGCCAAAGCGATGGTGCAGATGTCCATCGGTGAGATGGAACAAATTCGTGACTTTTTCAATACAGGACAAAGTGTACGTAACTATCTCTTGCGAATTCGTCGCAAAACGGCACTTCTAATTGCAGTGAGTTGCCAGTTGGGGGCTTTGGCTACGCGTGCACCGGAACATGAATCTTCGTTGCTGTACACCTACGGTTACAATGTGGGTATGGCGTTCCAGATTCAGGACGATGTACTTGATCTGGTTGGTACCGAGAAACAACTGGGCAAGCCTCCAGGCAGTGATATGAAGCAAGGGAATATTACGCTGCCTGTCCTGTATGCATTGCAGGAGACCAATTTGCGTGAACCTTTGTTGGAGGAGATAACCCGCATCCAACACGAGGAGGGACGGGCGAGTGCATCGGATGCAATAGGAATGATTCGCCAAAGTCAAGGAATTGCTAAAGCAGAAGCCCTGGCTGACCGATATATGAAGAAAGCGCTCGATGCTCTGGATCAACTGCCTAACATCAAGACCACCAAAAACCTGCGGGATATCGCTCATTTTGTGGTCAAACGTACGCATTAATATGTTTGATCACACTCTAATATGGACGGGGCATCTTTTATGAATGAAGAAGGTCCTTGTGTATATGTTCTCACTAAAAAATTAACGTTCGTGTGATATTCCTCATTGGGAGGATTTGGACATGTATGTTACAATCAAAGAGATTACGTTTACATAATGAAATAACTTTGAACCGTGAGTGAGGAGTGAGCCGATGGATCGTACATTTTTGATGGTGAAGCCGGATGGTGTGCAGCGTGGTTTGATAGGACGTATCGTTAGCCGTCTGGAAGACAAAGGATTTAAGTTGGTGGCAGGCAAGCTGGTGCAGATGTCTGAAGATCAGGCCAAACGCCATTATGCTGAACATGAGGGGAAACCGTTCTTCGATGATTTGGTTCGTTTTATCACATCTGGACCTGTATTTGCTATGGTGTGGGAAGGCGACGATATCGTGGCGCTTGCGCGCATCGTCATCGGGAAAACCAATGTGAAGGAAGCGGCTCCGGGTACGATTCGCGGAGATTTCGCCAGCCACACACCGCATAATCTGATTCATGGGGCAGATTCACCGGAAAGTGCCTCTCGTGAAGCAGCAAACTTCTTTGCTCCGGATGAGCTGGTAACGTACGACAAGAGCATCGCAGCCTGGTTGTAATTTTTTAGCCAGAAGGGTGATACGATGCTGGAGCAGGAACAATTACTAGACCCGGATTATTCCGGATTTATTCGGAAAATTAAAGAGAGCACAGGCATTGATCTTGCTCAATACAAGGAAGGCCAGATGAAAAGAAGGCTGACCACACTTCGTAACAAAAACGGATTTCATACGTTTTCTAACTTTTTTGATGCCATGCAGAAGGACAAGTCCCTGTTCTTTGAGTTTCTGGATCGCATGACCATTAACGTCTCGGAATTTTGGCGTAACCCGAATCGCTGGGAGGTGCTGCGTGATGAAATCCT
The DNA here is from genome assembly GCF_030487755.1 of Paenibacillus sp. 11B. Lineage (NCBI taxonomy): Bacteria > Bacillati > Bacillota > Bacilli > Caryophanales > Paenibacillaceae > Paenibacillus > Paenibacillus sp. 11B. The sequence continues at coordinate 730,183 of NZ_JAUKNS010000001.1, read as the reverse complement.
GCCCGAGTTGCTGGGTTCGAAACGGGGCGTTAAAGTGTGGAGTGCCGCTTGTTCCACAGGCGAAGAACCATACACTTTGGCGATGATCCTGGATACGATGGGCATTCTCAAGGGAAGCTCCATTACGGCAAGTGACCTGGATGAAGGTGCTCTCGCCAAAGCTAAGGAAGGGCGTTATATGGAACGCTCGCTCAAAGATGTACCGAAGGATACGGCTAACCGTTACTTCAAGCAGGATGGCTTGGTGTATCGTATTGATGAACAATTGAAAAGCTCGGTCAAATTCATGAAGCAAAATCTGTTGTTGGATCGTTTTGACGAGGGATATGATCTGATTGTGTGCCGAAATGTCATGATCTATTTTACCGAGGAAGCCAAAAACCTGTTGTATCAAAAGTTTGCAACCAGTTTGCGTCCAGGTGGTATTTTGTTTGTAGGCAGTACGGAACAGATTTTTTCCCCTGGACAATATGGCCTCGAGACTGCAGAAACATTCTTTTATCGCAAAAAATAAGTTCAATTGATTTCATAACCGTCTGGTGCGCACATGTATATGTGTCCAGACGGTTATTTTCATAATGGATGAATGGATATTTCTCTGACACGTCGGAATCTCAATCAATCCCCAATCGAGTCGAATCCATTTTAGGACAACAAACGACTGGCTTTCTTGTCAAAGCCGGTCAGCTATACTATAATAAGCAAAGAAATTATGGGATTTTAGCAATGTGAAGTTTAACAGTTTAAAGGGGGAACGTATTATGAGTTTACGCTATTTAACCGCAGGGGAGACGCACGGACCCCAATTAACCGCAATTATTGAAGGCTTGCCAAGCAATCTGAATATTGACTTTGAAGAGCTGAATTTTCAGCTTCACCGCCGCCAGAAGGGCTATGGTCGTGGACGTCGCATGCAAATTGAGAAGGATCAAGCCAATTTCGTTGGCGGTATCCGTCACGGATATACAACGGGTGCTCCCGTAGCACTGGTTGTACAAAATAATGACTGGAAACACTGGCAGAATATTATGAATATTGAGCCGATTGAAGGCAGTGACGAAGAGAAACGCCGCGTTCATCGTCCGCGTCCAGGCCATGCCGATCTGAATGGCGGACTCAAATATAACCTGAAAGATTTGCGTAATGTACTGGAACGTTCCAGTGCCCGTGAAACGACGGTGCGTGTAGCTTGTGGTGCTATTGCACGTCAATTCCTGGCTGAATTCGGAATCAAAGTCGCTGGACGTGTATTGCGTATCGGAGAAATTGAAGCTCCTTATCAAGATCTGCCGATCGATGAACTGATCGCAGTGACAGAAGCCTCCTCCGTACGTGTGACCGATGCAGAAACCGAGAAGAAGATGGAAGCCTACATCGACCAGATCAAGCAGGAAGGCGACTCCATCGGTGGAATCGTGGAATGTATCGTTGAGGGTGTGCCTGTAGGTCTCGGGAGCCACGTACAATATGACCGCAAACTGGATGCACGAATTGCACAGGGTGTCATGTCCATTAACGCATTCAAGGGTGTGGAAATTGGAATCGGGTTCGAAGCCGGAACCATTCGTGGTTCTCAGGTGCATGATGAGATCGTTCATAGTGAAGAGCGTGGTTACCACCGAGCTACCAACCGTCTGGGCGGATTCGAGGGTGGAATGACGAACGGCATGCCCGTCGTAGTGCGTGGGGTTATGAAACCTATTCCTACGTTGTACAAACCGCTTCAAAGTGTGGATATCGATACCAAAGAAGCATTTACAGCTCAGGTTGAGCGTTCTGATGCATGTGCTGTTCCGGCAGCTAGTGTCGTTATGGAGCATGTAGTAGCCTGGGAAATTGCAAGAGCTTTCCTTGAGAAATTTGGCGGAGACTCCATGGAGGAAATCCGCGCGAACTTTGCCAACTACAATAATCAACTGGAGAATTACTAAGATGCGCCAGCTGACAGTGCAGTTGGAGGAGCGCACTTATCCAATTCTGATTGGCAGCGGCCTGTTGGCTCAAGCGCCTCAATATTTTGAGCAATATGGCTTAACCAAAAAAAGCCCGCTACTCATTATTACTGATGAGCATGTAGCCCCCAAATACTTGTCCGATCTGGAGCAAACGCTGCGTACGGCTGGTTTTACAGTCGTCTCCGCAGTTGTTCCATCTGGTGAAACATCGAAATCCCTTTCGGTATATCAGGATATGATGACTATCGCCATTGAAGGCAAACTGGATCGCAGCTCGGCTATTGTTGCTCTAGGCGGCGGTGTAGTGGGGGATCTTGCTGGCTTTGTCGCAGCTACATATATGCGTGGAATCAAGTTTGTACAAGTGCCTACGACGATCCTCGCGCATGACAGCAGTGTTGGCGGCAAGGTGGCTGTCAATCATCCACTGGCTAAAAATATGATCGGTGCATTCCATCAGCCAGAGCTGGTGCTCTATGATGTGGATACGCTCCAATCTTTGCCGCCCCGCGATGTCTCGGCTGGTTTGTCAGAGATGCTGAAGCATGGACTGATTCGGGACGAAGCTTTTGCATATTGGTGTGAGGAGCATGCGGAGGATCTTCTTGCTCTTGATCCTGAAGCTCTGGAATATGGTTTGGAACGTGGCTGTAGCATCAAGGCAGAGATTGTATCTCGAGACGAACGTGAGAATGGTGAACGTGCATTGTTAAACCTGGGTCATACCATTGGTCATGCCATTGAAGCTATTGCCGGTTACGGCGAATTCCTGCATGGTGAAGCCATCTCGATTGGTATGGTGGGCTCCGCATTGCTCGGCGAAAAATTGGGAGCCCCAGCAGGGCTATATGACGATACGGTTCGTATGCTGCGTTCACTGCGGCTACCGGTGACGATGCCCGAACATCTGGATACGGATGCATTAATGGATGCCATGATGCACGACAAAAAGTTTCGTGAGGGTCATATGGTCTTCATTATTCCTGACCGGATCGGCGCTGCCAGAATTGTGAAGGATGTACCGGTAACGGCAGTGCGTGACGTCATTGAATTACTTAAGAAGGGAGATTAAAAGCATGGTTACTCGGGGAATTCGTGGGGCCACAACGGTCACGCATAACAACGAAGAGCATATTTTGAAAGAAACGGCCGTACTATTGCAGGAAATCGTGGATCGTAACGAGATCACACCCGAAGATATTTGCAGTGTGTGGATTACGATGACTGGAGATCTGGATGCAGCTTTCCCAGCAAAGGCCATTCGCCAGTTGGATGGCTGGGAGCTTGTTCCCTTGATGTGTGCGCTGGAAGTTCCAGTTGAAGGTGCCTTGCCACAGTGCATTCGTTTTATGGTACACGTTAATACAGCAAAAGGTCAGAATGAAATCAACCATGTGTATCTTAACGGTGCACAGTCTCTACGGCCTGATTTGGCGGCACCTTCCAATTCGTAAGATTAGAATGGTTGTCAAACCATTCGGAATGTTGTATAGTGAGAACCAGTTGAGTAGAGAAGAGATTGAGCTGAGAGCAGCTGAGCTGAGTGGAGTATATAGCAGAGTCCAGCGGGTGGTAACCGGAGCAACAGAATCCGGTCAACTGATTCGCGGTACGTCGTGCTACGGGATTATTTGATACAGGATGAAGGAAAGCAAGCGTGTCTAGCGACATCGTTTTGTTTTGGTATAACACGACCGATATCCTCATGGTTTTATGAAAGAATGAATGCCATGGATGAGATTCGTGTATGCCGATACATTTCCTTTGTATTTGATGGATGTATGATGCATCTATACAACAACCTGTGTGATAATTCGGTAAGGATGAATGTATAGGGACTTGTTATTTATGAAGCAACAACTTGTTGAAACAGCTTATAACCAAACCTCTACCTGATGGTAGAGGTTTTTTTGTTGTATATATTACTTTTTCTTCTACCTAATCTGAAAGGACGTGATCTAATGATAACGCCAAACGTTAATCAAGTACTGAAAATGTCGAATGAATATAATCTGATTCCGGTAGTCAAACGGATTTTAGCTGATATGGAGACCCCGATTCGGATTTTTCGCCGTTATGCTGACAACGACCGGGCATTTCTGCTGGAAAGTGTGGAGGGTGGTATTCAATGGGCGAGATATTCCTTCATCGGTACAGATCCGTTCCTGATGATCTCGGCCAAAAAAGGCCGGATTGTGGTAGAAGAAGCGGGACAGATTCGAGAGCTTCCAGGCAAACCGATTGAAGAACTCAAAGCGCTGCTGCGTAAGTATCGCAGTCCGAAGGATGATGAACTGCCGCCATTTACAGGTGGGGCGATTGGTTTCTTCGGATATGATCTGCTGCAATATTATGAAAAGCTCCCGGCCCACGCGCTGGATGATCTGAAAATGGATGATATTCGCTTCATGTTCTGTGACCAGATTATCGTGTTTGACCATGTGAAGCAGCAGATGCTGCTCGTGGGCAATGTGCACGTGAAAGACGGTGCAACGGATGATGATATCCGCCAAGCATATGCTTTAACTTCTGAGAAGCTGGAACAAGCCGCTGAACGCTTGCAGCAGCAAGGACCTGGGGAGAACCTGAACCCGCGTTCCATTCCAGGAGACGTGGATCTGGGGGATATTCGATCCAATCTGACGAAGGAACAGTTTATCGGGAATGTAGAGCAGGCCAAAGAGTACATTCGGGCAGGAGATATTTTTCAAGTGGTATTATCCCAGCGTTTCCATATTGATACCGAAGTTTCTCCACTGCACGTATATCGCGTGCTTCGGACGTTGAATCCATCACCCTACATGTATTATCTGAAAATGGACGATGAGATTATTGTTGGGACATCACCGGAAGCGTTGGTAAAAGTGGATGGAAACCGCGTAGAGACACGACCAATTGCGGGGACTCGCCCAAGAGGAGTTACGGAAGCAGAAGATCGTGCCTTTGCCGCAGATCTATTGCAGGATGAGAAGGAACGTGCAGAACATCTGATGCTTGTCGATCTGGGACGTAATGATCTGGGACGTGTATCTACCTTCGGAAGTGTGAAATGTGACATGTTCATGGAAATTGAACGATATTCTCACGTCATGCACATGGTGTCTAACGTTACAGGTGAGCTTAGAGATGACAAGGATTTCTTTGATGCATTTCTTTCATGCTTGCCAGCGGGGACGGTATCCGGTGCACCGAAGCTGCGTGCGATGGAGATTATCGCAGAGCTGGAAAAAGAAGCACGGGGTGCTTACGCAGGTGCTATCGGTTATCTTGGTTTCTCCGGAAACATGGACTCATGTATTACGATCCGAACGATTATTTTCAAAAAAGGAAAAGCGTATGTGCAGGCCGGAGCCGGAATCGTATGGGATTCGGTGCCTGAGAATGAATATGAAGAAACCGTAAATAAAGCCAAAGCGTTGCTGAAGGCGATTCGTACAGCAGAAGCGATGTTTCCTGCCAAAGAGAAGGATCACACGTTGAAACTTGCCAACGCCGATTATTTTGTTACCCCAGCCACGGCTGCACAAAACTGAGAGAGGAGAGACCGGAAATGAATATGAACCCAGTCATGAATGAAGAATCCGAGCGATTCGCAACTGAAGTTAGTCATGCGGAAGGCATGAAGAACGGCCTTGCCAAAATTTTGGAGGGCAGCCATCTGGAGCAAGCGGAAGCACGCGATTTGATGTACTCCATCATGAGAGGTGAAGCCACTCCGGCTCAAATCGGAGGTTTGCTTATGGGCTTGCGGATGAAGGGGGAAACGGTGGATGAAATCACGGGTTTTGCCGAAGCCATGCGTGGGCAGGGCGGAAGGATTCTGACTGACGGCAATGGACTGCTGGACACCTGTGGAACAGGGGGTTCGGGTATTCATAAGTTCAACATTTCAACGGCATCTGCTATTATTGCTTCAGCCGTTTCTGTCCGGGTCGCGAAGCATGGCAATCGCTCTGCATCTGGCAAAGCGGGCAGTGCAGATGTACTTGAAGCATTGGGCGTGAATATTCATCTGGACGGAGAGCAGGCGAGACAATGTCTCGATGAGATCGGAATCTGTTTCTGTTTTGCTCAGGTGTATCACCCTTCCATGAAACATGCAGCTGCACCAAGAAAAGAGCTGGGTGTACGTACAATCTTTAACATGCTTGGACCGTTAACCAATCCTGCGGGAGCGGATCGACAATTGCTTGGCCTGTATGACCGCAGCCGGACACCGATGATTGCAGAAGTGCTGAATCGTCTGGGACTGAAAAGAGCTTTGGTCGTAGCCAGCCATGATGGTTTGGATGAAATCAGCATCTCCGCACCGACCCAGGTATCCGAGCTGCGCAATGGTGAAGTGCATACGTATGACATTGATCCACGTGATATGGGATTATCGTTACATCCACTGGAATCGGTTCTTGGAGGAGATGCGGCTCAGAATGCCGAAATTATTAAAAGGATCTTCCAGGGAGAACGAAGCGCATACCGCGATGTCGTGCTGTTAAATGCCGGGGCATGCATCTATGTATCCGGTCTAGCAAATACCATTGCAGAAGGTGTGTTGATGGCGACAGAAGCTGTAGACTCTGGCAAGGCTGCCAAGAAGCTGGAACAGTTAATTCATACAACGGAGGCGTACAGTCATGTATCTTGATCGAATCGTAGCAACCAAACATAAGGAAGTTGAAGTTCTCGCACAAACATTTCAGATGGATGATGCGCTGAAAAAGATAGAGGCATTACCTCATACGCGTGGATTCGAGCGTGCCTTATCAGAGAGACGTAACCGTAAGCTGGGGTTGATTGCCGAAGTGAAGAAGGCATCTCCGTCCAAAGGACTGATTCGTCCTGATTTCCATCCGGTAGAGATTGCTTCCGCATACGAACGGGCTGGAGCGGATTGTATATCGGTATTGACTGACGTTTCTTATTTCCAGGGAAATAGCGAATACTTGCAGGCCATTCATCAGGCTGTGAACATCCCGCTGCTGCGTAAGGATTTTATTATAGATGAACGACAGATTGCCGAGGCAAGGCTGCTTGGCGCGGATGCCGTTTTGCTGATTGCGAGTATTCTGACACCGGAACAGATGCGTCAATATCTGACGTTTGCCAAAAGTTTGGGGCTTGATGCCTTAATTGAAGTTCATGACCGTGCAGAACTGGAGCAAGTACTCGATATTCCGCAGGCAACACTTGTAGGCATCAACAACCGCAATCTGAAAACGTTCGAAACCAGTCTGAACACTACGCTGGATTTGATGGACCTGATACCGGATGGTGTGACATTAATCAGCGAAAGTGGAATTGACGGCCCTCAGCCATTGGAATCTCTTATTGAGGCAGGTGTACACGGAATTCTTGTTGGGGAGCATCTGATGCGTAAGGACGATGTTGAGGCTGCGGTATACGAACTGATGGGACCAAAAGCATGAATGCATTCAATCATGACGGCGCAAGCAGCAGAGAGGTAGATCTGCGAAACCGGCCGGCAGCGGCAGTAAAAATATGTGGACTTCAGGACGTTGAAGTGCTAAAATCGATGGTAAACTTGCCTGTGGATTACATTGGTGTTGTCTTTGCCCCATCCCGTCGTCGTGTTACGCCTGAACAAGGTGCCGAGCTGAGAACGGTTCTCTTGGACTGGACGAAGTTCGATCGGCCGAAGCTGGCAGGTGTTTTCGTGAATCCCACGCTCGAAGAGCTGGAGAGCATCATGAAGATTTCACTCCTGGATGTCATTCAACTGCATGGACAGGAATCGCCGGAATTTTGTGAACAGGTGAAGAAACGCTTCGGGACCGAAGTGTTCAAGGCCTTCTCTTTTCCCAAGGATGAAACAGGTTCATTAGCTGACGATACTGCCTTGATGGCACTTGATCCATATAAAAATGTGGTGGACGCCATATTGCTCGATACGTTTGATCTTCTCTACGGTGGGGGCTCCGGTAAAACCTTTGCATGGGAACGAATTCCTTTCTACGCCGAATGGGCAAGAAAACATGGAATCGCGTTGTTCGTGGCAGGAGGGTTACAGCCGGATAATGTGCAACAACTGATACAGACATATGCACCGGACGGCGTCGATGTATCCAGCGGCGTAGAGTTCGAAGGTGTGAAAGACATTGCGAAAATAATAGCATTTGTAGAAAGGGTGAAGCAGGCATGACACATCAATTGCCGGATCAACACGGGCGTTTCGGTCCCTTCGGAGGCCGCTTTGTACCTGAGACACTAATGAACGCTCTGATCGAACTGGAGGAAGCGTACAGCCACTTCTCCGAAGACGAGGAATTCAATAAGGAACTGAATTATCTGCTAAGCGAGTATTCTGGACGGGAAACGCCTCTATACCATGCAGAGCAACTGTCCCGCCGCTTGGGTGGACCCAAAATTTATCTGAAACGTGAAGACCTGAACCATACAGGAGCGCACAAGATCAATAACGCTATTGGACAGGGATTGCTGGCTAAACGGATGGGGAAAAAGAAAGTCATTGCCGAAACCGGTGCAGGTCAGCATGGCGTTGCCACGGCAACAGTTGCTGCTTTGCTGGGTCTTGAATGCAAAGTGTTTATGGGCGAAGAAGATACACAGCGACAACAATTGAACGTATTTCGCATGAAGCTGCTAGGAGCAGAAGTCATTCCGGTGACATCTGGTACAAGGACATTGAAAGATGCAGGTAACGAGGCGCTGCGCTACTGGGTTAGTCATGTGGAGGATACCTTTTACGTGCTTGGATCGGTAGTAGGCCCTCATCCGTATCCAATGATGGTGCGTAACTTCCAGCGAGTGATTGGTGATGAGACGCGTCGTCAGATTCAGGAGATTGAAGGACGTCTGCCGGATGTGATTGTTGCAGCTGTAGGCGGCGGAAGTAATGCCATCGGCATGTTCTATCCGTTTATTGGCGACCAGGATGTGAAGCTTATTGGGGTTGAAGCAGCAGGTAAAGGGGTGGACACCGAGTTCCATGCGGCTACGATGAGTAAAGGGACACATGGTGTATTCCAGGGTTCAATGAGTTATCTGCTGCAAGATGAATATGGACAGGTTCAGCCAGCCCATTCCATTTCGGCGGGACTTGATTATCCGGGTGTTGGTCCTGAGCATTCTTATCTCAAAGATATTAAACGGGCAAAATACGTCCCAATCACGGATCAGGAGGCATTGGATGCCCTGCAGTTGCTGAGCCGAACAGAAGGCATTATCCCCGCTTTGGAGTCAGCCCATGCTGTTGCGCAGGTCGTCAAGCTTGCGCCTGAACTTAGCGCTGATGATATCGTTGTGATCTGTCTTTCCGGTCGTGGCGACAAAGACGTTGAATCGATTATGAAATATACAGGAGGGGACTTGGCATGAACCTGATGGACCAGACCTTCCAGCAACTGAAAGAACAGAACCGTACAGCACTTATTCCATTCCTCACGGTTGGAGATCCGGATGTGGACACGACGGTGGAAATCATTAAGGAATTGGAACAGGCCGGGGCGGACATTTTGGAACTCGGAGTCCCCTATTCTGATCCGCTCGCGGATGGACCGGTAATCCAGCGTGCTTCCGAGCGTGCATTGAAAAGTCAGATCACGATTCGGACTTGTATGGAAACCGCAGCAAGAGCTCGTGCCGCGGGTGTGAAACTACCTTTTGTGCTGTTTACCTACTATAATCCGGTGTTACAGACGGGACTGGATGTGTTTTTTGACGAGTTGGTCAAACATGAGATCAGCGGGATGATCATCCCCGATCTTCCGATTGAGGAAGCAGAGGATATGCGACGCCGTGCGGATGCTGCAGGTGTGCATCTGGTTCCGCTCGTAGCCCCTACGTCCAACGCAAGAATCGAGCGTATTGTCACGGGAGCACGTGGCTTCATCTATTGTGTCTCTTCTCTGGGTGTTACGGGAGAGAGAGCTTCCTTTTTCGATGGGGTAGAGAGCTTCATTGGAACTGTAAAGAGTCTGACAGATCTTCCGGTCGCTGTTGGCTTCGGCATTTCCAGTCACGAGCAGGTAGCGCGTTTCTCCCGGATCTGTGACGGCGTTGTTGTAGGCAGTGCTATCGTTCGTCAGGTGGAGGAAGCCATCCCTCTCCTTGGGAACCCGGATACTCGTCAGGCAGGACTGTTGCAAATTCGCAACTTTGTGGCACAATTAAAAGGATAGGGATTAAATGATGTTGCATCCCCGGGGCATGCTCAGTTCATACTGAGGCATGTCCATAACTATTTCAATAACAGGAGGCGGTCGGGTTGAAACCGAAGTCCCAGATTGTCAATCTGCCTGTATATAAACCGGGCAAACCGATTGAAGAAGTGAAACGTGAACTGGGTTTGGAGCAAGTGATCAAGCTGGCCTCCAACGAAAATCCACATGGAAGCTCTCCTGCTGCACTTGAAGCGATCACCAGAGAATTGGTCAATGTAAGCATATATCCGGATGGCAGTTCTACCGAACTGACTGAAGTGCTGGCAAATCATCTCGGTGTGGAGCCAAGTAATCTGATTTTTGGTTGTGGATCGGATGAGATCATTGCGCTGATCACTCGTGCATTTTTCCTCCCGGGAGATGAGAACATTATGGCTGACCAGACGTTCTCTGTATACAAAAGCAATGCTGATATCGAAGGTGCTGTGAGCATTGAAGTACCCCTTAAAGATGGAACTCATGACCTGACTTCCATGCTGGCACAAATCAATGACAAGACCAAAGCGGTTTGGGTTTGTAACCCCAATAATCCAACGGGTACAATCATCTCTGAGCAGGAATTGACTGCATTTATGGACCGTGTACCATCCCATGTTATGGTTGTGCTGGATGAAGCCTATTATGAGTTTGTAACGGATATGGCGTACCCACAAAGTGTCCCTATGATTGAGCGATATCCTAACCTGGTCATTTTGCGGACATTCTCCAAAATCTATGGCCTGGCTTCACTGCGTATTGGATACGGTATTGCACGCCCGGAAGTGATTGATCTGATCAACCGTGTGCGTGAACCGTTCAACACATCACGTTTCGGTCAGGCTGCGGCGAAGGCTGCGCTTGAGGATCAGGCTTTTGTCCAAGCGTGCGCGGAAAAAAATGCGATAGAGCGTGATTACCTGCAGAATGAATTCACGCGGTTAGAGCTGCCGTTTTTCCCTTCGCAGGGGAACTTCATCATGGTTGATCTGGACATGCCTTCTGCAACGGCGTTCCAGTCGCTGTTGAAACAAGGCATCATTGTTCGTCCTGGATTCCATGTATATCCAACATACATTCGTGTGTCCGTTGGAACAACAGAACAGAACCGTGCTTTTGTCACGGCACTGGAGAACACGCTGGCTGAGAAGGCGGTAGCACGCCCTTAAATCTGGCGATGAAAAGAGTGAGGACCCATGAAATTAAAAATTGCAATGATCGGTGTAGGGCTCATCGGCGGATCACTGGCGCTTTGCTTCAAAGACAAGCCTGGTGTTACGGTGATGGGCTACGCTCACCTGCCTGAACTGAAGGACAAGTACATAGCGAGTGGTGTAGTGGATGATGCTACGCTCTCTCTGGAGGAAGCGGTACAGGATGCCGACTTTATTTTTTTGTGCGTACCTGTTGGGCTGCTTGAATCCTATTTTGAACAATTGGTTAAGCTTCCTCTGAAACAAGGATGTATTATTACGGATGTGGGAAGCACCAAAGCGTCCATCGCAGCCTGTGCTGAGCATGTCCGCATGCGTGATGCATACTTTATCGGCGGTCATCCAATGGCCGGATCTGAGCGTGCAGGGGTGGATGCAGCCTCGGCTGTGTTATTCGAGAATGCATACTATGTCTTGACCCCTTCAGAACATGTACCTGAGGAAGCATACGACAGGTTATCTGACTTACTTGCGTATACTCGTGCCCAAATTGTCCGTGTAGAGCCGCTGCTTCATGATGACATTGTGGGAGCGATTAGTCATTTGCCACATGTTATTGCAGTTGCGCTGGTGAACCAGGTGCGTGAATATAATGAATTGAACCCTTTGTACAAAATGCTGGCTGCAGGCGGTTTCCGGGATATCACTCGGATTGCCTCCAGTGACGCCATTGTCTGGAGAGATATCCTGCTGAGCAACCGTGAGGTGCTGCTGGGATTGCTAAAGGACTGGAATAGCCAGATGACGGCTTTCACCGAAATGCTGGAGCAACAGAATGGTGAGGGCATTGAGGATGCATTCCGTCAGGCACGCGAGTTCCGTAGTGTGCTGCCAGAACGACGGAAAGGCATGATCTCGTCGTTGTTTGATCTTTATACGGATGTGCAGGATGCGCCGGGGATGATCGGCAAGATTGCCACCGAGCTTGGGGCGAATGATATTAACTTAAGCAACATGGAGATTATTGAGAACCGAGTCGATGTGCCGGGTATTATGCGTTTGTCGTTCAGGCAGGAAGAAGAAATGGAACGTGCCAAAACGTTGCTGGATTCCCTGGGGTATCAAGTGTGGGTTTAGGCTTTTGGAAGGGGGCGAAAGCCCTCTTTTTTTGTGTCTAAAACGAGTTGTTACCGTACATATCCTAAAAAAGGACAAAAAAAAGACCGCTTACATAAGCGGCCATTGCTCACGTGGAGCAATACAGTTATTGGATAGGAGTGGAGAGAAACCATACTGTACTTTTATTATATGTATACGTTTTCATTTTGTCAACACTTTGAGTAAAATTGTTTAAAGTAATTATAACATTCGTAAATTAAGGAAATATAATCCTTGCATAAAGGGGTATAAAACTTAGTGAATGCTTGGCGAAGTGAAGTTGATTGGTACATTTTTTAAAAAAATGTTATAACGAAATTCTTTTGAAATTTTAAATTTATTTCGTTTTCACCTAAACTTTTTTGGGTCTTCGTTCGTCCAATATAAGAGTGGCTTCACAAAAGGGATCAAATTGAAGTCATGGACGAGAAAATGGCTGCATAATAATGACTGGTCGGGCTTCAATGGATGCCATGGATTTGCCAGGATGATGCAGACCGTTGTACAATAAATAATGTTAATGTAGAAACGTTGGGGAAATTGCCATTACATAGGGGAATTTGGCGGGAAGGCCTGTTATGGCGCTGAACGCTGTTTTATGCGGTGAAAACCGCAACTTTTTTGTGCCTGTTCGGTAATACATGGATAGAGTCGAACGGGGAGAAGCACATGGATGGGCGAGGAGGGGTCGCACTCAAATGACGGATTCCCAGTTGATTCGAGAGATCAAGGAAGGTAACCTGGAGTTATATTCCGAGCTGATGAGTCGTTATCAGCGTAAAATACTGGCTTTCGTATATCATATGTTGAAAAGTTCTAATATGGAGCTGCTTGCGGAAGATCTCTGTTCTGAGACTTTCTATAAGGCGTTCCGCAGTCTGCACTCATTCCGAGAGGTGGATGCCTCGTTCTCAACCTGGTTATATACCATTGCGAGAAATACGGTACTGAGTGAGCTTCGCAAACAGCGTAGTGGGAGTGTTCCACTTGAAGAGAGCGGTATTGTACCTGTTGCTCCTTCTGAGAATGCGCCAGAGCATGCTGTATTGCGCAGTGAGCGGGTGATGCTGGTTAGGGATGCCATTAACAATTTACCGGAGAAGCAGCGTTCTGCCATTATACTCCGTGAGTATGATCAACTAGACTACCAGGAGATTGCAAATATTCTTGGGCAGAGCGTCAGTTCTGTGAAATCGTTATTGTTCAGAGCAAGGTCAAGCGTAAAAACTCAATTGGAACCTTATTTCTTCGAACCGGTCTACGAGCCATATGAAGGGATGAAGAACCGATGAATTGCAACGAAGCCCAGGAACTGTTTGCACTGGTCTGGGACTTGCCGGAAGCTCATCCTCAGCGGATTGCATTTCATGCTCATCTCGCTGGTTGTGAAGATTGCTCGCAGCAATTTGAGGTTTGGGAAGAAGCTCAAATTTTGCTGCACAGCATACCGGTCCCAGTGACAGAACAACAGGCAGAGAAAGTGAACCGTAATGTTATGGAACGGATCTATGCGGAGTCTCCATGGCTATTGCCGGAAGAGGCAAAGGTTAATCGTTTCTCTGCTGTGATCCGCAAGCATATGTCTTTGTGGATTGCTGCGTTCCTGGCAATTTTCTTATGCAGCTTTTTGTACATGGCGATGTTTAAGCCAGACGTAACAGAAGCTGAGCAGACCAGCGTGGTCTCTACGGGTATATTGGAGACAGGGGTAGCAGGCAGTGAGCCCTCTTCCTCCGGATTGTACAAGTACAACATGACGGGAGCAGACAGAGGGAGTATTATTGAGCCCTTCGTTGTGAGCATGGGCCCAGCGTATCCTCAATACTGGATGGGGTTGTCGTTGCTTGCAATAGGTATGGCTTTGTTCTCTCTTGGACGTATGCATCGTACAACGAACAAACGCAAACAAGGTGCACGTGCTTAGGTAAAGCTTTCGTTCACCGTATAGAGAAATGAGGGATGAGATGCGAATTGGGCTTATTCGTCACGGTCTAACAGACTGGAATGCAGCGGGACGTATTCAGGGACAAACAGACATACCTCTGAATACGGAAGGTCGTGAGCAAGCTGAGCGTCTGGGTAGACGTTTGCTTACCGAAGAGTACCGCTGGGACCACATCATTACAAGCGGGCTTTCCAGGGCTCAGGAGACGGGAGAGATTATCTCCGGGCTATTGAATGTTCCTCTGCTGGAGCCGGATGCACGCTTGAAGGAGCGGGCGTTTGGTCAAATTGAAGGTCTGACCTCCGAAGAGCGTGTTGCTCGCTGGGGCGCTTCCTGGGAAACTCTGGATTTAGGCCAGGAACAGATTGCTGATATTCAGACACGTGCTTTGGGCTTTCTGGAGGATTTGTGGGAGACGTATCAGGACAAAAATGTGCTGATTGTCTCTCATGGCGCCTTCCTTGCGAATCTGCTGTCAGCTTTGTTTAAAGACCGCTATACGGAACGAATTGGAAACCTGTCGCTTACGATTCTGGAAAAGGAACGTGAAGATTGGAGTCCATTGCTTTATAACTGTACACGACACCTTTCATTGGATCTGGCAAAACAACCTGAGTAATTAACTCAGGTTGTTTTTTTGCGTTATAGCAATGTGTAACTGTCATTCTATAGAGATTGAAATAAACATTACACGAGAACGGAGAGGACAGAAATAACCTGAGGAAGCGGAGCTAAAAGCTTTCTGAAAGAAAGCTGCTCGTAAGCATACGCTTCGCCTTTATCCCCGGAGTTTACCCTCTGAAAAAAGGGAATCCCAAAAATCTGGGAATAACAGCGATCAGAAGGTTGTTCTGTCATTGGAGTGGCAAGTGTACATATTCTTTAGTTCAATTTCTATATGATTTTGAACCTCTCATTCTTCTTCTGAGCAGGCAACTTCGGGCATAGTATGGTTAAAACATAAAAGATTTGCAAAAAAGAGGTTTAGATCATAGGAATTCCGTCAACGATGTTTACAAAACCAAACTACTCCAGGCCCCGAAGCATCAGCCGAAAAGTAGTCAAGGGCGAGGCGATGGACCCATGAATCTAGCGGATATGCTTACTTTTGCCGATATCGGCCAGCTTAATCGAATAGCAGACTATTACCAGTGCGAGTGTAAGCCCAATTCCAAACATGAACTCATCCAGAGTATTCTCACTACATTGGGCAGCAGACCTTTTTTTGAGCAGCAGGTTCGCGAATTAAATCAGGTAGATCTGCGATTTTTGAACAACTTGCTGTTTGACGCCCGCCAATACTTCGGTATGGAGGAACTTGTCGCCATTGCTCGTCAGTCGATGGATAAAAAAGATAGCGAGGCTGGAGCCAGCCCACGTGATCTTATCGTACGCTTCACGAAGAGTGGATGGTTGTTCAATGGTACAACCCAACAGACCAGATACCTGTATCAGGTGCCCAAGGATCTGCAAATGAGATTTAGGGATGTGTTAGCCACGCACCTGAAGGCAGGCATTGCACAAACGAGCGAGCCTCCCGTTTACAGGGATGAATACCATCTGCTTGCTGATGATCTCAAACTGTTCCTGCAATTCGTCCAGCAGCATGAAATAGCATTAAACGCAGAAGGTATGATGTACCGTCGTTCTCAGCAGCAGATTATGGAGCATTTGCATGTGAGTGAGGCGCTGGTGGGTAAAGCCGGATGGAGATTCGGTTATGGGCGTTCGTTCAAAGACTACCCCGACCGATTTGCGTTCAT
This sequence comes from Paenibacillus sp. 11B, assembly GCF_030487755.1. Lineage (NCBI taxonomy): Bacteria > Bacillati > Bacillota > Bacilli > Caryophanales > Paenibacillaceae > Paenibacillus > Paenibacillus sp. 11B. The sequence continues at coordinate 714,034 of NZ_JAUKNS010000001.1, read as the reverse complement.
CTATGATTACGCCTTTCATCATCGTCTGGTCCGCGAGGAGCAGGGAATGCTGAAATTGTCAGCTTCCGGTGAAGACAAGCTGGGGGCGGAGAATACAGCCGAGATGATACAGCTATTTCGGTTTTGGTTAAGACTTTATAAAGGTGCTATTCCAAATCTGTCCTCCATTGTGTACTGGACAGGGGAATGTGCAGCCGGCTGGTCCACAGCAGAGTCTTTGTTCCGCCAGATTGGTCCTTACATTCAGCCGTTCTATTACGACACCGCAGAGACGATTTATGACAACAGGATCCTCAAAATGATGCTGCATCTAGGCATGCTTCGCATTGGGGAACATGCAGAGGGGCGAACAGTACAAATGACAGCTTGGGGTTCACGCCTCGCGTCATCCTGTCGTTCGCTGTCCGGGGATATTACACCCGTTATGTTTGACAAGTGAAGGACAAGTTGCTAAAATCACTCCCAAATTAAGGAGTGATACTTATGATAATTCCATACAAAGGTATGCAACCACGGTTACACCCTTCGGTATATATGGCTGAAGGAGCCAAACTTATTGGTGATCTGACACTGGGTGAAGAATCTACGATCTGGTTCAATACTGTACTGCGCGCTGATCTGGCACCTATCGTGATTGGACGACGATGTAATATACAGGATAATGCTGTTGGACATGTCAACATGAATCAGCCTTTGATTTTGGACGACGATGTGTCTGTAGGGCATTCTGCGATTATCCATGGATGTCGTATTGGAACAGGTTCGCTGATTGGTATGGGCGCTATCCTTCTCAATGGAGCCGAAATTGGTGAATATACGCTGATCGGGGCCGGTTCTGTTGTTACTGAAAATACCAAAATTCCGCCCTATACCCTTGCTTTGGGCACACCTGCCAAAGTGATACGTGAGTTGACTGATGCAGATCTTGAGCGGATGTCGAGAACTACACTAGGTTATGTTGCCAAAGGAAAGGAATATAGGAGCTCTTAAATCCGTTTTGGAGGTGCATCCTATTGGATAAAATGAAAGTTACGTATGAAGTCATGTTGGGGCTGGCTGCTGAGATGGTGTGGGACGACGCGCTTCGTAAACAGCGCAGCGAGAAGCTGTATATGGAAATCGATAAGGCATTAGCTACCGGAGACGAAGTAGCTTTCCGGAATCTGACGGATGAACTGAAGGCCATAAACTGATGAGCAAATCCAAATAAAATTAAACACAAAAAAGAAATGCGTGAAAAACGCATTTCTTTTTTGTGTTCACTATAATTTATACACGGGTAAAGGATGAATCTCTGGATTTATAATATAAGCTCATATATAATATGGGAATAAAATGGATAGAGAGGGGAATTAGGGAATTGAAATTCAGTGAGATGACTCAAGACAGCTGGGCGGAACTGCAACTCTATCTGGATACATGCCTTATTCCATACACAGCCCTGACGGGAAAGCAGTCTCCGGTTGAAGCAACCGAGGCGTTGGAGCGCCTTAGAGATTTTTTGGATCTGGTGGAGATTCCTTTTAAAGGACGTATTATGACTTACCCTGCATTCCATTATGCTTGTCCGGATATGTCAATGGCATTAAATACCTTATCCGAACAACTCAAATCTTCAGGTTTCAAATATGTGGTTATAATGTCATCTGATGGTGTGTTGGAACAGAGCCAAATAACTTCAGCAGATCTGGTATTAAGCCATTCCATTTTATCCCAAGAGGTAGGAGAAGAGGGGATTGCGCGTTTTGTTGGGGAGAAAATCCGTGAGTTATGGAAAAGATGACCTTCATGTGACAAATGTGACAATTTACCAACATTTTTTTAATAACGCTTACAAATGAACCTTAAAAATGTGTGACAAATTCTTGACGGTGTTCTAGGGCTACTATATGATTATGTATGTTCTAGTAAGTCGTGGAATTTCTGATAATGAAAACGATTGAGAGAGTTGGCTGAAAAAGGGGGTTGGAGACAGTATGAGCAGTGAGCATGACCAGCACGAAGCTTCGATGAAATTGCCAAGCCGCATGGAAATGTCACGCAGGCAGTTTTTGACGTACACGCTTGGTGGAGCTACAGCCTACATGGCCGCCGGTGCAATACTCCCCATGGTCCGTTTTGCGGTGGACCCGATTTTGCAGCACAAGGGAGAAGGCACCTCTGTCAAAGTAGCGGAAATCAGCAAAATTACGAATGAACCTCAAGAATTTACGTTTGAACTGAAACAGCAAGATGGTTGGTATTTGAGCAATGCTTCGTTAATCGCCTGGATCAGGAAAGATGAACAGGGCAAAATCTATGCGCTTTCACCCATTTGTAAACATTTGGGCTGCACCGTAGGTTGGAATAGTGATAAGCAATTTCCCGACGAATATCATTGTCCATGTCATGGTGCGCATTATACCAAAGAAGGCAAGAATCTTGCCGTAGCCCCGAAGCCGCTGGATGAGTATGTGGTTAAGGAGGATCAGGGTTGGGTTTATCTGGGCGACATTATTCCGAACACCCGAGTCAAATAGGAGGCGTGAACGCAGATGTTTAAAAATGTCTATGACTGGATTGACGAGCGTCTCGATATCACGCCAATCTGGAGGGACGTTGCGGATCATGAAGTTCCAGAGCACGTAAACCCGGCTCATCACTTTTCCGCATTCGTGTACTGCTTTGGTGGATTGACGTTCTTTATCACTGTTATTCAGATTTTGTCAGGGATGTTCCTGACCATGTATTATGTGCCTGATATTATTAATGCTTACGCCAGTGTCGAGTATTTGCAGACCAAAGTAGCCTTTGGCCAAATTGTACGCGGAATGCACCATTGGGGAGCCAGTCTGGTTATCGTTATGATGTTCTTACATACGATGCGTGTGTTCTTTACCGGCTCTTACAAAGCACCGCGCGAGATGAACTGGGTTGTCGGCATGCTGATCTTTTTTGTCATGCTGGGTCTCGGGCTTACAGGGTACCTGTTGCCATGGGATAACAAAGCCTACTTTGCAACCAAAGTTACCCTGGAGATTGCGAATACGGTTCCTTGGCTGGGGCCGATCATTAAGGAATTCTTGCAAGGCGGAACCATTGTAGGTGCACAGACGTTAACACGGTTCTTTGCCCTGCACGTCTTCTTCCTTCCGGCTGTGCTTCTGGTGCTTCTGGTCGGTCACTTTATTATGATCCGCAGACAGGGCATTTCGGGACCACTATAATCTGAGAAGGGAGGAATCGACATGGCTCACGGACAAAAGTCAGATGACCAGGAAAAGATTATCTTCGTCGGGGACTCACGCGTCCGTAAAGGAGCGGGGTTTATAACTCCACCGGATTACACGGCGTATCCCGGCAAATCAGAGGCTTTTATTCCTAACTTCTTGCTGAAAGAATGGATGGTTGGTGTCGTTGTACTGGTTGGTATTTTGGTACTAACGATTTCGGAGCCTGCACCACTGGGCTATCCGGCCAATCCAAGTGCATCGGTTATCCCGATGCCGGACTGGTATTTCCTGTTTCTGTATCAGTATTTGAAATACCCATATGCCTCAGGGGATTATGTCCTGTTGGGGGTACTTGGAGTCAGTGGAGTCGCTTTCGGCGCTCTGCTGCTCGCCCCGTTTCTGGATACAGGCAAGGAGAGACGGTTCTACAAACGTCCGATTGCATCATCGCTGATGATTTTGTCGGTGATGGCCGTATTCTACCTGACCAATGTTGCGTGGACACACTACGAGCATGAGTTGGAAGCAAGCGGTAAGAAGCCGGAACATATTCAGCGTGAGGAAGAAGCGCTGGAGAAACATCTGCAGGGTCTACCTACCTCCAATGCGCCAGGTCAGAAAGAAGAAGTGGCGATCGTCGAGAAGGATGACCCTGCGATGGATACCTTCAAAAAGGCCGGGTGTATCGGGTGTCATGCCGCTGATATGAAGGGGGCAGGTGGACCTTCTCTACGTGGTGTGGGGGACAAACACAGCCAGGAAGAAATCCTGACGATTATCAAAGAAGGATACAACAGCATGCCGGCTCAGTACGACAAAGCCATTGCCCAAGGGTTGACGGATGATGATATCAATCACCTGGCGGAATGGCTTGCGAAACAGAAGGCAGAACAGTAAAATCGAAATAAGCAGTGAAACCTGATCGTTTATGCGGTCAGGTTTTTTTGAGGAGTTTTTCGCAACACCTTTCTTTGGAACGCAGAACACATAGGATGGAAGGGGCAGAGAATGTGGCTTTATCGTACTTTTGGAGTCGGGAATTTCTAACAAATCGTTATTTCCTGTGGCTCTTGTTTTGGTGTAACGCATTAGGAACTGTATACGGATACATATGGTACGGGGATCAAATGGAGTATACGCTGGCACAGCAACCACTGTGGCAGATTGTGTTTGTGCCGGACAGTCCCACAGCGAGTTTGTTCTTCACGTTATCTTTATTGTGGGTATTGTACAAGCCAAAATCGATGGTCCTGAATCGAATTGGACATGTCATCCAGGCACTTGCTGTGGTCACTTCGGTAAAGTACGGTGTATGGGCGGTATCTATCATTTTTGCAGGCTGGATGCAAGGGGGGGCACAACATTGGCAGGATTGGATGTTGATTGCATCTCATAGTGTTATGGCTATTGAAGCGCTCTTGTATGTTAGATTCTTTGGGTTCCGTTGGGGGGCTTTGGTGATTGCTGCCTTGTGGACGCTGCTAAACGATACGATGGATTATACCTATGACATTTTCCCTTGGCTGCCTGCATCGCTCATGGACCATCTGGATGGTGTACGCAATTTCACCGTCGGATTGACACTAGTGAGCATTCTATGTGCGTGGCTTGCACTGAGACAGGCCAAACGGGCCTGAATTCATAACGCAAGCTTGTTCTAAGGAACTCTCCCCTGCCATACATTGATGGTGGGAGGGATGTCCGTGAAGAGAACGTTCAGGATCAAAACTGGATTGATGGTGGTGTCGTTCATGACTCTACTGTTCTGGACGAACTTGTCATACAGTGTATCGGCGGAGAGTAAAGGTGCGAACGGAAATACAGATCAGCAAGTATCAGCCAAAAATTCAATAAAACAATTAAATGAAGAAGCGGCCCTGCTGTATCGACATGCCTTGGATAATGATATTGAAGAGGTTAGAGGCAGTATTTTGCGAATCAGTAAAGGTCTGGAGCATATATCCTTTGAGGGCCAGACGACAGTAGAAGGCATTCATGCCCTATCCGAGACCATTGTTGAAGTGAAAGAAGCTGCCGTTAGGGTGAAAAGTGATGATAATTCTCTCCAGCAGGCCTCTGCCAAACTTCGACTTGCGGCGGACAGTCTTGCCAACCCAGCTAAACCCTTATGGCTCCAGTATTATAAAATCGTAAAAAATGATATTGATGCGCTATCAACTGCAGCAGATCAGCAGTTAAGCACCGCGATCATAGCAAGCCGCTACGCCTTGCTGGAGGAGCACTACGAGACGATCCGGCCTGCGGCAATGATTCGCCGAGAACCTTACGAGATCGCCCAGTTGGACGCCTGGTTGTCTCATACAAAGGGGCTGACTGCGGCCAAGCAGACTGACATCGCACAATTGAAGAGTATGGTAGCCCATGGTGAAGAGTTGGTAAACCAGCTGTTTGGTCGTGAAAAGGATGAGAGCGCCTTTGTGCCGTTTGTTCAGGGGCCAGACCGGAGGGTAGCCGGATTGCTCATTAGTTCCGTAATTATTGCCGTGCTAAGTTATGCGGGGTATCGTAAGTATCGAGCGCAGCAGCAAGGGATTTTTCCTTTCCGGCGGTAGCTCCTTTTCTACCATCACGATATGAAAAAAGACCTCTATCTACAAGAAGGGCCATCTCATGGCTTTTGTCTTGGGGAGAGAGGTTTTCTTATTGTAGAGATACAAGGTCAGCTTTCCTTAAACCCTTCTCCATGCACATCATGGACATCGCTAATAATAACAAAAGCTCTGGGGTCGACGGAACGCACAATCGTTTGCAAACGTCTGAATTCCTGCCTGGAAATGACACAGTATGCAACATGCTTAGCCTGTTTTGAATATGCGCCAATGGCGGGAATTAGCGTGACGCCGCGATCCATATCACGGGTAATCAAATCCGCAATCTCGGGTGCGTGATCACTGATGATCATAAATGCGCGGGCCGAATACGCTCCTTCCTGAATAAAGTCGATTACTTTAGAGGCAATAAATACAGCTACAAGGGTATACAGTATTTTTTCTTTGGGAATGTAGACGAGGGAGATGCCAATAATGATGAAATCGATACCTAGCAGTACACGCCCCATACTCCAGCCATACTTTCGATTAAGAATGCGGGCAATGATGTCAGAGCCACCTGTCGTTCCGCCCCAGCGGAATACGATGCCAAGGCCTGCACCGAGTGTAACACCGGCGTAAAGCGCCGCAAGTAAAAGGTCGTTCTCTGTATGTAGCGGTTCGATCCAGCCGAAATGAATCATTTTTTCAAATAACCAGAGGAACAACGTAAGCGCTCCAATACCCACGCCTGTATAAATCATCTGTCTGCCGCCCAAAATCTTAAGTCCCACCAGAAAGAGCGGAATGTTGACAACCAAGGTTGTAAGTGAAGGAGAGATGTTGAACGCGTACTTCAGCAGGACCGTAATCCCGGTTACGCCGCCTTCCATGAGCTGGTTGGGGATGATGAAGTACAGAAGTCCAAAGGCATATAATGCCGTACCCAATAGGATGGGGAGAATCAATTTGAATTGAACCCAGGTTTTGGAAGTGCTCATAAGTTCCCTCTCCATTTTACAAATTAGAATGAGAAAGCAATCATTCCCATCTTAGTATACCTGTTTATCGATTCTTTAAAAATGATTTGTCGTTTCTGATGGTGGAAGTGAATCTAAATAACTGATATATTAGGAACAAATACGACACAATTTCAAAAGGAGAATCCGTTCTCATGGAGAAAAGCATTGCAGAAATGCAGCGTGAGGTTGATCTGTATATTTCCCAGTTCAAAGAAGGATACTTCAGCCCGCTGGCCATGCTTGCCCGTATGTCTGAAGAGGTGGGAGAGCTTGCAAGGGAAGTGAACCACGAGTTCGGTGAAAAACCGAAAAAACCTTCCGAAGCAGACAATTCCATTGAGCTTGAGCTCGGTGACATTTTATTTATCACGATTTGTTTTGCGAATTCTCTCGGGATCGACCTGGCAGAGGCGCACGACAAAGTCATGCATAAATTTAACACACGCGATGCAAATCGGTGGACGCCAAAAAACACCGATAAGGCGTAGATTACATATGCTGTACCATCACCTCAATGGGGAGGGACAGCTTGGATGATGAAACCGGAAGAGTACATGCAGCATGCATACCGCTGTATTTTGCAAAATGATTTTGAGCAGGCGATTCGTTGGTTTGAATCTGCCATTGATGCTCACCCTGAACATGCAGAGCTCTATTATCGTTGTTCCATTACACATGCCCGCAGTCAGCACCTGGGTCCAGCGCTCGAATATGCGCGCAAGGCTGTTGAACTGTCTCAGGGGCTTGAGGAGTACGTTTTACATCTGCAGACCCTGGAAGCCAAACAGTTAAGCACTCAGGCCAAGGCATTGCTTGAACAAGCCGGGAACGAAACGCATGAACGATATGTGAAGGCGGCGGATCTGCTGAAACAGGCGGTTAAACTTGACCCGTTATATGTGGAAGCGCATATCATGCTTGCTCTTGCTTACTGTGATCTAAATGAGTTCGACCTTGCAACCCGGTCCGTTCGTAACGCATTGTTGCTAGACCCGCAGAATGAGCAACTGCATCTATTATTACAGGAAATTAAGCAGCGAATGAAATCCATTCAATAAGAACCCATTTCAGATGGAGATCGTTTGAAATGGATTCAACCAAACGAACTAACATAGTGAGGAGATGCAGCCAAGATGAGTGAAGTAATAAGAGTGGCCGTAATCGGAGCGGCTGGCCGGATGGGCCGTGAAGTAGTGAAACTGGTGCTTCAAGATCCTGATCTGGAGCTCGCAGCAGCGGTCAACCGCTCCGGAGCAGGCACGGATGCCGGAACGCTTGTTGGTCTGCCTGAATGTGGGGTACTTTTGACCGATGATATCGAGATGGCTTTTGCAGAGACTAAACCACAGGTTATGGTAGATTTCACAGTCCCTCAATACGCCTTCGCCCATACAGAGATTGCCATTCGTCATGGAGTCAGACCTGTTATGGGGGTTACCGGTTTTACGCCGGAGCAGATTGAACAGCTGGACAAGCAGTGTCAGGACAAAGGCATCGGAGGGTTAATTGCCCCGAACTTCTCGATCGGTGCTATTCTGATGATGAGGTTTGCTGCGCAGGCTGCCAAACATATGCCGAATGTGGAAATTATTGAATATCACGGCGATCAGAAGCTGGATGCTCCTTCAGGTACAGCAATTAAAACAGCCGAGTTAATTGCAGCAAACCGCGAGGAACTTCGTCAGGGCAATTCGAACGAAGAAGAGACGATCGAAGGAGCACGAGGCGGATATTATAATGGATTCCGAATTCATAGTGTACGGTTGCCGGGGGTATTTGCACAGCAGGAAGTCGTATTTGGAGACTTTGGCCAATCCCTCAAAATTCGCCATGATTCCTATGAACGTGCAGGTTATATGCCTGGTGTTAAAATTGGTGTACAGAAGGTTATGGAATATACAGGACTTATCTACGGATTTGATCACTTTATCGACTAAAAGAGGTAGTTCAAAAAGTCAACTTTTGATCACGAGGTCACTCGAGAAGCGGATACAACATCGAATCTTGAATTCAGCCGGGCCTTCCGTTGCTCACGTAGGTTCGCCTACGCTCCGCTACTCAGTCCCTAGCTTCATCCAACCTTCTTGGTGCTGAAAACCTGACTTTTTGAACACACACTAAAAGGAGATTGTCATGTTGAAAATTGCATTTATTGCCCATGATCGCAAAAAAGAAGAAATGGTTAACTTCGTGACAGCCTACGAAAATGTTTTTACAGACCATCAACTATACTCGACTGGTACAACAGGTCTTCGTATTATGGAAGGAACCTCATTAAAGATCCATCGGTTTGAATCCGGTCCACTGGGCGGGGATCAACAGATCGGAGCCTTGGTTGCGCAAAATGAGATGGATCTGATTATTTTTCTGCGTGATCCATTGATGGCACAGCCGCATGAACCAGATATTAACGCTTTGCTGCGTCTGTGCGATGTACAGGGGATTCCGCTTGCCACGAATATTGCAACTGCAGAGATTCTTGTTAAAGCACTGGATCGCGGTGATTTTGGCTGGAGAGAGCTTGTACATAAATACAAGCCTGAGGGTGGATTGAATTCGGGTGATGCTCAATGAGTTTGGACATTCTCATATTCGGTGCACACGCGGATGATGCAGAGATTGGGATGGCAGGAACGATTGCCAAACATACTGCAGCGGGACTGAAAGTAGGCGTGTGTGATCTGACCCGGGCAGAGATGTCTTCCAACGGGACAGTAGAGCGCAGAGCCGAGGAAGCGGAGCAAGCCTCCCGCGTCCTCGGTCTTTCGTGTCGAAGCAATCTCGGTTTGCCTGATCGCGGGCTGTATATTACTCCTGAACACATAGAGGCTGTGACGGCCGAGATACGCCGTCATGCGCCTCGTATCGTGTTTGCGCCATATTGGGAGGATCGCCATCCGGATCATGTAATGTGCAGCAAATTGGTGCAGGAGGCTGTATTCAATGCCAAGCTTAGAAACTATAAGCCAGACATGCCCGCAGTGCAGGTGAAAGAATTGTATTTTTACTTCATCAACGATATCGGACCAACGGATTTGATTGTGGATATTACGGAACACTATGAGCAAAAGGAAAATTCATTGCGTAGTTATCGTTCCCAGTTCGAATTGGGAGAAGGCGCAGTTGCCACTCCATTGACTCAAGGGTATATTGAACGTGTGAGAGCTAGGGATTCTTTGCTTGGACAGCGGAGCCTTATTCCTTATGCAGAAGGATTCGCTAGCATTACACCTTATGTAGTTCATCAATTTGGCCAAGCAGCCAAGTCATAAAATGATCGAACTTGCTCGTATAAATTAGTTATCAATTGCATTTCCGTTGCATTACATCAACCTGCACAAGCGGGAGATTAAAGGAGCGTCCACCGGATGGATCAAAAGCTAAAAATCGGTATTACCTGTTATCCGTCCCTCGGAGGGTCTGGCGTTGTCGCAACGGAGCTGGGCAAATTGCTTGCCGAACAGGGTCACCAGGTTCATTTTATTGCTAATAGTATCCCGTTCAGACTGGGTACATTCCAGAAAAATATTTTTTATCATGAAGTTGAGGTCAATGATTATTACGTCTTCCGTTATCCGCCATATGATCTCTCATTGGCCACGAAGATGGCGCAAGTAGCCAAAGCACAGAAGTTGGATCTGCTACATGTCCATTATGCGGTGCCACATGCGGTATGTGCCTTTTTGGCAAAGCAAATGGTTGGTGAGGATTTAAAGGTGGTAACAACGTTACACGGAACAGACATTACCGTACTGGCACAGGATGAGTCGTTGAAGGATTTGATTCGACTTGCCATTAACGAGAGCGATGCTGTTACGGCAGTATCACAGGATTTGATTCGTGAAACAATCGATTTGCTGGATATTAGACGTCCCATCGACCTGACCTATAACTTTATTGATAAAAGAATCTATTATCCACGTGATGCAGCGAGTCTGCGTAGAGACTTCGCAGCTCCTCACGAAAAAATACTGATGCATATCTCCAACTTCCGCCCTGTGAAGAGAACACAGGATGTGGTGGAGGTGTTCCGTCAGGTACAGGAACAGGTACCTTCCAAACTGTTATTTGTTGGAGAAGGGCCAGATTTGCCGAAGATTCAATGGAAGATTAATGAGCTTGGACTGAATGACAAGGTTCATTTTCTGGGTAAGCAGGATGATATTGCGCAAGTCATTTCAATGGCTGATGTGTTGATGCTGCCGTCGGAGAAAGAGAGCTTCGGACTTGTGGCACTTGAAGCCATGGCTTGTGGTGTCCCTACCATTGGGTCACAGGCAGGGGGTATCCCTGAACTGGTATTGCACGGCAAGACCGGATTTTTGTCTCCAATCGGCGACACACAATCAATGGCAGAGAACACAATTCGTTTGTTGACGGACGACCGTTTAATAGCGGATTTCAGAGAAGCGTGCTTGAAACGGGCACACCATGATTTCTGCAATGATGCCATTCGGCATGAATATGAACAAATATACTACCGCGTGCTGGGACGTGAAGTTCCGAATCTGAAGCCGATTTGTGGCTGATTATTAGATCGGATGGTTCCATCGCGGAAATATATCTGTGTAAGCCACACCAAGCAACACGTAGTTATGAGGTGATAATAAGTGGTTCAATGGACACAGGTAGATCCTGAAATGGCAAGACAAAGTGAACAGGTGCTGCGGACATTAAATGATAAAGGGTACGACGCCTACTGGGTAGGTGGTTGTGTTCGTGATGAATTGCTGGGACGTCGCGTGGATGATATGGATATCACCACGTCAGCTTCCCCCGAGCAAGTCATGGAATTATTCGCAAATTGTATTCCTACGGGCCTCCAGCATGGAACGGTTACTGTTCGTTCAGGAGGCTTTTACTTTGAGGTTACAACATTTCGCACCGAATCCGAATATAAGGATAATCGAAGACCTGCTGCCGTTCATTTTGTGCAGGATGTCAAAGAGGATTTGCAGCGGCGTGACTTCACGATGAATGCTCTCGCTGTGGATCGGGACGGAAATATCGTTGATCCTTTTGGTGGACAGTTGGATATTCAGGATGGACGGGTCAGATGTGTGGGATTGGCGACTGAGCGCTTCGGTGAAGATGCGTTGCGGATGCTTCGGTGTGTTCGTTTTGCTTCGGTATTTGATTTTAAAATTGCCCACAACACCTGGAAGGGGCTAATTCGACAAAAGGATCTGCTACAACATATCGCCATGGAAAGAGTACGTACCGAAATGGCGAAAATGATGGCAGGCCCACATCCGCTGCACGGTCTGGAATTGCTGTTTCGAAGCCAGGCGCTGGAGCATGTGAAGGCACCAATCTACATGGAACGATTCAATAAAGACCTCCTGTCCAATATGGAGCAATTGATAGAAGAGAACGTATTATTACGCTGGTCTATGCTGCTGATTGCCGGCCGTTATACCAGGGATGAAGCAGATGCATTACTTCGAAAATGGACATTTTCTAATGATGATCGTTCCCGCATCAGTGGAGTTCTCCAGGTCGAACAGTTAATCAAGGCTGTCGTACAAGAGCAGAAGGACGAAGAGGCACTGCGTTCAGAATGGATTGTAACTGTGCTGTCTAGCGGACGTCAGGCGACAGAGGACTGGCTCATGATTCAACGACTGCTTCCAACAGGCTGGCGAGAACATGAGGTTCTGCACGAAGAACAGATTGCTGTAATACAGTCCAGGGGTGCTGCATGGAGTCAATCCATGAAGGTGTATGAACTGAAAGATCTGCATATTACGGGTGAGAACGTTTTGCAGCAACTTGGACGCAAAGGCGGACCATGGCTGGGACAACTGATGAAACATCTCCTAAGAGAGACTGCGATCGGAAATATAGCGAATCAGCATGACATGCTGACCAACGAAGTAAAGCGGGTGGCTGCAGATGACAAAGCATGAGGATCTGTTACATATGTTGCTGAATGCAGAGGGGGAGTTTGTGTCTGGTGAAGAGATCAGTCGCAACCTGTCCATTAGCCGAACAGCCGTGTGGAAGCACGTAAACAAACTGCGTGACATGGGTTATGAGTTTGAAGCCGTATCTCGCAGAGGGTACCGCTTGGTCACGAAACCGGACAGCATTGATGCCACTGCGCTTCAGCTGGCACTGGAAACAACAGTGTTTGGCCGGAAAGCCATAATCCTGAATTCCACGTTGTCCACCCAAGGTGATGTTCAGCAGATGGCTGAGCAAGGGCAGAGCGAAGGAGTAGTTGTTCTGGCGGAAGAACAGACGGGAGGGCGAGGCCGCTTTGGGCGTAAATGGTTCTCCCCACCCGGGAGAGGTATCTGGATGAGCGTTCTTATGCGCCCGGAACTTGCTCTGCAAAATACACCACAGCTGACCTTATTAACGGGTGTGGCCGTGTGTCGTGCTATTCGGTCATATACAGGTGCAGATGCCGGGATCAAATGGCCTAATGATCTTTTGATAGCTGGTCGGAAGGTATGTGGGATACTGCTTGAATCAACTGTTGAAGATCACGAAGTGCGTTATTGTGTAGCGGGCATAGGCGTTGATGTTAACTTCGATTCGAAGGATTATCCTGAAGATTTGAGATCCATTGCAACTTCACTCAAAATGGAGACGGGACAAACCATAGACCGGACTAGACTTGCAGCGGCCATTCTCTCGGAATTGGAGCGTTTGTATATTTTTTATCAAAAGGAAGGCTTCGGTGTGATCTCTTCACTCTGGGAAGCTTTGTCCGTATCCATGAATCGTGAAATTAAGGTGGCTAATCCACAGGGCATCATCGAAGGTACAGCAATGGGCCTTGATCCTTCTGGAGCATTGATTGTGGAGAAGCCAAACGGTGAGCGTGTCTCGGTTTACTCTGGTGAAGTTTCATTGGTAAATTAAACAATTTGTCGAATTTACACCGTCAAAATGAACATAAGACGTGAACTTTGGGCAGAACTTTGGTATACTGTGTTCGTGAGGCGATATCGGCTATTACAGACCGAATTGCACTCCGGCAATAGTATGCTTTGTTCTGCTTTACATTTGTTGCAGTGACAAGGCAGGAATGGTAATAAATGAATAAAGTGAGTTGTTGGATTCTGCTCTGAGCCGAAGAGGACCGAGACAGAAGGGACGATCGCAAGTGACTCTTTTTTGACTTTTCGGGACTTTTTAGTGGAAACTAAAAGGTTTTTTTGTTGCGTTTAAATTGAAAAGATGAGAGGAGCCATGGCGAAAAATGGCAAACAAACAAGCATTGAATATTGTGAAAATGAAAAAATATAAGCAGGACGGCGTGCCGCTTAGTATGATTACAGCTTACGATTATCCGACAGCTCAATTGGCTGAGGAAGCAGGTATCGATCTGATTCTGGTGGGTGATTCACTGGGGAACGTGGTGCTGGGTTATAACTCTACCTTACCTGTTACGATTGACGATATGGTGTACCATACACGCTCTGTAGTGCGTGGTGCGGGAAATACGTTTATCGTTGCTGATATGCCCTTTATGACGTACCATGGCAGCGTGGACGAGACACTCAAAGGTGTCCGTCGCCTGATGCAGGAAGGACATGCACATGCGGTCAAGATGGAGGGCGGTCTCGAAATCGCAGATACGGTAAAAGCGGTTGTTCAAGCTGGTGTGCCTGTTCTTGGACATATTGGACTGACTCCTCAATCCGTGAATCAAATTGGTGGTTATCGCATTCAGGGCAAGGATGCTGCAGATGCCAGACGTCTCTTGGACGAGGCCAAGGCGCTTGAAGCGGCCGGAGCTTTCGGCATTGTACTGGAATTGGTCACTGAAGAAGTGGCAAGAGCGATCTCGGAAGAACTGACTATTCCTACGATTGGTATAGGCGCAGGCAGAGGATGTGATGGTCAGGTACTGGTATTCCATGATGTGGTTCAGTATGCTTCCCCATACACGCCAAAACGCTTTGTCAAAACGTATGGAGACGTAGGTACATTGATTCGCAATAGCATTGAATCCTATGTGAAAGAAGTTAAGGACCGTTCGTTCCCGGCCGAAGAGCATGTATTTACCGCTGCTGACGGCGTTCTAGATCAACTGTACGGACAACGTAAAGAAAAGGTGGAGACCAGCGTATGAAAGTGATACGGACAATCGCAGAATTAAGACAAGAACTTAGCTTGCAGCGTCAGTCGATTCAGTCCAGAGAGTCGGTTGTAGGACTTGTGCCTACGATGGGATTTCTTCATGAAGGCCATGCAAGTTTGATGCATGCGGCCAAACAACAAAGTGATATCGTGGTTTTGAGCATATTTGTAAATCCGATTCAATTCGGTCCCAATGAAGACTTTGACAGTTACCCCAGGGATGAAGCCAGAGATGTGGAAACAGCACGTGCAAAAGGAGTGGATATCGTATTTATTCCCTCTGTTGAAGAGATGTATCCACAGCCTACACAAACGACCGTATCGGTTTCCCGTTTAACGGATCGCTTATGCGGTGCTTCCCGTCCGGGTCATTTTGACGGAGTAACTACGGTCGTCTCGAAGCTGTTTAATATTGTACAACCGCAGCGTGCATTTTTTGGCATGAAGGACGCACAGCAGGTTGCTGTGATCCAACAGATGGTTAACGATTTGAACATGGCAGTAGAGATTGTACCTTGTCCTATTGTCCGTGAAAGTGATGGTTTGGCGCTTAGTTCTCGGAACGTGTACCTCAGCACCGAACAACGTCAGGAAGCTCTTGTTCTGTCCAAGGCACTGCGTGTGGCACAGGAAGCTGTAGATGCAGGGTCGGCTGTGACAGCAGCGGATATCCGGGGCATATTGCGCCAGAACATTGAACGTTCACCAATGGCCGTGATTGATTATGCTGAAATTCAGGCTTTTCCAAGTTTGGAGCCACTTGCGGATCAGGAAAAAGTTCTTGGCCGGGACGATCTGCTGATCGCACTTGCAGTAAAATTCGGCAAAACCAGATTGATTGACAATATACGACTGCAAAAATCGGAGGTGCTGTCCCATGTTTAGAACACTAATGAAATCCAAAATTCACCGGGCAACCGTTACAGAAGCAAACCTGAACTATGTGGGTAGCATTACCATTGATGAAGATCTGATGGAAACTTCTGATCTAATGGAAAATGAGAAAGTACAAATTGTGAATAACAACAATGGTGCCCGTCTGGAAACCTATGTCATTCCAGGGCCACGTGGAAGTGGTGTCATCTGTTTGAATGGAGCAGCAGCCCGTCTGGTACAGCCTGGCGATACCGTCATTATCATTTCATATGCAATGATGTCTCAAGAAGAGGCAAATAATCACAAACCTACGGTTGTATTTGTGGATGGACAGAATAAACCTGTGCAAACGATGAAGCACGAAGTTCATGCGACGATTATGTAATCGACTGGTAAGGGGAATGAAATCGACCCATTCTACAAAAAATGAGTAAAGGTCACTGCACTAATCCATTTTTTCAAGGGTGGGGATGCATCGATGTTCCAGCATGTTTTCGCAGAAATGAACGACATGTTAGATGAAATTATCAAGCGCTACCCTTCTGCTGAAGGCCTAAGCAAACAGGAATTGCTGCAAAAGTGGAATTTGCTCAAGCGGATGAGTGACGGGATGATTGATGAGTGGCTGATGTTTGAAGAAAAAATGAGCCAGGTAAGGGAACGGGAATTGGATAAAGATAAGCCCGCCTCCCTTGAGCCTGAACAGGAAGCTGTTACCGCAATGCCAGAACTGCATCTGGAGTGTTTCAGTCGCGGTCAGGGTTATTTCAAACTGCAAATGTACCCGCAGGCTATTATGCAATTTTCCAGGGTTGTGACCGACTATCCGGAAAGTGCATTGACTCGGTTTTACCTGGCTCTTGCTCATCTTAACCTGGAACAAACCGAGGAAGCTGGAATACACTTGCAGCGGATTATGCATCTGAACGGTTCGCCGAGATTGAAGGGACTGGTATGTAACGTCCTGGGCTGTATTGAGGCTAAACTCGCGAATCCTGAAGGTGCATGTTCACTATTTGCGCAGGCGCTTCAGTATGACCCGACGTTGACCGAACCGCTGTATAACATGGAAGCCTGTCGATTAAACAGCGGAAAATTGCAATATGCAAATCAGCTGACAGCCTTAAATTAAGGGCCATTCGGCGGCATAAAGACGGTGTTCCCTCCTCTGGCATAGCGGAGGGGACACCGCCTTTTTTGTCAGTTAATTTTCAAATGCCCTTTTTTTTGCTATGCTGTAACATAGACTGGAATGGAAGGGACCGTACATTGCAATGAAATTTGCCGTATTGGATTTCGAAACAACCGGCACGCAGTCCGACGGTGAGATTATACAAGCCGGACTTGCCATCATAGATCATGACTACAGCATAACTCAAATATATAGTTCTTATGTGAACCCAGGTGTACCGATTCCTCCGTTTATTACGGGGTTAACCGGTATTACTGATGAAGATGTAGCGGATGCTCCCTCATTGGAAGAGATGATGATGGAGATGGTTCCGCTGCTCGACGATGTGGTTCTTGTTGGGCACAACGTTGCTTTTGATTTTCACTTTCTTCAAAATGCACTCGATCGCTGCGGTTACCTGCCGTTCACCGGACGTATTCTGGATACGATTGATTTCCTGAAGATCACGTTCCCGTCACTGGGCTCTTATCAACTCGGATATGTGTCTTCAGAATTCGGATTTCAGCATGACCGCCCTCATCAGGCAGATAGTGATGCTCTTGCGACAGCTTTTGTATTACTGAAGTGTCTCGATGAGCTGCGTGCATTGCCTCTGATCACGATTCAGCGCCTCAGTGATCTGTTTGCGCCAGAAGATAGTGACTTGGGTTGGTTCTTCGACGGAATGCGTACTGAGAAGGAATCAGAGCCGATTCAGGACCTGGATGGTCATACGTATTATCGCCAGCTCGCCCTGAACGTGAGTGACTGGACTGATATAGGTTCACCACGTGATGAGCGGGAGGGTAACCCGCTGGAAAACGTAAGTTTCGAGCAGTTTATGGATCAGGTTAGAGATAACCTGAAGGAGACGCTGGACCATTATGAGGAGCGTGAGGCACAAACTCAGATGTTCAGCAGTGTACGACAAGCGTTGGATGAAGAGAAGCATCTATTGATTGAAGCTGGAACGGGTACAGGCAAATCGCTTGGTTATTTGTTGCCTGCCATCTATGAAAGTGTGAAACAGGAACAGAAAGTAATGGTCAGTACACATACCATCAACCTGCAGGAGCAATTGAGAGAGCGGGATATTCCTATGCTGACCCAAGTGGTTCCGTTCCCGTTCAAGGCAGCGGTGTTCAAAGGACGTGGGCACTATCTGTGTCTGCGTAAGTTTGAGCATAAAATCAATAAACGTGAATTCGCTACACCGAAAGAGGATTATTTTACAGCAGCTCAGATGATTGTCTGGCTTACCCAGACGGAGACTGGAGACGACGAGGAGCTTAATCTAAGCGGGCGCGGTGGAGACTTCTGGGAGACGGTACAGAGTGAGTCTGAATCCTGTCTTGGACGCTCCTGTCCTTGGTTCCGCAAATGTTTCTATCATCGGGCCAAACATGAAGCCGGGCTGTCCGATATCGTCATTACGAATCATTCGAAATTGTTTACGGATGTCAAAGCAGCACATCAGCTGCTGCCAGCCTACGAAAGTCTTGTCATTGATGAAGCACATCATCTGGAGGATGTAGCAGGTAAGCATCTTGGTCTTCACATGAAGTATTTTACGTTGGTTCATACATTGACCCGACTGTTTAAAGATAGCCGTAATGGCCAACTGCCGATGCTTCGTTCTCAACTGTCGGGTCATGAAAAATCGGTACAGTGGAGCTCCATGATCGATCAGATGTTCCCGCTTGCCGTTGAAGTTAAGGAGATATGGGATCGACTAAGCGATACACTGTTCGGCCTGCTGCCTGAACGTAGCGATGCTTCTCCAGGCGAGACTGGACAATTTTCACTTAGACTGAAGCCTTCGCAAAAACCGGCTAAATGGCAGGAGTTGCAGGATGTAGAAAACCAAATCTATGTAACCCTAGGCGATTTGATTCGTAAAGGCGACAAGCTGCTGCTTGAAGTGAAAGAAGATCAGGATGATTATCAGTCCGATAGTCTGATTACGGATATCTCAGGACTGCTCAAGGACTTGGCAACGATCAAGGATAATCTGCGTTTCTTCATGCGCATGGATGATGCCAATACCGTGTACTGGATGGAGGCTAGCGGCCAATTCCGCAGTAAATCACTGCAGCTCTATGCCGTTCCTGTCGATGTCAGTGCGCAATTGAAGGATATGTTCTTTGATAAAAAGAAAAGCGTTGTGCTTACATCGGCTACGCTCTCCGTTGACAAGTCATTTCAATTCATGATCGAACAGCTGGGCTTGCAGGAAGCTGCCGAGAATAACCGCTTGTTGACATCCATGCTGCCGTCACCATTCAACTATCGCGAACAGGCCCTGCTCGTCATTCCGCGTGATTTCCCAAGTGTGAAGGGCAGTGTAGGTGATGCCCACTTTGTGGATATGCTCGTGCATTCGCTCGCGGAAACGGCTATCGCCACTCGTGGACGCATGATGGTGCTGTTCACCTCCTACCGCATGCTGCGCCAGGTCTATGACCCGCTTAAGGAGGCCTTGTCAGGTAATGATATCTCTTTGCTCGGGCAAGGGGTGGACAGCGGCAGCCGTTCCAAGCTTACACGTCGCTTCCAAGATGCGAAAGCGACTGTACTTCTTGGCACAAGCAGCTTCTGGGAAGGAGTGGACATTCCCGGAGAGGCTCTGACCTGTCTTGCAATTGTCAGACTGCCGTTCCAGCCACCCAATCATCCATTAGTTGAAGCAAAGAGTGAGCTTTTGCAACAACAGAAGAAAAATCCGTTTATGAAGCTGTCCGTGCCGCAAGCCGTTATCCGCTTCAAACAGGGATTCGGCAGACTGGTTCGTACGGGTAAGGACAGAGGTATTGTGATTGTATACGATACACGTGTCATTGAAGCATATTATGGCAAGTACTTTTTATATTCATTACCAGGTCCCAAAATGGAACACATGCTCACAGAGCAGATGGTTCCTCGCATTTCGGAATGGCTTGAGAGACCAACCGATGAACAGCAATAACAGCTATGCTCTGTAGCTTATATGATTGCATGAAGCCACTATTTGGCGGTAAAATTGAGCAATATCATTCATTCGTTTCATGAATAGTGAGTAAAGCGATTAAAGAAGTAATTTAAGCAATTATCCATTATATAACAAAGAGCATCCTGTTTAATTCAGTCATCTTTTTGCATCGTTTTAGACAGGGTGCTCATTCTTTTCATCTATCTATCTATCGTGGCCTTGGTAAGGGGGAGCAATTGAATGAAATCAGATAAAATTTCGGAAGCCGTGGTGCGAAGATTGCCTGTTTACTTGCGTTATTTGAATGAACTGCATCAGCGCGAAGTCAATACGGTTTCTTCACAAGAACTTGGATTGAGACTGGATTTGAATCCGGCTCAGATTCGTAAAGACCTGGCTTACTTCGGTGACTTTGGTCGTAAAGGGATCGGATATGACGTTTCATATCTCATCGAGAAGATCCGCCATATTCTGAAAATAGACCAGCAGATCAATGTAGCTCTTGTCGGAGCAGGTAATTTGGGACACGCTTTGTCCAATTACAATGCCTACCTCAAAGACAACATGAAGATTGTCGCTGTATTTGATGCCTACGGTCCGAAGATTGGAAGTCAAATTAACAGTCTGACGGTGCAACCGATGAATGAATTAACGGATTCGGTCAAAAAAGATAACATTCGTATAGGGATTATCACGGTTCCGGATACGGAAGCCCAAAATGTTGCCGATCAGTTGATTGAGTCAGGAATTGAAGCGATTCTGAATTTTGCGCCAACGATCCTGAAGACCCCGCCGCATATTCGTATTCATCATGCCGATTTTACGACGGATCTGCTTAGCCTTGCTTATTATTTGGAGAATGGAAAGGACGACGAGGAAGATGACGACAAATAGATGGGTAATTCACAACGGCAAATTTGCCGTCAGTGAGGGCACGAATTGGAAAGTGGTTCAAGGTTATATGGTTGTCGAGAATGACAAGATTGTGCATATTGGTGAGACTTTGCCGGAAGGAGACGAAAGTCTGACAAAGGTGGACGGAAAAGGACTGCTCTTCTTGCCGGGTCTGATCAATACGCATGGTCACGCGGCCATGTCGCTTCTGAGAGGTCATGGAGATGATTTGGCATTACAAGTATGGTTGCAGGAGAAAATGTGGCCAATGGAAGCCAAAATGACGTCTGAAGACGTATATTGGGGCACATCACTTTCCGTACTTGAAATGTTGAAAGGTGGAACAACAGCATTCCTGGATATGTATGATCATATGGATCAGGTTGCAAAAGTGGTGGAACAATCCGGCGTTCGGGCTGCTCTGGCACGTGGGGTAATCGGACTTTGCTCAGCGGAAGAACAACAGCGCAAGCTGGAAGAATCCGCAGCATTTGCCCGTCAATGGAATGGACAAGCAGACGGAAGAATTACAACCGTAATTTCTCCACACGCACCTTACACTTGTCCTCCAGATTACATAGAGAAGCTGGTACAGGTTGCTCATGACCTGAATCTGCCTTTGCATACGCATATGTCTGAAACGCTTCGTGAAGTGGAACAGAACGTGGCTGATTACGGTCAACGTCCGGTTGCACATCTGGAGAAGCTAGGATTTTTCTCCCGTCCATCTCTGGTTGCACATGCGGTACATCTGAATGATGAAGAGATCGAAATTCTTGCATCACATGATGTAGCAGTTTCCCACAATCCAGGCAGTAACCTGAAATTGGCTTCGGGTGTTGCACGAGTACCTGATCTGCTGAAAGCAGGGGTGACCGTGTCCCTCGGAACAGATGGACCAGCAAGTAACAATAACCTCGATATGTTTGAAGAGATGAGACTTGCTGCTTTGATTCACAAAGGTGTGTCCGGTGACCCTACCGCAGTGCCAGCAGGGGAAGCACTTCTGCTTGGAACTTCGTATGGTGCCAAATCCATATTCCTGAACAATACAGGAGCACTGCAAACAGGCATGAAGGCTGACTTCATCGCCTTGAATATTGAACAGGCCCATTTCTATCCGCATACGGATCTGATTTCCCATACCATATACTCCGCATCAGCCAAAGATGTAGAGCATGTGTGGGTGGATGGTAAACAAGTGGTTAAACATGGCGAATGTCT
Organism: Paenibacillus sp. 11B; assembly: GCF_030487755.1. Taxonomy (NCBI): domain Bacteria; kingdom Bacillati; phylum Bacillota; class Bacilli; order Caryophanales; family Paenibacillaceae; genus Paenibacillus; species Paenibacillus sp. 11B. Next base: position 692,021 of record NZ_JAUKNS010000001.1, on the reverse strand, counting down.
TACGATGGATGAAGAGCGTATTTTGCGTGAGTCTCAACTGGCATTTGACGGTCTGCTTGCCCGTTAATTCCAAGGACAGCATCGTCATAGGGAAAGGAAGTTCGGCTTTTGAAGAAAAAAAAGAAGTGGATATGGATTTCGCTGCTGCTCCTGGTTCTGATTCTGTTTGGACTTCAGCGTTATTATGTCTATGTTACTCAGGATCAGCGCAAGGAAGAGGCGTTGGCCATACAGGCGGCCCAGGAACAGGTCGGTATTACGTCACACGAAGACCTGCGTAAGTATGTCTGGGGGCAAAAAGACGGCGGAGACAACATATACTGGACCCTGATCGGTAAAAATAAGGATAACCAGGATGTATTGGTGTGGATCAAGTTTGATGAAAATAACAAGCCTGTGACAGGGACCAATGCGGTGCACAGTGAACTGCTGAAGAACGGCATGTCTGAAGCACAGATTCGAAATCGGTTCAGCTCTGAAGTTCCAGGCGGGGAGATCAAACGAATCATGCCAGGTGTTGTGAATGGAATCTATGTATGGCAAGTGTATTATAACGATGCTACTCACAATTATTATAGGTTTTACCGCTTTAGTAACGGGGAACAGGTTGACCTGGTCTATACGATTCCGAATAGCTAGAATCAGCAGACGTACTATTTTCTAAAAAGAATACAGTAAAGAACCGGCAGACGGAAACCCGACTGGACCGGTTCTTTGACGTGTTTTCTTGATCATTTTGGATTTGAATAGTTAAAATTAATAATTTATTCATATTTTCGCCTTAGATATTGTATATACGATGTGATATACTCAAATATGTATTCAAGGATACATCATACACAAATAAATCCTGTTAGACACATCACAGGACTTTACGTACACATATTCATATTCTTGCCTACAAGCTATAGAATGGGCCAAATTATAGGAGGGGTGACTCACTTGAAGATAAAAGTATTGCCTATTGCTCTGACTGCCGTCATTTCAGCCGTTGTGTTGTTTGGAGGTTGGTTTGTGTATCGTCATGTGGCTGTGCAAAGCCCAATTGAAAAGATGGTTACCCAGTACGATGGAGTCAATGATGTACAATTAACTATTAACCACAATGATGTACAGTTGAAACTCGATCTGCAGCCGGATGTTGATTTGGGCAGGTTGGTACAATATATTCACAAAGAAGGACAAACCCTGATTGGCACTCGTTCGTTGAAGCTGGATGTCGTGGATCATTCCAACGAAGCGCTGGAAAGCTGGTGGGGTAGCGCCATGTTTACCGTAGCTCAGGCTATGGAGAGCAAACAATACACCGAGATTACACCGACCTTGTCTAAAATGGCTACGAATGGGATCAAGGTAAACACAGCCATGGATGACAATAATGTATATGTCAGCCTCAGAGATGGAGATGCCAGCAAGTTTATTATTCTACCGCGTGTGCCCGGTCAGATAGGAGTGTGGCCAAATGCCTAAATGGACGAAAGAAATTGCCATTGGATTTGTACCCGTATTAATTATCTTTCTCGCTTTTATCGGTGTAAACATGATTCCCATTCTGATCGCTGCAATGATTGTGGGAGCTTTGCTGCTCATGATGCAAATGCGTGGTGGAATTACGGTGGGTGCGGGTCAGGAACGCAAACGCAAGAAAAAAGGACCGTCCAAGCTGACTTTTGAAGAAATTGGCGGTCAGGAGAGTGCGAAGCAGGAGCTGAGGGAAGCGCTTGATTTTCTCATTCGACATGAGGAAATTCAGAAGTTTGGTATTCGTCCTTTGAAAGGGATTTTGCTCACAGGTCCTCCTGGAACAGGCAAAACCTTGATGGCCAAAGCTGCTGCTCATTATACCGACTCTGTTTTTGTAGCTGCTTCAGGCAGTGAGTTTGTTGAAATGTATGTCGGTGTGGGTGCCGGCAGAATACGGGATTTGTTTCGGGATGCGAGAACTCGTGCTGCAAAAGAAAATAAAGAAAATGCCATTATATTTATCGATGAAATTGATGTGATCGGTGGAAAACGGGAAGGTGGACAACAGCGTGAATATGATCAGACGCTGAATCAGCTGTTGACGGAAATGGATGGCATCTACTCTTCCGAAACACCGCGAACACTCGTGATCGCCGCTACAAACCGAAAAGAAATGCTGGATAGCGCACTGACGCGTCCAGGACGTTTTGACCGTCATATTCAGGTGGACTTGCCGGATAAAAAAGGCAGAAAACACATATTGGAGCTGCATGCAGTCAATAAGCCTCTTTTGGAAGGGGTAAATCTTGAGAAGACAGCCGAAGAATCCTATGGCTTCTCTGGAGCACAGCTGGAAAGTGTGATGAACGAAGCTGCAATTTATGCGATGAGAGACGGGCTGCTCAACATTGAACAGCGTCATCTGTCCCTTGCGATTGATAAAGTAATGATGGGTGAGAAGACGGACCGCGAATCCAGCGTGGAAGAGAAAAAAAGAGTGGCTATTCATGAATTGGGACATGCCATTATGGCTGAACTGGTTCGTCCTGGCAGTGTGAGTCAGGTTGCACTCAGTCCGCGTGGACAGGCCCTGGGATATGTACGTCATAACCCGCAGCAAGAACAATTTCTGTACACAAAGCGTTTCCTGGAAGAGCAGATCATGATTGCCCTCGGTGGTGCGGCAGCAGAGGAAATGTATTACGGTGGACGCAGTACAGGATCACGTAATGACTTTGAACAAGCAACGAATGTGGTACAGACGATGATGGCTTCCGGACTTACTTCGTTGGGTATTGTTAATATGGATATGGTAACGACGGAAGAGTTGATGCGGGAGAACAAATTGATCCTGCAAGACCTGATGGAACAGACCAAACGATTGCTTGAAGAACAGCGGACAATATTCGACAATTCCCTCGACACGCTGCTCAGGGAAGAAGTATTGTCTGGCGATCAATTTCGTTGTCAATTTCGTGACAGCGCCCTTCTACCGGCATAATTTATTTATGTCGGTTATTTTTTTTTACATTTCACTCGTGCTAAGATATTATTATATGTTGGGTCGAAATTTGTAATTTTCGGCGAACAGGGTACAATAGAGAAATAGAGAACCGAAAGGATGGAGCAGAACCATGTTTTTCAAAAAGATAGGAGTTGTCGGCGGCGGCACGATGGGACAAGGTATTTCCCAGATGCTTGCAGCCAAAGGACTTGATGTGCTTCTGGTGGAGCATACGACGGAGAAGCTGGATCATGCATATAACATGATTGAGACCAATCTTGACAAACAACTGGAGAAATGGGCTATTACGAAAGCGGAGAAGAAATTGATTCTCTCCCGTATTACCAAAGTTGCTCATTTGGCTGAACTCGGATCTTGCGATATGGTTATTGAGACCATTTCCGAAGATCTGGACGCGAAAAAAGCGGTATTTAGTCAACTCGACCAAGTTTGCCCAAGCAACGTTATTCTTGCAAGTAATACATCCACGCTGAGTTTGACTGAGCTTGCAAGCTCGACCAAATTCCCAGAGCGTGTTATTGGTATGCACTTTATTCACCCGGTTTCCCGGGTTGATCTTGTAGAGATTATTCGTGGTCTGAAAACCTCAGATTCCACATTTGAAGAAACTAGACGTTTTGTGGAAGAAGTAGCAGACAAAAAAGGCGTTATGATCTATGAATCGCCTGGATTTGTTACGTCCAGACTGATCTGTCTTTTGATTAACGAAGCACTGCATGTATTGCAGGAAGGTGTCGCTTCCGCTGAAGATATTGATGACGCTATGCGTATCGGATATAACTTCCAGCACGGACCACTTGAGATGGCAGACCGTTTCGGACTGGATTCGGTAGAAGCTGCACTCGAAAGAATGTTCCGTGAATTCGGTGAGTTGAAATATCGTCCTTCCACGGTCCTGAAAAAAATGGTGCGTGCAGGACACCTGGGTGTCAAAACAGGCGAAGGATTCTTCAAGTACGACAAGGATGGTGACCGGCTGTGAAAGTACTCGTAATTAATGCGGGAAGTTCCTCGCTCAAATATCAATTGTATAACATGACGGATGAATCCGTATTGGCAAAAGGTCTGGTAGAACGGATCGGGATGGATTCTTCCATTCTGACACACAAACCAACGGGCCGTGAGGATGTTACCGAAGTTAGCGAAATTTTGGAACATACAACAGCGATTCGTAAAGTTATTGACATCCTGACAGACAAAGAAAACGGTGTGCTCGGTTCTGTGGATGAAATCCAGGCTGTTGGACATCGTGTGGTTCATGGTGGTGAAGCATTTAAGGAATCGGCCTTGGTCGATACTGCTTCCAAAGCAGAAATCCGCCGCCTTTTCGATCTGGCTCCACTGCATAACCCTGCAGCAATGATGGGTATTCGTGCGGCTGAAGCGAATATGCCGGGCGTACCACAGGTCATGGTCTTTGATACGGCTTTCCATCAAACGATGCCGGAAAAAGCATATCTGTATGCCATTCCACGTGTGCTTTACAAAAAGTATAAGGTTCGTCGCTATGGCGCACATGGTACTTCCCATGATTACGTAAGCAAGGCAGCAGCTGAATACCTGGATCGTCCATTGGAAGATCTGAAGATCATCACATGCCACGTCGGTAATGGTGGTAGCGTAACTGCTGTGCAGGGCGGCGTATCCGTAGATACTTCCATGGGGATGACTCCACTCGAAGGATTGATGATGGGAACACGTAGTGGTGACCTTGATCCGGCAATTGTACCTTATGTTATGAACAAGGAAGAACTAAGCGTGAGCGAAGTAAACTCCATGTTGAACAAACATAGCGGACTTCTTGCAATCTCCGGCATCAGCAGCGACATGCGTGAAATCACGGAGGGTATGGAGGCTGGCGATGCCAACTCCACGCTTGCATTCGAGATGTATGAATACCGTCTGCGTAAATACATCGGTTCTTATGCAGCAGCAATGAACGGTGTAGACGTGATTGTATTTACGGCTGGTGTAGGTGAAAATTCCGTTGTTCTTCGCCAAAAAGTATGTGAGCAGCTCACGTACCTGGGCGTTGAACTGGATGAAGCGCTGAATGCGATTCGCTCGGGAGAACCACGTCGTATCACAACCGCGAATTCCAAAGTGGACGTTCTCGTCGTTCCTACGAACGAAGAATTGGTAATTGCAAGAGATACACATCGAATCGTATTGAATTCTCTGTAATCTAATTGTAAAGTGAATATAGCATGACAAGGAAGTGCAGGGGACAGGCATATGCCTGCCCGCTGCATTTTCAAATTCAGGATTCCAAGGAGAGATATGTGCATGAGTACGGATTGTGTAATTCGTAATGTGAGTGAGCATGTGGGCGAGACGGTTAAGATCGGCGCCTGGATTAACAACAAACGTTCCAGCGGCAAAATTCAATTTTTGCAACTGCGTGATGGAACCGGATATATTCAAGGGGTAGTGGTTAAGAGTGAAGTCAGCGAAGATATCTGGAATGCTGCCAAGAGCCTGACTCAAGAAAGTTCATTGTATGTTACAGGTATTATCCGCGAAGAGCCACGCAGTGCATCTGGTTATGAGATGACGGTTACTGGCGTGGAAATTATCCATCTGACTGAAAATTATCCAATTACTCCGAAAGAGCATGGGGTAGACTTCCTGATGGATCATCGCCATCTATGGCTGCGTTCGACGAAACAACGTGCGATTATGGTTATTCGTGCGGAGATTATCCGCGCTGTTCAGCAGTTCTTTGATGGTAACGGATTCACACAGGTTGATCCTCCGATTCTTACCCCTTCATCTGCTGAAGGAACAACGAACTTGTTCCACATCAAATACTTTGATGAAGATGCTTACCTGACACAAAGTGGACAGCTCTATATGGAAGCTGCGGCGATGGCACTGGGTAAAGTGTATTCCTTCGGCCCTACATTCCGTGCTGAGAAATCCAAAACACGTCGTCACCTGATCGAGTTCTGGATGATTGAGCCGGAGATGGCTTTTGTGGATCACGAGGAGAGCCTGCGGGTGCAAGAGAAGTTTATTGCTCACGTCGTTCAAACGGTTCTGAAAAACTGCCGTGCTGAACTGGAGTCCATCGGACGTGATGTATCCAAGCTTGAGAACATTGTTGCTCCGTTCCCGCGCATTACGTATGATGAAGCGATTGAGTTCCTGAATGGACAAGGCTTCGATATTCCTTGGGGAGAAGACTTCGGTGCTCCGCATGAAACGGCAATTGCCGAGAAATATGATACACCGGTCTTTATCACACATTATCCGGCTGGAATCAAGGCGTTTTACATGAAACCTGATCCAAATCGTCCTGAAGTGGTCCTCTGTGCAGACATGATCGCACCAGAAGGATACGGAGAGATCATTGGTGGTTCCCAGCGTATCGATGATCCGGAACTGATGCAGCAGCGCTTTGATGAGCATCAATTGTCGGAAGAGGCATATCAGTGGTATCTGGACTTGCGTAAATATGGATCGGTTCCTCACTCCGGCTTCGGTCTGGGATTGGAGCGGACGGTAGCATGGATCTGTGGATTGGATCACGTACGTGAGACAATTGCATTCCCACGTATGCTCTATCGTCTGTACCCTTAATGCTTAACCGTGAGTCCATGGAAGAAACCGGCTCCAAAGCCTGGTTGAATGGAGTAGCTTACGGTATGGCATCAGGGACAGCGCAGCTCCCATATGCTTTATTGCGCTATTATCATCAGCTGGGGTTAAGTGACGCAGAGGTGCTTCTGCTGATTCAATTGTTTGGATTCCGGCAAGTCGAATTCAATGAGTTTCCAACGCTTGAAGAGCTTGCTACCCGTATGGGTCTTGCGCCTGAAGGCATCGCCAGAATGCTGCAACGTCTCATGAGAGACGGGTACATTCACATTGACGAGCATCGGGATGAAGAGCGTGACATTCAATATGAACGTTATGATCTGCATGGATTATATGCCAAGCTGGCAGGATGTACAGCAGAGGATATGGCCGTTGCGCGTAAGCAGCAGCTGGACAGTAATGCATTGCGCCCGGATTCGAACAGTGTTCAAAAAGAAGAGGAAGAACGAAACATGTTCTCTATTTTTGAAAAAGAATTTGGCCGCCCGCTTTCCCCGATGGAATGCGAGACTATATCCAGCTGGTTGGATCAGGATCGCTATCAGGAGGAACTGATTCTCATGGCATTGAAGGAAGCGGTGTTTGCTGGTAAAGTCCATTTCCGGTATATCGACCGAATTCTGCTTGAATGGAGCCGTAACCGCGTGAAGAATGTGCAGGACGCCAAGGCATATACGCTGCGGTTTCGTAACGGAGGACGTTAACACCAATGTTAGATTAGACAACAACTTCATTCAGAATAAATCAAAAACAGGCCAGAAGATATTCTGAGCCTGTTTTTTTAGATTATAGAGATGTTAATTTAGACATGTTAAATTCCCGAAGAAACTGACCTTTTCAGGCAATGCACAACCTTTTTATAAAAAATTGAATGAATACGCAGGGGTCAACAAACAAGTTGTCGTCTATTGTAGTGGAGAGGAGGGGAGAGTCATTGATGAAGCGCGCTTAATCGAACAAATCCGTCAAGGCGATACATCCCAGATGCGCTTGTTGATCGAAAAGTACAGCCAGCATGTGTACCATGTGGCCTATTCCGTATTGCGGAACGATCAGGAAGCACAGGATGCAGCGCAGGAGGCGTTCATTCAAATGGTTAAATCTCTCCCCGATTACCGATCCGAAGGTTTCAAAACGTGGTTAACCCGAATTGCTTTTCACAAAGCCATTGATGCCAAACGCAAGCTGGGCAGACGAAGCGCTGAGGATCTGGGCGGAGAAGAAAAAATAATGAACATGCCCGGTCTCGAAGAAGATGTTCTTGCCCGCCTCGTGCGTGAAGAGCGTCAGGAGAAGTTGCGCGAGCGAATCAACCAGCTGCCTGCCCAGCACAGGGACATTATTACTGCGTATTACTTAAGCGAAAAAAATTATGAGCAGATTGCCCGTGATGCACAGGTGGCAGTGAAAACCGTGGAGTCCCGTCTGTATCGTGCCCGGCAGTGGATTCGAAATCATTGGAAGGAGGATGAGTGGCGTGAGGAATAAAAGGATGTATACCGTCCAGGAATGGACTGATTATATTGAAGGCCGAATGACAGCAAACGAGGCAACTATGATGGAACAAGTGCTTATGGACGTTCCAGAAGCTATGTACAACTATCTCGAAGCACTCGGCATTCATCGGGAGTTGCCACAACTGAAGGACCCGGCAGGCTTCGCCGATTCGGTCATGAATCAAATTAAGGATATGCAACCCTCCAAGCCAAAGCGCAAATCGCGTTCAGGACGAAGCCGGCTCTGGATGGATCACAAGGTATTTCATTATGCGGTAGCGGCTTGTCTGACGTTAATCTTCCTCTCCTCGGGACTGTTTGACAAGGTAGCGCCTTATCATAAGTTCCAGGACGGTGATCACAGGGGGTCATTTACGGAAAAATGGACGGAAGCAGCCACTTCCTGGCTGGATCACTTCAAGCCTAGACCATAAATTGTTTCGCATTGCCTGAAAAGAAAGGATGACGACTGTGCAATCAGATCGTAACAAATTACTTGCATTCCTATTAAACCTGATACCGGGTCTTGGTTTTCTGTACTGGGGTCGGCCTGCCAGAGCTGTAATCTATCCATTACTCTTTTTTGGGACAGCTGTTGGTTCGTTTATGCTGGCCATGCTGGTGAGAGAAAGGGAATTAATGATTCTCGGGGCCTTGGGTGCCATATTCTTCTGGTGTGTCAGCATGCTGGATATGATTATCGTTCTGCTCCGTGCGCCATCTCCAAGTGATGCCCGCTACCATGGATATGGCGCACATTACAGTGGACCACATCAGGGGGCGGCATACCAAGGAGAATACGCTGATCAGGAAGGCCACTTGGGACAGATGGAAATGGACCAAGAAGGAATACATCAGCATCAAGGCAGTGAGTATGGCATCCCCCAAGGGCAGTATGGTCAACCGCTCTATCGAAAAGGTAGTGATAGCGAACGATTCTTCACGATTTTGCTTTCGTTTGTTCCAGGTCTGGGACATCTCCATCTCGGATTGTTACATCGCGGATTATCGTTCCTGATTGCGTTCTTCGGTTCATTTGCCATGATGGTTTTTGTAGCTTCCATTACGAATGAATCCGTATTTCTGATGTTCTTGCTCATTCTGCCTGTCATTTGGGTGTACTGCATGTTTGATGCAGTACAGCACGTCCATCGCAAGCAGGCAGGTGAGGTGTTGCAGGATCGGACCTTGTTCGAGGAACTGGAGATGGGCAGGGCATCGGGACGACGCAGTAAAGTGCTTGCAACGCTGTTATCAGCTTTTCCGGGTGCGGGTCATCTGTATCTGGGACTGCAAAAAAGAGGCATGCAATTGATGTTCCTGTTTCTTGGCAGCATTTATATTCTGGACCTGCTTCGCTTATCGGTATTTTTGTTTATGATCCCGTTGATCTGGTTCTATAGTTTCTTTGACGGGCTCCAGTGCTCGAGTCGTTACGGCCGTGAACCGCTGACCGATCAGCCCATTTTTAAGGACTGGGCCCGTCACCAACGACTGATTGGATTCGGTATTGCAGCGTTGGGTCTGTATTATCTGGTCATCCGATTGGTCATTCCACAGCTGAATGAGATGTTCCCCAATGTATTTATGACGTACGAGATTCGTTCGTATGTGAACACCGTCATTGTGTCCTTACTGCTCATTTTTGGTGGTCTGAAGCTGTTGTTCGGCAAGCAGCGTGGGGCGAGTACGAATAGTGCGGTTCATCGGAATGAGGAGGGAGCAGACAGCCTCTTTTTATTTAAAGATCGGGATGATCGACTGTAGGATTCATTCGCAGCTGTACACAAACGGTATTGGAAAACGGGAATTTTCTATAAACTAAAAACACGCCAGGGGCTATGTAAACCAGCCTCGGCGTGTTTTTGGTTGTGCAGCCTTAATTTTGAATGGAATAATTTCTATTTCGTAGCGCCCTTTAGTAGAAGTTGACGGTACATCACTTCGAACAGGAACTCGAACGCTTCCAGATGACGTTTCGCTTCAAAAGCATCTTTACCCCACGCATAAATACCGTGATTACGCAGCAAAATCCCTGGCACATTAGTATCAAGTACATCTGGTACCAATTCAGCGATGGATGAAATATCCGCGAAGTTAGGCAGAATCGGTACACGAATCTCCGCATTTTCTTCCCAGATGTTAAAAGCTTTGATCAATTCGATTCCTTGAATCGGTACGTGTCCATCTGCTCCAAAGAACTCACTGATCAGGTTGTTAAATACGGTATGCACATGGAACACGGCGCCACAGCCGGTTAAACGATAGATTTCGCAGTGAATCAACGTTTCAGCGCTCGGCTTCAGGGTTGTGGTCTCAATGGCTTTGCCATGCTTGTCCACAAACAGAAAATCTTCCGGTGTGCGGAGAGATTTGTCTTTGCCCGAAGCTGTAACCGCAAAGTAAAATTGCTCCGGGTCGAAGTCGCCCACACGCATCGACAGGTTGCCACTTGTACCTGGGAACCAGTTACGGCTGGCAAACAGCGCTTTGATATCAGCCAGCTCTTCAAGCACCTGGCGTTTGTGTTCCAATGTAATCTTTTCAAAACCCATCTTTACAGCACTCCTTGTGTTTGCTTCTGTTTCATATCTTCCATAATATCGTAAAAGGTCATGAATGGGACATGATCTACACCGAGTTCGATACACTTATCCGTCAGGATGGAACGGGAATAGACGAGATCGGCGATTTTGGCACCTTCAAAATCAGTCAAACTGTCGCCAATAAGGATACGATTATATTGTTCTTCAGGGAATGTACGAATTACCGTCGTTTTACACATGCCGCAACCGTTCTCACAAGGAGGCTGACATGGATTAGGCCATTCAATACGGATGAATTCATCTGTGAAATCCGCCCCGTTGCAATAAATGTGATCCTTTGGAATATCAAATGGAGCAAGCAAAGGCGCGATAAAAAAGTCCATTCCGCCGCTGGTGACATTGAATTCAATGCCCTCGTCTCGAACGTATGCAAGAAATTCGCTGAACCCTTCTCGGATCCCAGCCTGTCCAAGTACAAATTCCTCAATCTCGTCTTTCTGTGAAGAAGGCAACAGTGCGAACATCGCTCCAACACCTTCACGGAGGGAAATTCGCTGTTCAATCGTATCTTTCATAATCGCTTCAATACCTTCAGGCTTAAAATGCTTCATAATCGCTACAATATTGTCCGAAAGGGTGATGGTGCCATCAAAATCACAGAAAATGACCGTTTTTTTATCACTTCTCATCGTTCGCCACCCCACAAATCCAGTGCACTTTTCAGTTCTGGATGTTCGGCAGCATACTGTGCCAGTGGAATGGAGCTCTGGGCTGCTTCAATAGCCTGTAAGAATGCCCGTCCGCCTGCCTCCGTACCCACAGGATGCCCATGAATGCCTCCGCCTGCATTAACGATGACATCGGTGCCGAAGTCTCGCAGAATAAGCGGTACAAGCCCGGGGTGTATACCTGCTGAAGGCACAGGCATGCTGGCTCTGACCGGAAGTTCAGGTGACAGCAATTGTTCTGTAATGGCCATATTCTCTTCTTTCGGCATCGTTACCGATCCGTAAGGGGAAGGGAAGAGCACCAGATCCGCTCCGGCAAGTCGCATCAGTTGTCCCAACAGGACGGATGCCGAGATACCGTAATGTGGTGAAGGATACAGTGCACCTGCAAGAGCAGGATGAGCCATAATTGGTACGTTGATGTCCGGATCACTGCTAAGTTCATGCAGCACGTCATATCCGTAAGACAATACATTGAACAACAGTGCATTGGCTCCCGCACCTATCGCGCGTTCAGCCTGTTGTTTCAGGCGTGATGTAGGTCCGGTCAAATTCGCCGCATAGAGCAGTTTTTTGCCCGTCTCCTTGCGTGCCTGTTCGGCAGCTTTCATGCAAACCTCGACTCTTTTTTCGATCGGAGTCAGCTTGTTCTCAAACAGAATTTCATCGTCCTTAATCAAATCTACTCCACCAAGGGCCTGGCGTATAAACTGTTCCCGCAGCTCCTCTGCATCCAACCCAATGACTGATTTAAAAATGCTCATCAACAGTGGACGATCGTGTACGCCCAACAGATCACGAACACCATTCAGTCCAAACTTGGGACCGGGGAATGCGCTGAGGAAGCCGTCCGAGAATCCAAGTCGGGTCAATTTGATGCGTCCATCCATTGAAATTTTGCCAAAGACCGTCACGAGCAGGGCAGGAATATCACGGCTGAAATTCACATCAGGATAACCAATGGTAATATCGGCGTAACGTTCGCCGGGGGCAATGCCCTCAGCCTCATGTATCTCTACACTGATGACTTCGCCCAAATGTTTCTGCATCGCCTCACGCTTAGCCTGAGGCAATTCGGTCCAACTGCCAACGGTCATGCCGACAGCAATGGACTCAGCCTTCTTGCGGAAGTCTGCACGATCATCATGCAGACGATATGTGGCTGTGCACATGTTATTCATTTTAAATCCCCTTCCAAAGCAGCTCCCATCTCCCGTGAGCGCTCTGCACAGCGGTTGACGGCTGCGATTACATTTTCAAAGAAATCTCCCTCGTCCAGCGTTTTTAGTGCTGCCTGGGTTGCGCCTCCGGGGGAGGTTACATCACTACGAAGTTTCATCGGCTCCATGCCGGTTTGCTGCACCATACGTGATGCACCCAGCACAGTCTGAACTGTCAGGTCACGGGATTGCTGGCTGGACAAGCCGCCACGAATACCTGCGGCAATCATGGCCTCCATCAAATAGTATACATAAGCCGGACCACTTCCGGAAATACCTGTGAGCACTTCGAGTTTATCTTCAGGCACGATAGTCACAATTCCAACAGCTTCAAACATCGTCATGACTGTACTGCGTTGTTCATCCGTAATCTCTTCAGAGAAGGCAAGTCCGGTAGCGCCAAGCCCAATTGTACTGGATGTATTCGGCATGGTGCGTGCGATCGGTTGCTTGCGCCCGAGGAGCGTCTGCATCGTACGGATCGATAATCCAGCAATAACGGAGACGATTAATTGATCCGGTGACAGGAGCGGCCCAAGTTCACGCAGCGCTGCGGCAGCATCCTTCGGTTTCATACAGAGTACAATAACTGGAGAAGCGGCGAGATGATCCAGCGATTGTGCAGCCGTTCCGGTATGTACGGCATAACGGGTACTGAGCTCCTCCTGACGTTTCTGGTTGCTGCGGTTCAGCATCGTAATATCCTGAGAACGTACGACAAAGCGGGAGATCAATCCCCGCACGATAGCTTCAGCCATCGCACCTGCTCCGTGAAAAGTAATCTTCTGTTGTAATAACGTCTGTTGTTCTTGACTCATATTTATCGTTCCTCCTATATAACTGTAGCTGCGAAATTATTGCCGGATTTGTCCATTGCCAGTAATACGATATTTGGTTGACGTCAGTGCAGGCAGACCCATAGGTCCACGAGCATGCAGCTTCTGGGTACTGATCCCAATTTCAGCTCCATAGCCGAATTCAAATCCGTCTGTGAAACGTGTGGAAGCATTATGGTATACAGCGGCTGCATCTACATCATGTAAGAAACGTTCTGCATGAGTGGTATCCCGGGTGACAATACACTCTGAATGCTTCGTGCCATAACGTGCGATATGCTGCATCGCTTCATCCAGATTCTGAACCACACGGATATTTAAAATATAATCATTATACTCTGTCGCATAATCTTCTTCCGTCACAGGAAGGGCAGAGGGAACCAGACGACGTACCGTGTCACAACCCTTCAACAAGACATTTGCCTCACGAAGTTGTTCGGCCAGAGTCGGCAGATGCTCCTCCGCGTAAGCAGCGTGCAGCAACAAGGTTTCCATGGAGTTGCACACGGATGGACGCTGTGCCTTGGCATTAATAGCAATCTCCGCTGCCATGACCGGATCGGCAGATTCATCCACATAGGTATGACAGATACCTGCGCCGGTTTCGATCACAGGCACTGTTGCATTGGCGACCACATTGCGGATCAGTGAAGCCCCGCCGCGCGGGATGATGACGTCCAGCAGTCCGTTCAACTTGAGCATTTCGTCCACGGAGGAGCGGTCTGCATCCTCAACAAGCTGCAAGGCGTCAGCGGGCATGTCTGTTTTTGCCAGTGCCTGATGAAGCACCTCCACAATTTTGCGATTAGAGGAGAGGGCAGAGGAGCCGCCTCGCAGAAGTACAGCATTGCCTGTTTTGAGGCAGAGTCCGGCTGCATCTACTGTAACATTTGGACGGGCCTCATAGATGATGCCAATCAGACCGATAGGCACTCTTAATTTTTCAACATGCAATTCGTTTGGACGAGTGAATGTCTCAAGCACTTCGCCGACAGGGTCCTGCAGGTTTACAATCTGACGCAGCCCTTCAGCGATGCCGGCGATACGATCTTTGTTCAGAGCGAGGCGATCTAGCATCGATTCTGGGGTACCTTGCTGTCTGCCACGTTCCAGATCATCCGCGTTTGCTGCAATAATGGAATCCGCTTGGTCAATCAATGCGTCTGCCATGACCAGCAGCGCGCTATTTTTTTGTTCTGTGCTTAGTCGATTCAACTGCGGAACCACGGCTTGGGCCTTGCTCGCTTTTTCTCTGACTTCACTCATCATAAATTCCTCCCATATATAAAAGTGTCTATTTTAACGTAATCCACTCGTCCCGGTGAATAACCTCAAGTCGATGGATGCTGTTCAACTGCTTCATCACTTCGCCACTTGGCAGTCCTGCAATGAGCCGCAACTGGTCATCATCATAATTGACAATGCCACGACCGAGCAGGGTATCATCCATACCGAGTACCTCTACAACGTCTCCGGCGTGGAAGGTGCCCAGTACGCGCTTGACGCCTACAGGAAGGAGACTATGACCACCATGGACCAGTGCTTCTTCGGCACCATTATCCACAACCACGGTACCGAGCGGTGTAGACATGAAACCAAGCCATTGCTTTTTACGAGAGAGAGCGGCAAGACGAGTCTCGAAATACGTTCCTTTTCCGGTCCCATCAACTGCTTTTTGCATATCTCCAGGTTCCTTCACACTGCCCACAAAGACAGGCACACCTCCACGTGTTGCCACTTTGGCTGCATCGACCTTGGATCGCATCCCACCCGTGCCTACAGATGATCCTGAACCGCCGGCATAGGCATAGATTTCTGCTGTAATTTCCGGGATACGGTCATAACGTACGGCAGCTGGATCTTTGCGTGGATCAGCCGTGTAGAGGCCGTTGGTATCTGTAAGAATGACCAAATGTTGTGCCTTGACCAGATTTGCCACCAAAGCAGACAGAAGATCGTTATCTCCAAACTTCAATTCATCAACAGATACGGTATCATTCTCGTTAAAGATTGGAATGACGCGCTGCTTGAGCAGCTCTTCCACGGTCATCCCCGCGTTACCCATACGTTTTCGGCTGTGAAAGTCAGTACGGGTGAGCAGAATTTGTGCTGTAGTAACGCGGTGCGCTGCAAAAGCCTGTTGATATGCCTGCATCAGCAAAGCTTGCCCAACAGCCGCTGCGGCTTGTTTTTCATGCAGCTGCTTGGGACGCTGGGGGTAACCGATCTCCCGGAATCCGGCAGCTACCGCTCCCGAAGTGACCAGAAGAACCTCATGGCCTTGTTCAGCCAAGGCAGCAATTTCTCCAGCAAAAAATGTAATGGCACTGCGATCGAGCCCGCCTTCTTCCGTAGTAAGCGAACTGCTTCCGATCTTAACTACAATACGTGAGGTCATGTTTTCACTTCCTTAAACAATATTAATGATTGACCCTGGAGCAGACCGTTGGGTACAAAAAAAACTCCCGCCCTTTTAATTAAAAAGGACGAAAGTTCGTTACTTCCGCGGTACCACCTTTATTGATGATTGGATCATCCGGCTTCATGCCCTGTAACAGAAGGCACTGTCCTGTGCATCACAGGCCGCTCAGGGGTAGGGTTCGGAGAGAAGCCGCGGTAAATTCTTGCAGCCCGATGGAATTTACTCTCTGGGCGCGGCTGATCCTCTCGTACTGGTCCCGTCATCACGTTTCGTTCAATATTTCCTTATAACATACCATGGAAACTTGGCAGATGCAAAGGGGTTATACACCTGTAAATTACTTGAATAAATTCAGCTTGCCAATCCGCTGCGCAGCTTCCCTTAATCGATCTTCATCACTTAGCAGTCCTGCACGCACATAGCCCTCACCATGTGAACCGAAACCAATACCCGGTGCGACCGCGACCTTTGCTTCACGCAGTAACACATCTGCAAAGGACGCCGAAGTAAAGCCAGCGGGAACAGGCAGCCAACTGAAGAAGGAACCACCTGATTTGGTAGCCTGCCAGCCGATGGATGAGAGTGCGTCATAGAAAGCGTCTCGACGTGATTCATAGCGTGCAACCAGCGAAGTGACACATTCCTGAGAAGAGGTCAGTGCTACCGCAGCAGCGGCCTGGATGCCTCCGAAGAGACTCACGTAGATATGATCCTGCAGCAGATTAATTTTGGAGATAATTTCCGCGTTGCCCAGGGCGAAACCGACACGCCAACCCGCCATGTTGTACGTTTTGGATAACGTATAGAACTCAATGCCCACTTCTTTGGCACCTGGTGCCTGCAAAAAGCTCACTGGCCGATGTCCATCAAATCCGATCGCACCATAGGCGAAGTCACTGGCTACGACGATTTTATTTTGAATGGCGAACTCTACCGTATCTTCATAGAAGGAAAGCGAGGCGGTGGCCGATGTTGGATTGTTGGGATAGTTCAGGAACATCAGCTTGGCCTTTTCCCGATCTTCGATAGAGATTGCTTCATAATCAGGCAGGAATGCATTGGACTCCAGTAGGGGCATAAAAGACATGTGCGCTTTCGCCAGTGCGACACCGGACCAATAATCCGGGTAACCTGGATCGGGCACGAGACATACATCACCTGGATTGAGCAAGACTTGAGGCAACTGGACTAAACCTGTTTTTCCTCCAAACAATATCGCAACTTCCGTTTCCGGGTCCAGGTCCACGTTGTAATCTTCCTTGTAACGTTTTGCAACAGCTTCCTTGAGGAAAGCATGCCCGCTAAAAGGTGAATATTTATGATAGAGCGGGTTCTCTGCTGACTCTTGCAGTGCTTTAACAATGTGGGGCGGTGTAGGTGTATCCGGGTTCCCCTGACCCAAATTGATTACGTCGTGACCACTTGCAATTTCGCGGTTTACATTTTGAACAAGGGTAGCAAAAAATTGTGTTGGAAGCTGTGTCATTACATCGGATGTAGGTATGGTAAAGGCTGAACGACTCGATAGGTTAGGCAGATTAGTCATGCTATACATCACTCCGGTTATTAAAGATGGCAATATAGTTCTCATTAATTTATCACGTCAATCCCGAGCTGTATAGGGGGAAAACACTTCATGAATACTTGGATGGAGCCAATAGTTAAGTTATTGTACAAAAGTGAAATGAGGTATTTCAGTTTGTCCATTGAGGTTAGGGTAACTCGAGAAATAGAAATGAAAAAGGGTATACGAAATACGGCAGTATTATTGCCATCGGGGTGCACGATTGTTTGTCATGGGTATTATCGGACTGGCTTCGCTGTTATACCATCTGATGGGTTCAGACCGGTTACGAAAGTGAAGGAAGCGCTCGCAGCGGGCAGAGCCTATAAGCAGATATCATCTGAAGCGGTTCGCCAGTATGCGGGCGACCATATATTTGTATTGCTTCCTGAAGAGAGCGTTGCAAGGCAGGCCACAGAGAAGTTGATGCAAAGTTCAAGCTGGAGAGCTCTTTCGGCTGTAAAGAAGGGGCAGGTGTACGGAGTGGAAGAACTCACATGGAACTTGGGCGATGCTATGACCAACAACCGATTGTTGACTTTGTTGCCCGAGTTGTTACGTAGGAGTTCATCTTGAAAACAGGTTGCAGACGTTTGGATGATCAAGCTATGATTACAGGTATTACGGTTCAGAGGAGTGCTTATCATGACAGAGCAACAACATGGGGAAATGCGTGTGGCCCTGATTCAGGGCGATATTCAGCTCGGAGATCCTGAGGCCAACCATAAGCATATGCAGTTTTTACTTGAACGAGCGGTAGAACAGTATCCCGATCTGGGTCTGGCTGTACTGCCCGAAATGTGGAATACGGGCTATGCATTAGAACAAATTCATGAGCTTGCTGACCCGGAAGGACAGAAATCAAGGGAATGGCTTGCGGCTTTTGCCCAAAAACATCGAATTTCTATCGTCGGCGGTTCTATTGCGGAGAAACGTGACGGCCAAATTTACAATACAATGTATGCCTATAATAGCGAAGGAAATCAGGTAACACGTTATGATAAATTACATTTGTTCCGCCTGATGGATGAAGAGAAGTATTTGCAGCCTGGTGCAGAACCGGAAATATTCGAGCTCGAGAATGGTCTTACCGCAGGAGCTTCAATCTGTTACGATATTCGTTTTCCCGAGCTGGCTCGCACGCTTGCCTTGAACGGGGCCAAAGCATTAATCGTACCCGCTGAATGGCCGAATCCTCGTTTGAACCACTGGCGGACATTATTAACAGCAAGGGCGATCGAGAATCAGATGTACGTCATTGCGTGCAACCGTGTAGGAAAAAGCGGAGAAACCGAATTTTTCGGACATTCCCTCATTATTGATCCGTGGGGTGAAATAGTGGCTGAAGGTGGAGAAGGAGAAGAGATCGTGACTGGATTTATCCGCCCTTCGCTGGTGGATGAGGTTCGCGGCCGCATTCCGGTGTTTGAAGACCGCAGACCTGGCATTTATTTTGGCAGCAAATAAAATTTGTAATTTTCCAGTAAAGTGTTTCGTGATCCGGGAGGCGGGTAATGATAACTATCCCGTCACCAAGGAGGATGATCAATCAAATGGACAACCATGTGAAAGATACGCTCAGGAGACTGGAACAGGAAAACACTAGGGTAGATCACTTAAGGCCATTCTTAGAGAATGGGGCAGGAGGGCTATCACCCCCTGAACAATCTGTTCAGGATGAAGGCCGCCTTGTGAATCAACAGAACAGGCTAACGAGTGAACGGAATTTGCGAAAATAAACCGCCAAACTTGAAATTCTCATATGTACGTTTTTACGTTAACATTTCAATAATGATATCAGCAACATGGTACTGTAACGATGTATTGCTAATCCCATGTAAGAACTTTATCCTGCGGATGCGGGAGACGAGTATAGAACAAAGGCTTGGCCCTTATGGGTCAAGCCTTTGTTTATTTTAGTGCATGGGTGGCAGCCAATACGGTGATCGTTCCAATTATTCTCCTTGAGAGAGTTCGGCAACCGTTTGTTGAAACGTATGAATGAATGCCTCCGCGGCTTTGGAGAGAACCCGTCCTTGGCGGTATGCAACTACAAGGGTACGACTGGGGGTTGGTTCGGCCAGCGGGACATATACGGGCACGAATTCACTGCGGGGAGCACGGGCAATAAAGCGCGGAACCAGCGTAATACCCATACCTGTAGCGACTAGTGACTGTAGCGTCTCGATGTTCGTGCTCTCAAACACCACATTGGGATCAAACCCGGCTTCCTCACACAGATCAAATGTAAGTTTGCGGAAGCCCTGTCCTTTCTTCAGTACAACAAAGGGTTCATCGCGAAGCTCTTCCATCCTTACTGGGAGCGGATGTTTCGGATCTCCTCTGCGTGCCAAAGGGTGATTTGGGGGAACAGCCAGATCAATTCGCTCTTCACCAATCGTTACATAAGATAGGCTTGGCTCCTGCAATGGGAGAGAGAGCAGGCTTAAGTCAGCCTTGCCACTAGCCGTCAACTTTTCAAGTGTAAGCCCGGAGTCTTCCAACAAGGTTACTTCAATCTCGGGATAGGCTTGCTGGAATGCGGGAAGCACATGCGGAAGTAGGTGGGAGCCAGTGATCGGCATGCTGCCTACAACGACTTTACCTTTACGCAGCTGGGAAATGTCCGACATTTCCTGTCTAAGCAGCTCGACGGCATCAATGATTTTTTGTGCCTGCTCTACAAAAGTCACCCCTGCATGGGTCAGCTCCACGCTGCTGGTATTACGTTGGAATAGCAGTACGCCCAGTTCCTTTTCAAGTTTGGATAGCTGCTGACTTAAAGAAGGCTGGGCGATGTGCAGCTTCTCGGCTGCCCGGGAGAAGTTTCGCTCTGACGCGATTTGCAGCGTATATTGAAGTTGTCTGAATTCCATATCCACACGTCATTCCTTTCGTTATGCCATCATTATATCACTAGAGATGAAGAAATCATTATTTTTGCTGAAACGCTTGCACTGCATAAAAAGAGCTGATATACTGTGTCTGAAAACGCTTAATGGTTTAAACTTACCCGGGTATAACTAGAAAATCGTTTTCAGATGTATTCTTTTTCAGTACGATGAAGTTCAACTATTCATATTCTTTTCGTATATATAATTGAATAATGTTCATCCAACGATGGCGTGTTACTGTTCGGCAGGCAAGACCTAGATTGGGTGGGAAGAGTCCTTTTCCTACCCTATTTAGGTCTTTTTTTGTTCCCAGCAGAAAAAAAGGCGGAGGTGCACCATGAATCACAAGAAATTAGCCCAATCGATTATGGAGCTGGTTGGTGGCAATGATAATATCAACACGGCAATTCATTGCTCCACCAGGCTCAGACTTACTTTGAAGAATCCCGATGTAGCGAAAACGGCCGAAATCAAAAACCTGGATGGCGTCATCGGCGCAGTGAACAGTGGCGGGCAATACCAGGTAATCATCGGCAATGATGTCGGATATGTCTATAACGAACTTGCCAAGATGATGGATACCCAACAATCCAGTGAGGTTCAGGAAAAGAAAAAAGCGGATTACAGTCCCAAAGGTCTGTTCAACACCTTTGCCAGTGTAATTGCAGGCATCTTCCAGCCGATTATTCCGGCCATTGCTGCTTCAGGCATGTTGAAGGCGCTGCTGCTTTTGGCAACCGTGACCGGACTAATGTCGAAAGAAAGCCAGACGTATACCGTTTTGAGTGTTATGTCGGATGCGGCCTTTTATTTTCTTCCGGTCCTGCTGGCCTATTCCAGTGCAAATAAATTTAAGACCAACCCTTTTGTAGCTGTCCTGTTCGCGGGAATCATGCTGCATCCCAATATGATTGGATTGCTTGGCGGTGAAGATCCGGTATCCTTTATCGGATTGCCTGTGGCTTCTGTTCAATATGCATCATCGGTTGTACCTATTATTTTAACAGTCTGGTTTATGTCCTATATCGAACGTTTTGCCGACAAGGTCTCACCAGGACCCGTTAAGATATTCCTTAAACCGTTGATTGTCATTCTGATTGTTGCTCCAATCGCACTGATTGTGCTTGGTCCACTGGGTATGTATCTCGGAACAGGCATGTCCAACCTGATCTATTGGATTCAGGACAAAATTGGCTGGTTGACTGTTGTCATTATGGCGATTCTTATGCCTTTAATTGTGATGTTCGGCATGCACAAAGTGTTTTATCCGATTATTTTTGCAGCACTTGCTTCACCTGGTTACGAGACACTGGTCCTGGTCGCCATGCTGGCATCTAATATGGCGCAGGGAGCTGGAGCGCTGGCGGTATCGTTCAAAACCAAGGATGTGAAGCTTAAACAAGTCGCACTGTCTGCGGGCATCTCCGGGGTATTTGGAATCACGGAACCAGCTTTGTACGGAGTACATTTAAGACTCAAAAAAACGCTGTTTGCATGCATGATCGGTGCTGGCATCGGGGGATTGTTCGCAGGGATTGTGAATCTCAAGGCGTATGCAGCCGTAGGACCAGGGATTGCATCCATGCCTATGTTTATCAGTGAAGACAACATGAACATTATCTATGCCCTTATTACCATGCTGATCTCCGCTGTTATTGCGTTTATTGCAGTGTATGTCATTGGATTTCAGGATGTTGTTCCCGCAGCAGTTCCAGCAACTGACTCTTCGGTAGCAAAAGTGGAAGAAAAACCTGAGATCAAGCCTTCGGCTGGAATCAAATCCAAAAAAATGGTTTTTGCGCCACTGGAGGGTACAGTACTTCCCTTAAGAGAAGTAAAGGATGAGGCTTTCTCCCAAGAAGCGATGGGACAAGGAATGGCCATCCAGCCGAGTGTTGGCAAAGTGTTTGCTCCGTTTGATGGAACCGTTGAGACGGTATTTCGTACCAAACATTCCATTGGGTTGAGATCGGTGGATGGAGTGGAACTACTGATTCATGTAGGACTGGATACTGTGAAATTGAAAGGGCAGCATTTTGACGTAAAGGTAAGCGAAGGAGAACAGATCTCCCATGGCCAACTTCTGATGGAGTTTGATCTTACGGCAATACAAGCCGCAGGTTATGACACCACGACCCCTGTAATCGTGACCAATTCCTCCGATTATCTGGAGGTATTGGGTAATGAATCATCACCAATGACGGGACCGGAGAAACCATTAATTACAGTGTTATAACCGTCGAAATATGAATGAGAGGCAGGCAGCCGGATATGGAAGTCGTGAAAATACTGAATTCGAGCGTTGTTCTCGCCAGACGTGGTGAGGATGATAAGGAAATTATTGTGATGGGGAAGGGCATCGGCTTCAAGAGCAAACCTGGAGATATCGTGAGTGACGACGAGATTGAAAAGGTATATGTGCTTGAAAATGAAACAATCTCTTCGGATCTCACCGCTCTAATGAAGGAAACGCCAAAAGAATATCTGATTCTGGCTGACGAGATCATTTCTTATGCCAAGCACACCTTGTCCCGACATCTGAGTGATCATCTCTACGTCTCATTGACGGATCACCTGTATATGGCGACTAAACGGTTCAGGGACAATATGACCATCCAGAATCGCATGCTGTGGGAAGTGAAGAAGTTCTATCCACAGGAATTCAGCATTGGCATGCATGGTCTGTCTCTCATTCACAATCAGATTGGTCTATCTCTGCCTGAAGAGGAAGCGGCCAATATCGCCTTTCATCTCGTCAATGCTCAGCAGAATGATGACAATATGAATCAGGTCATGCTGATGACCAACACGGTCAAGGATGTTCTCAATATTATTAAAATTCATTATCAGGTGGAGCTGGATACACACAGCATTAACTATTCCCGCTTTTTAACCCATTTGCAGTTCTTCATTCAGCGACTGTTTGAGCATAAAACGTTAAATACGCAGGATCATGAGCTGTTTGACCAGATCGCGAGCAAATATCCGCAGGAAGAAGAATGCGTGCTGCTGATCAAAGAGTATATTGAAGCCCGCTTCGAACATACGATTTCTAGCGAAGAAATGATGTACCTGATTATTCATATCAATCGTGTAATGAGTCGCAATTAAGATTGGACCAATCAAGGAGGAATACACAATGACCAATATAACAAGAACGTTCCCGGAAGGTTTTTTATGGGGAGGAGCCATTGCAGCCAATCAGGCGGAAGGCGCCTGGAATGTCGATGGCAAGGGTCTGTCTACAGCGGATATCGCCATGTATCGAAAAGGTGTGGCCAAGAGTGAGTACAAAAAGCATAATGCGATTACGGAAGAACAGATCCAGGAAGCGATGGAATCAACGTCGGATAGAGAATATCCGAAACGCAGGGGCATTGATTTCTACCATCGTTACGAGGAAGACCTGGCCTTGTTTGGGGAAATGGGTCTGAAAACATTGCGTTTGTCCATTGCATGGACACGGATCTTCCCAAATGGGAATGAAACGGAGCCAAATGAAGCCGGTTTACAATTTTATGATCGTGTTATTGATGGCATGTTGAAGCAGGGCATTGAACCACTGATCACGTTATCTCATTATGAGATGCCGATGTATCTGGTTAATCATTATGGGGGCTGGACGGATCGCAAAGTGGTCGATTATTTTGTGCACTTTTGCCAAACGGTGTTTAATCGATATAAGGAGAAAGTAAAATACTGGATTACCTTTAATGAGATTGACAGCATCGTTCGTCACCCGTTTACGAGTGGTGGTATTGTTCCAAATCGTATTGACAACGTGGAACAAGCTGTATATCAGGCGCTGCATCATCAATTTGTGGCCAGTAGCCTGGCGGTGAAATATTGTCATGAGATCATTCCCGGTTCTCAGATCGGATGCATGCTTACCAAGTTGACGACATATGCCCATACGTGTAATCCCGAAGATGTATTGGTGGCTTCCAGGGACAATCAGTTCAATCTCATGTTTACGGATGTTCAAGTCCGTGGGGCGTATCCATACTTTACGAAGAGATTGTTTGCCGAAAAAGGGATCGTACTGGATATGCTGGAAGGTGACGAGGAGATTCTGAAAGTGCACACGGTGGACTTTATTTCATTCAGTTATTATATGTCGCTTGTATCGAGTGTCGACGGGGACAGACTGGAGCAGGTGAGCGGTAACACCACGGGGGGTGTAAAGAACCCTTATCTGAACACCAATGACTGGGGCTGGCAGATTGATCCGGTAGGCCTGCGTATTTCCCTGAACGAGCTGTATAGTCGCTATGGAGTGCCATTATTTATTGTTGAAAATGGGATCGGAGCCGTCGATACGATTGAAGAAGACGGCAGCATTCAGGATGATTACCGGATCGATTATTTCCGTTCCCATATGGAGCAGATGCATGAAGCTATTCTCGACGGGGTCGAATTGATGGGTTACACCAGTTGGGGCATTATTGATCTGATTAGTTATTCCTCCTCCGAGATGGAAAAAAGATATGGCTTTATCTACGTCGATCAGGACAATGACGGTAACGGAACGTTGGAGAGAAAACGCAAGAAGAGCTTCTACTGGTACAAAGAGGTAATTACAAATAACGGTCTGTAGAATATGTGTAGTCAAAAATGATTGTAAGACTGAGCAGGATAGAAGACGTGATTGTTTAACCCATAATGAAGATATGGCAGCTCTGGTTTCAGGGCTGCTTTTTTTCTATTTTGCGCGCCTAGCCAAGCTAGACACAACTAACCGGTGAAAGTCCGGTCGAGGTAAGAGCCAAGTCGCCTCGTAGCTGACGGGCAACTGGTGGAGAAATTCTAAGGTTGAAGCCCCGTGACAAAGTAACTTCCACGGAAGTGCGAGCAAATCTACAGGCCGTAACATGAAGTGAATCCTGCCGCATCGTCAAAAAGAACCTTTTTTTTAGGACAAGAGAGAGCCGAGTCTCGGAAATATGGGCGAAGGCCATGGAACGCGTGAAGCCTTTGGAAGTGCAGCGCGGAAGAACTCTCCGGTGTATGGGGAACGGCATGTGGAGAAAATTGGGTCTGGAACTAGGGAGACCCTCAACTTCAAAACGTACTATACCTGGCGGCCAAGGAAGATCCGAGACGTCGGTTTCATGCGCTATATGACAAGGTTTACCGAGAAGATATTCTTTGGGAAGCATGGAAACAGGTCAAGGCGAGTGGTGGCAGTGGTGGCGTCGATGGAGTGACGCTGGACACCATCGTTCAGGAATACGGATCCGAGCGTTCTTAAACACTTTATTCAGAAAACGCTTAAGGAACACAATGAAATGCAAAGTAATGCAGGCTCAAATTATCAAATTAAAACCTTGGATACTCGACATATGAGGAAATGGACTGAATTCAAAGAAGAAGAACAAATAAATGCAAGAAGTCTTTATGAAAAAAGGGTTCAACTACCCAACTTATTTGAATCGGATCTACATTATTTATATGACATGCCGAAACCAAGGCACTGGCCAGCTTGTTCTTAGTTGGGCTCAAGATTTCATTTATAATCATCCGGAGTTTGAGCAATTGACTTTACATGTGTCAGACAAGAATAAAGGTGCAATTCATTTGTATCAAAAGGCTGGTTTTTGTATTGAAAAATCAAAAAAATTTTCTTAGCAGTAAATCTTAACTTATGAAGAGGTTAACGGATGTAAATTCATCTGGCTAACGTCATTTTTATTAAACGGTCAGGAATAAATACTTGAACTGACTTAAGATTTACTTATAATCACTTGCAAACACTCAAAATTACACTTATAATTACTTAAAAGGAGGTGCGAGTATTGTGTATCAAGAGGAAAGATTGTTAAAAATACTCGAATACTTGAAACAACACCAATCGATGAGTGTTACAGATATATGTACGCTGTTTGAAGTATCAAGGGATACTGCACGAAGGGATATTGTTAGATTAGTACAAGAAGGCGTTGTGATTCGAACTCATGGGGGGCTATCGTTACCTGAGTTACAGAAAGAAATGCTGTCTTATCAGGATCGTTTGATTGATGAATCCGAGAGTAAGAAAAAAATAGGGAAGTTTGGGGCAAAACTTATCCAAGACCATGAGACTGTGATTTTAGACGTATCAACCACGGTGCAATTTGTAGCGGAACAAATTAGCGCAAAAAATTGCACGGTGGTCACGCACTCGATTGATAACGTAGGGATCTTGTCCAATCGAGAGGATCTTCAAATCTATATTCTCGGTGGTTACTTGAATGTAAAGCACCGCTTTTTATATGGCTCTTCCATTATCGATAAACTAAGTGAAATTCGTGCTGATAAAGCCTTCATTGGAGCATCGGCGATCCGGTCTGATGGACTCTATTATCCATATGAAGAAGATGCCCGGGTAAAGAAAGAAATGGCCAGAAGATCTGATCAGGTTATCGTAGTAGCCGATCACACAAAATTTATTGGCAAATCTATTCATCGGCTGGACTTTGATTTCGTTGACATTTTAGTCACAAATCTGGAACTCCCGAGTGAGATCAGAGAAGTTCTGGATCAGAAGAACATCACTGTTATTGAGTGTCAGGAAGAAAATGAAGAGGTTCGAAAGCAAGACTGATAACCATAGGGAAGAGGAGGGTTTTTATGTATTATATTTTGCATAATGTACAAATGGCACTTCGCAACCGTATCGTTCCATCAGCCAATGTGTGGATTTCTGAAGGGAAAATCATGAGGATAGACACAGGTGATCTTCCTACGCTAGAAGGAGAGTATGAACGGATTGATGGGAGAGGACATTTGCTAGTACCTGGAATGATAGATGTTCATATCCACGGTGCCAATGGCTTTGATATGATGGACGGTACTGAAGAGAGTATTCAAGAAGTTTCACGTCAATGTGCTTCAACGGGGTGTACCTCATTTCTGGCTACATCTGTTAGTTCTACGATGGAGGATCTTCTGGAAATGATTCGTAGTGTCAAGCGTGTAATAGGACAAGAAGTGGGAGCAAAGATCGCAGGGATTCACTTAGAGGGACCGTATCTGAACCCGAAGCGAAAAGGAATGCAGAATGAAAAGTATTTGCGGCATCCCAACATAGAAGAAATGAAGATCATTTTCCAGGAAGCAGGGTCACTCATTAAGATGGTTACTATTGCTCCCGAGCTGCCGGGAGGAATGGACTTGATTTCCTTTTTGAAAGAACAGGGAGTAGTTATAGCGATCGCTCATTCGGATGCCACATATGAGGAAGCCAAACAAGCCTTTACATCAGGTGCGAGTCATGTCACGCATTGTTTTAATGGCATGCGGCCGATCCATCATCGAGATCCGGGTCTGATCGTGGCTGCTTTTGAAGAGAAACATGTAAGTCTTCAAGCTATTGTGGATAATGTCCATCTGCATCCTGCTATTATTCGACTGATGCATAACCTGAAAGGACCGGAAGGAATGGTCTTGATCACAGATGCTTTACAAGCAATGGGTATGGGCGATGGGAATTATCTATTTGGAGGCCATCATGTCACGGTATCGGGTGGCATTGCAAGAATGGAGGATGGAACACTGGCCTCCAGTACAGTTACCATGAATGAAGCCTTACGTTATACCGTCGAAACCGGAATTCCCTTGATAGATGCCGTACAGATGGCTTCAACTACGCCGGCCAATATTCTTGGATTTCAACAAAAGGGGGAAATTTCCTCTGGTTTCGATGCCGACCTGGTCCTATTGGATGATGAATTTCAGGTTCTCTGGACGATGGTGGGTGGTCAAATTCTATAAATCACTATTATTTGCGATTCCACAGCGAAAGCCGTGTATAACTGCCTTGAATCAAAAGAGTGAAGCACGTAATAAGGAGAAGAATGGATACCAATAATGAACCGTCATATACCGAACGGTACGTACGGTGGTGTGAGAGGTAGGGGGGGCTTGACGCCCCCTCCTACTCGATTAAGGGTATTTTTCAAAAGGTATCCATAATGGCGAATGAGTATATGAGGGAATCTCACTAACCGGAATGTTAATATTCTATCGTTATACTATGTCGGCAGGGTACGATACTATAGACGGGGGAGAGATTGGGCACATTATTTTCTCTAATGATAGGTATCCCAATGGTTTTGATATTAAGATTTAAATTGTTTGCGGAAGCAAAGCGGCGAGATGCCCATCATTAATTTGAAGGTTCGTCCGAAATGGGAGGTGTTATCAAACCCCACCATTCCTGCAATTTCAGTAACATTAAACGAAGAGCCCACCAGCAAATCACGCGCTTCTTTAATACGGATGTTATTAATATATTCAATGAAGCTGAACCCGGTGGATTCTTTAAAGGTTCGGCAAAGGTAAGAAGTGCTTATATCGAATTGCCGTGAAATCTCACAGAGCTTAAGCGGTTCCATATAATGTTGATTTACATAATTAACGATGTCCAGAACTTTCTTGTGTGCACGATTGGATTCCACCAATGGAGCTGCAAGGCTGTCAAACAGTTTACGATTAAGATTGATGAGCAACTCCACCAATAAAATTTGTTGGTACTGTTCATAGCCGCGGGCTTGCTTCTGCTCCTCCTGGATCATCTTCTGAAAAAGCTGTTCAATGAAATACTGATCCTTCCCGGTCATCTTCAAAGCGCGGTAATCACTTTTGAACAATTCGAGCAGTTCCTCACATTGACCGCCGGTACACAAATGCTGCAGGAATTCTTTCTTGAACAGCAGTGTAACCCGTTCATACATATTGCAGCCGGAATTAACCAGCTTGTGCCTTTCGTGAATATCCATAAATAGCAGTGTTCCGCCCGCAACCTGGTATGTTCTGTCCCCTATAAAAT
The DNA here is from genome assembly GCF_030487755.1 of Paenibacillus sp. 11B. Lineage (NCBI taxonomy): Bacteria > Bacillati > Bacillota > Bacilli > Caryophanales > Paenibacillaceae > Paenibacillus > Paenibacillus sp. 11B. The sequence continues at coordinate 662,917 of NZ_JAUKNS010000001.1, read as the reverse complement.
AATAAAAATCTCCTGATATTAAATACAGAATCTCATATGCATCATGATAGTGGCTGGAAGGCATGCTGGTATATATCTGTTTCTTGCGGCTGATGTCAAAAAGAGTAGATTCATAAAATATCGGCTTCATTTAACACCTCCTAAGAGGATTGTAGACTTGAATTACAGCATGTAGCAATATATGTATAAAAATTTAATAATCACAAGAGAATACGTGCTGTTCAGACAAACTTTTTGAGATAAGCTTGAAATGAATTTACCAAGTGTTGGAAAAAGGAGGGGTGTCATACTCAGATGTTTGAGGATAAGGTTCATAAGGTTCCCTGCTGCCAAAAGTTAAAGCGCTTATACTATTAAAATAAGGGAGAGATTGCGGTGCTTAATTCAACGAATAGTAAGGTTTTTAAGAAGATGAAATTTTCATTGTTGATCCTGCTCAGCTTTTCAATTATTTTTTCTTATGGCTCTCTGTCCAATGCGTCTCAACAGAAAAGTTATGCGGCTGGGAACCCTGATTCTAAATTCTCACCGGCAACACTTCAATTCTTGCGTGTCAACACAGGACTGGATGGTGAGCAGTGGAACAATATTATGATGCTTGTCAATAAACCGGAGCAGGACGATCTGAACTGGACCAAGTTTTACGGATATTGTGAAGATATTGATGATGACCGCGGTTATACGATTGGAATATTTGGTGCGACTACAGGCGGCCCAAATGACACCGGTCCTGACGGTCCAGATCTGTTCAAGGAATATGACGCTGCCAAAGGCGCGAGTAATCCTTCGGTTAAAGGCGCATTGGCCCGGATCGGTGTCAAGGGTTCGATGAAAGGAAAAGTACTCGAAATCAATGAAAGCGAAAAGAGTTTCTGCAAAAAGATCGGCAATTTGCAAAATGATCCCGAGTGGAGAGAGGCTATGTGGAAAACGTTCTACAATGTCTATATTAAGTACAGTGTGGATCAGGCCCGCAAACGCGGCTTTAACTCGGCATTAACGATTGGTTCCTTTGTGGACGCAGCGCTGAACCATGGAGCGACAGGCGGCTCCGAGACCCTACAAGGGCTTTTGGGTAAATCAGGAGGCAGCACGGATGAGAAGACTTTCATGACCAAATTCTATAAGGAACGGACCAAGATTGTGGATACGAATGACTACAACTCTCCGCCTAACGGGAAAAATCGTGTAAAGCAGTGGAGCAATTTGCTGAATATGGGTGAGACAGACTTGAAGAACGCAGATTCGGCAGTACGTCAAGTTACCGACTGGGAACTCAAGTAACAGAAATGCAAGGGTAGCAGAACCGCCGTTCTTCTCGGTAGCGGCAGTTCGATGAAAGTGAGTTTAATGAAGAGGGAGGTGGGCCGAATGGATAAAAACCAATCTTATCTCAAGCACAGATTTTCCAAGGTAATCAGTTTAATAGTTATAGGTATGCTGCTTGCGATGGAGTTGACCGGTTTTGTCTCAGCAGGAAGGGAAGGAAATGAGGAAGATCTTGCAAGTGAAGCAGCTGCAGTTCAGGAAACGATTGCCCAGTGGATTTTTAAAGACAAAGGTGAGAACGGAATATTTCCGGCTACCGGCGGGGTATATCAGACAGCTTCATCCATTCGTGATGTAGGAACAAATACAGCTGCATACACCTTTGAGTCAGGTGAGAACAGTGTACGCAACCAGGGCTGGCATGAAGGAACGGGCGTTAAATACTGGCTTGCCACGCTCTCAACCAAAGGCTTCGAAGGTATCTTCCTCTCTTCACAGCAAACTTCTTCAAGTACGGGACCCAGGGATTTTAAGGTACAATACAGCACGAATCAGCAGGAATGGACAGATGTTGTGGGCGGTAAACTGGTTCTTGCCCAGAACAATTTTAATTGTGCCAATAATTCCTGCAAATTAACGAACCTCGCTTTGCCTGCGGGAACAAACAATCAAGATGTACTCTATATCCGCTGGGTGGTAGACTCTTTGAAAAGCGTAAGCGGAGGAACGGTATCCAGCTCAGGCTCAAGCAGAATCAAGGATGTAGTCATTAAAGGAACACGCAGCAGTGGCGAACCTGGGGACACTCCCACACTTGAGGTAAGCAAAACTCCCGCTTCAGGAGCTGCGGATGTTTCTCTTAACGCAGAGATCACAATAAAGTTTAATAAAGCGATCAGTCTCAACAGTGGTTATCAAGTTGTAATCACGGAAAACAGTGCGCCTCTAAACAACATCTCAGCCTCGCTCCTCGACCAAGATACGATTAAAGTCAGCCACCCTAATTTTACTGCCGGCAAAACTTACAAGGTGACCATCCCTAAAGAGCTTCTTAAGGGGACAATGGACGGCCGGACACCCGACAACGATATTACCTGGAGCTTTAAGACCAAGTCTCAGGACACCGGCAACAAAACACCAACGCTGCTGAACATGACTTTTAATGGGGATCCAAAGACAAGTATCGCCTTTGACTGGTATACAGCCGAAACCGTTAGAGGTACAGTAGTGCAAGTGGTAGAGGCTTCCAATGCGGGAGGAAGCGAGTTCCCGGAACAACTGGCAACTTCCTATGAGGGAAGCTCAACAGTTATTGAAACCTTAATGACGACAGGAGACAGAAGTTCCAAGAAGTATAAAAAGTTCGCCAGTCATAAGGTTATCGCAAGCGGTCTCAAGCCTGGAACCAAGTATATGTACCGGGCTGGTAACGGTGATGCGGACGGCTGGAGCGAGACAGGTTCTTTTACCACGGACAAAGCGAATAATCAGGATTTCCATTTCCTCTATGTAACCGACACCCAAGGCTCCAGCAAGTCGAATTTCGATCTGTGGCAGGATACTTTTAAGAGAGCTATTGAGAAAACAGTAGATCCCAAGTTTGTTCTTCTTACAGGGGATCTAACGGATGATGGTGATCTGGAGCAGCTGTGGCAGTGGTTCTTGGGTGTGCCGAAAAAAGAATTTGCCAATGTGCCATTTGCGCCGATCATCGGCAATCATGAGATAGAGGATTATCCGAACAATAACTTCTATAACCATTTTAATCTTCCAAAAGATGTCGGAACGGGTGCTCATGACGGGTCAGTGTATGCTTTCGAATACGGCGATGCCCTGTTCATGCAAATCAATTCCCAGTACGAAGGGGAGGTCAAGCCTTACAAAGCGGATATTCAATTCACGAAGCAGTTGGAATGGATGCGGAATCAGGTGGCAAAGACCGACAAGAAGTGGAAATTCGTCTCTATGCATAAGGGAGCTTATTCTTCAGGGGATAATGCTTCAGCAGAAAGTGAACGGGTAGAATTTTACCGAAAATATCTGATTCCTGTATTTGATGAGCTGGGTGTGGATATGGTGTTTGAGGGACATGACCATATGTATATGAGGTCTTTTCAAATGCTGAACAACGTTCCAATTAAGAATGTCATTACCGATGAGCAGGGAAATGTGCTGAATCCTAAAGGGACTGTATATCTAATGGGTAACTCGGCCGCTTCGAAATTCTATGCTCTTAATCCAGACGCAGACACGTTTTTTGCAGCAAAAAACGATCAGCCCAACAAGAAAATGTTCGTGGATGTTTCCATTACAAGCGATGTGCTGAAATTTACATCCTACACAGCAGTTAAAGATAAACCTCTTGCCGTCTATGATGCTTACAGTATTAAACGGACTGACGTCAGACCCGGCACAGTTCAAAATGCAAGCGCAGTAAAACAGTCAGCGAACCGTGCAGTTCTTTCGTGGAAAGCGCCGGCAAATAGTTCTGAGCCGGTACGAGGTTACCGGATTTACGAGAAGAATGATAAAGTCAGCACGAATTGGAGCGTGTATGTACCGGCTGTAAGCGGTCAGACGAGTTACAGCTATACATTAAACGGCATCGATTCTTCCAAAGCCTACAATTTCGTTATCAAAGCAGTGGGGACAAGAAGTAATTCGCTTCCAGCAGAGGCAGGAATGCAATGAATGGATAGATATGGGGAATACGCACGTATGGAACAGGCGAGATGTAGTTATAGCAGCCCTGGTAACAGGGCTGCTTTTTTCTATTTTGCATAAAAAGCATTGACAGCGAAGAAGCTGGACCGTAGTATAAGACTTATGATAATGATAATTGTTATCAATTGAAACCTCCGCGTATAGCTGTGGTTTATTTGCTTTTGCCTCATTATAGGTTAAACCTATTACATCTATAGATATTATATCTTGGAACAATGAAGGACAGGGTGATATATTTATGTCATTCAAGAGCTTCACTTTTAGAGGAACAACGTAGGCTCTTCCAAGGACCGAACTTATGATGAGGTGAAAATGATGAGTAAAAAAACGATGTTTGAGAAAATTTGGGAAAATCACGTGATTCATCAGGAAGAAGGCAAACCAAGCATTTTGTACATCGATCTGCATCTGGTGCATGAAGTAACATCGCCACAGGCGTTTGAAGGTCTGCGTCTGAGCGGTCGTAAAGTCCGTCGCCCTGAACTTACGTTTGCAACAATGGATCACAACGTTCCAACGAAGGATCGCTTCAACATTACGGATCCAATCTCCAAACAACAAATCGACACACTTTCACAAAACTGCCGTGACTTCGGCGTAAAACTGTATGATCTGGATACCATCGATCAAGGTGTTGTACACGTTATGGGACCTGAACTGGGCCTGACTCATCCAGGTAAAACAATTGTATGTGGCGACAGCCACACATCCACACATGGTGCATTTGGTGCACTCGCATTCGGTATCGGTACGAGTGAAGTAGAGCATGTTATGGCAACCCAATGTTTACAGCAAGCCAAAGCCAAAACAATGGAAGTTCGTTTTGTCGGCAAACGTAACCCGGGTGTAACCGCTAAGGATATGATTCTCGCAGTCATCGCCAAATACGGTACAGACTTTGCTACTGGATATGTTATTGAATATACGGGTGAATCGATCCGTGAACTGAGCATGGAAGAGCGTATGACCGTCTGCAACATGTCCATTGAAGGTGGAGCAAGAGCGGGTATGATTGCTCCGGATGAAACCACATTTGAATATCTGCGTGGACGTGAATACGTACCTACCGATGGCAAATTCGATGAAGCGGTTGCTGCCTGGAAAGAGCTTGTAACTGACGAAGGTGCTGAATTCGACCGTATCGTTGAAATCGATGTGGAATCATTAATTCCGCAAGTAACTTGGGGTACTAGCCCAGGAATGGGAACCGACATTTCTTCGAAAGTTCCTGTCCCGGCTGAACTGCCAACAGAAAACGAACGTAAAGCAGCTGAAAAAGCGCTTGAATATATGGGCTTGGAACCTGGAACACCGATCTCCGAAATTCCGGTTGATTATGTATTTATCGGTTCATGCACCAATGGACGGATTGAAGATCTGCGTGCTGCTGCACAGGTAGCCAAAGGCCACACCGTATCCAGTAATGTTACAGCGATCGTTGTTCCAGGCTCGGGACGTGTTAAAATTCAGGCCGAAAAAGAAGGTCTGGATAAAATCTTCACAGACGCTGGATTTGAATGGCGTGATGCAGGGTGCAGTATGTGTCTGGCAATGAACCCGGATGTATTGAAACCAGGACAACGTTGTGCTTCGACTTCCAACCGTAACTTCGAAGGACGTCAGGGACGCGGAGGACGGACTCACCTCGTATCTCCTGCAATGGCGGCAGCAGCAGCGGTTAAGGGACACTTCGTAGACGTACGTGACTGGAATTTCAAAACGGAAGCAGCTATCTAACAAAGGAACGGATTGAAGGGAGAACGAATGATATGGATGAATTCAAAACACTGCAAGGCATCGTTGCACCGGTAGACCGGGTCAATGTAGATACAGATGCAATCATTCCGAAACAATTTTTGAAACGGATCGAACGGACCGGATTTGGACAATTTTTGTTCTACGAATGGCGTTTTGACGAAGAGGGCAACAACAACCCTTCCTTCGAAATGAATAAACCTCGCTACGAAGGTGCATCTATTCTGATCTCACGCGCTAACTTTGGCTGTGGATCTTCCCGTGAGCATGCTCCATGGGCGATTATGGATTACGGATTCCGTTGCGTAATTGCACCTTCTTATGCCGATATCTTCTACAATAACTGCTTTAAGAACGGGATCTTGCCGATCAAGCTGTCCGAAGAGCAGGTAGAAGATCTGTTCCAGCGTACAGCGACACATGAAGGCTATGAGATGAATGTGAATCTGGAAAACAAAACGATTACAGATGCTTACGGGCTGCATATTGATTTTGATCTGGATGAGCATCGTCGTCAATTCCTGTTGCAAGGACTGGACGATATTGGTCTCACACTTCAACATGATGACGAAATAGCAGCTTACGAACAACGCCATGCAGCTAAATTGTTTGGACAAACGGCCTCAGTCTAATCTTTCATCTGTACTTCGTATATCAAACCTCCAATCGTGCAGGGAACTTCACCGTTCCTTGGCTCGAATTGGAGTTTTTTTTGCATTTGCAACGATGCAATTCTGTCTTCGAATTGCAGGGTATTCCGACTAAATATGACAACGTTGTAACCGGATGGAGTGACAATATCTGATAAACTGATTAGTAGATTATGGAAGGGTAGATAGAGTCGAGTGCTTCATCACAGCGAATCAGATCGAAGGTTCAAAAGACAAACAGAATGGTGGTTGATGTATGAAGAAATGGTCGGCAGCAGTCTTTGTTTTTCTGTTCCTGTGTTTATTTCCTGTCATGGCAAATGCCGATTCGTCTCCCTCGATTGTGCTGGACGGTGTGACCATTAATCAACAGTCAGGAGCTCCGGCCGAGAATATTGGCAAAACCGTGATGGTGCCCATCCGAATCGTCTCTGAAAACCTCGGTTATCAGGTGAAATGGGAGAAAGCCACCCAGACCGTTCGTATTCTCAAAGGCAACAGCAGTATCCAGATGACTGCAGGTGAAGATGCTGCCACAGTAAATGGAAATCGGGTAACTCTCGATTCACCGCCTCTTATTAAACAGGGAACTACACTGGTTCCGTTACGATTTGTCGGTGAAGGCATGGGTCTGCGTGTGGGATGGGACAATGGAACCAAGACCGTAAGCCTAGCCAGCATCCCTCCTGTAGCAGGTACGGAAAGTGAAATTGACCCCGTGGAAGCTCCTGAGCCGGATGGTCTGTCTGAGCTTCAAAGCATCAGCTTCGGCGGAGATCGTTTGATCCTGGCGACGAATGGGAAAATCACACCGAAGATTTCCAGTCTAAGCGGACCCGATCGGATCATCGTAGATCTGCCTGACACCACATTTGCCAAGGAGTTCATCCAGGGACAGGCTACCAATCCGGATGGCAGCGGAACTCTTTTGGTTACGGATTCATCACTGGTTTCCAAGGTGCGATATGCAGTGTTTAGTCAAACACCTTCAACGGTACGTGTGGTCCTCGATCTGAGTCAGGTGGCGACCGCCAAATGGTCACTGGGCGAGAACAACGTGTTGCTTGTTGATCTTGCAGTGAGTAATGGAGAATCAACCAGTCAGCCTGCTTTGCCAACCAATGATGGCAAAAAGGTCGTGATTATTGATCCGGGACATGGTGGAAGACAGTCGGGGGCCGTCAGTGTGACAGGCGCCTATGAGAAGGACTTTAATTTGGCTGTGGGACTCAAAGTTCAGGCACTTCTACAACAGCATACGGAGATTCAGACGGTAATTACAAGGCAGGATGACACGGAATTATCCCTGCAGCAACGTGTGGATATCGCTCAACTGAATCAGGCGGATATTTTTGTGTCGATCCATGGAAACAAGTTTACAACCCCTGTTCCTAATGGAATTGAAACGTTGTACAGTCGTAAAGAGAGTAAGGATTTGGCCGACATTTTGCACAAGCATGTGTTGCCGATTACGGGATTTAAGGATCGGGGAGTCAAAACGGCAAGTCTGCATGTAACCCGTGAAACAACGATGCCGGCGGTTCTGCTTGAACTCGGATTTCTGAGTAATCCTGCGGATGAAGCAATGATGTTGACCGAAGAGTATCAGAACAAATGTGCACAGGCCATCGTAGACGGAATTGTTGAATATTTGGGTCTTTAATTAAGGTTGTGCGCAAATATGAAGGTCAGGGTAGTCCGTTGTTTCGAGATGCATAATTGATAAATAAGGAAAAATACAGACAATAAAATGTAGAAAAAGCTTGATTTGACAACGTTTTTTTTCTGTTATGTTGGAATATATTCGCAACTTTTGAGAGTACAGGGCGTCTAATAGGTGTCTGGTAATGCCTCAGTGGTCAGTCGGAGCTGAAGGTGCACAACATGCGGCAAAAAAATATGAGAATGGTAGGGGTGAAGGATGAAGAAGTTCGGTTTTTTGGTACTGTTATTTGTCTTTGGGCTCGTTTTCCCGGGCTATAGTCATGCAGCAGCAGATACGCACATTATCCTAGATGGGAAAGAAATTGTGCAGCCTTCGGATGCCAAGGCGGAAATCATCAATAGCAAAGTGATGGTTCCGATTCGGGTTATTTCGGAGAGCCTGGGATATGGTGTGGACTGGAAACAGGCAACAAGCACCGTGACTATTAGCAAAGACAACACTGCCATGCAGATGATTGTTGGACAGAAGACGGCAACGGTGAACGGCAGTAACGTGAACCTGGATGCCCCGCCACTCGTGAAAAATGGAACCACACTTGTGCCTTTAAGGTTCATTGGTGAGCAAATGGGTCTTAAGGTGGGTTGGAACAATACAACGAAGACGGTAACATTAGTTACCCAGAATTCAGGTTCCGGAAACGGGACAACTACTCCTCCGAACTCTGGTAATGATGGTGGAGGATCGGATCAGGATGGTCTTGTACTGGTGAACGGCATCAGCTTCAGTGACAACCGCTTTTTGATTGCAACAAGCGGAAATACGAAGCCGAACGTCTTCACGATGACAGGACCCGATCGAATCGTTATAGACTTGCCAAATACCGCATTCGCTGATTCTTTTAGTGAAGGACAAGCTTTGGACAGCAACCAGAATGGACAGCTTGTAGTGAGTGGATATCCGGATGTGTCGAAGATTCGTTATTCCTTGTACAGCAATAGTCCTTCGACCCTTCGTTTTGTCATTGATCTGAGTAATGCCAAAGGTTATGACGTGCAAAGTGACTCTGGTCTGGTTATGATTGATCTGAACAAAGAAGGCACTACAACGCCGCAGCCTCCTGTTGGAAACAACGGCAAAAAAGTTGTTGTTGTAGACGCTGGACACGGTGATCAGGATCCAGGAGCCATCGGTGTAACCGGCAAGAAGGAAAAAGACTTCAATCTGGCAATGGCTCTGAAAGTGGAAGCATTGCTGAAAAAAGAATCCAACATTGACGTTGTGCTGACGCGCAGCGATGATACATTTTTGGCTTTGAGCGAACGAGTAAAGATCGCAGAAAAATTGAAGGCGGATATCTTTATTTCCATTCATGCCAACAGCGGATCTGCAGCGGCAAACGGTGTGGAGACGTATTACACCCGTTCGAATAGCAAGGCATTGGCTACGGTGATGCACAAGTATCTACTGCAATCATCTGGCCTGAAGGACCGCGGAGTAAAAACGGCAAGTCTCCACGTAACCCGTGAAACAACGATGCCGGCTGTTTTGCTGGAAGCGGGTTTCCTGAGCAACAAAAGTGATGAAGCGGCATTGTTCACTGAAAGTTTCCAGAACAGTGTAGCCAAAGGGATTGTTGCAGGGATCAAGGAGTATCTGGGAATTAAATAAGGGTTCAACCCTTATGATCAGGAGGCGGAGTTAGAATGAACAAAAAATTATGGATTGCAGCGCTGCTGGTAACGGTTATGACAGTTGCTGCTGGATGTGGAAGCAAGCCAACAGCTGCTCCAGCTCCAAATCAGACTCAAGGTGCGGGAGCAGAGGATAATGCGTCTGAGGATCAGAATGAAACGGATGTTACTGATCCCGTGACTGTGGCACCGGAGGATACAACGACAACGACACCGGGTACAACAGAAGGCAGTACGGAGGGCACAACGACTCCATCGGGTGGAACTACTTCAGAGAAACCTGGAACTTCCGAAAGCAATGAGAAGAAGACCATTGATGTGTATTACACAGATCTGGAAGAGTTGGAATTGCACAAAGCATCGGCAGAAATTTCTTACGCTTCGGATGAAGCCAAGTACAAGGCTGCATTTGCAGCGCTGCAACAAAGCAAGGACGACAAACTCGTTCCCCTTTGGGCGAAAGAAATTGAATTGAAATCGGTTCAGTTCAAAGACGGTGCGCTTACCTTGGATATCCACATGCCGGATACAGCGCGTCTTGGTGCAGGTGGCGAAGTGTTTGCCATTGATGCATTGAAGCAAACGTTCTTCCAGTTTGATGAAGTCAAATCACTGGATCTGCTGGTAGACGGCAAGCAATCCGAGAGTTTGATGGGCCATGTGGATCTTGAGCATCCAATGACACGATCCGAATAGCTTGTACAGCATGTTGTTTTACCGTGAATCTGCGGAATATCGGCCGTTTTACATGAGAGAGGGGAATCACAGGTGACTTTTAAATATAACAATTCATCACACTCTAAAAAAGTAGTTTCAGCCGTGCTTGCAGGCATGATGGCCCTTAGCGCCGGCGGAGCTGCCATGGCAGCAGAATCAACAGATACGGGGCAGGGTCAGACTGCAACTGCAAGCAATACAGCTGCACCAACCGGTTTGTTCAGTGATATCAAGGTCGGATACTGGGCTGAGAAACATGTGTACAAGCTGGCCTATCAAGGCATTCTTCTCGGTAACAACGGCCTGTTCCGTCCGGGAGACGCGGTAACGCAGCAGGAAGCTGTGACGATGGCGATCCGTTTTATGAATAAGGAGAACCAGTTGAACGACAGCACGGCTACGGCATTACCGACAAATATGGAAGTGGGAAACTATTTCAAGCCATATGTCGCTTTGGCGCTTCAACTGGGACTTATTGATAAAACCGAAGAATCTACAGTGGATGTGTCCAAAACATCCTGGGGACAAAAACCGGCATCACGTGAATGGATTACGAAATTGCTGATCCGTTCGCTGAACAAAGATGCTGAAGCGAAGGCGCAAAACAATCAATCTACCGGATTTGCGGATAATGATAGCATTTCCGAAAGTGGCAAAGGGTACATCAATCTGGCTGTAAGCCTGGACCTTGCCAAAGGTGTAGATGGCAACAAATTTAATCCAACTGGCTCTGTAACCCGTGCTCAACTCGCAACATTCTTCAGCCGCGGCGAAACGTTAACGGATACGAAGTATCCGAACACATCCACAGGTTATGTTACTGGGTTAAAGGATGGGCAGATCACGTTGGTGGTAGACGGAAAAGCGGTCAACTTTGCAGTGAACAGCAGTACGCCTTACTTTACAAAAGACAGTGAATCCCGTGCGTCGTCTGCGGATGTGAAGCTGTATACAAAAGTTCAGGTTGTAGGCACTACCGGTACGGCTTCTTATGTGGAAGTGGTTGATGCTACACCGCAGGTAGAAAGCGTTGAAGGTACGTTTGCTCGTTCATTGTCAGGTAATAAAATTGGTTTGTTTGTAGGCGAGAATTACGAAACATACGGCTACGATGAGGCAACGGCATTTATCGATCAAAACGGAAATACAATCAAACTGTCTGATATTACAACAGACAGCACCATTGAAGTGCAGCGTGAGACGTTCTCGGCTGACAAAAAGACAGTCGTTATTCGTGTGAAGTCCGGTATTGTCAACAAAAGTGATAGTGGTGTTGTTGCTGAAATAACAACTTCTGCCAAAACCATTAAGCTTACCAATGCAGCCGGAACCACTGAGCAATACACCTATAACGATAATCTGATCATTCGTTATCAGGACCGAATCCTTTCCCTAGCTGAGCTCAAAGCGGGAAGTGCCGTGAAATATACGGTGAAAGACAGCATCCTGCAAACGATCGAATTGTCGCAAGGTGTAGAGCAGTCTTTACGCGGTACACTGGTGGAGATCGGTGGTAACCAATCCACACTGACGTTTAAACGTGAAGGTGGATCGCTGGAAGCGAAGCTGCTGGCAGAAAAGCCGGAAGTGGTCATTAACGGAATTCAGGATGCAACGCTGAATGATCTGATTACAGACGCAACCAATGGAGATCAGGTTGAGCTTACGTTAAATTCAGAAGATCGTGTGACACGTATTCAAGTGATCGGACGTCAGATGGAGCCTATGAACGGGGTTTCCGTAGTATCCTACAACAGCAAAACAAAAGTATTGACGGTTCTCGACAGCAATAAAAAACCGTTTGTGTTCACGCTGGATGACAAAACAAAGCTGGACTACAACACATCGAAGCCAACACTTGCTGGATTGGAGTCTTTGTTGAATGATGGTCGCAAATTGGATCTGACGTATGTGGGAACTCGTGCGCTATCTGTTAAAGTGATCTACAAATACGAAGGTACAATCAGCAGTATTGATACTTCGGGCAAAAAAATTAGTTTGTTGTCTGGAAACCAAACGATCACTGTGCCGTACTCTACGGTTCCAACGATTGAGATCTACAACAAATCTGGAGCAAGTCTGAGTGATTTGAAGATCGGTGATAGTGTCACAGTTACGCTGGGTTCGAATCAGGACTATGTGCAAAAAGTGGCTCTGAACACCGTTGCTCAATTTGAAGTAGTCTCTGTAGAGACGAATGGTCGCGTTCGTGTGAAATCGGATTCGCTGACAAGTCAGTTTTATGTTGATCAAGCGGTGCTGACAGGAGAGAGCGGTCAGACTATTACGGCATCACAGTTGACAGTGGGCAACTTGATTAACGTAACATTTGAGGGAACTACACCTAAAGTAGTTCAGGTGGTTAAACGCACGCTTGCAGAGGTGACATCTGTCGATGCTTCGTCAGTCACACTGAAGCTGTTTAACGGTCAGAGTGAGACGGTTCCTGTTAGCGGGGCTGTAAAAGTGGTCAAATCGGGATCTACGTTAACCACGCTGAGCAGCCTTACCGTAGGGGACCGTGTTGAAATGACGAAAGATACGGACAATTCGACTCGTTTCAGAGTGTTAACGGTTATGAGCAAGCAGTTCTGGTCTTATGATGGAGTTGGTAATCAGATTTTGGTTAAACGCGAGTCAACTTCGGACACGAATTATCGTTTTGCACTGGGTACAAGCGCATTTGTTCACCAGGGTGACAACACTTTAAGCGTGCAATCTCTCAAAGATAATGATAATATTGTATTGTATCTCCTGAACAACGTTGTTTTGGAGATCCAAAAACAGTAATCGTTTCTTTTCGAGGATCAAAAGAATGACCGTCTTGATGCGGGATCTTTCCCGTATCAGGACGTTTTTTTTGCAAGATTTTTGGGGTCCCTGCAAAGTACTCGAAAGAAGCTTCGAAGTAAGGCTCCACCGCGTGGGGTCATTTTGTGGGAGGTAGCTCTTCATGAATGCAGCCACTGTTAGGCATATACTCGATACAATGGAAGCGATGTTTCCTGATGCACATTGCGAATTAAATCACAGCAATGCGTTTGAACTGACTGTAGCCGTCCTGTTGTCTGCCCAGTGCACCGACGAAACGGTAAACAAGGTAACCGCAGACTTGTTCCAAAAGTACACCAGCCCTGCCGATTATCTGGCTGTCCCTCTCGAAGAGCTGGAACAGGATATCCGGCGTATCGGCTTGTACCGAAACAAGGCCAAGCATATTCAGAACATGTGCCGAATTTTAATAGAGCAGTATGGCGGTGATGTACCGCAGGAACATGATCAGCTTGTGACGCTCCCTGGTGTTGGGCGGAAAACTGCAAATGTTGTTGTATCCAATGCATTTGGAGTTCCGGCAATTGCGGTGGATACGCATGTTGAACGTGTATCCAAAAGGCTGGCACTGGCAGGTTGGGATGACTCCGTACTTGAAGTCGAGAAAAAACTGATGAAGCGCGTACCCCGGGATGAGTGGACTTTAACTCATCATCGGATCATATTTTTTGGACGCTACCATTGCAAGGCACAAAACCCTCAATGTCATATCTGTCCGTTGCTGGACATATGCAGGGAAGGGAAAAAGCGTATGAAAACGTCCCAAATCAGGAAAGATAAGGAACGTGCCACAACCCCAAAACGAAAAATAAATTAATGAGTAGAAGAGGATGAGTAATCATGAAATGCATTTCCGTGTACACTGACAATTTTGAGGCCTTCTCCGATATTTTTGAACAAATCGTTGAACAGGAAATGGCTGAAAACGAAGAAAAAGAAGTAGAAGGTATCACTGTAAGTCATTCTGGCGATGTGCCTGAACATTATCTGGAGCGTATGTCTACGAAACCAGAAGTAGTTGTCATGAGAGACAAAGGTCGTGACATTACGATTTTGCAGCATGGACAAGTATTTGAAATTTTGCTGCCTTCGATGGAGAACGCTGTTTCTTAAGAGATTTGAAATATGGAGCTGTGCTGCTTCGATGTCCATAGGTGATCCTATTGAATGTGATCCCCATGGGCATGGACGCAGCAGGCTTATGGAATACAATCGTTTTGCAGATAAAACCGACAGGATCGGTTTTATTTTTTTATGTGGAGAATGGCCGAGAAACTGTTCTTTTGTCAGCGATCTTGCGATTGACACCGTTCAATTTCAAACTTGATAATGGTAAAATAAATGGATTATAAGATAAAGACATCGGACCAGATGTCAAATTAGAGGAGCCAGGGGGAAGGCCAGTCATGTCCAGAACAGATTACCCAGTAGAGATGGCCAAACCTCTGCTTCCACTGCGAGAAGCAATGGAGCAGACAGGGGACCATACAGCTGTACAGGCTTTAACGGATTTGATCAGTAAGGCGGAAATGAAACAGTTAACAATTGCGTTTTGTGGACACTTCTCGGCAGGCAAATCGAGTCTAATTAATAGTTTATGCGGCAAACGGGTTTTGCCTTCGAGCCCTGTACCTACAAGTGCGAATGTTGTATCCATCCGTAACGGTGAGCCGAGAGCACTTATTTATACGTCATCAAACGTAAGCGCTGACAATACAGGGGGAGTTCTTGAGGTTTCTCCAGAACAATTGGAAGAGTATTGCAAGAATGGTGGGGCATACACCTCCATTGAAGTATGGGATGATATTCCCCTACTGAAAGATGATGCGGTATTACTGGATACGCCAGGCGTGGATTCGACCGATCAGGGACACAGCCTAGCAACACATTCAGCACTTCATCTTGCCGATGTGGTGTTCTATGTGATGGATTATAACCATGTACAATCGGAAAGCAACCTTTCTTTTGCCAAAAGTCTATCGGATTGGGGAAAGCCGTTGTTTCTTATCGTAAATCAGATTGACAAACATCGGGAACGGGAGCTTTCGTTTGATCAATATGTTGAAGGTGTAGAAGCTATTTTTGCAGCCTGGGAAGTCCGGTATGATGGTCTGTTGTTTACTTCACTTCGGGACAGAGAGCATCGTTACAACCAGTGGGAGCAGCTTCCTCAACTGATTGGACATATGATGAAGGAGAAGGAAGGGTTAATCAGACACAGTCTTGCAAGCTCGGCGAGCCATGTGACGGAGCAGCATCTGACAAGACAGGCGGAAGAACGCGAAGAGGAAGAGACTGCGCTCTTGGAGGCAGTTGGGGGTAAGGAAGGCATTGCACACTTAGAACGGGAGCTGGCTCTTCTGGATCAAAAGGAAGCAGAGCTTCGTTCCAAACGATCGCGTGAACGGGAGAAGTTTCGGGCGGAGTTGGAACCTCTTCTGGCGAATGCGAACCTGACCCCGGCCGATATTCGCACCTCTGCCGCGGCTTATTTGGAGAGCCGTAAACCCGGCTTCCGGGTAGGCTTATTGTTCTCTGGTGGCAAGACCGAGCAGGAGAAACAGCGTCGTGCCGCTGAGCTTGTGAGACTTTTGCAGGATCAGACCTCGGGACAAGTGGAGGTACATATCCGTACCATGCTCAGACAGCTGGGTGAAGCCCATCAGCTGTGGGGCGCTGAGTGGGAGCAGGCGCTGAACGCGGAGCTGCCTGCGGTAGATGAAGCACTTCTGGAGATGAAACGAAGCGCCAGTGCAGAGGTATCTCCCGAGTATGTGCTTCAATTCAGCAAAGATATACGGGGCGAGATTGAGACCCGTTACCGCAGGGCGGCCATGATGCTGGCCGACCGCTTGCTTGAAGCGCTGGGCGCGCAGGGCGAAGCCGCGCTCCAGGCGCTGGACGCCAGCCGCGCAGCGCTGCTGGCGCAATCGGCGTTGGCGGCGCGCTATACGGCGCTGCAGCGCGCCGCCGACGCCGAGGCAGCAGGGCTGCGCAGCCTGCTGCCAGCTGCGGGCCCCCTCACCTCCGGGCTATTGCCGGAGGTGCAGGGCCCGCCCGTGCCCGCGCACGAGCCGGGCGAAGCTCCCGGCCCGCACACGGGCACGGCAGAGTCTGTGGCTGCGCAGCCACAGACTCCAGGAGCACCGCCGCCGCGCAAAGCGGCGGTGCATGGGCAGCCGGCGGCTGGCGCACAGCGCCGCCGGCGCCTGGACGCAGCGGCGGCACGGCTGGAAGCCGCCGCTGCGCTGGTAGAGCCGTACCCCGCCATGGGGTCGGCGGTACGGGATCTGCGTGCACGCGCGGCTTCGCTTGCGGGCGGCACGTTTACGCTGGCGCTGTTCGGAGCGTTCAGCGCCGGCAAGTCCTCCTTCGCCAACGCGTTGCTGGGCGAAGCCGTATTACCGGTCTCGCCGCATCCAACGACAGCGGCAATTAACCGGATCATGGCTCCGTCGGGTGGCGCGGAGCATGGAACAGCCCGGGTCCGGATGAAGACCCCGGACGTCTTCCAGGAAGATCTCGCGTATTCCTTCCGTTTGCTCGGACTGGGCGAGCCTGGGGCAGACTGGCAAAAACGGGTCAAAGCCCTTTCACCACAGGATGTGCATCCGGCGGGGCGCCCGCATTACAGCTTTTTGCAGGCAGCCGCAGCAGGCTGGGAGGATACTGCAGATCAACTTGGCCAGGATGTGCTGGTAGATCTGAAAGGATATCGAAACTTTGTCGCCAATGAGAAGAAGTCCTGCTTTGTCGACAGCATTGACCTGTACTACAGTTGTGATGTAACAGAACAAGGCATTGTACTTGTGGATACGCCGGGGGCTGACTCCGTGAATGCCCGTCATACGGGCGTGACATTCAATTATATGAAGAATGCGGATGCACTCATTTTCGTAACGTACTACAACCATGCCTTCTCTCAGGGAGACCGCCAGTTCCTGAATCAATTGGGACGAGTGAAAGACAGTTCGGCGATGGATCAGATGTTCTTTGTAGTTAATGCGAGTGATTTGTCTTCCTCTGAAGAGGAGTTGGAGCAGGTACTTGACCATGTGAGCACACAACTGCGCAGTAATGGCATTCGGGCACCACGTCTCTTTCCGGTATCCAGCATGCTGGCGATGGAAGGCAAGACGGCCAACGATGCGACATTACTGGAGCAATCCGGCTTTATTCAGTTCGAGGAAGAATTTAACCGCTTCGCAGGAAGAGAGCTTGCGGATCTTGCGGTCGGTGGGGCTTCTGAAGAGATCGCACGGGTGATCAAACGTCTGAAGACACGTGCCGAGGATGCAGCTCAGGGGGAAGAGGTTCTACAGCGACGTCGTGATGAACTGGGCTCAATCCAAGAACAGTCACTTCAGAGGGTACACTTGCTCGCAGAACGGTCCATGAAGGCGGAATTGGCTCAGGAAACGGCTGAACTGCTCTTCCATGTGCGGCAGCGCCTGGGCTATCGTTTTGGTCTGTTCATGGCAGAGGCATTCCATCCGTCAGTTCTTCGAGAGGATCGCGGGAATCTAAAAGCAGCATTCGCTGCCTGCGGACGCGAACTGCTGCGCATGATTACCATCGAACTGGAACAGGAACTGCTCGCGACCACGCTTAGACTCGAACAGGCTGGTCAGACTTGGCTGCACAAACAAGTGAACGAATGCATAGATGATTTGAAACGATTATCCGGGGGAATGGATCTGTCATTGCCTCTGAACGAACGCTGGAGCACACCTGTGCTGGAAGAGGTGCGTTTGGAAGAACCTTCGGGTTGGAAAGCGTATCTGAGTTATTTCCGTAATCCGAAACAGTTCTTCGAAGGGGAGGGACGCCAGCGGCTGCAAGAGGCGCTTGATCCTGTTATTAAACAGATGGTGATCGATGTTCTGCCTGCTGCAGAGAATAAGCTGGTTCAATTCTATGACACCCAGCTTGAGCAGTCTTTGCAGCATCAGTCCCGTCAATTGGAAGAGAGACTTGAGGAAGCCGTAGGTGCCCTTCATGAGACACTGACCAGTGGAATTCCTGCCGGAGAATGGGAGAGCCTGTCTATACAACTGGGGCAGATTGAACGTGAATAAAAGGGAGTCAGATCCATGTCTGTATGGAAACGGTTGTAAAACAAAATGAGTTATACAGCGATATTTTGAAATGTTGTCGCTGTACCAAAAAAGGCCCCTGCCTCTAAAGGCATACAGGGAGCCTTTTTTGGTACGAACAACCTGAAAGGAAGAGAATATTCAAACATTTGATTGATAGGAGGGTATCTACCTCCCTTAATGACGCATTAAGGTGAAAGTAGCCTGAATATGGTCGCTTATTCGCTTTGCCGCGAATGGGGGACGGTGATAAACTTCATAAATGTTCATACTGTTTTTGAACGACATAAGAGGAGGAGAGACATGGATGTTCTCAGGCAATTGCAGATCTTTTTCTGGGAGAAGCGCACGTATTTATTTTTATCGATCTTATGCCTCGCCATAGCGACCGCGCTTGGTCTGGTGTATCCGAACCTGCTAAGGATACTGATTGATGACGTCATCACTCCGCGCAATTTTGAAGACGTTCCCAAACTTGCTTTAACGGTATTAGGTGTCGTTATTTTGAAAGCGGGAATGCAATTTTTACACGGTCTTTTTGGAGGTCGCCTCGGGAATTTCCTGGCGTACCGACTTCGTAACGCGTGTTACGAAAAGCTTCAATTTTTATCCTTCCGGTATTATGATACGGCCAAAACGGGAGACTTGATGTCCCGCCTCACGGGAGATCTCGAAGCGATCCGGAACTTTATCGGATTTGGCTTCGCTCAAATTCTCAACATGGTTCTGATGGTCGTATTCGGCGCAATCATGATGATGACCATGAGTTGGAAGCTTACCTTGCTAACGCTCATATGTATTCCTCTGCTTGCCTTCGTTGCGCTGAGATTCGAATCCCGAATTCACCCTGCGTTCCAAGAAATGCGGCTGGCACTCAGTTCACTGACGACAGCGGTACAGGAGAATATTACAGGTGTGCGTACTGTAAAGTCATTTGCACGTGAGCCTCACGAAGTGGAGAAGTTTTCCGTCCGCAACGAGCGTTACAAAACGAACCAGATTCATGCAGCAACATTATGGAGTCAATATTTTCCGATCATGGAGATTCTCGCTTCTGTCAGCGTAGTTCTTCTGCTCCTCATTGGTGGGAACATGGTTATTCAGAAAACGTTAACACTCGGTGAACTCGTTGCCTTTTTCAGTTTGATCTGGTACATAATCGGTCCAATGTGGAACCTTGGTTTCCACATCAACAACTATACGCAATCCAAAGCATCGGGTGAACGGGTGTTGGAACTGTTGAATACGCCGGTAGATGTACAAGAGACAGAAGATCCAGTCATTGTAGAGGCTGATCAAGTCAATGGGCATGTAACCTTTGAATCCGTTACCTTTGCTTACGGCAATAAAATGCCGGCAGTAACCGATATTAACTTTGATGCGCCACCAGGCTCGGTCATCGGCTTCCTCGGAGGAACAGGCTCGGGTAAATCAACTATTATTCAACTCCTGATGCGTGCATACAACGTGAACTCGGGCACGATCAAGCTGGACGGCAAAAATATTAAGGACATTGGAATTCGAAGCCTGCGGAGTCAGATTGCTTCTGTGTTCCAGGAAACGTTCCTGTTCTCTTCCAGCATTCGCAACAACATTTCATACGGTCTCAAAAATGTATCCATGGACGAAATTATCCGTGCTGCTAAACTGGCCAAAGCCCATGAGTTTATCATGGAATTCCCTGAAGGATACGATACGGTTGTAGGGGAGCGTGGAATGGGCTTGTCGGGAGGACAGAAACAGCGGATTGCTATTGCAAGGGCCTTGCTCAAGAATCCGAAAATTCTCGTCCTGGACGATGCAACCAGTGCAGTCGACATGGAGACCGAGCATGAGATTCAATCCGGATTCCAGGAAGTCATGCGTGGAAGAACGACGTTTATCATTGCGCATCGGATCTCTTCCCTGCGTCACGCAGATGAGATTCTGGTACTGGATGAAGGACGGGTCGTTCAACGTGGCACACACAAACGTCTCATTGAAGAGCCGGGACCTTACCGGGACGTCTATGAGATTCAATACGCAGATTATATTGCCCGCGGTAAGCGGGAGGCTGGGGAGCAGGTGAATTCATGAGTGCCGAAACGGTAGCCGATAGGCGTGAGGTCCAAGAGACCTCTGACAAGAAAATGAATGAACGTTTTGTATATCAGGACGACGAAATAATTGAAAAACCGTTTAACTGGCGTGAGTTCGGACGTTTGTTCTCGTACATGAAACCTTATGCAAGACAACTCTTGCCACTTATTATTCTAATGATGATATTGGGTACCATTACGAAATTATCCGTTCCATTTTTGATCAGTTTGGCGATAGACAGAGCAATTGCACCTGCAACGGGGCTGCCAAGCTTGACAATGCTCTATATTATTGCTGGTTCAGTGCTTGTGTTATACCTGATCCAGTGGGCAGCCAATACGTACCGAATCAAATTTACGAACATTATCGGGCAACGGGTCATTTATGATCTTCGTTCCGATTTGTTCAAACATATCCAGAAGCTCTCCTTTAACTTCTTTGACAAAAGACCTGCGGGTTCGGTGCTGGTGCGTGTCACCAATGATATCAACTCCCTGCAGGATCTGTTCACCAACGGTGCGGTCAACGTCATGATTGACTGTGTGCAGCTGTTGGGGATTATCGTCATTTTACTGCTGATCAACTGGAAACTGGGTCTGGCGGTCATCATTACCGTTCCGCTCATGTTTATCATTTCGACAAAACTGCGTGTGCTGATCCGCCGTGCCTGGCAGGATGTACGTATGAAGAACTCACGCATCAATTCCCATTTGAATGAATCCATTCAGGGGATTCGTGTGACCCAGGCCTATACGCAGGAAAAAGAAAACATGAAGTATTTTGACAACATGAATCTGTCGAGCAAAAAATCATGGGATAGAGCATCGGCCATGAACCAGGGCTTTGGTCCTCTGATTGAAATTACAGGCGGCTTCGGCACGTTAATCCTGTTCTGGTTTGGTGCTTATCTGATTCAAGAGGGGCAGCTGACGATCGGATTGCTCGTAGCTTTTGCCAACTATGTCGGCAACTTCTGGGACCCGATTAACCGTCTGGGACAGATGTACAATCAGTTGCTCGTTGCCATGGCTTCCTCCGAACGGATCTTCGAATTTATGGATGAGGAGCCGAGTATTGCAGATAAACCTGGAGCCAAACCGCTTGCTTCTATTAAAGGGGATATTGTATTCGACAATGTCGTGTTTGAATATGAGAAGGGCAGACAGGCGCTGAAGGGAATCAGTTTCGCTGCAGGTGCCGGACAATCGATTGCACTTGTAGGTCATACGGGTTCCGGTAAAAGTACCATTATCAATCTCATCAGCCGATTCTATGACATCTCTGGCGGACGCCTTACCATTGATGGTCAGGATGTAAGGGATGTAACGGTTGAAAGTCTGCGCAGTCAGATCAGTATTGTGTTGCAGGATACGTTTATCTTCTCTGGCACCATTCGCGATAATATTCGTTTTGGACGGCTGGATGCGACCAATGAAGAAGTGGAAGAAGCTGCGAAGGCTGTTAATGCCCATGAATTTATTATGAAGCTGCCGGCTGGATACGATACGGAAGTCGAAGAGCGGGGGAATGTATTATCTATGGGACAACGGCAATTGTTATCCTTTGCCCGTGCCTTGCTGGCTGACCCTCGAATCTTGATTTTGGATGAAGCGACTGCCAGTATCGATACCGAGACGGAGCTCAAAATTCAGGAGGCTTTGAAGGTGCTGCTGAAAGGAAGAACTTCCTTTATGGTAGCCCACCGTCTGTCCACGATTCGAAATGCGGATAACATTATCGTGCTGGATCATGGTGAAATCAAGGAAGAAGGAAACCATGAGCAACTTATCCAGAAACAAGGAGTTTATAATGGATTAATAGAAGCTCAATACAGATTTTTGTAAAATTTGATCGAAAAAACACAAAAAATCTTGTAAAATTCACAAGAAAAATAGGGAGCACTCTTGCATTCTTTAACCAAAACCCCGAAAATAGAGAGATAGATATAGAAGATTTCTCTTTGGGAGGATTGGAAAGAACATGTGGGGTGCTCCATTTTCGGCTCAAGCCAAAAAAATGCTGCTACTGGGCAGCGGAGAATTGGGAAAAGAGGTCGTTATTGAGGCCCAACGACTGGGAGTAGAGACGATCGCTGTTGATCGTTACGAAAACGCACCTGCCATGCAGGTTGCACATCGGTCTTACTGCATCGACATGTTAAATGCCGAAGCTCTGAAACAATTGATCCGAAAGGAACAACCTCATTACATCGTACCTGAGATTGAAGCCATTGCAACAGAAGCTTTACTCGAGCTTGAGGAAGAAGGATTTTGTGTCGTTCCTACGGCCCGTGCTGCCCGTTTAACGATGGATCGCGAAGGCATCCGCCGTCTGGCAGCCGAACAATTGAACCTTCCGACAGCGGCCTATCTTTTTGCGGACAACCTGGAACAACTTCAGGAAGCTGTTCGTGAATTGGGTACACCATGCGTCATCAAACCACTAATGAGTTCTTCCGGTAAAGGGCAGAGTGTATGCCGCACATCGGATGACGTAGAGGAATGCTGGAACATTGCTCTTTCGGGAGCAAGAGGCAAATCCGTACGTGTCATTGTGGAAAGCTTTGTGAAGTTTGACAGCGAAATTACGCTGCTCACTGTTAGATCTGTCTCAGGGACTGTATTTTGTCCTCCGATCGGTCACATTCAGAAAGATGGGGATTATGTCGAATCGTGGCAGCCTCATGCGATGACACCGGAGCAATGGGAGCAAGCTTGTCATATTGCCAAGTCTGTTACAGATGAACTCGGTGGTTATGGACTGTTTGGGGTTGAATTATTCCTGACATCAGATGGAGTCGTGTTCAGCGAGGTATCGCCTCGTCCACATGATACAGGCATGGTTACTATGGTAACGCAAGATAGTTCCGAGTTTGCGCTGCATGTGCGTGCAATTCTTGGTTTTCCGGTTACAGGTGTACATTTACTGACACCGGGAGCTTCAGCAACGCTGAAGGCTAATGATGAAACATCTGACTTTACTGTAGGCGGGATTGAAGAAGCACTGGCGCTTCCTCGTACTCAGGTTCGTGTATTTGGCAAACCTGAAACCAAAGTGGGACGCCGAATGGCCGTAGCATTAAGTGCCGGCCAAGATGTGGAAGAAGCTCGTAAAACAGCGGTACAAGCCGCTAATATGCTGAAAGTGGAGGTAAATCATGTCCAATAATGTTGAGGCCCCTGTACTGATGATCCGAGAGTGTGAGCTGCGAGATGCTGAAGCGGTAACGGGACTGATGCGAGAGGTCAGCTATCCCACAACAGCCAATGTCATGAAAGAGCGCATTGAATGTTTGGAAAGCAATCCAAACGCGTGTATGCTTGTTGCCGAAGTGGATGAACAAATTATTGGCGTGATTGGCTTGCAATGTGTGCAAAGTCATGCCTATCCGGAACCTGCCGCCCAAATTACGTCCTTGATTGTAGGGCAGGAATATCGTGGGGGCGGAATTGGCCGTCGTCTGATGGCTCGTGCCGAGGATTGGGGCAGACAGCAAGGTGGGAAACAATTGTTTGTCACCGGAGCGAATCGTGAAGTGACTTCAACAACCTATTCTTTCTACGAGCATATTGGTTTCCAGAAGAGAGGCTATCGTTTCAGTAAAGTCCTTCTATAGAAAAAGAGTTTTATTATATCCCGATCTTCACGTTTTTGGTGTGGTGAATGATAAATTGTGATGAATGATAAATAGAAGATAAGTGGCATTCGGCGAGCTTTTTTTGTCCGGATGCCATTTTTTTATGCCGTATTTTAAGACTCATGGTTGGAATTTTTGCTGATGTGCCAGCGTTTTAAGAGCAGATTGCAGAATATGGCGCAATGTACTTTAAACCGTCCACCCTCACTTGAAACAGATTGCAGAAATTACAAAAAAGTTACTTTTCCATAATTTATGGGTTCACAATCTACTTATGAATTGATATACTCCAAGAGTATTAATTACAAAGTTGTCATAACTAATTCCTAAGGAGATGAATGAATTTGAAGAAGAAATGGATGAAAACCGTCGTAACCAGCAGTCTGACAGCCGTACTTGCCGTAGGGGTTATGCTCCCTGCTTCCGCTTCTGCTGCAGATGCATCATATAAAACTACTACTAAAACGACAACGTATAAAATTACGAGTGCGGAAAGCTTAAAAGCGTACATTGAACAATGGCTCAAAGATAATGGTTACACTGTATCCAATGGCGAAGGGCAAACAACAGTAGAGAAGCCTGCAACACAGCCTGATCAAACAACCAAACCTGCTCAACCGACAACACCTGCCAAACCGGTAACGCCAGCAAAACCAACGCAAGAAGAGAAACCGGCAACTACACCAACCAAAGATCCTTCAAATAGTGGAACTGGTACTGGGACAACTACAGGTAATACAGGCAACAGTGGCAGTGAGAGCACACAATCGGATTTTGCAGCTCAGGTCGTAAAACTTGTGAACGCTGAACGTTCCAAAGCAGGCTTAAGCGCATTGGCTTCCGATGCTCTTTTGGACAAAGTGGCTTTAGCCAAAGCTAAAGATATGAGCAACAACAATTATTTTGATCACCAATCACCGACCTATGGTTCTCCGTTTGACATGATGAAACAATTCGGAGTAACGTACAGCTATGCTGGTGAGAATATTGCAAAAGGGCAAAAAACACCTCAAGAGGTTGTAACAGCCTGGATGAATAGTGAAGGTCACCGTGCGAATATCCTGAGCAAAAACTTTACGAAAATCGGTGTTGGATACTATAACGGATATTGGGCTCAAGAATTTACCGGCAACTAATGGATTATATTGAAGAATAATCTGCTTTAATTCAAAAGGTTATGTCACCGCAGCTTGAAGCTGTGCGTGACATAGCTTTTTTTTGTAAAAGCTTATTTGATAACGAAATCTGCTTATATAGCGGCAAAATTTGCAAATTTACGACAGAACATTTATGTTATTTAGAAAACGCGTCATCTTAATGTAAAATCATTATAAATTTTAAGTACCCGGCCAGGTGTACATGAGCGGAGATGTGATGAATGAAAAAAAGAAATCTTGATTCGGCGCCATGGATCTGGAGAACAATCAGTTCAGTGTCCATACTGACTACATTGCTGCTGTTGTTCGGATTTGGCTACGCGATTAAAGATGTCATTTTTCCTAAGGGAGATGCGCAGTTAGGTACAGGACAGCAGACGACAATTCCTGCCAAGGAAAGCGGGGAATCAACGCCTGCGGTGAATGACAGTAAAATTCGAATGGCTGTGATCGGCGATTCCCTGGCACGAGGTACGGGGGATGATGAGGGGCTTGGTTTTGTAAGAAGGGCAGGAAATTTGCTCAAGGATCAAGGATACGATGTACAGGTGTTGAACAATTTGGGTGTGAATGGTTTGAGAACAGACGCATTGTTGAACAAGCTGGATGAACAGGGCGTACGTTATGTCTTACAACAATCCAACTTTATTCTGTTGTCGATTGGAGCCAATGATCTATTCCAGGGAGGACAAGTTCTACAGGGAGAAGACGTGCCAACGGCAGAAACACTTGTAGCGGCATTACCGGAGACGTCAAAGCGTTTGCAGGAGATTCTGAAGAAAGTGAAAGAAATTAACCCTGATGCACAGATTGCCTACATAGGGCTATACAATCCGTTTAGTGATGTGAAAGAACTCAAAGAGCCGGGAAATGCAGTTGTAGCTGCATGGAACGATGCTGCAATGCAGGTTCTGAACAACGAGGACAAGATGACACTCGTACCTACATTTGATCTGTTTGAAAATCATCTGGGACAGTATCTGTCATCAGATCATTTTCATCCCAATGGAGAAGGTTACGAGCAAATTGCGGTTCGGATTGCACAGGAATATCAGGCAGAGACTCCAGCAGAAGGGAGCGGAAAATAAATGTCACAAGAACAGACTGATCCCGTATTGTCCGTGCAGCATCTGAAGAAAAAAATTGGACGCAAGTGGATCATTAAGGATGTTACGTTTGACGTTAAACCAGGCGAGATTTTCGGTTTTCTGGGTCCCAATGGGGCCGGGAAAACAACAACCATTCGAATGTTAGTCGATCTGATTAAACCAACGGAAGGCAAAATTCAAGTCTGTGGTTATGATGTCAATCGTGATCCTGAACGAGCCTTGAAATACGTCGGTTCCATTGTTGAAAACCCGGAAGTGTACACCTATTTGACTGGATGGGAGAATCTTGAGCATTTTGCCCGTATGCAGCCCGGGGTGGATAATGACCGTATTCAGGAAGTAGTGGATATTGTACGCCTCGATCAGCGGATTCATGATAAAGTAAGGACCTACTCTCTGGGGATGCGTCAACGGCTTGGCATTGCACAGGCATTGCTTGGGCGCCCGCGGCTGCTGATTCTGGATGAACCGACGAACGGACTTGATCCGAAAGGAATTAAGGAACTTCGTATCTTTATCAAACAGCTTGCAAGTGAAGGCATGGCTGTATTCGTCAGTAGTCATTTGCTCAGCGAAATTCAGCTTCTCTGTGACAGAGTGGCGATTATTAGTGCAGGGCGGGTACTCACGGTTGGTGGCGTTAATGAACTGATTGAAGATCACTCCAAATTGGCAATATGGCATGTTACTCCGTTGGAGTTAGGCAAAAAAATGTTGCTGGAGTCAGGCATTTCGCTGGTGGATCGTCCTGCAGACGTCATGGATGATACCATTGTTGCAGGACTTGGTTCGAACGCTGTCGTTGCGGAAATGCATGAGGATCGAATTCCGGCCTTGGTACAGCAGATGGTACAAGCCGGAATTCAGGTTGAAGGCGTACAGCGGATTCAGCCAACACTGGAACAGCTATTTTTAAAAATGACAGAAGGTGAATCCATTGAGTAATATCATGCCGCTGATCCGAAACGAAACGATCAAGATGGTGAAGAAAAAACGTCTTTATATTATTTTTATCGTTCTCGCGGTGTTGGTCCCGATGTTTACGTATGCCCAGATGAAATCTGCGGAAAATAATCGTGACAAGTTTGGCGGCGACTGGCGGCTTGAGCTGCAGCAGGCCATTACGGATAATCAGAACTCGCTTGGAAGTGACCGGGTACCTGAAGAATACAAAAAGTACAGGACGGTGTACATCCAGCAAATGCAATACTATCTGGAGAATGACATCAATCCGAAGGAGCCTGGTGGTGTAACGTTTACACGGGAATTCATGAATAACGCTGTCGGACTGTTTATCCCGCTGCTCATAATGGCGATTGCTTCGGATCTGGTTTCCGGTGAGCGAACCACAGGTACAATCAAAATGCTTCTGACCCGTCCGGTCAAACGTTGGAAAGTGTTGCTGAGCAAACTCATAACGCTGATCATGTTCGTGTCGATTATTGTGGTGTCGGCATATATTATCTGTTATGTCATCTCGGGAGCAGTGTTCGGATACAAAGGCTTCGGCATGCCGATCTTTACCGGATTCAAGGTTGTGGGTACAGATGTCGATATGTCAGCAGTCCATGCTGTGGACCAGTGGCTATATATGCTGATGCAGGCCGGACTGATCTGGTTCGTCAGTATAATTGTGGCGATGCTTGCCTTCATGGTCTCTGTATTAGTGCGAAGTACAGCTGCAAGTATTGTCATTATGATGGCAGCACTCATCGCAGGAACGATTCTCACCAGTATGGCCGCTTCCTGGCAGTCAGCCAAATATTTATTCATGGTTAACCTCGAACTTCCGAATTATTTGTCGGGCGGTTTGCCACCAATTGAAGGGATGAATTTGGGTTTTTCCCTTATTGTGCTTAGTGTTTGGGGCATTGCTTCACTCTTTGTGTCATTCATTGTCTTTACGAAACGGGATATCTTGAATTAAAATGGACAAGGATAAGAAAACATCTGTTTGCATTTTAGGCATTTTTTTAGTTGCAAGTTAAGAAGGGGGAGCATGAATGGTCGAGCAAATCGATATGTCGGCAGGTTCGACAGGCGGAGGACAAGGGTCTTCAGGCTACGACGCGGACGACATTCAAGTACTTGAAGGACTGGTAGCGGTACGGAAACGGCCGGGAATGTACATCGGCAGCACCAGTGCTTCGGGTCTACATCATTTGGTATGGGAAATCGTGGACAACGCTGTCGACGAACATCTCGCCAAATTCTGCTCCAAAATCGATATCACGCTGCATAAGGACGGTTCTATTACGGTTCAGGATAACGGAAGGGGAATTCCGACAGGTATACATAAAACAGGGATTCCTACTCCCCAGGTCGTGTTTACGATTTTGCACGCAGGCGGAAAGTTCGGTGGATCAGGATACAAAAAATCAGGCGGTTTGCACGGTGTAGGTGCGTCAGTTACGAACGCATTGTCCGAATGGCTTGAAGTCGAGATTTTCCGTGATGGCAAGATTCATCGTCAACGATTCGAGTATTGGCAGGACAAAAAAGGCGTTGAGCATGTCGGAGAACCGGTGTCTGGTCTCGAAGTATTGGGCAATACCAATCGGACGGGAACCAAAGTTACGTTTAAACCGGATATTCGGGTGTTTCAGAACGGCATTCAATTGAATTATGATACACTGGCAGAACGTCTTCAGGAGATTGCTTTTCTGAATTCAGGTCTGAGAATTGTGCTCAAGGACGAACGTTCAGGCAATCAGGATGAGTACATGTACGAAGGCGGAGCAAGCCAGTTTGTTGCTTTTCTTAACGAAAATAAAGATGTGCTGCATGATGTCATTCACTTCTATGCGGAGAAGGATGACATTGAGGTCGAAGTGGCGATCCAGTATAACGCGGGATATACGGAAACGCTGGCGTCATTCGTGAACTCGATTCCCACCAGGGGCGGCGGTACACATGAGACCGGATTCAGAGCAGCTTATACACGTGTGATGAATGACTATGCACGGCGTACCAGCATGATTAAGGAAAAAGATAAAAACCTCGAAGGTAATGATTTGCGTGAAGGCATGATGGCGGTCATTAGTGTCAAAATGTCGGAGGTTGAATTCGTAGGACAAACGAAGGATCAACTCGGTAGCGCTTCCGCGCGAAGCGCAGTGGATTCCGTCGTGTCTGAAAATATCCAGCGGTTTTTGGAAGAAAATCCGCAGGTTGCGCAAACGTTGATTCGCAAAGCAGTTCAGGCCTCCAGAGCCAGAGAAGCTGCACGAAAAGCCCGGGATGAGATGCGAACCGGCAAAAAACGCAGCGAAAGTTCCAACCTGAACGGTAAACTGACTCCGGCACAATCCAAGGATTTTACCCGGAATGAACTGTTTATCGTCGAAGGGGATTCCGCAGGTGGTTCAGCGAAACAAGGACGTGACTCCAAGATTCAGGCGATACTCCCGCTTAAGGGTAAACCGCTCAATCCGGAAAAAGCGAAATTGGCCGATATCCTCAAAAATGAAGAATACCGTGCCATTACATCAGCGATCGGTGCAGGTATTGGAACGGAATTCGCAGTTGAAGACAGCAATTATTCCAAAATCATAATTATGACGGATGCCGACACGGATGGCGCACATATTCAGGTACTGTTGCTGACTTTCTTCTATCGTTATATGAAACCGCTAATTGATGCAGGGAAAATATATATCGCTCAGCCGCCACTGTACAAGCTGACACGCAAATCCGGCAAAATGGCCAGTGTGCGTTACGCCTGGACCGATGAAGAGCTGGCGAATTACATGAAAGAATTCGGAAACAATGTGGAGCTTCAACGTTACAAAGGACTTGGTGAGATGAACCCGGATCAACTGTGGGAGACTACGATGAACCCGGAAACACGTGCATTGCTCAAGGTAGAGATTGTCGATGCAGCCAAAGCAGAACGTCGTGTATCTACACTCATGGGTGATAAGGTTGATCCACGCAAACGCTGGATTGTAGAGAACGTCGACTTTACAGAGTACGAAGAATAGAAGGTGCTTGGAATGAGTCTATCAGAACAATTTATGCCTGCCTTTCTCGAAGAGGTCGTGGGTGACCGTTTCGGTCGCTACTCCAAATACATTATTCAGGACCGGGCCATTCCCGATGTAAGGGATGGATTAAAGCCGGTGCAGCGGCGTATTCTTTACGCTATGTACGATTCAGGTAATACACCGGAGAAACCATATCGGAAATCCGCAAAAACGGTTGGGGATGTTATGGGTAACTACCATCCTCACGGGGATTCCTCCATCTATGATGGTATGGTACGGATGGCACAGCCGTGGAAAATGGGGCATATGCTCGTAGACGGTCATGGAAACTGGGGGTCACAGGATGATGATCCGGCAGCGGCTATGCGGTATACGGAGGCCCGTTTGTCTCCCATCGCGATGGAGATGCTTCGCGATATCGAGAAACGGACTGTTCTGTTTAAGGATAATTTTGATAATACGGCCAAAGAACCGGTTGTATTACCGTCCCGTTATCCGAACCTGCTGGTCAATGGTGTAAGTGGGATATCGTCTGGTTTTGCAACGGAGATCCCTCCACATAATTTACGTGAAACTATTGATGCTTGTATTGCCGTGATGGAGAAGCCATCGATTGAACTGGACGAGATCATGATGTTTATGAAAGGTCCAGATTTTCCGACTGGCGGATTAATCATGGGCGGCGATGGAATTCTGGATGCTTATCGCACAGGTAAAGGACGGATCTATCTCCGGTCCAAAACTGATATCGAGAATATGCGTGGTGGCAAACAGCAAATCGTGATTACCGAGATTCCTTATCAGGTCGTAAAATCCCGTCTGGTTACAGCGATGGAAAACATCCGACTGGAGAAAAAGGTTGAAGGGATTGCGGAAGTGCGGGATGAGAGTGGGCGTGAAGGCCTGCGAATCGTAGTTGAGCTGAAAAAAGAAGCAGATGCACAAGGGATTTTGGCTTATTTGCTGAAGAAAACCGATCTTCAAGTCACGTACAACTTCAACATGGTTGCGATTGTGAATAAAGCGCCTCAGCAATTGGGGCTGAAATCCATTCTCGAGGCTTATATTGCTCACCAGCGTGAAGTAGTGACGTTCCGTACCCGCTTTGAGCTGGAGAAGGCGGAAGACCGTGCACATGTGCTGGAAGGTCTGGTAAAAGCTCTTAACATCCTGGACGAGGTCATTGCGGCTATCAAAGCGTCGAAGAACCGTCAGGATGCTCAAAATAACCTCATGTGGATGTTTGGTTTCTCGGAACGTCAGGCGGATTCCATTCTGACTTTGCAATTATACCGATTGACCAATCTCGAGATAACTTCTCTGGAAAAGGAACTCGGCGAACTGATGAAAAAGATCGCGCAGTTACGCTCCATTCTGGATAGTGACCGCAAACTGATCGGAGTCATCCGCAAAGAGCTGATGGAGATTCGTGAGAAGTACGGAATTGACCGTCGCTCATCCATTCAGGGCGAAGTGGAAGAACTCAAGGTTAATCTGGAAGTGCTGGTGAACGCGGAAGATGTATTTGTCACATTGTCCAAAGAAGGATACATCAAGCGTACAGGCATGCAGTCATTCACACGATCTGGCGGGGAGCGTAACGCAAGTGGTGTGAAAGAAGGCGATTATATCGCCCAGGTCCTTGAAGTCAACACTCTTGAGAATCTGCTGGTGTTTACCAAGAAAGGCCAGTATTTCCTGTTACCTGTGCATCAGGTGCCGGAATTCAAGTGGAAAGACCCGGGGACGGCAATCGTCAACGTCATTCCTCTGGCGAAGGATGATCGGATCTCAAGTGTGCTTGCTGTTAAATCCTTCGAAGAACCGGATCACAGTCTGGTCTTTGTCACTCGCAAAGGACAGGTGAAGCGTACCGAGCTGAAGGAATACGTCACCAAGCGTTCCGGCGCTGTTGCCGCATGCAAAGTCGGCAAGGATGATGAGGTACTATCCGTTCATCTAAGCACAGGTGGCAAGGACATCATGCTGATCACCAAAGAAGCCATGGCCATCCGTTTCCGTGAGGATGAAGTGAATCCGATGGGGCGTGTGTCTGGGGGCGTACGTGGTATTCAGTTAAAAGAAACGGATGAAGTCGTATCTGTTCTGTGGGTGGAAGGTGATGAAGGCGAGGTTGCTATACTGTCTGACTTGGGTTACGGCAAACGCTCATTGCTGCTGGATTATGCTCTGCAAAGCCGTGGCGGCAAGGGACTGGCAACCTTTGAGTTCAAGGAAGGCAAACGGGTGAAACCGAACGGTAGCCGAATTGCCGGAGCGTTCTATTGCAGGGAGCAACGGAATGTAACGGTGATGACCAAAGAAGGTCAATCTCATCACATTTCTTCGGAATCTGTACTTATTACTGAACGGAAGCATATCGGTAAATTGCTTGTGCATGTGGACAAACAGGATGAAATTGTGGAGCTTATCCTGGATCTAGCAGAGAATCAGGCAGCTTCTTCCTCCTAATAAGGATTCAAATAAGACTCTTTGCAGAGCAGGGAAACCTGTCATGCGAAGAGTCTTATTTTGTTGTTCGGACGCAGATTAAAAGAGGACCTCCATGCGAAGTTTAACAACCTTCGTCGATTACAGTCGATCGCTGGGAAATTGAAAAAAGGCAGCAGGAATGCGGCTTTGAAGGGCGAAAACTTAAGCAGGTGAAGTGATAACCGGTTGCAGAGAGGAGCGATGCAAGATGTATAATTCCGATTTTGCCAAGTGCTGGTCGAGGCTGACCAAGGACTACAAGCTGCATATGGATCATGAGCTGGCACCGTCTTTAACAGAGGCGCAGCTGGCCGTACTGGAGGTTCTTGAGGATCACGAGAAGATGAAACCATCCGATCTCATTCCTTTTCTGGCTACAACACCCGCAGCAGTAACAATGTTGTTGGATCGTATGGAGAAAAACGGTCTGATTCGCAGGGAACGCGATAATCAGGATCGAAGAATCGTATGGGTATCCCTATCCGATAAGGGACGCATGGAGACCGAACGGGGGATCACGATCCGTAATGAATTTATGAATTCGGTTCTCAGCAATATTTCAATGCATAACCAGCAGTTGCTGGTTTATCTATTAGGCAAAATGACAACACCAAAAACAAAAGAGCATGCCTTGTCCACATCATAATGACGATGGACCAATAATAGTAACCATGGAGCTCTTGCTGAAAATGCAGGAGCGCTATGGTTATTTTTTATTGATGTGTATATTAAGAGTTTTGCCTACTTTGAATGACTAAGAATAATTTATAGAATTTTATATGTAAAGAGTTGACTATGTAATTTTTTTTGTTATAATAAGTAATTGTTCCCCTGATATTTCGTGTACGAAATATTATATTCCATAAGTAAAAAGGGTGAATTAATGTCTGACACATACGAAGTATTCTACATTATTAATTCATTTCGGCAGGTCAATCAAATGCTCTTCCGGGCATTCTGGAATGAAAACAAGGAAATCGAGCTCACTTCGATTCAATTTATGGTGTTATCCATATTGAAGGAGCGTCCTTCGATCGGTATCAATGAAGTGGCTGATCTCTGTCATATGGGCAGCAGCTCCATGAGCGCTGTGGTGGAACGTCTGGTTAAGGGTGAGTACATAGTTCGAACACGTTCGGACTCGGACCGCCGATCCGTAAAGCTACAGATTACGGACAAAGGGGAGCAGGCCCAGCAGGAGACACACCGTTTGTGGATGGAGCGAGTGTCGCCCATTCTGGATATCCCGAAGGAAGACCTTGAGCACCTGCTAAGAATTCATAATCAAATGATTGAAAAGTTAGAAGGAAGAGAGTTGAACAACCAATGAGTACTACTGCAGCAGCAGCGCCATCCTCCGCGATGGACAACATTAAGAAAGGCCCGATTGTGGCCGCATTGTTAATCGGTGCATTCGTCGCCTTCCTGAATCAAACGTTGATGAACGTAGCTCTTCCTAAGATCATGGAAGACCTCGGCATCGGTGCGAACAAAGCCCAATGGCTGACAACAGGCTATATGCTCGTCAATGGTGTGTTGATTCCGGTTACGGCGTATCTGATCGCCAAATTCTCGACACGTCAAATTTTTATTACAGCCATGACGCTATTTACATTAGGAACCTTGGTCTGTGGTTTAAGTCCGACCTTTGGTATCCTGATGGTAGGTCGTGTTATTCAAGCGGCGGGTGCAGGTATCCTGATGCCTCTGATGACCGTTGTATTCTTGACGATCTTCCCAATTGAGAAGCGTGGTCAGGCCATGGGTACGATGGGGATCGCGATGATTCTGGCTCCAGCCATTGGACCGACACTGTCGGGTTATGTGGTTGAGCATTATTCTTGGAGACTGTTGTTCTATATCATTTTGCCATTCTCTATCATTGCGACGGGAATCGGTATTGCTTTTGTCAAAAACGTAACACGTCAGTCCAAACCTAAACTGGATTATCCAGGCGTTATCCTTTCTACACTCGGTTTCGGTAGCTTATTGTACGGCTTCAGTGATGCAGGTACAGACGGATGGGGCAGTGCCATCGTTATTGCTTGTCTGATTGTCGGGGCTGTATCTCTGATCCTGTTTGTTATTAGACAGATGACGACCGATCATCCGCTTTTGGAGTTCCGTATTTTCAAATACAACATGTACACATTAACAACGATCATTAATATGCTCGTAACGATGGCGATGTTTGCAGGTATGATTCTGCTTCCGATTTTCCTGCAAAATATTCGTGGATTCTCACCGATTGAATCTGGTTTGCTGATGATGCCGGGCGCGATCCTGATGGGGATTATGTCTCCAATCACAGGCCGCATCTTCGATAAAGTCGGAGCACGGTGGTTGTCCGTTGCCGGTCTTGCGATTACGGCCATCACCACTTGGGGACTTAGCCGTTTGTCGATCGATACAACGTATGGTTACATGATGTTTATCTACACAGCTCGTATGTTCGGTATGTCGATGTTGATGATGCCAATTCAAACGGCGGGCCTGAATCAGCTGCCGCAGCGCCTGAACGCGCATGGTACAGCGATGTCCAACACACTGCGTACAGTTGCGGGTGCCATTGGTACAGCAATTCTCGTTACAATTATGAGCAGCAAGCTGAAATCTCATCTGGCAGATACCTTGGCTACAGGCCAAATTGCTGCAGATGATAAGGCTGCAATGATGCGTGCTACCGCAGATGCAACAATCTACGGTGTAAACTATGCGTTTGTCGTAGCGACTGCGATGACTGTCGTAGCTCTGCTGCTGGCGTTCTTTATCCGTAAAACCAAACCGGCTACTGAACCAGTCACAACGGAGCAGCAAAAAGTGAATGCTACAGCTTAAATCTACTTAGAAGACTGTTATTATTCATTCCATAAAGGCTTTATATATACCAAAAGAGAGTTCAGGCAGATCATACTGCCTGAACTCTCTTTTGGTTATGCCTTGTTTTGACTTTATTTTTCATCAGTCGGTGGATCAAGCAGGAAGGCAGGACCAGGATCATGCCCGAAGAGTCTGAGATCAATGCTCCCATCCAACTGAAATTCAACGCCCTCACTAACGAGCTCCGTCTCCTGCATCAGCCTCGAATGCTCGTCTGGAATGGAGATAAGACCTTTGGCGTTGACGACGCGGTGCCAGGGAAGACGCTCTTTCCGGCTCATGGAGTGCAGAATGCGTACAACCTGTCTGGCAGCTCTTGGGCTGCCTGCATGAGCGGCAATCTGCCCATAGGTCATGACTTTTCCTTCAGGAATTGCTGCGATGATGGCGACGACCTGTTTCGTAAACGGTGTCATTATAATGGGTCTTCCTTTCATTTGAGTAAAAAAACCGTGTCACTCAGATACGATCTGGATGACACGGTTTACGGTTAGAAGTTGACCTGATCCTGTGGACGATTATTATTAATTTTAACAATTAATGTTCTGCTTTAAATGCTTTATCATACACAGCAGCCGGCCACTCTGCCCATGGGAATTCACGGGGAGGCAGGGACTGTAGGACAATTTCTTCCTTCGTTACGGGGTGAGGAAAAGCTGCAATGGCAGACCAGAGAGCGATTTGTTGTCCGGGCTTATTCACACTTGCACCGTACTTCTGATCTCCGAATAGCGGGCAGCCGATTTCTTTCATTTGAACCCGAATCTGATGGGATCTGCCAGTGTGCAATTCGATATGAACCAGACTATAACGATCGGTTTCGCCAATGACCCGGTAATCCAAAACGGCGTCTTTACCGCCGGCTGTACCCTGACGTACAACGGTGACGGTATTCGTACGCGCATCTTTTAGCAGGGTGTGTTTTAACGTCCCTTGCTGTGCGGGCAGTTTGCCATGTACAACAGCCGCATATATTTTGCGGAAATGGCGTCCGCGAACCATCTCGGATAATCTGGAAGCTGCCTTCGATGTTTTGGCAAAAATCATCGCACCACCAACGGGGCGGTCAAGACGATGCACCAGACCGAGATAAACGTTGCCAGGTTTGTTATACCGTTCTTTCAAATCCTGTTTCAGCAGTGTAAGCAAATCCGGATCACCTGATGCATCTTCCTGTGTAGGTACATTGACCGGCTTCGTAATGCCTAACAGGTGATTGTCCTCAAACAGAATCGGTATATTACCGGTTCCTTGCAAATGTTCGGACATGATCAGGACTCCCAGCGGCCCAAGATGCCACAAGGCAGATCCAGACCACTACGGGTAATTGGAAGACCAATCTCGCCTGCGGTAATTTGACCGCCGTACTGGGCAGACATCGTCATTGTCAGCATGTTGCGCAGAACGGTGGAGGAGATACCGGTTGTATAGGAGTTGACCAGCATGAATAATGGGTTATCCGACAAAATTTCCATACACGATTTCAGGAAAGGATAGAGGTTTTCTTCCAGCTTCCAAGTTTCCCCGTTAGGGCCCCGGCCATAGGAAGGCGGGTCCATAATAATCGCGTCGTACCGATTGCCACGGCGTTGTTCGCGCTGTACGAATTTGAATACATCATCTGTGATGAAACGAACTGGGCGATCCGCAAGTCCGGATAATTGAACATTTTCTTTCGCCCACTGCACCATGCCTTTGGCTGCATCTACGTGTACTACTGAAGCTCCAGCATAAGCAGCTGCAACTGTAGCACCGCCTGTATATGCAAACAGGTTGAGTACAGAGATGGGACGGCCTGCTCCGGCGATTTTATCCATCATCCAGCTCCAGTTGGCCGCTTGCTCAGGGAACAGACCGGTATGCTTGAAGCTGGTTGGTTTAATGTGGAATTTCAGGTTCTCGTATCCGATGGTCCAGCGTTCCGGGATCGGTTTTTTCATATCCCAGCTGCCGCCTCCTGAAGAACTGCGGTGATAATGGCCGTGCACCTGGCGCCATTCATTGGTTTCTTTTTCAAGGGGCCAAATGATCTGTGGATCAGGTCTACGCAAAATCACATCACCCCAACGCTCCAGCTTTTCGCCGCCTCCTGTATCGATTACTTCATAGTCCTTCCAGTTCTTTGCTACGTACATAAGTATTTATCCATCCTTCAAAAGTCATTTGGATACTATTGTACAACAAAAAAGGGCCTGTACGCCAGTTACGGTGGGCGGAAACCCATTGTGGAAAGATGATCACCTCATGCTGCACTTTCATAACTGGAATATAATAAATCTGTTCATAAAATGATTTTTTATAATAGTTGATCAAAAACGCTTGGCCTAACGAAGTCAAGGTGCTTTTCATGGTGTTGAATAGGGTTCATCACCATATACTGAAATGGAATGATAGTGAAAATTTAATTTGACAATGATAATCATTATCACATATGATTTTGATACATTCAAATATTACTTCTTCAGGGACAGTATAACATGATCAATAAAAAGTGAGGGAAAAATAGATGGCTAAATTGTTAGTGGCTTATGCAAGTATGACTGGAAATACGGAAGAGATTGCGGAACTGATCGTAGAAGGAATTAAACAAGGTGGGCATGAAGTGGATCTCAAGTCCGTCACGGATTGCAATGCATCTGATGTGCTTGATTATGATGGGTTTCTCATTGGAGTATACACGTGGGGAGACGGTGAACTGCCGGATGAATTCCTCGATTTTTACGAAGAGCTGGATGAGCTTGATCTGAGTGGCAAACGAGCTGCGGTGTTCGGAAGCGGAGATACTTCTTATGAGCAGTACTGTGGTGCCGTTGATCTCGCGGCTGCGAAGCTGGTGGAACGTGGGGCGGAGGTATCTCCAGAGATGCTGAAGATTGAATACAGTCCGATGGAGCAGGAGAAGGATACGTGCCGTGATTTCGGTAAACGGTTCGCTGCTGCCGGATTACAGGTGTCCTAATAACTCATGTTAAGACATAATGTTCAGGCAGCTTTGCAGCCGGGAATGTCAGACACCTCGGTACGGCTGCTCGAAGATTACAGATTGGAAGAGATGCTGCGCAGCCCGCATCGGTTCATCCGCCCGGAACCGGAGGCTGAGCAGCGCTCACCGCTGCAATGGAGACATCGTGTACAATATGCTGTCAGCCATGCAGTTAATGCTTTTTACAGTTTGGACCCGGAAGTGCGCAAAGAGGTGCCTGTACAGTATTTGCTCGAAAAGTGGTGGCCCAGAAAGGCAACCGGTTTCGAATCGGTACTTCATTATTGGGATGTAAAAAACAAAATTACGGATGAATTATCCCTCGCCATTGCCATGAACGATGATCTGAAGCATCCAACCATTTTGTTTGAACAATGGCGAACAGAGCTTCCTTCCTTGTCGATGCATCTGTCCATGATCTTTCAGGCAGCTTGGCAGCCAGAGGGCTGGGATTCACTGCTCATTCAAAAATTTATGGTTGTCCATGATCCAAACGTCGTTGAGGCATTCCAGCACATGGTGAGCGCGTTCTGTTGGGAAGCCTTTGGCAAGCTGCCAGGCATGATCGAAATCTATTGTTTACTCGAAGGCCGCAAGATTCGATACATCCCTGGACGTCAATCGCTTGTCCGTTCAATGGATTATATTCGATTGATTCGGGATAGCATTCCGATCGCAGAGAAGTTGGAATCTGACCAATTTACGGTTCGGGACAAAGTCAGAGTGCATGAAGAGGTTGATCGCTGGAGAAGTGAGACTGAACCGAAAAAAAACTGGTTGATGTGAAGAATGACAAGGGATGTTGTGATATAGGGTGCAGTTCAAGGAGGGATGAGCCATGTCTACCGGTTTGAGACAAGATGCAGCAAGCGGCAAGAAACGTACAGGAACTTGTGAATTCAGCCCGTTGCCCGTACCACAGTCGGTTATAAGACAGTTGCTGGATGAAGCAGATCCATCTTTATATGTGATGAGTTCAGAGCCTTGGCGGTTTATGTTGTTCGCCAGTGAAGGACGTCAACTGTATCTGGAGGCGGTCAGACAGAGTTATCCACCACATTTGGCAGATCGTTACGGGGACTGGGCTACATATCAATATACCGAAGCTATCCCGGCACATCTGGTTGTCGTCGCCCCTTCAAGTGCGAGGGAGGACCATTTAATGCCTGCAAAAGCCTGGAGCAAACGTTTTTGCATCCTGGCAGCGGAGCAAGGCTTGAATGCTGTCTGGAAGATCAATGACTATCAACAGCATCCCGTGTTTATGAATTTGATGGGTTTAACGAGTGAGGAAAAGGTATTGGGAGTATTCCACATCGGTTACGGAGACCAGTCTGCACTTCGGGATACTGATGCAGGCAGACCAGCCTCTGAACTGATGACGGTCTACGACCATCTGGTTTGAATGAGGGAATCCTCCCTCATTCTTATTTGCCGGTCTTGGAAATAAAATTACGAACGAGCTGACGATACGATTGATCTGCAGAGTATGCTGAATACATCCGGTTCGACACGGTGATTGTGTTGCCAAAAAAGAATCGTTCGAACTGGGTCTGTCTGCCTCCAAATGATCCTGCTCCAAGCTCCCAGATCAGGCGGAACAATGCGGTGCGTTCCTGGGATACCATATCGGTTCCTCTTAGGTAGATATCCAGGTGCGGCGCGATATCAGAGCGGAATTCTTCTTCCTGAGGCACCATAATTACGCCGCTGGAACCTAAGAGCTGCAGGATTTCAATCATCTCAGGATACAGCTTGGGGAACAAAAGGTTTGCTGCCATTAATGGTTTGGGGGCAGGTACAATAAATCCCCGTCCATCTGTTATAGCACCGGCTTCTGCTGCCAGAGCCAGTGCTTTTAACGTTTCAAGACCGGTAAGTACTCTGGCTGTTTTCTCTATCACATGAGTTTCGGCTACCTGGTCAAGCGTATCCGTGAGTAACTGAATGGTACCCAGAACAAATTCCGTTTTGGCAATATATCGGCATATGACCTGATGTCCCGCGTGAATGTGAAAATTGCTACCGCTAAAAAGCCGACCGGACACTTCTTCATTACCAGCGAAAAATATTCGCTCATGAGGAACAAGCACATGATCAAAAATGACGATGTTGTCCATCTCTTCATATCTGGAGCTGAGTGGATAGTTGAAATTGGATTCGGCTGCGTAGGTATCCCGACAGATGAGACTGATACCGGGCAGGTGATTCGGTACAGCAAAGGCAAATGAAAACGGATTTTCATCGTCGAACGGTGCTGGTGAAGGGGAAGGATACACCAGTATTTCGTCTGACGTGGCGGCCTGAGTCGCCATCATGAATGCACCATTGATGATCAGACCTTCTTCAGTGCGATCCACCACTTTTGCAGCAATGGAATCTTCGGTCGCATCCAACTGTCCTGAAATTTTACTGGCATGAGGCTGAATGAAAGCATGGGAGAGGGTAATGTCATTATCCCGGCAGTAGGCATAGTAGTTTTTCAAATTTTCGGCGTATTGTGGTGATGCTTCTTCAAGAATAGCTGCTCCGGTATAAAAGGCCATGATCGCTGTGTTCATATAGTCGGGTGATCGTCCCAGAAACCCATGATGTGTTCCTGACCAGATGCTCATTGCTTCTCGACGTCTGCGCAGATCATCCACGCTGGTTGGTGGCAAAAAGGATATGCCTACGGGTTTTCCATCAGCTGGGGACGCATAAGTCATTGTGTCAATAAAATTTGGATCGGACTGAAGATCATACAGTTTGGCTTGTGTATCCATCAAACCTGCAAACGCAAAATGTTCAGAACGTTTTCCGGTAACAAGCTCCCCTTTGTACCAGCAGGGGACAGTCTGGGCATCGATACGTTCAATATACTGTTTGCCACTTTTTACGGGCATCGTTACTCACCTCAATGATCTATTCGTTCATGGGCAGTTTGACTGCTCTCGTAGTGTACGTCAATAGTCAGTCCAATGTGCATGAAGAGAGGGGAGTTCAGATTTTGCAGAAAAGAGCTTGATAATAATTATCATTCTTGTTACAATAGCAAAAGAAAAAGGAACCGCGAAGGCTCCTTTAACTTGTACAATATGAATTTCTTCTTATTTTACTTCAAATGTTTTGCAATCCGTTTCAGCGGATTCGCTTACTTTTTTGGAACTGTGACTCACGATGTAGATTGAAGAAGCATTGCATTTGTTTTCTTGAGCCCAGTGACGACAGGAATTAACCTCACATAATACGTCTTTTGCCATGATTGTTAACCTCAATTCGATTGGATTACATTCGTTGGTATAAAGAACATCCGGAAATGACAAGTTGCCGCTTGTAAATCTGGAAAAATTTTGTGCTCTCTCACGTAAATGGAGGGCTTTTTTGCGTTATACACAACGATGCATATTTAGAATAGCAAATTTTTCTGCTGTAAGCAACAAATTGGACGACCTTGCCAAAACAATGATGGACGAGCCATGATAACTTTGCAATTCGGCCGCCATGTGTTATGATTTAATAGTAAAAATTACGATTAAAATAAGTGTTAAAATATGTATTAAGCAGGAATGAGAATGAATTGATAGGGTTTAATTTGGGATGACCCCCTGAAACATAGAAGAAGGAGAACGATCAACGATGAGCAAAACGAACCATATAAACCGGATTCCACGTGCAAAGGGCATCGATATGGCCGCTTTTTATTCACCGAAAGAGTGCGGACGAAAGGCAAAGCATATTGTATTCTCCGCAGATAATGAACGAGTGGTTGAAGAGTTTATTACCATTCTCGGTATGAAAGAGCAGTTTGCAGAGCACGATGTACCAATGCCGAACAAAATGGTAATGTTTGGTCCTCCGGGTACAGGCAAAACATTAACTGCCTTCCATCTTGCACACCGACTTCAGCTTCCGCTGGTTCTTGTAAGGCTCGATGCTATTATTCACAGCCATCTTGGGGAAACGGGAAGCAATGTTCGTAAATTGTTTGAATATGCACGGGTTAACCCCTGTGTGCTGTTCCTTGATGAATTTGATGCCGTTGGGCGTACACGTGAAAGCAATGATGAGGTTAAAGAAATGGCTCGTGTTGTTAATACACTGCTGCAATGCCTGGACGAATTCGAAGGAGATAGCATTCTTGTTGCCGCGACCAATCTGGAGACACAGCTAGATCAGGCGATATGGCGGCGATTTGATACCAAAATGACCTACGGGATGCCGGATGAATCGAGCCGAAGATTATA
This sequence comes from Paenibacillus sp. 11B, assembly GCF_030487755.1. Lineage (NCBI taxonomy): Bacteria > Bacillati > Bacillota > Bacilli > Caryophanales > Paenibacillaceae > Paenibacillus > Paenibacillus sp. 11B. The sequence goes on along the minus strand of NZ_JAUKNS010000001.1, from coordinate 619,967 downwards.
TATCAGTAAGCTGATGGGGCAGTTTGAACAGGAGAGCCAAATGGAAGATTACACGTGTGAACGCCTCACAGGATGCAGTTATGCGGATGTAGAGCAGATTGTCTTAAAAGCAAAACGGAAAGCGATCATTGCGAGTAGCCCGTTGCATGAGCAACTCATTGATGACGCATATGCAGAATATATGCCGCGTGTACTGACCACATAGTTGTTTATATGAATATCAGTTACTGTCATCACATATCGAATAGCCCGGTTCCCATGAAGGAATGCCGGGCTATTTGATATTTCAGTGTGTTACATTAGTTATCTGCCTTTGGTTCTTTGGCATCTGAAGAAAGCTCGCTTATGACATGTGTATCGTGGTGCTACGCATTTGCCGTTGCCCGGTAAAGTGGTTCTATCTCTGGTTTTTCCGGACCCGACCAACGTGGCAAGGCTAAGGTGAACAAACTGCCCTCGGGACTGCTGGAAATCAGGTTTAAATCCCCTCCTTGGGCTCGAGCAAGCAGGCGGCTATAGGTCAGTCCCAAACCTAGCCCGCGGGTACGGCGTTTTTTAATCTCGCCACGATAGAAACGTTCGAAGATCTTGGGTTGATCTTCTTTGGAGATACCCGTACCGTTATCCTGTACATCAACAAACAGCTTGTCCGCCTCCGCACGCAAACGGATATGAAAGACGGCAGCTTGGTCGGAAGCTGCGGCTTGGAGCCCGTTATTGAGCAGGTTGACCATGATCTGCTGAATCCGAAGTGCATCACCGATGGTATAAAGCGTACCCGGAGGTATATGCAATTCGATCTCGGGAGACTTGTCCTCATAAGCGATTTTCCACTGATAGACAATCTCACCCACCAGCAAATTCAGATCTATACGTTCCCGGCGAACAGCAACACTTCCTGCGCTCATCGCATTATAATCAAGCAGGTCAGCGACCATGCGTTCCATCCGTTCGGATTCTTTGAGTGCAATGTCCAGAAATTCCTTTGCTTCTTCGGGACTGACGATATCATCCCGAACAGCCATTACAAGTCCTTTAATGGAAGTTACCGGTGTCTTCATTTCATGGGTTACCCCAGCAAGCGACAGGGCGCGCCATTCCTCCAACTGCTGCAAACGAATGGACATTTCGCGAAAGGATTCAACGAGTTCATTCATCTCCCGTTCCCGTGTGTTCAGATCCAAATTGACTTCATAATTACCGTTTCGGATCTGCTCTGCGGCATGAGCGACTTGGCGAATAGGCCTGGAGAGCTTGCGGGACAGGAGGTAGATCGTAAACCAACCACACAGGATTAATGCAACGAACAGGATGCACACCACCAGCATCGTTTCCGGATTGTATGCAATGGACTTTTTGGATTGCATGACCCACACTTTACCGAGCGTTTGATCGTCATCCGTGACGTTAACCGTCACCCCGGCAAATTTTTTGTTTCGGGGTTCACCCATATCGTCTGATAATCGGTTATACACATCCTGCTGCGTCATTTTCGGTTTGGAATAAATTAATTGGTTATTATTGTCCAGCACCATAATACAAAAGTAATTGTCCGTATTGAAAAGTTTGGTACGCTTGTCCACCAGCCTGTCGAGATCCGGAGGGACATGAATTTTATTCTCGGCTCCAGCTACCTTCTCGGCGATTTCCAGTCCCAGCAGTTGGGCCGTTTTGAGACCTTTCTCAATGGAGGTGGTTCTGATCCAGTAGAGTGCCCCTACAACAATAATGGTGAAACCGATGAATAGGATTAGAAAATATCGAAGCGTCCAGTAGGACAGAATGGATGTTTTACGTTTTGGCGTATTTCCTTTTAGTTGGCGATCCAAAATTGATACCCCATTCCCCGTAAAGTCCGAATTTCTCCTGTTTCCGGCAACCAGTGGGATAGTGCCTGACGCAGCCGTTTGATCGACAGGTCCACAGCCCGGTCACTTCCGTCATAGTCCATGCCCCAGACCTGTTCAATGAGATGATCCCGTGTAAATGTTCGGTTAGGATATTCTGACAGGAACAGGAGCAGGGACAAATCTCGTGGTGTCAGGGCAACCTCTGCTCCGTTCAAAAGTACCTGTTTGGCAGCCAGATCAATAACCAGATTGCCAAAATAACGTTTGCCTTCACCACCAGCTGTCCAGTGTGGATTGCGGCGAAGTACAGCATTGACGCGGGCTACGACCTCCTCAGGCACAAAGGGTTTGCTCATATAATCGTCAGCACCGGCATTCAGACCGTTCAGACGGTCCTGAATATCATCCAGTGCGGTTAGCATGATGACGGGACAAGCACTTTTTTCACGAATCATTCGCAGCAGATCCCAACCGTCCATTCCAGGCAGCATCACATCCAGCAAGACCAGGGAAGGAACATCCGAATCAAATAGAGTTAGAGCAGTCGGCCCATCCGCTGCATGACGAACGTCGAATCCCGCTTTTCGAAGATAGGCAGCCAGCACTCGGGCAATCGCCTGCTCGTCTTCGACGATGAGTATGGATTTCGAGAAGGTGTCTCCTTTCACTTCAGAAGCTTGTGTACTGATTTTACATGAGCGGAAGCACAATGCCAATGAGGCAATTATTTTCAGAAAAAATGCGTTGTACGTCATTTCTTGACGTCATCCTGACACATTGGGCTGTTAAGATGCTGATACATAACCAACTTATACAGTTACCCATTGGAGGAGAATAGAGATGAACAAAAAGGCAAAAACATGGATGATCTCAGGTGCGGCAGCAATCGTCATTCTTGGGGGCGGAGGTTATTATGTCGCGAACAGTTACCTGGGCAACAACGTCGAGATTGAGCAGGTGCTTCCTGTCAGCACCGCCGCGTCCACAACGGGAGCAGGATCGGACAGTGGCACAAGCGTATCCAACGAAACAGCCGCAGCAGGGCAATTGAATGGAGACTGGAGCATCAGCGAAGGTTCGAAAGTATATTTCTCGGTAACGACATCCCGGGAGACGGTTAATTTTGCGGACGAGCAGGTCAGCGGTAACCTGACCCTTAATGTAGACGATGCTTCCCAGATGAAAGCGGATGGACAGATTGAGATGAGTGCCATTGATTCAGGTAATAGCGAGCGGGATGCACATGTGAAAGAAGCTGATTTCTTCGATGTTTCCACCTATCCACAAGCTACATTTACCGCTACCTCATTTGAAGGTGTGCCAATGGAATGGCCTGCAGGCCAGACAGTGGATTTTAAGATGAACGGAACCCTTACGGTAAAAGGGATTGAGAAAGAGGCTACATTTGACGTAAAAGCCGCTTATGAAAATGACCAGGTGCTGTTGTCCGCCACAACGATGGTTACCTTTGAAGATTTTGGTATGGAAAATCCACATTCGGTAGTTCTTTCTACTGAAAATGACATTCAGGTACAACTGGAACTGAAGCTCAGCAAATAAGCATTTGAACTACAAGACCCGAATCTGTTCCAATCCGCCGGTGTGGTGGAGGGGACAGATTTTTTATGTTAAGAATGGGAATCGATCCGCGTTGAGCAAGGAATTACCAATCAATCTGTTAAAATAACTGCTGTTTCCTTGGGATAATACCGTGTCCTCGTTTATTGTAAAGCGCTTACAATGATAATGATTTACAACATTCATTGTTTAACTTGAACCAAACACGATAAGGGGGAGATTAAGCATGCACAAAAGATACATAAGCGGCTGTCTCGTATTACTGATGTTGTTCTGTGATCTGGGTCTGATGGCTCGACCAGCGGCAGCAGCGAAGGTAAACGTTGCACTGGGCAAGACGGTAACAGTTAACTCGGAGGATCTGCAGTGGGGGGGCAATAAAGAGAACGCAGTGGATGGCAAAGACAATACGAAATGGAGTGCGAACACTCCTACTTCAGTGGATCAACCGCACTGGTTGACGGTCGATCTGGGAGCTTCATACCATCTTTCCGGCGCGGAAATAACGTGGAAGGATGCAAACGAGGTGGTGAAGTTTTTGGTTGAAGTTTCGGAGGATGGAAATACCTGGACTTCGGTAGCGGATCAAACGACTAACGAAACGCCCCAGAGTGTAGCCAATCTGGATTTTCAGGCGGACGCAGTTCAGTACGTAAAGGTCACGATTCCTTATTATGCGGGTACTGACTGGTGGCCTGGCATTTCCGAGCTGCAAATCTGGGGCGAGAAAGAGGTACGTGACCCGGCAGATATCAAAAGTTACGATGCAGTCAACGTATCTACCGTAAGCCGGAGCGCGCCTGTTTTGCCTACTGAAGTCACGGCATATTACCAGAACGGTAAATCGGGCCTTGTCCCTGTCAAATGGGAGGTAATTGAACCATCACAGTATGCTTCAGCACGTAGCTTTACCGTTACAGGTGATGTCTATGGAGCTCCCCTTCAACCGGTAGCTACCGTTACGGTGGAAGGCTATCGCAGTGATTTTGTCAGAGGGGTGGATATTTCCACGTTAACAGCCATTGAGGATAATGGAGGCTACTATCTGGATAGTAATGGGGCAGAACGCGATCTGCTCGATATTCTCAAAGACCGTGGTGTGAACTATGTTCGGCTTCGTCTGTGGAATGATCCACAGAAATCGAATGGATACAACGACAAGGACGATGTGATTCGTCTTGCTCAGCGGGTAAAAGAGAAAGGCATGAAGATCCTGCTGGATTTCCATTATTCCGATGAGTGGGCACATCCGGGTCAACAGCTTCGTCCCAAGGCTTGGGAAAACCTCTCGTTCGAAGAACTGAAGACGGCGGTGTATGAATACACGCGTGAAGTGGTAGGTGAAATGAAGGATGCGGGCGCCATGCCCGACATGGTACAGATCGGTAACGAAATCAACAGCGGTGTGTTAAACGGATTGAATAGTAAAGTCAATTTTGATGAAAACGTGGCATTGCTTAAGAGTGGAGTGGATGGCGTTCGCGCAGTCCAAGACGGAGAACAGGTTCAAATTATGATCCATCTGGCAGAAGGTGGGAAAGCAGATACATTTGACTGGTATTTCGGCGAATTGGAGGATAAGGGACTGCAGTACGATATTATCGGTCTTTCCTATTATCCCTTCTGGCACGGAACATTCGCAGATGTGCGCAAAACGATGAATGAGGTATCCGCGAAATATGGAAAAGAAGTCATTATTGCCGAGACGTCATATCCATTCTCGTATAAAAACGGGGACGCGCACGGCAACATTATTGGCAACCCGGAAACGCTGAATGTGGGAGGTGCTACCTTCCCGGCAACCGTACAGGGACAATATGATGCGATTGCAGGCATCATGGACATGATTTCTCAAGTTCCGAATCAGAAGGGAGCGGGTTTCTTCTATTGGGAGCCTGCATGGATTGCGGCCGATGTAGGCTGGATCGCTTCCGAGGGAGACGCATGGGAGAATCACGCCATGTTCGATTATGACGAATACCCGGCGAATGGCGGTTACTCGTATGAAGGTCGTGCCCTGCCATCGCTGGATGTGTACAAACGTGGACTCGACATTCTGCCCGCAGATCGGAAAGAGCTGTCGGCAGCCATTACACGTGCACAGTCACTTGAATCCAGCGATTTCACACCTGAAAGCTGGCCCGCATTAGCTCCTGCCATTGCAGCAGCAGAGAATGTTTACAAGCTGGCTTATACATCAGGTGGTGTGACACAACAGGATACGGATGCTGCGGCGACCAATCTTCATGCGGTTATGCAGCAGCTCGACGTTATACCTGCGAACCGGAACGCTCTTGAGGCGATCATTGGAGAAGCCAAAACATACAAGGAAACAGACTGGTCTGCTGCAACATGGGCTGTATTGACCAAGGCTCTTGTTCGGGCAGAGCAGGTAATGGCAGATCCAAGATCAACCCAGACCGAGGTGAATACATCAGCAAAACAAGTGGAAGCAGCAATCCAGGGTTTATCCGATGTGGACAAAACCGAGTTGACACAATTCATTGGTGAAACACAACAACTGACCGAATCGTCCTATACACAGCGAAGCTGGGCAAACCTGAAAGCAGCATTGCTATCGGCAATCAAGGTGAGAGACAAGCAGGATGCCAATCAGACCGAGGTGCAAGAGGCTTTGGCTACGCTTCAAAAAGCAAATAACAACCTTATTTTACTGGAAGCATTAACAACAGGCAAAACAGCTACTGCATCAAGTAGTGCAGGTACAGGTGGTGGAGAAGCCAACTCGCCTGGGGGTGCAATCGACAGCAATCCGAATACTTCATGGGGAACGGATAGAAGTGTAGGAAGTTGGTGGCAAGTGGATCTGGGAGCGACAGCCGTGATCCGCAAGCTGGAAATGTCCATGTGGAGCGGGGGGATTAAATACAAGATCGAAGTATCCAATGACAATGAGAACTTTGTCAAAGTCGTAGATACGACAAGTGATGTAGTAGTATCGACCAATCCAAGACATATCCTGCCTGCAGGCACGGAGGCGCGTTATATTCGTCTTACTATAACAGCAGGTTCTGAGTGGGTAGGCTTTATGGATTTTGAAGCGTACGGGGTGTTCCCGGCGGACAAATCTGCCCTGGAGACAACAGTGAATTCCGCTGCGAAGCTGCGTCAAAGTGAATATACAGCTGTAAGCTGGAATGTGTTTGCACAGGCATTGTCGTTGGCCCGCTTGCTCATTAATGATGCAGAAGCCAGTGCACAGGAAATTAGTGGCGCGGATACCGCATTGAAGGAAGCAGTTAGCCAGCTTGTATTGCAAGAGTCGTCCCCGGGTCAGCCGTCCCAGCCCGGTCAACCTGCGCAGCCTTCCACGCCTGGATCATCGCAGAATCAGAATCCAGGCAATTCTTCTGTAACGCCATCTGTTGAAACGGGCAATTCAGGAGAAAGTGGTTCCATTACTTTCAAAGGTACAAGTACGGGATCGGGCACATATGTGATCCAACCTGATATGAAACAGTTGTCTCAATTGATTCAAGGAATGGCAGCAGGGAGCAAAAAGCTAACGTTGATTGCAGATGTTCCCAAGGATTCCAAAGCTGTAACCTTCCAGCTAAATGCCAACCTACTTCAAGAATGGGCACGTACTGAGGCATTACAGTCGCTGGAGCTGACGATGAAACAGACTTCTGTTCGCATCCCACTAAGTTCACTGAAGGATATCCGTAGCGAAGATGTGGCTACAATGGATGTCATTCTGGCAGAAGACTCCACCGCTAATCTGTCTGAAGCGCAAAAGAAAGCTATCGGTAACCGCAACGTGGTCAGTGTGGATCTACTGTTGAAAGGGCAGCCGTTGCAGTGGACAGATCGAGCCATTGAAATGACGATGTCGAATGTGCAATATTCAAATGCAGAAGACGTTGTGCTGGTTATCCAATCCCTTTTGCCAAATGGTGAAATGAAACCAGTAACCTTTACCCAATATGATGAAACGACCAACAGTCTGGCTTTCAAGCCGCTTCAATCAGGCCGTTTTGTGATTACTGAAGTACAGGTGCCTTTAAATGATCTGCAATCTTACTCCTGGGCCATAAAAGAGGTGCAGAATCTGTATGGCAAAGGAATCATTTCAGGCATGACAGATACCAAATTCAGTCCGCAAGCAGAACTGACACGAGCACAATTTTTGCAAATGATTATTAAGGGCATTGGCGAATCACGCTTGCCGGATACATCCACTTCAGCTCCAATGGATGTGACGAGTAATCAGTGGTACTCGGATTCCGTACGCCTTGGTCTGGAGATGGGAATAGTACAAGGCAGAGCGGACGGATCATTTGGAGCGAATGAACGTATTTCGCGTGAGGACATGGCAGTGATGTTAAACCGTGCTATACAGGTCATGAAGCAGGACGCCAGTGCAGTCGTTGATTCGTCGTCCAGCAGTGCAGGATTTCATGACGACGCAGCTATCGCTGCATATGCAAAACAAGCTGTTGCAGCGATGCAGGAGCAAGGCGTGCTTAAAGGTATGGCAGATGGTACATTTGCGCCTAAACAGCATGCGAACCGTGCACAGGGTGCAGTCGCTGTAGCCAGAATGATGGAACAGATCTATTCATTCTAGTGCGCACATGATATAGGGATCGGGTCTTTCTGGCTCGGTCTCTATGTTTATGTATACCATTAAAATGGTGGACAGTTCTTAGCCTATTCTGCTATGATTCAAATGATAATGATTACCATTATCATAATAAGCGTTGAATTATAGGAGGCCGTCATGTTTATTTTTAAATCCAAATCGATTCTGTACATTTGCACGTTATTCATTGTATTTACGCTTGTTCTTGCGGGCTGCGGAAATACCGGTACAACCAGTAATGAAACGGGGAGCGAATCAGGGCAGACGACTGAGAAGCAAGAATCCGCTGGAGCCGATACAGCTCAGAACGAATCAACGGAAAGTGAAACACGTGATTATGAGACGGATAAAGGGACGGTTACCATTCCTGCACATCCGAAGCGCATCGTGACCGACTACTACGGGGGCGAAATTCTGTCTGTAGGCGGTAACCTGATTGGTGTGGAGCCAAGTGCCTTTGATAATCCGTTCATTAAGGACAAGCTCAAAGACACCACAGATGTGGGTTATCCGGTGAACGTGGAAAAGACGCTGGAATTACAGCCTGACTTGATCGTCGTGATGTACGATGAAAACTACGAGGAACTGTCAAAGATTGCACCAACCGTGCATATCCCTTACGGCACAGCAACAGATATCTACCAGACAGTCGAGCTGTTTGGTGATTTGATTGGTCAACCGGAGCAGGCGGAGGCGTTTATTGCCGATTATGAGAAAAAGGCAGCAGAAGGACGCGAGAAGCTAAAAGGCATTGTGGACGAGAATACAACCGTTGGGTTATACGAGTTGACGGACAAAGGGGATCTATGGATCTTTGGGGACAACGCAGGCCGGGGTGGACAAGTCGTATATAATGCTTTGAAGCTGAAAATGCCGAGCAAGGTGAGCAAAGACAATCAGACCGTGCAGCTTTCGCTGGAAGTTCTGCCCGAATACGCTACCGATTACATGTTCATGACGGTGTATGATCCAGAGAAAAAAGGTGAAGCGCTGAAGGAATTCAAACAGTCCAAAGTATGGAACGGTCTGGATGCCGTGAAGAATCACCGATTCTTCGAGAATGATTTTGACACATTCTATCGATATGATCCGATCGCTATTACAGCCCAGATTGATTTGTTTGTTGATCTGATCACGAAGAGCGCTGAACAAAATAAATAAATAAATAACAAGTTGCTTAGCTGCTTACTTCTATTATTAAGCTAACCCCATATCCCATTATGAGATTATCATTACAGACTATATTCAGAGAAAATCGACCTTCCTTAAGGCTTCTGCCCGGGGGAGGTCTTTTTTTTGATGTCAAAAGCAAAAAAGTTGTTAATGTCATATTGACAATATCGGATCTGTTTGTTATCATTTCGATAATATCATAATGACAATATTAAGAAATGGGGAATGAGCGATGTTTGGATTCCGATTCGTGAAGTTTCAACCCAGTGAATATGTAATGAAAGTGAAAAATGGTCAGGTGCAGCGTCAAGGTGTGGGTTTGTCCTTTTACTACTATGAGCCGACAACGTCGGTTGTGGTGTTGCCTGTATCTTCTGTGGATGTACCCTTTATGTTCGAAGAGATTACGGCGGATTATCAGACGGTTACGGTTCAGGGTCAACTGAGCTATCGTATTGTTGATTATATGAAAATCACCCAAAGCTTGAATTACACGTACAATTTGCGCAAGAACAGGTATATCTCCGACGATCCTGGCAAGTTGGATCAACGTGTGATTACGACCGCCAAGGTGCTGACCAAAAAACAGCTGGAGCAAATGCCTCTGAAGGAAGCCATTCAATCGAGTGAACGACTGGCCAGCAGCATGAAACGGGAAGTGGTACAGAGTGAGGAACTGGAGAAATTGGGCGTAGAGCTGATGAGTCTATCCATTCTCGCCATTTTGCCTAATAAAGAGACCATGCGTGCACTGGAAGCACAAGCACGGGAAGAGATTTTGCGTCAGGCCGACGAAGCATTGTATGTACGTCGCAATGCATCCATTGAACAGGAGCGTAAAGTGAAGGAAAACGAACTGAACACGGAAATTGCCGTTGAGACGAAGAAACAGCAGATTCGTGAAACGCAATTGCATGCCGAACGTTCGGTGAAACAGAAACAAAATGAGATGGAACAGGAACAGCTGCAATTCAATACGGCGATGGAGGAACGGAAGCAGCAGCTCATTGAATTGACGATCGCCAATCAGAATGCCGAAGCGGATGCCAAAGCCTATGAAATTGCTGCCGTGATGAATTCGTTACAGCATGTGGAACCTAGCGTGTTACAGGCGATGGCCAACATGGGTATGAACTCGGATAAACTGATTGCTCTTGCATTCCAGGAGCTGGCTGAGAATGCGGGGAAAATTGGACAGCTTAACATCTCGCCGGATCTGCTGCAAGGATTGATGAATCCACCGACAAGAGAGCAGGGAGGTCGGGCACGATGAGACTTGGGAAGGCAAACCAGACTGAAGCTGCACACACTGCGGGAAGTGAACCTATGACCGAATACAAGCTGATTTTAGTCAAACGCAGAACAAGGCTGGAAGAATTAGTGGTTCGTTATAATACGGTTCAACAAGCCCAGTTCTATATTGAACGTCTGGGGGCGGACTTCAGTGATTACCTGGAGGAAGATAGACGTTATCATCATTCCGTGCATCAGGCCCAGCAGCAGCTCAGCCAACTGGGTCGGGTTCAGACCATTGATCGGGAACATGTGCCCAACTTTATTTTTGGAGCACAGGACATTGTGGTCGTCGTCGGACAGGACGGTCTGGTTGCCAATACGCTCAAGTATGTGACCGAGCAGCCGCTTATTGGTGTAAATCCTGATCCAATGCGTTGGGATGGGGTATTGCTGCCATTTACGGTGGAGGATCTGAGCTTCATTATTCCCGATGTTATTCGTAAACGTCGGACTCTGAAAGAGGTGACTCTGGCCAAAGTGGAGCTGAATGATGGGCAGTATCTGTATGGTGTCAATGATCTGTTCATTGGCCGAAAGACGCATGTATCTGCTCGTTATGAAGTTCGTATCGGTTCATCGGTAGAACAACAATCTTCCAGCGGGGTGATTGTATCTACCGGAATGGGATCGACGGGCTGGTTCAAAAGTGTACTCGCAGGTGCTGCCGGGGTTGTGGGCTCGGAAGCGTGGCAGCACATCCAATCGGATGAAGCTTTCACCACCGATAAAGACAGCAGGAGCTTTCATCCAGGTCCGGAGCCTAAAGGGAAAGATTATTCAGAAGAACGTAGCCCTGGGACCGTATCTGAACAGGGAAGCATGAGCGGCTTGAATCACTTCGGTTGGGACGCGCCTTATCTGTATTTTACAGTACGTGAGCCCTTCCCCAGCCGGACGACTGCGGCCAATCTGGTGTTTGGACAGATTCATCCGAAACAGCCTTTGCACATGGTCTCCCAAATGCCAGAGGATGGCGTTATTTTTAGTGACGGGGTAGAACAGGACTTTCTCGAATTTAATTCCGGGGTGGAAGCCACCATTGGTTTGGCGGAGAAGCGTGGACGGCTGGTCGTCTGACCTTTATTTCCAAACCGTTTCCGACTAGAATGGTAATCTAGATGTAGAAGATATGTCAGGGAACGGAAAGAGGATTGACGATGCAATCGATATTGTTGGTTGAAGATGATGCTAAGCTCGCAGGATTGTTGGCGGCATATTTGATTCGGAATGGTTTTCAAGTGCAGATCGTAACTGATTTCCGTCATGTACTGGATGAATTTGTACAGATCGGTCCGGATTTGGTGTTGATGGATGTAAATCTGCCTCAGTTTGACGGCTATTACTGGTGCAGACAGATCCGCTCGCATTCCATATGTCCCATTCTATTTATTTCGGCTCGTGATAGTGGCATGGATCAGGTTATGGCGCTGGAGCATGGGGCGGATGATTATATTACTAAACCTTTTCAATATGAAGTAGTTCTTGCTAAAGTTCGTAGTCACCTGCGTAGGGCGTACGGGATGTATGCAGCTGTACAACCAGAGATGAAAGTGAAAAACGGCTCTATGATACTGTACCCCGAAAGATATGTGTTGGAGTACGGGGGGCGTTCCATGGAGCTGGCACAGAAGGAATCCGTGTTGGTCGAAGCACTGATGGCCAAAGCAGGGCGGGTAGTTAGCCGGGAACGTTTGCTCGAACTGATGTGGGAAGATCAGCATTTTATTGATGATAATACGTTGAATGTGTACATTACACGTGTTCGCCGCAAGCTGAAAGATCTGGGGGCTGAAGAGATTCTGGAAACGGTTCGCGGAGCGGGTTATCGGTTGCTTGATCTGGAGTCAGCTTCCCAGGAGGATCGACAATGAAACTGTTCTTAAGGGATCAGCTGCCCCTCATCGGATTTTATTTGCTGCAATTGCTGCTGGTCCCATGTGTATATTGGCTCTCAGGTGAAGAGCGGCCCATGAGGATCGTTCTTTATGGCATATTGCTCAGTACAGTGGTATTAATCGTATATCTGACCGTGCGTTATTTCCAGCTCCACCCATATTACCGTGTGCTCCAGTATCCACAACGGCTGGTACAGGAGCCTTTCCAATCGCTTGGAAGCGCTCCTGTGGCAGAAGCATTACAGGAATTGATGCATGAACTGGAGCGTAACCGTCAGAATGAAATCGGTCAATTGCGCAGTCACAATGAGCAGCAGGTTGTGTTTATGAACCGTTGGGTCCATCAAATGAAGACCCCATTATCGATCATACAGTTGACCCTGGAAGATGTGGAGGATACAACTGCTGGCAGCATTCAGGATGAACTGGATAAAATGCGCAAAGGGTTGGAAATGGTACTTCATTCTTCACGCCTGGAACAGTTCGAGGGGGATTTCCGTGTGGAACTTCTGTCTCTACCGGAGGTGGTTCGAAGCAGCATCGCTGAGAATCGTCGTCTGTTTATTCGCAGGGGAATTACGCCGGATTTCCGAATGGACAACAACCTTCAAGTCTATAGTGACTCCAAGTGGCTGCGGTTCATGTTTACCCAGATTTTGACCAATGCCGTCAACTACTCAGCCAGCAAAGCGGGTAAAAAAGTCATAATTACCGCCTATATGGAGGAAGAGCGAATCGTATTGGATATTCAGGATCAGGGGATCGGCATCTCAGCTGAAGATATTCATCGCGTGTTCAATCCTTACTTCACAGGAGAGCGGGGAAGACAGTATCATGAATCTACGGGTATGGGACTGTATCTGGTCCGTGAGATCAGTTCACGTCTAGGTAATCAGATTGAATTGTTCTCCAAACCGGATGAAGGAACATTGGTCAGATTCAGCTGGATGAATCGGAAATAGAGGCGCTTTGCCCATGGGCGAGGTGCTTTTTTTATGGATATAGGATTTCTTCATAGAATGGGAACATAACCTTAAACGCTGTGTAAGGAAAGTTTAAGGTAAATCGATAGCAGGGTTGTGGGAGGTCGTTTAGGATAAGGATATGAAAAACACAGATCGTTCAGTTGGAGGGGAAACACCTATGGAAATGTTGCAAGTTTCGGCACTTAACAAAGTGTATCAGGGCAAAGTGCAGACTCAAGCCCTTAGTGATATTCATCTGACCATCAAGCAGGGTGAATTTGTAGGAATTATGGGACCATCGGGCAGTGGGAAAACGACTTTGCTCAATATGGTTTCGACCATTGATGAGCCAAGCTCAGGCAAAGTGCTAATTAATGGCATGAATCCGTTTGATATGAAAAAGAAAGAACTCGCCATGTTCCGACGTCGGGAACTCGGGTTTGTATTTCAGGATTTCAATCTGCTCGATACCTTGACCGTTGCTGAAAATATAGTACTGCCATTAACGCTGGACAAGGTCAAGCTGAAGGAGATGGAGAGCAGACTCCATCGGATTACGGCTCAGCTTGGAATCGATCATATTCTGGATAAACGTGTCTATGAGATCTCGGGTGGACAACGGCAGCGTACAGCCATTGCCAGAGCTATGATTAATATGCCATCGATTGTACTTGCCGATGAACCGACAGGTGCGCTGGACTCGACTTCATCCCAAGCGGTAATGGAATCGCTTGAACAGATTAACCAAGAAGAGAAAACAACCATTATGCTGGTCACACATGATCCGCTTGCCGCAAGTTATTGCCATCGGATTGTATTTATCAAGGATGGCAAGCTCGCAGCGGAAGTGCATCGCGGAGATAATCGTCAGACGTTCTTCCAACGAATTATTGATACATTATCGTTCTGGGGAGGGAATTCGCATGAGCTTTCCTCAGTTCGCCTTTAACAACATTCGCCGAAACGGGCGAGCATACATTGCCTTTTTTCTAAGTAGTGTATTCATGGTCATGATCTTCTTCGCGTATGCCATGTTCATCTATCATCCGTATGTTGAGAAATTACCGATTGGCAAAACTACGGCAGCGGGAATGCAGGTCGCTTCGGTCATCGTCTATGTGTTCGCGATCTTCTTCGTTATGTATTCCATTAGTGCATTTCTGAAATCACGGAATAAGGAATTCGGTATACTGACCATTTTGGGCGCGGAGCCGGGACAGATTCGAAGACTGGTCATTTTGGAGAATATGTTTATCGGATTTCTATCCATTATAGCCGGGATCGGTGGAGGCATGTTATTGTCCAAGCTGTTTCTGATGTTAACCACCCGATTTATCGGTATGGATGATTTGCCTTTTTATTTTCCTGTAAAAGCGATGTTGATAACGGTAATTGCCTTTTTATTATTGTTCTTTTGCATTTCACTGTTCACACTTTTCTTTATCGGGAATAAGCGGGCGCTTGAGCTGTTAACCGGAACGAGCAAGCCCAAAAAAGAACCCAAAGCTTCTTGGGTGTTCTCTATTCTTGGGCTGGCTTTCCTGGCTACGGGATTCATTGCTCTATACAGCAGTTTGTCGAGTAAAAGCATTCTGATCGCTGCTGTGACAGGCATTGCGGGAACATATTTCTTCTACTCGCAGCTCTCTGTGCTCACCATACGGCTGTTGAAGCGTAATAGGAAACGGGTATGGCATGGGACACGCTTGCTGTGGATATCGGAGATGAGTTACAAAATAAAAGATAATGCACGTATGCTGTTTATGGTAACGGTGGTCATTGCGATTGCTTCCATGAGTGCAGTTGTCATTTTGTCGCTGGATCAGCAGAATCGACAAGTATTTAGAGACAATCATTTTCCAATTCGTTATAACGTGTACAACGCATCGGAAGAGCCGAACATGGCTCCTGTCAACGAGGTACTTGATGCTGCCGGTCTTCCATACCAGGATGCTTATCTGGAATACTTTTGGACAAGTGCGGATGGCAATGGAATCAGTGTGATGCCTTTGAGTGATTTCAACCAGTTCAACGCAATCCAGAACAAACCGTCTTATACTCTTGCATCCCATACCGGCATATTCATCGATTCCCGTAATATGGAGAAGCCTCGTCAACAGGAACGGTTCCATGCCTATGCCAAGGGCGATCAGTTAACGCTGGATACGAAATCAGAGCCTGCTAAAATCGATATTAAGTACACTGAAATTGAACCGGAATTCAACGGGCTTTTATATGCATCAGCCCTAGTTATTGTAAATGATGAAGAGTTTAATGCTCTTGCCGGACAAATGGACAAAGATGCAATTTCCGGTAAATACCTTTATCATATCCCTTCTTGGGGGGAAACCGTGCCCGATCGGCAATCATCTGAAGCAATGGTAAGCGATCGGCTGGAGGGCATGGATGAGATCATTAGAAATAGCTCTAATAATAAAGACTTTTCCGGCTTTTTCACGACGCGATATGCTGACTTTGAAGAATTCAGACAGACGACGGCGCTCTTTACCTTTCTGGGCATTTTCATCGGATTGATCTTCTCGATCTCCTCAGCCAGCTTTCTGTATTTCAGACTGCATACGGATCTTGAAGCAGATGGGAAAATGGTTCATTCTCTCTCGAAAATGGGTCTTAGCTTTCAAGAGATGAAACGATCATCCACGATCCAGATTGCGATTCTCTTTTTCTTCCCGATTCTGATCTCGATCATCGAAACCCTCGTTGTGGTTAAACCGTTCTTGAAGGAATTCGGTATTACCGAATATACGGTGCCTGTGTTAACCGTGTTTGGTGCGTTTCTGCTCGCGCAGACCTTCTATTTCTTCATTATTCGTTCAAGATATATATCTTCACTACGTAAAATGATGGTTTAGTGTTAGCGGTTTTTCGTTGTATTCCATTCACCTGGTGATGTACCCTGTTTTTGTTCTGTATGCTCCGGTTAATGGAGTGATAGATCATATATGAACATGAGAGGGGTCATCCCGGATGTGGACTGCATTCATGTGGGGCGGCATCTCCGCCTCGGCTGTTGTCATTGGAGCACTTGCTGCGCTATTTCTGAAGATTCCCAAACGAGTGATAGGCTGGATTATGGCTTTTGGTACTGGCACCCTGATTGGTGCGGCCGCATTTGAACTGATTGGAGACGCTCTGAATGATGGGGGGATTGTGCCGACCGCGATTGGATTTACTGCAGGGGCGGTCGTGTACACCATGTTCGATTTGCTCATTTCCAGTAAAGGGGGAGCAGGGCGCAAGCGTTCGGCAAGCGCCGGGAAGGGAGATTCCAACCAGAGTGGACTTGGCATTTTTGCAGGGACGGTCATGGATGCCATTCCCGAATCGATTATGCTGGGAGCCAGTTTGCTCGCCGGAAATGGTGTTAGTGTGGTGCTGGTTGTATCTATTTTTGTCAGTAATATTCCTGAGGGTCTGTCCAGTACGGTTGGACTGCAACGCAATAAATACTCCCGCTCCAGGATTATTCTCTTGTGGTTGGGCGTACTGATCATTTCTGCACTTGCAGCCTTGGGAGGGTATCTGTTTCTGGAGCAGCTGCCCGATGAGATGGCCGCGGCTATTGGGGCATTTGCCGGAGGAGGCATCATTGCGATGATCTGCTCTACGATGATGCCTGAAGCGTTCGAAGAAGGGGGACCCGTCGTAGGTTTTATTGCTTCAATGGGACTGCTTGTCTCCCTTTTGCTTGACATTTGATCGCGTGGGTTGGAATAGTGAATAGGAGTGCCTTCCAGATGATGATCTGGAGTAAGGTGCTCCTTTTTACGTTGCATTTCCTTGTGCTAAGCACTGGAGTTACATATAATTTTAGGTAGAACAACTGGGAAATGTTGAGTGGTTGCTTTTAGCGATGGCCAGCATACAGGGGATAGGCAGGGATTAAAATGAAACGTTTCGAAGATGAAGGGGCTTATAAATACAGCTTCTACGCTGTTCTTCGCCAAATATACCTTTGAAGAAGGCTTCCCATACCATCCCTGCGTATATCAAGAACGCCAAGAACAGAGAGCTGGTTGTCCGCACGTTGACCAAACTTCAGCACACGACAGGATGAACCGGTAGAACAGGGGTCGCTAAGGAGGATGATCATGAAATTTCGTATAAAGGTTACTATATTTGCAGTAATTATAGGCATGTTACTTATTCCGGCTTATTTCATTTTACAGACGTATGGTGTGTTTCAAAAAGAGAAGGTACTCTCTGACTATGCTCTTGCTGTCGATGTGAATGGGAGATCCTATGAAGCCTGGCCGCTCATCAACAGTTTCGCTGCCATGGATAAGGAGGAAGACAACAGGCAGTTATATTATCGTGTAGATATGAATCATATCCAATACCTTTATCACATCGCTTATCAGGAGTTTGATATTAAACCCAGTGAAGACAATCCCTATCTGGCTGGGACGATCCGCTATCAATCCACGGAAAACGAATATGTAAAAACCGAAAAGCAATATACCAATGCCAAAGATTATAAAACGGTGTTGAATTTTTATAATCGGGACAAAGAGGTGATTTATACTTATCCAAATACCGGAAAAGGGGATGGACAGCTGGTACAATCGATTATTCATCAGGGAATGAGCCGTTCCAGCAATGGGGGCAGTGAAGCTGCTCGTGATCCTTATATCAACGTTACGGCTTTGTTCCATGATAAGTTAGACATGGATGTGAAGCTGGATGTGGATGAAGAACATAAAGTCGTAACCATTCGAATGAATAAAGCGGAGGCGAGATGATGAATTTGTTTGGTGTACATAAAGGACCTACATATTTGGAAGGGTTGGTTCGGGAAATACCGGATGTTCAGACGCATGAAGTGGAATGGAAAGGCAAGTTGCAAGCACGGGATGGACATGACAAGTTCCATATTTTTTATTATGGTGACTTAACCGATGATGATCTGATAACCTGGCAGGATTCGACACCACTCATCGTATATGCGGAGCACACCGTAACTGGAGAACGCTACTTACTTATCGATTCAGCCAAACACGGTTATGATGCGATGTTGTGTGAGACATATCCGGAGGAAGACCTTAATAACAGGCCGCTACGCCCCTATTTGGACGTCGAAGGAGAAGATATTTTTGAAGTACAGCTCACTGCCTTTTATAACGTGCCATGGGATGAGGAGTTCGGGGAAGATGTGGACGAAGACGGAACCTACGAATTGATTACGGGAGAGAGTATGGATTTTGAGCAGGTGAAACGTGACGGTTATGATGCATTTGCCATTAGCATTATAAACCGCAAGGGTGTAGTGACCGAAATTGTACAGGAAGAACTGGCTTAGCCTGATTGAATTGCTGATCGATTGAATGAACTGTCGTGAATTGAACGAAACGATCGTAGGGAGATGTCGTGAATGTATATTGTATCTCATGCGTTAAAGCCCGTACCCGCTAAGGAACTGGATCATTTTGAAGAGCAGCATTTGATCGCGTTGCCTGTGTCTTATCGCCAATGGCTGGAACAATACGGGGAAGGGACATACACAGGCTGGATGAATGTGCAGCGGCCGGATCAGGAGGTACTAAAACCTTTTGCTGAATATGATTTTTGGATGCACACGGAGGATACGCCAGTCACACAGGAGCAGCTTAAGGAGTGTATCAGTATCGGCAGTTCGGTGGATGGTGATTTCCTGGCGATTCATCCAGATGTGAAGGGACTGCTATGGCTCCCGCGTCATGATGAGTCTATAATCTTGTGGTCGTGCTCAGAAGCTGACTTTGGAGAGACCCTGGACCGGATCTATTGCCGATATTACCATCAGGATAAACCGCTGGCCCCAGCGTATTTTGAACCCTGGAATGAGCTGCGAAACCATACGTTCTACCACTTGGTTAACGTCGAGCGCGAAGACTCTATGAAAGCACTGGCTGAGTTGTGTAAGAGCAAATTCAAGTGGGATGCAGTGCTTGAAAATGAGTACACATGTAAGCTGTTTATGGTCTCTAAGGGTGGGTATTTACGCTTTAATTATGCGAATGGCAGGGAAATTGCGCTTTTCTATGAAGAGATGCACGGGACGGACGGTGCAAAGGATCACGATCTGGATCAATTTTTGCTGGCACATCACTGTACAGTCGTCAATAGAGGTGGAGTGGAGGAATAAATATTGAGTTGGTTGAAAGAAGACATTGCAGAAACGTGGCGGAGTGAAGGCAAACGATACGCAAAGGATGTTAATGCATTTGTGCGCAGAGGCATGGCAGGAGAGCAAGTGGACGAATCGGAGCTGGAGGCGGACGCGCGAGCTCTGATTAGCACTGAAGTGTGGAATATGGTGAAGCAGGCCAATCTTCAAGGAGATTTGGAAAGGCTCCGGCTTGAACTGCCTGCTGCAACGTGGCCATTGAACGAAAATTTTCAATCTTCCATGCAGGCCGTGAGGGTAGTAGGATATCTGAACGCGGAAACGATTGTATTCACAATCGGTACCTTCACGGAGAATGGATGTGTATATACCGCTGATCAGCATGGTTGTTTGCCTTTCTCTCAGTATACCTTCGCAGGTTGTTCACCGGACAGTGCAGACTATGCGTTGGCCGGATCGGAAGATATTCGTATCATCAGACAGCCTGATCGCCATCTGGTAGGGCAAGAGCTTGCGGTATATCGCTGGGAAGATATCCAATCCAGTATTCAGCAGGCATTGCCGCGCATCGAATCCCTAGCTGACTGTGAGCATCCAGAGCGCACACTTGAAGGACTCATTCCATTTAATGATGGGAAATCCGTTCTTATCTTCTCCACTTATGGAATCTATCTGCTAGAGCAAGGCCAGGTATCCCTGCTGCACCCGGATCTTGCAGAGATTGAAGAATATGAGTTGGAAGACACACAGATTGATATGGGGCATGCGGCGGTCTCACGCGACGGTCGCTGGATTGCCTACGGCAGCCAGGTGAGTAATCATATGATTCTGGATCGCGAACAGAATAAGACGTATTCCCTTTATCCCGAATCCAGTTATCCTCATCATGCGGTGTTCACCACCGATAGCTTGAAGGTATGGTTTAATGCATGTCACTTTTATAACGGGGCTACAATACAAGTTCAGTTGGAAACGATCGATGGTAATGAGAGTAAGGAAGACTGGCCTGTAATGGATGAGAATGCCCGTGTTTACGCTGCTGTGGAAACAGATGCAGGCATGGTGCTTGGGGATGCATATGGATATTTATATTGTGTGAATAGTGACGGGCAGGAAGTGTGGAGACATTTTGTAGGCAGCACCATCTATTCCTTGGCGAGCTCTCCTGACCAGTCTAAGCTTGCTGTGGGTACGTTCGGGGGCATGCTGCATATCCTTGACCTGCACTCCCAAGAAATGGACGAATATGGGATCGGTACAGGAACTATCCGTGAGCTTGAGCGTTATGTGTTGTGGCGCGAAGAAGAACCTATACGCTGGTAAACCCCGCAATAACTTGATCTTAGATGAATGGGAGGGATGCTTCATGACACCTGAGGCTAGTGCAAAATGGAATGAAATGTTCGATGCGCTGAATGGGCTCCTGAATGAAAAAATCCAGGATGACGAAATTCGGCAGTTATACGAGGAATACCAGCATCGGGCGGGTGCTTCTGAACAGAGTCTAACCGCATTGGAAACGGAATATGGCGTCCGACTGCCGGAGGATTTCCGCGCCTTCTATCAGCGTAAGGACGGGAGTGGTTATGCATTTCATATTTTGTATCCGGGTGATGCGGAGATAGAGGAGTGTAATCCATTTTATCTGATGTCATTGAAGGAGATTCGGGAAACCAAACAATATTTCTGTGAAGTGGATGAGAAGTTGGACGAGTACTATTCCCCAGATGAGATCAGCAAACTGGACCCGGAGATTAAGCCCTACTTATTCCACAAAGAGTGGATTCCGTTTGCAACGATGGCAGGAGGCTCCCTTTATTTGATGCTTGATTTTGATCCAACAGAGAAAGGAACCTACGGGCAAGTCATTATGTATGTGCATGATCCGGACTTTGTTTATTATGTGTCTGAGACGTTTACAGACTTGCTGGAAGTGTCCAACCGTAATCTGAAGATCATGGATGAAATTGAGTATTGATGACGGGGTAGAGGTTAAGCCTTCATCATGCGTGGGTTAAAAGGTTGAACAAGGACAGGAGCTAATGTTAGCAGCTCCTGTCCTGCTCTTTTTAGCATTAAAAAATACGATGGCCGTGGAAACCACCGCCCGGTCCACCAGGTCCACCAGGACCCCCGGGTCCTCCACCATGTGGACCGCCCGGATAGCCTCCTCCAGGGAACGGGCCGTGGGGACCGCCAGGGTAACCGCCATGCCATCCTGGGCCTCCGATGGGAAGGGGCAGCGGAAACGGAACGATGGGTGAATAGGGGTATGGATAAGGATATGGATAAGGGTAGGGATAGGGTGGCGGTGGATAATAAGGGTAAGGATAACCCGCAGTTGGCGGGATAGGTACTGAACCAGGTCCGTAAGCCATGATGCATGCCTCCAGTGTTTAATTGATGATATCAGCCTATGCTGCGATACAATTGAGTGACACAGAAGGGTTAATAGTATGTGGTACGGGTGAAGGGGCTTCGGCATAAATGGGCTCACGCATAGAAGCCCAGAGCATAAGCTGGCGTATAGGTTATCACCTAAACCGAGAGCGAAGGGCAGGCGTTTTATTTTGGCAACCTCCTATATGGACTACACCTTACCTACCACCCAATTTACATTTGATGTGAACCAGAATCTTTTATTCAAAAAAGACGGAAATAACTATATTAACTTTCTCTCCATTCATCAATTAAACACATTGGGTAATGTATCCTTGTTGGATATTTTTCTTAGCACAGGTAATGTGGTTGAACCCCATATTCATCAAAATGCATCCGAGCTGGTGTATTGCATCAGTGGTTCAGCTGTCGTTTCCCTCATCAATCCATTTACCAATGAGTTGTTAAACTTAACGATTACCCCAGGCCAAGTAGCAAATGTTCCGCAAGGCTGGTGGCACTATGAAATTGCAACGGTAGATCAGACGCATCTGCTGGCTATTTTTGATGCCCCTGTTCCTGAAGCCATTTTTGGTTCGGACATTTTGCGTCTTACACCTGCAAGCGTCCTGGCCCATACGTACTGTCTCGATGAAAACAAGGTGAAGGAAACGCTTGCTCCCATTCAAAAAACAGTAATCATTGGGCCGCCTGTTGACTGTGCAACTCAAGTATCGCCGGCCACAAACAACATGCCACATCCGAATAGTCAGCCTAACGAACTGCCTTATGTGAATCGCCTTCCGTATTGGGGAACATGGGTAGATCCCCGTATTATTCACGAACCAGGCTGTCCGTATTATACAGAACCTCCGATGAATACGAATAATCAAAGGTAAGTGACAGATATAGCATATTATAAGTGAGGTCAATCCCAGTACATCGTCACGAACGAAAGTGTAGCAATTAGACAAAAAAGATGCATTCGCATGAACGCATCTTTTTTGTCTGTTTGTGTTCAAGTTATGATGTGTAGTTTCTTCCCAAGCCCAGCTCTGTCAGTAACTGACGATATGCAATCGAGGTACGGTCTGCGGGAATATGTGCTTCTGCATGCAGATCCAGCGGCAAATCCTCCGGTTTCTGTGATTCCACCATTTCACGGTCCTCCTCAAATACCTGCAAGTTAAACTTGATTGTCTCTTCAATTGGAGCATCCTTGTCAAAGTTACGCGTAATCGGACAGAACAACCGTGTAAAGCGTGCAGATATAGGTGAGGCGCAGTTCAGAATGTTCAGTTTGTCGTTATCCGGGAAGTGAACTGTAAGAGAGGCGGCGAATGGCGGAAATACGCGGAATTCACGCAGCCATTGAAAGCCTTCGGGGGCTACATTATCCTGACCTTTACCATAGTTGCTGACAGAACTCCAGTATTCGGCAAGCAGCTGATTGCCTTCACGTTTTACTTGGTATTGGGGCACTTCGGTGTTGTTCCGATCGCCAAACGTCTCTGTATGCACGTAGGCAAAATGGGATACATCCAGAAATCCCTCCATCTGACGTCCTGCTGAACCTGCGATATCAAAGTTCGGAGGCAGAATGTTGATATATTCCGGATCATCCCATCCTGGGAATGAAGGAATCTGCTCATCGTTTCCGGCGAGTGAAGTCCAGATCAGGCCATAACGTTCGACCGCAGGATATACGATAAGTTTCAGTTTGGGAGAAATTTTGGAGCTGGGATGTGCAGGCACGGCGGTGCATTTACCTTCACAGTTATAACGGAAACCATGATAGGGACAGACGATTTCGCCATTTTCTACCCAGCCCTTACTTAGCGGAGCACCACGGTGAAAACAAAGATCCTTGGCAACTACAACGTTGTTGTTGCTGCGATACAGAACCAATCTGACATCAAGCAATTGAGCGGCCAGTGGTTTATCTGTCACTTCACTTGCCTGAGCGATCGGATACCAATATTGAGATAAGACATGCCAGTCTTCAGCGGAGAACGTGCAGCCGCGGGGCAGTTCGGATGTAAGTTGGGGATTGGAATTGGAAGTTATCATGGAAGTCACTCCTTGCTGGGATAATGAATCGTTCGTTATTCATGTTAGGAAAGTTCACTTTGTAGTCGTATGTTACTACTCTTTTGTTCGGAGTATCAATATGTGCAATCGGTTTTTGTTTAAAATGACAAACAATACAGCGGACACCTAACATAAATACGGAATTATCTGCTTATACATAACGTTTTGCGTAAACTATATCCATGATGGGCAAGCTTCATTGAGGTTACTCATCTTACATAGTTGAGTTTTATGCTGTTTCAAATATGCTGAAGATTTTTTATAGAAAATGTCACAGATATGAGTCTTGATTTGTCTTAAGGTTGTAGACCAAAATGCGGAGGCGAATGAGATGAATTTAAGAGTGAATTATAGAGTGGCTAATTCGGGTGCTTTCAAAGCAATGATGGCATTGGAGCAGCATGTTTCGGGTCAGTTTGAAGATAATAAAGTGTTATATGAGCTGTTGAAAATCCGTGTGTCGCAAATCAATGGCTGTGCGTTTTGTCTCGATATGCATGCCAAAGATCTGATGAAGCTGGGAGATTATGCCGATCACATTTTGCTGCTGAGCGTGTGGCGCGAGGTACCTTTGTTTACGGAAAAAGAACGTGTTATGCTGGAGCTGGCTGAAGCTGTAACGCTTGTTTCGGAACAAGGCGTACCACTTGAATTGTTTGAAAAAGTGAAGGAACATTTCAGTGATGCTGAACTGGTGGATCTGATCATGGCGATCAACACCATTAATAGCTGGAACCGGATCGCAATTACAACAGGGATGTATCCTGGTTGCTTTAATTAAGTAAAGTTACGACCATCTGCCAGAGGAGGCCATTCTCATGAAATTGGATTCCCTCATCAATGAGCCAGAAGTGTCTTCTCTGGAAGTTGGTGAATTGTATATTCGTTATAAAGCCTACGCCTTTTCCATTGCTTACCGCATGCTCGGTAGTGTGGTGGAGGCTGAAGATTTGGTGCAGGACTGCTTTGCAGAGCTTCAGAGCAAGTCTCTTGATAATATCCGTAATCCTAAGTCCTATATTGCTAAACTAGTCGTAAACCGCAGTTTGAATCTGCTGAACTCTGCCCGCAATCAAAGGGAAAGTTATGTTGGAGAATGGCTCCCTGAGCCGATGAGTGACGGTGGAATAGGGAACGTTCCGGAAGCAACGATGGAGCAGAAGGAGATGATTTCCTACGCTTATCTGGTTATGCTGGAGCAACTCACCCCAATAGAGCGTGCTGTTTTTGTACTTCGTGAGGCGTTCCAGTATGAGTATGCGGAAATAGCAGATTGGCTGAGAAAATCCGAAAGCAATTGCCGTCAAATTTTTAGCCGGGCCAGACGTAAGCTTCCCGATCGTCTTCCCCCGCTGGAACATCGTTCTGCTGATTATGCTGCCAAAGAAAAATTGCTGGCTCGTTTCACAACCGCTTTTCTAAATTATGATGTCTCCGAGATGCTGGAGCTGCTGGCCGAGCAGCCTGTATTTACTGCAGATGGCGGTGGACGTGTGCATACGGTCATGAGAACGATGAAAGTTCGTAAAGGTGTACTCGCTTTGTTGACCTCTCGCCGGGTGCTTACCCGATTGCGAGAACGAGATTGGGTGCACACATTCATCAATGGAGAGCCTCACCTTGCATTACTGGATAACGGTCAGTTGTCCGAAGTTCTGTGTCTCAAGCTGGACTCTCCAGGAGAGCGGATTGAGGGATTCTATCTCGTTGTGAATCCGGACAAACTTACATCGGTATCGACATAAAATACATTCTTGGAATGGAGCAAGAAGCGCTGAATGCATGCTAAAGCGGCACATCCATTAGAGAGGAGTGCTGCTTTTTTCACTTCTGGATCAAAGCCGTAGCAGCACAAAGAACAGCATCTTACAACCTTGGGGGTTGAAGATGCTGTTCTTTGTTGTTCTGGCTTATTTTAAATTAATGAAGAGGTGGTTTATTGTTCGTTGGCATTTGAGGTGCACCGGTTGCTGGGACATATGCTTGAAGCATCTGTGTCGTATCATTTGCATTCAGTTGAGGCACTTGATAATAAGCATGTTGATTTTGATACATGAAAATCTCGTAAGCCATCTCGATAAATTGTTGTACCTGCGAAGCAATAACTCGGCGTACGGTCCCATTCGTAATTTCAGGAGCAGACATGGCCAGCAGAGAGGCATGTGACTTGATCAATCCCAGCATATGACCACTGATGCCTGCATCTTTGACATCGGCTAGTGATTGATTCGGCTTTTTCGGTGCAGATGGCTTGAGGCCATATACGGGCGGAACGATGTTTGGAATCATGTAGGTTGCCGTCTCCTCATGCGGTTTCTGTCCAGTTGAGAAACATTCTGCCGTCAGATTGTACTGGGACAGCATGAAATTGTACTGACGATCAAGAAGTTGAAGCAGTTCAGTGTCCTGTACAAACGTTCTGAAAATCATGTATTGATCCAGCACGTTGATGGCCCCTGACAGAATTTCATGCATATCGAACATTTCATGTCCGCCATGGTTCATTTGAGGTGTGAAGCCTGGATTTGCGTTGTTTGCAGGTTGCATTCGGTTTGAAGGCTGCATTGAATTTGAATTCATGGTAAATTTGATTCTCCTTTGGGAAGTGGTATGATCCTAGTATGGTCTTCAACAGTAAATTTATGTAATGTGTTTTGGTTTTAAGCAAAAATAGAGACAGGTACGGTGGTGGTTGGATGGAAACGGACTGGAATGTTCCAAAAGCGTTATTCGTTAAGCATTATGGGAGCGCTGTACAGATGCATCGGAGTGGTGTTTATGCACAATATAAACAATGGGATGTGCCTCAAGAGCTGGAGCAGACATGGATGGAAGAAAGAATAGGTCAGTTAACCTCTGAATTATCTATCATGAACTGGGACGCGGTTGATGAGCTTACGTCGATTGCCAGATATCATGCTAATCCGCTGATTATCACTGCAATCACAGCATTTGCTTCAAGACAACTGACGAGTGCGGACAGTATGGTTCGTCTGGTGTATGCGGAACGTTTGATTGAGTTGATCAAGCGATATGAATCGATTATTCCGGTAGATGAGCTGCGGGAAGCCTATCAATTGACAATGAACTTGTTGGAGGATGTGGTAACCAAACCGTTGGTGCTTGATCCAGGACATGAACTACAGCAATATGGGTTAAAGGATAAGCGTGGGCTGAATTTGCGTGTGGAAAAGAACAGGGAAGAGATTATCCGATATTTTCGGAACTAAATGTATTTCATTGAATCAAGTGAGGTAAATATCATTGAGAAAACTGAATTATATCAAAATATTGATTTTCCTTAGTGTGGTCACGGTGGTGACCCTCGGTTTGTATTATGCAGCTGCAGATTGGTTGGATCAGCGCTATTTTCGCTTCCTGATCTGGAACCTGTTTTTGGGCTGGATTCCTTTTGTATTCTCCTATGTGGCTTATGGCTTCAGCCATGCCAAATGGAAAGGGGCGACATGGTTTGCCGTTGCAAGCGGACTGCTCTGGCTATTGTTCTTCCCGAACTCGTCCTACATTGTAACGGATCTCGTTCACCTGACGGCACGCAGTTCCCGCTATTATGGCGGAGGGGATGGATTGGACTACAAGTACTGGTATGACTTAATTGTGCTCTTGATGTTCGTTTGGACGGGCTTGTTGCTCGGATTCCTGTCGATGTATCAGCTTCAGGAAGTGATTCATCACAAAATGGGACGATGGTTTTCGTGGATTTTTGTGCTGGTAGGATGTGCTCTGGGTAGTTATGGTGTACTGCTGGGACGTGTGTATCGACTGAACAGCTGGGATGCGTTAACCAATCGTGAAACGCTGGTCAAAATTATGCATGAGAGTGTAAGTCGTCCGTCACTCGCTTTCTGTATGTTCTTTGGCACGTTTATTCTAACGATCTATGCAACGCTATACTATTTAATCAATACGAAATCTCCACATGCAAGGAAGACAGAGGTGTGATGTATATTTTGAAGGGGCTGTCCCAAAGTCATGAACATGACGGGACGCCCCTTTTTGGTTTAATGAACACAGTTCACACTATTGGACAAGATTCTCCATTTATTTCTTATATGCTACTAAATCCAGAATGGTCTGCACAACCAGCTCGGGTTCATCATGAATAATCATATGACTGCTTTTCGTGGCAATGAGAAGCTGGCTATTCTCTGATATGTTCAACATATTACGCTGTCCCGATTTCCAGATGGATTCCAGTTCCTCTCCAACTTCAACTGAAAGTCCTGCCTGAGCGTAGTCTTGAGGGAGCCCGCGTGCAATGATTCGTACAGGGATTGATCTGAGCTTTTGCCCCCTAATGGCATCTTCTGTTGTATAGGCAAGAGTGGCTTCTCTCTCCTTGGCATAAAAAAAGGAGGGGGTTGCGATTACATTGATAAACGCATCCCGATCTTGCTCTGCAACAAGCCCCTCAAGCATAAAGTTTGGAAACAGCCTGAAGCTCCCGAACAACTTCAGTAAGGATAAGAAGGAAGCAGGCGGGTTACCATGAAACTGAGCTTGTTCCAACAGGACTTTCGTATTCTTTTCGTCATCCTCAGGTCTCGCATCAATCAGGACAAGCCCCTGGATCTCTCTTATGTAGGTCTGTGTAAACAGCCTCGCATACATTCCACCCAGAGAATGACCAACTATAATATATGGTCCGCGGATGCCTTCTTTCTCCAAAGCATCGTGCAGCTCCTTAACGATGTTTGCGCCTGTGCGTTCTGATGGTGCAGACTCACTCCATGCATATCCCGCGCGATCATAAGTAACCACGGTTGCATGTTTTGCCAGTTCAAGTGGAATTTCTCTCCAAGACAAACTAGTCTCGCCACTGCCGGCCTCCATAATGATGGTTGGAGTACCGTTACCCTGTTGATGAATATGAAGCTTGTATCCTCCTGTTTCTACTAATCTTCCAGGAGGCGGATAATCTTCTCTGGCGTGATTAGAGGCATACCATTCATAGATGAAGCCTGCGCTCATAACGAATAGGACTGTAATGAATATTATAAGCATAAATTTTAGTGCTCTCCATTTTTTGGTGCGTGGCTTGTCTGAAACGCTGGTGTGGATCATATGCTAAGTCCTCTCTATAAATCTGTTCTTTTTAATACAAAGTATTAATAAAGGTTATTATAGCACTTTGTATTATAAAAAGAGAAGCTTGGTGTATAATGAAACTATGCCAAAAATCGTAGATCATGAAAAACAAAGAATAATCGTTGCTGACGCGGCCATTCGTGTCATCCGGGATAACGGACTGGATCATGCTACCGTACGAAATATAGCGAAGGAAGCGGGTTTATCTGTAGGTTCCATGAGGCATTATTTTGCCACACAGGCTGAACTCTTTGCCTTTTGTATGAACCTTTTTGCCGAAAGGGTGCAACAGAGAGTAGAAGCTTTACAGATGACTGATTCTGTATTGCAAAATATGAAACATTTGCTATTTTCCTTTCTTCCTTTGGATGAAGAAAGGAAAATAGAAATGGAGGTCTGGTTCTCTTTTTCAGCTAAAGTGCTGGTTTATCCCGAATTGCAGAAATTAAGTGATCAGATGCATCAAGGAATGTATCGGTCTGCTCAATTAGTAATTCAAGAATTGCAGAAACAGGGGATGACATGTACGGGAATGGATACAGAGATTGAAACAGAAAAGTTGTATGCCTTGATTGATGGACTTGCCATTCATATGTTGATGCAGCCAGAAAGGCTAACTGTTAAAAAGGTAGAGAACGTGATTGAACAACATTTGAGCATGCTTTGTCACGCATAACCGGAACTGAAATAGTGAATGAAATAACCCCATAGTTACCGGTTCGTGCCGGGTAAGCTATGGGGTTATTTCGAATGAATCAAGATCAAAGAAACTGTCTATAAGAGTTTCGCCAATTGAGGTGCAATCAATCTTGGGAACACATCGAGTGGAGGTTTTTCCTTCTTTCGTTTGTCGTTAGTGAGCACTGCAACGAGTTCCAGAGCCGGGACGATATATACAAATTGACCTCCAAATCCACGGGCATAGTAATAATGGAGTATGGGAGTGGGCTTTTCTGTAATCCCAGCCTCAGCCTCAGAAGTTTCGCTGGTATAGGCATCCACCCACCAGTGCCAAGCGTAACTACCATGATTGGGTGGGGTAACCGTAATGGCAGGCCTTGTAGAGCGGCTAACAAGATCGTTCGATATCAGCGACTGTCCGTTCCACATGCCTTGCTGCAAAAACAGCTGACCGAATTTTAACAAATCCCTCGGCAGCATCTTTAATCCGAACCCACCAGTATGTACACCCTGTGGGTCACTTTCCCATTCATACTCTTGAATCCCCAACGGGCCAAATAGATAACGTTCCGCGAACTCGGCTACGGACATCCCTGTACTTTGCATGAGGATGGCAGACAAGATCTGTGATACCCCGGAATTGTATTCCATATATGTGCCTGGCACATGACTTAAGCGTTGCTCCAGCGCAAAATTCACCCAGTGATCCGTACGTGTCATGCGCGGAAATGAATTCTGTCCACCAAACTCGTCCCAGTTGAACCCAGCTGCCATAGTTAATAACTGCTCTAACGTAATTTCCGGTTTACGTGGGTCAGGATCTGACCCCAGCTGTGGGAAAAAGGTGGAGATTGGAGTAGACGCTTCGGGCAGCCAGCCGTGATCCATTGCAATACAAATGAGCGCCGACAGCACACTTTTGGTACATGAATTCACTTTGGCAATATGAGTTGCTGCTTCGAGATTACGGTAGTGCTCGTATATGATTTCGCCACGTACGCTGACAAGACAACTGCGCAGATCCAGCGGCGGGATGGTTTGCTGTAACATGGATGGTATGGATGAAGGGTTCATAGTGTCCTTTCTTAATTGGGACATATCCCATAAATTGAGTGTCGTTAGAAAAAGGTTTGAGCCATTATTTTATCACACGATTTAATAAGTTCTCAATGTATAACCTCAGACTCCGGCATTAGTTAAAACTGGACCACAGACTGATTCAGATGTTCGTGTTTATTGATACACTCGGTGCAGCAAATAAATGGGGGTATTTTACAGCAAAAAGGGATATTAACTTTGGTTCAGAAGGTTCGGCATACCGATAAAAGAAATTACATATAGTGTACCTGATTAATCCAAAGTAATGTTCCATGCAAAGGAGCAAATGGTTGTTCATGAGACGCTCATAGGTCCAATGATCCTATCCTTCTCTGAATCAAGAACGCTTGGAACATTTCAATCGGTGAGCGCAATTGGCATGTTGATCAGCAGTCTGTGCATTGGCATGTTCACCCTAAGTAAAAAATATTCAAAAATACTTGTTTGGGGTCTGATTATATCCGGATTGTCCTTCTCCCTTTTGGAATTTACAACAAATATATATTTCATTATCCTTGCAGGCTTCCTGTTTCTGTCCTCCCTGCCCTTTGTCAACATGAGTGCAGATGTATTGGTGCGTAATAACATATCCAACGAGAAGCAAGGCAGGGTGTGGGGCAT
The DNA here is from genome assembly GCF_030487755.1 of Paenibacillus sp. 11B. Taxonomy (NCBI): domain Bacteria; kingdom Bacillati; phylum Bacillota; class Bacilli; order Caryophanales; family Paenibacillaceae; genus Paenibacillus; species Paenibacillus sp. 11B. The sequence goes on along the minus strand of NZ_JAUKNS010000001.1, from coordinate 588,498 downwards.
CATCGGCGTTTTATCGCAATTAGGCTTTATCGTTTCCTACAGTATCGCAGGATTTTTGGCAGACCATGTCTTTAACCCATTGTTGGAGGAAGGTGGAGCGCTGGCCTCGACCGTAGGATCATACATCGGCGTTGGTCCGGGAAGGGGCATTGCGTTCTTGTTTATTATTGCAGGCGTGTTTGTTATCGTTATTGCAGCCATCACTTCCCAACTTAAATCCATTAAGGGGTTGGAGAAGGGCATTGATATAAAGTAGATGATAGCCCCGGAACTTTATGTTTCGGGGTTGGTTTGAGCTTTAGGACAAGAACCTGATTTTGGTAGAGGCTTTGTACAGATGAAAAGGTTAGCAGGTATACTATGAATAATGAGCATTACAGGACTTATAGTCGTGTAAATATTTAACCAGAGGGAGGTTATTACCTTTGTTCAAAATCGGAAATCAAGGAACGTTTGAAACGTTGCCTGATCACGCCATGGCGATTTATAAGGGAGACGTTACTGGTGTAGAAGAACTCATAAACCAGGGTATGGAGCTTGAAAAAGTGATTACGCTCAGCAAATACATAGCTTTGACACCACTGGATATTGCCCTAATCACCAATCAGCAGGCAGTGGTCAAGCTTTTGGTGGAGCGCGGAGTGAACCTGAATGTGAAGGATAATCCAGCAATCCTCAAGGCGGCCAGATACTGCGGGGAAGATACGGTTCGATATTTGCAGAAGCATGGAGCCAAATTGAATGGACTTAATCATGTGAAGTCGAGTGCGTACGACGAGGCATATTACGGTAACAAAAAGAACATCCCAGTGCTGAAGGACCTCGGACTGGATATTCGAAAATATGGTGGAAAAACGTTACGAAAAGCCGTTTCGAATCACGATATGAAGATGGTCCAGTATTTGCTGGACGAGGGCGTGGATATCAATTACAACGAGTCCGCTATGGTGTATCCATACAAGGCGACACCCCTTACAGTAGCCGCTCGTAACAACAATATGAAGATGGTTCGTTATTTGGTAGAGCATGGAGCGGATGTAACCATTCAAGAGAAGGATGGGGAGCGGGCGTATACGATCGCCATCAGTCAGAAAAATGAAGAAATGGCAGAGTATTTGAAATCTCATGAGCCGCAAGACTTTCACAATCTAAACAACAAATTGCATGCACTCAAATCGTACAAGCTACCTGATGAATTAATCCGTTTTCTAACGGAAGGTCAGCGTAGAATCGACTTGCCGGGCAATCCGTGCGGCGTGGGATACATCGAATTCTTCCATCTGATCGATACCGTGGAAATGAAGTTGGGCAGACAGAAACTGCTGCGCATATCCTCTGACGTGGATCAATACTCCCATATTCTGATCGTCTGGAATCCAAGCAAAAAAATGATTGGCTACGTAGACATTGAACATCAGGAGCATGGAACGATTTCCACGTTCGAAGCGTTCATGGGCGATGCCGCATCATATATGGAGAATCTCCTAAATTAACTGGAGGGCCTCCGCCATCACAAGAACCTCTTGCATATTGTCGATATACAGGAGGTTCTTTAATGTCTCTACCATTCATGTATAGGAAAAATATCTCATGAAATATGAACTATACTAGTGCGAAAGGAGGTTATAAATGGTAAAATAGCAATGCCCAAACATGAAAAAACATTTTTGTTGAAAGATTAGCAGGTAAGTAAGCTATGAAATGATTTAATTTTAGATTGTTAGCAAGCGATTGTTATACGATTGTTTCAATGAAATTATAGTATTCTACTACTGGAGTGAGGAAGAGAAATGGCCATTATTGACGTAATCAAGTATGACGGTTCACCTGATGTATTTGCTTGGAAGCACCCTGAGAGTGAATTGGGAACATGGACCCAGTTGATCGTGAATCAATCCCAACAGGCGATCCTCTTTAAGGATGGAAGGGCGCTTGATATGTTTGGGCCAGGAAGACATACGCTAAGTACGGCGAATATCCCGATCTTAAACCGCCTCGTTAACCTTCCGTTCGGAGGTAAATCACCTTTTGCAGCAGAAGTGTGGTACGTCAATCAAGTAAGCGCATTAGACGTGAAATGGGGAACAGCAAATCCAATTCAGATACAGGACCCAAAATATAATATTATCGTTCCAGTGAGAGCATTTGGGCAGATGGGTATAAAAATAGCGGACTCTCGCAAATTTCTTGTCAAACTTGTGGGAACGCTGCCTGAATTTAACCAGGTTAATATGGTCAATTATTTTCGTGGGCTAATTATTATGAACATTAACTCCATGCTGTCCTCCTATCTAATACATAGAAAAGTAAGTGTACTGGAAATCAATGCTTATATCGCCGAAATTTCACGGCATTTTGCTGATACGATCACATCTGCTTTTGAAGAGTTTGGTATTGAGTTAATTAACCTTTATATCCATAATGTCAATCTGCCTGAAGAGGACTCTTCGGTCATTCGATTGAGAGAAGCGTTGGCACGCAAAGCCGAAATGGATATTATCGGGTACACCTATCAACAGGAGCGTTCATTCGATACGCTTGAAGGTGCAGCCAAAAATGAAGGAAGCATGCAATCGGATATTATGGGTGCTGGGCTTGGAATGGGGATGGGGGTTGGACTGGGAGGATCGTTCAGCAGCGAGATGTCCCAGATGTCCAAAGTGATGGCTACTACGGAAACGCCTGCTATACGTATATGCAAGCATTGCAGTCATCCGAACCAGGAGCATAGTTCGTTTTGCAGCAAATGTGGCAATTCACTTGCCGAAAAATCAGCAACCACCGGTTGTAACAACTGTGGACATGCCTTGCAGAAAGGGACCAAATTTTGTCCCAATTGTGGTGACAAATATCATGCATGCCCATCCTGTGGGGCGGATAATGCGGAGAATGCTTTGGCATGTATTCATTGTCACGAACCGATGCCTAGTCCATGCCCCAAGTGCAATCATATGAATTCGGGTCAAACTAAATTTTGCGGCAATTGCGGCTCCAGTCTGTCCTTGAAATGCAGCCAATGTCAACATGAAGTGAAGCCCGGTCAGAAGTTCTGTCTGGATTGCGGAAACAATCTGCAAGATGGAGGGCAGGCATAGTTATGGTTAAACGGAGCAATCTTCTCATTTTAAATGCTATCTATCTGATCTGTATGCTGTTATCCTCAGTCGTTTCTTTTACGGTCTTTAGTCATGCCATTGTATCGCTTTCTTTCTGGATGAATCTTGTGGCTTCTTATGTCGCGATTACGGCGATTTGGATTTATGTAAGGCATGTCATGCTACATATGGATCGCTTTAAACGATTTGTCCCTGGTTACACAGCTATAGGTATCGTGTTGGTGATTTATCTGATTTGTGTGATGATGTACTCCCTGTTTACAGGATCAGCAGATCATGGTCTCCGCTGGTTCGTTTTGTTACATACGGTAACCCTAGCGCTGGCAGTAATTCTATGTGGAATTATATTGATCTATATCCGGAGTGCAAGTCATCATCAAGCAGATGAACAAATGAAAACGGCTAACTTGAGATCCATCGAAAATGCTTTGCAACAGTTGCTCCATACGATGGAGGATCATTCCATCCTGACTATGGAGGAGGACAGAAAGGCGGTTCAATCATTAGTTGAACTGGTAAAGTACAGCGACCCAATCACTCCTGTTTCACTTGAGTATAGTGACCGTCAGATACTAAACGATATTGAATTGTTGAACGGTGAAATTGCTACACAGTATGCGGCAGGAGGATTGGTAAATAGTGAACGTCTCACTTCGCAACTGTCCAGGTTAAAGTCCCGTTTGAAAGAGCGGAATCAACAGATCATGACAAGCAAATCATAAATTCATAGGAGGAAAAGCTGTGAAGAGATTTTTTGGAGTTATATTCATTATACTTTCATCTCTGACAATCTTGTTATCTTTAATAATAATTCCCCAGGGAACCGATATGGCTATTATCGGTACGATTATTCTTTTTATACCCGGAGTAATCGTACTTGTTACAGGAATTAAAATGTGTAGACGACCTAAATTCCATCCTAAGGCTGATCATTATCAATATCATTACGACAGTGACGAGGAGTATGATGAAGAAGGGTATTATGAGGATGAATACCACGATCATGAATACCACGATCATGAATACGAGCAACCGCAAGAACCTGTATCTGTGAATTGTTCGGGGTGTGGAGCCAAGGTAAAGGTATATCCGAATTTGTCTGCGGACTGTGAGTATTGTGGAACAACGATGAGACTCTCCTAGCCTTACATAATAGACACCATGACTAATTTTGCTGATACGAGTTGTAACATCAGTTTTGCTCTATTTGTTATTTGGGGGAATGAAGATGAGAGTGTTTTTTTGGACTCTTTTTTATGTTCTTTGCAATTGCTATGCCGATCAGACTTCTTATGGAAGAGAATCTCATCGAAATTGGATATGGTCGTTGTTGTTGTCCGGGATGTGGGGCCAAGACGAAGGTATATCGGAAGCAATACACGGATTGTGAGTATTGTGGAACAACTGTTGAAGCATCGTAAAATGATTCAGAATGGATACGAAAAAGATAAAAGTCTGATTCCTACATGGAGTCAGGCTTTTATCTTTTAGCCCGTTTTGCGGATAAAAGTAAGAGAAAAAATCTCTTGTCTCATTCACCCTGAATCTAAAAATCTCTCGTGACGTTCAAACACCTCCCCCAGCTCCTTGCGATTAACCTTTATAGCAGTTGTCTGGTCCATTCCTGGTTGTGATTCCAGTTGATCCAACAATCCAACAAGGGCGTTATAAATTTCTTCACGTTCCATTGTTTCAATAAAGTTAGCTTTGGCGTCCAACTGATAAACCGTCTCGGTGTACTTCTCTACTAATGACATCAGTTGTTTCTGTATAACGCCCAATCGCTCATATTTTGACTTAATCTTCGATTTTTTTGAGGTGTTGTTTGTAAGTTTGAGCTACTTTTTTGGCATGCGCTGCTTTGATGTGATCCCGTCCGTCCCAGTCTCGAAAAAGGGTTCGTTAGATTCTCTGCTAGCCCTCCGGTTTGCACGGTTTACTGATCTCGAGTTCAAGCCCGGATGCGGCCTCTTCTGCTGGCAAACTGGTTAACCAAAGTTTCGACAGTTTCGGGATTTCTTCCGGGTCAGGGAATTGTTCTCTGCTGAATCCAAACAAGTCATATGTACTGAAGTCCTGTAACGCCTTCAAATGTTGAATGGATTCAAGATGAATCAGATTGCCTGGTTTGCCCCACAAACGCAATTCCGTAAGTTCCGGATAACGTTTCACAAGGGGTGCCAAATCCAGCTCAGTGATTTCTCTAATATGTAATCCGTCAAGGCGTGGAATCCCGTTGATAAGTGGCAGACCCGCTGCAACATTCAAGCTTAACCACTTTCCATATGCATCAATACGAAAGGCCAGGAGACGGCTTTCCTGTGAAATTTAGACTTTTTATCTTGGTATTCAAAGTGAAAGTTCCAATCCGCTGACATCGATGACGATTTTGGTCAAATGACTCTTACTGAGGTCCGGCGACTTTTGACCGTGGTTCGTGATATGGAATTCAATATCGGCTCCTTGTTAAGGAATGGTATCAGTGATTCCGAATATCCGTCCATTTGAATATCTGTCAAACACGACAGTTTGGCTAGTTCTGTCACATCTTCTTCAGACTGTGGCCTGAAATTGCTGATTTCCTGTCCAGTCCAATTGCAGGATTGCGGCAAGCTGGCGTGGCCCCTTACTCCCGGTTTCTTTCAGGCCAGTAACCTGGCAATCGGCATATTGTTGTAAATTTTCGACGTATACACAGTAAATGTCTCCGATCGTTGGGACCATGATGTGCTCCTTTCGTTCTGCATGAATCAATGCTAAGCTTCTTGTAAACTAAGGATTTTGCAGAATGATAATAAAAGAATGATATCAAAGGCGTCTAATCACATCGATTTTGGATAGAGCCGTAATTGAATCCATAGAAATCTAAATATCTAAGGGAGGTTATTTATGACTACAGGTATTAGCCGAAGCAAAACACTGGGTGAATTTTTGAAATCTCGGAGGAGCCGGATTCAGCCAGATCAAGCTGGAATCAGCGGATCGTATGGACAGCGCAGAACGCCGGGATTAAGACGTGAAGAAGTTGCTGTACTAGCAGGTGTCAGTGCAACTTACTACACCTGGCTTGAGCAGGGGAGAGAGGTTAACGCGTCTCGAGAGGTGATGGAAAGTATAGCGGGTGCGCTCCAATTAAGCGAGGAGGAGAAGGACCACCTATTTCGCTTATGGGACCCTAATGCAGAGCATGAATTTCCTGCCTCCTATTCACATCTCGAAGAGGGATGGCAGAGCATCATTAGTCAACTTGCATACCCTTCTTTTATTACGAATGAAAGGTCTGAAGTACTTGCATGGAATGAGGCAGCGAATGAAAAACTGTTCGCCTTTTCCTCGATGAACGTGAACGACCGTGTCATGATGCGAATGTTATTTCTGGATGCAACGCTCCGAGAACGTATGCATAATTGGGATGAATTTGCACGGCATTCGGTAGCGGTGTTTCGTACGTATTATGACAAGTATCCGGGTGAACCTGAGTTTTCCAAAATAGTTCAACAGTTGAACGAGGACAGCACGGATTTTCATAGCATTTGGAGCCTACACCAAATAAAACAGAAAAAAGTCAACCGGATCTATCTCGAAACAACAGATCGGGCGGATGGCATTGCCTATGCCTATGATATCTTTTCCATGAGCAATCTCAACGAACAGTCAGGTATTCATTGTTGTGTGTACATACCCGTTATGGAGTGACAGTAACGATCAGGGTGGTAATTCTAGTACTAGCATAAACAGACTGTGGTTGGGCCTCCGTTCTTGAAATAGAATGAGTACAAGTTCAATATCTTTCTATTTAATAACGAAAAGAGGGAACCGCATGATTAAGACAAGAACGTTGGGAAGCGATCATTTGCAAGTATCCGGGCTTGGGCTGGGTGTAATGATGATGCCAGACAACCAAGATTCGGTGCATACAATTCATGGTGCGTTAGATGCAGGCGTAACGATGTTCGATACAGCCGATTTGTACGGTGAATATGAAAAGCAGCAGTTTGGAGGCAACGAGAAATTGCTTGGGCGTGCGCTTAAAGGGCGAAGAGCCGATGCTATTGTAGCGACCAAGTTTGGTATAACACATACCCAGGGTCCCAAGGGAGATCCGGCGTATATTAAAAAATCAGTGGATGCCAGTCTGTACAACCTGGGGATGGATTATATCGATCTCTATTATCAGCATCGTCCTGATCCCAATACTCCAATTGAGGAAACGGTGGGAACACTTGCCGATCTGGTTCAACAGGGGAAGATCCGATATATAGGTCTGTCTGAAGCGCCTACGGAGACGATTCGTCGTGCGAATGCCGTTCATCCAATCACAGCGCTCCAAACAGAGTATTCATTGTGGAGTCGTGAGCTCGAAGATGAGATTTTGCCACTGCTAGGCGAGTTGAACATTGGGCTTGTCCCTTACAGTCCGTTAGGGCGTGGTTTCCTGACAGGCCAGATCCAAACGATAGACGACCTGCCGGAGGACGATTATCGTCGTCATTATCCACGTTTCCAGGGTGAGAATTTCCAGAAAAATCTGGAGGTCGTGCGCCTGATCCAGGAGCTGGCTATGCAAAAAGGGTGCACTGCCTCTCAACTTGCACTCGCCTGGTTACTTGAAAAAGGAGAACATATCGTTCCGATTCCTGGTACTCGCAGTTTGGAGAGAGTTCACGAGAATCTTGGTGCTCTGCAGGTTTCTCTCACCATTGATGAATTGGCAGAGATTGAACGGATATCTCCGAAAGGATTTGCCGCCGGAGGAAGATACCCGGGAAGTGCTTAAGATATAGCAAGCTATAGATAAAGCACTTAACGCCCCAGACCTGTTTTCAACAGGAAAAGGGCGTTTTTGTGTTTTACTTGAGAGTGAAGTTCTTCACTTGAACCTGATCGACAGATGAAGCTATACATTCGGATAAAAATTGAAATACAATCGTGTCCACGGTATTATCTCCGCGTATTAACGCATACAGTACAACAATGAGATGTGCGCCTATAAGGAGGAAACAGCGGTATGATTAATCCGATTCTGCAATCCCCGAATGTTCAACTGGCAGCCGATTCGACAACGGTTTTAAATTATCAGCGTGACTCGCGTAATTATATTACCCAGTTGTTTGGGGAGCAGTTGCCTACGATCAAAAATGGATTTTTCAACGTACACATGAGTAAAGGTATCATCGTTCAGCCACACTGGCATACCAATGTGACAGAGATGGTCGTTCTGATCAACGGTGAAGTTACCACCTCTGTCTACGACCCCTTTAAGCGGGAGCGGATAAGTTATCACTTGAAGCCTGGTCAAGTTTCGATATTCCCTCAAGGGTGGTTTCACTGGTTTGTGGCGGAGACCGACGATGTGCATCTGTTGACGATTTTTGATCAACCTACACCGGACATTGTGCTTGGGGCTGATTTTCTGGCTGCAACACCGCCTGAAGTTGCACATCGTGCATACTGCATTGATGAGGAGGCGTATGCAAAGGCAGTGGCTTCCATCAAGAATGACGCTATTTTGGGTCCGCCAATTGGATGCGTGGATTCTGTTTCCGATCAGGCGATCAAAGCTTCCAAATCATCCAAGAACTCAAAGGGATAACGATATAATTCCTTCTCCAATGAACGCATTCAGGCCCACGACCGGGAAATTCGGTTGTGGGCTTACGTTTTGTTCCAAATTAACACGGTCAGAATTCTCTACCTGCTGTGGAGTTTGAGGAATATGTGCTTGACCCCAATGTGTTTATGACCTGGGACCAACTGTTTGCTTTGATTCCTGGAAGAATTGAGGAAAGACTAAGAGAACTCGAAGTATGACATTGAATCCGTTTTTGATGTGAATGAAGAGGTGGAGTTATTTCAATGGATAATTTGATTTTCTTTATGATAATTTCTCGTTCGTCATTTTACATATGTATATAATAAAAAGTGCTTCATCATCCGTATGGGTGATGAGGCACTTTTTGTTGACCCGAGAGTCTAATCGCATTTAAAAATGAGATCCATAAATCGGTTCGCTGCCAGGGAAATCGGCATATTCCGCTTTGTCATGATGCCTACATGGGATGGAGGCAGGGGAACATCCAGCTGAATTTCGAAGAGAGAGCCTTCCTCCAGCTCTTTGGAAATAAACTCACGGGTTACATACGATATGCCCAATCCTCGACGTGCAAATTCAATTAACAAATCCACACTGCCGACTTCAATCTCGGGTTTGAGTGTATAGCCATAGCTGTTGAACAATTCCGTAATCGCCATCCGCACCCGGCTGTTCCGGGAGAAGAGAATCAATTGATGCTCCAGGAGCATCTCCAGTGTCATGACTTTATCCTTCAGCTGAGCATAACGTTCACCCGCAACAAAGCAGTCCTTGAGCTGAATACTTTCCCGAACTTCCAGCTGCGGATCAACGATGGGCATTCGAACAACACCCAGATCAATTTTTCCTTCTTTCAGAAACGTGATGACTTCCGGCGTTGTTCCATGACTCAGATGCAGCTTGATGTTAGGATATAGGACATGAAATTCTTCCAGATATGCCAGCATGTAATGCTTAAACAATGAATCACTGCCGCCAATCCTCAGTTCTCCGTTGTCTAAACTCTTCAGGGCGGCCATTTTCTCCTCCGCCAGCGAGATCAGAATCTGGGATTGTTCGATATAGGAATACAGACTGACACCTTCCTGTGTCAGTGCAACTCCCTTGGAATTCCGGTAAAACAACGTGAGGCCAAAGCTTTCCTCCAGCTGTTTGATAGCATGGCTAACGCTTGGTTGAGTGATATATAGCGCTTTGGCAGCTTGAGTCAAACTTCCTGTTTTGGCAGCCCAGTAAAATACCTTATATAATTCATAATTTGTTGTCATAGATATGGTCTATAGCTCCTGTGAAATATATTAATTACTTGTATGGCTATGAAACGTATTATAGTGTAACTACAGCAAAGATACCAGAGTTACTTGGAAGGAGAACAGTGAGATGGAACCAACGACCATTATTTTATTTGGTGCGACTGGCGATTTAGCCAAAAGAAAAATATATCCAGCCTTATATAATTTATACATTGAGCAGAAACTCCCGGAATCCTTCTCGCTGATTGGCTTGGGACGCAGAGAGTGGTCTGATGAATTCTTTCAGGCACAAGTGGAAAAATCATTGAATGAATTTTCCAGACGCCCGGCCGATCCTAAAGTTGTGAAGTCATTCGTGCAGGCTTTCCGCTATAGTGTATTGAATATAAGCCATAAGGAAGATTATATAGAGCTGTTAAAATTGGTTGAACAGAGAGAGGCTGAACTTGGCATTCCATCCAATCGTTTATTTTATCTTTCGGTTGGTCCAGAATTCTTTGAACCGATTGCAGCGAACATTCAGGAAAGTGGACTTGGATCTACAGCGGGCTGGAAACGTCTTGTGATCGAGAAGCCATTTGGTCATGATCTGCAATCGGCTCGTGATCTGAATCGCAAATTAAGCGAGGCGTTTACCGAAGAAGAGATTTATCGAATTGACCATTATTTGGGCAAACCGATGGTACAGCGTCTTGAAACCCTGCATCAAAGCAATCCGATCATGAAGGCACTGTGGAACAACCGCTACATCTCCAATGTGCAAATCACCGCTAATGAGACTGTTGGTGTGGAAGAACGGGCATCCTATTATGACCATGTAGGCGCCGTGCGGGACATGTTCCAGAATCATATGCTGCAATTGCTCATGATGATGGCGATCCAGCTTCCGTATAACAGCACCACGGAAAAAGTCGGTTTGAAGAAAAAGCACATCATGGAATCGATACAGCCTTTGCAAAAGCAAACTGTGGGTGCAAGTGTTATTCGCGGACAGTATGCTGAAGGAAACATTCAAGGCAAATCCGTTAGCGGATATGCAGCTGAACCGGGTGTTGCCGAGAATACGATGAATGATACTTTTATTGCTGCAAAATTACAGATTGATGACTTCTTCTGGCGCGGAGTACCTTTCTATATCCGTACAGGCAAACGAATGAAGGAGAAATCAACTCGTATCGTCATTGAATTCAAGGAACCATCCGGACAGGCCAACGTGGTTAACGGTTCCAAACCGAACCTGCTTGTGATTGAGATGAGCCCTGACCAGAGCATGACACTGCAGCTGAATGCGAGCGACCCGCAAAACAAAGGAGAGTTCAAGCCGGTTCATATCGATCTGTCACCAGATCGTGAGGATCTGGCCGAAGCTTATGAGAACTTGATTCATGATGCATTGCATGGAGATCCAACGTTCTTTGCCCACTGGGATGAAGTAGAACTGTCCTGGGCATGGGTGCAACCTATCTTGGATGCTTTCCAGGAGAATTTGCTCCCACTTCATTTGTACCCTGCAGGAAGCTATGGACCTGTAGAGTCGGATGCTATGCTGGCTGCCGAAGGGCACCACTGGTGGTTTGATCAACCTGCCGATCAGCAGGCCGAAGTTGCAACTGAAATTCCTATGGCTGTTAATGCAAACCTGTAACATCAAAAAAACAAACATATCCCTTGGAGGTAATTGAATATGAAATTTTTCATCGATACAGCAAACTTGGTAGACATCAAAAAAGCGTATAAAATCGGCGTACTGTCCGGTGTAACAACAAATCCGTCATTGGTAGCCAAAGAAGGCGTGAAATTTGAAGACCGCATTGAAGAAATTTTGCGTGAGGTACCTGAAGTTGAATCCGTATCTGCGGAAGTAACACCAGATGCGATCACAGCCGAAGAGATGATTGCTCAAGCTGACGAACTGATCAAAATCAATAACAACGACAAAAACATCACAATCAAGCTGCCAATGACACTTGCAGGACTGGAAGCTTGCCGTTACCTGACCAAAAAAGGTGTAAAAACTAACGTAACGTTGATCTTCACAGTGAACCAGGCGCTGCTTGCTGCTCGTGCCGGTGCAACATATGTATCCCCGTTCCTGGGACGTCTCGACGACATCTCCGAAGATGGCGTGCAATTGGTTGCCAAAGTTGCTGAGCTGTTCCGTACACATAACCTGGATGCACAGATTATTGCGGCTTCTGTAAGACATCCGGACCACGTTACACGTGTAGCAATGGCTGGAGCACATATTGCTACTGTGCCATTCTCCGTCATTGAACAAATTTCCAAACACCCGCTGACAGATCAAGGTATGGATAAGTTTGCAGCTGACTGGAAAAAAACGGTTCAGTAATAAGGATTGTTGATCTCGAATTTTAACCTACTATATATAAAGAGTATTGGGAGGACATAATGAGTAAACAACAGATCGGTGTCATCGGACTTGCAGTAATGGGTAAGAACCTTGCTCTCAATATTGAAAGCAAAGGATTCTCGGTAGCGGTTTTTAACCGTTCCCCTGAGAAAACGAACGATCTCTTAAAAGAAGCTGAGGGCAAAAACCTGACAGGTGCGTTCACCATTGAAGAGTTCGTAGCTTCTCTGGAATCCCCACGCAAAATCTTGATTATGGTTCAAGCGGGTAAAGCAACGGACGCTACGATTGAACAACTGCTGCCACACTTGGACGAGGGAGACATCATCATTGATGGAGGGAACGCATACTTCCCTGACACCCAACGTCGCAGCAAAGATCTGGAAGCCAAAGGTTTCCGCTTCATCGGTGCGGGTGTATCCGGTGGGGAAGAAGGCGCATTGAAAGGCCCAGCAATCATGCCGGGCGGACAACAGAGTGCATATGAGCTTGTTGAACCAATCCTGACAGCCATTTCGGCTAAAGTGGGCGACGATGCTTGCAGCACATATATCGGACCAGATGGTGCTGGACACTATGTTAAAATGGTGCACAACGGTATTGAATACGGGGATATGCAGTTGATCGGTGAAGCGTATCACTTGCTCAAAGACGTGCTGAATGTTTCTGTTGAAGAACTGCATGAGATCTTCTCCGAATGGAATCAGGGTGAGCTGGACAGCTACCTGATCGAAATCACCGCAGACATCTTCTCCAAATACGATCCGGAAACGGGTAAACCAATGGTTGATGTCATTCTGGATGCAGCCGGACAAAAAGGAACAGGAAAATGGACTAGTCAAAGCGCGCTGGATCTGGGCGTACCTTTGTCCATGATTACGGAATCCGTATTCTCCCGCTTCCTGTCTGCGATGAAAGACGAGCGTGTGGCAGCGAGCAAAATCCTGAATGGACCTGCAACTGAAGCATTCTCCGGTGACAAAAAAGCATTCATTGAGAATGTGCGCAAAGCGCTGTTTGCAAGTAAAATCGTATCCTACGCACAAGGCTTTGCCCAAATGCGCGCTGCTTCGGACGAGTACGGCTGGGATTTGAAATATGGCAACATCGCGATGATCTTCCGTGGTGGCTGCATCATCCGTTCGCAGTTCCTGCAAAACATCAAGGAAGCATATGACAAAGACGCAGAACTGAAAAACCTGCTTCTGGATCCATACTTCCAAAACATTGTTGAATCCTACCAAGGCGCATGGCGTGAAGTCGTTGCTGCTGCGGTAACTCAAGGAATTCCGGTTCCTGGATTCTCCAGCGCGTTGTCCTACTATGACAGCTACCGTACAGAGCGTTTGCCTGCGAACTTGTTGCAAGCACAACGTGACTACTTCGGGGCTCACACCTTCAAACGTGTGGACAAAGAAGGTTCATTCCACTTCCAGTGGATGGATACCAACGAATAATTCGTAATGTATGAACAGCCGACCCTGTGTCCGTTCATGAGTTCAACTCATGTTTGGATACAGGGTCGGCTTTTTTGTGCTGCATGTGATTAATGTATTCCTATTAATGTCCGTTTATGAATGCTTGGAATTTAAGTATCAACAAATTGTAATAAAATGTACGTATCTATGATTCTAAACAGATGTTTTGACCCCCTTAACTACGTTATACTTGTTCAAACGGATAGGAAGCTTTCTAACTGAATTCAGCAATCAACTTATTGACGTGGAGGTTAACCGGGGCATGTTTGTACTTACAGGCATATTGTTTTTGATTGTATATGGTTTATTAGTGTTTTACATAGGGCGGAGCGGCTGGAGCTGGATGAAGCCTGTCGTCTCAGCGAGATTCCGTTGGTTTTACATCGTTGTGCTTGTCTTCTTTGCAGTATCCTTCATCCTGGCACGGTTGTTTGGAAGTTTCTCCTTCCTGAGCATAATCGGCTCATACTGGCTGGCTATCTTCTCATTGCTGTTAATGATCTTGCCGGTTGTTCATTTGACGTTATGGATTCTTAGACTGACAAGAATTCCAAGACATCATGCCCACAAATGGGCGGGTGTGGTTACACTTGTATTGTTGCTGTCTACACTGGGTTACGGTATCTATAACGCCTATAGTCCAGTTGTCAGGCAATATAATATTCAGATTGATAAAAAAGTGGAAGGTGTCGACAGCCTCAACATAGTTATGGCTGCAGATATGCACTTCGGACTGCTGTCTGGTCCTGCACACGCCAAACGTATGGTGGAGGAAATTAACGCACTGAAGCCAGATCTAGTGCTATATCCTGGTGATATTATCGATGACAACTTGGATATGTACCTCAAGAGTGGGATTGCGGATATTATCAGTGGCATTCAGGCTCCTTATGGAGTATATGCCTCACTGGGTAATCACGATAAATTCAATGGTCCGATCGAGGATTTAATTGCCGCACTGGAGAAGAGTAATATGCAGGTCCTGTATGATGAAAAGATTACCCTGGACGATAAGATTACTCTGATTGGGCGTAAAGACCGGACCGAGAAGGATCGGGCAGAAGTAGCAGCGTTGATGCAGGATACAGACCTGAGCAAGCCTGTGCTAATGATGGATCACCAGCCTTATGATTTGGATATTGCGGAGCAGAATCATGTGGATTTGGTTGTGTCCGGTCATACCCATCGAGGTCAGATCGCACCCGCTCAGTTTATTACTAAGGCCATATACGAGAATGATTGGGGTTATCTGCAAAAAGGGTCTATGCACTCTATCGTGACCTCTGGATATGGCTTCTGGGGTCCTCCGATTCGCACGAGCAGTCGATCCGAGATTGTACAGATTAACGTAACCTTCCAACAGAAATAAGGTTGTTGGCCTGAGCGAGTGGTGTAAATAGGCTACAATTTTTCTGCTTAAATCGCTGTATCTGACTCACTTCGCGCATTGCTAGAGGGAAGTGAGTTAGCGAAGCAGCCCGAAAATCTTATCCACATGTGGACAGGTTTCTGGGCTGCTTTGTTGTTGATCTCCCCAACAACGGTAGCAGCAGCTTTTTTTTGTAAAAGATGGCTTCATAACATCGATGATGATATACTGTGATCCTATTGGAGGGGATAAAGATGAAGAAACCTATTATTGCTGTAGATATGGATGATACGATATGTCATCTGGTCAAGCGAGCCATATACCACAATAACATCAACTTTCCAACTCATCCGCTGCGATACGAGGATATGGTGCACTGGGATACATCCCATATTCGCCATCCGGAATGTACACATGATGTATTTTACGGTCGGCCAGGACTGTTTGAGGAACTGGAGATTTATGACGAATATGTGGTGGAAGAGGTGGAAAAGCTCCATCTAGCCTATGATCTGCTTATACTAACGGCGGCTGAACCCAAGACAGTTGTTGAGAAGTGGAATTGGCTCCAGAAGCATATGACATACATATCTCCAGAACAGTTTATAACCTGTAAACGGAAGAATCTGATTAATTTCGATTTGTTAATTGATGATGGAGCGCATAACCTGATACCTGCGATGAATGACGGAAAAAAAGTCATTTGCATCCCTCATCCATGGAATGTAAACGAGCGGGAGCAACATCAGTTTCCGTTAATGACCTCATGGAAAGGTGCAAAGGCATATGTGGATCGTCTGCTTGAAACAGAACATGAGCAGAGCAAGCTAGAATCGGTAAAGAGATGAACCCAGGGAATGGAGCAGAAGGCAGGAACACTTAATTCGATGGTTTAGCTCTGAAGTTCCTGCGATAACCCTGCGGGGTTTCTCCCGTAATGCGTTTGAAGACGGCGTAAAATGAATCTACATCCCGGTAGCCTACAAGTTCAGCAATTAAACTGACTTTATGTTGTGAATTCTTCAGCAATTCACAGCTTTTTTGTATGCGCAAATGTTGCAGATAGGCACCAAACGTCCGCCCGGTGTGGGTCACGAACATACGTCCAATATGTCTTTGACTCCAACCGGAGATATTCACGAGTTCGCTTAGACGGATTCGTTCGTTAACATGTTGGTCCAGGTAATGAAGGATGTGTTCCATATCAGTTGTATTTTCCTTCTCATTGCAGGTGATTTGATGAATGTGTCTGTAGGTCGTTACGACGAGTTGACTAACGAGCGTATAAAGGATCGTGGATGAGCCGATTCCCGGAACGGCAGATTCGCGGTACAGCTTTACCATTAATTCTTCCATCCGTTGACTGTAATCAGTGATAGATACATAAGGAACCCGATTCTTTTCCAGATCTGTCAGATGGTTTCGAATCTCTGCCTCCTGAATAATGATGGACAGGGTGTGGATCAGTTCAGAATTGAACAGACAGTTATAGATAATCAGTGGATGCTCTGATACATTCGCTGTAGCCGGACGGAATACATGAGGAACGCCAACCGGAATGACAAACAGCATACCTTTGTGTACCGGAATAATATCTTCACCGATGTGATGAAAGCCCTTTCCTTCTGCCACGTAACTGTATTCAACAAATTCATGTGCGTGAAAGGGAACCACAAAATCCTCGGAACACCGGTTCACGAACAGCTTCAGATTATTCTGGAAAAAGGATTCGCTCTTGAACAGCTGGACGGTAGAATTCATAAGATAGCCTCCTCCGTTGAGAATGACCAGATAACCGGGTTAAACAGTCCTCTTCGCCAGGTATTTCCGAATACAGAATCGATATAATTATATCGTAACCTTGAATTGGAAACCACGATGGAAAGGGATGTTTCTCTGATGTTGATTGTAAATCATCTGCGTTGTGAGTATAAAATAAATCCGATTGGACTAGATATCACGTCTCCCAGAATAAGCTGGCATTTGCAATCCGATCGCAGAAATTGTGTACAGTCAGCTTATCAAATTCAGTTGTCACGAACAGAAGATTTGGACCAGATTGAATGGGATTCCGGCAAAATGAGCTCTGACCAGTCCATTCATGTTGAACTGGATCATTGGGTACCCGAAGCACGAACCCGCTACTATTATCGCATTCGTGCCTGGGATCATGCAGGAGATGAATCGAACTGGTCGGAGACAGCGTATTTCGAGACGGGATTCATGGGTAGTAAAGATGCCTGGCAGGCGGATTGGATTACAGTAGATCCATCCTCTCAGCAGGAGGAGTCTTGCCCACGACTGCGTACCTTGTTTGAACTGAAAAAACCTGTTGCAGCGGCAAGAATATATGTAACTGCACTTGGATTGTATGAACTTCATCTGAATAATCAGAGAGTTGGCGAAGCATACTTCACCCCGGGCTGGACCAGTTATGGGAAGCGGTTGCAATATCAGGTTTATGATGTAACTGATCAGCTTCAGAATGGACAGAACCTACTCGGTGCTTATCTGGGTGATGGTTGGTATAAAGGACATTTGGGATGGGATAAGAGGCAGAAGATCTACGGAGCAGACCATGCTTTACTGCTGGAACTTCATGTTCATTATGGGGATGGTTCGGAGGAACGCATTGTATCGGATCAAGACTGGGAGAGCGCGCCCAGTGCCATCCGCATGTCGGATATCTATATGGGTGAAACGTACGATGCTCGCCTGGAGTCCGAGTGGACAGATTCATCCTCAACGCCATGGTCACCCGTACGTGTGCTGGATTATACGAAAGAGATCATTGTTGCTCAGGAGAATGTGGCGGTAATGCAAGTACAGGAGTTGAAGCCGATCGCTTTGCTGACAACACCTCAAGGAGAGCGTGTGCTGGACATGGGACAGAACATGGTCGGCTGGATGAGATTCAGCATTCAGGGTGAGTCGGGTCATACGGTTGAATTACGACATGCCGAGATTTTGGATCATGCAGGTAATTTCTATACAGAAAATCTCCGTAGTGCCACTCAGTGCATCCGCTATACGCTAAAAGGAAACGGTGTGGAGACGTATGAGCCGCATTTTACGTTTCAGGGATTCCGTTATGTGAAGCTCATCGGGTTCCCGGATCACGTTAACCTGGAGGATTTCACAGGAGTTGTGCTGCATTCCAATATGGAGTGTACAGGTCACTTCAAGAGCTCTAGTCCTTTGGTGAATCAGCTTCATCACAATATATTGTGGGGGCAAAAAGGAAACTTTCTCGACGTTCCGACAGACTGTCCACAGCGGGATGAGCGACTAGGCTGGACAGGAGATGCACAGATGTTTATACGCACGGCCTCCTATCTGATGAACACAGCACCTTTCTTTACCAAATGGCTGCGGGACCTGGAAGCCGATCAGGGAGAAGATGGAGGTATTCCCTTCTTTGTTCCTGATCTGAGGAGTCCGATGTCTGAGGGATGGGGAGACACCAATCATTCTTCTGCCGCCTGGGGAGATGCTGCTGTCATCTGTCCATGGACGATCTACGAGATGTATGGGGATGTTAGGCTGTTGGCTGAGCAATATGACAGCATGAAACGCTGGATTAATTACATTCATGCTCAAGGGGAGAATCCTTACTTGTGGAATACAGGTTTCCACTTTGGCGATTGGCTCGGGCTGGATTCCAAGCCGGATAGCTATATCGGGGCCACAGACAAGGATTTCATAGCGACAGCATTTTATGCCTACTCTGTTTCTCTTACACGGAAAGCGGCAGAGGTGTTGGGGAAGAAGGAAGATGCAGTGTATTATGATAATCTTCATGACAACATTGTTGCTGCATTTCAGGATGAATTCGTGACACCTGCGGGCAAACTTGCCGTCCCCACACAGACAGCGGATGTACTTGCTTTGCATTTTGACCTCTTGGATGCTACAGCTCGGAAACGTACCATTGATCAATTGGGGAAACTGGTTGCGGACGCAGGGAACCATCTGACCACCGGTTTTGTGGGAACACCTTATCTGAATCCGGTACTGAGTGATACGGGACATCATGATCTGGCCTATACGCTACTCTTTCAGGAGGATTATCCATCTTGGTTATACCAAGTGACACAAGGTGCGACTACAGTGTGGGAGCATTGGGACGGAATCCGGGAGGACGGAAGTCTGTGGAGTGCTGATATGAACTCATTCAACCATTATGCATATGGAGCCATAGGAGAGTGGTTATATCGTTACGTTGCAGGGATTAATACGGATGAACATCAGCCTGGATTCCGGATTGTGCACATCAAGCCCAAACCAGGACCTGGACTGGAGTGGGTGGAAGCAAGTTTCGAGACGATGTACGGTTGTGTGACATCAAACTGGTATCGTCTTGAACATAACGAGATGGAAGTTCATGTGACGTTTCCTGCCAATACAACGGGTACAATCCTTCTTCCTGGAGCAGATGTACAGACCGTTCGGGAGAAAGGGAAAGCTTTGGACCAAGTAGCGGGTATTCATGATTTTCAAGCGCAGGGAACCGATGTACGAATTGCGCTGGGATCAGGAAGCTATCAATTCACTTACAAGATGCTTGGAGCGGATCAGGAAGTCTATGCACAACAGACGGAATCAGTATAACGGGTATGATTAGAGGAATCCGCCAACAGGATCGTGAACTAATATAGTAGCGAAAGCTGGACCTGAGTAGAGGATCTGCATACGCAGGTTCTCTTTTTATACTTGGATAAAGATACTGTTCTTCAGAAGAAACCGTTCTTCAGATCGATAAGAGGATCATAAGTTATTAATGCAATGAAGGGAGATTAATCAATTTGACGAGTGGAAAAATACTGGGCATTGCATACAATGTCATTCCTGTGACAAATGTAGAGCAGTCAGCAGCATGGTTTGTGAACCATTTTGGATTCAATATCAGGCAGCCTAGAGAAGGCTATATTAGCCTATTTAGAGACAATAGACCGATTCTCGATTTGATTGAAAGTGATCATGATTCCAGAGCCGTATTTCAAGTGAGGCAGAAAAAGAGATGGGTAATCACTTTTTTTACTGACGATATCATCAAACTCCATACTGAACTCACTGCTGGTCATGTCCGTGTTGGCAAAGTTAGTGATGAGGGTGTATACGGGAAGTTTTTTACTTTCGAGGATTTGGACGGTAATCTGTTCGACGTCTGGGAGCATCATGACTGTGAATTAGTATATTAGGTTGAAATAGCTGGGCAATCAATATGAGTGAGGAGGACGTGCGTAAAATGAGCAAAGAAAAAGTTAGACTAATCAAACCTTCAGCAGAATATAAAGAAACGTATATGGCATTTTATGAAGACTGGGTTGCAAGCGGAGAATCGATGGTACCGTGGGTCATTTCGAAAGAGCCCTACCCTTTTGAAGGGATGTTAGCTTTTTTGGAACGTAGTGAACAAGGCATTAATATACCGGAAGGCTGGGTTAGGGACAGTACATATTGGCTCGTGACGGAAAGTGATCGAGTGGTTGGAGCCGTGAATATACGACATGAGCTGAATGAGAAGCTGTTTCATAGCGGAGGACATATTGGTTACGGGATTCGTCCAGGCGAGCGGCAAAATGGATACGGTGCCGAAATCCTCAAGCTGTCCTTGGAAATCACGAAAGATCTCGGGATCACGAAAGTGCTGGTTGTATGTGACGCGCACAATGAGGCATCCAGAAGAGTTATTCTTCGTAACGGAGGGATTCAGGATCAAGACTATGTTGAGCCTGATGGGAATATCGTAGAGCGGTTCTGGATAGGTGATGTCGAATAATGTTGAGAAATGTTGTGATTTAACGAAAATAATATGGATTATGATTGTAATACCCACGTCTGCTGATTTAAAATAAAGGGTAGAATCTGGATTGCGGCCGGAAACTACCATTCTATCAGGCATAAGTGAGGTTTTATTATGAATCATCCGGTTAATCGGCCCCGGCGTATTGAGTATCTGGATCTCTATCGTGCTTTTGCAATCATGGCTGTGGTTGCTATTCATGCGACTTCAACGGCAGTTGCCCATTATCCCAAGCACACGCTGGATCATGACTTTTATTATTTTTGGAACAGCTTTCTGCAATTCGCCGTACCCGCATTTCTGTTCCTCTCCTCGCTGGTGTTGTTCTACAATTACAGCTCCAAGATGAAGGAAAAGGGCTGGATGCCCACTTTTTATAAAAAGCGATTATTTTATGTTTTTGTGCCTTATCTGGCTTGGTCACTCATTTATTTTATCGTCAAGCAGTGGCTAGCAAACAAAGAGCCTTTGGCACATGTGAAGCAGTTCTCGGAGCAATTGTTAACCGGTACTGCACACACGCATCTATATTTTTTTCTAATTATTTTGCAATTTTATGTGGTATTTCCACTGCTTCTTTCGTTAACACGTTATCGTTTATTTAATCAATATTTACCGTTGTTCTTTATTGCGGCACAGGCAGTTTTTTACGCCCTGCATCTGCAGTTTCATTTCTCACGGATGGGGAGTTTGCTGCCAAGTTACTTGATTGTTATTGGATTCGGTGCCTGGATTGGGTTGAACTTCGATGCAGCAATGAAGAAACTGTTCTCCTACCGTTATGTGTTGATCGCTGCATTGTTGAGCGGAGGGGCCGTCTTTATTTATGGCAACACATATGTAAAAACGACTTTCGCCGCATCTCCGGCGCTAACCTATACGCTGCTATTTCTTTTCCGTAATCTGTTTACTCTTTCGGCCTGCTTGCTCTTGTTAATGACATGTGAACGAATGGGCGCTTGGAAACAGAGCAGATCTAATCGGGCAACTCGCATTTTGAACTCTTTGGGCACGGTGGCGTTTGGTGTATTCTTAATACACCCATTAGTACTGTTGTTCTGGAGAAGAGAACTCACCGTGGAGCTCGCTCCACATTTTAGCCTTGGCATTATGCTTTCTTATGTTGTAGCAATACTGCTCTCATGGATTATTGCCATGGGACTCCGACGTATGAAGTGGGGATGGGTTCTGATTGGACGTTAATGTGGGCACACTGTGAAACGATGAATATAAAGTAAAACCGAAAAGAGAGATTTCAAGCCCTGAACTTTCAGTGGATGGCTTGAAATCTCTTTTTTATTTGTCCACGAGGCGTTATTATGGATTAATGTCCATAAAATTCAAGTAATGGAATACATGTAACTGAAGTCAGGAGTGGTGGAATGAAGTTTATCATTATTTTTGGTCCACAGGCTGTAGGGAAAATGACGGTTGGTCAGGAATTGGAGAAGATCACTGATCTGAAATTGTTTCACAATCATATGACGATTGAACTGGTGTCGCCCTATTTCAGTTATGGTACGCCTCAAGGAAAGAGGCTTGTTAACCTGTTCCGTCAGGAGATTTTTGAAGAAGTGGCGAGGAGCGAGCTGCCCGGTTTGATTTTTACATTTGTATGGGCTTTCGATATGAAAGAGGATTGGGATTACATTCGAAAAATCAGTGCGTTGTTCGAGTCCGGAGGTGCTGAGGTATGCTATGTTGAACTGGAAGCTGATTCGACGGAACGTCTGGTTCGTAATAAAAGCCCACATCGGCTGCTGCACAAAGCAACGAAGCGGAATGTCGAATGGTCCGAGCAGGATCTGATTTCGAGCATGGAGAAATATCGATTGAATTCAGAGCCCGGAGAAATTACGCACGAGCATTATTTTCGAATCAATAACACGCATAAGAGTGCGACAGAGGTTGCTCAACTCATCCAAGAACGATTCAAACTGTAATTGAAAGAGGAGGCGAAAAAGGCATGTACTTTATTTTGGCTTTAGTAGTAGGAGTTGTTCTCTGTCTTCTGTTCCCATATGGTACGATTCTGGCAGGTGCTATTATATTTGCACTTGTTGCAGACAATTATCGTCAGACCATGAGTATGCGCGAGGATATTCGATCCATCAAGCATCATCTGGGACTGATGAACAAGGGTGAAGCGGAAGAATACAAGATAGATGAACAGTTGACTAATGTCGAACACTTGGATTCGGATCAGTTGAAAGTAATTAATCGCAGGATTGAAGCAGAGTTGGAGAAGGAAAGCCGCAACAATAAATCATGATGAAACGATTACACGAAAAGGGGGACATGAATGACTATTCATATAGATAATACTGAAGAATACGATAACCCTGCGTTATACGATCAGGAGAATAATGCATACCTTGAAGATGTGAAATTCCTTTCCCAATGGGCTGCATATACGGAGGGCGTGATTATTGATATCGCATGTGGTACAGGAAGAGCGACTATTCCATTAGCAATGGAAGGTCACCGTCTGGTTGGTATAGATATCCATCAAGGTATGTTAGAGGAAGCCAGAAACAAGACAGCTGATCTCCAGGTAGCTATTGAGTGGGTGGAACAGGATTGTACCAAACTGCAATTAAATGTGGTAAGCAGGCTGATCTACTCCATTGGCAATTCGTTTCAACATTTCCTGACCAATGAAGCCCAGGATGGATTGTTATCCTCAGTGAACAAGCATTTGGAGATGGGAGGTCTCTTTATTTTTGGTACACGCTTCCCGAGCACAGAGGAATTGTTGCAACCTCCGATTGAAGAATACTGGAGAAGCTATGTCGATAGTGAAACCTATAATGCTGTCGATGTATATACCGTCAGCCGATATGATTCAGTCCAGCAGATCCAGCACTATACTACAACAAGGAAGACGAAGGATGGAAATGGAAATATCATTAGTGAAAAAGGGACCAATATCCGTTTAAGATATACATATCCCCAAGAGATGGAGCGTCTATTACGTACAAATGGATTCAAAATACTACATCTCTACAAGGATTGGCATGGTACACCGCTAACTGAAGAATGTTATGAAATGATATATGTCTGTCAAAAATGTGAGCAAAGCGTGACGAAATAAAAATAATTAATTTTTTGTATGAAATTTTTCATTATTCGGACACATGAAGCCCTCTAAAATAAAGGGCTTTTTTTGTATATTTTTGATCCGAATTCAACTTGATTTTAAGAAGCATATAAATAAAAAAAAGGTAAATAAGTGCAAGCGTTTTCTGTCTGAAATGAAGCGGAATTATTTATGAACGTATCTATCAATTTTGGCTTCTATGCACAAAGTCAAGGGCCAGTAAAAAGGTGTCTAATACAGACAGGTATTGAAATTAAGGAATTGGCGTTCCGGGTGTCAAGTATAATTCTCTGGATAAGGCGTCATGCTAAGGGAGTGGTCTTGATGGAAAGGCAGGAAAATACAGCTTGATTATACGCAAACAGAAAAAAATACAAAGCAGCTGAACAGATTCATTTAGACGTTCAACATGTGGTTTGTTAGCGATAAGGCATCATCGATTTTTTTGTTGCACATTGTAGAAAAATGTAATACCATGAACGCACATTAGTTAATATTGAAGTGAAAAGGCAAGGCCAGTGACCTCGTTGAAGGTACGGTTTGCCTTTTTCTGTATATTGGAGTGGATAAAGTGAAGATCGAGAAGGTGTTAAACAATAATGCTGTAGTTGCGATTAAAGACGAACGTGAGGTTATTGTCATTGGACGGGGCATTGCTTTTCAGAAGCGAGCTGGCGATGATGTGTCCGAGCAGCATATTGATAAGATATTTACTTTACAGAATGAAGATATCCAGGAAAATTTCAAGGCATTAATCGCGAGCATACCACTGGAATACATGAAAGTGTCTGAGGAGATTATTGCCTATGCCAAGCTGAAGCTGGGGAAAAAGCTCAACGAGAGCATCTATCTGCATCTGACAGATCATATTCATTTTGCCATTGAACGTTATCGTAACCATCTGCCTATCCGTAATGGATTGCTTTGGGAGACCAAGCAGCTTTACAAGGATGAATATGAGGTAGGGCTGGAAGCGCTGAATATGATTTGTGATCAGTTTGGTGTGCTTTTGCCGGAAGATGAGGCGGGTTTCATGGCACTTCATTTTGTAAATGCGGCACTAAACGAAGAGATGCCTAACATCCGAAGCATGACTCAAGTGATGCAGGAGATTTTGACGATTATTAAATATCATTTCAAAATGGACTTTGACGAGAACTCACTGAATTATTATCGATTTGTGACCCATCTGAAGTTTTTCGCCCAACGGCTGGTGAAAGGCAAGCATTACAAGAGCAACAACGACGATGAGTTATTTGAGATGATTCAGAAGAAGTATCCTGAAGCGCACAAGTGCTCGGAGAAAATTCGAAAATTCATTGAAAATAACTACACGTATCAACTGACTAACGAAGAAATGATGTACTTAACCATTCATATCGAACGCGTGGTACATGCCACATCAGAGTAACGATATTACAAAATAAAGATTCTTAAAAAAACGCTTGCAAAAGTTCAGAAGTTATTATATTATGAATTCATAAAGTAAGCGCATACATCAATCGGATTGTAACTGTTCAATCAGGCAATTCCGATACTTCCGACCACTCTGGGTCCGTAAAGATGGGTTGCAACTTACTTTAAGATGAAGTTGTTAGTGTAACAACTGAATATCGCTGTGTACAGCCTTACAGGGTTGCAACCGTTAAGGGCAAAACCTGAATTGCTGAATAACATGACTTATTTCCGAATTATCGGGAACGTTATGTATGTTCAGTAGTTCAGGTTTTCTTTGTTTCACAAGCATCGGGAGTCTACTTAGAGAGGGAGAATTACTATGAACTACGATCAACTGGCCAAAGACATCTTGTCTGGTGTAGGGGGAGCCAAAAACGTAAACAGTGTATTCCATTGCGTAACCAGATTGCGTTTCAAACTCAAAGATGAAAGCGTTGCTAAAACGGAGGAACTTAAAAATCTGCCAGGTGTTATTACCGTTATGCAGAGTGGTGGACAGTATCAGGTCGTTATCGGCAATGAAGTGCCGGATGTATATAAAGCAGTTGTTAAGGCAGGTAATCTGCCTGCTGAAGGACAGGTTGCAGAGGAACAGGAAGATTCGGGTAACAAGGGGAGTTTGTTCAGTCGTTTTATCGACATGATCTCTGGTGTATTCACACCTCTGCTCGGACTACTCGCTGCGACAGGGATGATCAAAGGTTTTACAGCGATGTTTATATCCTTTGGATGGATAACGAATACATCAGGAACGTACCATCTGTTGAATGCAACGGGTGACTGTCTGTTCTACTTCTTCCCGGTATTCCTTGGTTATACTGCGATTAAGAAATTTGGCGGATCACCGTTCCTGGGTATGGCGATTGGAGCTACGCTGGTTTATCCAACGCTATCCGGGTTATCTACGGGAGATCCACTGTACACCCTGTTCGCAGGTACATTGTTTGAATCACCCATTCACATTACGTTCCTGGGCATTCCTGTTATTCTGATGAACTATTCATCATCGGTTATTCCGATTATTATCGCTACATTCTTTGCTGTAAAAATAGAGAGATTCTTCAAAAACGTCATTCCTAAAGTGGTTAGTACGTTCCTGGTTCCATTCTTTACATTACTTGTTATTGTTCCAGCAACATTCCTTGTAATTGGTCCAATCTCTACTTGGGCAGGTCAATTGATCGGTGCAGGAGCAACAGGCATCTATGAATTAAGCCCGCTCGTTACAGGTTTGGTCATCGGTGGTTTGTGGCAAGTGTTTGTACTGTTCGGTCTCCACTGGGGATTGGTGCCGGTTATGCTTCTAAACCTGAGCACGTCTGGATCCGATCCGGTGGTAGCGATGTCGTTTGCCGCTTCCTTTGCTCAAATTGGTGCAGTATTGGCTGTCATGTTAAAAACGAAAAATGCCAAATTGAAATCGTTAAGTATTCCAGCCTTCATTTCAGGTATTTTCGGAGTCACCGAGCCAGCCATTTACGGCGTGACGCTTCCGCTGAAAAAACCGTTTATCATGAGCTGTATTGCAGGTGGTATTGGTGGAGCCATCTTAGGGTTCTTCGGGTCTAAAATGTACATGTTTGGTGGACTTGGCGTATTCGGGTATCCAACCTTTATCAACTCAGCCACTGGCGTTGATTCCGGATTCTACATGGCACTTGTGGCAACAGCGGTTGCGTTCATACTTGGTTTTGTTCTTACCTACATCGTTGGATTCAAGGACAAAGTAGAAGCAACGCCAGTGTCTGCTCCAGCACCTGTGCTTGATCCAAATCCGAACAACAGATTCGAAATTTTCAGCCCAATGGCTGGTGAAGTGGTTGAACTGAAAGAAATCAACGACGTTACATTTGCTGGCGAGCATATGGGTAAAGGGATCGCCATCCGCCCAACCAGCGGCAGAGTGGTATCCCCGATTAATGGAGTTGTGCAAACCGTGTATCGTACGAAACATGCCATTGGATTGGTCACGGATGATGGTGTTGAGATGCTGATTCATATCGGACAGGATACGGTACAACTGAAAGGCCAACATTTCAATGCTCATGTGAAAGACGGCGACCGTGTAAATGTAGGGGATCTGATTATGGAATTCGATCTGCAAGCCATCAAGGATGCCGGATATGAGACGGTTACACCCATTATTATTACGAATACGTCGAATTATCTGGATGTCGTGGGAACCAAAGATGCCGTTGTGAATGAAAAAGACAAATTGCTTACAGTGCTCAGTTAATTGAATGTTTTCAATACGAATAGGAGGAATAGCCGATGTTTGAAAAATTAACAGCCTTCCCGGAGAATTTTCTCTGGGGAGGAGCAACGGCAGCGAATCAGCTTGAGGGAGCATATCTTGAGGGTGGCAAAGGATTGACTACCGTTGACCTGATTCCAACAGGTGCCAATCGATTCCCTATTGCGATGGGAAAGCTGGATTCTTATGACCCGAAAGCGGGGGAGTTCTACCCTTCCCATGAAGCAATTGATTTTTACCATCGGTATAAAGAAGACATTGCCTTATTCGCGGAAATGGGATTTAAGTGTTTCAGAATGTCCATTGCCTGGGCACGGATATTCCCAAATGGTGATGATGTTGAGCCGAATGAGGCAGGATTGCAATTTTACGATGATGTCTTCGACGAATTATTAAAATACAATATTGAACCCGTGGTCACCATCTGTCATTTTGATGTTCCAGTGCATCTGGTCGAGACTTACGGCGGATGGAAAAACCGCAAGATGATTGGATTTTTCGAGACTTATGCAAAGACGCTGTTCAATCGTTACAAGGACAAAGTGAAGTATTGGATGACGTTTAATGAGATCAACATGCTGCTGCATCTACCATATATCGGCGCGGGTATTGTACTTCAGGAAGGCGAGAACAAAGACCAGGTTCTCTATCAGGCAGCCCATCATGAACTTGTGGCAAGTGCCCTTGTCGTTAAGGCTTGTCATGAAATAATCCCCGGTGCTCAGATCGGTTGTATGCTTGCTGCTGGGATGGTCTACCCTTACACATCCAACCCAGATGACGTATGGAAAGCGATGGAGCAGGATCGGGAGTCCTTCTTCTTCATCGATGTTCAGTCCAAGGGAGCTTATCCAGGTTATACCAAGCGTTTCTTCAGAGAACATGAGATCCTGATTGATATGCAGCCAGAAGATGAACATATTCTCTTGCAAAATACGGTCGACTACATCGGTTTCAGTTATTATGCCAGTCGCTGCACAAGCGCGGATCCAGAGATTTTAAAGGATTCGACGGAAGGCAATGTATTTGGCTCGGTGAAGAACCCTTATCTTCAAGCATCGGAGTGGGGATGGACGATTGATCCCAAAGGACTTCGGATTACATGTAACCAGCTGTATGATCGCTACGGTAAACCGTTGTTTATTGTGGAAAACGGACTTGGTGCTACGGATGTATTGCTGGACAATGACACCGTTGAAGATGACTACCGCATTGAATATCTGAATCGTCATTTTGCCGAGATGGCTGAAGCCATTCAGGATGGAGTTGAGCTTCTGGGCTACACCAGTTGGGGACCCATTGATCTGGTCAGCGCAGGTACCGGGGAGATGAAGAAACGGTACGGCTACATTTATGTAGACCGAAACAATGATGGGACGGGCACACTTCGCAGAGTGAAAAAGAAAAGTTTCCATTGGTACAAAGAGGTTATCGCCAATAATGGCGCGCAATATTTCTGATTTGAGGTGTTGCTGCTTTTGAATAGACAAAGAGCAGTCTCGTTGACACGGGATTGCTCTTTGCTTTTCAGGATGAATTTGACCCATGATGTGTGTGGTTTTTTAATTTTTTTGTTCGTGAACATAGAAGAGGCTTTGCTTAATCCAAACATCAACGGATGTAGATGCATTAGGGGACTTGCAGACTTTGATAGGCATTCAGTCGCCCATATGTCCAGTAGATCCCGGAGCCTGATACAGGTTCCGAAGCGAAGCATAATGCATCCCGAATCTGAGCATTCGTTTTGCCCTGTGCAGCCAGCAGAGCCGCTACTCCCGCTACATGGGGAGCAGCCATGGACGTTCCACTAAGATAAGCATAAGAGCCACCCAGGTATGTGGACAAGATGGAATCCCCTGGCGCAGCCATATCTACCCAGGATCCATAATTGGAGAAATTGGATTTGAGGTCGGAAGGATTGGTTGAAGCTACTGCAATGACGTTGGGATAAGACGCGGGCACGATCGGATACGAAGTATTATCATTACCTGCTGCTGCGATGATGACAGCGCCTCGATCCCATGCATACTGCACAGCAGCCTGAAGAAAGGCTTCTCCCGTAGGCCCGCCGAGACTCAGGTTAACGACTTGAATACCATTGTTGGCGGCGTAAACAAGTCCGTTTCCGACGTTGCCCGTTGTACCTTGTCCATTGTTATCGAGTACACGGAGCGGAACAATGGAAGCAAGCGGTGCAGCACCTGCAATGCCCACTCCATTGTTGGTAATGGAAGCGGCGATTCCGGCAACATGCGTGCCGTGCCCGTTACCATCTTCAGGGATATTGTCGTAATCAACATAATCATAACCAGGCAGGATCTTGCCAGCGAGCTCGGGGTGATTCAGTTGTACGCCTGTATCAATAATCGCGATTTTGACCGAACGGTTACTCTGGGAAATATCCCAGGCAGCGGGAGCATTGATTTTTTGCAGGTTATATTGGTATGGGAAAAAGGGGTCATTTGGCGAAAACGATGACTGAAGATAATAGT
Organism: Paenibacillus sp. 11B; assembly: GCF_030487755.1. Lineage (NCBI taxonomy): Bacteria > Bacillati > Bacillota > Bacilli > Caryophanales > Paenibacillaceae > Paenibacillus > Paenibacillus sp. 11B. Next base: position 558,208 of record NZ_JAUKNS010000001.1, on the reverse strand, counting down.
TGGGTTCAGCGTGTTCGATCAGCACATGATTCTTGTAATGCTTTAACATACGGTGCATTTTCTTTCTTGATTCGATGCGATACCATCCCAGACCTTCATACGTTTCGGCTACGCTGCATTTTGCTTTTTTATGCAAGGTGTTTATCTCGTCGGCTGTCGTACCTTCCTTGAACTTAATTAACAACTGCTTTGGCGCATGGGGATGAAACTTCTTGGTTGCGCGTTTATCTTCCACATAGCGATAGACAAACCCCAACGCAAGCAGGACTGCAGCAGAGATCCCTAGCGATAACCACATATGTTCTTCCCCCTCGAATTTGATTGATGACACGCCTTATAGTATGCGAACCCTATCAGATCGCGCGGGCTTTCTTCTATTTTGGTTAGTAGCTTAGATAGATTGATAGGGAAGGTTAAATTCGGTAAGATGAGAAGCAGAGGGCGAACATGCGTCTAAATGGGTTCGTAGATGGAGTTGTCATCAGACTCGAATATAACGAATAAGGAATGTGGTTTTTTTGGCACAGTTTCAGATAAAACCGAGAGTTATCGCTATTCAGGAGCACCTGATGAATGATGCAATTGATTTTGCCATGCGTGTACGCAGAGAAGTGTTTCCAATGATAGATCATGAGAGAATACCTACTGACTTGGAGCAATTCAGAGAACATTATCTGGATTCAGCCGATACGATCTTTCTTGTTGCCGTCATGGAAGACAATCGGATTGTGGGTTCCATTGGTATCCTGCCGTATGATGGGCGCATCGAAGCAATGGCAGGACGATACCCTTCGCAGTCTACGGCGGAAATTGTGAAATGCTATGTGGATTCAGAGTATCGCAGATATGGCATCGGTTCACTTCTCGTGAGAGAACTGGAGAAGGTGGTGGCAGAACTGCACTATACAACGTTGTATTTACATACGCATCGCTTCTTGCCTGGGGCCGTCGATTTCTGGAAACGTCAAGGGTATACGGTTATTGCTGAGCAGGACGATGACTGGCAAACCGTACACATGGACAAGTCAGTAGGCCAGTTATTTCAACTAATATAAGCCTCAGCAAGAGACTGCAAGATGGAATGACTTGAAGTGTATGCGGATTCCTTTGTGGGCTGACACAGAAACAATGCCTGTCGGCACTCGCGGAAATTATAATGAAGTAGAATAGCTGGATTTTAAATGGTTTGATATAACATAGACAAGCTACATGATGGGGGCAAACGCAGATGAGCACAACGAATCGAAAGATTGTTTTTATAGATATTGATGGCACACTGGTAGATGATGACGGCAACATTCCGGTGTCTGCACAACAGGCGTGCAAACAGGCGCGTGAAAATGGACATCTGCTCTATTTATGTACAGGACGATCGAAGGCCGAAATCTATGATTCTATTTGGGACGTAGGATTTGACGGTCTGATCGGTGCCGGTGGAGGATATGTTGAGTTTGGTCAGGATGTGTTATATCACAAAAGGGTAACAGCTGAAGACGTTCGGCATATGGTCGATTTTTTCAATGAACATCAGATCGACTTCTACCTGGAATCCAATTCGGCCTTGTACGCCAGCGCCAATCTTCAATCTCATCTGGAACGTCGCATCTATGGTGATGTGCATAATGATCCCCATGCCAGAGAGAAAAAAGAACAAAAGCCACATCCGTTTATTGCCGGGTTGACGTATGGCGAAGCGGATTTATACAAGGATGACGTAAACAAGGTTTGTTTTCTGGAAAGCTCTACGATTCCATTCGACCGGATCAAGCAGGAATTCGAAGGCAAATTCGAAGTCATTCAGTGCACCGTGCCCATCTTCGGTGAAGGCAGTGGCGAACTGATGATCCCGGGCATTCATAAAGCCATTGCTATTGCGGATTTGTTGGAGCATCTGGGTATGTCCCGTAAAGATACCCTCGCCATCGGGGATGGCATGAATGATGCCGAGATGCTGGAGTTTTGCAACGTAGGGATTGCGATGGGAAATGCCAAGCCAGGTCTCAAAGCCATTGCAGATGATATAACCGGAACAATTGAAGAGGATGGTTTGTACCACAGTTTTGTGAAATATGGATTGATTGAGTTCTGATTAACCTTAAACAGAGTGGAAGAGGTGGCATAGATGTCGGAAGGAATAAAAGTTGAGCTGGAAGTTAGTGCATTCGGTCAGGAAACCGTTCCATCGTACGACGATTCGTTTCGTAAGCATGAGATTGCAAGAACTCGTATTTTACCTAGAGAAACAACATTGGCACAGCTTGAAGAAATGGTAAAGGAAATGATGGCGGAGATTAAAGTGGACTTTCAACAACCAGAACAGTTGTTAGCCAAAGTAACCCTGAGAGCCAATGAAACAGACGGGATACTGAAATATTTGGGTTAAGGCAGCATCTGTTTCATGAACAATGTTTTAGGCTCAGGATCGTTCATAAACAACCCTTCTCCATGAGTTAAACATATGAGCATTTTGCATAAATCCAAAGAGCGTCTTTTAATCAACAATACCTAAATCGAATGATGCAAAATGCTGGAATAAGAACGTAACAGGCATCTCCACGACAGGAGATGTCTGTTTTCGTTAACCCTCCAATTTTTTTATCATTGCATAACTTAAAATGAAAGTTTATTATATTTTTGAAAACAAGGGATTATATGGCTGGAAAAGAAACTTGAATAAACGAAATATAAAGTTGAACAAATGGGGGATGCTGGATGAGTAATTTAGCTTTACTGTTTCCTGGACAAGGTTCTCAGATTGTTGGGATGGGTAAGAGTTTTTGGAACCATTTTGATGTAGCTAAGAATCGATTTGAAGAAGCCAGCGACGCTATTTCTTTCGATTTAAGAAAGTTGTGTTTTGAAGGCAGCATGAATGATTTGACACTGACTACGAATGCTCAACCTGCCCTCTTAACTGTTAGTGTTATTGCTTTTCAAGTTTATATGCAAGAAATAGGCGTGGAACCCACTTTGTTGGCAGGTCATAGTTTAGGAGAATACTCGGCTCTTGTATGTGCTGGTGTTCTTTCTTTTCATGACGCCATTAAGCTTGTGAGACAAAGAGGCATCATTATGAACAATGCAGATCCGCATCAGCAGGGTACTATGGTAGCTATTTCTCAGATTAAATTAGAATCACTTCAAAAAATATGTGAAGAAGTTTCAACACAAGAACACCCTGCATGTGTGGCTTGTATGAACTCTGACCAGCAATTTGTCATTTCAGGACATCGTCAATCCATACAACAAATAATAAAAATGACGGAATCCATGGGCACTAAACATTCTTATTTGAACGTAAGTGGTCCTTATCATTCTCCTATGATGCAAATTGCAGGGGATCAATTTAAAGCAGAATTAGATCAAAAACAATATAAACAAGCTAAATATCCTGTTATTTCCAATGTTACAGCAGCACCGTATCAGCCTGATCTACCCGTCGTTGATTACTTAAATAGGCAAATGACTATGCCTGTAAGATGGTTAGAGTCTATGCTGTATTTGCTTGAACATGGGATTACAGAAGTGATCGAATTGGGGTCTAAAAATGTATTAGCAAGTCTGATGAATAAAATAACTAACAGGATAGTTCCATATTCATTAAATCAACCTTCTGATCTAATCATGCTTACGAATACAAATGAAAGAAAAAATAAGTTGTTAAATATACGTAAACATATATTATCTGAATTGATGGTGACCTCACTCATTTCACGGAACTATAACAAAGATTCCATAGCTTATACCCAAACGGTAGAACCCTTATTTCTAAAATTACAAAGGGTAAAAGAACAAGTAGACAACCATGAATATGAACTTAGTGAAGAAGAAATAAATCATTCCATGCAGATCTGTCATTCAATTCTCTCTGCGAAACAAATTACAAAGAATAAAACTTCATTGATTAATGCAATCTAATGTAAATAATACCAATGCTGTTATTTTGAAAAGTTTGTAAAACGTTCCAGGCTACCTCTTAAAAAGGTAGCCTTTTTGTCGTTTAGACAGATTAGTTTATAGTTTGAATTTGATGGGTATCCTCATTTTTTGTCATAAATATGTAAAAAATGTATTATTTAATTGCTAAATATTTTGTATTTTTTACATTACTATACTTGTTATTACATATATTACTATGGTAAAATTTCCTTGGAAATATGTGTAATTAAAATAGGTAAGCGTGAATGAGATGATAGATTTGGAGGAGACATATGTATACAAATCAATTTCTAACGTTAGTAGATGTCATACAGGACAGAAGTAAGATTACGGACCACGGTATACTTTTTATTGATGCGGATAAAATCGAAACCTTTATATCGTACAGTCAATTATTTAATGAAGCACTAGGATATTTGGGTTATTTACAAGAAATAGGGATTAAACCAAAGCAAGAGATTATTTTTCAGATCCAAGAGAATAAACGATTTTTAGTGGCATTCTGGGCTTGTATTCTTGGTGGAATGATACCTGTACCTGTAAGTATTGGTGAAGATGAAGAACAAAACTTGAAAGTGTGCCGTATTTGGGATTTGCTAAACAACCCCGTCATGATTGCATCTGAGAAGGTGTTGGATAAAATGAAAAAGTTTGCTTTAGAACATGAATTACTGGATTTTCATCATCAATTAGAAGCTAAAACGGAAATTATACAAGATACAGTCTATGATTATACAGATGTAACCTGTTATGAGCCTAAACCAGAAGAGCTGGCATTTATTCAATTTTCCTCTGGATCAACAGGTGACCCGAAAGGGGTTATGCTCACGCATCGAAATTTAATTCACAACGCTAGTGCTGCTATAAATGGTACAAAAATCAGTTTAAGCGATAGCTTTCTCTCCTGGATGCCCCTTACCCACGATATGGGGTTAATTGGATTTCACCTCGTCCCCCTCGTGGCAGGTATTCATCAGTACCTGATTCCAACTGAATTATTTATTCGAAAACCGATTCTATGGATGAAAAAAGTAAATGAACACCAAGCAACCATACTCTCCTCTCCTAATTTTGGATATAAGTATTTTTTGAATTTCTTTCGCGAAGAAAAAGCTGAGGGGTGGAACCTGTCATGTGTAAGAGTCATCTATAATGGGGCCGAGCCTATATTACCCGAAGTGTGTCATGAGTTTTTAAATGTATTGTCAAAATACCAATTGAAGAACACGGCCATGTTTACTGTATATGGATTGGCTGAGGCCTCTGTTGCTGTTGCTTTTCCCCCTGAAGAAGAAGAATTTACTGCGGTGTACCTGCACCGGGATCATCTGAATTTCGGAGAGCATGTGATTGAATTAGACAAAAAAGATGAACACGTGGCGTCATTTGTCGCAGTTGGCAAGGCTGTGGATTATTGCCAGCTTAGAATCTGCGATGAGGAAAGGAACCTTCTTCCCGATTTTGTTATCGGCAAGATTCAAATCAAGGGGGATAACGTCACCCAAGGTTATTATAATAATCCACAAGAAACGAAGAAGTTATTGACGCATGATGGATGGGTGAACACAGGGGATCTCGGTTTTATCATGCAGGGCAATCTCGTTGTAACAGGGCGGGAAAAAGACATTATTTTCATCAATGGTAAAAATGTATACCCCCATGACATTGAACGTGTAGCGATTCAGCTGGATGACATCGAACTCGGAAGAGTTGCTGCTTGTGGTGTCTATGATCCGAATAGTGAAAGTGAAGAAATTGTTGTATTTGTAGTTTATAAAAAAAAGATTGAACACTTTCTGCCTCTCATTAAAGAAATAAAAAAACACTTATATGTACACGGAGGATGGAGTATCAAACAGGTACTGCCCATCAAAAAATTACCCAAAACAACAAGTGGCAAAATACAGCGATATCAGCTAGCCAAGCAATATGAAGCAGGTAAATTCTTAACAGAGTCCACATTTATTCATGAACGGATCATGAATGATAAAGCCAAAGAAACGGCTCCTGTCTCTGTTCGAGTTTTAGAAACAGAATTAATTTCATTATTTTCTGAAGTGCTGCTGGGGAAGAAGGTTGAACTTGAAGATAGTTACTTTGATATGGGGGCAACTTCATTAGAACTGGCTCAAATCGCTGAACGTATAGAACAAAAATATGGAGAAGAGCTTGCTGTTACTGACCTCTTTACATATCCCTCTATAACTGAATTAGCAAGATATTTGGCTAGAAGCCACGGCGAAACCATGCGCGAAAACCATATTATGAAAGAGGAGACATCAACAAAAGATGTTGCTGTTATCGGCATATCTTTGAACGTTCCGGGAGCATCGAATACGAATGAGTTTTGGAGCATTTTAGAAAAGGGCACGTATAACATTCATGATTATCCCGAAAGTCGGGTGAAAGACGCAGCTGATTATTTACAATCCATCCGAAGTAAGATGGATGAAACTCAATTTATCAAGGGTGGTTATTTTGATCAAATTGATCAATTCGATTATTCATTCTTTGGTCTAACACCGAAAACAGCACAATTTATGGACCCGAATCAAAGGCTATTCTTGCAAACCGCTTGGCATACGATTGAAGATGCAGGATATGCAGGCGAGGGCATCAATGGACGAAATGTAGGCGTATATGTGGGTTATTCGAAAGTTGGATATGACTATGAACGGCTTGTAACGGCTAATTACCCCGAAGAGCTCAAAAATTATATCATTGGAAATTTACCCTCTGTACTGTCGAGCAGAATCGCTTATTTTCTAAACCTGAAAGGTCCAGCGCTTACGATCGATACGGCTTGTTCTTCTTCACTCGTTGCTGTTCATATGGCATGTAAAGGGTTGCTCGCTGGAGATTGTGAAATGGCACTAGCCGGAGGCATCCGAACGGCATTATTACCGATAAGTATTGGATTGGATATGGAATCTCCTGACGGGCTAACAAAAACGTTTAGTGGAAATTCCGACGGTACCGGGTTTGGTGAAGGTGTTGGAGCTGTCCTGTTGAAACCATTGCAGCAAGCCATTAACGATGGCGATCATATCTATGGTGTGATTAAAGGGAGTGCGATTAATCAAGATGGCAGGACTGTGGGAATCACTGCACCTAATCCTGAGTCACAGACCAATGTGATTGAACAGGCATGGAAAGACGCAGGGATTTCTCCTGAAACGCTGCATTTTATTGAAGCACATGGCACAGGGACGAAATTAGGTGATCCCGTTGAGTTCAATGCGCTCCGTAAAGCTTTTGAGAAATATACAGATCGGAAGCAATTTTGTGCAATCGGTTCTGCCAAAACAAACATTGGGCATTGTTTCGAAGCAGCGGGAATAGCTGGATTAATCAAATCGCTCCTCATGTTTCAACATAAGAAAATCCCACCATTGGTGCACTTTGACAAACCTAATCCGTTGGTTAAATTTGAAGCTTCACCTTTTTATGTCAATCAAGAAGCAATGGCTTTTGGTGAAGAAGACAAGCCTTTACGCTGCGGGGTTAGTTCTTTCGGTTTCAGCGGGACGAATGCGCATGTGGTGCTCGAAGAATTTGTCCCTTTGCAGATCGAACATCCAAAAACTGCTCAAGAGCCTAATCTATTTGTCCTATCTGCTGTCAATGAACGAGCACTTGATGACCTGATTAAAAGTTATCATCAATATATAGACGATCACCGTGATGTTTCCATTCAACAAATTTGTTATACAGCGAGTACAGGAAGAGCTAATTTGGATTATCGGTTGGCCATCATTATAACCAGTACACAAGAACTAAGCCAAAAATTAAAACAAATCGCACGTGGAGAGGGTAAGCTGACCGATGTTTATTTTGGCTATGGAAAAAAAGACAAAACGCTTATCTCCGATCGTCTATATGATCAGGTAAAGGTAGAATCATTAAATCAATTCGGTGAGTTGTTTACCCAAGGGGCAGTGATTGATTGGGAGAAATTTTATGGACATGAGTTTATACCAAAAATTCCATTGCCGTTATACCCGTTTGAACAGAAGAGGTGTTGGATTGAAGTCAAGCATCCGATACCAACTGGGTACATTTCAGAGAGGAATGAGGTTCATATGGAGAGGTATACAAATGATATTGAATTAAAAATTAAAACAAGCATAAGTCGTGCTTCTGGATTGAAATTGGATGAGTTAGATATGCATGCTCATTTTCTCCAAATGGGGTTGGATTCCATCATTCTTGTGCAAATTCAGAAAGAAATTTTGGACATGTTCAGTTTGAATATCCCTATGGAGATGTTTTTTGATAACCTTACGAATATTAATCATCTGGTCCAATACGTGTCTGAGAATACGAAGGACAGCGTCGTGATTGAAAATATAATTGATAAACCTGATCAGGAACACAATGGAAATCATGCATTTGCAAGCAATACGGGCACGTTACAATCTTCCGCCAATATTTCAGAGCAAATCAAGATTTCGGCCATTCAGCTGATGGAATCACAATTAAAGAGCCTTAATTTACTGTTAGGTGAATCAATTGATACCGTTCCACCATCTCAAATCGAAGGTAAACATGATGAACTCAAAGAGTTCAAAGTAGTCAAAGAACTTAAAGCAATCAAACCAGTGACGGAATCAAAGGATGCCAAACCATTCATACCGTATCAATCATTGAAAATTCATGAAGAGAGTGGATTTACACATCTTCAGAACCAGTATTTGGAACAATTTATTGCAAAGTACACAGCAAGAACCAAAGGCTCGAAGTTAAAAACAGATCAAACTCGTTTGGTTCATGCGAATAATCGTAATGTATCCGGATTCCGTTCTTATTGGAAAGAACTTGTGTATCCCATTATTTCGGTACGTGCGGATGGCACCAAGTTATGGGATATGGATGGGAACGAGTATATGGATCTGACTATGGGATTTGGTGTAAATCTATTCGGTCATCATCCACCGTTTATCCAAAATGTAATGGCAGACAGCATTCAGGAACAGCTACCTCCACTAGGTCCGATGTCAGATCTGGCAGGCGACGTCGCAGAAAAAATCTGTGAGCTGACAGGAGTAGAGCGTGTCGCATTTTATAATTCAGGAACAGAGGCAGTCATGGTCGCGCTGCGCTTGGCGAGAGCGGTTACGGGCCGTTCCAAAGTCGTATTGTTTTCAGGATCATACCACGGAACGCATGACGGTGTGCTGGGTGTAGCGAACCCTGAGAATGCCTTATCGTCTGCTCTTCCCATGGCTCCAGGTATTGTAAATAGCTATATGGATGATTTGATTATTCTTAATTATAACCATCCACAAACACTCGATATCATTCAAAGTCTCGGTGATGAGTTGGCGGCTGTGCTCGTAGAACCAGTGCAAAGTCGAAGACCGGATATGCAGCCAAGACAATTTTTACAGGAGCTACGAGAGATTACGAAACGATTTGGAACTGCTCTTATTTTCGATGAGGTCATCACTGGATTCAGAATTGGTTTGGGTGGGGCGCAAGAATGGTTTGGCGTTCAAGCAGATCTGGTTACGTATGGGAAAGTGATCGGCGGCGGGATGCCGCTTGGCATCGTCGCAGGCCAAGCGGAATTCATGAATGCAGTGGATGGGGGAATCTGGAATTATGGCGATCAGTCCTATCCGGAGGCTGCGGATAAGAAAACATTTGTCGGCGGAACATTTTGTACACACCCGCTTACGATGAGGGTAACGTTAACGGTTCTGGATTATCTTCAATCCCAGGGAGAAGGCTTATATAAGGAATTAAACGAAAAAACAGATTATCTGGTAAACGAGTTAAATGAGTTTTTCAAAACCTCCAATGTGCCAATACAAATGGTAAACTACGGATCGTTGTTTAGATTTATTTCTTTTGGCGATTTGGAGTTGTTTTTCTACCATTTAATTCATAAAGGTTTATATATTTGGGAAGGTCGAAACTGTTTTATATCGACCGTTCATACCCTGGATGACATGAATACCATTGTTAGAATCGCGAAGGAAACGGTGCATGAACTTCGCGAATTTGGATTTATTCCGGGTGACTTGCCTGTTCGGGAATATCAACTTTCGTTGGATCAAAAGCATCTGTTATTAACTTCACTGCATGGTGAAGTTGCGAATGCTGCATTAAATCAAAGCGTTATTTTAAACATGACAGGCTACGTAGAACCCTCAGTACTGAATGAGGCCGTGAATCAGATCGCTCAGAGACATGATGCTTTGAGAACGGTTATTCATGTAGATCGTGAAACACAACAAATTAGACCTGCAATCGAATTTCAATGCACATGTGTTGATCTCTCAGAGCATATTCACGAGAATCAAGAACTGGAAGTCTCCAATTGGTTATCTAATGATGCGAGTGAAGCATTCGATCTAAAATCTGGGGAGCCTTTATTTAGAATCACTTTGCTTAAAAAGGCAACGAATCAATATCTTATGGTGCTTACATTCCATCATATTATTGCAGACGGTTGGTCGATTGCTGTATTCATTCAAGAGTTGGAACAAACCTATTCCGCTCTTGTTCGAGGAGGACAAGTTTCATTACCTGAGGCTACTCCATTTCATGAATATTTAACATGGCAAGAGCTTGAATATCAAAAAGGTTCATTTACCCAAGGAATTCAGTTTTGGAAAGAGCAATTTTCCTTATCATTTCCCACAATAATGTTACCAACGGCGCAGTCCGGGGACACTCAGAAAGGATATTCAGGTGCAAGATATTCCATGAAGCTGGACCGTTCATTAGCAGAATCACTGCGAACGCTGAGTATGAATAATAAGAGTAGCTTGTTTGTAACCATGTTTGCAGCATTTCATGTATATCTGCATCAACTCACGGGTCAGTCTCAACTTGTGATCGGCGTCCCTACGGCGGGCCAGTCCCATATGAATAAACATGCACTGATTGGAAATTGCGTTAATATTGTACCTGTTTACAATACCTTGCACATGGAGCAATCCATTATAGACAATATGCTTCATATCAAAGAAACGTTAGCTCGGGTAATGAAATACCAGCATGTTCCCTTGTCAATTGTATCAGAGCACCTTTCCAACATGACAGCGCCGGATACCCGCATTTTATTTAATATGGATAGAACGATCCATCATCTTCAATTTGAACATATCGAGACTGAATTTATGTCGTATCCCATTAAACATATTCCTTATGATTTATTCCTTAATATTACCGATGTTAGCCGTGAATTGTACCTGGATTTTGATTATAATACTGACCTCATTGGACATGAGATGATGAAATTATGGTCAGAAGGGTTTATGGGTCTGCTGCAACATATGACTAGTCATCCAGAGACTGAAATTGCGTCTTTGACATTATTTTCATCGGAACAACAAGATCAATTACATGGAATGTACAGTCGTCTGGCCTATGAGCGCGTTCTTGGCGGTAAACATTCAGCCGTGTTCGAAGATCCGGCCAATGATACGGAGAGACAGCTGGCGTTGATCTGGAAGGAAGTATTATCCGTGGATCAGGTGGGGAGAAATGATCATTTCTTTGATCTCGGGGGGAACTCGCTAAAGGCGACGTTGATGCTTTCAAAGGTGCATGAGCAGTTCCAACATAGAATTTCGATTGTTCAATTTTTTGAGAATCAACATCTGAAGGAGCTTTCCAGTCTGATTTCAGGCGAGCAAGAGGATACGTTCATGCCGATTCCAGCTTTGGAAATTAAAGAATTCTATGAAACATCCGCTGCACAACAGCGAATCTATTTTCTGGATCAATTTGAGCCGAATAGCGTTTTTCAAAACATGTGCGGCCACATCACGGTCACGGGAAATATAGATGAAACTCAAATGATGTCATCATTGGAAAAAATGGTGCAACGTCATGAAGCATTTCGCACCAGTTTTCATCTCATTGAAGGAGAATTGTACCAAAAGATTGCCCCTTCGGTTGATTTTGAAGTGAAAAAGTCTCAAAAAAGTTCGGCTCAATTTGAACAAGATGTGAAGACGTTTGCCAAACCCTTTGACTTATCCATGGCACCATTAATCCGGGCTGAATTCATTCAAGTCGATCATGATCATGCAGAAATACTCATCGAGATGCATCATATTGTATCCGATGGTTACTCTGTCGGTATCCTTGCCAATCAACTTCTGGATGATTATGACGGAAAAAATACGCCGACGATTGAAGTTGAATACAAAGACTTTGCAGCTTGGCAGAAAGAATGGATGGCGGGAGAAGCCTATAAACAGCAAGAAAAGTATTGGCTGGAGCAATTCCAAGGGGAGCTACCAAACCTTAATCTGCCTACTGATTTTGTTCGAACCCCTCATTTAACTTCGGCAGGGTCAAGAGTGTCATTCGTTCTGGATCAACATTTGAAGCATTCGCTGGAACAGTTGGCTAAACAAACTGAAACCACTTTGTTTATGTTACTATTGGCCGCTTATAATGTGCTGCTTCATCATTATTCGGGTCAAGAAGATCTGATTGTAGGTACGCCAACTTCAGGAAGAAACCATCCTGATGTCGAAAACATGATAGGTGTCTTTATTCAGACGGTAGCCATTAGATCACAGCCGGCAGGCAATAAATCGTTTCGATCCTATCTCGAAGAAATTAAAAAACTATCCCTGGATGCATTGGATCATCAGGACTATCTTTTTGACAATCTCGTAGAGAAGTTAAACATGCATCGGCATACAACAGGGACAGCGCTATTCAATACGATGTTTATCTTTTTGAATACAGAATTGAATGCAAGACAAAAAACGGATTACACGTTTAAAGTGAGAGAATTAAATGTGGGCATATCGTTGTACGATCTTATGTTTATTGTTGAAGATGACAGCGAATGCCTGGAAATGCACTTTAATTATAAAACGGAACTATTCGAATGGGACACCATCGACAGGATGAAAACGCATTTGCTCCACATTCTCAGAGACATTGTGAACGAACCGGATGTTCACTTGTCAGACATTCAGATGATGTCTGAACGTGAGCAGAATCTTGTTTTACATGAATTTAACGACACAACGATAGATTATTCACGCGATAAGACCATCCATGAATTATTTGAAGCGCAGGCGGAACGAATACCAGATCAATTAGCTGTTGGGTATGGGGATCAGCGATGGACGTATCGTCAACTGAATGAACGGGCGAATCAGCTGGCGCGTAAATTAAGAGCTGAAGGGGTACAAGCGGAGCAAGCAGTAGGTATCGTGACCGATCGTTCCATTGATATGATCGTTGGCATCTTTGGAATTTTAAAAGCGGGAGGGGCATATGTACCCATTGATCCGGATTCTCCGGAAGAGCGTATCCGGTATATCCTGCATGATTCAGGAGCAACGGTGGTAGTCACCCAAAGGCATCTTCAGCATGTTGTATCTTTCCATGGCACAACGATTAATTTGAATGATGAATCAACCTACGCAGCGAATCTGTCGAATCTGGAGTCAGCAGGAGATTCCAAGCAGTTAGCTTATGTGATCTATACTTCGGGTACAACTGGAAAGCCAAAAGGCGTGATGATCGAGCACCGTCAGGTGCATCACTTAGTCAAAGCATTGTATAGCCAGGTTATTGAGAATCAGCATCAACATTTGCATATGGCTTTACTTGCGCCTTACTATTTCGATGCATCGGTCAAGCAAATTTTTGGCGCACTACTATCCGGGCATTCCTTATTTATAGTGAACAAGGAAACGATACTGGATGGACAAAATTTGATGAATTACTATCAACAACACCAAATTGATGTAACAGACGGTACGCCCGCACATTTGAAGTTACTATTAAAAGCCAAACATGTTCACGGGATATCATTAAAATACATGCTGATTGGTGGAGAGGCACTCTCTCAGCAAAGTGTGGTTGATTTAACATCCTTATTTTCGTTCTACCACATTACGCCACCAACTATTATCAATGTATACGGTCCAACAGAATGCTGTGTGGATGCTGCTACTTACCGTGTAACTCCAGAGCAGCTTGTTATCGGAAATAACCGGGCTTACGTACCGATTGGTCGAACATTAGGAAATAATCGGCTGTATGTGTTAGACCAACAGGAAAAAGTACAGCCTGTTGGCATCGTAGGAGAATTATGTATTGCCGGCGATGGGGTAGGCAGAGGCTACTTGAATTTACCTGAGCTGACCGCAGAAAAATTTGTGAGAGATCCGTTTGTCTATGGAGAAAAAATGTACAAGACGGGCGATCTGGTAAAGTGGCTTCCGGATGGCAATATCGAGTATTTAGGACGAATGGATCACCAAATCAAAATTCGCGGATATCGGATCGAAGTAGGGGAAGTCGAAGCAGCACTGTTAACTATAGAGAGTGTGGAAGAGGTCATCGTCATTGCACAAGAAGACAATCATGGGGACCCATCTTTGTGTGCTTACTTCACAGCGGTTAATACGCTTACGGTTAGAGATTTGAAAGAAAGTCTTTCTGCTATTTTACCGAGTTACATGGTCCCAGCCTACTTTATACAGTTAGATCAGATGCCACTGACATCAAACGGGAAAATGAATCGCAGGTTGCTTCCGCTTCCGGAAGAAAATATACAAACGGGAAGCGAATATGTAGAACCCCGAACATCGATGGAGAAACAGTTGTTGCCTATTTGGCAAGACGTGCTTGCCGTGAAAAAAATCAGTATAAAAGATAATTTCTTTGATGTAGGAGGTAACTCTTTACGAGCGACAAAACTGGTGTCCGCAATCAATCATAAACTTAATGTCAGTATGTCGGTAAGAAACGTCTTTGAATGGCAAACGATTGAACAGATGGCTCCGTTCATTGGAAATATGGAGCGAAGTGTATTGATTACCATTCCCAAAGCGGAGGAGAAAGAATATTATCCCCTTTCTTCGGCGCAAATGAGAATGTACATTATGAGCATCAAAGGCGGTAAGGAACTCACTTACAATATGTCAGGCATCTTTATGATAGAAGGATCGCTTGATCGTATGAGGTTAACAGAAGCCTTTCAACACTTGATTCGTCGTCATGAATCTCTTCGGACGGCATTTAAAATGATACACGGAGAGCCTAAACAAATGATATATCCTGAAGTGAATTTTGGAATGGAATGGTTCGTATCCTCGGACGAAGATATCGAAGACCAAATTCTACAGTTTGTTCGCCCATTCGATCTGGGTCAAGCCCCTCTGATGAGAGTGGGTCTTATTGAACTCCAGCAGGAGCGTCATGTATTGCTTGTAGATCTGCACCATATTATTGCAGACGGGTTATCCATCAACATTCTAATGACCGAGCTTAGCCAATTGTACAAGGGAGATGAGTTTTCCCCCCTTCGAATCCAGTACAAGGATTACGCGGAATGGCAGCAAACTCAACTTCAAAGTGACGAGATGAAAAAGCAGGAGAAGTACTGGCTTGATGTCTTTAGTGGAGAGATCCCCCTTCTGGATCTGCCTACAGATTATGAGAGACCTGAAATCCTGAGCAATGAGGGAGATTTATTCGAAATTGCAATGGAAGAAGAACTCTTTACAGATTTTAGAAAGATGGAAGTTCTGACAGGAACGACGCTTTACATGATTATACTTGCAGCCTATACCATTTTATTATCCAAATACAGCGGCCAAGAAGATATCATCGTTGGGACGCCGATCGCAGGAAGGACCCATGCGGAATTGGAGCCGGTTATGGGGATGTTTGTGAACACACTTGCGATTAGAAACTATCCTGAGGGAGAAAAAACATTTACAGAGTACCTGCTTGAAGTGAAAGAACATATGTTAAGCGCTTATGAGAATCAGGATTACCCGTTTGAGGAATTGATCGAGAGAGTTCATATAACCAAAGATGTCCGCCGAAATCCGTTGTTTGACACCATGTTTGTATTGCAAAATACCGAGGCATCAGAGATTCAAATGGAGGGCGCAACCTGTAAACCTTATGCTCAAAATAATAAAGTATCCAAATTCGATTTAACCTTATATGCCACCATTTTGGAAAATGGACTGGAAGCCGCTTTTGAATACAGCACAACATTATTTGAGAAAACAACGATTGAAGCGATGTCCAAAAATTTATTATTAATATTAACAGCCATTTGCCAAAATCCTCATATTGAAATCAGCAAAATAAAATTGGTTGAAGAATTAATGAATCGGGATACGTTAGCAGATTTGATTGAAGTGGATTTTTTCTAATATATACCTACAAATTATAAATGTGATCGGGGTGCCGTATGTCTATTTTTAAGAAACAAGAAATGTATTGGGCAAATCGCTTTGAAGATGATGATTATCTGGTTCATTTGCCTTATTGTAAAACGACTTCAACGCACATAGACGATACACAGCATCAGAAGTATATATATAAGCCTTTGTCAACCCACGTGTCACATCAAATCAAGTCCATCTCGAAAAACGCTCCAATGGCGATTTATACGATATTACTAACTGGAGTTACGTGTCTGTTATATAAATACACCAATGAATCCAAAATGATTGTTGGCATGCCAACGCTGGAAGAAAAGAATAATGAACTTTCACTGTCCAATAAATATTTAATATTAAAAAATAATATCGATCGTACGATGTCATTTAAATACGTATTTAATCAAGTGAAGGTAAGTTTAAGTGAAGCCATCCAGCATCAACGATTACCCTTCAGAAAGATGGTCGAACATTTAAACGTTCAATATGATTCGAACCAGTTACCTATGATCCATTCGATGGTTTCTTTGAAAGAAATTCATCCAAACTTGGATGAGAATAACGTAAAAGCAGCGACAATGTTTCATTTTGATCTGGAGAACGATGGTGTTCAATTGAAACTCGCTTATGATGAAGAGCGTTATGATCGAGATTATATAGTCCAAGTTATAGAACATCTGGACCAATTGTTTTCTGTCATGTTGAGCCAGCCTGATTTGGAATTAAGTGAAGTGGAGATGCTTTCAGAGTTTCATAGAAACCAATTGTTAGTTGATTTTAACGATTCGGCCGCGGAGTATCCAAAGAACAAGATGATACACCAATTAGTTGAAGAGCAGGTAGAACGAACACCGGAGCATGCAGCTGTGGTATTTGAGAACAAACAGCTCACGTACAGCGAGCTAAATCAACGAGCAAACCAATTGGCCCGGACACTTCAATCCAAGGGTGTGCAGGCGGGTCAGTTGGTTGGGATTATGGCAGAACGCTCACTTGAGATGATCGTAGGTTTACTCGGGATTTTAAAAGCCGGAGGAGCCTATGTTCCTATTGACCCGGAATATCCGGAGGAGCGTGTTCATTTTGTACTAGATGATTCCAAAGTGAACCTCTTGCTACTGCAAAGTCATATACAGAAGCCGGCACATTTTGCGGGGACATGCATCATTCTTGATGATAAACAGAGCTACCACACCAATGCTTTGAACGTGGAGACTGAAACGAGTTCAACTAACTTGGCATATGTGATCTATACATCAGGCACAACAGGAAAACCGAAGGGCGTTATGATTGAACATAACAGCATTGCAAATTCTCTTCAGTGGAAATCGGAATTCTATAAATTCACTACAAAAGATCGGGTATTAATGCTGAATCCATTCGTTTTTGATTCATTTATTACCCATTTCTTTGGTCCGATTATATCTGGATCCACGGTGTATTTGTTAGATCAGCAACAATGTAAAGATGCTGTAGCAATCAATGCATTAATTAAAAGTCAGGAAATCACGCACATCCAAAGCCCACCCAGTTTTTTGATGACTCTATTGGATCAAGTAAACGCAGAAGACTGGGCTTCCATGAAAAATGTGGTTGCTGCGGGAGAGAAGATTGTTCCTGCCTTGATACACAGATTGCAGCACATCAAACCGCACATTGAAGTTTGCAATGAATATGGTCCAACCGAAAATAGTGTCGTATCAACGGTTCTTTCTATCACCTCCGTTGATCAAGATATTTCTATTGGCAAGCCTATTGCCAATAATAAAGTCTATATTTTAGGGGAACAAAATGCATTACAGCCTATTGGAGTACAGGGAGAATTATGTGTAGCGGGAGCAGGGCTCTCCAGAGGTTACTTGAACCGTCCAGATCTGACGGCGGAGAAATTCGTAGATGATCCATTTGTTATGGGAGCGAAAATGTACAGAACGGGTGACTTCGCAAGATGGTTGCCCGATGGGAACATTGAATATATAGGAAGGGTGGACCATCAAGAGAAAATTCGTGGATACCGGATTGAACTTGGCGAAGTGGAGACTGCCCTTTTAAACATAACCCACATACAAGAGGCCATCGTCATGGCCAAAGAAGATGAAACAGGAACAAAGCAATTATGTGCATACCTGGTCGGGAAGGAAGCAATAACGCTAGGAAAACTTCGGGAAGAGCTGTCCCAGCAGCTGCCAAACTATATGATCCCGTCCTATTTTATACAACTGGATCAGATGCCACTCACCTCAAATGGGAAAATCGACCGTCAAGCGCTGCTAGTTCCAAAAGAAAATATGTTGAAGGGAACGGATTACGAAGCACCACGAACGATTGCTGAACAACAACTCGCATCCATCTGGGAAGACGTACTTGGTGTTGAGAAGGTTGGGGTTATGGATAATTTCTTTGAGCTCGGAGGGGATTCGATTAAATCCATTCAAGTTTCTTCGAGATTATATCAAGCGGGCTATCAGGTTCAGATGGATCATTTGTTTAAATATCCAACCATAGCAAGTTTAATTCCCTATGTCCAACCGATTAGTGCGATGTCCGAGCAGGGAAGCATTACTGGTAAAGTGATGCTGACTCCAATTCAGCATTGGTTTTTTGAGCAATATAAAGTAGATGCCCATCACTATAATCAATCGGTTATGTTATATCGGAAGGAAGGTTTTCACGATGCAACACTTCGTCGTGCATTAAATAAGCTTAGTAAGCATCATGATGCCCTTCGTATGGTGTACCGCCAAACGGAACAGGGATATGAAGGATGGAATGAAGGGGAGGAAAAAGAACCTTTATACACGCTTGAAGTAATGGACTTTAAGACATTAGCAGAACCATCTCAACAGATAGAGAATAAAGCCAATGAAATTCAGAGCGGGTTCAAATTGGATAGTGATCCCTTGATGAGGTTAGGCTTGTTCCAATGTGCAGATGGAGATCATCTATTAATCGTTATTCATCATTTGGTCATCGACGGAGTTTCATGGCGAATTTTGATCGAAGACCTCTCTAGAGCATATGAACAATTAAGTCAAGAAGAACCAATTCAGCTTCCGCAAAAAACAGGTTCATTCCAATTATGGGCAGAAAAAATCCATTTGTATGCGGACAGTGAAGCGATAAAACAAGAGCTTGAATATTGGAATGAAATAGAACAGGCAGTATATAAGCCGTTGCCTAAAGATGACAGACAGGATTATGCACTGGAAAAAGACAGTGAAGAAATAACTGTGGAATGGACAGCAGCAGAAACGGAGCAGTTATTGAAACAGGCGAATCGTGCCTATAAAACGGAAATTAACGATTTGCTGCTTAATGCATTAGGCATGTCTATTCATCAATGGACAGGCGTGGATAAAGTTCTGATCAATCTGGAAGGGCATGGAAGAGAGCAGATTATACCAGATCTAGATATTACACGTACGATCGGATGGTTTACGAGTCAATATCCTGTTGTACTGAATATGGAAGCCAGTTCAAAAATGTCTCGTCTCATCAAGACAACCAAAGAAAGTCTTCGAAAGATCCCCAAAAAAGGCATTGGTTATGGTGCTCTAAGGTATCTAAGTGGAAATCAGAAAGAGGCTCCATTCACCTTGAATCCTGAGATCAGTTTTAACTATTTGGGACAATTTGATCAGGATCTTCGGAATAGTGCGATGCAGATATCACCTTACTCGGGCGGAGCGACAGCAAGCGAGAACCACAGAAGAAATCATCTTATTGATATTAACGCCTTAATTGTGGAAGGGAAATTGTCGGTGTCACTTCGGTATAGCCGCACACAATTTCGAAAAGAAACGATGGAGCAATTGACGAAATATTTCAGAGATTCTCTGCAAGAAATAATAATGCATTGCGTGACAAAAGGGGAACCTGAGCTCACACCAAGTGATGTTTCGTTAAAAGGAATCACGATTGAAGAATTGGAAGGATTTATCCATCAATCTGAACACATCGGAGAAATCGAAGATATATATGCTTTGTCGCCCATGCAAAATGGCATGTTTTTTCATCATCTTCTCCATTCAAATTCTGAGGCTTATTTTCTTCAAACGACACTTGATCTTCATGGGGCATTAGACGTAGAAGCATTCTCGAAGAGTGTGGATCATATGATGCAGCGGAATTCCATATTCAGAACGAACTTCCACAGCAAATGGAAGAATGAACCACTGCAAGTCGTATACCGTCATAAAAAGAATGGACTTATATACGAAGATTTGCGTGAAATGAATGAAGACGATCGTGAAGCATACGTGGCATCCTATACAAGAGAAGATAAAATAAAAGGTTTCGACTTGTCTCAAGATGTATTAATGCGTATCTCGATCTTGCATACCCATGATGAAACATATCGTTTTATTTGGAATTATCATCATATTTTGATGGATGGATGGTGTCTATCTCTTGTAATACAGGAGTTGTTTGACGGATATTTTGCTATACAAGAACAACGAAAACTTGAGGACAGGGTACCGATCCCATACAAACAATATATAGAATGGCTGGAAAAACAAGATCATGAGCAATCTTTGAAATACTGGAGTGACTATTTACAAGACTATGATGAGCAAACTACGTTGCCGAAAGACAATACAATAACGAATCGTGATGAATATCGTTCAGAGAATATTATTTTTACACTAGGTACAGAATTAACCGGGCAATTGGCACAAGTGGCCAGTCAGAACCAGGTTACGCTGAATACGTTAATGCAAACAGCATGGGGAATGTTACTTCAGAAATATAATGACAGTGAAGATGTTGTATTCGGAAGTGTGGTATCCGGCAGACCTGCCGCAATCGTCGGTGTTGAGAGCATCATTGGCTTATTCATCAATACAATTCCCGTACGTATTCAGGCCCAAGGAAACGAGACCTTCATAGAGATGATGAAGCGTAATCAGGAACAAGCTGTCGCTTCGCATCATTACGAAACGTATCCATTATATGAGATTCAAACGGTAACTCAGCAGAAACAAAATTTGATAGATCATATCTTGGTGTTTGAAAATTATCCCGTACAAGGCATTACGGAGCAGTTTGGGGATCAGAAGAAGACGGCTCTTCAGATTACCAATGTAGAAGCGGATGAACAAACGAATTATGATTTTAACCTGATTATCAAACCAGGAGAAGAAATGAAATGGATGTTCTATTACAATGCTAACGTCTATGATCGGGCAGGTGTAGAACGCATTCGAGGTCATTTGATTCAAATAATGGAGCAAGTGATCAACAATCCACATATCCGTATCGATGAACTGGAAGTCATTACAACCCAGGAGAAATCACAAATATTAGAAATTTTTAATGATTCCTTGGCTGACTATCCATTGGACAAGACGATTCATGGGCTGTTTGAAGATCAGGCGTTACGAAGACCTGAACAAGTGGCGGTTGTATTTGAGGATCAACAGTTGACCTATAAAGAACTGAACGAAAAAGCGAATCAATTGGCAAGAACGCTGAAAGTCAAAGGAATTCAGACGGATCAGCTCATTGGAATCATCGCTGAACGATCACTCGACATGGTCATTGGAATTCTCGCGATTTTGAAGGCTGGTGGAGCATATGTGCCTATTGACCCCGAATATCCAGAGGATCGTATTCGCTATATGCTTGAGGATTCCGGAGTAGATGTATTATTGCTGCAGAGTCATTTACAAGAACGCATATCTTTTGCAGGAGAGGTTGTCTGCCTGGATCGACCTGAGTTTTATCATGAAGATCATTCAAACTTGGGAACGATTGGTACAGCAACGGGCTTGGCATACGTTATTTATACTTCGGGAACGACAGGTAAACCGAAAGGTACGTGTATTGAACATAAAAATGTTGTTCGTTTATTGTTCAATAGTAAAAATTTGTTTGACTTTAATGCATCAGACACATGGACGTTATTTCATTCCTTTTGTTTTGATTTCTCGGTATGGGAAATGTATGGAGCGGTGCTCTATGGCGGTAAATTAGTCATCGTACCACAAATGACGGCCAAAAGTCCGGAACAATTTTTACAATTGTTAAAAGATGAACAAGTGACGATATTGAATCAAACGCCAACATACTTCTATCATCTTCTTCAAGAGGAACGGAAAGATCATGGAGAAGAATTAAAGTTGAGAACAGTGATTTTTGGAGGAGAGGCCCTCAATCCAGCGTTATTAAAGGACTGGAGGACTAAATATCCATTCATCCAGTTGATTAATATGTATGGGATAACCGAAACGACGGTTCATGTAACCTATAAAGAAATAACCGAAATTGAAATATTTGAAGGAAAGAGTAATATTGGAAAACCAATCCCTACGTTGCAAACGTATATTTTGGATAAACAACAACGGATTCAACCGATTGGCGTTCGGGGAGAGTTATATGTAGCAGGTGAGGGGCTTGCCAGAGGTTATCTGAACCGACCTGATTTAACAGCAGAGAAATTCGTAGATAATCCTTTTGTTACAGAAGGGAAAATGTACAGAACAGGAGATGCCGCGCGATGGCTGCCGGATGGAAATATTGAATATCTGGGACGGATCGATCATCAAGTGAAAATTCGCGGTTACAGAATTGAGCTTGGTGAAATCGAAACAGTGCTATTGAGAATAGACTCCATTCAAGAAGCGGTCGTTATTGCTCGTGAAAATGATGATGGATCAAAGCAATTGTGTGCGTATTGGAAAGGTGATAGCTCGTTAACAGCAAAGAAAATCAGAATGGCATTATCCCAGGAAATCCCTGATTATATGATTCCGTCCTATTTTGTTCAATTAGAACATGTACCGTTAACATCTAATGGGAAAATTGACCGAAAAGCCTTGCCATCTCCAGAGAAAAGCATGCAAATAGGAACAGAATATATGGCGCCGCAAAACGCTATAGAACAAACGATAGTCTCTGCATGGGAAGCTGTGCTTGGCATTCAAAAGATCAGCATATCCGATAATTTCTTTGAACTCGGGGGCGACTCCATTAAATGTATTCAAGTTTCCTCTCGTCTGCTTCAAGCTGGATATAAAGTGGATATGAAGCATTTCTTCACCTATCCGACCGTTGCGGAGTTAAGTGTACACGTTACATCAGTAAGCACGGCTTCTGACCAAGGGGAAGTTACGGGACAAGTCATACTGACGCCAATTCAGCGCTGGTTCTTTGATCAGAATATGGTGGACGCACATCATTACAACCAGGAAATGATGTTCTATCGAGAAAAAGGCTTTGATGTACAGTTCATTCACAACGTGATGAATAAGATTCTGAAGCAACATGATGCTCTTCGCATCGTATATCGTCAGGTGGCTGAAGGCGGATATGAAGCGTGGAATCGAGGGGGAGAGGAAGGAGAATTATTCAGTCTTGAAATCGTTGACCTTAAGAGAGAAGTAAATCCTGCACCAATCATCGAAAATAAAGCGAAAGAAATTCAGAGCAGTATAGATCTGTGTCAGGGGCCGTTAATCAAACTGGGCTTGTTCCAATGTGCTGAAGGAGATCATTTACTTATTGCCATTCATCATTTGTTGGTAGACGGGGTTTCATGGCGTATTTTATATGAAGATATTCAGGCAGGACATGACCAATTCTTAAGAGGTCAAGAAATCCAGATTCCACGGAAAACGACTTCGTTTAAACAATGGGCAGAACAATTGTCTATGTTTGCAGACAGCGCCTCGATGGAGCAAGAGAATAACTATTGGCGTCGTGTGGAGAAAGGGGAAATAAGTCCGCTGCCTAAAGATTTTGATTGTGATGAGACAATCGGAAAAGAAAGTGAAACGATAACCATTCAGTGGACAGCTGCGGAAACCGAGCAATTATTAAAGCAGACACATCGTACGTATAATACGGAAATTAATGATATATTGCTAACGGCATTGGGAATGGCTATTCATGATTGGACAGGCATGGAAGAAATCGCAGTAAATCTGGAAGGGCACGGTAGAGAAGCTATCATTCCGGACTTGGATATCACACGCACAGTGGGATGGTTTACGAGTATGTACCCAGTCATTCTTAAGATGGAAGCTGGGATTGATGTATCAAGGAGGATTAAGACCGTCAAGGAAGGACTGCGTCAGATCCCAAATAAGGGCATTGGTTACGGGATTTTAAGGTATTTGTCACACGGAGATGAAGGATTCATTTGGGAGAAAAATCCCGAGATCAGTTTCAATTATATGGGACAGGTGAATCAAGATTCGGACAAGGATGGAATTAAATTCTCATCTTATTCTAGCGGACCATCCGTAAGTGAGAACAACAAGAGACCGTTTGTACTTAATATCAATGGTATTGTTATTGAGGGAAGGTTATCACTGACCATTAACTATAGTCGAAGACAATATCGACGGGAAACGATGGAGCAACTGGCTTGTTTCTATAAGGATACTCTTAATAAAGTAATTGAACATTGTGTAATGAAGGAACAAGTCGAACTTACACCAAGTGATATTTCCTGCAAGTCATTAACCATGGATCAACTGGATCAAATCGTGGAACAAACTCGGCATATCGGTCAAATCGAAAATGTATATCCACTAACACCATTACAGAAAGAAATGCTGTACGAAAGTGAACGAAATCCAATATCGGGAGCCTACTTTGTGCAAATCATGTTTGATATGCGTGGGGATTTCGATGTTGCCTCTTTTGCACAGAGCCTGGATCAATTAATGCAAAGGCATGCAATATTGAGAACTAATTTTTATAGTCATTTCACGGATATTCCTTTACAAATTGTTTATCAAGAGAAGAGATTTGAATTTAACTATGAAGATGTAATCGATATAAATGAGGTGCAACGTAAAGCATATGTTGAAGATTATATAGAGCAGGATCAGGCAAGAGGCTTTGATTTACAACAAGATTCTCTAATTCGTATGTCTGTTTTACGAACCAAGCATGAGGAATACCGCGTCATATGGAGCTTCCACCATATTTTGATGGATGGCTGGTGCATGTCTCTTGTAAGTAAAGAGATTTTTGAGAATTACTTTGCGATACGGGAGAACAGAAAACCTGAAATGACTCTATTAACGCCGTATAGTCACTTTATTGAGTGGTTGGAACAGCAAGATAATGAAGGAGCAATAACCTATTGGAGTCATTACTTGGAAGGTTATGAAGGGCAAACGAAATTGCCCGGAGAAAGAATCAAAGCGAAGCATGCGAGACAAGATTCCAGAACACTAAACTGTTATTTAGATGATGGTTTAATCCAGCAAATGAAACAGGCTGCGGAGCAGCATCAGGTTACCATGAGTACGTTAGTGCAGACCGCCTGGGGTGTATTGCTGCAGCAATATAATGAAAGCAACGATATTGTATTTGGCAGTGTTGTATCGGGCAGACCGCCTGTCATTCCTGGCGTCGAAAGCATGATTGGATTATTTATTAATGCAATCCCTGTTCGTATCCACTCTAAGGGTGAAGAATCGTTTATATCCCTAATGAAAAGAAACCAAGCACAAGCTGTTGATTCACATGCGTATGATACGTATTCGTTATATGATATTCAAAATCTAACCGAGCAAAAGCAACCTCTGATTAACCATGTGCTTGTCTATCAGAATTTTCCTGAGAAAGATCGGATGGAGAATTTGGGTGAAAAAGGCGAAAGACCGCTTGAAATTATGAATGTCCAGGGTAAAGAGCACAATAGTTTTGATTTTACGTTGATCATAAAACCTCATGAGAACATGAAGATCATATTGATGTACAATGCTAATGTGTATGGCTTATCCACTATGCAACAGATTCAACAAGATTTTATTTCCATGATGAAACAAGTGGTCACGAACCCGGAAGTTAAAATAAACGAACTTGGATGGATTACGATGGGGCGTATGTAGACCACCTAAAAGTAAATGAATGATTCAATAGTCCTGAATGATTATTGAATCATTCTCTCTTATGTAATTCAGCGCTCACGATTTTGGGGTGGAAAATCACCTTAAAAGGCCTGAGCGTTTGTATCCTTCTTTCAACATTTGCACCTAGTTGTCCGATATATAATAAGTACGCCCAAATGACTGGAAAACGAAAGGAGTGCAGAATATGGATATTGCAGCATTATCAATGGCCATGAGTCAAGTCTCAGTGGCGCAGTCGGCGAGTTTGCAAGTTATGTCCATGTCGAAAGACATGGCAGAGCAGCAAGGTCAGCAACTAACAGAAATGTTAAAGTCGGTTCCGGCTCCTCATCCCAATCTGGGTGGCAGTCTGGATATTTCGGTTTAAAATGATCATCTGAGTAACCGTTCTTCGTTAAACTTGCAGCAAGCAAAGCCCAAACAGCTCCAATTCAATGAATTGAAGCCGTTTGGGTTATTTATTTTGTCTCAGTTCTTCGTCAAAATTGGTGATCTGCCTTCAAACGGCAGCGTATCCTTAAGGGTCCATAACTCATCATAACTGGAGATCTGAAGATCGGCTTTGGACAAGTCCTGATTGCCTGATCCCGGATTGTGATATCCGATACAGTGCATGCCTGCACTCTTGGCAGCCTGGACGCCATTACGCGAGTCCTCGATCACAAGACAATTCGATGGGGATACCCCAATCATTTCAGCTGTGGTCAGAAAAATATCTGGTGCTGGCTTTCCGTGAGCGACTTCTTCACCTGTCATTCGTACCTCAAAGTATTTTCCAAGTCCGGTCTTGTCCATGATCAGATCAATCAGTGCACGTGGAGATGAAGAAGCAACGGCTATCGGAATGTGCTGCTCATGCAGCCAGCTTAACCAGCGTTCCACGAAAGGCATGGCCGTCAGCTTCGGATGGGCCAGCATCGTCTGCATCACATTATGTTGATGGTAGGCGAGGGCTTCTTCTACGGTAGCCGTCAACTGGTGCTTGTCCAATACTTGCCGCCACATTGATTCCAGTGTAACTCCAACATAGGTGTGATGTTCTGCCTCTGTCATCATTGCGCCAAAATGGGCAAAGGAGTTGCGCTCAATCTCGAAATAAATCGGTTCGCTGTCAATCAGTACGCCATCCATGTCAAAAATGACCGCTTGAATGATGCCATCATTCGCCTCTGCCAATCCGCCAAACTCCTTATTTGCTACCATGTTGTATTCCTCCTCCAGGATTCTAAGCAATTATCTCTAATTTATCTCAATCATGGCGAACATTCCACTTTAGTAACTGGAATCGCTCGACTGCAGCACCACTTTGATGGCATGGGAAGAGGCTTGAAGTGTGCGTCCCTGAATATCGCAGCCGAGTGTGCGGAACGCCTCTTCGTAATCCTCCAACGGGAAGGAATGGGTGATGATTTTTTTCGCCGGAATGATCTGCTGCTCAATCATGTAATGTGCTGTTGCGAATGTGCCTAGGGAGTCGATGGAGCCAATGATTTTCAGGCTGCGGTCTACAACTTCCTTGGGATTGAAGGACGTGTTTCCATCTCTCAGACCGACCAGCATGAGATAACCGCCGCTGGCGAGCTGCGAAAGCACCTGTGTGCCTACGACGCCTGTCGTATCCACAATCATATCAACCTGATTGGTTGTAGGTGCCAGCGATTCTATTGCATTTTCAAAGGATGAATGAACCTCCCAGCGTTCCGGTGCAATCGACCCTGCAATAGCCAGGCGTTCTTCGGAGATGTCGACGAGACAGCCAGTTACGCCTTTGGAAGCGAGAGCGTAGCTGTATAGAATGCCAATCGGCCCCGCACCGAGAATAATCGTTCTGAAATTCGGCAGCAGATGGATCTGATTAATGCCCGTAAGCATGCAGCTCAGCGGTTCAGTCAGGGTCGCTTCCTCAAAGCTCACATGGTCCTTCAATTTGTACAAAAAGCGATCCTCAGTTACATAATAATCTGTAAATGTACCGTCAGCACTCACACCTGTCTCCGTAACCGACTTATGTGTGCAATGGTTTTGTCTGCCTGTTCTGCACATATCACATTGTCCGCAATAATAGGTAGGGTCAATGACAACCCGGTCGCCCGGCTGCAGTGTCGTTACAGCAGAGCCCACCGCAATGACTTCCCCGGCAGACTCATGACCAAGAATGACGGAAGGAACCGCATGATATTTACCGCTGACAATACCGAGGTCGGTACCGCATACTCCAGTCGCCCGAATTCGAACCAATACCTGATTGTCTCTTGTGATTTCAGGAACAGGTCGTTCCTCAAGCGCTACATCCCATGCCGATTTGTATACCAATGCTAACATGTTAAAACCTCCTTATAATAATATGAATTACGTACTAATGAACGCTGGCAAGCACCGAGTCCAGTCGCTCTACAATTTCAACCAATTCGTCTTCGGTAGTGGTAAGTGATGGTCTGACCTTAACGACGTTCCCGAAGCCGTAACGTGATCCTCTTAAAATCAGGCGTTCATCCGTGAAGGCACGGTCGATAATGGCGTTGGTTTTATCCGTATCCGGTTCGTTATTGTCACCGACCATTTCCAGGCCCCACATCAGCCCGACCCCGCGAGCTTCACCAATGCTTGGGTACTTCATCGCCAAATCCTGCAGCAATCCGCCCAAAATTTCACCTTTGCGTTTTACGTCATCCAGAAATCCGGGTTCGGATACAACCTCCAGGGTAGACTTGGCAGCGGTAACGGAGATCAGATTGCTTCCTGAGGTGAAGGAATGTTCATGCTTTTCAAGCACATTCAATCGGGACTGCATCAATACCGCAGCAACAGGTACACCGATTCCGCCAAGACCTTTGGCGAGGGTAATCATATCAGGCTGAATATCGAACAGTTCACTGGCGAACATGTACCCGGTACGTCCGATCCCGGTCTGCACTTCGTCAGCAATAAGAATGATGTTGTACTCATCACACAGTTTACGCAGGCGTTTGAAGTATCCCGCAGGAGGGATAATATTGCCGCCATTGCCGAGGATCGGTTCAATGATCATGCAGGCGACTGAGCCGGAGCTCGCATATTCTATGGCATCGGAGATAGCTTCAACACATTGATATCCGCAGTCTCCGCTTGAAGATTTGAATGGGCAGCGATAGCAGTATGGTGCAGGTACATGAACAGAGTTGGGAACAGCCGAATTTGGAAACCGTTTCCGCCGGAAGGCATTTCCCGAAATCCCGGTTGCAAATTGGGTCTGCCCATGATGGGACAGATACAGGCTGATAATGTCTGTGGATTGCGTGTATTTTTGTGCAATTTTGGTGGCACATTCATTGGCTGTTGAGCCCGTAATATCCCGCATCCATCCGGCATTAATGTCGTTTGGAGCATATTCAATCAGATGATCTAGCACTTCATCCACATACGGTTCTGTGAAGGAGGAAGACATATGCGTCAGATTGCCGACTTGTTCCTGAATTTTGCTCACGACATGCGGGTGATTGTAGCCCAGTGAAAGATTGAATGTACCGGATACACCATCCAGATACTCAACGCCTGCATCGTCAATCAACTTAATCCCTTGTCCGGTTCTGAAACGGTTTTTGGTTAAAGTTTGCATACGATTCCCTCCATAAATGTAATGTTCTAGCCTGACGAAGATCAAAAATTCCGGATTACGCAGGCATCACCCCTCTCAAGAAGCAGCGTTTAGATCTCTTTGCTTGGATGTGCGAGAGTCCTGCTTACGGTGCTATTCCTGACGTTCCAGAGCTGAGAGAGAATAAGGGTGAAGAGTAGTATCAGACAAAATCCGGCTAGAATCCAGATCGTATTCACTACAGGCCATGCGCTCATGCTCCAACCCGTTACATATTGCAAGATGGCACCACCAATACCGCCCGATGCAATCAGGATGCTGGTTGTTCTCTCGGTCATGCCGGGAATTAAAAGGTTGGCATAGACTAGGGCGATACAGAACAGCCCTGACATGAATAATCCAGTTCCGAAGATCAGTACATACGTTGCCCATTGGCCTGTCACGAACACCATGGCGACCGCGAACAGAAGTGTACCCACCGTACTCCAGATCAGAAAAGGCATATAGTTAACGGCTTCTGCAATTTTTCCAGAGAATAGACGGCCGATAATCATCGCAATCCATAGAATGGACACACTCAATGAAGCGACAGACTCCTGCAGCTGCAATCGTTCCACAAGGATAGAAGGCAGGAAGTTCATCAGCCCTAGCTCCAGCCCCATATAGATGAAGAAAAAGATGACGAATATCGTTAGCAACCCCAGATGTTTTCTGGAATACCTGGCTCTGCCTGCTGTATGTGAAGCTGTATTTTCACCGGCTTGTTTCAGATAAGAAGCGGCTGAGGTGGGCATGGTCACCCATAATAGCATGAGAACAAGGGATAACGCGGAAACGGTATAAAACGTGAGATGCCACAGGTCAAGCCAGATGTATAAGGCAGCAACTGCCGGAATGAGGAGTGCGCCCAGAGCGAAAAACACATCAAGCTTGGACATTGCGACCGCTTTTTGATTTTCAGTAAATTCTATCGTGAATGCACCAACGGAGGGCTCAATGATGCCTGAGCCAAAGCCAACGAGAATGGTCAGAAGAAGAACCACACTCCAGGATGGTAAAAATCCGAGAACAGCATAAGCCGCCACAATACAGATCAGTGCAATGGTCAACATGGATTTTCGACCGATGCGGACAGTCATGGAAGGAGCGACGAGCACCCCGACAAGAAAACCGAGGAATTGCAAAAATAACAAAAATCCGCCATCACTGTAACCACGCTCATAATGTGTCAATAAAACGGGTAGAAGTGCACCGAGCACAACGCTGGTTATACCGATTAACAGATAGAAACCGCAGCTTAAAGCGAAAATTCTTCTCATGAGTTATCCTCCTAAGATGGATATAAATTTTATATTTTGTAATAAATGTTTCTTTGATATATAACTTATACCATAATTATGCAATTGTACATGCTTTTTATTGTAAAATAATGTTAAATTTTGACGAATGTATGAGCTTACTCACACAATGTTCACCCTAAAACGATTTCGTGTCGAATGGGGTGAAGGAGAACAAATGATGTATTCCACGATAGTTGTATTGGAGTACAAAGTTTACTGGAGGAAAGTCTTCATAAGCATGGGTTCCAACCGGAAAGATGAAGAGTGATAGAAGTGAGAAGTGAGAAGTGAGAAAGAACGTAGTCGCTGGGCTGATTTGCGATCCTCTGGAGTCGGTATATTTCAAAATTCAATTTGGATTTCCGATGTACTCTCGTATAACAATTCATTGCTTCGTTTCAATATAAGTGAGATGATGTGGGATGAAAATCAGTACAAGGTACTGACCTATTGTACGAAGTAAATTACATGAGGATATGAATTCGCTAATGAAACAGCGGTAATATTACAGATGAGAAGTGGTGAAACATGCGCATTAACAAATACATAAGTGAAACGGGATACTGTTCCCGCAGGGAAACAAACCGATTAATTGCAGCCGGGCGTATTACAATCAATGGCGAAGTATGCGAAAAAGGAGCGGATGTTGAGTCAGAGGATATCGTGCTCATTGATGGCAAGGAAATTCCTCATGACGATAGTGAGCCTGTCTACCTTATGCTTAATAAACCGATGGGTATTGTCTGCACAGCAGCGAAACAGGTGGAGGGAAACATTATTGAGTATGTGAATTATCCATCGCGCATTTTTGCCATCGGCAGATTGGACAAAGCTTCAGAGGGTTTGATTTTGCTTACGAACGACGGAGGTATTGTGAACAAGATGATGCGTTCGGAGCATAACCACGAGAAGGAATATGTGGTGACAGTAGATAAACCCGTGACAGAACAATTCGTTCGGGCGATGTCGCAAGGAGTAGAGATTCTGGATGTGGTGACAAAGCCGTGTGAGGTGTATAAGCAGAGCGAGAACGTATTTCGTATCATATTGACTCAGGGGCTTAATTTGCAAATCCGCAGAATGTGCAAAGCCCTGGGTTACAGAGTGCTCAAGCTGGAGCGCATCCGCATTATGAATGTTACACTGGATGGAATGGAACGTGGACAATGGAGACATCTGGAGGAGCAGGAATTGGAACACCTTTTGTCCATGTTGGACTAAGAATTGAATTCAAATCATGTCTCTGGCACAATGAAGAGAGGCACTAATCCATCGTGGATTCAATGCC
The DNA here is from genome assembly GCF_030487755.1 of Paenibacillus sp. 11B. Classification (NCBI taxonomy): domain Bacteria; kingdom Bacillati; phylum Bacillota; class Bacilli; order Caryophanales; family Paenibacillaceae; genus Paenibacillus; species Paenibacillus sp. 11B. Next base: position 526,022 of record NZ_JAUKNS010000001.1, on the reverse strand, counting down.
TCTTTTTGTTGAAAAGTTCAATGGGCTAGTCTAACAGGTTAAGTGTTTTTTTGCTTCGTACTTTCTTCTCTGAAACAAACGATCCGAGTAACGTTAGCAGCGTTCCAAGCAGTGTTATCCAGGTAATTCGTTCGTGCAGTATCAGAGCGGAAGCGATCAGGGTAATGACAGGTACCAAATAAATGTAGACACTTGTTTTGACGGCTCCCAGCAGATTCACTGCCCGGTTCCAGGTAACAAAACATAAGGCCGAGGCACCCAGCCCGAGAAAAAGAAGGTTTGAGAGGTTGGCCATGTTCGCGAAGCGTCCGAGATCGAAGTGAAATTCAAATAGGAACAAGGCTGGCAGCATGAATAATAGTCCATAAAAGAATACTTTGCGTGTAGCACCGATGGTGTGATACGGAAGTTTACCAATTTTTCGCATGAGTACAGAGTATATCGCCCATACAGCCGGTGCCACGAAAGCGAGCAGGTCTCCCAGCGGATTCAGTTGCAGGATGACACTGCCGTTGAGTCCAATCAGGATGATGCCGGTCAAGGCAATGCCGAAGCCCACAATAAACCGCCTGTGCAATCTCTCTCCATCCAGGAAGAAATGTGCGAGGACCGCAGTGAAGAAAGGGGCAATGGAGACAATAATGCCTACATTGGAAGCAAGTGTGTACACCAGTGCAATATTTTCAATGAGAAAATATAACGTGACCCCGCATAATCCAGCCCCGATAAACAGCCCTTCTTCTCTGAAAGACGTCATTCGCATTGAACGCGGATAGATCAGGAGCAGTACCACATAGCCAATCAGGAAACGAAAAAACAGAATTTCAACAGGCGTAAAGTCAAACAGTAGAACCTTGGTGGAGATGAACGTTGTTCCCCAGATCAGGATTGTAAGCAAGGCCAGCAGATGTCCGGTGGAGACTTTGTTCGGATCTGTCATGACATCTCATCGGTGGAGCGTTTTGATTCCACATCATGGTTGAAAATGCGTCTGTATTGCTTGGGTGTCAAGCCGATCAGCTTTTTGAAAAAATTCGTAAAATGACTCTGATCGCTAAATCCTGTTTGCGATGCGACCTCAATCGGGAGCTGTCCTTGTTCCAGTAACCGTTTAGCCTGATTTATGCGAATCGTTTCCAGGTAGCGGTAGGGAGATATTCCTTTTTGGCGAGTGAATAAACGCAACAGATGGTATTTGCTTAATCCTGTTAACTCCACCAATTGGTTCAGCGTAATACTCTCCATGTAATGAGACTCTATGTACTCGCATATGCGTCTGATCTCGATGGTGACGTCCTGGGCGGAAACGGGCGGTTCAGCATCCGCATATTCTCTTAGCAGCTGTTCCAGCAGAAAGAGTAACAACTCTTCTTTGTAGAAGTCGGATTGCTCTTCCAAAATCATCTGATGAAGCTCATGTAAGGAAGCAACATGTTCACTCTGGTAGAGGACAGGGGAAGTAAATCGGGGCAAGTAATCTTGTCTGGTAATTTCCTGTACATATTGGCGCATGATTTCAGGCTGAATGTTGATGCAGCGATAATCCAGGGTTCTGCCGTCCACCTGTTCGCAGGCATGGGGATCATGCGGATTAAAAATAATCATGTCTCCTGTGTTCAGTAGATATTCTTCGTTATTACATACGAGATGTCGTTTACCTTGCTCAATAAAACCAATGACGTAATAGTCATGAAAGTGATTGGGGAATTTCTGCATAATGCCTTCAAATTGATAGGCTTCAAGCTGCAGATCGGGATCAAACACAACGGTTCGCACTTCTGGAGTCACCTGCTGCACCTTCCTTCTGGTAAGTTAATGCCATTATAATATGAAAAGAAGGAACTTTCTTGGACGATATTGCTCGCTCCGTCATAGGTGGAAACGCATATAAAACCAACGTACCCGCTGCCTTCAAGGCATTGGAGCACATTGGTTTCAATGAAGTCCGACCAACAAGCTCTTAATGCAATGTGGCAAGCGCTTCTGGTGTAAAAGCTTATTTGGCAACTATGCTAAGCTGGTCCATCTATGGGGTGACGTATCGCTGGAATTTGGAAGAAAGACAGCAATCCCCGACTGAATTGGCCGAGGAGGTAGTTCCTTTTCTGTTGAACGGGGCCGGAATACTGAATAAATAACGCCATAGAAAAAGAGCAGATGATCTGCTCTTTTTCTTGTTATCTATAAGAAAATTCTACAGGATTGCATTACTTATATAGTTTAAGCGGCAAATGATTTAAGGATTGTCCGACGGCAGCTGGAACAAGGTTGTCCTCCAGAATAAATCCCTCCACGTTCTCAATGCGTGAGAAGGTCTGAATGAAGGTAGAGAGTGCGATTTTGGCCTCTAACCGGGCAAGTGGTGCGCCAAGACAGAAGTGTGTGCCATACCCAAAAGAAATCTGTTTGTTATTGTTGGAGCGATGAATATTGAATGTGAATGGATCTTCAAATACGCGTTCATCCACATTGGCTGCACTCATCCATGCAACAATGGCATCTCCTTTTTTGAGATCAATCCCCAGCAGGTTGTTGTCCTTTTTGACCATACGATCCATCTTACTGATGTTGAAACGATATCTTAGCATCTCTTCCACCGCGTTCGGAATCAGCTCGGGATTTTTTCTTAACTCAGCATAGACTCCTGGTTGGTCATACAACATGGCATAGAACGAATTGGCGAGCAGGATACTCGTCGTTTCTACACCAGCACCCAATATAAACATCGTTGTCCGTACGATCTCTTCATCTGAAAAGTGGTCGCCATCTACCTCTGCCCGGATGAGATCAGATATGATATCTTCTCCCGGATTTAATCTTTTGGCGACAACGACAGGATACAGGTATTTGAAATATTCTTCTCCGGCCGTTTTTTTCATTTCGTTAATTTCAGCAAAGGTGGCATGGGTGGAGGGCAGAAAGAGCTGGTTAACCCATTCCTTGAACAAATGATGATCCTTCGAGGGAACGCCCAGCAGATCTGACATGATCATGACGGGGAATACGCTCGTATATGCCTCGACGATATCCACGACAGGTTGATGAGCAAACTTGGCTACCAGTTGTTCGGCAAGTGCCTGAATCCGTGGTTCCCATAACCGCAAGCTTCTTGGCGTAAATGCGTTGGCAAGTAATGATCTCCGTTTACGATGTTCCGGTGGGTCCACATTATGAATATCCAATCGATCCGGGATATGATGTTCCCCTTCGTTGTTGTTATCATCCTCGCTGATATACCCTACATTAACAATGGTTCTTTGGCGTTCACTGGAGAAATGCTCATGGTCATTAAGGACCGTTTTCACAAGATCATACCCAAATACATGCCATGAATCGGACGCTTCATTATAAACGACAGGGTCTTGCTTCAGCATGTGGCGATACCAATGGTGAGGACTGAATTCGTCTTCCTTGGACTCAAAGTCGGTCATTTCGGATAAAGAAATAATCGGGTTGCTCATTCCTTACGCCTCCTTGGTTCGAAGATTGGGTGAATCTGATCAAGAGGTCCTGCTTGATCGGATAGCAGATAGGGAGCGGGCCATAATATCTGTCTTCCTAAACTATCCTTGTTGACAAATATAACAAACCAGAATACTTTAATTCAAGTATAATAAATAGAAATTTGATTAATGAATCGAATCCAACAACCGTTACAAGCATGATGAAAACTGTCTCCACTGAAATCACAGCCGGACTTCAAGCGCAAGTTCAATCCCAGAGCTTAGAGAGTGTGCTAAACAGTATGCAGGTTCCTGCGGACCAATCCAAACAGATTGTGGAGGCCACGATGGGGAAAGTTTCCTCCAATCTGGTTATGACCAATCCGCAGCCAGCAGGAATGCAATCAGATGGCCCCAATGTTTATCACCATGGCACTCTATGTAGGAGCGATGATCTATTCCATGCAAAGTGTGGGCGGATTAAGATCATTGCAACAACAGATGGGAAAATGGAAGGCTTTTTTCTCCCTTCGTCTGGTTAATCTGCTCATCTCACTGATCGCTCCACTGATTGCCATAGGCATATATTTTATGGTTCAAGGGTATGGGATGGAGACATTTATGAAACTATGGTTACTACACAGCGTTCAGCTGTTCGTTTGCATTGAATTTACAAGTATCTTTATCATGCTGCTGGGTCAGGGAGGCATGCTGATTAACTTGCCGATTCTGCTCAGTCAGACGATTGCTAATGGCACAACCATGCCTCCCGAGATGATGCCAGGATATTTCAAATTCATGAGCCATATCACACCGATGTTCTATTCGACTCATCTGGACTACAATATACTCTTTGGTGGGGGGAAAACCTCGGATTACGGAATGGGTTTGGCGTTGGTTGGTCTTGCAGCATTGGCAATCAACATCGTAATTCATCAGTTCAAAAGTGCCCGCCAAACCGATGCTATGAAGGAGACTGTACAACAGTCTGTTATGGTTTAAAATAGAGAGAGAGGGCTGGTTCGTTGTGCTTCACTGTACTCGCCCTCTGGATTAGCAGAAATGGGGGCAGTCACATGTCGATTCAAATTTTTATACTTGGTACGTTAAGCGAGGAACAGTGCCATCCCTATGATATTAAGAAGAGAATTCTTAAACATCTGGATCAAACCGATGCCAAAGTAACGGAAGGCACGATTTATTATAATTTTGAAGTATTGCTGAAGAAGGGTCTGATCGAGAAAATCGAAATTATACAAACCGATAATCGACCAGATAAAACAACTTATGGTATCACTGAAAAAGGACGAGATGCCTTACAAGAGGGGATCTACGCGGCTTTTCAAAAATTCACGAACGTGCAATCCCTCTATGCAGCGCTGGTCAATCTGGATAAGGTGGACTTACACAAGATTGCATATCTGATTGAGGATATTCTTCGTAAACTGGAAAAAAGAATTGCTTATATTGAACGTGAAAGACCAGAGATTGAAGAGTTCGAGGTGGATTTGAAAGAAACATTGTTATTAATGAAAGATCATGCCTACCACTCCATTCAGAACGATATCACCTGGCTGCAGAAGCTGCTGCATCATGTTCAGAGCAGAGCTTTGAAGAAATAGGCAAAACACTTAAGAAATGTAGACAGGAGGAATGAAGAAATGTTCGAACATTTGGTTGTATTTAAATTCAACGATAAAATTACACCTGAGAAGCAGCAAAAATTGGTGAATCAATTATTGTCCCTGAGGGAAGAGATTCCGGGAATCACAGCATTGACTGCGGGAATTAACGTGACTGAGGAGACCGATAATATTCAAGGTTATACACTTGGACTAAGAGTTACTTTTACAGATCAGGAAGCTTTGCGTTCCTACGGTCCCCATCCTGCCCATCAGGCATTCGTAGCTTCGCTCGAAGGTTGGGTGGAAAATGTGATCGTAGTCGACTACCCAATCTAAAAGTTGGTTTCTGGGTGCCGAAAGCTGGAAGACATAAATAGCGTCACAATCGAAGTCGCCAATAGGCGACTTTTATTATTTTGGGGAAGGACCAAATGGTGGCTCAGATGTGTACACACATATCCATTTGAATATACAATATTTCTATGATTTCTGGGCTGTAATGACGTTATTACGATTCAATCTTTTCATGAAAAAATGAAGGATGGCTCCACCGAAACATACAGTCAATACGGTTCCGATCCCAATGGGCCCTTGAAACAAAAAGGCGAGAATCAAAAAAACAATATAGATCAACGTTCTGGAGTACATCACACTTTTTTTCGTTAAGAGCTGAATGATGACCATTAGATGATCGACGGGTATACGAGCAAAGCGAGCACGTAGATACATAGCTGTACCCCATCCGGAAACAAGCATGCCGACAGTAAAATAAATGAAGTTGACAAAGTGTCCTACCTGAAGCCAGTGTCCAATAACCCAGAGCCAGGTATCGATACACAAACCTGTTGCAAAAGCAGTAAGCAATCCCTTGAATTCAGGTTTCTGTCTAATGAGGACAGCATTGAGAAAAATCATGATCAGGGCAAGCAAAATCTCCCAACTTCCTACAGTAAGCCCCACATGCACGGATAACCCCACCAACAAGGCATCAAAAGGAGAGACGCCAAGCCCGGCCGTTATGGTTAATGAGATGCCCAGGGACAGAAGGATAATTCCGGTCCAAAAGTCAACAATTCTAGGTGATCTAAGTATAATACGATTCATGCCAGAGCGTGACATCCTTTCCAATAAGCACTTTTCTATATAATAAATCAGTTTTTATATGTTGTAAATGCAACATTTCACACCTCTTTAGGACAAAGGTTTACTCATGAATATCAGATAAGTTGATCTAACTACCTAAAAATAGATAAGAGAGATGGTGTTGACATGGAACCAGTTACATGAAATACACTGATGTTGTAGCAGATCGGCTCCCTGGGATTGACAAAGCGTGCCTCTCACTACATTATTTTATAGACACTTTATAAATAAACATTATAAAGTATGTATATATTCTTCTTACTTCTGAACTTATTTGAGAGGGCGGGTATGGGGTGGAATAAATGACACTACATTCTGGCAGCCACTAATTGGAGGAACCGGAAAACAATGTGAGCGTGTGGAGAAATTGTTCGGGGAGCACGGAAAGGGAATCTGGATTCTTGGAGACAGTGCTGCCCGAATCAAGAAGGACAGAAAGGTTGTGAAGGAATTCAGCATCGAGCGGGATATCGCTCTGAGCGCTATAGAAGAGATTCAGCGATTCGCTGATAACATGACCATAATTGTATGCGCGAGCGATGCTGCATATGTGCATTCTTCCATTCCTGAAGACATGTACCAGGTTATTAAAGGCTCCTATGAACATGTCATTAAAATCGGTTCCTTCTCAGAAATCGATAGCCCGCTCATTAAAATTACGGTGTATGATCCTGAAGAGAGGAGTAGTGCACTGAGAAAGCATGTTGAATTAACGCTGGATGGACAAATCTACATCGTGGATTCAGAAGCAAGATGGCTTGATATTACGGCACTGCACACACATAAAGGCGAGACGGTAAAAAAACTACAAGAAATGTTGGGCGTAACAGCTGAAGAAACAATGTCATTTGGGGATGGAGAGAATGATGTGGAACTGATGGCAATTGCTAAATATAGCTATGCTGTTAGTAATGCCTGTGAAAATACTAAAAAAGCGGCAAGTTTCATTACCAAATCTAATCAAGAGAATGGAGTTCTTATTACGATTCAAAAAATGATGGACCTGTTCTAGATTTATGCCGTTACGAAATAATATTTATGTGATCGGAATCATACTGAATTTCAAAAAAAAGAATAACAGGAGCTGAAAAAATGACTGAAGAAGAACGGATATTGAAGGGGATTTTATTTAGTCCAAGTGATTCGGAATTGAAAGCGCTGAAACGGCGTTCGCATAACCTAAGCAATCAATATAGCCGTACATTTGAGGATCAAGTCGAGGAACGAGAATTGTTATTGAAGGAGCTGCTTGGTCGAAAAGGACAGGGCTGCTTCATGCAAGGACCGATTTTCTTTCATTATGGAGTGCATACCGAAATCGGTGATTATTTCTTTGGCAACTACAATCTCACCGTTCAGGATGATGCGAAAGTCACCATTGGTAATCATACGAGTTTTGGGCCCAATGTGACCATTGTTACGCCAATTCATCCATTCATCGCTTCGGAGCGCCGGCAGATGCTGGATCAACACGGTACACCCAAATCTCTTTGTTACGCCAAGCCTGTCACTATTGGAAACGATGTATGGTTATCTGCTAACGTAACTGTATGCGGTGGGGTAACGATTGGAGACGGATGCGTAATTGGGGCAGGCAGCGTCGTGACGCAAGATATCCCGGAGAACTCTTTTGCGGCAGGTGTACCGTGCAGAGTCATTCGTAAAATCACTGAATCAGACAGTATGCGATACAAACCGGAAATATTAGCGGATTGTCGTGTGATAGAATAAATGTTTTGAGGTAGGAATGTTGGCCCCTGTCATGGAGCGAACCATTTCTGCCTCTTTTTAATCCTGCTGGAACACTGTGTCACCCTTTACGTGTAATTTAACATGACATGAAATGAGCGTGAGCTACTTTCACTTTGTATAACATGCCCAAAAACATCGATTCTCTTTATATCCTCCAACAATCTTATGTTATGAATCATGGAACTTCCCCCAATTGTTTATATAATGTGAATCAACATAACATGATTTGCAGCGGTAACTGGATTCTAAATTACAGGGGGCAGGTTGGGATGAGAGAAACCAAGAGAATGAGGATTTTTTCACTGGGAATTCAGCACGTATTGGCGATGTATGCCGGGGCCATTTTGGTTCCGCTTCTTGTGGGAAGGGCGCTAAATCTGACTGCTGAACAGCTCGCGTATCTGGTATCTATTGACTTGTTAACCTGTGGGGTTGCAACCTGGCTTCAGGCACGCAAAGGAAAGTATCTGGGGATTGGATTGCCGGCGGTGCTGGGAAGCTCATTTGTTGCCGTGACACCCATGATTGCGATTGGCTCACAATACGGGATCCCGGCCATTTACGGTTCCATTATCGCAGCAGGGATATTCATCGTCATATGTGCTGTCTTCTTCAGTAAAATTGTCAAACTGTTTCCTCCTGTCGTAATCGGCACGGTGGTAACCATTATCGGTCTGGCGTTGATTCCAACTGGTATCAAGAACATGGCGGGTGGAGCAAACAGCGAGAATTTCGGAAGTCTGGATAACTTGGCGCTTTCATTCGGTGTGTTACTTTTTATTCTCATACTAAATCGCTATGCTCGCGGTTTTGTTAGATCCCTCGCAGTTCTCCTCGGCATTATTGTGGGCACCCTTGTTGCTGCTATAATGGGGAAAGTGAATTTCGCTTCCGTGCAGGAAGCCTCCTGGTTTCACTTGCCGCAGCCGTTTTATTTTGGATGGCCTACCTTCGAATTGGGCCCTATTATTACAATGATTATCGTAGGTACGGTTGTTATTATTGAGTCGACAGGTGTATTTATGGCTCTAAGCAAAATCTGTGATCAACCGATTAACGAGAAGGATCTGGCGCGAGGGTATCGTGCGGAAGGTTTAGCGTTTGTCCTTGGCGGTATTTTCAATGCCTTTCCGTATAACACATTTGCCCAGAATGTCGGTTTGGTTCAGCTCTCCAAGGTGAAAACGACCAATGTGGTTGTTGCGGCCGGAGGCATCCTGATTTTTCTCGGGCTCATCCCCAAAGTTGCGGCATTTGCAACGATTATTCCCAGCGCGGTGCTTGGAGGGGCAACGGTGGTTCTGTTCGGCATGGTGGTCTCATCCGGGATTAAAATGCTGCAACATGTCGATTTCGGCAAGCAATCCAATCTATTGATCGTTGCTTGTTCGGTTTCCCTTGGTCTTGGTGTAACTGCTGTTCCTGATCTATTTGCCCAGCTGCCTCAAAGTATTCGCATTATTGTCGGTGATGGCATTATCACAGGTAGTCTGTGTGCTATCCTGCTCAATGTCTTCTTTAACCTCGGATTCAAAAAGGAGAGTCTGCCGGTACAGCCCGTTCAGGCCCAAGAATCACATACTTGATTTAGTTTTGTTTACAGGCTTGTGACTCACAAGAATGGACCCAAGGCGGTTTCAACTGCGGTGGAATGACGGATTCTGACTCATTCACCAAAGAAACCTCTTGGGTTTTTAGTATGATTGGGATTGGGAAACAATATCGGGTGGGGCCATTCAACAGTCATCGTATAAATCACGAAAGTTACTGTAGGATGAATGCAAAAGGGATATAAATATGCTAAAGTTTCATCATGAACATGTTACATGTTCTTTCTGTTGAATTTCCATGCGACTACATAAATGAGCATTGGTTCACAAGGCTAAAATAAAATCAGGGATGTACCCTGGTTACAGAAAAGGAGTTGTGATCACCATGCAACAAGAAACGCAGAAAAAAGGATGGCATTTTGACAATAGTTATGCGCATTTGCCACAGGTTTTTTTTACAAAGCAGGGAGCGGTACCTGTTCAATCACCAAAGATGATCATCTTCAATACATCACTTGCTACCAGCTTGGGATTAAATGCTGAGGCGCTCAATAGTACTGAAGGAGCGGAGGTCTTCGCAGGTAACCTGATTCCGGAAGGAGCCGAGCCTCTGGCTCAGGCATATGCGGGCCACCAGTTTGGCAATTTTAACATGCTTGGTGATGGACGGGCTTTGCTGCTGGGAGAGCAGCTTACGCCGCAAGGCGAGCGAGTGGATATCCAGCTCAAAGGTTCGGGAAGAACCCCTTACTCTCGCGGAGGTGATGGACGTGCTGCCGTTGGGCCAATGCTGCGGGAGTATATTATTAGTGAAGCGATGCATTCACTGGGAATTCCAACCACGCGAAGTTTGGCAGTCGTTTCGACTGGAGAAAACATTATACGTGAAACAGAACGACCTGGTGCAATCCTGACGCGAGTGGCTTCAAGCCATTTGCGTGTAGCAACCTTCCAATACGCTGCCAGATGGGGATCAATCGATGATCTCAAAGCATTGGCTGACTACACACTGCAACGGCATTTTTCGGATATCGCCGAAGCCGACAATCGTTACCTCCTGCTGCTTCAGGAAGTGATTAAGCGACAGGCATCACTTATTGCCAAGTGCCAGCACGTTGGTTTCATCCATGGCGTAATGAACACGGATAATATGGCGATTAGTGGTGAAACAATCGATTATGGTCCTTGTGCTTTTATGGATGCTTATAATCCAGCGACGGTATTTAGCTCCATTGACACACAAGGCCGTTATGCCTATGGCAATCAACCGTATATTGGTGGCTGGAATCTGGCTCGGTTTGCCGAGACGCTTCTGCCATTGCTGCATGAGGATGAAGAACAGGCCGTACAAATCGCGCAGGATGCTATTGCTCAATTCTCTGAATTGTATCACCACCACTGGCTTTTGGGCATGCGGAGCAAGTTGGGCTTGTTTAATGAAGAGGCTGAGGATGAAGCGCTAATCAGGGATCTTCTTGAATTGATGGAGAAGCATAGTGCCGATTACACGAATACGTTCGTGGCGCTGACCTTTGACACACCGCTCAAGGGCTCACTATTGTTGGAAACTCCAGAGTTTGAGCAGTGGAATGAGCGCTATACGGCAAGATTGGGAAGACAGCAGCAAGGAAAAGAAGCATCACAACAATTGATGAGGAACAGCAACCCGGCGGTCATTCCCCGTAATCATCGGGTGGAAGAAGCGTTGGAACAAGCGGAGAATCACGGGGATCTCAGTGTGATGGAGAAGCTTCTTGCAGTGCTTTCAAACCCGTTTGCACACTCTCCTGAACAGGCTGAATACGCAGAATTGCCTGCTCAGTGCAATACCTCCTATCAGACGTTCTGCGGGACCTGATTGAAGAAATGCTGGGAAGAGGCTGCCATTTGGCAGCTTTTTCATTATCATGCCAACGCATACAGCGAATAAACGATGTGAAACTTTTCGAGGTGGTGAGTATATGTCCGACATACAAAGCAAACCAGAGATTGCAAAAACGTTATTACAGTTGCTTGAGCGTACATCCTTCCACAGGGAACAGTTGGAAAACTATGTTAACCGCTTGTTTGAGGCCTTTAAATGGGAAGGCGTTCCTTATGTAGAAATCGAAAATGATGTGTATGTTGTTCGAATATACGAGCGGGGTATTGTCATGCTGGAGAAACGGCTGAACCAGACGGATGAAGTCATCTACTGGCTGCTGGAGGATATCATTTTTACGGCGGCGCATGTAGAATTGCTGGAACAGCATGGTGTGGATAATAAACAGATATACTTGAACTATACGGGCGAAGTGATGCAAGAACTGGAACGAAGTGTTGAGAAGGCTTTCCAACAGATTGGTAATCCATACTTACATTGGCATAAGACGGGTAAACGACAGGAGCTGGAGAGGCTGAAACCAGGAGGTGAGCGTCTTTAATAATGGTTTTAGGCATATGAATATGATCACGGGAAGTTGACATGATGACTTTATAAGTCTGGAGCAGGCACTGATCTGATGTTCTATCTTAAGTTTGCTTACTTGCTCTTGCAATGATATTAACGTTCGGCTATACTGGCTATAAATTGAATACATGAATTACGTTGATAGAGCGCAGTAGCGGCTTTGTCCCTGTTACAGAAAGTCAGGGGTTGATGGAACCTGATACATACAAGGGCTGCGAATTACACTCTGGAGTACTTGGGTAATGCCAAGCGGAATGGCAAACGATATTTTGCCGAAAGCGGTATGGACAGCGTGTAAGCTGTTGTCTGTGCAAGTTGGGTGGTACCACGGTTATGATAATCGTCCCTATGTCTATTGAAGACAAGGCGGCGATTTTTTTGTGTCCAAAAAAGCCTCGCCCGGCTTAGCTGCTTGTGAATTAACGTAGATCATGGCCTAATACCAATGCATAGAGAAGGGGTTGTTTGTTTTGAATATTATTGATGAACTGGAATGGCGCGACGCCATTAACCAACAAACGGATGCGGAGGGTCTTCGTGAGCTAACCGAGACGACATCGGTATCGCTGTACTGTGGAGTTGACCCAACAGGAGACAGTATGCACATTGGACATTTGATTCCGTTCATGATGCTAAAACGTTTCCAACTCGCCGGCCACCGCCCGGTCATTCTGATTGGTGGGGCAACAGGAACTATTGGTGATCCAAGTGGTCGTCAATCGGAACGTTCCCTGCAAACGATGGAAGAGGTACAAGCGAACGTAGACGCGCTGACTGCCCAAATGAAAAAGCTCTTCGTAACCGATGGCGACAATCAGGTACGCATGGTCAACAACTACGACTGGACGCATAAAATCAATGTAATTGAATTTTTACGTGACTACGGTAAAAACTTTAATCTGAACACGATGCTGGCCAAGGACGTGGTTGCGAGCAGACTGGAAGACGGCATTTCGTTTACCGAGTTTTCCTACCAGATTCTCCAATCGCTCGATTACCTGCACCTGTTCCAACATGAGAATGTACAGCTGCAAATCGGCGGTTCCGACCAATGGGGCAATATTACAAGTGGCCTAGACCTCATCCGTAAAAAGGAAGGGTCCGAAGCGAAAGCCTTCGGTCTGACGATTCCGCTGATGCTCAAATCCGATGGAACGAAATTCGGTAAAACCGCAGGTGGAGCCATCTGGCTTGATCCAAATAAAACGACTCCATTCGAATTCTACCAGTTCTGGGCAAATACGGATGATCGTGACGTGATCAAATACTTGAAGTACTTCACGTTCCTGAGCAAAGAAGAAATTGAAGCCTTGGCTGAAAAGGTAGAAACGGAGCCGCATAAGCGTGAAGCACAAAAGGCTCTCGCTGAAGAAATGACGAAGTTTGTTCACGGTGACGATATGCTGGAGCAGGCGAAACGCATTACCGCCGCACTGTTCAGCGGCGACATTCGTTCCCTTACAGCAGACGAAATCGAGCAGGGCTTCAAGGAAATGCCGACCTTCGAGACCGATGGAGAAGCGAAAAATATTGTAGACTGGCTCGTGGACCTTGGGCTTGAGCCATCCAAACGTCAGGCGCGTGAGGATGTCACCAAAGGGGCTATCTCTATGAATGGTGAGAAAGTTACGGAGCTGGAATTCACGGTCTCTGCGGAGCACGCAATCGGCGGTAAATTCATCATCATCCGCAAAGGCAAGAAAAACTACAGCCTGGTGAAATTGAAGTAGCAAGAGGATTACAGAGTATGATTCGGGGGAAGGTAGAGGCGAAAGTTAAATCTTCTTCCCCAGCAACACAAAAGGACCGTCCCCATTCATGTCAGTGACATGATGGAGACGGTCCTTTATGCATGCCATCCGCAAATGGCTTATTAGTTATTAATTTATTGATTCACAATCGCTGCTGTGATTTCTTCATCCAGATCAAGTCTTACATTCTCACGGTAAGCCCGAATGTCGTATTCACTGTGCAGGTAGCGCAGGATGGCTTCAATCATGTTGGATTCGACCAAGTATTGACTGCGGCCTTGAATCCAGACTTCAGCGGAATATCCCGTATCTTCTTCCCAGCTCAGTTCCACATTGACATCGGTTGGGCGTACACCCTTGCGTTCCGCCATGTGAATACAAATCGCGTTTACAATTTCATCCATGCTTAGAACCATAGAGATTAGTACCGTCCGTTTCTGTTGCGATCATCATCATCACGATCATTTTTGCGGTCATAGCGACCATCGGCTGCCGGTTTACGGCGATTCGTAATGGCTCTGAACAGGGCCATCGCGAGCATCACGATCAGCATAATTGCAGCGACGTTTACGAGTAATCCGAGAATGTTACCCAGTGCTCCCATACCGCCGAACAATCCACCAAACATCATACCAGCCAGACCGCCCAGCATCATGCCTTTCATAAATCCACCGCCACCGCCGAAGAATCCGCCACGGTTGGTTGTAGCTGCTCCAGTGCTGGAGTTGTTATTCGTATTTGATTTGCTCACATTACTGTTGGAATCGGACTTCTTAGGTGTGTTAGTAAAGCTTTTTGTTCCCGATTTGAAACCGCCACCACGTCTAGCATCGGCAGAATCCGGATTTGCGACTCCGACTGTTGCGAACAATAATGTAAAGGCCATGAAAACCATCATAAGATGTTTGATTCCGAATTTTTTCTTCATTGTAAAGATCGTAACCCCCCGATTAATTTGTTTGAATCACCCAAAATTGGGCCTTACTCAAGTAATACGGTCAACTTGCAGGAACGTTTCAAAATTTGTTTAATTTTCTGAATGAGTTGGACAAGGGTCCTGAATAGCGGCCTGACCATCGAGTAGTTGAGTAACCCAGTTACACCATTCGATGCCCGTTTGTGCGTTCATCAACCCTTTTTGTACCAGAATGTAGCTTCCGAATTCCCGACTGCCTACTCGCAAATTATCCTGAGGGATACGGGACTTCAAATCCTCGAAATAACGGATGCGTTCCAAAAACCAGTTTTTGCGTTCGTTCAGAATGCGTCTCATGCTTCCATCTTCCGCAATGCCTACACATAAAATACGCAGATTGAATTCGTCACGCGTAACCGGAGCGGTTACGGGAGTGATCATCCAATCCAGCAGTTTTTCAATACCTTTTTCCGTGACTGCATACATTTTTTTGTCCGGTTTGTCAGACTGTTGCACCCAGCGGGAGGCTAAAAGCTCATCGTTTTCCATTTTGGAGAGGAGGGGATAGATCTGACTGTGTTTAGCCTGCCAATGTGGCTGGATTTTCAGCATTAGATCATAGCCTGATGACTCCTCGCGGGTAAGAAGCCCGAGCAATCCGTAGGAAAGTATGTTCATGCACATGTCTCCTTAATATTAGGGCTGGGCCAGCAAAAACAATAAAAATTGCTTTCTTTGACCGCTTTCATAAAAGTGTACACTGAAACTGTATGGTTTGACAACCTGACAGAACAACTGCCTCAATTTAGACAAAAAAGAGTGCGGACCCGGAGGTCCGCACCCAAACCATTTAAGAGAGATGTCTATTGCCCATAGCCCTCTGCGACAAGATCAAGTTCACCTGTATAGGAATCGATGACCATGCCGTGTACGGGTACATTGGGCGGAAGCAATGGATGTTTCTTGATCACTTCCACAGTATGTTTTACCCCTTCTTCAACGCTGTCAAACCCGCGCAGCCACTTTTGCAAACGAATACCCGAGTTCTCCAGCGTGCTCATGACTTCCTCAGACACACCCCGTTCGACCATATGTCCAATCATGGTCTCAGCGTGTAGGGAAGCCATACCGCATTCCGTATGACCAACAACCAGTACTTCATCAGCACCAAGCTCATAGATGGCGACAAGAACACTACGCATAACAGACCCGAAAGGCTGAGAGATAATTGCGCCAGCGTTTTTGATAATTTTCACATCGCCATTCTTCAGGTTCATGGCCTTGGGCAGCAATTCCACCAGACGGGTATCCATACAGGTGATAATAGCCATCTTTTTGGTTGGAAACTTGCCAGCCGTATACTTTTCGTATTCTTTAGTCTCGACAAATGTTTTGTTGTAAGCCAGAATCTCTTGAATGTTGTTCATGTCCATTGCCTCCTGTTATCCAATACGATGAGCACAGCCACTTGCATCCAATGCAGCTTGTCCTACGTCCTTTGGTTTTATTTAGTTATATCACGGTCAGCAAATTGCATTATTCCGCGATTTAGAGGAATAATGCAATTTGCATCTGTTAAAAGTTGATTATACGCATTGCAAAAAGTATCATCAATAGGGAATCCAACATTTTTTTGAAGAGGTGAACGTTAACAATGGAACAACAAGCACAGCAACAGCTGGAATCCTTCCGTAATTTGGCTCGCAAAATCAAGAGTTACCATGAAGCCATTGGTTTGCTTCACTGGGATCTGCGCACAGGTGCGCCCAAAAAAGGTGTACCAACACGTTCGGAAACACTTGGAATGCTGTCTACCGAAGCATTTAAGCTGCAAACCTCGGCTGACATGAAATCTTACCTGGATACATTAACAAGTCCAGAGGTGCTGGAACAGCTGGAAGATATCGACCGCCGTCAGGTGGAAGATTGTCAGAAAGAATATGATCGCAGTCAGTCCGTCCCGCCGGAAAAAGTACAAGCGTATACCGTACTTACCGCCAAATCGGAAACGGCTTGGGAAGATGCCAAGCATAATAGCGATTTTGCAGGGTTCTCTCCTTACCTCACCGATATTGTGAAGCTCAAGCAAGAGTTCATAGACTACTGGGGTGTGAAAGATACTCGTTATGATACCCTTCTTGATATGTATGAGCCGGAACTGACCGTTGAAAAGGTAGATGCGGTATTTGCCCGTCTCAAAGCACGTTTGGTTCCCCTGCAAGAGAAGATCAATGCGTCGGGCAATAAGCCGAACACGGAGTTCCTGAACCAGCTGTTTGACAAGGAACAACAGGAAAAATTCAGTCTGTTTATTCTGGGACAAATGGGTTATGATTTCGAAGCTGGAAGACTCGATGAGAGTGTTCACCCGTTCGCAACGGGCCTGAATCCGGGTGATGTGCGAATCACGACGAACTATTTGCAGGATGATGTGACGAGTGCGGTCTTCAGTTCACTGCACGAAGGCGGACACGCCCTGTATGAACAAAATATTGACGACAATCTGGCCGGTACTCTTCTTGCCGAAGGGACGTCCATGGGTATCCACGAATCCCAGTCGCGCCTTTGGGAAAATATGATTGGCCGCAGTCTTCCATTCTGGACGCGCTATTATAAAGATTTGCAACAGCACTTCCCTCAATTAAGCGAGGTGAAACTGGAAGACTTCTACCGGGCAATTAACCGGGTGGAAAGCTCTCTGATCCGGATTGAAGCCGATGAGCTGACGTACAATCTGCACATCATCATTCGTTATGAAATTGAGAAAATGCTGTTTAACGAAGGCCTGGAAGTCAAGGACCTGCCAGAGACCTGGAATGCCAAATACAAGGAGTATCTTGGTGTGGTGCCGCCGAATGATGGTATGGGTGTGCTTCAGGATGTTCACTGGTCGGGCGGTGACTTTGGTTACTTTGCTTCTTACTCGCTCGGCAATATGTATGCTGCACAGATTCTACATACACTGCGCAAAGAAATGCCGGAGTTCGATGCCCATATTGCCGAAGGTAACCTGATTCCCATCAAGGAATGGTTAACTGACAAAATTTATCGTTATGGCAAAAGTCGTACACCTTCCGAATTGATTGTGGCCGTAACGGGTGAAGAGTTGAACCCGGACTATTTGGCAGACTATCTGGAAGCAAAATATACCGAGATTTACAAGCTGTAGGACAGCTATAACATCAACATATAATTTTGAAGAGCGGGGCAGAATTGCCCGGCTCTTCTTTTGCATGCAAGTTCTTAACCTTTTGTTAGGCATCAGCATATCCATAGTAGAGAGAACAGCTGAAACCAGTGAAGGAGGGAAATATCATGAAATACACGCCATGGTTCATCCGGGCCATCGTCATTTTGCTCATTATCATTGTGGCTCTCACCAGCTGCAATAAAGATAAGGATGTAAACAAAATTACGATTGGTGAAGTCACACGTTCTGTATTTTACGCACCGGAGTATGTGGCTGTGGCCCAAGGTTTTTTTGAGGAGCAGGGGCTTGAAGTGGACATTCAGACGACGGCTGGCGGAGACAAAACGATGGCAGCATTACTTGCTGGCTCAGTAGACATCGCATTGGTTGGAGCAGAGACGTCTATTTATGTCTACCAACAAGGCGCAGAAGATCCGGTTATTAACTTTGCTCAGCTTACACAGACGGACGGAACGTTTCTGTTTGCCCGTAATCCCGATGGCGAATTTAATTGGGATCAACTGAAACAGAGTACATTCCTTGGACAAAGAAAGGGTGGCATGCCTCAAATGGCAGGCGAATTCACGCTGAAAAAACATGGCATCGATCCGCAGAATGATCTGGAATTGATTCAAAATGTGGATTTTGCCAACATTGCTTCTGCATTCGCTTCAGGGACGGGGGATTACGTACAGCTGTTTGAACCTCAGGCGTCCATCTTTGAGAAAGAGGGTCGCGGCAAGGTTGTAGCCTCATTTGGAACGGAAAGTGGCCATCTGCCTTACACGGTCTTCATGACCAAACAAAGTTATATCCATGATAACAAGGACATCGTTCAGAAGTTCACAAATGGCTTGCAAAAAGCACAAACTTGGGTAGATTCCCATACGGCTGAAGAAATCGCTGAAGTGATCAAGCCCTACTTCAAAGATATTGATCCGGCCATTTTGGTAAGCAGTGTGAACCGTTACAAGGAACAGGGCACATATGCAACCGATCCAGTCATTGATGAGGATGAATGGAATAACTTGCTGGACGTTATGAGTGCTGCGGGAGAACTGAAACAGCGGGTGGATTCTCAAACGATTGTCGATAACTCCTATGCTAAACATGCAGCATCAACGAAGTAACCAGGTATTCAGGAAAGGACGTGAGCATGTATGCCTGAATCCGAAACGGTGATCAGACTGGAAGGGATTTCGCAAGTCTATGTCAGCGAGCGCGAAG
Organism: Paenibacillus sp. 11B; assembly: GCF_030487755.1. Taxonomy (NCBI): domain Bacteria; kingdom Bacillati; phylum Bacillota; class Bacilli; order Caryophanales; family Paenibacillaceae; genus Paenibacillus; species Paenibacillus sp. 11B. The sequence goes on along the minus strand of NZ_JAUKNS010000001.1, from coordinate 506,976 downwards.
CATCATTGGTTATCGAGAATTTGAATCTTCAGGTCGAACAGGGAGAGTTTGTTAGTCTTGTCGGCCCAAGCGGATGTGGTAAAACTACATTGCTGTCGATCATCGCCGGGCTGCTCACACCGACCGCTGGCGAGGTCAAGGTTAAAGGGAAACGCATCGAAGGTCCATCTGCCCAGATCGGCTATATGCTGCAACAGGACTATCTGTTTCCGTGGCGTACCATTTTGGATAATGCCCTGATTGGGCTTGAACTGACAGGTACCCTTAATGAACAGAGTCGTGAGCGTACGCGTGAGCTGTTGGCAGGTATGGGGCTTGCTGGCACCGAAAGCCAGTATCCTTCCGAGTTATCCGGGGGCATGAGGCAACGGGTGGCTTTGGTACGTACACTGGCTACGGACCCCGGAATACTGTTGCTGGATGAACCCTTCTCCGCACTCGATTATCAAACCAAGCTGCAGCTGGAGGATCTGGTTTCGGACACATTGAAGAAATCCGGCAAAACTTCGGTGCTTGTCACCCATGATCTGTCGGAAGCTATTGCCGTCAGTGATCGCGTCATTGTGCTGGATCGCAATCCGGGTCGCATTCGGCGAGAGTTCATCATTCCAGAAGATTTGCGGAATGCACAGCCTTTTTACGCAAGGGAGCAGCCAGGGTTCAATGAGCTGTTTCAGGCGTTATGGAGTGAACTGGATCAGTCCGGAGGAGGTGAGAAGAACGGGTGAATCAGACGAATCAGAAGCAGGAAATGCGTGATGATTGGATGAGACAGCTGCACCAAAGTCATATTCAGCATGTTGCCAGATGGCGACATAAAGTGCTGGCGGTGCAGCTGTCCATGCTGGTGTTTATGTTTTTGCTGTGGGAACTGGCGGGAAGGCTGCGCTGGATTGATGTGCTTTTGTTCAGTTATCCCAGCAAAATTTTTAATCAGATCTGGAAGGACATCGTCAGTGGAGAACTATGGGCGCATGTCGGGGTAACCGTAGGGGAAACGGCAGTCGGCTTTTTGCTGGGGACACTCGTCGGAACACTGCTTGCGGTTCTGATCTGGTGGTCTCCTTTTTTGTCCAAAGTGCTTGATCCCTATATGGTTGTGTTCAACAGCATGCCAAAGGTCGCGCTGGGTCCCATTTTTATCGTCATGTTTGGTGCAGGATTTACGGCCATTGTCATGACGACTTTGTCAATTACAGTCATTATTACTACACTTGTTGTGTATAACAGTTTTAATGAAGTAGATCAGAACTATATTAAGGTTATCCGTACGTTTGGTGGCGATCGCTCCGAAGTTTTCACCAAAGTAGTATTGCCCGCTTCCTTCCCAGCCATTGTCTCTACCTTAAAAGTAAACGTGGGGATGGCCTGGGTCGGTGTAATTGTGGGTGAATTTCTGGTCGCCAAGCAGGGGTTGGGCTATCTGATCATCTATGGATTTCAAGTATTCAACTTTACCCTTGTTTTATCGAGCCTGCTCATTATTGCCGCTGTCGCCACAGCGATGTACCAGCTCGTTGTATATGTAGAACGCAAGCTGCTGGCAGGACGCAGATAATGTTGTGAAGCATGCGCGTGTATAAAAAACCATTCACAATATGTATACAATTTCACAAGAGGTGTCACGTTGCCCGAACCCGTAAAATCAAGTACCATACAATTACGAATATTCCGCGCAGTCCGGAATGAATGCGACGATTGGAGAAGAGGGCCTAGAGGCTTTTCGTCGCATCAATCAAATTGCCAGCGTCCCTCATCCGGGGGCGCGTTATTGTGACCGACATGCATGCGCATGTCGGTTGATGCCGTTTATGAGTTTAATAGGTCATTGAGATATGCTGTTCTTGCAGATACAATTCTTTTGATTAGAGAAGAAATGGTTTTTGGCAGGATGTGTAATACTATGGATATGATATAGAACAGTAGACGCTATTAGGCAGTGGACAGGCGTTCACATGGATAGGTATGGCTCGCTTGCTTTGACATTTTTGCAGCTTAGAGGAGAGGGAATGTTAGATGGGTTTTAGGGTAATTAAAACCGCAATCGCCGCGCTGATGGCCGTGCTGATTGCGGACTGGTGCGGCTTGCCTGGACCAACATCAGCTGGCTTGCTAGCCATTCTTGGCGTTGATGTAACACGAAAAAGAAGTATTCGCACCATATCTGCCAGATTCTTCGCTTCCGTAGTGGGGCTTTTATTTGCAAGTGTACTTTTTCACTTTCTTGGTTTCCATTACTGGGTATTGGCAGTCTACATACTAATTGCGTTTCCCGTTATCGTTCGAGCCGGATTCAAGGAAGGCATTGTGACGGGATCTGTCGTAGTGTTCCGGGTATTTGGCGGCGGTGAGATGGATGTTCATGTGGTTTTGGTACAAATTGGACTGCTGCTGATTGGTCTCGGTTCCGCGATGGTTGTCAATCTGGCCTATATGCCGGCTGCGGACCCGCAGATGCTGCGTATTCGCAAAAGAATTGATGAATTATTCTCGGTCATCTTCAAGGAGTTTGCAGCTACACTGCGCAATCCGAATGAAGTGTGGGCAGGAAAAGAGCTGATTGAAGCCGATAAGGCTGTGCTAGGCGGCATTGAAGCAGCCAAACGCTCGTTGGAAAATCAGGTCATCCACCCGAACGAGGGATGGAGTGTTTACTTTTATATGCGCAAAACGCAACTGGATTCCATCCAGCATATGATGCATCTCGTATCCCAGATCTATCAGAAGATGCCGCATGCGGAAATGGTATCGGAGCTGTTCGACCAGCTCAGTCAGGATGTACTCACTGAATCTTACACCGGACGTACAGAAAAACTTCTCGCAGATGTGCAAGAAGAATTCAAACGAATGGAGTTGCCGGATACAAGGGAAGAATTCGAGATTCGTTCCGCGATTCTCCAGCTGTGCCGGGAACTCGCGCTGTATCTGAAAATAGCCAAGAAGGACAAAGCACCGTCTCCGATATCGGACCGGTCCCAATCTACAAATGAATAATAGAAAATAGTTGTCACCCTAGACGGATGCCCTGCATACACTTGTAAAGAATGATTGTATGGAGGAGGTTTAAAGATGTCATTGAGTCATAAACATCAATGTAGAGAGATCATCACGAAGGCGATCTGCGGCAAAGGTCGTAAGTTCTCTACCGTAACACATACCGTGACTCCGCCACATGGTCCGACCAGTATTTTGGGGGCTTGGATTATCAACCACCAATATGAAGCCGTATCAGCGGGGGACGGAATTGAAGTTATTGGTACTTACGATATCAACATTTGGTATTCCTATGACAAAAACTCACAGACGGATGTAGCCAAAGAAACGGTGTCGTATGTAGAACATGTGCCTTTGTCCTATCTGGACCCGAAACACCGGGCCACCACGGTAGAGGTATCTGCGGATGCAACGCAGGAACCAAGCTGTGTGGAAGCCACGGTGTCGGCAGGTGGAGGCAGCGTAATTATCCGGGTAGAACGGGAATTCGCTGTTGAACTGGTCGCCGAAACCAAAGTTTGTGTGAAAGTGTGCACGGATGGCTGTGGAGATTATGAAGACAAGGATTATGACTTCGGCAGTGGAGATGGAGATTATGACGATCTCGATCCCGACTTGCTTGACGATGAGCTGTAAGCTTAGCGTTCTTGATTCATTAACTTAAGGTATCATATGCGCCGCGAGCGGCAGTGAAGAGGGCGTAAGCCCTCTTTTTTTCATTTTGGGCGAGAAACGGGAGGATGGACAGGATGAATGTGATGGAAGAGGCCGAGGAGGCGGTGCGCCGATATGAACGCATGCTCCCTCGCGAACGGACAGATCGCCTGAAACGATCCGGGATTGAAGTGCATGCTTCGCGAGGCAGGCGTGATCGAGAGTTGGGATTGCGTGTTCGTTACGATGTAGAGATATGCTGTCTGCAAGCGATCCGTATCAAACGTAGGGACACCAGCGGTATGGGTGGAGCGCAAGAAAGTGTGCTGGATCGTGAAGCCGCATCAACGTTGTTCAGACGTATTGAACGGCTTGCAACCAAAACCTTGTATACGGTTGGACTGGATCACGGCGCAGTAAGACTGGAAGCCTCGGGAAAGAGCGGTTGTGCAGTCATTTCGATTGATCCAAGGCCATGGAAGGGCATGACTGATCTCTCTGCCATGTATCGTGCAGGCTGGAAGCAGCTTCAGACTGAGCTGGATGAAGAACTGCATCATAATGCAGCCCCGATACTTGGAATGGACCCCGAGTTCCTGCTTGTGCAGATGCCAGAGTCCAAAATCGTGCCCGCCTCCAGATTTCTCGAACGAACAGGCGTAGCTGGCTGCGATTCCGTGACGATTGGTGGACGACGAATATATCCTGTAGCCGAACTGCGACCTGCCCCAAGCTCTGAACCGCGTGAACTGCTCGCTCATCTGATGAGAGCCTTTGCGGCCGCATCCCGAAGTATTAGTGATCATTCGCTGATCTGGCAGGCAGGGGGAATGCCCCAGCGCGGATTGCCACTCGGTGGACATGTTCATTTCAGTGGCGTTACGTTAAACGGAGAGCTGCTGCGTGCACTTGACAATTATCTGGCATTGCCACTCGCCGTTCTTCAGGACCCCCGAGGTTCTGGCAGACGTCCACGCTATGGGGCATTGGGGGATTTTAGGCTGAAATCCTACGGTGGATTCGAATACCGCACTTTACCTAGTTTTCTGGTATCTCCTCTGGTTGCCAAAGGTGTTGTTGCTCTGGCTGGTCTTATCGCAAAAGACTATCAGCAACTGCGTCAACGTCCATTGGCGAAGGCGGCTATTCATACTGCTTTTTATGAAGGGAACCGTGAGGTGATGCAAGCGTATATTCCGGCATTGCTGGATGACCTGACGAAAATGGATGGTTTTGAACGTTATGAACAATACGCGGCTCCTTTAATTAGCCAGCTAAGACAGGGTAGGACATGGGACGAGAGTCGGGATATACGTAAACTCTGGAATATTCGAGCAGGTTCATGAAGAGTGGGCACTTTTTTGGTATAATGAGAAATAAGTCGATTTTGATCATCGTTACGGAAGAAATGGAACAGCAACCTGTGAGGGACGCGGCGGATGGCCGAAACATGAGGCGGTGGCACGAATCAGTTGCCTGACCGCCTTATTGCTCCTTCCGGTACAGCGTCTCTTCCTGACAACATTGGAACGGATGGAGGATACTCATGGCTCAGTATACGCCAATGATTCAACAATATTTGCAAGTGAAGGCCGAAGCGCAGGACGCTTTTCTTTTTTTTAGATTAGGTGATTTCTATGAATTGTTCTTTGAGGATGCGGTCAATGCTTCCCGTGAGCTTGAAATCACATTAACAGCTCGCGCTGGAGGTGGAGAAGATAAGATCCCGATGTGCGGCGTGCCTTATCATTCGGCTGACAATTACATACAGCGCTTGATTGAAAAAGGATACAAAGTGGCCATCTGTGAACAGATGGAAGATCCAACGGTAACCAAAGGCATGGTACGGCGTGAAATTGTACGAGTCATTACACCGGGAACGGTGATGGAAGGCAAGACATTGGGGGATAAGTCCAATAACTATATGGTTTGCCTGACAGGAAACCAGAACACACTTGCACTGGCTGCCTGTGACTTGTCTACTGGGGAACTCTACGTGACCTCAGTTCCATACTCCCAAGAATGGCTCAAGGATGAAATCGGGATCTACGAACCTTCGGAACTGGTGGGGGATGCTGCGCTGCTGGATACGGTGGCTACCCAGGCATCTCCAATTGGTCGACCTGTGGTGTACACGCCGTGGACGAAGAGTAAAGAAGATTTGGTGCGTCAGCAATTCGGCGAAGCGGTATGGGCACGTCTGGAGCCTGAACGCCAAGCGTGTATAGCGCGTCTTTTCTCCTATTTAAGTGAGACACAGAAGCGTTCACTCGGACAATTGACACAGGTTTCAACGTATGAGCCTGACCACTTTATGATACTGGACCCGTTTACTCGGCGTAACCTGGAACTGGTGGAAACCGTACGTGAGCGTTCCAAAAAAGGTTCGCTGTTATGGCTGCTGGACCGCACAGAGACGTCCATGGGTGCACGAATGCTGCGTCGTTGGGTTGATAAACCCTTGCTGCAAAAAGGAAAAATCAATGAGCGTTTGGAAGCGGTAGATACACTGTATAACCAGTTTATATTGCGGGAAGATCTGCGTGCTGAACTCAAAGACATCTATGATCTGGAACGTCTGGTGGGTCGAATTGCCTTTGGTAACGCTAACGGACGGGATCTGAATGCACTCAAGCTGTCATTGGACAAAATTCCGGGGCTGCGTCAGTATTGTGCAGATTCGCCTTCCACAACGCTGCAGCACATTGCTAGTGTTATGGATGATTGCAATGATTTGCGAGATGCAATCGGTCAGGCAATCGTTGATGAGCCGCCTGTGTCGGTACGAGATGGTGGCTTAATTCGCGAGGGGTATCATGAGAGGCTGGACGAGCTCCGGGAAGCATCGGTGAATGGCAAGCAGTGGATTGCAGAGCTGGAAGCCAGAGAGCGCGAAGCGACCGGCATTCGTTCTCTGAAAATCGGTTACAACAAAGTATTTGGATACTATATTGAAATTACCAAGTCGAATCTGGCTTCTTTGCCGGAAGGCCGTTATGAGCGGAAGCAGACTCTTGCCAATGCCGAGCGTTATATTACGCCCGAACTGAAAGAGAAGGAAACACTGATTCTCGAAGCGCAGGACAAGATGGTCGATATTGAGTACGGCTTGTTCGCGGAATTGCGTGAACGGCTCAATCAGGAAATCGCCAGGCTGCAGAAGTTGGCTGAGCTGGTCGCTGAGATTGATGTGTATCAATCCTTTGCGGTCATCAGTGCAGAGCGCAATTTCGTAAAGCCTACATTGACTGATGGGTATGATCTGGTCGTGGAACAGGGACGTCATCCGGTGGTTGAAGCGGTGATGCGAGATGGAGCTTTCATCGCCAACAATACTGCAATGCAGAAGGACGAGGCGCACATTCTGCTGATTACCGGTCCGAATATGGCGGGGAAAAGTACGTATATGCGGCAGGTGGCACTGATTTCGATTCTGGCTCAGATTGGCTGTTTTGTGCCGGCAGGACAAGCTGAAGTGCCGATCATGGATCGCATTTTCACACGAATTGGTGCAGCAGACGACCTCATTGGCGGGCAAAGTACGTTTATGGTGGAGATGGCTGACATTCAGGTGATGACGGATAAAGCAACACCACGCAGTCTGATTATTATCGACGAATTGGGACGTGGAACATCCACTAGTGAAGGTATGGCCATTGCTCAGTCCGTTATTGAATATGTGCATGATATCATTGGCTGCAAAGCGCTTGTATCCACTCATTTCCATGAGCTTGCTCATCTGGAAGAGAGTCTGGACAAGTTGGCGAATTACTCCATGGCCGTTCAGGAGAGTGGGGACAAGGTTAATTTCCTGCGCAAATTGATTGCCGGGGCTGCCAGCAGCAGCTATGGGATCTATTGTGCACGGCTTGCAGGTCTGCCAGACAGCATCATTGAGCGGGCGAATGGCTTGCTGCACGGTTTCGAACATGCGGCAGCCCAAGTTGCAGTCGGCAGCGAATATGCAGGGAATAGCAAACAGCAGATTGGCGTTGATGTGCGAGGCGGTGCGGAGTTCCAAGCTGCAGATCATTCGTCATTGATCCGGGAGAGCGAGTCTGCGGTACCTGCCGAGTTCACAGTTTCGAGTGAAGATTCAGCAGGTAAACAAAACGACAAGAAACAAAATGGCAAGCAGCAGTCGGGCTCCAAACATGCGGACGTGGTTCAACTGTCCATATTTGGTGATGACGAGCCAAGTGTAACTCCGAAACCGGATGTGGTTGCGGTTGACAAGCCCGCCCGGGAGTTTATCCGTCATATGAAAGATATTGATGTCATGAACATGACGCCGCTTCAAGCGATGCAGATATTGAATGATCTTAAGTTGAAGGCACAGCAACTATCCTGAGTATAGGGGAGGGGAAAACCTGTGGCGAAAATACATGTACTTGATGAACATATTGCCAACCAGATTGCGGCAGGTGAGGTCGTTGAACGGCCTGCTTCAGTTGTCAAGGAGTTGTTGGAAAACTCGGTAGATGCAGGTGCCACCAAAATTGAAGTAACAGTGGAAGAGGGCGGCCTGCTCAGCATTCGTGTCAAAGACAACGGTTCCGGTATCGAGGCTGAGGATATGGAAACAGCCTTTTATCGTCATGCAACCAGCAAAATAGCCCAGGGCCGCGATTTGTTCCAAATCACAAGTCTTGGATTCCGTGGAGAAGCCCTGGCGAGTATTGCCGCTGTATCTAAGGTAGAAGTGTTATCGGCCAGTGGAAATGACGGGCGAGGGCGCCGTATCGTAATTGAGGGCGGCAAACTTTGCTCCCATGAGGATGCAACCTCACCTCAAGGCACAGAGTTTGCAGTGAAAGAACTATTTTTCAATACGCCTGCCAGACTTAAATATATGAAAACGATCCAGACCGAGCTGGGTCATATCTCGGATGTACTTTACCGAATGGCGATGTCTCATCCAAACATTTCGTTTAGGCTGCGTCATAATGAGAATGTGCTGCTTCAGACGCTGGGGAACGGGGATCTGCTGCAAGTGGTGGCAGCGATCTATGGTACAAGTGCTGCCAAAGCGATGCTCCCGATCCAGGGTGAAAATCTGGATTATCGTGTGAGCGGGCTCATCAGTTTGCCGGAATGGACTCGTGCCAATCGTGGCGGCATGTCAACCATTGTGAATGGACGATATATTCGGAATTACGGTCTCAATCAGGCTATTCTAAAGGCGTATCATACCTTGCTGCCTATTAATCGGTATCCGCTTGTCGTGGTGCAATTGGAAATGCATCCGTCCCTGGTCGATGTGAACGTACATCCGGCGAAGCTGGAAGTTCGTTTCAGCAAGGAAGCAGAGCTGTACGAGTTTGTTGAAACTACACTGCGAGGTATATTGCGGCAGGAAGTGCTTATTCCACAGGTAACCAAGCAGCAAATCAGACGTGGAGACAACAGTTCCTTTATTCAGGAGCAATTCCTCTTTCCAAGAGGTCCTTTGAAGGATGAAACCGAATCGGCAGGTTATGGGCAACAAGGTCCGTTGGGGAAACAGCCTGAGCTTGGTAAATTGACTCCTGAGGATGATGATCTGGATGCTCCGGCCGATGTGCAATCAGGTCCTGATGGAAATGGTATGGGTCAGATGTTACCGTTGCCTGAAGCTCCACCTGAGATACCGCCCTCCTATGATCCATTTGGGATGATAAGCGGGGAATCAGGATCTAATGTACTGAAGCATAATTATAGTGATAACGAAAATTCCCATAGCGGTCCAGCTTCTGCTGTGAGTGGAAATAACGGTGCTGCTGAAGATCGTGCTTCGCAAGATGCCGCACCTTCCGTAGAGGATAATGGGCCATCTGCTCCTGCTACACAGGGTGCTGTTTCTGCCTATCGTTCCCATTCGGTGAATTCTCCGGTTAGAGAAGGTCGTTCATCTTATAATCCGTCTGCGCTGGGTGCAAAAGGAGAGCGGAGCTGGAAGGCTGCAAGTTTACCGGACCCGGCAAGACTGGCATCTGCTGTTAAATCAGATGTTTCGATGCCTGCATTTCCTGAATTAAGCCTGATTGGACAGCACCATGGGACGTATTTGATTGCCCAAAATCAAGACGGTCTATATCTGATCGATCAGCACGCGGCTCATGAACGAGTGAATTATGAGTATTACTACGAGCAGTTTGGCAATCCGGCTCAAGCTTCGCAGGAGCTGCTGCTGCCCATTACACTGGAGTTCACACCATCCGAGACCGAAAAGCTCAAAACAAGACTGGCTTGGTTCGAGCAGGCAGGTGTGTATTTGGAACATTTCGGCGGACAGACCTTCCGGGTGCGTTCCCATCCGTTCTGGTTCCCCAAAGGGGATGAGAAGGACATTATTGAAGAGATGTCAGAATGGGTTCTGAGTGAACGTAGTATTGATGTTGCCAAGATGAGAGAAGCGGCGTCCATTATGTGCTCCTGCAAGGCTTCTATCAAAGCCAATCAGAAATTGACGGATCAGGAGGCGGAAGTATTGATTCAGCGTCTTGGTTCCTGCCGTCAACCATATACTTGTCCACACGGGCGACCGATTGTGGTGTCATTTTCAACCTATGATCTGGAGAAATTGTTCAAACGGGTCATGTAGCTATTTAGGAGGAAGTTATGTATATTACAACCGGTGAAAAGGAAGCAGGCCACCTTGTGGAACGTGCACGAAACCTTGCGGAAACAACGGGAGGGACCTATATATCGCGCCAAAAAATGTCTTTGCCTGCACTGGTCGCACATTATGGGATAGATGAGGTTCTGGTTGTACTTCAGGGTAAAGTACGTTTGTTTCGTCCGGATTCACCGCTGCTTGAGTTCCACCCCAGTATGGGATTTGTACGCGCCAAACGTGTGTTAAATGGAGAGGCTGACCCGATGCTGGAGGCGGGGGCTGTACTTGAAGGGGATACCGTTATCGACTGTACAGCAGGATTGGGCACGGATGCACTGGTATTCTCGGTTGCAGTAGGCAAAAGTGGCCGAGTGATTGCATGCGAAAGTTCCCTTCCGCTTTATACGCTGCTAGTAGAGGGAATGTCCCAATATGAGAGTATTAAGCCTGCGGTAAATGAAGCTTTCCGGCGCATTGAGCTGCGTCATGCAAATCATCTCGATTTACTGCGCTCCTTGCCGGATCGAAGCTGTGACACGGTCTATTTTGACCCCATGTTCCGTGAACCGATGATGGATTCAAGTGGCATCAAGCCTTTGCGGGATTATGCAAATCACAATGCATTGGATGAACAGAGCATTATTGAAGCGAAAAGGGTTGCCCGCAAGCGGGTGGTCATGAAAGAGAAGCGCGGCAGCGCGGAGTTTACGAGACTCGGTTTTGAAGTACACGACCGGGGCAATGCAAAAACACTGTACGGAGTGATTAATGTTGAAAGCGGAAGTTAAACCGAAGCTGCTTGTGCTGGTCGGACCAACAGCTGTAGGCAAAACGAGAATGAGTATTGAGCTTGCACAGGCGTTCAATTGTGAGATTATTTCAGGGGACTCCATGCAGGTATATCGCGAAATGGATATCGGGACGGCCAAAATTACTCGCGATGAAATGAAGGGTGTACCCCACCACCTCATTGACATCCATGAACCGGAATACCCCTATTCGGTGGCGGAATTTCAGGAGAGCTGCACACGTCTGATTGGGGAAATTCATGAGCGCGGCAAGTTGCCTTTTATTGTTGGGGGTACCGGTCTGTATGTGGAATCGGTAAGTTATGGCTTTCAATTCTCGGACAGCGGCTCGGATGAAGCGTTTCGGGATGAACAGTTCCGTTATGCCGAGCAGTATGGCCCGCAGGCGTTACATGATAAGCTAAGGGTCATTGATCCAGTTAGCGCAGAACGACTGCATCCGAATGACCAGCGACGAATTGTTCGTGCACTTGAGATTTATCACCTCACAGGTGAGAAGTTATCCGAGCAGCTGGCTACCCAGAAAAAAGAGTCTCCATATGACCTGCTCATTGTGGGTTTGACGATGGATCGTCAGAAACTGTATGCCCGAGTGGAAGAGCGAATTGATCTTATGATCGAGCAGGGGTTGGTAGACGAGGTCAAGTCATTACTGGAGCGCGGCGTAGCGAGAGGGCATATCTCCATGCAGGGACTCGGCTATAAGGAAATTGCGGCTTATCTTCAGGGTGAAGTAAGCTGGGAGGCTGCTGTAGAGTGGCTGAAAAGGGATACGCGCCGGTTTGCCAAGCGGCAATTGTCCTGGTTCCGTCATATGAAGGACATTGAATGGGTAGATATGACGGATACCGAAGATTTTGCAGGCAATTATGCCCACGTATGTGAGCTGATCAAACGCAAATTTGACTGAATATAGAAGGTGGGTATTGCCACCTGTTTAGGACTATAGAACCTCTATCTTTTAGAAATGAAAGGTAGAGGTTTTTTATATGAAATCGTGATTACAATAAGGCAGTTATAGGAAGCCTGTGAGGATTCTATTGAAGAAAATTGTTGTAAAAAAATAACATAAATATTAAAATAATTAAAAAAATAAAATATTATAAAATGCGCTTGTTAGTTTGGGTGAAAGGCTTTACATCGGAAGGGGGGAGATTGTATGAGTGCGGAACCGAGCGGAGTGGCAAGTTTATATTTCTTTTTCTCAGGATTATTTGGAATTGGGTTTGCCATTGCGGGTCTAGTTGCCTTGATTTGGTTAATTATCGTTCTAATCCATACCAATACATACCTGAAACTCTTAATCGAAGATAGAAGAAATCGGCAAAATATGACGTTAGCCAGCGAAGAAGGGAAACCGTTTACAGGTCAGGAGAAGTGAAGAGGAATGCAGGCGAAAAGGGAGAATTTGTCCCTCTTTTGCAATTCCGGCAAGCGGTGTATAATGGATAAGTCTTCTAGTTGCAGGCGAAGCGTTGGCAAAGGTGCAAAATAGCAGACAAGGGGTTTTTGTGGATTATATGAATCCGTTCATGATATAATAGCACGAAAGCTACTCAGCGATATTGAATATTACTTAAACACGAATTCAAATGAACCAATGGGGGTACGGCTAATGAACAAGTCCATCAACATCCAAGATACGTTCTTGAACCAACTGCGGAAAGAAAACATTCCAGCTACGGTCTATCTGACCAATGGCTTTCAAATCCGCGGAACGATCAAGGCATTTGACAATTTTACGATCGTCATTGACAGCGACGGACGCCAGCAAATGGTCTACAAGCACGCCATCTCCACGTTCACGCCGCAACGCAGCGTATCGCTGATGCAGCAAGATAATAGCGGCGAAGCTTAAAAAATTACGAAACCTTTTTATCAACCATTTCGTCTACACGTATAGGAATTGAAACAGAGCAACCTTAATAAGGGTTGTTCTTTTCATTCCGGGGTAAATAAGCTTTATAGAAGCTTGAGCCAGCAGACGAATAGAAATTATGCAACCGAAAGGGAGTCAGGAGGTAACATGCCAAACGATCCGTTGTCGAGGTCTAACAATCGCAACAGTAATAACAAGTCATCCAAAAAAGCGAAGCCAAAGACCTCTAAAAAGAAAAAAATTACGGGTAAACGCGTTGGATGGACACTGTTTTTTACCATGGCAATCGCCATATTCTGTGCACTTGGCGGATATTTATTTATTATGGTGAGTGGGGAAAAGCTGCTCAAAGCCAATATGGACAAAACAACAATCAATGAAACTTCGAAAGTATATGATCGCAACGGACAGTTAATGGGCGAGTTGTCCATTCAAAAGCTGGAGCCAGTCAAAGAAGAGGATATTCCGGAATTAGTAAAGGAAGCCTTTGTTGCGACCGAGGATAAACGATTCTACGAGCATCAGGGCGTGGATATCTGGTCCATCGGACGGGCGGCGGTAAAAGACGTCATGGCCCGCTCCATGGTGGAGGGCGGCAGTACGTTGACCCAGCAGCTTGCGAAAAATATGTTCTTGTCCCGTGACAAGACCTTCTTCCGTAAAGCAACGGAAGTATCCATTGCGATGGCATTGGAGCGCAAGTACACAAAAGACGAAATTCTGACGATGTATTTGAACCGGATTTTCTTCGGGCATCAGCGTTATGGGATTAAGGCAGCGTCTGAATTTTATTTTGGGGTATCTGACCTTAACAAATTAAAAATTTGGCAAATTGCTACGCTGGCAGCGATGCCTAAAGGGCCTTCTGCCTATAACCCGTTGAGCAATCCCAACGATTCCAAGGCACGCCGCGCCGTGGTATTGCAGCTGATGTATGAGCAAGGTTATATCACCAAGGCGGAGATGGATGAAGCCAAAGAAGTAGATTATGACTATACTCCACCTGAGAAAGAGCAGAAGTATCAAGCCTTTATTGACTATGTTCTGCGTGAAGCGGAAAAAGTGACTGGTAAAACGGAGGATGATCTGAATATCGGCGGGTACAAAATTTACACGACGATGGATGCTCAGGCTCAAACAGCCATGGAGAGTGCGTTCTCGGATGATAGCTTGTTTGAGTCAAGTAAAGATGATCAACCCGTTCAAGGCTCCATGGTAATTATGAACCATGAAAATGGTAGTCTCGTCGCTTTGCTGGGCGGACGGGATTATCAAACAAAGGGCTACAGCCGGGTAACACAGAGTCGCAGACAGCCTGGATCGGCATTTAAACCGATTGTGACTTATGCACCTGCACTTGAGTCAGGTGATTACAATGCAAACTCACCTCTCAGTAATGAAAAGCAGTGCTTCGGGAATTACTGTCCGGGTAACTTGCATGGTTATTCTTCAACCATTAGCATGACGGATGCCATTACAAAATCGGAGAACATCCCGGCAGTATGGCTCTTAAATAAAATTGGTGTGAATACAGGTGTTCAGTTTGCAAAAAGCGTAGGTATTCAGCTTACGGATGAAGACAAAAACCTGGCGATTGCGCTGGGTGGTCTTAGCAAAGGTACGAATACGCTGGAAATGGCGCAAGCCTATAGTGCATTTGCCAATCTGGGTGAGTACCAGCAGGCGTATTCCATTAAGGAAATTAAGGATAGTTCCGGGAAAACGACCTTTAAACATGATAAATCGGATACAACACGTGTCATGAGTGAGCAAAATGCATATTCCCTGACGCAGATGCTGCAAAACGTGGTGAATGACGGTACAGGTCGTTCCGCACGTCTGGATCGACCGGTTGCTGGTAAGACAGGAACCGTTCAAAGTGGTATTTCCGGCAACAGTGCCAACCGTGATGTTTGGTTTGTCGGATACACGCCAGAATGGACTGCTGCAGTATGGATGGGTTATGACAATCCTGATGCAAACCATATGCTCAAGAATAGCAGTAAGCTGTCAGCGGCGTTCTTTGCCAAGGTTATGGGGGATGCGTTAAAAGGAGTGCCTGTGAAGGACTTCAAAACTCCAGCAGGAGCCCAGACACCACCTCCGCCGGAAAAAGAACCAGAGCAACCATCGCTTTCTGTTAGCGGGTTGAATGGTTCTTACGATCCATCTACACAAACGGTGTCACTGAACTGGACTGCAACAGGCGATTCGTCAACACAGTATCGGATTTATCGGAAAGAATCTTCCGAAGGACAGTTCACCCATCTCATTGATGCTGTAGGTTCGACCAGTGCACAAGATTTAAGTGCGCTCCCTGGGCTTACTTATGAGTATTATGTAACAGCCTATGATCTTGCCTCTGGACTGGAGACGGATCCGTCCAATACCATATCGCTGATGATTGAAGCGGAGGAATTGGTACCGGAACAGCCAGATACGGGCACGGAGCCAGGAACGGAACCGGGGACCGGACAGCCGGGAACAGAAAATCCGGACAACGGTTCTCCGGGGAATGGAAGTTCTGAGGGGAACAATGGCAACGGCAACGGCAACGGAAATGAAAATGGCAACAATGGTAACGGGAATAATGGAAACAACGGCGGGACAGGTCAAGGTAACGGACAGACCGGAGAAGGAAACACGCCGCCTGGACAGGGAACAACAGAACCTGGAGGTACGGGTGAGGGTTCCAATGATGGGTCTGTAACGACACCGGGTGAGGTAGTCACACCACCAGATAGTGGAAACAGCGGTAACACGGGTGAGACGAATGCACCGCCAGATTCCCAAGCTGGAACCGGTGGTTAATGAGAATAAACCGCATTAAATAATTACAACCAAAAGCCTGCTCCCTGACGTTGGGGATGCAGGCTTTTGGGTTTGTGTAATGTTTGGAGTGGAACAAGAGCCCTGCAACAGATGGGACAAAGCTTGATTTTGAGTGTATAACTTAAATATGGTAAGCTGTAACTATTCGTAATACGTTGTGCAAAGTCGATTCAGGGACTTGTGGAATCGGTAATGCGGACGGTATTCGCTGTTCACCAATATTCAGCAGGTCACGGACCTGTAGTCGGCAAAGAGGGGTTCGTATGAAACGGAAATTCGGGGACCGCGCGAACTGGCGCCGGATTACGAACCGACAATTTACATGCCGGTTCGTTCAATCCAAAATTTTCACAGGTTACATTACGCTGTATACGATACAAGATTTGAAAGAGCCTTTGTGGAAAACCTATGGAGGAAGTACCTTCTGCATTGCGGATAAAGGTTATTCCTGGCTGCAGTATTATCCCAAAGGCGAGCATTTTGTTGTAACGGCTATGTTTGACGATCAGGAGCGGATTGTTGAATGGTATATTGATACTTGCCGCAGTCAGGGCATAACTGATCAGGGTGTTCCGTGGTTTGATGATCTGTATCTGGATGTCGTCGTCCTGAAGGATGGAGAAATATTTTTGCTGGACGAGGATGAACTTGAAGATGCTCTTTCACGTAAGCACATTACGACGGGGGATTACGATCTGGCTAACCGGACAGCAAAGGACTTGTTGCATGCCATTGATGCACATGTGTTTCCTTATTTCCAACTGTCTCTGAAGCATAGACAAACCCTGTTTGAGAATGGGGAGTTCAGAAAAAATATTCAGATTTGAGTCATGGAAAAGTCGTAGAATTCTTCATCATCCTTCTAATATTAGAGCACCTGATAGAATACATTAATAATCAGGAGAGTTCAGCCCGATAAAATAGAGGTGATGGCGAATGAACGGACGGGTCATGGCTGCAGGAGGGCAACCGGGAGGCAGACCATCCAGACAAATTAATGTTGTTTTGCGTAACCAGGAGCCTCAGATGCTGGTCAAAGAAGAAGAGACGGCAATACAGGCAGCAAAAGGCTTAGCCAAGCATGCGCACTTTCAGGAAATTCAAGGTGAATTGGAGCAACTGGTTGGACTGGAAAATATCAAGGATTTGGTATTTGAAATCTATGCTTTCTTACAGATTGCCCAGATGCGTACCGAAGCAGGACTGATAAGTGGGGCGCACGTGTATCATATGATTTTTAAAGGCAATCCGGGAACTGGAAAAACAACGGTAGCACGGATCGTTGCGAAGCTGTTTCAGAAGATGGGAGTTCTGAGTAAGGGTCATCTCATTGAAGTGGAACGTGCAGATCTGGTCGGGGAATACATCGGGCATACTGCACAGAAAACGAGGGATTTGGTCAAGAAGGCTTTGGGAGGAATCTTGTTTATTGACGAGGCGTACAGTCTGGCTCGCGGGGGCGAGAAGGATTTTGGGAAGGAAGCTATCGACACACTTGTGAAATCAATGGAAGATAATAAGAATCAATTTATCCTCATCCTGGCTGGATACTCGGAAGAGATAGATTTTTTTCTGCAGACCAACCCCGGATTACCTTCCCGTTTTCCGATCCAGGTTGAATTTCCGGACTATAGCATTGATCAATTGATTCAAATCTCTGAAATTATGGCCAAGGAACGTGACTATATTCTCATGCCACAGACCATACTCAAATTAAAGCAGCATCTGCTTCAGGAAAAAAATGAGTCTCTTCATGCGTTCAGCAACGCCCGATATGTCCGAAATGCCATTGAACGATCGATTCGACATCAGGCCGTTCGATTATTGGAGCAGTATACCCAGGGGAATCCGGGAAAACTAGAGCTGATGACCATCCGCACAGAGGATTTGAAGTTTGAGCAAAAGTAAGCGATAATATAATTTTTAACGCAGCCGGCCGGGTTAACCGGTTCGGCTTAAAGCATGCCATGTAAGCATGGTGACACAGAATATATGCGGAGACGTAGTAGAAGGAGTGAATATACACGATGACAAATGGCACACATGATACAGATATGGTGAAGAAGGATCGCGCCGTGTTGGTGAGTCTGGTTACCGATGAGGTCAAACGTTCGGGTATTAACCCGGAGTACTCCCTTGAGGAGTTGGTAAAACTCGCCGAGACGGCAGGCGTGGAAGTGCTGAGTGTATTGTCACAGAACCTGAAAACCCGGGACACCAAATGGTTCATTGGTAAGGGGAAAGTGGAAGAACTTCGTGCAGTGGCTGAGGAAATGGGAGCAACAACAGCTATTTTTGACCAGGAGCTGTCCGGTGCTCAAGTTCGTAACCTGGAAGAAGCGTTGGATCTCAAAATTATTGACCGCACCCAGCTGATTTTGGATATCTTTGCGCAGCGCGCCAACACAAGAGAAGGTATTATCCAGGTTGAGTTGGCTCAGTTGAGCTATTTGTTACCACGTTTGTCGGGTCACGGGAAGAATTTGTCCAGACTTGGTGGCGGAATTGGAACGCGGGGTCCAGGTGAAAGTAAACTGGAGACGGATCGTCGACATATTCGTGGCCGTATAGATGACTTGAAGCGTCATTTGGAAGAAGTGACGCGTCATCGCAAGCTGCACCGGGAACGTCGTAAAAAGACGGGGATCGTTCAGGTAGCCCTTGTAGGTTATACGAATGCGGGTAAATCGACCTTGCTTAAACAATTAACGGCGGCAGATGTGTACATTCAAGATCAGCTGTTTGCCACACTGGATCCGACCTCACGGACGATGGAACTGCCAAGTGGTAAAGAAATCGTACTCACAGATACGGTAGGGTTTATACAAAACCTTCCTCATGATCTGATTGCCGCTTTCCGTGCAACGCTGGAGGAAGTGAATGAAGCGGACCTTATATTACATGTGGTCGATGCATCATCTGCAATGCGTGAAGACCAGATGAGAACGGTACACACGATTTTGCAGCAACTGGGTTCAGGGGACAAGCCTCAATTGGTATTGTATAACAAAAAGGATGCTTGTACACCGGAGCAGCTGGAAATGCTTCCTTTGGATAAAGAACATATCAAAGTGAGCGCTCTGGATGCAGATGACTTGCTGAAAATTCGTGAGCTTATCCAGGCTGAATTGACTGGCGCTACCAAACGGTTCCGTATTCCGGCTGACCGTGGTGATCTTACATCTGTACTTTACAAAATTGGTGATGTAGTTGAGACCACATTTGAAGATAATGATGTAATTTATGAAGTGGAACTGCAAAAAGGCGAATATGAAAAATTCGGTTATTTACTTGAAGATTTCATACAACTGTAACGTCGATGACATATTTGTATGATAAGTTGACACGATAATTGATATTTGACGTCAGATTCGTGCTATGAAGGGGAATGAAGCAAGATGGCAAGTTTTGATTCAGAGATTATTGAACTACAACAACAGGTTGAACGTCAAATTGAAGGGCAATTGCAACAGATTGACCGTATCACCGATCATAACCAATGGAAAGTAATTAATGCTTTTCAGCGTAGAAAAGTCAGCGATTTTCACTTTGCGGGTTCAACGGGGTACGCTTATAACGATCGCGGGCGTGAGGTACTTGATGAAGTGTATGCCGATGTGTTCGGTGCAGAGGCGGCACTGGTGCGTCCCCATTTTGCATCAGGTACACATACCATTGCTACGGCTTTGTTTGGCGTACTCCGTCCAGGCGACGAATTGTTGTACATTACGGGTAAGCCCTATGACACATTGCATAAGGTCATTGGCAAGCCTGGTGATGGAACAGGATCGTTACGGGATTTCGGCATTGGCTATCAAGAGACGGCTCTGTTAGAAGATGGCGGAGTAGATTGGGTGGCGGTAGAGAAAAGTATCAATGCAGCGACAAAAGTCATTGGTATTCAACGCTCCAGAGGATATGATTGGAGATCTTCCTTCTGTATTGAAGAAATCTCTGATATGGTTACACGTGTAAAGGCGATCAAGGAAGATGTCATCGTTTTTGTGGATAACTGTTATGGTGAATTCACGGAGGAACGTGAACCAACTGAAATTGGGGTGGACCTAATGGCAGGTTCACTGATTAAAAATCCCGGTGGAGGTCTGGCGGAAACCGGTGGATACATATGCGGGAAGGAAAAGTACGTACAATTGGCTGCCTATCGTTTGACTGCGCCCGGAATCGGCGGTGAGGTTGGCGCGATGTTGGGAACAACTCGTGGCATCTACCAAGGACTTTACATGGCTCCGACAATTGTAGGACAGGCCATTAAAGGGAGCACATTCGCTGCGGCGATGTTTGCTGCATCCGGATTTGTAACCAAACCGGCATGGAACGAGATGCGTACAGATCTGATTCAGGCTGTACAATTCAGTACGGCCGAGCATTTAATTGCCTTTGTGCAAGGAATACAGCGGGCTGCTGCAGTAGATAGCCATGTAGTTCCTGAACCGTGGGACATGCCGGGTTACGAGCACCCTGTCATCATGGCGGCAGGTACGTTTATACAGGGTGGAAGTCTGGAATTGTCAGCAGATGCACCTATCCGTGAGCCTTATATTGGCTATATGCAGGGTGGTTTAACATACTCTCATGTTAAATATGGCGTTTTGATGGCATTACAGACGATGAAAGAACGCAAATTATTGTGAGTTTATCTAACACATCATTGACACTTAGTAATAACTAACTGTACAATAGAGTGAAGAAAAGATGACTGGAAGGTTGATGAATGATGGGTGACGAAATTCGCAGAAATATGGCCTTATTCCCGATAGGTATTGTAATGAAACTTACGGATCTGTCCGCGCGTCAGATTCGTTATTATGAGCAGCACAGCTTGATTGTTCCTGCGAGAACGTCAGGTAATCAGCGTTTGTTCTCTTTCAATGACGTAGAACGATTGCTGGAAATCAAGGCTCTGATTGAAAAAGGAGTTAACATCGCGGGTATTAAACAAGTGATGAATCCTGTATCCAAGGAGTCAGAAGAAGCGACTGTTATTACACCCGATACGGAAGTGAAACGCAGAGAACTTTCGGACTCCCAACTGCACCGTCTGTTGAAACAACAACTGGTGTCAGGTAAGAGACCTGGACAAGTATCTCTCATTCAGGGAGAGCTTTCCCGTTTCTTTAATAAAAAATAAATTCGTATAACCTCGTAGGTCAGGGGAAATCCTGCTTTTAGGTAGGAGGACTCCTTGACCCATGCAATATTCTAATGTACAAATATAACAGGCAAGCCAATTACGGAGAGAAGAAAGGGAGAGGGTATCGTGAGTTTTACTAAAGAAGACATACTACGCATCTCAAAAGAAGAAAATGTACGATTCGTTCGTTTGCAATTTACCGATTTGCTTGGAGCAATCAAAAACGTTGAAATTCCTGTGAGCCAACTTACCAAGGCTCTGGACAATAAAATGATGTTTGATGGTTCTTCCATTGAAGGTTATGTTCGTATTGAAGAGTCCGACATGTACCTCTATCCGGATCTCGATTCTTGGCTGATTTTCCCTTGGGTAGCCGAGAACCGTGTTGCTCGACTGATTTGCGACGTATATCTTCCGGATGGTAATCCGTTTCCAGGAGATCCGCGTGGCATCTTGAAACGAAACCTGAAAGAAGCCGAAGAAATGGGATTCACTTCCTTCAACGTCGGTCCTGAACCAGAGTTCTTCTTGTTCAAAACAGACGAAAAAGGAAACCCGACTAACGAACTGAATGACCAAGGTGGATATTTCGACCTTGCGCCTACGGATCTTGGTGAAAACTGTCGTCGTGACATCGTTATCACACTTGAAGAAATGGGCTTTGAGATCGAAGCTTCCCACCATGAGGTAGCTCCAGGTCAGCATGAGATCGACTTTAAATATGCTGATGCTCTAAAAGCAGCAGACCAGATCCAAACGTTCAAACTCGTTGTTAAAACGATTGCACGTCAGCATGGTTTACATGCTACCTTTATGCCGAAACCGCTGTTTGGTATGAACGGTTCCGGTATGCACTGTAACCAATCCTTGTTCCAAGGCAAAGTGAACGCATTCGTAGACGAGTCGGACGAGCTGGGTCTGAGCAAAACTGCACGTCACTTCATGGCTGGAACTTTGAAGCATGCGCGTGCGTTTGCAGCAATTACGAACCCAACAGTGAACTCATACAAACGTCTTGTACCAGGTTATGAAGCCCCTTGTTATGTAGCATGGTCCGCCAGTAACCGTAGCCCAATGATCCGTATTCCAGCTTCCCGTGGTCTGAGTACACGTGTTGAGGTTCGTAATCCGGATCCGGCTGCTAACCCTTACTTGGCTTTGGCTGTTTTATTGAAAGCAGGTCTGGACGGAATCAAACGTGAGCTTTCCTTACCAGCTCCGATTGACCGTAACATCTACATCATGTCAGAAGAAGAGCGTGTGGAAGAAGGCATTCCAAGCTTGCCAGCTGACCTGAAAGAAGCATTGAACGAATTGATCCGCAGCGAAGTTATCTGTGATGCTCTCGGCGACCACGCCCTGGCTCACTTCTATGAGCTGAAAGAAATTGAGTGGGACATGTATAGAACACAAGTCCACCAATGGGAACGCGATCAATACATTACATTGTACTAATAGCTCAATCCCTTGGCGCTCTAGCGCTGAGGGTTTTTTCTTTTTGTGGGCAAGGGAATGAAATTGACGATAAAAAGTAATGTCCCCCAAAATGGCTCCCAAAAAATAATGGTGATCAAGCATATCATTCGTGAATGCTTAACTTCCTTCATCAGCTTATTCGTTAATTAAAAAAGCCGGATAGAATATTATTCTATCTGGCTTTATATCTATAGGTCTTAGTCCTTAATTTCTGATAAATAGTAATCATATAACCCATCAATAGAAGAGCTAGAAAGTAAGTGAGTGGCTGCTTCAATCCATTCTCTCTTCCAATCAAACCAGCGCATTTCAATTAACTTCGTGATTTCTTCTTCTGAGAAACGCTTCTTTACTTCTTTTGCAGGATTGCCACCAACGATCGTATAAGGGGCAACATCTTTTGTTACAACAGAACCTGCTGCAACAATTGCACCTTCACCAATGGTAACACCTGGCATAATCATGGCATTCATGCCGATCCATGCATCGCTTTCGATAACGGTATCTCCTTTGGGTGAGAAGGAATGGCTAATTTGATCAGCAAACGGATAAACAGTGATCCACTCCGCATGATGATTGTTATTTCCTCCCATAAGAATGACGACACCGGCTGCGATACATACATAATTACCAATAATTAATCGATCTAATTGCCATCCAAATTCCTCAATCGGATTGAACAAGCTCCTCGATTTTTCATCTCCCCATAAATATCTCACACATCCGTCTTCAAAAGAAGAATTGTTATCGTAATAACCAGAGTAATAGGAGTAATCGCCGACTTCAATTAATGGATTAGTTACAATATCCTTCAAATACTTAATATCAGACCAGTGACTAAATTGGTTTATATTCATTTTAATTTCCTCGCTTCTAAGTTATATCTGGGCAACTTAGAAGCTTGATACGGTAGCTACATTCTTTAGCTTTTTTAGACGACGAACCATCTAAATCATCCTTCCTTAAGATATGAGGGCGATTATAGCAATGACCTCTTTTTTTGTCAATCCTATTCTCATAAAGAGATGTGTGTAAGTATTCTCGCTCAAAATGTATATGATGAAGAGAAAAATGTAGAATTTTAATTAGACGGAAAAGCGCGTCTATGAAAAAAGAGAACGTTCTAATTTTTTTCTCTGTTTTTACAGTATCTATATGTTGATAGTTTCATATAATTACAGTATAATTTATTTATATTTTTAGAAATTAAATTTTGAACAATTAATTGGAGATGTTGATATGGAACAAGAGAAACAACTCGTTGCCGCACAGCGGACATTTTTTTATACAGGTCAGACCAAGCCGATTGAGTACCGTATTCGTGCTCTTCAGCAATTAAGACAGGGAATTGAGAAGTATCAGCAACGTATTCTTGATGCACTTCGTGCCGATCTCAATAAATCCGAAACAGAAGCTTATGGCTCAGAGATTCGCATCGTATTGGGTGAACTGGATTTTGCATTGGAACACTTGGAGGAATGGGCTACACCAAAACCTGTGCCTACAAATTCTGCTATACCTGATGGCACAAGCCTGATTTATCCTGAACCTTATGGCGTTGCTCTTATTATTGCACCGTGGAACTATCCGTTCCAATTGGCCTTTGGTCCTCTGATTGGAGCCATTGCTGCAGGTAACTGTGCCATTATTAAGCCGTCGGAATTAACTCCTGCGGTATCACGTCTGACTTATGATTTGATTCATGAGATATTTCCTATTGAGTACCTGGCAGTTGTGGAAGGGGAAGTTGAGACAAGTACAGCATTATTGAAGGAAAAGTTTGATTATATTTTCTTTACAGGCAGTACAGGTGTTGGCCGTATCGTTATGAAGGCTGCTGCCGAGCATTTGACTCCGGTTACGCTTGAACTAGGTGGCAAGAGTCCGGTCATTGTTCACCAGGATGCAGATTTGCAGCTGGCAGCTCAGCGCATTGTTCGCGGTAAATTTCTGAATGCTGGACAAACCTGTGTCGCTCCGGACTACCTGCTTGTACACGAGAATGTACATGACAAATTACTGGAATTGATCGATGCAGAGATTCAGGATAAATTCGGAGATGATGTGATGCAAAACGCAGATTTTCCGCATATTGTCAACGGGCGTAACTTCGACCGATTATCGGTGTTGCTCCAAGATGGCAAAGCACTGATTGGGGGACGTTCTGAGCGTGATCAGCTGCTTATAGAACCAACAGTATTGGGACATGTGGATTGGAATTCCCCTGTGATGCAAGAAGAGATCTTTGGTCCGATCCTTCCTGTATTTAAGTTTAAAGACCTCAATCCTATGCTAGATGAGATTATTCGCCGTCCAAAACCACTTGCATTATATCTCTTCACTAAGGATGAGGCTCTGCAGGATCAGGTTCTGAATCAAGTATCTTTTGGTGGTGGTTGCATAAATGACACATTGTCTCATATGACTTCACATTATCTTCCGTTTGGCGGAGTAGGAGAAAGTGGAATGGGTTCCTACCATGGTCAACAGAGCTTTGATGTGTTTTCTCATCATAAGAGCATTCTTAAACGCAGTGAATAACAAGCTTACGTAGAGCAATATAAGCAGTAGGCAGAAAAAGAGGTTGTCCCGTTCAACGGGACAACCTCTTTAAGTATCTTATTGTGAAACATCTAAGCTGCTTCAAAACATATTAATGAATATCACGGAAAAGCCCAATGACTTTGCCCAGAATGCTAACGTGTTTCAAACGCAAAGGTTCAAAAGTCGAATTTTCCGGTTGAAGACGAATATGATCTTTCTCTTTGTAGAACGTTTTTACCGTTGCTTCATCGTCTTCAGTCATGGCTACTACGATATCGCCGTTATCTGCAGTTTGCTGCTGACGTACGATAACATAATCTCCGTTAACAATGCCTGCTTCAACCATACTGTCTCCCACGACCGAAAGCATAAATACTTTCTGTTCGCCCACATAATGCGTAGGAAGAGGGAAATAATCTTCGATATTTTCTGTTGCTGTGATTGGAACCCCTGCAGTAACTTTACCCACGACAGGAATGCGAGCAACGCTGTGAGCAAACTGATGTGAATGCTCTGACTCTTCCTGGCTGAGAAGCTCAATGGCTCTTGGTTTGGTTGGGTCACGTCTAATTAGACCTTTCTTCTCCAAACGATCCAGATGTCCATGTACTGTAGAGCTGGAAGCCAATCCAACGGCTTCACCAATTTCGCGTACGGAAGGAGGATACCCCTTCAACCGGACTTCATTGCGTATAAACTCCAGAATAGCCTGTTGCCTGCTGGATATCTTCGACATACCGTATCAACCCCATTTTAGTAACGTTTGGGAAAATTATAACATAGAACCTCCGTTCGTACAAACATAAGTTCTAAATAAAATGCCATAAAATCAATGTTTTTTTGCGAATTTGTATGAAAATGAATTTTGCATCTAAGCAAATACTGCAAATGATAGTGCCATACTATAGAAGAAAGATAGTAAAAGAAAGATGAGTGATAGAACTCAATAAAAAAAAAGCGAACAATTGTTCTAAAAAGTTATTGTGCAAAACAAGTGTTCGTGTTATATTGATTTTAACGGATAGGAACAAACGTTTGGAGGTCGATATTTAATGAGATATTCTACTTATCAAAGCATTTACGAACCGGTGCATTCAGAAGTGGTTGAAACTAACATAAGAAATTTTAAAAAGGTTTTTGCAATAGGTAATATCCCAACCTGGGTGTTGAAATTAATAATCGTATCATTAATTATATTGGTTGGTTGCAGTACAGTGCTAACAGTGTTTGCAGGCAATGAGAACGATTTGTTGCCTGGAGGAAAGATGGCAGTTTCACAAGGAGATACGCTGTGGAGTATATCATTGGATCATAAACCGGAAACGATGGATACACGTGTATATATAGAAGCAATTAAGAAAGTGAATCAACTTCAGTCCACTTCAATAAAGGTGGGGCAAGTCTTAATACTGCCACAATTCACAAAATAAAACTGCATATCCACACGCGCTAATGCGTGTCAGCTTGACAAGCTGCCTTTAACATGTCAAAGTTAATAAGACTTTGTATTTTTGGAGGGGACAAGCTTGGATATAGATAGTCTGGTAGCACGTATTAATGAATTGGCCCGTAAGCAAAAATCCACTGGATTGTCAGAGGAAGAGCTCGCTGAACGTGCCAAGCTTAGAGAGATCTATTTGAATAACATTCGAAGCAATTTCAGACAGCAGCTGGATTCGATTGAAATTGTAGATGATGAGAATGATCAAGGCCACCAAGGCAAACTCAAACATTAAGGAAACCTAATGATATCATATATGATATTTAGGTTTCTTCCTGTTATCTAGAGGTTGCAAATTATAGGGGGAAATGTTGGTTTGCATTTATGTAAGCCGATACAAAGAACATCTAAGGGGGATTCTCATGTCGCGTTCGTTCGAGAGAACGGTTCGGAAAAATTCTAAGCAGTTGAATCAGCAACGTAAAAAAAGCGGTCAACCGGTTTCCGGTACACCAGGTGAGGACGTATTCAAAGGACGCAGCCTTCTGTTTCCTATTTTTCTGATCGGACTAGCATTCCTGTATCTCTTTATGAGTACGTTTCTTGTTAAAGCGCCGATGACCACCTGGGACTGGGTAACCATGTTGCTGTATGTATTTTTGGCAGTCATCTTCATGCTCCGTCGTCCATATGTCAAAATAGGAACTAACCGGATTTTGACGACAAAGGGCAATCGCGAGCGTTCAATTGGAGTTGACGATATCGTGAAATTCAGAATTGAGCCAGGCACAGTTGTGATTGAGCATAATGCACGAGGTAAGAGATGGGTATTTACCAAACTACTCAATCGTTATGATACCGATGCAATTACTGAGCGTCTTCTGAAATTCGCCAAAGCACATCAGATCACCGTGGAAACTTACGAGAAAAAGTAATTATTGCATAAAGGGGAAGATGACCGAAATGGCGTTAAAAGCGATTTTGTTCGACCTGGATGATACTTTGCTGTGGGATGAGCGCAGTGTTCGAGAGGCCTTTCATGAGACTTGCCTGATCGCAGCGCAAGAGACTGGAGTTAAACCGGAAGATCTTGAAGAAGCTGTTCGTAATGAGGCACGTAATCTATATGAGTCCTATGAAACTTTTTCGTTTACCAAAATGATTGGGATCAACCCGTTCGAAGGTCTTTGGGCTAACTTCACGGGTGGGGATCAGCCGGAGTTTCGCCAGCTGGAGCAGATTGCACCTGCATATCGTAAAGAGTCATGGCGTCGTGGCTTGTTAAAGCTTGGTGTTGATCGTGAAGATCTGGCGGAAAGACTTGCCTCACAATTTGGGGCAGAGCGGAGATCGAGACCCCATGTCTATGAAGAAACGCTGGAAACATTAAGTCATCTACAAGGGAAGTTCAAGCTTTTGCTTTTAACCAACGGCTGTCCTGCGTTGCAACAAGAGAAACTTGATGGTGTTCCGGAATTAGCTCCTTTTTTTGACGAAATTATTATTTCGGGTTCGTTCGGTAAAGGGAAACCTGACCCTTCGATTTTCGAGCACGCATTGAGTAAGCTGGGAGTACAGCCTGAGGAGAGCATGATGGTTGGAGATAAGCTTACGACTGATATTCGTGGAGCATTGTCTGCAGGCATTCAGTCTGTTTGGATTAACCGTGAGAATAAAGTTAATACCGAATCGTATGTGCCTGACCATGAAATCAAGCATTTATCCGAATTGGAACGCATTATTGCTGAATTTTCTATTAGTGCATCATAAATCGTATTTTTTTGTGTTCTGTCCAAACATTGTAAGATTTCATTAGATGTACTCCATCCATGAAACCTTACAATGTTTTTTGTTTTGGGGTAGCTAAAACTATACCGTATTAACGAATTTAAAATTTTTTACTAAAAGTTATTGAAATTATAGAACTGCTGATTTAGAATGTAACTAACATACTAGTATGACTAGTATGCGAATGAAAGCAGCGAATATCTGTTGACTTACTTGAATGAAGAGGGAGCGGGGGTTATTCGCTAATATTTTCATATTCGTTGTAAGCGCTTTACATAGTTGAGGGAAACCTATTAATTCTGGAAATATAACGGGCAACATGAAGTACCAAATGACAGTAAGCATCTTAAACAATGGATACCTCTAGGGATTCCCGAAATTGATATCGCTTACATTATCTCTTTAATTTATTCTGCTGTGGGGGTGAAGAAGTTCATCTGATTACTTGTCTTCTACGAAAAGAAGAGATGATGTGAAATGATCGAAAACGCTTTTAGTTTATCAAGCTAAGGATCGGAGTGAAATAACATATGGAGTCGGAAACCGCTAAAACCACACTAACGATGACTTCTTTACGTAAAGAAAGTAGGTTAAGAACGGCTGCAGCTCTGCTTCGTAAAGATTGGCAATTATACTCACTGTTAATTCTTCCAATTATCTATCTTATCATTTTCAAATACGGGCCAATGCTCGGAAATGTAATCGCCTTCAGACGATTTGTACCAGGAGGCAGTATTTTCGGAGAGACGTGGGTTGGATTCAGGTATTTTCAAATGTTTATCCAAGACCCAACGTTTTGGAAGGTATTTGGAAACACACTCATGCTCGGTGGACTCGCGCTACTGTTCACCTTCCCAGTTCCGATCATTTTTGCATTGCTGCTGAATGAGGTGAAAAGCAAACGTTTCAAAAAGTTTGTGCAGACCGCTTCTTATCTTCCGCACTTCCTGTCCATCGTTATCGTTGCCGGAATGATTCTGCAATTAACGGCAGTCAATGGCTCGATTAACGGAATGGTTTCTTTTTTCACCGGAGACAGTATTCCTTTCATGCAGCGAGCGGAATGGTTTAGAACGATTTATATCACCTCTGAGGTTTGGCAAGGTATGGGGTGGGGAGCGATTCTTTATTTGGCTGCATTGACGACAATTGATGATTCTTTGTATGAGGCAGCACGGATCGATGGTGCGAACCGATGGAAGCAAACCATCCACATAACCATACCGGGCATTTTGCCAACGATCGTTACATTGCTGATTTTGAACATGGGAAATTTCCTTGCGGTTGGATTTGAGAAAATTTTACTCCTTTACAATCCGCTGATCTACGAGACATCTGACGTGATTTCCACTTATCTGTACCGGGTAGGTTTGCAGTCCAGCAATTTCAGTTATGCTACCGCCATTGGTTTGTTCGAATCCATTATTGGACTGATCCTGGTATTCTCGGTTAATGCCATTTCACGCAGACTGACACAACGAAGCTTGTGGTAAAGGAGGAGCAATATGCTGGAATCAAAATCATACAAAGTATTTAAAGTATTCAACGCTATCTTTTTGCTGCTTGTGGTGTTCATCACGCTCTATCCGTTTTTGAATGTCGTGGCCCAATCCTTCAGTAGCGAGGCTTATATCAATTCAGGCAAGGTAAGTATTATCCCAAGAGGGTTTAATGTAGAAACCTACAAGACCATATCTCGAGACAGCATGTTCTGGACCAACTATAAAAATACAATTATATATACCGTTGTAGGTACGTTAATTTCCATGTTCATGACGACCATTTTCGCTTATGCCTTATCCAAAAAGAGATTAATGGGACGAAAGTTTTTGACCATGTTCGCGGTCTTTACGATGTTTTTCAGTGGCGGCCTGATTCCTAACTACGTCCTGATTAACTCCCTGGGCTTCAATAATACGATGTGGGCATTGGTTGTGCCTGGCGCAATCAGCATTTATAACATGTTAATTATGAAATCATTTTTTGAAAACATGCCTGAGGAACTTGAAGAAGCGGCAGCTATCGACGGTCTGAATACGTATGGCATTTTGTTACGGATTATTCTACCGCTGAGTAAAGCTGTCATGGCTACGATGGTTCTGTTTTACGCGGTAGGACACTGGAACTCCTGGTTTCCAGCCTTCCTGTATCTCGACAAAAAGGAACTGTTCCCGGTTACGATCTACTTGCGCAACATGATTGCAGGTGCAACCGGTGGTGCTTCGGCTGGTGCTTCAGCCGATAATCTGACTCAAATTTCTGCAAATATCAAATCGGTCACCATGGTACTCACCATTTTGCCTATTTTAACGATTTATCCTTTTGTTCAACGGTACTTTGTAACCGGTATCATGTTGGGATCTGTTAAGCAGTAATCCTGACACTAATATAGTTCAACATCTTGATTGCAAGGCCAATCTAAACCACATTCAGGGGGAGAATTGAATGAAACAGAGACCACGTAAGCTGGTAGGCAAGTTGGTATTGGCAACAATGATGAGTGTCGTTCTGGCAGCATGTAGCAGCGGAGCTGGTGGAGAAAAAGTCGAACCAGAATCCAAGGGGGCCATGGAATCCTATGGTGTAGGAGAAACCTTTAAAGCCACTGAACCATTTAATCTGTCTATTCTTTACAGTGACCAGCCAGCATACCCGTACAAGAAGGATTGGCTTCTCTTCCAAAAAATCACGGAAAAAACCGGGGTCACGCTGGAGCCTACCATCGTTCCAATGAGTGACTATTCCCAGAAAAGATCCCTTTTGATTAGCTCAGGAGATGCCCCGCTGGTTATTCCGAAAACCTATCCAGGTGAAGAATCTGCTTTTGTATCCTCGGGTGCGATTTTACCAGTGAGTGACTATGTTGATTTGATGCCCAATTTCAAGGACAAAGTAGAGAAATGGGGTCTTCAGGATGAGCTTGAGGGCCTTCGACAAGAAGATGGGAAATACTACGTCCTTCCAGGTCTGCATGAAGAGGTATGGCCTGATTACTCACTCGTCGTGAGAACGGATATTTTCGAGAAAAACAATATTGCCATTCCGAAGACATGGGATGAATTGTATGATGCAGCCAAGAAGCTGAAAGAAATCTATCCAGATTCCATCCCATTCTCGGATCGATTCAAGTTCAACAGTACATTGAATATTGCTGCTACGGGTTTTGGAACGAAAGCTGGATGGGGATTTGGCAATGGTTTAACGTATAAAGAAGATCAGGATGAATTTGTATACACATCGACCACCCCGGAATACAAGGAAATGTTAACTTACTTTAATAAGCTTGTATCAGAGGGGCTGCTTGATAAGGAAAGTTTCACTCAGGATGATGATCAGGCTACACAAAAATTCGTTTCTGGTAAATCGTTTATTATTAATGGTAACTCCCAAACGGTTGTTCTTCACCGTAATGACATGAACAAAACATTAGGTGAAGGGAATTTCTCCATCGCTAAAATTACCGTTCCTGGTGGTCCAAAAGGACAGTTAATGTCTGGCTCCAGACTTGAAAACGGTGTCATGATTTCCGGGAAAGTTAAGGATAACGAAAATTTTAAAGCAATCCTGCAATTTATCGACTGGCTCTACTACAGTGATGAAGGTCAGGAATTTGCCAAGTGGGGTGTAGAAGGAGAAACCTTCACGAAACAGGATGGCGTCCGTAAACTGGCCGAAGATGTGAACTTTAACGGACTGAACCCAAAAGGTACGAAGGATTTACGTATTGATTACGGTTTCTCCGGTGGTGTATTTGCCTATGGCGGAACGACTGATTTATTGCAATCCATGTTTAGCGAGGAAGAACTGAAATTCCAGCAGGATATGAAAGATACCAAAGAAGTTGTTCCTGCTGAGCCGCCCATTCCTTACTCGGATATCGATCGGGAACAAGTGACGCTGCTTAGCACACCACTTAAGGATTTCTCAGATCAAAATACGCTTAAATTTATTTTGGGTGAACGTAAACTTACCGAGTTTGATGCGTTCGTAAAGGAATTAGAAAGCCAAGGCTTGTCTCAGTACATGCAGATTTCGAATGACACGTACAAGAAGTACAAAGAAAACAAGCAACAATAGTTGTAAACTGAAGTCTTCCCCAATTGCCGTTTCACTGAGGGAATTTTAGTGGGGCGGCAAATTGTGCTAAGATGGATGAATACGGCTGAGAGGAAGAGGTTAAGGAATGTCACTTAATCAAAAGATTAGAGGTTCAACCCGGGCTTATTCATACAATCTGATAAAGGAACGAATTCTGCACCTTGAACTTGAGCCTGGTACCAAGATTTCCGAGAAAGAAATTGCAGATGAATTACAAGTAAGCAGAACGCCAGTACGTGAAGCATTCATGAAGCTTGCCGAAGAGGAATTACTGGATATCATTCCACAGAGCGGAACCATTGTCTCCCATATTAATCTGGAGCACGTTGAAGAAGGCCGATTTATGAGAGAGAAGATGGAGAAGGAAATTGTCACACTGGCGTGTACAGCTTTTCCTGAAGAATTCAGATTCAGACTTGAAACCAATATCGCCATGCAGGAAGTATGCATAGGGAAGAATAATTTCTATCGTCTTTTTGAACTGGATGAAGAGTTTCATCAGATATTGTTTCAGGGCACAGGAAAAATGAGAACATGGAAAATGCTGCAGCAGCTCAATATTCCTTTTAATCGCCTTCGTTTATTACGCTTGTCTGAAGATTCCGATGCAGAGGTTATTATTTCACAACACAAAGAAATATACCGGCTTATCACGGAACGTGAGACCGATCGAGCTGTTAAAGTTATGGAAGCTCATCTCAGACTTGTTGTTGTGGAACAAGAGAAGATGAAAGCAAAGTATCCGCATTATTTTATATAGAGCTCGGATGTTGTATACTATCTCCATATGCAGAAACCCCTGTTCGAAATGAACAGGGGTTTGTTGAGCAAAGGATAGAATTCGCTTTATTATGCTTGTTTGATAAACGTTGGATCCGGGTATGGATCTGCAATCCAGCCATCTTTTTCAATGAACAGACGCACGGCAATGATTTGTTTGTTCTCCATTAATGTGAAGAAGTGTGGTGTGTTCTCAGGAACCGAGATTACGTCTCCAGGAGACAATTCTACATTAAAGTAGCCTACATCATCTGTAGCTTTGATGACAAAAATTCCTTTGCCAGCTACAATTGCACGGATTTCATCTTCAGCATGAGTGTGAATTTCTTCGAACTTGGCAAGCTTTTCTTCAATATCTGGTGTTTGTTCAGACAACGTAATTACGTCCCAGATTTGGTACCCGCGACGTGCAGCCAAATCTCTGATTTCATAGTCATATGTTTCGAGTACTTCTTCTTTTTGTTCATCCGTGAGTCCAAAGTTGTTTTGCAGATCCGTATTTAATTTGGAAGCGTCCCAGTTTTCATATAATACATCATATTTGTTTAAGAAATTTCGAACATTTTCGTCTCCAGTGATACGTTCGTTCGTATTTCGGATTACAATCTCAGCCATGTTCTTTCCCTCTTTTCCACTTGGTTTAATTGCTATTATATCGGATTCCTCTGTTTTTGTCGATTTGCAAATTCGTCCCGCCTTCACTTAAACCCGCTATGGGACTGATCAATCCCGATCTTTCACATTAAGTTAGTTTCTGTTAAACTAGGATTTAACGTTTTGCGGGGGTGACGATATGGATAAGCTTAGCTTACATGATGCATTAAAACAACGAATATTAATCCTCGACGGTGCAATGGGGACCATGATTCAACAAGTTGATCTCACAGGCGCAGATTTTGGCGGAGAAGACCTGGACGGATGTAATGAAATGCTTGTACTTACACGTCCAGAGCTGATCCAGCGCATTCATGAGGAATATCTTGAAGCCGGTGCTGATTTAATTGAAACGAATACGTTTGGTGCAACGTCTGTTGTACTTGCTGAATACGACATTCAGGACCGTGCACGTGAAATCAACCTCGAAGCAGCAAGGATTGCAAGAGCTGCTGTGGATCGATTCTCGACACCGGAGTCTCCGCGTTATGTGGTAGGTGCCATGGGACCTACAACCAAAACACTGTCTGTAACAGGTGGGGTAACGTTTCAGGAGCTCATCGACAGTTATTTCGAGCAAGCGCTTGCTTTAATTGAGGGAGGCGTTGATGCGCTGCTGCTTGAAACCTCACAAGATACGCTTAATGTAAAAGCAGGCAGCATTGGGATTCAGCAAGCATTCGAGCAAAGTGGCATCAAGCTTCCTTTGATGATTTCAGGAACGATTGAACCGATGGGTACTACCCTCGCTGGTCAAAATATTGAGTCTTTTTATATATCCTTAGAACACCTTAACCCAATTTCAGTGGGACTAAACTGTGCTACAGGTCCGGAATTTATGCGTGACCATATTCGCTCGCTTTCCGGGATGGCTTCAGTTGCGGTAAGTTGTTATCCCAACGCAGGTCTTCCAGATGAGAACGGTAATTATCATGAATCTCCTGATTCGCTAGCACAGAAGATCGGTGCTTTTGCCGAGCAGGGCTGGTTGAACATTGCGGGTGGCTGTTGTGGAACAACACCTGCACATATTCGCGCCATGCGTGATACGCTTGCCAAGTACCCTCCAAGAGAAATGAACGGAACACATCCACCAGCATTGTCCGGTATCGATCCAGTCTATGTTGAACAGGATAACCGTCCCTACATGGTTGGTGAGCGAACGAATGTTCTTGGATCACGGAAATTCAAGCGCCTTATTGTTGAAGGTAAATATGAAGAAGCGTCGGAAATTGCCCGGGCTCAGGTGAAAAATGGGGCACATGTTGTCGACGTTTGTGTTCAGGATCCGGACCGTGAAGAAGCTGAAGACATGGAGAAGTTCCTTGAGCTTGTTGTCAAAAAAGTAAAGGTGCCGCTCATGATCGATACGACAGATGCAGCCGTCATTGACCTTGCACTTCAATACTCTCAAGGTAAAGCAATAATTAACTCCATTAACCTTGAGGATGGCGAGGAAAAGTTCGAGCTGGTCACTCCGTTGTTGCATAAATATGGCGGTGCTGTCGTTGTCGGAACGATTGATGAACGCGGTCAGGCCATTAGTCGTGAGGACAAGCTGGAGGTAGCGAAGCGATCTTACGATTTGCTGGTGAACAAATATGGATTAAAAGCCGAAGACCTGATTTTTGATACCCTGGTGTTTCCGGTAGGTACGGGTGATGAACAATATATCGGTTCGGCTAAAGAAACCATTGAAGGTATTCGTGTCATTAAAGAAGCGATGCCTGAATGTCATACGATATTGGGGATCAGTAACATTTCATTTGGATTGCCTGAAGCAGGACGTGAAGTGCTGAACTCTGTATTTTTGTATGAGTGTACCAAAGCAGGTCTCGATTATGCCATTGTTAACACAGAGAAGCTGGAGCGTTATGCATCCATTCCGGAGGAGGAGCGCAGACTTTCGGAAGAGCTGTTATATAATACGAATGACGAAACACTGGCTGCATTCGTAGCCGCGTTCCGTAACAAAAAGGTTGAGAAAAAAGAAAAAATTTCGAACCTGTCGTTGGAAGAACGCCTCGCATCGTATGTTGTTGAAGGTAGCAAAGAAGGCTTGCTGCCCGATCTGGAGCAGGCACTTACCAAATATACAGCCCTTGAAGTAATCAATGGCCCGCTGATGCGGGGAATGGAAGAAGTAGGGCGACTGTTTAACAACAATGAGCTGATCGTAGCAGAGGTGCTGCAGAGCGCGGAAGTCATGAAGGCTTCGGTAGCTTATTTGGAACAGTTCATGGAGAAGAACGAGACGTCAGTTAAAGGAAAGATTATTCTAGCCACGGTCAAGGGCGATGTACACGACATCGGCAAAAACCTGGTGGAGATCATCCTTTCCAATAACGGTTACCGGATCATTAATTTGGGTATAAAAGTACCACCAGAGCGAATTATCGAGGCGTACAGAGAAGAAAAAGTCGATGCGATCGGTCTATCCGGTCTGTTGGTAAAATCGGCGCAACAGATGATTCTTACAGCTCAGGACTTGCGCACAGCAGGTATTGACGTACCTATTATGGTAGGTGGAGCGGCACTGACACGCAAATTCACCAAAAATCGTATACGCCCGGAATATAACGGAATGGTTGTATATGCAAAAGATGCAATGGATGGCCTGGATCTGGCCAACAAGCTGATGAACCCTAGCACGCGTCAAGTGATGCAACTGGAGATGGACGCTGAAAAAGAGGCGGACGCCGCTGGTGCAGAAACCGTTACATCACTTCCCGAGCTTACCCGGGTAGAGCGTTCGGATATCGCAATAGACAACCCGGTTCTCGTTCCACCGGATCTGGAACGACATGTCATGCGGAACTATCCGCTATCCCACATATTACCGTATGTGAACATGCAGATGCTGCTCGGACACCATCTGGGTTTGCGTGGCTCAGTAGAGCAGCTGCTTGCTTCGGGTGATCAGAAAGCCACTGATCTGAAAGCAGTCGTGGATGATATTATGCAGGAGGCTGTGCGTGACGGGATTATTCAGGCGCACGCGATGTATCGTTTCTTCCCGGCTCAGTCCAGTGGTAACAGTGTCATCATCTATGACCCTGAGAATACCAATAATATCTTGCACACATTCACGTTCCCACGTCAAAAAGTCGAACCTTTCCTGTGCCTGTCCGACTTCTTGAAGCCGGTGGAATCCGGACAAATGGATTACGTGGGTTTCATGGTCGTAACTGCCGGGCATGGCGTACGAGAATTATCGACGGCCTGGAAGGAGAAGGGTGATTATCTCCGTTCACATGCTCTACAATCCGTAGCGCTTGAAGTAGCAGAGGGATTAGCGGAGCGGGTCCATCATATGATGAGAGATATCTGGGGATTCCCGGACCCAGCACAGATGACTATGAAGCAACGTCATGGAGCACGATATCAGGGAATAAGGGTATCATTTGGATATCCGGCATGTCCCGATTTGGAAGACCAAGGGCCACTGTTTAAACTATTACAGCCTGAGGATATTGGTGTGGAACTGACTGAAGGTTTCATGATGGAACCGGAAGCTTCCGTATCGGCGATGGTGTTCAGCCATCCGCAAGCGAAGTATTTTAACGTGGATAAGGCATAAAAGTAAAAGGTCAGGCAAAGCCCTCCGCATTGTCGGAGGCTTTTTGCTGGCAGCAGAAAGAGGTGCGATCCAGAGTGGAACTATATTTCCTGGGAACTAACGCTGGTGTACCTACGCTTCAGCGGAATGTAACTTCCATAGGGCTGCGCATGTTGGATGAGCGTAGAGCATTGTGGTTGTTTGACTGCGGGGAAGGAACCCAGCATCAGATTTTAAGTTCTCCGCTTAAATTGAGCAAACTGGAGAAAATATTTATAACCCATTTACATGGAGATCATGTATTCGGACTTCCAGGTCTGCTCTCCAGCAGAGCATATCAAGGCGGCACTACACCGTTAACGGTGTATGGTCCACCAGGAACAGAACGAATGATTATGACAACCATGGAGCTAAGCCAATCACGTCTCAACTATGATCTAAGCATTGTGGAACATACAGGCGGAGTGCTTTTTGAAGATGAGAGCTTTATTGTGGAATCGGCATTGCTGGAGCACCGTATTGACAGTTATGGGTATCGGATTACCGAAAAGGATCGTCCAGGCAGTCTGGATCCAGCGAAAATGGCTGAGTACGGTTTGAAGCCAGGGCCGCTATTTGGTCGCTTGAAGAGGGGAGAAACCATTACCCTCGACAACGGTGACTTGCTTCGGCCAGAAGATGTACTGGGAGCACCAAAGCGTGGGATGGTGATTACCATTTTGGGAGATACACGTCCATGTGAGAATGTACAGCCTCTAGCCCTCAATGCCGATGTGCTTGTACACGAAGCTACGTTTCTGCATGATTTGGCTGATACGGCTCATGAGTACTATCATAGTACTTCGAAGCAAGCGGCTGAGGCGGCGAGAGCGGCACATGCAGGACAGCTGATCATGACCCACTTTAGCTCTCGCTACAAAGATGAAGACCAGTTGCAGCCCCTGCTGGAGGAGGCACAGTCGATATTCCCGAATACGAAACTTGCGATTGAACATGAACTGATTCCAGTAGTTCACCGCAAGGATGAGTCTCATTAGTGGATGTGCCAAGCAAAACAGCAAAACACGACCGGAGAAGAAGCTCTTAATTGCACGGGACTGAGGGGAAGTTATTCCCGAGGTCCCTTTTGCAATCTGGCCGGAAAGCGTGTAGGATGGGCAATATAAACAGGGAAATGATTCATATTATTTTCCGGGAAAGCGCAGGAAATGACAAGCTTGTACAGAAGGCGCGCGAGGCCAGACGTCCGTATTCGATTTGGTTCGACGTGTTGCGTGCAGATGCGAGCATTCCATCTTTTTGCACTACTGTATACATAGGTTAGCATTGAAGTTCGAGACAAATGGTTAAGGGCAAGAAATGTTAATGGGATAAAGAAAGGAAGTGCTGTATATGATTAAGGCCTATCTGATTGACCTGGATGGTACGCTCTATCATGGCAGACATCGTATTGAAGGAGCCGATAAGCTTATTCGGACATTGAATGAACAAGGCATGCCTTATTTGTTTGTGACTAATAATTCTTCACGTACACCTCAAGGCGTGGCAGATCATCTCAACGGAATGGGAATCCCCGCCGAGGCGTCGCAGGTATGTACTTCTGCGGTGGCGGCTGCGGAATACGTGGCTAAAGAGACTCCAGGTGCGAAAGTGGCTTGTATCGGAGAAGAAGGGCTGCTGCAAGCGATTGAAGCTGCAGGGCTTAAACGAACAGATGATGAGCCTGAATACGTTATCCAAGGAATTGATCGTGAATTTTCCTATCAGAAATTGACCAATGCGCTTCGCTGGATCAACGGCGGCTCTAAATTTGTCATGACCAATCCGGATTTGCAGCTTCCTTCTGATGATGGACTTACACCGGGAGCAGGAACGATCGGGGCAGCGATAGAAGCTGCAACCGGAGTTCATCCTACTGTCATTGGCAAACCGTCAAGTATTATTATGAAGTCGGCCATTAGCCGATTGAACTTAAAGTCTGATGAAGTTGCTGTAATCGGAGACAATATGCGTACAGATATTGCGGCAGGAGCAGCAGCAGGATGCGAGACCCTACTGGTTCTTACCGGAATAACGACACGGGACAATATGGATAGCCACATCCAGGCGACCAAGGTTCGTCCTGATCATGTGTTTGAAGATTTGCATAAACTGATTGAGTGGCTGTCGCAGACGACAGGCCAAGCATCCAAGAAGGGGTAGATGTACGATGCCGGAATTACCGGAAATGGAAAACTACCGGACCTTGCTGTCCGAGAAAATACTTGATTTGCCCATTACAGGTGTGGTGGTTAACCGTGAAAAGTCGATTAATACTGATCCTGATGTGTTCACCCGTGAACTGACAGGGAATCGTATCATATTTGTAGAGCGCCGGGCCAAACATCTGATCTTTCATCTGGCTAATGGTAAGCGGCTTGTACTGCATCTGATGCTGGGCGGAATGATTTTCTGGGGCACGGAAGCTGAACGTCCTGATCGTTCCACTCAAGTGGAGATTCAG
The DNA here is from genome assembly GCF_030487755.1 of Paenibacillus sp. 11B. Lineage (NCBI taxonomy): Bacteria > Bacillati > Bacillota > Bacilli > Caryophanales > Paenibacillaceae > Paenibacillus > Paenibacillus sp. 11B. Next base: position 467,215 of record NZ_JAUKNS010000001.1, on the reverse strand, counting down.
TTTGGAGAATATACGTTGTTCTTTATTGGGCTTCGTTTAGGCTATCTGCACCTGCTTACTTCCAAAGAGACGGAAGAGGCCATGTCTGACCTTGGACCTGAACCACTTGATCGGCGCATGAATGCAGAACGTTTTGCTGCCCTGTTGAAAGGACGCCGGGGTACACTCAAAACTACGCTGGTCAACCAGCACATTATTGCAGGCATCGGAAATTGTTATTCGGATGAGATTGCATTTGCGGCAGGTTTGAGACCAAGCTCCAAAACGCAAAATATTGCTGCTTCACCTGAGCTCACAGCACGTTTGTTCCATTCTGTACAATCCGTGTTGCGGGAAGCTGCATCGGAAGGCGGTTATATGGAAATGCCGTTGATGCAGGGAGATACCAAGACAGGAAGTTTTGATGAGCAGTGCCGGGTATATGATCGTGAAGGGGAAACTTGCCCTCGCTGTGGGGGAACGATAGCGCGTGTTGAAATTACGGGCAAGAAGGCTTTCTTCTGTCCGGATTGCCAGCATGAGGCCTAACAGCGGAATCGGGGCACATGTCAGCACCAAAGGCGGATTTCTTCAGGCAGCCAAGCGGGCATATGATATCGGGGCTACGGCATTTCAGTATTTTCCGAAGAACCCTCGAAGCCTTGGTCTGAAAGATCTGGATCTCAAGGATGCTGAACAGTGTCGGGATTGGTGTGAGAAGCAGGGGATGGCTTCCATTGCCCACTCACCCTATCCCACGAATCCGGCTTTGGGCAAAACCCGGGGAGAGGCGGGTTTTCATGCAACCATTGCATCAATACAAAATGATCTGAATATTGCGGATGCCTGCGGTTCAGTAGGAACTGTAGTTCACTTTGGACATATCAAGAGCAATGAACCACTTGAAGGATATCAGAATCTCATAACCTGTCTGGATACCGCATTAGCAGATTGGGATGGACAGGCTAAGGTTCTGCTTGAAAATCAGGCTGGAGATCATGGCCCGATGGGAACGACCATGGAAGAATTGATACAGATTCGCAAGTTAAGCCGGTTTCCCGAGCATATTGCTTTTTGCTTTGACACGTGTCATGCTTTTGCTTCAGGCATGTGGACGACTGGCAATGAGGCATCGATGCTGGAGAAAGGCAGACTGCTGGGATACTGGGATGCTCTTGCGGCTGTTCACTTTAATGATTCGAAATATCCTTCCAGTTCATGCAAGGACAGACATGCACGGATTGGACAGGGTTATATAGGAACAAAAGCGATGCAGGAACTGTTATGTGCGCCTGAATTTCAGCAAGCTGTAGTTGTGCTGGAGACCGAATCAGGCGAAGATGGAACACACCGTGGTGACATTGAGCTCATGCGTTCCTGGCTTTAATTGGGAGAGGAGCGATTGTAATGCATGTTTTTTTGGATGATTACCGGGCATGTCCGAAAGGGTTTGTTCTGGCTACCAATGCAGAAGAATGCCTGATGCTGCTTAGAGAAGGTGACGTGGATATTTTATCCCTGGATTATGAACTGGGTCCGGATTCGCCGAATGGCGGTGAAGTTGCTGCTTCAATCGTTCGGGAAGGTTTATTTCCGCGCCAGATCTATTTGCACACGTCCAGCATGTATGGCAAACGTCAAATGTACGAATTGTTGTACAGTAATAAACCAGACTCTGTCACCATTCATAATGGTCCGATGTCGGGTGAGGTTATGCTTCGTGTTGCTGAGGGAGAACAAAGCTGATGAAGCCGATTACGACCAAAATGTTAATGCGCGGCGTATGGGAAGGCATGCCTCAGGCTGTATTTATCTATACCCCGTTATGCGGAACTTGCGCGGCGGCACGTCGAATGCTTGAAATCGCCGAACATTTGCTGCCCGAAGGGATTTTGACCGAGATGAATATTCACGATATTCCGGAACTAGTGCAGCAATTTCAGATTTCGAGCGTCCCTGCGGTTATGCTGTTTAATGGAGAACATGATGTGCCAAAAATGGTCTATCGGATGAACTCTGTCGAGCATCTGTTAGGAGAAATCCGGAAGGCGGTGCTAAAATGAGTGTAATCTCGATGGAGCATGTCTCTCTTAGACGAGAAGACAATCAGATTCTGGATGACGTCCATTTGCATGTTAAAGAAGGCGAGCATTGGGTGATTCTCGGGCGCAATGGTTCAGGTAAAACCACGCTGCTGGAAATGATGAATGGGTATATGTTTCCGAGTCAGGGGCGCATTGAGGTACTGGGTAACCTGTATGGGCGATGTGATGTTCGGGAGGTTCGGAAAGAAATTGGTTATATCAGCCAAACATTGATTGAGAAACTTACACTTCGGGATCCGGTGTGGGAAGTTGTTGCAACAGGCGCTTATGCCTTTTTGCGTTTCTATCAAACGATTCCGGATGATGTGAAGGCCAAAGCGATGAACCTGCTTGATGAAATGGGCTTTGCCAAGCTGGCTAATCATCCACTCGGCACCCTTTCTCAAGGAGAGCGCAAAAAAGTAATGCTGGCTCGTTCACTGATGGCAGATCCCAAATTGCTAATTATGGACGAGCCTTGTGCCGGACTTGATTTATACGAACGCGAGAAAATGTTGGCCGAAATTGATCGACTGCGTAAGCGTAATATTACTGTCGTTTATGTGACGCATCACGTCGAGGAGATCGTACCATTATTCACACATGTGGCCTTGATCCGTGATGGACGTATTGCTGCGGCAGGTCTCAAGCATGAAGTTTTAACACAAGATACAATTAAGTATACGTACGATGTTCCGGTTGATATCCAGTGGCATGATGGACGTCCCTGGATCCGCGTACGTTCTGGAGGGTAACACATTTTGAGTACACAGTCATCTTGGGGTGAAGGAGACTTTTCCCGTTTTATTTGCACAGCTAACCATGGTTTTGCGCCATATGCTCAAGAGGAATTGCGGCGCACGTTTGGTGCAGTCAAGAGCACGGTACTCGTACCGGGTGAAATTCTGCTTGCCGGTCTTCCGATCGCGGAAGAAGAGGTAGCGATAAAGCTGTTGCAAGAGAACCCGACGTTTTTACGTCATATTCAACCTGTTCAATTTCAGGAAAATACCGAAGATTCAGCGCAAGCGATGGAAAAATTGATTTCATTTGTACTGAATCATACCGAGTTAACAGGTACTAAAGTAACATTACAAGTTCGTAAAACCGAAGGGTCCTTCTGGCAGGAGAACGCTGTTTCTTTGAAACAACTGCTGACCGAGAAGCTGGATGACCTTGGCTGTGAGTGGGTTGTCCGTGAGGCGGATCATGTTATATCTGTCTTCGTTGCAAATGACATGTTATATGCCGGCGTTTCCAGACCTGATCAAAATCTGTCGGACTGGAGTGGTGGAGCCGTTCGTTTTCAGAAGGAAGAGGGGCAAATCTCGCGGGCCAAATTCAAATTGCTTGAAGCGGAGCAGACGTTTGGTATCGACTTTACTTCTTTCCACAAAGCATTGGATATTGGTGCTGCACCTGGTGGTTGGACCTCTTTCCTGCTTGAGCGCGGGCTCGAAGTTACAGCTGTTGATCCGGCCAAGATGGATGCGACCCTGTTGGAATCACCCAAGCTGACCTTTTTGAAAAAAAATGCAGGTGATGTACGCTTCCGCGAAGGGGAATTTGATCTGCTCGTATGTGACATGAGCTGGAGTCCCAAACTGATGAGCCGTCTGATATCGGACCTGTTATACAGCCTCCAGTCGGGGGGAACAGCGGTTGTGACAGTGAAGTTACTGCATAAAAAGCCGCTTGCGCTGATTAAAGAAGTCATCGACACATTTGAGCGCTCACGGATGCAGATTCAACGCTCCAAACAGTTGTTTCACAACCGTGAAGAAATCACGTTATATATGATTAAGTATTAAGTCATTAATGGCATTAAATTTTATGCTTTACAATACCTAATTGCCTATACTATAATGATACCAATATTAACCATAACAAGTTGAGGGAAAGCATCCCGAAGTGAACGAGTCCGGATATCCGGTCTGTTCCGCTTCGGTGAAGCTTTCCCTTTTTTGTTATGCATAACAAGGAGGAGTCTATATGAGACATCCGGCCAGGCTCGAGCGTGGAAGCCTGCTGGGGGCAAGATACCGTATCGTGTCCATTCTCGGTTCGGGTGGAATGAGCCATGTATATGAAGCAGAGGATTTGAAGTTGCCAGGCAAAACCTGGGCGATCAAAGAAAGCGTGACGGCATTGCCATACGAGGGCAGTATGGAGTCGGAAGCTGCTCTCCTGACCTCTCTGCGTCATCCCAGATTGCCGCAAATTGTAGATTTTTTTGTCCCGGATGAGCACGGGTATACGTATCTTGTGATGGAATACATTGAGGGATTGACTCTCAGTGACTATTTCAAGCAATGTCGCGGGAAGATTCCGCTTGAACATATGACGGGGTTTGTGCTTCAGCTGCTGGATGTACTAAGTTATTTGCACAGTCTGGACCCACCCGTCATCTATCGGGATTTAAAACCATCCAACATTATGATTACACCGGAACATGAGGTCAGACTGATTGATTTTGGGATAGCACGGAGTTATAAAGCACAAAGCGTCGATGATACGGTTAAATTGGGGACGGCCGGCTTCGCTGCACCGGAGCAATATGGTTCGGGACAGACGGATGCGCGTTCTGATCTGTATGGGCTTGGAGCATTGCTGCTCTACCTCATGACATGTGGAGCTTATACGGAATGGATTCAGGGAGTAGAAAGTTCCATTCGCAGTGATGTTCCACGTACCTATATTCCTGTTGCGAGAAGGTTGCTGCGACTGAATCCGAATGAGCGCTTTCAATCTGCTGATGAAGTTCGTAAAGAACTGCTGCGCAGACCGGGAATAGCGGCTGGTGGTTCAGAAACAACGGTGACGATAAGCGGAGGGACAAGAGTAATTGCTTTGACGGGCGCATCATCCGGAGTTGGGGTTACGCATACGGCCATAGCCATCAGTCACTATCTGGAGCGGCAGAACTTCAAAGTGGCCATAATCGAGATGTCGCCACGTTCTCAATCGTTTGCACGAATTCAACAAGTGGCGCATGCCGGTAAACCCGTGGCAGCAGGCAGACAGTTTGTAGTGGATGGTGTGCACTACTGGAAACAATCAGGACGCGCAGACATCCTGTCTTTGCTAGGTGGTAGCTATCAGTTCATTATAATGGATCTGGGTAGTGGTCAGGACCAGAACCGTCTCGAAGAGTTTCTCAGAGCCGATCTGCCCATTGTTATAGGTTCCGGTGCCGAATGGAGACAGGCTGAGATTGGATCTTTTGTCCGTTCTCACAACCGGTACCCGAGAGACAAATGGATCTACTGTCTGCCGCTTGCATCTGCTGATGCCGTTCAGCGCATGCGCAAAACGTTGGACACTTCCAGTGTCTACGGTCTGCCCTTACATATTGATCCCTTTGATCGCGAACCTCAGATGGATAAGGTTTTTGCTCATATTCTGACTCATATGATGGGGCAGCTTCCCAAGAAACGTTCATTTTTTGCAAGAAAAAGAGTACATGATTAGAAGAGATTGCGAAAGGAGAGCCTCTTTTGTCTAAATTAAGAAAACAAAGCCGTCAACTGATCTATGCTGGACTGACGGGAGCGGGAGCGATTGGTCTATTGTTTGGGGCATATGTCATTTACAATGTCAAAACCATGAGTGATACGAGGTCAGAAGTGGAAGCCCGTTACTCGTCAGCTTATGAACAAAAAGAAGCTGAATTGATGCAACAGTGGAACTCAGGGGCACAGGGATGGGTGACCGTACGGGATGTTGAAGCAGGGGAGCCGATACTGCCTGAGGATATCAAACTCATTGCAGTTCCGGATGCACAGGCACCAAGGAATCTGTGGTCCAGCTCCAAACAGATGGATGGTCAAGTGGCAAAAATAGAATTAAAAAAAGGAACAGCCATTACGACTGAAATGGTGTACGAGGATAGCCCGGCGCCGCCGGATTTAAGAAACCGTGAACTACAGGTCGTTTTATTGCCATCTTCACTCGTCAAAGGAGATAACATTGATATTCGTATTCAGTTTCCAACGGGTCAAGACTACATTCTCCTGTCCAAAAAGAAAGTCGAAAGATTAAATGCAGCTACCCTATGGATTACGATGACAGAGGAGGAAATCCTGTCCCTTTCAAGTGCAATTGTAGATGCCTATTTACATAAAGCTTCAATCTATGCCTTAACCTATGTAGAACCACAGTTCCAGACTCCAGCAATCCCGACATACCCTGCCAACAATGAAGTGCTAAAACTGTTGGAGAGTGATCCTAATCTTGTGCGTCGGGCTGAAGTGGAGTTAGCGCGGCAAGTACGGAGTTCGCTAGAAAGCTCACTCGCCGCATCCATGTCAGCGCCATCTCAAGGCGTGGAGCAGGATGTTGCACAATCCTCTGTCTCTTACAATAACCGTCCTGGAGCCAATAACTCTTCTTCTGCGGATGGTGTCATCTGGAATGATGGTTCAGGCAACGCAGGAACGACAGGCAATGGGAGCGATAATGGTTCAGCGTCAGCTTCGAGTGCGGATGAGCAGAAGAGCTTGCTGACGGGCGGAGAGTAAAATATGCAGGGAAATCGATTGATAATTCATATAACAGTGAGTATTGGAACTTTAAGGAGGCTTTGATAGCTATGCAAACATGGATTTTTGCCGGGCTATGTGAGAAGAATGACCTGATGCTGTACCTTTGCAAAATACTGGCAGCCTCCGGTAAACATGTCTTGCTCGTTGACGGAACATTACAGCAGAAATATGGATACGGCGTTGGGGAAAGCCAGCAATCTCTGCGCATTACAGAGTTTGAAGGTTTTGATATCGCTTGTCAATTCGTAACTTCAACAGCGGTTGAGAGCCATCTTGAAGCGAGTGGCGAGCAATTGGAGACCTATGATTACGTTCTTTACGACATGGAAACATCACACTTTGCATCCCGTGATCTATGGCTCACGGCAGATATCCGTATCTGGGTTAGTGATTATGAACGCTACAATCTGGAACGGGGCAAAGGCTGGCTTATGCGGTTACTGGAAGAGCAGTCCCTGCCAGCAGAACTGCCGTTTCAGCGCATCTTGATCAATGCTGTTGATTGCAAACTGGAAGCTCGATATTTGTGGGCATATCTGGAAGATAGTCCGTTTGTATGGACAGGTGAATCGCTAATGTTGCCTTGGGATGAACTGACTGCGGCAGTCAAACTGGAGAACGAGCACCATCGTCGAATTCTCCTTGGGCCATTGTCACGGAACTATAAAAAATCGCTATGCAGATTAGTGGAGCAGTTGACCGGATGGGAAAATGTCCAGAGTCGCCGGGCCATGAAAGAAGCAGAAAGGATGAGGGCATGAGCACCATTACGTTTTGGAGTCCTTTTTCAGGAACAGGCAGCACCTCAAGTGCGTTAATCGGTGCCTATTCGATGGCACTTCAATATAGGACAAGAATTTTGCTTGTAAATACAGGTCCAGTCGGGAGCAGCACTGAAGCTGCACTTCCACCCAAAGAAATAGAGGATATGGGTTCAGTATTCACATTTGAGGAGGGGGGATGGGATGCTATAGAACGGCTGCATATAAGCGGGAGCCTGAACAAGCATAATTTGAGGGATTATACGAAGCCACTCCTTAAAGACCGTCTGGATTTGTTGACTGGCAGAATTAACCGGTTGGAGCGTACCTCACAAGAGCATGTGGAGACTTTAAAAAGGCTGCTGGATGTAGCCAATGAATACTATGATCTCGTTCTTCTGGATGCAGACCGCGCAGGCACAAGTGCCCAGATTCTGCTGGATCAAGCTGACTATGTTGTGGTAAACCTGAATCAAAATATGAGGGACCTGGAGCATTTTTTTGAAAAAATCAGACCTGAGAGTATGAGTGATCAAAAGCTGCATGTCGTACTGAATAAGTATGATCCACATTCACGCGCAACCATTACCAATATTCGTCGGCGTTTTCGATACAAGGGTTCGATATCGGTGCTGCCGTATACCACCGGATTTCTGGATGCCTTCAATCGTCGTGATGCGGCCGCGTACTTGCAATTGGAAGGTCTTAGCAACCATAAAGACATTCGTAAAGGGAGCTTTGCCGCAAGTATGGCTGAACTCGCTCGCCTCATTATGGACGGCGCAGGAATGCGTACCGTACTAAAGAGGTTGGAAAGGGGAGCCTGAACCTCCGATGCTCTGGAATTCCCTATGGTTAATATTAATTGTGCTGTTATGTCTTGCGTATGTTTGGTTCAAATATAGAGCTTTCCATCGTGAAAAGAATAACCGTGCTCCTGAGCGAGAATCCTTCACGATTGAAGTGCTGACAGAGAAAGTAAAAAACTCGCTTCATGAGCTTAGTCATAGCCAACTTGCTGATGCCGGGTTGCATGAAGAAGAATATCGTCGAAGAATCAATCAGCGTGCCGAGATGCGCAAGGCTCTTAAAGGTTGTGTATCAGGAAGCATCAGTGACAAAACGTATGTCAAAAATCTGATCGGTGATCTGCTCACTCGCAGCATAGGACTGAACAAGTCAAATATCGATGAAGTCATTTATTTTGGAGAAACGGAGTTGCTGACGATTCAGGATCAATTCGAAATCGTGTTTTATCTATACCGGCAGCAATTCGGTGTCGATGCCTTGTCACGCATGATTGATACTTATGACCTTGGCAGACTGAGGCTGGATGAAAATGCAGATGACGGAGGGAGTTATTATATCTCCGAAGAGGATATCCGATATGTGTTTGAGTGTGAGTATAGAGAGCTTGGATTTAGAGAAAAAACAGATATCATTGTTCAACGCATCTATCAACATTACAAAGGCTTCTCGGTTGTTGATGAAATAAGAGATCAACGGATAGATGGCGTTAGTGGTGGTGTTAGCGGCATGCTGGATGCAGTTCAGGATATGGGGCTACGACAGCCAGCTTCGTGGAACGATCTGTTGGAGGATGGACTTGAAGACGCTCCCCTCCAAGAACCACTTAGCGGAATGGAAAGTGTCTGGATTTTCTATAAAGGTAAGTCTATTCATCTGTCCTTCCTGTCATTTGGCAGTATCCGTGAACTGAAGAGGGTATGTCAAAATATTTATAAGTATAACTATCCGGGACAGCTTTCGGAAGCGAATGGGTACAAAGTGAACGAGATGAAGGACGGATCACGTGTCGTTGTTGTCCGACCTCCTTTTGCCGAATCATGGGCATTCTTTGTCCGGAAATTCGATATTCCCAATGCTTCACTGGAGCAGCTGATTACCGGAAACAACGCAGATCTGCCCATTACTTTGCTGCAATATTTGATGAAAGGCAGTCGAATAACAGCTGTAACTGGAGCACAGGGGTCGGGTAAAACGACGCTGCTTATGGCAATGGTGAAGCATATTTATGCTTCCTATACGCTGCGTGTACAGGAGATGGCTTTCGAGCTGCAGCTGCGGCGTATATACAGTCGGCGTAACATTCTAAGCTTCCGGGAGACGGAGCACATTTCAGGTCAACAGGGACTGGATTTACAGAAAAAGACGGATGGTACTGTTAACATTCTTGGTGAGGTTGCAAGTGACGAAGTAGCCGCGTGGATGATTCAGATGTCCCAGGTTGCCAGTCTGTTCACCCTGTTTACCCATCATGCCAAAACGTTTCGTGATCTGGTCTTCTCCCTCCGCAATTCACTGCTCAAAACAGGTATGTTCCAGCATGAACATATTGCTGAGGAGCAAGTAGTTAGTGTCATTAATTTCGATGTACATATGAAGAAGGATGCTGAGGGACGAAGATATATAGAACGAATCACGGAATGTCTGCCACGTGCGAATAAAGGAGACAGCGTTGAAGAACGGGCGGGTTTTACGTTTCGCAATGTAGTCGAATACAGGGATGGCAATTACGTCGTCACAGCTCCAATCTCAATGGGCAGTATCACAGATATGCGGGATCAGATGACACTACAGGACGCTGCGCTGTTCGAACAGTTCATCAAGCAACATTGGGGTGATATCTATGACTGTTAAGTTAGTTCTTCTTTTGGTGCTGGCGATATGTGCAGGTGGTCTGGTAATCACGCTACTTGTACTGAATCTGTTACGTCATAGAGGAGGTGATACTGCTAGTAAATCCATAGGGATCGCTACACTGAACGGAAATCGTACGCTGCGGTGGGGATCGTTCCTGCTACAGTCTTATCGCTGGGGCATGAAAGTGCCGCTGCTCTCTGTTTATATTTTACAAGTACAGAAACGAATCTCATATCGACATGTTGGCGACGAACCAGCATTAAGACGAATGACGATGAGTGTGGTTCTAATTATTTTCGCAGGATACGGGAGCATCAGTGTAATCCTGTTCCTTATGCAGCCGGGTATCGGCTTTGTCATATTGTCTGTACTCTGCGCTGTAGTTCTGAACAGTCTTGTGCTGGATATGTGTCTGAATCGTATGGAGAAGCGACTGTTGGTACAGATGCTGGATCTGTTTGCCGACGTGAGGCATCGGTACCACCAGCATGGAATGGTAGAGGAAGCACTGTATGAAGCAGCGGAAGCAGGTAAAGGAGAGGCTGCGGAGCAAGTGCTGTTGATCTATGAAGCATTGACTTCGCCGGACCCGAACGAAGCTTTGGAACGTTACTATGAGATTGCACCTAATCGTTTTCTTAAAGGTTTTGCCGGTATTTCATATATGGTGATGGAATTCGGTGATAAAGACAGAGCACAGGGTTCGATTTACTTGAAAGGTCTGGGGAATCTGACGCAGGAAATTCATCTGGAGATTTTGCGGCGGGACAAATTGGACTATCTGTTAAAAGGGTTAAATATCATTGCCCTAGCCCCCGTTCTGTTCACAGCTCCAATTGAACGCTGGGCCAGAGGAAGTTTTCCGACTATGGATGAATTCTATCGCAGCAAAATCGGGTTTGTTACCAAAATTTCAATCTATGTCATTATCATACTTGCCTATCTGCTTTTGCAAAGACTGCAGCAATATGATGAAACCCGATATCGGACTGGGCGCAAACACTCCAGGATCGATCAGTTCTTATACAAGCAGACATTCATCCGTAAAGTCGCGATGTTGTTCGCGGCCAAACCTGGCAGTACCAACTATAGTCAAACCGTAAGACTAATGCGGGAAAGCAGTTCGGAACTGAAATATGAATGGCTTGCAATACGAAGGCTGATGTTATTTGCAAGCTGTTTTGTCCTGACCATTGGCTGCGTCTTTCTGCTGCATCAGGTTGAACGAAATCATATCTTACATGATCCTGGGAGAGATGACCGGATGTTTGGCGCGATGGGAGAGGCGGAACTGAAGCAGGCTACGGAAAAGACAAACTTGGATCAAGCGGTACTTGAAAGCATCGAAATGAAGCGTGGAGCAACTTTTGATGAAGTCTCCAATGCATTGCAGTCTATGAATCCCGTGCAACTGGATCATGATACTCAGACGGAAACCGTTGCGCGCATCCTGCAGAAGCTGGAAGTATACAACAAGCAGTACCTCCACTGGTGGGAGCTGATTATTGCGATGATGATAGGTATAGCGGGTTATCACATGCCGATCTGGCTCTTGCTGTTCCAGCGCAAGATGCGCAGTATGGATATGAAACATGAAATCTATCAGTTTCAGACGGTAATCTCGATCTTGCGGGAAATGGACCGTATGTCTGTCGAGGAGATGTTGGAATGGCTCAATCGCTTTGCAGTCATTTTCAAAAGGCCGCTGCAAAAATGTTTGTTGCATTTTGAACATGGGCCGGAGCATGCACTTGAACAATTAAAAGAGGATGCAGGTTTACCTGAATTTCAGCGTCTGGTGGAAAAACTGCAACTTGCACTCGGGAAAATTTCAATTCGGGAAGCTTTTGACGATCTGGATAGCATGATGGCCTTTTATTTTGAACAACGCAAGCAGGAATATACCAAGATGATTGATGTCAAAGCATCCTGGGGTAGAATGATCGGATTTACACCGATGTATGCCTTGATCTTCCTCTATCTGGTCATTCCGTTGGTAGGTATGAGTTTCCTGCAAATGAACATTTATTATGAACAGATTCAGAAACTGTAACGGTCATGTACGTCACAGTCTGAAATAAATTAAAAACAATATATTTAGGAGGATTTATCATGAACAATGCATCAAGCGCTTTAAAGGTGGCAGCAGGCATCTTTCTGACCATCGCCCTTATTACGATTGTGGTTCTGTTGTTTATTTCGGCTCAGGAGGCGACCAAAACGGCACAAAACAATTTTGCGGATATTCAGACCGAGTTATCCCAAGCTGCATTTACGGTCTATGACGGAACTACCATTAGCGGATCACAGGTTACAAACGCGTTGCGTAAATATGCGGACAAGGATCAGTTCGGTATTCAAGTTATTACAGGTAAAAATAAAGGAGGCCAATGGTACGGTAATCAGTTAAACATCTCCCAGGATCTCAATAATGCGGATTATGGTTCAGTGATTTCTCCAGATGATAAAGTCGGCATTATTAATCAAACCATGAGTGAAAAAGATAATCAGTATGTCAATCCAAGCGGTAAATTCAAAGCGATTATTGTAAAAGACAGATCTAATGTGGTAAGAGGGCTTATTTTCCAGCAATCCTGACAGGAGTTGGTTTAAGATGTCCCAGAATACACAGCAGCTTATGTTGTTCTGTACGGCGGTTGTCCTTTTTGTGACAGCCTGCCTGTACGGGCAGCAAAATGTTAGGGGTCTATCAGACGCTCTGAGTCACATGGTGCAGACGACAACAGAGATGGAAGGGCGGCTGAACACTACTTTACGCATCAGTGAACCAACCCGTTATAGCGGTGCTGAGGTTTTACACACTGTGAGGCAGATGACAGGGACAACGGTCAGCGTAGAGGTAGACGGGAATGCATACGTCATTGATCCCCTTGTAAACAGAAGAGGAACCATACCTGTCCAGCTTGCAGCCTCGTATAGACCTGAGTTCATAAGAAGTGAGGCTGGTGAACTGCTGAAGATTGCATTTTGGAAGGAGGTCAGTACACCTTGATTAATGCCGCATCCAAGCTGCTAGCAGTTTTGCTGGCAGTGATTTTGCTTTATGTATACCCGGCAGCAGAGACTGCGGATCGACAGGATGACATGGCACGAATGACCGTTGTTCAGACGGTTACACGTTTTGTTGATGCGGTCAGAACAAAGGGATATATTTCACCTGGCATGTATGCAGAGTTCGAAGAGCAGATGGCTCGAACGGGTAACGTCTATGAGATTGCCATGGAGCATTTGCACAAAAAATATGTACCTCATTATTCAGATCCGATGGATCAGAGCACATTCTCAGGAACCTATGAAACTGTGCAGGATGGCTATTATTCAGCTCAGATTAAAGCAAAGCTGTTTCCTTCTTCTGGTTTGCTGGCTTCAGACGATCCAGGGCGTAGATATACACTGGCAATGGGGGATTTCTTCACAGTAACCGTCAAAAATACCAATCGTACACCTGCCATGCTGATTCGTGAGTGGTTGAACCGGTCTGCGCAGGCTGCAGCGGTGTTTACCACATATGGAGGTATGGTGCTCAATGAAGATTACGTGTGACTTGTTCCGCTATAACCGAACAATTCGGGAAAAGCGGGGACTTAACTAAATAAGTCCAACTTTGCGACCGAGAATTGGAAAGAGGGAACCATGTATCCTGAAACAATTCCGTTAATCTCCTGCGTGCGTGACACGGACAGCGTGTCGGGTATGAAGCACAGGTGAAGTCGGCAGAAGGGAAGCTGGAGCCACTCTATTGAGAAGGTATGCTAACTGATATGCCGGATGGCTGAAAAGCGGACTATGGTGAGAATGGTTGTAAAAAACCTGACGAACCTCCGAATGTACGGGTCTAAATTCATAACATATGGAAACATATGTACTGACAGAAGTCAGGGTGGATAGCGTAGAGTACGATTGTAGTCTAGGAAACACGCTATATCGAACAATGGCGATATCAAGTCCACAGGCTCAAAGGAGGCACCTAAGGTCTAGCAAGCATAGCTAGGTCACAAGGTACAAGGAAAGCAAGGAACGTCGATTTACAGGACTGTCATCCTAGACGTCTACTATAAGGCAGAAATTTGCTGAAATGTACTAATCCTTGTGAGAGTAGAGGCACGACCAATGAAGTGGCTGTAATGGCTACGGAGGAACAGCCTCAAGTCTTTTTAGATAATAAACAATTTTTCCGAAAAGTGAATTGCACCGATCAGGTAGGAACGTGGGGAATCACCGTAAGGAGGTGAAGCCACAGTGCAAACTCTTCGATACTGGGACTACTACGACATGACGAGTACTTTTACTGATTTACACGAAAAAGCACTAGGAAGAAAAAAGTTCGATAATTTATACGGGCTAATAAACTCACATCAGAACATCCTCCTAGCTTTTCGAACAATTAAATCAAACAAAGGCTCACTTACACCAGGAACAGATGGCAAAACCATAGAGAATATAAAGACACTAACAGAAGAAGAGATTGTGAGCCACGTAAGAAACAAGCTTTTGAATTATCAACCCAAAAAGGTTAGGCGAGTCCTTATACCAAAACCTAATGGAAAGAAAAGACCGTTAGGCATTCCATGCATAGTTGACAGAATCATTCAGCAATGTTTTAAACAAATTATTGAACCAATTGCGGAAGCTTACTTCTATAAACATAGTTACGGGTTTAGACCGGTAAGATCAACACACAACGCTCTAGCGAGAGTACAACATCTTATAAACACAACCAATCTCCATTATGTCGTTGATGTTGATATTCAAGGATTCTTCGATAATGTGAACCACACATTGCTTTTGAAACAACTATGGAATATGGGTATTAGGGATAAAAGAGTACTTCGAATCATCAGCAAAATGCTTAAAGCTGAAATTGAAGATGAAGGGATACCGTTGAAAGGCACACCACAAGGTGGAATCTTATCTCCTCTCCTGTCAAATGTAGTATTAAATGACTTGGATCAGTGGGTTGCAGGACAATGGACAAACTTCGAAACTCAATACGCCTATGCAGGAGACTATCACAGGATCAGAGCACTCAAGAAAACCAATCTTAAAGAAGGATATATTGTGCGATACGCCGATGATTTTAAAATTCTTTGTCGGGATTGGAAATCAGCTCAGAAGTGGTATCACGCTGTAAGACTCTATCTTAGAGACCGCCTTAAACTAGACATCTCACCCGAAAAATCACAGATTGTAAACCTCAGGAAACGTAAATCTGATTTCCTGGGATTCACAATATGGGCTGAGAAAAAAGGAAAAAGAAGAGTCGCCTATACGGGTATAAATGAAAAGAAGAGAGCAGAAATCAAGAAGCAAGCAAGAGAGCGCATTAAGAATCTGCACAAAGCACCAATTACTCAAAACGCTCTTCTCTTCAATAGCTTTGTACTTGGTTTACACAATTACTTTTCACGTGCAACACATGTTAGTGTAGAGTTCTCACGACTTGCCTTTGATCTGAAAGCATTCACATACAATCGTCTCAAAGTTATTGGTAAATACCAATATCCTGATAATGCCCCGCCAACCTTCAAGAAGTTCTACAGGAACAGATATAGAACCTTTAAGGTCGCAGGTGTATATCTCTTTCCGTTCAGAGATGTAAAAACGGTTAACAACCTATGCTTTCAGCAGACGTTAAATCCGTATACATCAGAAGGAAGAAAGAGACTTCATAGGGATTTAAAGACGGATATTAGATATGAACTAATTAAACTAATGCAGTCAAACATACCAAACCGTAGCATTGAATACCTGGATAACAGACTGAGTAGATATAGTATGCAGGGTGGCAAATGCGAGATATCTGGCATTTTACTAACTGCTGATTACGTGCATTGCCATCATCTTTTGCCAATCCATTTAGGTGGGACAGACGATTTTAGCAATCTACGTATTCTACACAAAGATATCCATAAACTTGTTCATGCTACAAAATCAGAGACGATTGTCAAACTCATGTCGCCGTTTGGATTTTCAGACTCTACGATTCAGAAAATCAACCTGTACCGAAAAATGAGTAACTTGGAACCTATTGTAATAAAAATCTAAAAAGATGGAGCGCCGTGTGCGATGAAAGTCGCACGCACGGTGTGGAGAAGGGGAAAAGGCGGTGATTATATCAAATCCTTACCTATTTCTATTGATCTTTCCATTGTGTTTGTGCTTATCTTTTTACCTATATTTTGGGTTATATCTCACCATACAAACAATGCCCAAGAGGCTCAATATTTAAGCAATCGATATAAGATGGCACTTCAGACTGCTGTACTGGATGCAGGGGCTGTGATGCATCAAAATGAGAAGCAAAACGATGAAGCAGGGTATGATTCAACCAAATTTGTTAAAGCGGACAAAGAGCTTGCTTTGACTACATTTACCCAAACCATGGCACTAAATATGGGGATTCAGGATGACCCTGCTGCTATACGAACCATGTTTAATTACATTCCTGCAATAGTCGTGCTGGATTATGATGGTTACTATATTTTGGCGAACGAAACAGAAATGACCGGTAACCTTGAGGATACCTTCCGACAGGTTTGGAGTCCCAAAAAGCCCTATACATATTCGGATTCAAATGGTAGCAGTATTAACTTCACACTCGATGGGTATGTGTATGCCTATGATGCAGGCATGGGCAAGTGGGTGGAGGGTTTCCAGAAAGAATTGGCCTCCAGCACGCAAATCCCTCTGCTTCAGAATTCCGAGACGTTTGAGCAGGTCAGACGAAGCCGGATCGTGACAAGTGTGCAGGAAGATTTGGCAGATGTTATTAACAGGCATAATGAGTTTGCAAGAAGGAATGGTGTTTCCTACACCTTTACGATGCCTTTGATTTCTCAGGAAGATTGGTACAACTCGATTAATGATACGGGACTTATGGCTTTTATCCAAGGAATACCTGTAGGTAACCAAAAGATTAACAATTATGCCATTGGTGGTGGCAGACTGGTGAAGAAAACAGCGATTGTTGGCGGAGTTGATCCGTTGAGTGGAATCAAATATTATTACCCTTCCACATGTAGCAATGGTTACAGAGCCGAAGAAGTATTTATAAGTGCCAAACAAGCGGCAGGGCAAGGTTATTTTGAGTATAACTGTTCCAAGAATTAAAGGCAGTTTGTTTGTAATATAAAAGCGAGGTTGCATGAGATGTTTACATTACTTTCAGAAAAGGCAACACCTGTGCTAAAATAGGGTTTCGGAACGATAGTAATGTCCAATAGATAGGAGCAACCTCATCTTATGAGTTTATTGTCAGTAGAGAACGTGAGTCACAATTTTGGAGACCGTACTTTATTTAAAAATGTATCTTTTCGTTTACTTGCCGGAGAGCGTGTAGGCCTTGTTGGAGCAAATGGTGTGGGCAAGTCCACACTAATGAACATCCTTACCGGGAAATTGTTAAAGGACGAAGGGAAGGTCGAATGGACCCCCAAAGTTCGTTATGGATATCTGGATCAGCATACCAAGCTCACGCCTGGAAAAACGATTCGTGACGTGTTAAAGGATGCGTTCCTTCCCTTGCTTGAGTTAGAGAAAGAAATGATGTCCATCACGGATCAGATGGCAGACGCCGATCCGGACAAGCTCGAATTGTTGCTGGAAGAAATGGGTGACATTCAGGAGCAATTGGAGCAAGGTGATTTTTATCTGATTGATGTGAAAGTGGAAGAGATGGCGAATGGACTTGGCTTGTCAGCCATCGGTCTGGATCGTGACGTGGCTGCGCTTAGTGGTGGTCAGCGTACAAAGGTATTGCTTGCCAAGCTTTTACTCGAGAAACCCACTGCTCTTCTTCTGGATGAGCCGACGAACTATCTCGATGTGGAACACATTGAATGGCTGACGCGCTACCTGAAGGATTACCCGTACGCGTTTATTCTGATCTCGCATGATACGGAGTTTATGAATGAGGTCGTTAACGTTATTTATCATTTGGAGTTTGCCAAGTTGACGCGTTATGCAGCCAACTATAACAAATTCCTTGAAATGGCTGACATGAATAAGGCCCAACATATTGATGCTTATGAGAAACAGCAGGAGTATATCAAGAAGCAGGAAGATTTCATTCAGCGGAACAAAGCCCGCGCTTCCACTTCCGGTCGTGCCAAGAGCCGTGAGAAGCAGCTCGGCAAGATTGAACGGATTGATCGTCCAGACGAAGCAGCCAAACCCACGTTTAATTTCAAGGATGCCCGTGCGAGCAGTAAAACGGTCTTTGAGGGTATTGATTTTGAGATTGGATATTCGTATGCATTACTGCCCAAAATGACGATGACGATTGAGCGTGGCGAGAAAATTGCCATTGTTGGATGTAACGGTGTAGGTAAATCAACACTGCTCAAGACCATTTTGGGGAAAATTCCACCCCTCAGTGGTAAGACTTTCTTGGGTGATTATCTGGAAACCGCTTATTTCGAACAGGAAGTACGTGCAGGTAATATTACCCCGATCGAAGATGTTTGGAATGAATTCTCTCATCTGACACAGAATGAAGTCCGGGGCCATCTTGCACGTTGTGGATTGAAAAATGAGCATATCACCCGTCCGCTTAACGCGCTTAGTGGTGGAGAGCAAGCGAAGGTTCGTTTGTGTAAGCTTCTGATGCGTGAAAGCAACTGGATTTTGTTCGATGAGCCTACGAACCATTTGGATGTGACGGCCAAAGCAGAGCTGAAACGTGCCCTGCAAGAATTCAAGGGTACCGTGCTGCTTGTATCCCATGAACCTGAATTTTATGAAGGCTGGGTAACCAAAACGTGGGATGTTGAGGCGTGGTCCGAGAAACAATAGTTACTTCATACCAGACGAGCTATTTCGATAACTAGATTGTCTTCAGCAATGGATAAAGAACGTAATAAATGGAAAATGTACGGTGACAAAAAAAGATGTCTATGGTAACATAGGCTACAGCTTCATATGAACACTAGGGGGGCCGCACGATGCGGCTGAGATGGAAGAATGCGATTCCGGACCCTTTGCACCTGATCTGGATCATACCAGCGTAGGGAAGTGGCGCGTTTCAGCTAATGACAAAGGGCGTTATCGTTGACTTTGCGATATTGCCTGCAAGATGAATCATGCGGTTTCTAGGTATACTACGTTGCGACTATGGATGGTTTTTATAGTTGGTTATACGTTATGTATAGAGTAATTGCATGCGACAGTCATTCAGTTGATCATGAATTTTAAATTCGTGGCCACTCCTCTACGGGAGTGGCTTTTTTTGTTGTTTTATACCAGCTTAAAGCACGCAAGAGGAGGGCGAACAGGACGGCAATCTTCCATGAACATGTAGGAGCACAATCATTTGAACTGCATGTCATTTCGCTAGGTAAGGGAGACATGTACTCTTTTCTAGATACGGCTAAGAAAGTATGGCGATGGATCGATTATATCCACATTCGGGAAAAAAAGCTGACCCTAGAGCAGCAGATGTATTGGGCGCAAAGTCTAAAAACACAAGGTGTTCCATCTAAACGAATCGTTATGAACGGCTTAGATCAGCTGGCTCAACATGCGTGGTTGGGTGGTGTGCATTGGGGTCAAGCAGCTATTGAAGGCTATGATCTGGCTGAGTTAAATCGACTGAACCGGCTTCGTGTAGGCGTGTCAGTTCATTCTCTGAAAGAAGCAAAAGTTGCAGAAGAACGTGGAGCCGATTATCTCTTTTACGGGCATGTATACGAATCCGATAGTAAACCGAATTGCGAACCTAGAGGTCTTATTGCGTTGGCTGAAGTATGCTCCAATGTTTCGATTCCAGTGATTGCGATTGGCGGGATTAGACCGGAGAATATCAGGGCTATTCGTACTGCGGGTGCCAAAGGTGCTGCGGTAATCTCAACCATTTGGATGAACAGCAAGCCGGAGCTGGCTGCCGCTTCATTGCGGCAGGCAATCAGGGATTCAGAGAACGCCGAACCAAGGAGATGAGAACATGAGAGAGGAAGCAAGAAGCCAGAGCAGGAATCGTTCGGGTTATCATCCAGGAACAGTATTCAGGAGTAAAGGTGGAACAGAGATTCGAGGCAAGCTTCATGCGGAAACGATTATTGTTGGTGGAGGAGTTATTGGTAGTGCCATTGCATGTGAACTCGCCACCCGCGGTCACGACGTTCTTCTGGTTGAGCGTGCAAGAATAGGCGGGGGAACTTCCTGTGCAGCTGCCGGGATGCTTGCTGCGGACAGTGAGGAATTCACTCATGCTGTGATGGCGAAGCTTGCGCGGCAGAGCAGAGCATTACTTCACGAGCAGAAGGAGCGAATCCATTCACTTAGCGGAGTGGAAATGGGTTTGCAACAGCATGGATTTATTACTCCTTTTCGTTCATACAGTGAGGTCAGCAGCTACAAGAATAAACGATCGTCTTCCTTTTCTACAGAACATATTTGGTGGGATCGAGTGGCTGTCCAACAAGAAGCATCATGGTTAAACAGGGATACGTATGGCGCATATTACAGACCTTCCGAGAGCGAGGTTCTTCCTGTCAATCTAACGCAGGCTTATGTCAGATCGGCTCAGGCACTGGGTGCCAGGGTGATGGAAGGTGTACAGAATGTCTGTTTGCATACGGACATGAATGGAGTGCAAGGTATTGAGACTTCAATTGGAACAATGACTTCGAGAAATGTCATTATCGCTACAGGGTTACAAGGCGAAGAATTGATGAGACAAGTGGGCCTTGATACACCTGTTTTGCCTGTGAAGGGTGAAATTGCAGCCGTGCAGTTCTCACCCCACCATGTCGGTTACAGACCTGACAAAACGGTGTATGCAGAGGATATATATATTGTTCCCAAAGCGAATGGAGAAGTGTGGATTGGTGCAACAAGTCTTCCTGGAAGAACCGACATAAAGGTCTCCG
The DNA here is from genome assembly GCF_030487755.1 of Paenibacillus sp. 11B. Classification (NCBI taxonomy): domain Bacteria; kingdom Bacillati; phylum Bacillota; class Bacilli; order Caryophanales; family Paenibacillaceae; genus Paenibacillus; species Paenibacillus sp. 11B. The sequence continues at coordinate 446,294 of NZ_JAUKNS010000001.1, read as the reverse complement.
TTCAAGGGATTCAGAAGCTGCTTTCAGCCGCGACAAATTGGCTGCCTGGTATGAAGGAAGCGCATTTTATCCGAGCGTGGGCGGGAGTACGTCCTTCGACTCCGGATGGGTTGCCTTATGTGGGTGCTTGTGAAAGTGTTCCGGGTTTATTCGCTGCTTTTGGACACTATCGTAATGGCATACTGCTTAGTGCGATCACGGGCAGCTTAATGGCTGACTTAATTGATGGTAAAACCTCGGAAGAGCTGGGTATTCAGGACCTAAGTCCGGAACGGTTACACCGAAAGGAGATATTGCAGTGAATATCATTGTCAACGGACAAAGCATGCATATTGAGGATCGTTTAAATCGTGTGGACAAATTACTCCATTCGTTTAATCTGCAAGTGAAAACCGTGGTAGTTGAATTGAATCGGCAAATTTTAACACGTGAATATCATGAAACGACAACGTTAAGAGACGGAGATCGAATTGAAATTGTACATTTTGTGGGAGGCGGTTGAACCATGTTGAGGATTGGAAAGTATACGTTTGAGTCCAGGTTACTGCTGGGTACAGGCAAATTTTCGGATTTGGAAGTGCAGAGCCAAGCGGTTGAAGCCTCGGGAACGGAAGTATTAACGTTTGCAGTTCGGCGTTTGAATCTGGAAGATCGCAACAAACAGCATTTTCTGGATACACTGGATTTGAAAAAGTATACCCTGCTTCCTAATACAGCGGGTGCTTCAACGGCAGAGGAGGCGGTGCGAATCGCTGAATTAGCTCGGGCTTCAGGACTTTGTGATATGATAAAAGTGGAAGTCATCGGCGATGGAATCACATTGCTTCCTGACCCGATTGAAACCTATAAAGCTTGCGAGATCTTGCTTGAAAAGGGCTTTACGGTACTGCCTTATATCTCGGATGATGTTATTCTGGCCAAACGATTGCAACTACTCGGCGTACATGCCGTTATGCCTGGGGCTTCGCCCATAGGGGCGGGGAGAGGAATTATTAATCCCTATAATCTGGAGATTATTATTGAACAAGCCGTCGTTCCTGTCATTGTGGATGCAGGACTTCGTGCACCAAAAGACGCTGCTCATGCGATGGAGCTGGGAGCTGACGGTGTATTGTTGAATACGGCTGTCTCCGGATCTGGGGACCCGGTAAAGATGGCAAAAGCAATGCTAATGGGGGTTGAAGCAGGCAGACTGGCTTATGAGGCAGGCATGATTCCCGTCAAGCGCTATGCAGCGGCGAGTAGTCCGGCGGAAGGAATGGTTCATACATGACTAATCAGACACAATCCTCTGAGCAGGGAGACCGCTATTCCAGACAGGAACGGTACACACCTATCGGTAAGGAAGGTCAGCATCGATTGAGTAACAGCAGAGTATTGATTGTTGGAGCTGGTGCGCTTGGCACGGGGATTGCAGAAACACTGGTGCGTTCGGGAATTGGCCATATTACCATTGCAGATCGTGATTATGTGGAGTGGAGCAACCTGCAGCGACAACAGTTATATACAGAGCAAGACGCCACTGAGCGAATGCCTAAAGCGATGGCAGCGAAGAAGCGCCTATCGGAGATTAACTCTACTGTTGAAGTTGTAGGTAGAGTGATGGACGTTAGAGTGGATGAACTGGAAGAATTGGTTCAGAATGCAGACTTAATCATGGATGCAACAGATAATTTTGATACCCGGCTTTTAATAAATGACATGTCTCAGAAGTATCGCATTCCCTGGATTTATGGCGGATGTGTGGGCAGTTATGGAATCACCTACACATTTCTGCCTGGAGAAACCCCTTGTCTAAACTGTTTGTTGGGTGAGGTTCCGTTAGGTGGGGACACCTGTGATACGTCAGGCATTATCCCTCAGGCAGTGCAGATGGTTACGGCGAATCAGACTGCTGAAGCGATGAAGTTTCTTAGTGGTAATCTAGATGCGCTTAGACGCAAATTGCTATCATTCGATGTGTGGAGAAATGAATATATATCCATTAACGTTGACGGTGCCAGAAAAGAAGATTGTCCTTCCTGCGGAGTAAAGGCAAATTATCCGTACCTCTCAGCCTCAAACCTGGAGAAAACAGATGTATTATGTGGCAGGGATACAGTACAGATTCGTCCTTCCCGGCGAATGAAACTGGATTTGCAGCATACGGCTGATCGCCTCGGCAAGCTGGATGAGGGCAAAGTGGAGGCCAATCCATTTTTGGTTTCTTTCACAACTGGAGCGTACAGGATGGTTATTTTTCAGGATGGGCGCGTCCTTGTTCATGGAACAAAAGACACGGCAGAGGCGCGTACGCTGGTTCATCGGTACTTTGGTTAAAGATAAAAACAAATGAATTCTTCGAGTCCGTTCCTTCCGGGAATGGACTTTTTCATTTTACGGCATGATAAACATACAAGAATGCTGCGATGCACAGTGGTCACAAGTATGTGGAGACCAGCTGTAGTTGAAACTAACCAAGGTAGCAGCGTATAAGACAGGCCGGGTGAAAACATGAAAACATCCATATTACTGGTTGGCAGGGGTGATCTGGTTTCTTTTATTCAAGGCATATTGGGTGCTGAAGGGTACCAAGTCGAGCAAATGGAATGGACCAAACTGCACGATCTTTCTGAACTAACACTAACGAATCTCAATATGATCATATTAATAAATGAAGGCTGTCATGAAGATAACCTGAAGAGTGGACTGGAATCTTTGGTACACATGGGTGTCACCTCTCCATTACTTGTGATTACTCCCAAGATATCGCCTGAATTAATTGTGGAATTACTCGATTACGGGGCTAATGATGTGATGGAAGCACCTATTCATGGTAATGTGATGATGGCCAGAATACGAAATCTTTTACGTGTGTTCTCACATGCTGCACAGGAAGATGAAGAAATCATTGTTGTGCATGATCTCAAGGTCAATCTGCGTTCACGTCGTGTAAGTCGTGCAGGTGAATATCTGGTATTGACTCCGAAAGAATACGAATTGCTGGAGTTTCTGGCCCGTCATGTGAACGAGGCATGTGCCCGGAGCGTTATTTTAAGGGAAGTGTGGGGGTATGATTTTGCAATGGATACCAATGTGGTGGATGTGTATATCAAACATTTGCGGGTGAAGGTGGATAAGGGGAGGAGCGTCAAATTAATTCATACCGTTCGGGGGATCGGCTATATGCTTCATTCTCATTAAAAAGGGTCGTAGCGGCGAACTCCATTTCTGTTTTCCACATTACTCCTGTTTGAACAGAGAACTTTATCGGGTAAATATAAAAGGACCGGATCATCAGATCCGGCCCCACTCGCTCGTTTTTTCTGAAATGTGAACTACAGTACGCGGCGAGCTTTAATATATGTTTTTTTCCAGTTTCCCGAGTTTAAGTCGGAAAGAGTAACACCTGGTGATCCGTACGTGTGCAGAACTTTTCCGTCTCCTGCGTATACGCCTACGTGAGTAATATTGGACCCTGTGGAACGACTGCCGCTGGAGAAGAAGACCAGATCTCCCACTTGCAGATTAGCTTTGGATACAGCTACGCCTTCTTGGGATTGCTTAACGGATGTACGTGGCAAATCAACACCATACTTTTTGAAGATGTATTTCATAAAGGAAGAGCAGTCAAAATTTTTGGTTGTAGAAGTTGACGCCCCAAATTTATATGGAGTTCCTGTAAAGGTTTTACCATAGTTCACGATTTGTTGTCCTGTGGATACAGAAGCGCTTGCTGCTTGTGCAACAGGTGCGTTAGTCATTAATACAGCTCCAAAACCTAGTGTAGCGCACAACCCGACGGTTACGGCCTTTTGGACAAAGATGTTTGTTTTCATGTGAGTACCTCCAAAATTCGTTTTCGTTTAGTTGCTAGAGCGAGTATAACAGCTTTGTAACAGCCTAGAAATTGGATGGAACCTGTTCGTCCTTAGAGCCGCAACGGTTTGGGTTTGTTTATTAAAATACCATTAAAAATGTCAAAAAATTAATCATTGACGAATCTTGAACATTATAAACATAGAAAAGACCCTTGATATATCAAGGGTCTTTGTTGTTTTATGCGATTATTTTTGATCTAAATCACAGGTTACAAAAACGTAATAAGTCTGCGCTAAAGCTTAATCTTTGCTCTGAATAATGAGTAACAACCCACTATCGATCGAGACGGTTCCAGACTTTCCGAGCAGTTTGTTGCTAATCCCCAAAGATTGCCCCATACGTATAGTGGCTTGCTCCAGCGGGTACATGAAACCTTCCAGCGTGATACCTGTAACTTCATTGGTGAGAGGGAGCAGGGAGACGTACTCATATCCACGGTCCTCCACAAAAGCTTCGGAGGTCGTTAGCATCATATAATTGTGTTCATCCTGCAGAGTACAGGAAATATGATGCTGCATAGCGCGGACCATAATATGTACGTTAGCCAGTGTATGATCCATGCGTGTACCCGTTGCGCCCAACAAGAGAATGTCTGTAGGCTCAAAATCCAGTGCTGTTTCGAATGCCATCTCGGTATCCGTCAAATCCTTATGCACAGGATCACAGGTGATTATCCGTTCGCTGTTATCTCGTACACTCTCCCGTTCCTGTTTGGTAATGGAATCAAAATCTCCTACAGAAATATGCGGCTGGATCCCATGTTCTATTAAAAATAAAGCTCCACGGTCGGCCGCAATAATGATGTCATCCTTACCGATTTCTTTCAGAAATTGAGGAGATAGGGTTCCACCCGTAAAAATAACAACTCGTTTCTTAGTCATTCTATTTCATCCTTCCTGATCAATGAAGAAACTAAATCACTTCTAATAATGTGATGAATTGATGTAAATATCATTCACAAAACCAGTATAATCCACAAAATGTGGTTGCACAATTTCAGCCTGCGCGGATACAATGGGTAGAGCAACATGGAGATGACTTGAAAAGTGAGGTTTGGACGGGTTGGACTTGCACATTTTTGAAGTATTCAGCATTATAGGTACCATTGCATTTGCAATGTCCGGTGCTTTCGTGGCAATGGAAGAGGAATATGATATTTTGGGCGTTCTGGTATTGGGACTCGTGACTGCATTTGGAGGCGGAGTTATTCGTAATGTTCTCATTGGTGTTCCTGTAACCATGCTGTGGAGCCAGGGAGCGCTGATTATGCTTGCCTTAGTATCTGTAGCGATCGCGTTTGTATTACCTCTTAAGTGGATTGGTCACTGGAAGCGAACAGAAGCGCTGTTCGATGCGATCGGACTTGCAGCATTTGCGATTCAAGGGGCGTTATATGCGGCAAATATGGGACATCCCATTAGTGCGGTGATTGTTGCCGCAATGATGACTGGTATAGGCGGTGGGATCATTCGTGATTTGTTGGCAGGCAGGAAGCCACTGGTACTGCGGGATGAAATCTATGCCGTTTGGGCAATAATCGCTGGTTTTGCCGTAGGCATGGGCTGGTTCACAACGAACGTTGGACTGTTAATATGTTTCGCTGCTGTTGTGTTTTTCCGGATGTGTTCTGTTCATTATAAATGGAAGCTGCCCCGTCGTTCTCTGGTACAAACGGAGAGTGTGAAACCTAAGACAGCAACAGCGCCACTTAACCGCACCTTGAGTAAGGGGGAATAACATGATTAACGTTTTGTTTGTATGTTTGGGCAATATTTGCCGATCGCCGATGGCTGAGGCCGTCCTCCGCCACAAAGTTAATGAAAGAGGACTGGCTCAACAAATTCGAGTGGACTCGGCAGGTACAGGCGACTGGCATGTCGGTAAACCTCCGCATGAAGGGACTCGGAAATTGCTTGATTCACGTCAAATTTCTTATGCAGATATGGCTGCAAGACAATTTGAGAGTGAAGATTTCGTACAGTTTAATTACATTATATGCATGGATGATTCCAACGCTGCTAACGTAAGAAGTGTTACCGGTGGTGAAGAAGCAGAAATTATCAAGATGATGGATATGCTGCCGGACGAGAAACTTCGTGAAGTTCCAGACCCGTATTATACGGGGAATTTTGAAGAAGTGTACAGGCTGCTTGATGCGGGCTGTGACGTGTTGCTGGATCGGATTGCGAAGGAGCATTCACTGGTATAACCAATGTGATATTTGCTGAACATTGACACATGTAATACAGGAGAAGAAGCTGGACGACCAAGCAGGAGAGCCTGCTTCTTTTTTGAATGTTTATGTAAGCGATATCATTGGATTGTAAAACAAAAGCGGCATTTCAGCCGCCTGTTCTATGATTGTGTTAGTTTTCCTGAAGAAAGTAAAGCAAAGCTTCCGGCAGTTCATTCTGCCAGAATCCCCATTGGTGACGCCCGTCTTTCTCCTGATAGGAGACGAGTGCACCTCGTTTTTCCAGCAAATCACGGGTATCCCGGTTTAATTGAACGAAATTATACGTTCCGGTGTCGGCTTCAAAAGCCGTCTCCTGCAAACCAACAATCATCCAAATGGATAACCAGGACAAGTCTTCAGCTGCAGCGTAGATTTCCTGAGAAGCGGAGTAGTAAGCACCAGACATGCTGATGACACGTGTGAACAGGTTCGGATAGAGTAGAGCAAGGTGAAGTGAGACGCTGCCACCCAGTGAGTCGCCGGCAAGAACACGTTCCTGCGGAGAGCGGCGCACAGGATATTTCTCTTCTACATAGGGAATAATCTCTTCAGCGAAGCATGCGGTATACGCCTTGAACCGATCGCCGAAAGGGGCGTATTCCTGAGTTCTTACAGACACGTCGACCTGAACTCCTACTATAATGAAAGGTTCGGCTCCCTCGTCGAGAATGATTCGGTTGGCCGTGGTGGCGATACGTCCAAAGTTGAAAAATTCTTCACCGTCCTGACAATAAACGACAGGGTAGCTAAGCAACTCGTTATAGCCAGGCGGAAGATAAATTCGAAGTGTGCGCTTCTCTCCGAGATAGCGGCTCTCAATCTCTTCCTTTACAATCGTGCGTTTCAAATAGCGGGAATCCGTCATAAAACGTCACCTTTCTCGGTAAATTTTTGCATTCGACCGCGCAATACGGTAAGATTAACCTTGTGCGAAGATGGGTCAAACACGCAAACATGTATTATGCTGTTATACCAATATTAAGCCCCTGTTATACATACAATCCGGAAGGAAACATAAAAAAATTACGGATATCTTTGACGTATGCAGTGAAACAGGTGTATAATAATATTATAACAGCGGAACTTGATATTCAAATTTTTTGTTGAGGTGAAGAAAAAAATGAGCAAGGTTCCTTATGAAGTATATACGGAGGATGTAGAAGCTCTGTCCGTGCTGTCTCCTGACGGCGAAATCGTTAACAAAGACATGATGCCTAAACTTTCCGACGATCAATTAAAAGAAATTATGTACCGCATGGTATTTACCCGTACTTGGGATGACCGTGCAGTAAACCTGGGCCGTCAAGGTCGTCTTGGTTTCTATGCTCCAGTATCTGGTCAAGAAGCTACAATGGTTGGTAGTGAATTTGCAATTGAAAAAGAAGACTTTGTATGTCCTGGCTATCGTGACATTCCGCAACTCGTGTGGCATGGACTTCCTCTTTATCAAGCGTTCCTGTACTCCCGTGGACACCAACATGGTGGACAAATTCCGGATGGCGTTAATGTATTGATGCCGCAAATCATCATTGGTGCACAAATCCTGCACGCAATGGGTATTGCTATGGGTTACAAGTTGAAGAAACAAAAACAAGTAGTTATTACGTACACAGGTGATGGCGGTTCTTCTGAAGGTGACTTCTATGAAGGTCTCAACTATGCTGGCGTTTACAAACTGCCTGTTATTTTCTTCGTACAAAACAATGGTTATGCCATCACAACTCCTTTTGCTAAACAAACGGCAGCTCTGTCCATCGCTCACAAAGCGGTAGCAGCAGGTATCAAAGGTGTTAAAGTTGACGGTATGGACATCTTTGCAGTTATCAAAGCGGTTCAGGAAGCTGCTGAACGCGGTCGCAACGGCGAAGGCGCAACATTGATCGAGGCTGTAACTTACCGTTTCCGTCCTCACTCCCTTTCTGATGATGCTTCCAAGTATCGTACAAAAGAAGAAGAGGCAGAATGGAACACTAAAGATCCAATCGCACGTTTCGCTAAATATCTGGAGAAAAAAGGTCTTTGGACTGAAGAAGATACAGCACGTGTGAAAGAAGAAGCAAAAGCTAAAGTGAACGAAGAGATCAAAAAAGCGGAAAAAACCGAGAAAATGACGATTTCAGGCTTGATCGACAGCATGTTCGAACAAACGCCTAAGCACTTGGAAGAGCAAAAAGCTGATTTCCAATAAGTTTTTTCCGATAAAGCATAAACATCCGGGACGGGTTCCGGTGTCCCGGTATACATGTATGAATTCAAATGTGAACTGTCAATGTTTAAGGAGGAAATGAAGCAAATGGCACAAATGAACATGAAAGAAGCAATCCGTGATGCGCTTCGCGTTGAGTTGAAACGTGATCCTAACGTTCTGCTTTTCGGTGAAGACGTAGGTAATGTAGGCGGCGTTTTCCGTGTAACGGAAGGTCTGCAAAAAGAGTTTGGCGAAGAGCGTGTATTTGATACTCCACTCGCTGAGTCCGCTATTGGTGGTCTGGCTGTAGGTTTGGGTGTTCAAGGTTTCCGTCCGGTTGCCGAGATCCAATTCGTTGGTTTTATCTTCGAAGCACTTGACCAAATGGTAGTTCAAGCCGCTCGTATGCGTTTCCGCTCCGGCGGTAAATACAATTCTCCAATCGTATTCCGTACACCATTTGGTGGCGGTGTAAAAGCGGCAGAATTGCACACAGATTCCCTGGAAGGTCTGCTTACGCAAACTCCGGGTATCAAAGTGGTAGTTCCTTCTAACCCTTACGATGCAAAAGGTCTGATGATCGCTTCTATTCGCGATAACGACCCTGTATTCTTCATGGAGCACTTGAACTTGTACCATGCATTCCGTGCAGAAGTACCTGAAGAAGATTACACTGTTGAGCTGGGCAAAGCGAACGTTGTTCGTGAAGGCTCTGATGTAACTATTATTACTTACGGTATGATGGTTCACACTTCTGTGAAAGCAGCAGATGAGCTCGAAAAACAAGGAATCAAAGTTGAAGTTATCGACCTTCGTACGGTTAGCCCGATCGATATCGATACCATCGTTGCTTCCATTAAGAAAACAAACCGTGCAATTGTTGTGCAGGAAGCTCAAAAGAGCGCAGGTGTTGCAGCTGAAGTCATTGCCCAAATCAATGAAAAAGCAATCCTGCACTTGGAAGCACCGGTTCTGCGTGTAGCTGGTCCGGACACTGTATATCCATTTGCACAAATCGAAGATACATGGCTGCCTAACCCGGCTCGTATCGTTGCCGCGGTTAATAAAGTCGTAAATTTCTAATTTAATCATCTGACATGCCGCAAGGCGCAGTATGGTGATCCACACCGCAGCGCAAGCTGCACTGTAAACAGCCATTAGCCCCTTGAGTAACAGTTTATTGCACTAGCAGTAACGGTTGTTTCTTGGAGTTAAGGGTTGTTTTCAGGATTGAGACATAATCAAGGAGGTTTTTCAGTTGGCTAAATTTGAATACAAATTCCCTGAACTGGGCGAAGGCCTTCACGAAGGCGAAATCATCAAGATGCACATCAAAGTCGGTGACAAAGTAACTGACGACGACATCATCATGGAAGTACAGAATGACAAAGCGGTCGTTGAAGTACCTTGTCCAGTTAACGGCACAGTAACAGAAGTATTCGCAAAAGATGGTCAAGTTTGCCACGTAGGCGAAGTTGTTGCAATCATTGACGCTGAAGGCGAGCTTCCTGAGCAAGACGATGCTCCTGCTGGCGATCAAGGCGAGCAAGAAAAAGATGCAGCTCAAGGCGGAGCTGACACAAGCGGTTCTTCTGCAGCAGCTTCTAGCTCGGATGCAGCTAAAGAAGGCGGCAACAACAGCGTTCCGGCAGTACCTGCTAAAGACGTTCTGGCAACACCAAGCGTGCGCAAATTTGCCCGCGAACAAGGCGTAGACATCGCTCAGGTTAACGGTACTGGCAACAACGGTAAAGTTACCAAAGAAGATGTTGAATCCTTCAAAAATGGTGGCGGTTCTTCCGCAGCGGCATCTTCCGCAGCTCCGGCTCAAGAAGAGAAAAAATCCGCAGCACCAGCAGCAGCTGCAGCTGATCAACGCCTTGAAGAAGAGCGCGTACCATTCAAAGGTATCCGTAAAGCGATCTCTAACGCAATGGTTAAATCGGCGTACACAGCACCTCACGTTACAATCATGGACGAAGTGGACGTAACTGAACTGGTTGCTTTCCGTACTCGCATGAAACCAATTGCTGAGAAAAAAGGAACAAAAGTTACTTACTTGCCATTTATCGTTAAAGCATTGGTTGCGGCTTCCCGCCAATTCCCTGCTCTGAACGCAATGATCGATGAAGAAGCTAACGAAATTGTTTACAAAAAATATTACAACATCGGTATCGCTACAGATACAGAAAACGGCTTGATCGTTCCTGTTATCAAAGACGCTGATCGTAAATCCATCTGGATGATCGCTGATTCCATTCGTGATCTGGCAGCTCGTGGCCGCGATGGCAAACTGAGCGCGAACGAAATGAGAGGAAGCACAATCTCTATCAGTAACATTGGTTCTGCTGGCGGTATGTTCTTCACTCCGATCATCAACTTCCCTGAAGTTGCAATTCTCGGAACTGGACGCATCAGCGAAAAAGCCGTTATCAAAAATGGCGAAGTTGTTGCAGCACCTGTAATGGCTCTTTCCCTGAGCTTCGACCACCGTATTATCGATGGCGCAACAGCACAAAACTTTATGAATTACATTAAACAGCTGCTCGCTAACCCTGAGCTGCTTGTTATGGAGGTGTAAGATATGGTAGTAGGCGACGCTTCTCTCAATATCGACACATTAGTAATTGGTGCGGGTCCTGGTGGCTATGTAGCTGCCATCCGTGCCGCTCAACTGGGCCAAAGCGTATTGATTGTAGACAAATCGGAACTGGGCGGCGTTTGTTTGAACCGCGGATGTATTCCATCCAAAGCTCTGATCTCGGCTGCACATCAATATGAGTCTGCACTTCACGGTGAAGCATTTGGTATTTCTGCTGAGAACGTAAAAGTGGACTTCAGCAAAACTCAAGAATTCAAAAACGGCGTTGTTAAGAAAATGACTGGCGGCGTAGCTGGTTTGCTCAAAGGCAACAAAGTTGAAGTTTTCAACGGTGAGTGCATGTTCATCAACGAAAACGAAGCTCGTGTATTTAACGATCACGAGTCACCACGTTACAAATTTAAAAATGCAATTATTGCAACAGGTTCCCGTCCAATCGAACTGAAACCTTTCCCGTTTGGCGGACGCATTCTGTCTTCAACAGAAGCTTTGAACTTGCCTGAAGTTCCAAAAAGCATGATCGTTATCGGTGGCGGTTATATCGGTGCTGAGCTTGGTCAAATGTATTCCAAATTCGGTGCAAAAGTAACAATCATCGAAGGTTTGGATACAGTACTGCCAGGTTTTGATAAAGACATGACTAGCCTCGTAGCTAAAAACATGAAGAAAACAGGCATCGAAATCGTGACGGGTGCAAAAGCTGAAAGTGCTGAGCAAACGGATAAAGATGTAACTGTTAAATATTCCGTAAATGGTGAATCCAAAGAAGTAACTGCAGATTACCTGCTCGTTACTGTTGGACGTCGTCCAAATACGGACGGAGAGCTTGGTCTGGACCTGATTGGCGTAGACGTTGACGAGCGTGGATTCGTTAAAGTTGATCACCAAGGCCGTACCAGCATTCCTCACATCTTCGCAATCGGAGATATCGTATCCGGTCTGGCACTTGCCCACAAAGCTTCTTATGAAGGTAAAGTGGCTGCTGAAGCGATCGCAGGACAACCATCTGTAGTTGACTACAAATGTATGCCGGCAGTTGTCTTCACAGATCCTGAGTGCTCCAGCGTAGGTTACACTGAGAAAGAAGCTAAAGAAAAAGGCTACAAAGTAAAAGCTGGCAAATTCCCTTATGCGGGTAATGGCCGTGCTGTATCTTTGAACCACGCTGAAGGCTTCGTGAAAATCGTAGCTGACGAAGAAAGCGGCCTCGTATTGGGTTGCCAAATCGTAGGTCTGGAAGCTTCCAACCTGATTGCTGAGCTTGGCCTTGCAATCGAAATGGGTGCTACTCTGGAAGATTTGGCGCTGACTATTCACGCTCACCCTACTTTGGGCGAAATCGTGATGGAAGCTGCGGAACTGGTTATGGGTCACCCGATCCACATCATTTCCCGCTAATATCGTCTAAGCTTCGGATTCGTCCGGCATTATACGTAAATCAAGAAGGGATGGATAACGTGTTACAGCGTTGTCTATCCCTTTTTTTGTATAAATACCTCAAGTGAGTCTGTTAAGACTCAAAATTACGGGTTTTACGTATATCTTTTTATCGATGAAGCATCATGCAATCTGAATCTCAATGTGGTACACTGTAACAACGAATATGACAGCATTGACCTTAACTCTGTGCTGTTTCAATAAGGCAAATTGGAGCAAACACAACCACTGTGAATGTTCTCGTTTGTTTTTATTGCTGTGAAATAAGAAGTGCGAGGGGATTATAATTTGAAGAACTATCTTGATTTATTACAGGATATCCTGGATAACGGCGTGCATAAGGGAGACCGCACCGGAACGGGAACCCAATCCGTTTTTGGCAGACAGCTCCGATATGACCTATCCGAAGGGTTCCCGCTTGTAACAACCAAGCGAATCCATCTGAAATCAGTCATTCATGAGTTGTTATGGTTTTTGAGCGGGGATACGAATATATCCTATCTGAAGGAAAATGGTGTGAAGATCTGGGATGATTGGGCTGACGAAAATGGTGATTTGGGTCCGGTATACGGATCTCAATGGCGTACTTGGGAAGCACCCAATGGAGAGAAGATTGATCAGATTGCAGCTGTTATTGATTCAATTAAAAACAATCCGGATTCACGACGTCACCTCGTTAGCGCCTGGAATGTGGCGGAGATTAACAACATGAAACTGCCCCCTTGCCATTTCGCGTTTCAGTTTTACGTGGCTGAGGGTAAACTATCATGTATGCTCACAATGCGTTCCGTGGATACGTTCCTGGGGCTGCCATTTAACATTGCCAGCTATGCATTGCTGACACATATGATTGCCCAGCAGTGTGATCTTGAAGTGGGAGAGTTCATCTGGTCCGGTGGGGATGTACACATCTACTCAAACCATGTGGAACAAGTGAAAACCCAGTTGGAGCGTGAACCATACGCATTGCCTAAACTGGTCATCAAGCGTAAGCCGGATTCCATTTTTGATTATACGTTTGAAGATTTTGAGTTTGAGAACTATCAGCACCATCCGGGTATTAAAGCCCCGATTGCAGTATAAGTACATGCTCAAATAGTCTGGTTTTCAGTGCCGAGAAGATGGAATGAAGCTAGAAATGAAGTAGCGGAGCGTAGGGAAAACTACGTTAGCAACGGACATTTCGGCTGAATTTCCATATTCGATGCTGATGATGCCGCTAGGCATCATTCGTAATCAAAAGTGGACTTTTTGAACAACCTATAAACAGACTGAAGGAGTGTGTAATCTTTGAGCATAGAACTGGTATGGGCGATGGGCGAGAACAACGTCATTGGATTGAATAATTCCATTCCATGGCGTTTGCCTAAAGATATGGCCTTTTTCAAGCAGCGTACGCTGAACAAAACGATTATTATGGGACGTAATACATGGGAGTCCTTTGGGGCCAAGCCACTTCCACAACGTCGAAATATTGTCGTAACCAGAGATCTGAACTACAAAGCGGATCAGGCTGAAGTGGTGCATACGATCGAAGAGGGGCTGGAAGTGACAAAAGGCGATGAGCTTTGCGTTATTGGCGGTTCCCAGGTCTATCGTGAGTTTTTGCCGCTCGCAGATCGGCTGGTGGTGACCAAAATCCATGAGGATTTTGAAGGGGATACCTTTTTCCCGGAAGTGGATTGGTCGGAATGGGAGCTAAAGGAACAGATTGAAGGCGAGCAAGACGAAAAAAATGTTTATGCGTATACGTTTGAGTTCTATGAACGAAAACGGTAACAGGGACATAAGATGAAGTAGAAGAGCCCAAACATATGCTGTAAACGAAATATAAGGGCGCTGATTTACGAAATATTCGTGAACAGCGTCTTTCTTTTTGAAAATAAAATGAAATATATGTGGAGTAACATATAAATAACACAAATATGACGTTAAAATAACGAACAATATAAATATAATACATAACAATAATCACGAAGTGGTAAAAAAGTATAAAAGTTATAGGGTTTCACCGTTGTAAAGCCCTAAAATGGAATGATATTCGGAATTGATCCCGCAAAGCTGCAAAATTTGTTGTATTAAATGGCAAATTACCTCACATTTAAATGACATTTTGTCGGTTTCTCCATTAATTAAAGACTTAATTTTGTGTATCCATACCTGATAAATAACCAATTTAAGGGTATTGACCATGGGTAGACTTGGGCGATATGATGTATAAAATACAAATAATTATGCGGATAATCCATTTAATATTCAGCAAGCAAAGTGCTACTATAATTGAAATATCTTCGAGAAGCTTTTGTGATACAATATACAAAAAAACTCAAACATGAGTAATCCATTTCATATAGAACCATGCAGATGAAGGGATTAAGACAAGAACGGATGGGGGAAAACGTAAGATGTCTACACCTACTGGATTTATGGAATACAAACGGCAGCTGCCTGCGGACCGCCAACCAGCGGAGCGGGTCAAGGATTGGGAAGAGTTTCATAAACATATGGCTGAAGAAGAGCTCAGAACACAAGGTGCGCGATGCATGGATTGTGGCACCCCGTATTGCCATACTGGTATAGATATGACTGGCGGAACGTCGGGCTGTCCTGTGCACAACCTGATTCCAGAGTGGAATAATCTGGTGTATCGCGGTTTGTGGAGAGAAGCGCTTGATCGTCTGCATAAAACGAATAATTTCCCTGAGTTTACAGGTCGTGTCTGTCCTGCTCCTTGTGAAGGATCATGTACAGTAGGTCTTATCGGTGAACCTGTAACCATCAAAACAATTGAAGAAGCAATAATTGAAAAGGGTTTTGAAGAAGGCTGGGTTGTTCCCCAACCTCCAGAGAAACGTACGGGTAAACGTGTAGCAGTTGTAGGTTCAGGTCCTGCGGGACTGGCTACGGCAGCTCAGTTGAATAAAGCAGGTCATTCAGTAACGGTATACGAGCGCTCTGATCGTGTAGGCGGATTGCTGATGTACGGTATTCCTACGATGAAATTGGATAAAAACGTCGTTCAGCGTCGTGTTGATTTGCTGGAAGCAGAAGGCATTCAATTTGTAACCAACACAGAGATCGGCAAAGATATTGCTGCACAGCAGCTGGTAGATGATTATGATGCAGTTGTCCTGTGCGGCGGTGCAACCAAACCACGTGAGTTCAACATTGAAGGCAGTGATCTGAAAGGTGTGCACTACGCCATGGATTTCCTGAATGGCAGCATCAAAAGTTACCTGGACTCCAATCTGGAGGATGGTAATTACCTGTCAGCACAGGACAAGGATGTTATCGTAATCGGTGGCGGGGATACAGGTTCCGACTGTGTAGCTACATCGCTTCGCCACGGTTGTCGGAGCATTACCCAATTTGGTACACATACTCAAGCTCCTATGGAACGTGATCGCATTAACAATCCTTGGCCGCAATTCCCGAACGTATATACTCTTGATTATGCACAGGAAGAAGCGAAAGCACTGTTCGGTGACGATCCGCGTGAGTTCTCCATTATGACGACCAAATTTGTGGGTGATGACGAAGGTAATCTCAAAGAACTTCATACCGTTCAAATCGAGCGTATTGTAGATGAGACAGGGCGTAAGATCTATCAGCCGATTCCGGGTACAGAGCGCGTGTTCCCAGCTCAAATGGCAATGATTGCTATTGGCTTTGACGGACCGGAACAGACTCTTGTGGAGCAACTTGGACTTGCAACAGACCGTCGTACCAACGTTAAGGCACGTTACGGCAAATACAATACCAATGTGGATAAAGTATTTGCAGCAGGTGACATGCGTCGTGGTCAAAGTCTGGTTGTATGGGCAATTAATGAAGGACGTGAAGCTGCCCGTGAAGTGGACAAATACTTGATGGGTGCTACAGTTCTCGTATAACGAGTCGATAAGACACAGATCAGTATGGATTTGCAATATATGAATAAATTATAAAATTGATAAAGTGGAAGTCCTCGCAGTTTGCGGGGGCTTTTTTGTTATTTTATGATATTCAGATAAAGAACATTGACATTTATTTAGGCAAGTGTGCGGTATAGCATTGCTTTTTAGCTCCTAAAGATTTATTATTAGATTATAATGATTATAAATAAGAAACGCCATGACATTTAAAAACGACACGAATTGTGAAATGATAATATCTGGAGGTGCAACCTTATGACAAGTAACCGGGGCAAATCCATTTCAGAACAGATTGATGACATTAAGAAACAGTTGGTCGCAAAAGGTTATAAGCTGACACAGCAACGAGAAGTTACGGTACGTGTATTGCTTGAACATGAAAAGGATCATTTTAGCGCAGAGGAAGTATTTCTGCTAGTCAAGGAACAATTCCCCGAGATTGGCTTGGCTACGGTATATCGTACGCTTGAACTGCTTAGTGACCTTCAGGTCGTAGAAAAGATTAACTTTGGGGATGGTGCTGCGCGCTTCGATCTGAGAAGTACGGATGGCTCACATCACCATCATCATTTGATTTGCACGGAGTGCGGCACTGTGGAAGAGATTATGGAGGATGGCTTGCTTCGTCTGGAACAACAGATCGAGCGTCAGTACGGCTTTGCCGTTACAGACCACCGGCTTGATTTTCAGGGCGTATGCAAGGAGTGCAGAGCGAAGCAAGCTTTGAATGAACAGGCAGCTGGGTAAATGCAGCGGGGAGGATGCTCCCGCAACCAAAATCTGATATAATAAGTTTTAGAAGCAAGGGGCTTCCGTGGGCGGAAGGCCCCTTTTTGCCGTCATGCGGACGGTGAAGGAGGAGAGATGGACGGATGAAGACACTGGTTATAGCGGAAAAGCCCGACATGGGCCGAACCATTGCCGCCGTCATAGAACCAAGAGCCAAGAACAATCGCAATTATTTGGAAGGTGAGCATTACATTATCACCTGGGCGATTGGTCATCTATTGGGACTTGCTGAACCGGATGCCTATGATTCAAAGTACAAGCGCTGGAATATCGGCGATTTGCCGATCATTCCGGATCAGTTCAAGATTGTGCCCAACCCCAGAACGAAAGATCAACTGAAAATGATCGGAGAACTTGCAAAAAGGGCATCGGCCATCGTTAATGCTTGTGATGCAGGACGAGAAGGACAGTACATTTTTGCCTTAATTCAACAACAGTTGAAACTGCGTCAGCCTGTAAAGCGTCTGTGGATATCGGATCTGACCGCAGAGAGTATTAAACGTGGTTTTGATGGTTTGAAAGATGCCTCGGAATTTGAGAATTTGACTCATGCTGCCCGGGCTCGTAGTGAAGCGGATTGGCTGATTGGTATGAATGCATCCCGGGCTTTTACGACTCGACACAATGCCTTACTTTCTGTAGGCCGGGTGCAGACTCCCGTGCTGGCTTTGATCTATGATCGGGAAATTGAGATTGAAGCGTTCCAGTCCCAGACCTTTTATGAAGTGGCCGCATGGTTTCGTCAAGAAGGAGTGGAGTACAGGGGATTACGTCAAGGGGACAAGCTGACCGACCCCGCCGTTGCTGAGTCGATTGCTGCCAGTGTGAAGGGGAAGACGGGACAGATTACCAAGTACGAAGCAAAACAGACCAAGGAGTATCCATTCCGATTATATGATCTGACCCTTTTACAGCGTGAAGCTAATGCCAAGTATGGTTATGGGGCGAAGAAAACGCTGGATATTGCGCAGGCGCTTTATGAGAAACATAAGGTGATCTCTTATCCACGGACCAATTCGAACTATGTTACGGAACAGAATATTGAAGGTATGCACAAAACGCTGAATTTGCTTAAAAATGGATCTTACAGTGAATTGGCGCTAGGAGCAAAACCTGAACTCGTTCATAAAAATAACAAGGGTGTATGTAACCCGTCCAGAGTTGAAGATCACCATGCGATATTACCTACTTTGAAACGACCAGGTACGTTATCCAAGGATGAACAAAATATCTATGACCTGATCGTAAGGCGTTTCTTATCCCATTTTTATCCACCAGCAGAGTACAAGCAGCATACCGTGCTCACGGAAGTGGAGAAGCACCAATTCAAGACATCTGTGAAAGAACTGCTCTCGCTGGGTTGGAAAGTGGTATTGGGATCTGCGGATCAGGAGCAGACAGGCAAGAAAAAGACGAAGAAAAACAGCAACGAAGAAGAGGAAGCAGAAGAATGGACGGACAAGGCATTTGCCGTTCAACCTGAATTGCCTGTTCAGTGTTCCAAAAGTGAATTCAAGGAGAAGGCGACACAGCCTCCTAAAAGTTATACCGAGGGTACATTACTGAAAGCGATGGAAAGTGCAGGTAAGCAGATCGAGAATGAAGAGCTGCGTGATGCAATGAAGGACAGTGGACTGGGTACACCAGCGACTCGTGCCGCAACGATTGAAAGACTTAAAAACGTGGGTTACATTACGATGCAGGGTAAAAAGATGCAACTGACGCTGAAGGGCCGGACAGCCATTGAATTGATCCGTAAGGCAGGTGTAGATTTGTTGACTTCGCCTGAGATGACGGGCCAGTGGGAAAGAAGATTGTATCAAATTTCCAAAGGTGAAGCCGGCCAGGACAAGTTTATGGAGAACGTCAAGAAATTTACCATGTCCATCATTGATAAAGTACGTGTGCAGGCACCGGCACCAGCTGATGCTTTTGGGGAAGATACGCGTGGGGGGCGGGGTAAAGGCAAGGGAGCCGGAGCCCAGAGAACCAGCGCCAGAACATCCGCCAAAACATCAGGTACCGGCGCGGGCACAAGTGTAGGTGCGAAGACTACACGTCAAACGTCGAGAGCGTCATCCAAGACTGGCAGTACCGCGAACTCGACAGCACAAACACGATCTTCGACTTCTAGCCAACCGGGTGTCCGTGAAATGCTGGCCTCCTGTCCATCACCGGGTTGCACGGGTCAGATTATTGAGGGCAAGAAAGGTTATGGATGTACACGTTTCAAGGAAGGCTGCGGGTTTGTCATTTGGAAAGAGTACGTCGGCAAGAAAATCACAAGTACGATGTTGAAAGCGTTGATTGAAAAGGGGAGTACTCAAGTACTTGCTTTTAAACGAAAAGACGGAAGTACGGTGAAGGCGCGTATTATTTTGCAAGATAAGGTAACAGGCAAACTATCCGCGGAGAAGCAAGATGCATAAGTTTTTGGATGTAATGTCTGAAAGAAGAACGAGAAGCCTAATGTACTAGTGCCACGTTCAATCATCATTAAATAAAACAAAAAATGACCCTTATCCAAGGGTCATTTTTTGTTGCTGCTGTTGTATATTTTCATGGATGACCTTCGGTACCTCTTCTAGAGCAGTGATGGTATACATCGATGTCTCGGGATTAGGTTGAAGCTCGACCATGTTGTATTGCCACTCGTTCGGCTGTTTAATATAGATGCTATGGATGCCGGCCGTCACGGCTGGCATAATATCCGTACGCAGTGAATTCCCAATCATCCACGTTGCACGACGCTCAAACGGGCCAGTAGAGAGAATACCTTCAAGTGCCTCAATGTTCTTATGTTGCCGAATGTAGATTCGGTCATCGAAATAAGCCGATAGCTTCATCTGATCAATCTTCCGCTGCTGAATGACAGTTTCTCCGCCCGTGTACAGGTAGAGGGCATGTCCAGCTGATTTAAGATTCTCTAGCGTTTCCACCATATGAGGATAAGGCTCAACCTCTTGGTCATATACACTCATTCCTAATTTGGTGAGGTAAGATTCCTCTTGGGGAGAGGTGGGTTTTGCGAACATCTGGGAGAAGTAACGGTAGGTATCAATAAGGGATTGCGGGAAATGGTGACTTGCAAATCCCAGTTTATTGACCCCGGTTACATCGATCTCCAGCTGTTTCTCCCTAATTTGTTGAACCGTCAGGGCATGTCCGTCAAACCACTCCTGCATGTTCTCGAAGAATTCACCAAGCACCAGATTGAAATATTTATTGCAGTACACAAGTGTATCATCGAGATCAAACAAAATATGTTGTTTTATTATTTTCATATCCAATTCACTCCTTGCAGCCAGCAGCACAGTTGTTCATATTTTATATGCGAATATAAGATTCCAGGAACATGTTCAACTCCGATACGCCATCTGGTCGAATACTGTACTTCTCTTTGCGATTACTGCCGAGCAGATGGGTTCGCAGCAGTCCAGCGATGCGCAGTGCCATAACCTGATCTTTAACCATATCCTCGTCCTTGCCCAGCTCTTCACACATCTCAGCGAGCGACTTTGGTTCACCTGACACGTAACGGAGCAGACGAAGTCTTTCCGGATCGGCCAGGGCATGTGTGAAACGAAGCAAACAGGTTGGTGGTTGGTCTTCATCCTCTTCAGGTGCATCCACAGGATACTGCATAATCATCATGCCCTCATAGAAGCAGTACATATTAATGGGACGGTTGTGAACGGTTGGAAACAGGATAACTTCATCCAGTCCAGGCATCGGTTCAACCAGAACACCCGCAGTAGCGTATTCAATAAGTAATTCAGGTCCCATTTTATCCAGCAGTATGCGCTTCTCTTCAGCATCTTCCTCCAACCAGATACGATAATCCTCACTCATATGCTGGCAGTAATGCTGATCCCAGAGTCGCAAAAGTGGTACATAGCTGTCCCGAATACGTGTAGATTCTTCTATTGTAAGATGGGGTAGCAGAGCAGAAATACGTGCGAACAGCTCTTCGGCTGTCTGTCCTGCAAGCATATCCAGAAAATCAATATTTTCATTGGAATCGTTCCGATAGGCCGCCCATGCAAACAAAACGTCAAAGTCATCAAAAGGCCATGTGGCAGCAGGTGCGAGCGCAGCTCGAACATTGGAACTTAGTTTGCCTTCCACCTCAATGATCCATTCAGGGCCAACATCCAGATGTTGAATCCACTTCTTCGTTACATATACCAAAAAGCTATTGAGCATTTCATATATCGGCGAAACATCGATTTTAACATGATAAGCCATATGATGCAGAATCCTCCCGTCACATCTAAATGTACGCAGCGACTTAAGTACTATTATGGCTTGTTTTGCAGGGCGTTGTCCACTATAATGTTCAAGTCCAGGGCAAAACCCCTGGCGTAACCATGCATGATCATCAGAATAGTTATAACATGCGAAAGGTCGTCAGAGATGGCGATTTTTCTTTGTATGCTTGCAGGAGGAATGATTCTTGTGTCATTGATAACCACCCCAAAATTGTCACATTCAACATCTAACTATCTTATCCTGATAACCGTTATAGTTGTGGCGGGGATCAGCCAGGGGCTTTTATTGCCTGTGCTATCCATATTTTTAGAGCAAAAAGGAGTCTCACCGGGTTTAAACGGATTGAATGCTGCCGCATTGTACGTGGGGTCCTTTGCGATGACCTTGGTGGCCGAACGACTGCTGGGAGCTATCGGTTTCAAAAAGCTGATTATTGGCGGACTGTTATTTGTCATGATTCCCCTAATCCTGTTTCCTTATTTTCCGGATATCAAAATTTGGTTCATTTTACGTCTCGTGGTCGGGATTGGTGATAGTGCACTCCATTATTCTGCCCAGTTGTGGGTACTTCTGGTGACCGCACCCGAAAAACGAGGACGATACATTTCTTTATATGGCATGTCCTATGGTTTGGGATTCAGTATCGGGCCACTGGGAATCAAGCTGCTCGGGTTTGGTGCTGCTGTTCCATTCTGGGTATTGTTTGTTTGTATGGCCGCAGTGCTGGTCCTTGTATTATTGAAGCTTCCCGATACGAAGCCGGAGAAGGCAGAGCATGGACAACTGCCTGAACGCCGTTTCCGTCGCAGTCTGGCCTGGGCATGGTATGCACTGTTGCCTGCTTTATTGTACGGGTACATGGAAGCCGGGATGAACAGCAATTTTCCCGTATACGGACTGCGTATTGGTTTGGATGCCAATCAGATATCGTCTTTGCTGCCATTTGTCGGAATCGGGGGTCTGTTCCTGCAATTACCTCTAGGCATGTTGAGTGACCGTTATGGTCGAAAGCAAACGTTGATGTTTGCCGGTATTACTGGTGGGATCATCTTCATGCTCGTACCATTGGCCGGCACACATTTCTGGTGGACGCTTGTGCTGTTGACCATAGCAGGAGGTCTCGTAGGTTCATTTTTCTCGCTAGGCCTGGCTTATGCCGCAGATATTTTGCCCAAAGCGCTGCTGCCCGCAGCGAACGTTGTGGCCTCATTTCATTTTACAATAGGAAGCATTATTGGACCGAATCTGGGTGGGCAAGTGATCAACTGGATTTCACCCGGAAGTATGTTTATTTTACTTGGATTCATGTATCTTCTTTTTGGTGCAGCAGGTGTATTATTTCATCATAAACCTATGCTTGAATCTGTGGTAAAATAGAAGCTGGTGTTCGCATGGAAATTGATGTCCATTTCCGAGTACACTAGTAGTAGGGAAAAACATGGACAAGAGGAGACATCGCGATGATCAGAGTTGAGGGTTTAAGCAAATCCGTTGGAGCGGATCGGGTTCCGGTTCTGCGGGATATACGATTCGATATGCAACAGGGAGAAATGATCGGCGTAGTAGGCTCAAGTGGAAGCGGAAAAAGCATGCTGCTTAAATGCCTTGCTATGATGGAAAAATGGGACAGTGGTCGATTTACGGTGGATGGAGCCGAGATTATAAAAGAAGGTTGGTCCGGAAAACGGAAAATTAAACGGGAATGGGCATACTTGGAGCAGAATCCGCAATTGTATCCGAGACGTACAGCTTTGAAAAATGTATTGATCGGTCGGTCTGGTCAAACCCCTTTATGGAGAATGGTGACAGGCATGGTTCGTTCCGATGATTATATGGGAGCAATGGATTATCTGGAAGGACTGGGGTTGCTGGATAAAGCACACCAGACGGCAGAGAAGCTCAGTGGTGGCGAGAAGCAGCGTGTTGCGATTGCCAGAGCGCTTGCACATGGTGCAAAAGTTGTTTTGGCGGATGAACCTGTCATTGGGCTTGATCCTCATACAGCAGATACGGTGCTGGAAACGCTGCGCAAATTGTGCGAAGAGGAACGTGCTACCGTAATTGCAGTATTGCCAATTGAATTGGCAGAGAAACATGCAACCCGCATCTGGGGTCTAGCGGAAGGCAAGATTGCTTTTGATATACGGGGACGTCGGTTGACACAGCAAGAAAAAAATATGATTTAAACTATTGAAAAGAGTGATGAATTTGCTTAATTCACGGTGGGGGCGCCTGTTAGCGGGGGGAGCATTAACGATCCTGCTCGGTTCAGTCCTTAGCGGATGTACTGTCATAAGCGATCCTAAGGGTTTGATGAGAAAACCAATGATGTCTACAGATAAGGAAAAATTATTAAATGTGGTTCAGCGGGAACAGCCACCAGAAAGCAAATTAATTCGTCCCAAAGACATGAATAACACCAGTATGATTCGTGTTGAAGACTTAAACGGAGATGGTACTCGGGAAGCCATCGTTTTCTATGAGACCCCGAATGAGAATGTGCGAATTCATGGCATGTTATTGGAGGAGCAGGGGGATTCTTGGGTAAAGAAATTGACATTTGATGTTCCAGGAAATGAACTTCAATCGTTCAAAGTTTTGGACATTACCAATGATGGGAATCCGGATATCATCCTCGGTGTAAGTTTACAAGAACAGAGAGCGTTAACTGCTTATTCTTATAAAGCTGGGGCACTTGAACAAGTATTGGGTGGTGTTCCGTATAACCAATATATTATAGATAATGTTCAAGGGAACACCCTCGACTTAAACGGGGACAAGAAAAATGATTTCGCAATCGTATCTCTGAACAATAGCGGATTTGCATCTATTGCGTTGTATCAGTACGACGAAGGCAGCTTCAAGGAAGTTGACAGAATGCAGACGGATTACACTGTGAAAGAGATATATAATGCTCTCGGTGGTCAGATTGCCAAAGATAAAGTCGGTATCGTACTGGATTCGGAGCTGGATGACCGGAGTACATTCTCACAGATCATATACGTTAAAGATAACAAACTAGTGAATGCTTTTAAATCGCCTGATCAAACCTACAGAGATGACAAAATTTTAAGCGGTGATGTCGATAATGATGGTATTATTGAGTTTGGATTAAAGGAATCGCCAAAAGGATGGGAGCATTATGTATTTGATTCCCGGATGTGGTTTTATACCTTTTATCAATGGGATGGCAAGGATGATAAGAAATTTGTGTCATTCCAATATCGGGATGATGCTGATTTATTCCACTTGAATCTGAAGCCCGAGTGGTATGGGAAGATTACCATTGATACCAAATCGGAAAAAGAAAAATACATTCGTTTCAAAATGATTGATACCGATGAAACCGTAGGTGAAATTAAATATTTCACACTTTCCCAGTGGGAACAGGAAAAAGGAAAAGGTTGGAAGGAGATTACCCGGACAAATGATCGGGTTATTGCTTCGCGCGGTGCACAACTGGATGCCAACGATGGATTGCTTGACAATATACCGCAACTGAATAGAAAGGAAGAACTTAATGAGTAAAGTACTTATTCTTGAGGATGAAGAATCCATCCGCAGTTTTATTGTTATTAATTTGAAGAGAAACGGGTTCGAAGTGCTCGAAGCGGGAGACGGACACGAAGCGCTTCGTATTCTGCAAACCGTTCCAGATATTGATCTAGCTTTGCTGGATGTTATGGTTCCTGGCATTGACGGATTTGAAGTGTGTCGTCGCATTCGTGAAACGAATGAGCGGTTGGGTATTATTTTCCTGACAGCCAAAGTGCAGGAGCAGGACAAGGTATATGCACTCTCGGTTGGAGCAGATGATCACGTAAGCAAGCCGTTCAGTCCCACCGAGTTGATTGCACGCATCCAGTCCTTGTTGCGTCGGGTGAACGTTCACCGGGAGACGGCTGCCAAGGTAACGTTCCAATCGGGACCATTTTCACTGGATTTGATCTCCAAGCAATTCAAGAAGCAGAATGAATTAATTGAGTTAACACCAACCGAATTTTCGTTGATTCAATTCTTCCTGGAGAAAGAAAACACACCGCTTAGTCGAGATGTACTGCTGGATCATGTGTGGGGCAAAGAGTATATGGGTGATCCCAAAATCGTGGACGTAAACATCCGCCGCTTGCGCCAGAAAATTGAAAACAATCCTTCCGAACCTGAATACCTGCAAACTGTATGGGGTCACGGTTATAAATGGAAGGGCCGGGATCAATGATCAAAAAAGGCATCACACGGCAGATCGTACTACATTACTTTATTGTAGTTTTTCTAGCTCTGCTGTTGGTCGAATTCGTATTTATGCTGGCGGTGCAAAGATATTATTACGAAAGTATTTATAATACAATCAGTACCCATATCTCCAATTCAAAGGATTTTTTTGAGCCTCTAGCCCGAGAAAGCAATTCAGAAGATGGGAATAATCTGTCCAAACTACTTGTAAATTTGGAATTATCTAATACAGAACTTGAGATTCTAGATCTGAACGGTCATGTGCTGGCTAGTTCAACTGCTTTTGAATCTGACCGTGCCGTTCTGCAAACGAGTGATATTCAACAGGCTTTAAATGGCGCTATGGGACGTTGGGTAGGCAGACAACCAGCCACAGGGGAACAGGTCATGGCCGTTTCCCACAAGTTTGATCTAGGCGGCGAAAATACGTACGTTGTTCGATACCTAACATCGCTCGAAAATGTAAATTCCAAGTTGTGGTTCATGGGAATGCTTGCGATTGGAGTAGGTGTTGGTGTACTTGCAATTGTCTTGATCATTAGTATTGGTATGGCAAATTCCATAGTACGTCCAATCAACAACATTACGGCAGTGTCCGCTCAGATGGCCCGAGGACGTCTGGATGTTAGAGTTAAGGGGAATTACAAGCATGAATTAGGCGAACTCGCATCCACTCTGAATTTTATGGCACATGAAATTGTGCGCAGTAATCAGATCAAGGACGATTTTATCTCTTCGATTTCTCATGAATTGCGGACACCTCTGACCAGTATCAAAGGGTGGAGCGAAACCCTGGATTCTGGCGGATACGATCCGGATGAGACGAGAATCGGGATGAGTATTATTTCCAAGGAAACCGAGCGTCTGATCGGTCTTGTTGAAGAAATGCTTGATTTCTCCAAGTTGCAGCAAAATCAGATGAAGTTGGTGAAAGGGACAGTCAGCATTCGTGAGATTGTTCAGGAAACCATGTTGAATGTTTGGGCAAAAGCTGAACAAAAACAGATACACCTCAAGTTGGAAAGTGATGAAAATCGGGCTTTCAATGTTTTTGGGGATGGCAATAGGCTGAAACAAGTCTTTCTTAATTTGGTGGATAATGCAATCAAGTTTTCACATGAGAATTCCTGGATCTTCTTAACCGTTAAAGAAGAAGAGGGTCAGATTTTGGCCTCTGTGCAGGATACGGGGATTGGAATCAGTGAAGAGCATCTCATTAAAGTACGTGACCGATTCTTTCAGGTGAATCATCAGAACGGGGGAACAGGGCTGGGACTTGCGATAACTCAGGAACTGGTCGAATTGCATGATGGAACAATCACAATGCAAAGTGAACTCGGGACGGGTACAACTGTCACGGTGTCGTTACCAGCTTTACCGGAGTATGAGACGGTGGTAGATCCCATTTTGCAGAATGATGAAGCCGAAGTGATTGTCGATCCGACAATAACTCAAGCAGAGTCTAATGAGAAAAAGCTTTGAATTCTTTATAAAGATTGTTTTTACATCAAAAAGGCGAGCCATAATGGCTCGCCTTTTCTTTATGTTATGAAGAAAGTTCACCTGTGCGCAGGCGTCCGCTTTTTTCATAAACATCTTTTAGCATACGTACCGGTTGTGTGCGTACAGCCGGTTTGGCGGAAACAATCTCATTAGGTCCGACAACCATAATTTCATCTGCTGTACCTTTGACAATGGCGCCGTCTTTGATAATGGCACCTTCACCAATAATGGCGCGTTCGATATGAACACCACGACCTACCCGTGCATTTGGCATGATCACACTGTCTTTCACCTCAGAACCTTTACCAACTTCGGCTCCGCAGAAAATAACAGAGCGTTCAGCACGGCCATCCATGGCGCAGGATTCATGTATCATGGATTGCAGAAGCTCAGCACGTGTATGACGCGCTTTATATGCACTCGGTTTGGTTCTCCAGTCACGAGTATACATCGGCCAGTCTTCTTTTTGCAGGCTCCAGCCTTCCTCATTGTGAAGCAGATCCATGTGTGCATCCCATAAACTTTTCACCGTACCCACGTCTTTCCAATAACCATTGAAGTTATATACGAAGAGGGGAGTGTTTTCATTCAACATTTGAGGAATTACATCTTTACCGAAGTCATGGCTGGATTCCGGATTAGCGGCATCTTCGAGCAGGTGGCGCTTCAGATATTCCCATTTGAACATGTAAATTCCCATCGACGCCAGATTGCTTTTTGGTTCGGCCGGTTTCTCGGCAAATTCCGTTACTCTCAGATTTTCATCAGCTGCCATAATGCCGAAGCGGTGAGCTTCTTCCCAAGGAACTTCCATAACGGAGATGGTCGCTACCGCTTGGTTAGCTGTATGAGCTTCCAGCATTTCACGATAATTCATATGATAAATATGGTCACCCGACAAAATTAGAACATTTTCGGGGTTTTGTTGGTCGATATAGTCGATATTTTTATAAATAGCATCCGCGGTTCCCAAGTATTCGTCATTTCCTGTATGATAAGATGGAAGTAAGGAAATTCCTGCCTCACTTGAAGTCCCATGTCCCCAAGGTTCTCCGCCACCAATGTGATCATGCAATGAATCAGCTTGGTACTGCGTCAAAACACCTACAGTATCGATGCCTGAGTTTACGCAGTTGCTGAGGGGAAAATCGATAATCCGGTAGTGCCCGCCAAACGGTACAGCGGGTTTTGCGATACTTGAGGTTAAAGGGGCTAATCTCTTCCCCTCTCCTCCCGCCAACAGCATAGCGATGCAATCTTTATTAAACATAATCGTTTCCCTCCCAAGATATTTGTCCAGTGTAGTACATACATAAACGCAATGCGGAGCTATTGAAACGATGTATACTGTAAAAATCCTGAAAAATTACAACATTTTTTTACACACCGCATTTTTCTTTTCAACTTGGCTAGAATGGGGTAATGGTTACTGTTAAATCTATTTTCTGGAGAAGAAGGTGATCTCTTGGCCATTCAACCGTTAGCAAATCCGGAAATTTCGCCGGAGCACATTTATTTATTTCATGAAGGAAACCTTCATCACAGTTATCGAATAATGGGCGCACAGCCTGCGTTCGAAGATGATCGTCAGGGGTACCGTTTTACTGTGTGGGCTCCGAATGCCACAGAAGTAGGCC
Organism: Paenibacillus sp. 11B; assembly: GCF_030487755.1. Lineage (NCBI taxonomy): Bacteria > Bacillati > Bacillota > Bacilli > Caryophanales > Paenibacillaceae > Paenibacillus > Paenibacillus sp. 11B. Next base: position 417,622 of record NZ_JAUKNS010000001.1, on the reverse strand, counting down.
TGGCTTTAGACCGAAATGGATGGAAAGGTGAACAGGAACCTTTATATAAGATACCCGATTCTGGATTTTGGAGTCGTTTTATTCCGGAAATCGGTGAAGGAACTTTATACAAATTCCGTATATTAACGGAAGATGGTACAGAATTGCTTAAAGCTGATCCTTATGCTTTTCAGGCAGAAGTTCGCCCACGTACGGCATCTGTCACCAGTTCCATTGAAGGTTACAAATGGAATGATGGAGCATGGAGACGCAAACAACGAGGCGTGTATAACAAACCTCTACATATTTATGAAATGCATGCTGGAACCTGGAAAAGGAAAGAAGACGGTTCTCTTTACAGTTATCGTGAAATTGCGGACTTGCTTGTTCCTTATTTATTGGAGATGAAATATACCCATGTAGAGATGATGCCCCTGAGTGAACATCCTTACGACCTTTCGTGGGGATATCAGAACACAGGTTTTTATGCACCAACAAGCCGTTACGGGCAGCCTAAAGATCTGATGTATCTGGTGGATACTCTACATCAGGCGGGAATAGGCGTATTGCTCGATTGGGTCCCTGCACATTTTGCCAAGGATGCTCATGGCTTGCGTTTGTTTGATGGAACCCCTTTGTATGAATATGCTGATCCGCTGTTAGCAGAGAGACCAGGCTGGGGCACCCTCAGCTTTGACTACTCTAAACCCGAGATACGTTCGTTCTTAATTTCCAATGCGCTATACTGGATGGAAATGTACCATTTCGACGGACTCCGGGTCGATGCAGTAACTAGTATGCTCAAATTGGATTTCGAAAAGCAGCCAGGACAATACCGAACCAACAACGAAGGTGGCCTGGAAAACAAGGAAGCTGTTGCTTTTTTGCAGCAGTTGAATGAAACAGTCTTCAAGTACTTTCCATATGCACTGATGATGGCAGAAGAATCCAGTGCATGGCCGATGGTTACGTCGCCAGTGGATCAGGGCGGGCTGGGTTTCAACTACAAATGGAACATGGGTTGGATGAATGACACGCTCGATTACATGGAATCGGATTTTCACGAGCGTCCTTCCAAACATCATTTGCTGACATTCCCGGTCGTATACTCCTTTGCTGAAAATTACGTGCTTCCTCTGTCTCATGACGAGGTCGTTCATGGCAAAAAGTCACTCCTAGACAAGATGCCAGGAACATACGAGCAGAAATTTGCCGGCATGCGTGCCTTTATGGGGTACTTTATGACATTCCCAGGCAAAAAACTGCTGTTTATGGGTGGAGAATTCGGCCAGTTTATCGAATGGAAAGATGAAGATCAACTGGACTGGTTTTTGCTGAACTATGACAGTCACCGTAAACTCCACAAGTTTGAACGGGATCTGTCTGAGCTATACTTGGGCGAAAAAGCTTTGTGGGAGCTTGATCATTCCTTTGACGGTTATGAATGGATCACTCCGGATGATCAGGACCAAAGTGTCATTTCATATGTGCGCAAAGGAAAAAAACCTGCGGATACACTCCTTGTGCTCATTAACTTTCAGCCGATCAAGCGGGAGCGTTACCGGATTGGTGTCATGCGTCCCGGTATGTATACCGAAGTTCTGAACAGTGATCATTCCGATTACGGCGGATCAGGCATTATCAATGATATGCAGCTCACTACTGAAAAGATTCCTTTTCATGGGCAACCACATAGTCTGGAAGTTGTTTTGCCACCGCTAAGCGTAGTTATTTTAAAAAAGAACACACGTCGGAAAACGGATGCATCACCCCTTGAAGTTCAATCCGTCAGATCAAAAGCCAGTACAACTAAAACCAGTAAAACGAAGGATAGCACTGCAGTTAAACCCAAAAGGAGGACGAAGGCATGAATATTCTATTTGCTGCTGCTGAAGTACATCCATTTATTAAAACCGGAGGTCTTGCTGACGTCATTGGTGCGTTGCCACAGGCACTAAAGAAGAGTGGAGCAGATGTTCGTGTCATTTTACCCAAATACAAAAGCATTCCAGATGAATACAAAGAAGCGATGGAGCCTGTCATTACAACGGATGTGCCGCTTGGCTGGCGCAGACCTTATTGTGGAATAGAGATGCTGGTCCATGACGGAATTCCTGTTTATTTTGTGGACAATGAATACTATTTTGGACGGGATGGCGTGTACGGATATATGGATGATGGCGAGCGTTTCGCCTTCTTCAATCGTGCTGTACTGGACGTGTTGCCGCAAATCGAATTCAAGCCGGATGTGCTACACAGTCACGATTGGCATACAGGAATGATTCCTTTACTGCTGGAGGCTCACTACGCACATGATCCGTTTTACAGTGAGATGAGAACCGTATTTACGATACATAACCTGTTATATCAAGGTGTGTTTCCACATGATTTATTCAGTGATCTGCTTGAGCTGGACGATCGCTATTTCACGGCAGATGGCGCAGAATATTACGGTAACGTCAATTTTCTGAAAGCTGGAGTCGTTTTCGCGGACCATGTAACGACCGTCAGCCCTACCTACGCCAAGGAAGTACAAACCTCCTATTATGGCTATGGTCTGGATGGATTGCTCAGTTCTCTGGGGGATCGTTTCACAGGGATTGTCAACGGTATTGATACCAAGAGTTACAACCCGGCAGCGGATAACAAAATTGCAGTTAAATACAGAACGAGCCTGTCCAAGAAAATCGAGAACAAGATCGAACTGCAGAAGGAGTTAGGTCTGCCTTTACGTCCGGATGCCCCACTTATGGTGATGGTTACAAGGCTGGTCGATTCCAAAGGACTGGATTTGGTCTGTCGTGTATTGGATGAATTATTATATTATGATGACATTCAATTCGCAGTATTGGGCACGGGAGATCCGGCTTATGAGCACTGGTTCCGTGAAGCGGCTAATCGTTATCCACTGAAAATGTCTGCCCAGATTACATTCAACGATGGGTTATCCCGCCGATTCTATGCAGGCAGTGATCTGTTCCTGATGCCATCAAGGTTCGAGCCATGTGGTATTAGCCAGATGCTAGCACTCCGTTATGGCAGCGTACCGCTTGTCCGGGAAACAGGGGGTCTGAACGATACGGTGCAGGCATACAATGAATTCAGCGGTGAGGGGAATGGGTTCTCTTTCACCAGCTTTAACGCCCATGACATGATGAATACAATCCGCCGCGCCGAGGCGTTTTACCGACAGCCCGAGCACTGGAAAAAGATCGTGAAAAATGCAATGAGCGGAGACTATAGCTGGAACGTCTCAGCTGAAGAGTATATGGGTATTTATCGCCGCATAACGCTTGAATCTGTGAAATAGTTTGGGACAAATGAGCCGCAGTATATTCGTACTGCGGCTTTTTTGTACGATCATAAGAGGAGGCGAATTTAAAATGAACAACTACATTAATTTTACCTCTACTTACAATCCTAATTTGCAGGCTTTAAGCAGTTCCGACGGTTATGATGCCGTCAAAATGAATGACATGTTTGGTCAGATTATGGGCAATATCGCAGCCGTCCAATCTACGCTGACAGGCAGCATTATTGATGTCAGGAATTTTGCTCCAGGAGATGGAAGTGATCAGACAGCCCAGATCAAAGCTTTTTTTGACTCGGCACAGGAAGGGGATGTTTTATTATTAACGCCAGGGCATTATAAAGTCGTCAAGACGGGCTGGTTCTATACGTTTAGCGGCAGATCCGTGATCATTAAGTCCCTTCCAGGAGCAATCTTGGAGGTCTCGGATCAGGGAATCCGGATTGAAGGCAGCAATCATGTAGAGATAAGTGGTTTGACCTTGGTACGCACGACTCAAGCAGCTTGGAGTAAGAACAAGACAGGGCTGCAGATCGAAAATTCGAGCAATGTATTATTGCAGCACAATGATATCAGCAAGTTTACGGATGGGATCGGAGTCAATGGTTCAAGCAGTCAAGACAATCCCGCCCGAAATGTCGTTATACGAAACAACAAGCTGCATCACTTGGGAGAAGAACCGATTGCAGTTCGGAGTCATTTGGTTTTTGTGGTAATTCGTGAGAATGATTGTCACAGATATCTTGGGGATGGCATTTTGGTCAAGGCAACATGGCATGTTTCGATCACCGACAACTTTCTGCACACCCCTGTATTATCGAGTGATCCAGATTATGCTGCTTTTTCAGGCGGACAGCAAGTGAATAATATGCCTAAAGTCGGTGGTGGGATTACCTGTAACAATGAGGGAGGAGAGACCGGAGCCAAAAACCTGCATATTCATGGCAATAGCCTGATCGGAACAGCATTTGGTGTGGGGCTTATCGGATTCGAAGGCACGTTTGTGACCTCCAATTATTTTTATGATATCAAATTAACTTCTGTCATCTCCGTGTCTTTCTCCTCATCCATATATAATCCAAATAACGTAAGCAACCATCTCTTTGTAATCCAGGGTAACCTGATTGATACCATCACCAGACCAAGTGCTACCGCTGCCATTGAAGCAAAAACGAGTACGGGTGCAGAAGGCATGGACATCGGAATAATATCAGATAACATCATCATTCCAAGAGGGAAACACTGGGGAATTGTCGCGGATGGTCATATTATCGTAAAAGGCAATTATATTGCCGAAGCGGGCATAGCCATGGATATTGCCAATGGAGTGATTGCATCAAGCAACATCATCGAGCCTGGTTTTGAAACGACCAATCCTGACCGAATGGTGAGTTTGCATAATGACTGTACATTTTCTCATAATTCAATTACTGGAAAAGGTACGTGTCTTCAATTACGAGGCTCCAACAATATCATTACTGGAAATCGCTTGAAATATGAAGGGACATGGTGGGCGGTGCATCTGGACATTGTGAATAACACGGTGGAAGGCAACCTCATAAGAGACAACATGCTGATGGTTACCGCAAGTGCGGCGGGACGTTATCTCTTTGGCGCAACTCCTTCGAATAATGGGAAAAACGTAGTGGTTGATTTGGTTAAGGATACTAACGGGACGTTTTATCAGCTCGTCAATGAAATTGTTATGACGGGTGCGAATTCTACGCGATGGAGAATAACCGTGGATGCAAAAGGGGATTTGAAAACGACAAAGTTATAGCTAAGTTCAGTTCTTTGCTAGAAAACTCCTGAAGTATCCGAAGATCATTGAAGGTGTTTTCAATATTTCAGGAGTTTTAGGCATATGATCAGCTCGGTTCCAATTGTCTATACAAAATGCGGTAGCCGTAAGGATCAAGTTTAATATTCATCATGCCATTGGTAGGAACAACGGCATCCTCGGTAAGGGCATCCTTCCAGTCTTTGGTTTCCATCGGATGTGACAGGGTACGTTCTTGCGGAGTATTGTTCATCCACACCGTAAAGTGGAGAGTGTCATCCATACGCTCGTAAATGATGCATGGATCATTGTGATCGGCCTTCAGGAAACGAAAGCGACCTTTGCGCAGCGCTTCATTACTTTTTCGTAAATCAATCATCAGGCGGTAGAAGTCATATAGCTCCTGATCTTGCTTGGCAGGGTCCCACTGCATACATTTGCGGCAATCCGGATCACCTTCTCCACGTAGACCAACCTCATCCCCATAGAATATACAGGGCGTACCAATATAGGTGAAAAGAAATACAACCGACAATTTTAATCTGCGTTTGTCTTCTCCAGCCCGAGTTAGCAGACGTGGGGTGTCATGACTGCACAGCATGTTAAAGATGACTTCATTGGTTTGTTGCGGGTAACGCATAATGAGTGATCCCATCTCGTTTGCGAAGTTATAACCATCCATAGAACCGCAGAAGAATTCGAGTACTTTGTCGGCAAAAGGGTAGTTCATCACGGAATCAAATTGATCCCCCATGAGCCAGGTCAGGGAATCACTCCATACTTCGCCTACAATGTAGGCTTCCGGATTGGCGGTTTTGACCACTTTGCGGAAATCGCGCCAGAAGTGATTATCCACTTCATTGGCTACATCCAGACGCCAGCCGTCGAGTTTAATTTCCTTGATCCAGTATTCAGCGACATCGAGCAGGTATGCTTTGACCTCGGGGTTGGCGGTGTTGAACTTGGGCATATTGCCATAAAATCCAAATGTATCGTAGGTAGGAATACCATCTTTAATCCGCACTGGATATTCATTGATATGAAACCAGTCTGCATATTTGGAGTTTTTGCCGTTCTTCAGTACGTCCTGAAAAGGAGGGAAGTCTTCGCTGCAGTGGTTAAAAACCGCGTCAAGCATGACACGAATCCCACGGCGATGACATTGTTCGGCCACTTTTTTGAGCATATCATTGTCCCCGAAATGCGGGTCTACTTTTTTATAATCAATGGTATCGTATTTGTGGTAGGAGTTTGCTTGAAATAGCGGGGTAAAGTAAATCGCATTGACACCGAGTTTAGTTAGATCGTCCAGGTGATTGAGCACACCTTGCAGGTCTCCGCCAAAGTAGTTATCCAGTTCAGGTCGGCCACCCCATTCCTGGGTTCCTTCCGGGTTCAGATCGGGATTGCCATTGGCAAACCTTTCCGTCATGATCTGATAGAACACGGCTTCCTTGGCCCATTCGGGAACTTTAAATACATCAATTTCATGAATGTAGGAAAATTCATAATATCCTCCGGTAGCATATGGGAGAGCATAATGAATTCCGTTGTCAGCGAGATAAATATTCTCGGTACCGGCGGTAATGCGGAAGATGTAAGTCAGACGTTTGAATTTGGGCTTAACTGCAGTTTCCCAGTAATCAAACATACTGTCGGAAGCAGCTTTCTCCAATTGAATTTCCTTATAGGTTCCATTCCAATCGTATTTATCACCAGTCAGTGCAGTCACATATTGTACATCGTCTCTCTTCGTTCGTACACGCAGGTGGATTGTCGAGGGATTATAAGCATAAGCCCATTTATCGCGGGGAACGTGATACATCGCTTCGAGCAGCATGACAACACCTCCTGATTTTAAGATAAAGTTATAGCTATAAATAACCAAGTTAGACAGCATTTGAACCATGTAAACAGCGTGGGATGCAAAAATTTCAACATTTTTCAACGCTTTCTTTTCACAGCATTTCCAGCTGGTGTCCGTATATACGTGTTTATTATAAACCAAAAGGGTGCTCCTTAAGACCTTATATGCAGGTCTTGCGGAACACCCTAGTAATATATACAGTAGTTTGCGAAAAACTTAGCGACTTGCTTGCTTAAACTCGGTTTGAATGGTTTGCAGCAGCTCAGGCTTTGTAAGAACATCATAAGCAGTTGCAGCAATTGCCTTGGCTCCAAGAATCATGCCATCCAAGGCCCGTTCCTGTAGTGCCAAATCACGGAATTCAATGGAATGGAGGGTATGAACTTCGTCCACAACACGAATATAAGGGTGAATTGCAGGACAGCGCAAGGAAACGTTGCCGATATCCATGGAACCATGATCGTTACCCGTTACGATTTCCTCTTGAGAAATACCGAGCTCTAGCAGATTAGCACTGAAAGCGGCAGATAACGTTTCATTTGTAACCATTTCATCATAGGAAGTCTCGTAATTGGATGTAACCAGACGGCACCCGGTTTGGAGAGCAGAGCCTTCGGCAATCTGAATCACACGTTGGGTCAGGATATTTAATTCTTTTCTGGTCGAAGCACGTACATAGAACTGGGCCGAAGCATAATCAGGAATGATGTTGGCTGCCTGTCCTCCGCTATTAATAACCCCGTGGATTCGAACCGTACTCTTCACTTGTTGGCGGAATGCATTAATCCCATTAAACGTCTGGATGACCGCATCCAGTGCATTGATGCCTTCATGTGGACTTGCAGCAGCATGTGAAGATTTCCCATGGAATTCAAATTGTACGGCATCAATAGCCAGGGAACTGCCCGATTTCTCATAGGCGTAATAAGGATGAGCCATCAGCGCAACATCACAGTCATCAAATAACCCTGCCTCAGCCATAGGCACTTTGGCGCCCCGGGTTTCTTCCGCTGGTGTACCGAATACTTTCAATGTACCGCCTACTTCATCGAGTATGGACTTCAGACCTACCGCAGCTCCGAGGCTCATCATGCAGATTAGATGATGGCCACAGGCATGACCGATTTCAGGCAGTGCATCATACTCACAGAGAAGGGCAATAGTCGGACCAGGTTTGGATGCAGCATATGTACCGATAAATGCAGTGTGCAAGCCAAGAACAGGAGCTTCTACGGAAAAACCATGGAAGACAAGTTCTTCCCTTAACCGAGCAGAGGCGAGATATTCTTCATTACCAAGTTCGGGATTGGCACCGATGTATGATGAAATCTCCTTAAAACGGGAAGCATATTGATCAATTACAGTTAGAATTTGAGTTTTGGTATGTGTCATGGTGGACTCCTTAAGCAAAAATGAAAATAATTTAATAATTATATCATAGATGCAGTTATTTTTCAGAAACTAGTCAAGATTTATAATGTCGAAATGCATTGCATAATCATGCATTCTACTTTATAATGACTCAGGCATCAACAACAGAAAGCATACAAAGTATTATAAGGGGAGAACAGGGTTGAAATTGATTAGTCGTTACACCATGATGCTGATAGCTCTTGTGGTTTTGCTAACTACGGTTACACCGGTTGCGTCGGCAACGGGAACTACAGGCGACTCAGGCAGTAAAAAGCTGGTGCTCGGTACAAGCGCCGATTTTGCACCATATGAATTCCATAAAGTCATTGATGGTAAAGATCAAATTGTCGGCTTTGATATTTCGATTGCCAAAGAAATTGCTGCCGATCTTGGGGCAGAACTTGTAATAGAGGATATGGGTTTTGACGGACTTCTTCCTGCATTGCAGAGTGGTCGTGTGGATATGGTCATCTCGGGAATGACGCCAACGGATGAGCGTAAAAAAAGCATCGACTTCTCCGATACCTATTATAAATCGAAACAAGTTATCATGATTCGCAATGAGGATAAAGACAAATATTCAACCATGGCTGATCTGGAAAATGAAAAAATTGGAGTCCAAAAAGGTTCCATTCAGGAAACGATTGGTCAGGGAATCCCAGGCGCCAAACTGACAGCACTTGATAAAATATCTGATATCGTACTGCAATTACAGACCAATCGTGTGAATGCTGCGATCGTCGAAGATACAGTAGCTGCCGGCTATCTGGATGATGTTATCGGACTATCTGCTGCGATCCCGGATGAAGAGCAGGTCGAAGCGGCGATCGGGATTCGCAAGGGCAATACGGAATTACTGAATGCAGTCAACGGAACGCTCGAACGTCTGAAAAACGAAAATAAAATCGATCAGATGGTTACAGAAGCAAGCCAGTTGATGGCAGACAAGGTTAATAAAAGCCAAAACATTTTTGAAGTGTTCTGGCAGTACAAAAGCTTCTATGCGACAGGTGTGGGCTATACGCTCTTACTGTCTGCTCTCGGTGTAATATTCGGGGTCATTATTGGTTTGATCATCTGTCTGTTCCGTCTGCATGACGTCGCAATTCTGCGCTGGCTCGGAACAGCTTATGTTGAGGTTATTCGTGGTACACCAATGCTGGTTCAATTGATGATTATCTACTATGGACTTGCGTTGACACTTGGTATTAATTTTACGCCGCTTCAGGCGGGTATTATTACCCTTTCCATTAATAGTGGTGCCTATCTTGCCGAGATTTTCCGTGCAGGTATACAGGGTGTGGATCGCGGCCAGCTGGAAGCAGCCCGTTCCCTGGGGATGGGAAGAGGCGCCGCAATGCGCTACATCATCCTTCCACAAGCGTTCAAAGCGGTGTTGCCGGCGATCGGTAATGAGTTCGTGACAATTATCAAGGAATCCTCCATTATCTCGGTTATCGGTATGGTGGACATTATGTACCAGGCAAGTGTGGTCAAAAACATTACGTACCAAGGAATGAACCCATTCCTGATTGCAGCAGCCATTTACTTTGTGCTGACGTTCATTTTGTCCAAGCTGATGGGTCGACTGGAAAGGAAGTTGAGTGCAAGTGATAGACGTTAGACAATTACACAAATCATATGGAAGCAACGATGTGCTTAAGGGCATCAACGTAACAATAGGCAAAGGTGAGGTTGTCGTGGTCATCGGTCCGTCCGGATCTGGGAAAAGTACCTTCTTACGTTGTCTGAATCTACTGGAGCAGCCTACTTCTGGGGAGATTGATTTTGAGGGAGTATCGATCACGGGTCCCAAACATAACATTAATGCGACTCGTGAAAAAATGGGGATGGTATTCCAGCATTTCAATCTGTTTCCACATAAAACGGTGCAGCAGAACATTACGATTGCTCCCATTAAAGTGAAAAAACAGTCTGCACAAGAAGCGGAACAAATCTGTGAAGATTTGCTCAAAACGGTTGGCTTGTCCGACAAAAAAGATGCCTATCCAAACCAGCTGTCCGGTGGACAGAAACAACGGATAGCTATTGCAAGGGCACTTGCGATGCAGCCGCATGTTATGCTGTTTGATGAACCTACCTCTGCACTGGACCCTGAAATGGTCGGTGAAGTGTTGGATGTCATGAAACGCCTTGCAGTAGGCGGCATGACCATGGTCATCGTGACTCATGAAATGGGCTTTGCCCGTGAAGTAGGTGACCGCATTCTGTTTATGGATGGCGGGGTTATTGTAGAAGAAGGAACGCCGGATGAAGTGTTTGGTCAACCCAAACATGCACGTACACGTGACTTCCTCGCTAAAGTGCTTTAATACAACCAAATCCTAAAGGATGATGGTCAAGGTGGAAACAAAAATTCGTTCTGCGGATGAGAGTTCATCCGATTCATGCATCCCTGTCGACGCCCAGTCGGCAGGGATGTTTTGTTATGTGAGGATACGAACAGATTTACATAAAAAGTAACGTTTCTGTCATCAATGATTTAAGTCCAAATAGACAATTTATTGAAAAAAGTCGCTTGAATTCAGCATAAAAGTTGAAGTGAATTAGCCAGATGGTAACATTTACTACGACTCTTGGTTACAAAATTGTGATATATTTGTTCCTGCCGAAACTTCCGGAGGTGGGAGTGTGGGGGATGTAACGATGCAGAGTGTGCTTGGGGAAGAATCATTTGCACACGGCTTGGGGTGAATTAGGGCTACATAAATTATTCATGTAATTGAACCTATAGGGTGGTTTCCTCCATCCGAATCCGACAACTAACTTCGCAGGCATAATGAGGGAGGAAGACCATGATTAACAAGAAACGTATAGCCAAAACAGCAACAGCTTTGCTGACAGCAGCAATGCTCATTCAAGCCGTTCCGGCTCATGCTGATTCAGTTCATGTGGCCAAAGAGGGGGATACCTTCTACACCTTATCCAAACAATATGGAGTTGGACTTAACGCACTTATTAAAGCTAACAATGACATTTCAGCCTACAACATTTATGGGGGATTGAAAATTACGATCCCTGGTAACACAACGAACACAGCTTCTGCTGCAGCAGCAAAAACAGAGGCCAAAACGGTGACTGCCGCAAGTCTTGACGTAAATTCGGATAGCAAGGTGGTACAGGCCTGGGGGAAAACGTTTGATTACAGCAAAACTGTCGACGTAAAAGCAACAGCATACTCCGCGGATGCTTCCGAAAATGGAGGATGGGGTGCAGTAGATTACTTCGGTAATCCGCTCGAACTTGGCACGATCGCAGTAGACCCTAGTATCATTCCACTGGGTACAAAAGTACTGGTAACGGGTCATACACATCCAGGACTACCTAAACAGGCATTTGTTGCTACAGCCCGTGATGTGGGTGGTGCCATCAAAGGCCATAAAATTGATATCTTTATTCCTGGCAGCAAGCAATCCGTGAACACATTTGGTATTCAGGATGTTGAACTTTACATTTTGAAATAAAATCAAAAGAGTAGCTGCACATGAACATGTGAGACTACAACTGAACCTACATCAAACCGTAAAGGGTGTCCTTCAATCACAATATTGTGATTGAAGGACACCCTTTTGCATATCCGATTTCTGTAGCAACCCAAGCTGCTGGCGCTGCTGCTGAACGCGCTGCGCAGCGAATCTTGATCCTACTTGCCCTTGGGCAGTTCCAACAGTTCATCCAAAGTTACGAGCTCATACCCGCGGTTTCGCAGCTCCTCGATGACTTCAGGCAACGCCTCAATAGTACCATTTAATATCGATCCGACCCCGCCTCCTGCATGCTGCAGAACAATGGAACCAGGTTTGACGGCAGACAGGATGTTTTGTTTGACTTCCTCTTTGGAGAGACCCTTCCAGTCCAGGGAATCGACGTTCCAGTTCACAATGCTGTAATGTTGTTTGGCCGCCCATTGCAGCTGCTGCTCGTTAATGTCGCCATAGGGTGGACGAATCATTTTGGGTGTGTAACCTACCAGATTGCGAATAATATCCCCGGTATGTAAGATTTGTTTGCGAAATGCATTCATGGATAGCTTACTGAACTGGGGGTGATTGTAGCTGTGATTGCCAACAATATGCCCTTCCTTCACCATGCGTTTCACCAAATCCGGATGTTTCTCAGCGCGATGTCCCACGATGAAGAAGGTAGCCCGTACCTTGTATTTTTTTAAAATATCCAGCACTTGAGGGGTGAACCGCGGATCAGGTACATCATCAAAAGTCAGTGCGACCTTTTTTGTTGAAGGGCCGTTGGTTTTGAACGTATCCGCATATTTCTGTCTGAGCTGTCCCAGTGTCAGCTGTTCCTCTTCGGAAGAATCAGACTTCGAAGCAGGTTCGGTTTGCGGGCTTGTAGATGCCCATATCTGAGCAGGGGCGTAACTTCCTCCCAGAAGAATGAACATGATGGATATCATTATGAGGCGTATGCGCATGTTAGTGCCTCCTTTTCCCAAATTGCGTTCTCTTTGGTATGCCCGGGGGGATCCGTATTTATGCATGATGTGAGATGTTTCATTGTTGATTCATTAAATTGTAGCCATAATTCCACCATATATATTACATATAGAAAAGGACAGGTGGAGCAGGATGAATACATACGATTTAAATTCCGTTCGTTTACAGGTGATTGAGGCAGGGGAAGACAAAGTGTTTATGGTAACTGGAGGAAGATCACATATTGGGGCGGTAGCAACATTTTATCCGGACCGGGAACGGGTGAACGGGGCTACGGTGCATATCCCTGGGCATAAAGAACAAGAGCTGTGCGAGAGACTTGCACGTAGAGCTTCTCTGCATTTAAAGGTAACCGTGACTGTGATTATGGGCATTCACTTTGATGCTATTACGCGAATGCAGATTGATGAGATTGTGCAGACTGCAGAGAAGCTGCTGGATGAAGAGCTGTTGAGCCAAACCGGTCCACTGATCCAATAGCTCCAGGTAGGCTAAGTAGCTAAAATCGTTTTTTAAGATTTTTTTTGTTAAAATTGAAACGAGTAGAACATTGCCACGTATGTATGATTATATACAAGGATGAACTATCGACTAGGAGGAATACCATAATGTCCATTTTCAAACGATTGCGCGATTTAACGATGTCTAACATTAATTCCATTATTGACAAGGCAGAAGATCCAATCAAGATGACAGATCAATATATCCGGGATATGCAGGAAGATCTGGAAGATGCGGAGAAAGCTGTTGCCGCACAGATTGCTATTGAGAAGAAATTTAAGCAACTGTTCGAAGAACAGGAAGCTCTCGTGAAGAAACGTGAAGAGCAAGCACATACAGCTGCGCGTGCACAGAATATGGATCTGGCCCGTCGGGCACTGGAAGAGAAAAAAGTCGCTGAAGAGAAGATGGCTGAATACAAAACAAGCTATGATCAAAATAAAGCGTCTGCCGATAACCTTCGTGGCAAGCTGGACGAAATGCGCAAACAATTGACGCAAATGAAAAATAAACGCGAAACATTGGTTGCGCGCTACAATGCAGCAAAAGCTCAAACCGAAATCAACAAGGCACTGAACGGATTTGGTTCAGATACTGCTAGTGCCGGCATGAAGCGTATGGAAGAAAAAATGATGCAGATGGAAGCTCAGGCTGAAGCCAGCAATGAAATGTCGTCCAAAGGAAAATCGCTGGATGATGAGTTTGAGAAGCTGGGCAAGGATCAGGCTGTTGAGGATGAACTGGCAGCGTTGATGAAGCAATACGAAAATAAGAACTAAACCTTGTATGTAAGCAGGGCACCAGCGGAGGAGAGACCAGCGTTTCTCCTTCGCTTTTAATTGCGGTTCATGTTGATATGTGGGGGCTATGGTAATGGATTTGAACATTTTGGCAATGCTGGTCTGGACGTTATCGGGTTCGGTTTTGCTGTTTGTCTTGATGTATGTGGATTCGTTGTTCACGAAGTATAAGGATTTTGCCGAAGTAAAGGCGGGCAATATGGCTGTTACGACACGTATGGTAATGAAGCTGTTTGCTCAGGGTTATGTACTTGCTACCTCCATTTCGACAGCGGGTCACCTTGGAGAAGCGTTGTTGGTATCCGTAGTTTCATTTATTATTTTGCTTATTCTGGAGAGTGTGGTTCACTATATGATTCGGAGATGGGCGAACCTGGATCTGGATACGGGAATACAGCAGGGCAAGACAGGTTATGGCTTGTTCTCGGGTGCACTTCATATCGTGGGCGCATTAATTATTGCAGCTTGTTTATAAGATAAAGAACAGGAGTAATGGGCATGAGTGTGTGGAAACGGATTAAAGGAATACTAGCCAAACCTGAACCGCCCCAGGCAGAGAAAACAATGCTTCAGCTGGCACCTGGTGATATCTGTGAGGTTTCGCTGGTTACTTATGAAGTTGTTGGGCGGGTACATCATCGAGCACGGAATGCGGCAGTCCTCACGTTGCAGGATGGTACGTCTATCCGACATTTGCATATAGAAGAACGGGAAATGACCCGATATGCCCTCTATACACCAATTGATGGTCGTCTTGATGCACCGGATGAGGTGCCTACGTTACTGGATCTGGATGGACGTGCGTATCATCTGGAGGAAGAATACGGAGGAATGGTAACCACTACTGGCAGGACACCCTATGGTCAGGCTGGCGAACAATTAGTATGGCAATATCAGTCTGATGATAACATGCTTTTGCGTGTGGAGTGGCAAGACAGAAGATTTACGCTGTATGAGGGTGAGTCCATTCTTCCTGCGGATATCAAAGTGATTCGTTCGAGCTAGGAGAGGTTCCAATGAAAAAGCGCTTGGCACATGGATTAAAATTAATGCTGGTCCTCAGCCTTGTGATGTCGCTGCTGTCCGCGTGCGGAGCACCTTCCGTTCAGGACACATACCCGCTGGAATCGGTCAGCGGCAGTGGTAACACGACATCCTATGTGTACCGAGCTGCCGATCGTACCGTTCCAGAGGTCGCGCAGGAATTATCTGAACAGCGGAAGCCGGATCAGATCTCGGCGGAAAATACAGAGCGGATGTTCCTGGTATATCAGGACCAGTATTATCATTTGCAGCAAGATCCGAATAAAGCGGAAGACACCTTGGTTGAGGTGGATTCCAAGGAATATGTTCGGCAGAATTATGATTCGTCCTTTTTGCAAGGGTACTTAACCGCAACATTAATCGGTAGCTTGTTTGATTCTTTTGGGGGCAGCGGGTCTGGTAAGTATCGGGGATATACGAATAAAGACACGTACAAACCGAGTGCAGGTTCCTATCGAACACCGACGAGCAGCGATAAAAAGGTTGCCCCGCCCATTACTGTTGACCGTAAAGGGTCGATTACCCGGCGAGGCAGTGACAAGGATTCGAGCGTAGGCTCCGGTGGTGGATTATTCAGCCGAAATAAGGAGCAAAGCAAAGGCACAATTGATCGCAATAAAAGCAGTGGTGGCCTTGGCGGATTGTTTGATTCACCGAAGAGCTCTTATAAAAAGCCCAAAACGAGGGTTGGGGGCGGCCGAATTATGAGGCGTAGGTAGTACTACTCATAATCGGCGGTCCGCAATATTATTCGCAGAAGAACAGTGAAAAGGTAAAGTGGAGCGAGCTCTGCCACTGCAATATTACCTTGGCAGCTGTTCTTTTTGTTTTATGATTTGCGGACATGATGGGACTTTCGCACACGAGGTATGGTTGTAGCCGGCTGTTTGCGAATCCAGCGGATATAAGGAGCGATGCGCTCATCTTGCCTCAGTGCCTGCACGTCAGTTAAACCGTAGGTTATTATATCGCGATTGGTATATAGAGAATGAATTTGTTTATGGCAAGGGATACAGAGGTTGGCCTTAGGCATGTGCGTTCCGCCCATTTCTTTGGGTGTCAGGTGATGGACGGTTGTCTCGACAGGTTCCCTGCCACATAATTCGCATCGTTGGTTCATAAAGAGTCAGCTCCTTTTCTCGTACATATTATGGGCTGTCGATTTGTCTTTCATGTGGAACGTAATGGGGGAGTACTTGTCACAACCTGGCTTTCGGGCTACACTTTCTAAAACGATCAAATGTCCCAGGGGGTTCGAACACCATTGAAAATAAATTCTCATTCAACTGATATGACAACTGCGAAATTTAACCGTACAGCTATACAAGTCCCAGATGCGCAGGCTAAAGTTGCTGCTCATGTCAGTTCAGGTTCAATAGAAAAAGTAACACTTGAGCAAGCACATGGTCGAACGCTTGCGGAGTCGATTTATGCTCCCCATCCTTATCCCTTCTTTCGTCGCTCCGGAATGGATGGCTTCGCAATTCTAAGCTCGGATACGATTGGAGCATCCAGCGAGCAGCAGATTTGGCTTCGTATCATTGATGAAATTCCATGCGGGTATACATCGGATCAACGGATTACATCCGGTACAGCTGCCCGGATTATGACAGGAGC
Source organism: Paenibacillus sp. 11B (assembly GCF_030487755.1). Taxonomy (NCBI): domain Bacteria; kingdom Bacillati; phylum Bacillota; class Bacilli; order Caryophanales; family Paenibacillaceae; genus Paenibacillus; species Paenibacillus sp. 11B. The sequence goes on along the minus strand of NZ_JAUKNS010000001.1, from coordinate 400,836 downwards.
TCAGGTACCGGAAGGTGCAGATGCTGTTGTCATGATGGAAATGACTGAAAGTAAAGAAGAGAACGGGGAACAATTTATTTCCTTGAAGCGCCATATTCAGCCGGGGGCCAACATTACGCCAATAGGATTGGAAGTTGTTGAGGGACAGTTGCTGCTTGAAGCAGGAGTGATCATTCAGGCGGGTGAACAATCCGTGCTGGCAACATTCGGTGTAGGCCAAGTGCCTGTATACAAACGACCGAAGGTAGCCATTTTTGCAACAGGTACAGAATTGTTGGAAGTGGACGAGCCGTTGCAGCCAGGACGTATTCGGAACAGTAACAGTTATATGCTTCGTTCTCTGGTGGTTGAAGCGGGGGGCGAACCAGTTATGTATGGTTCAATCGCTGATGATGTGCATACTGCACGTACGAAGCTTGCGGAAGCACTTGAACATAATGATATGGTGGTCACAACAGGCGGAGTATCCGTAGGAGATTATGATATTATGGGAGACCTGGTTCGGGAAGGGAATATGGAGATGCTGTTTAACAAAGTAACCATGCGTCCCGGCAGTGTTACAACGGCTGCTTTGGTCAATGACAAGCTGCTTTTTGCGCTTTCGGGCAATCCTGGAGCTTGTTTTGTGGGCTTTGAGTTGTTTGTTCGGCCAACGATTCGTACGATGCAGGCCGATGCTCATCCATATTTGGAAGAATGGACAGCCATATTGGATGATGACTATACCAAGGTCAACAATTTCACAAGATTTGTACGCGGACGGACAGAGATACGTAACGGAATGGTGTATGCTAAACCTTCTGCCTCGCGTGTGGACGAATCCAGTGTCATGATTACCATTAAAGATAGTGATTGCCTGATCGTTGTTCCGCCCGAGAAAAAAGGGATTCCTGCCGGTGAACAGGTTCGAATTCTCAGACTTCCCACGGGTCATGTCAGGTAGGCATATATGACTGAAATAAGCAGTATGCCGTATATCATGCAGATTGTTGGATATAAGAACACAGGCAAAAGCACCTTAATTGCTGCGCTTACCCGGTACCTTACCTCTACTGGACGAAGTGTAGCTGTAATTAAACATGATGGACATGATCATTTTGAGATGGATCACGAAGGAACCGATTCCTATAGCTTTGCTCAGGCAGGGGCCGATGCTGTCGTTGTCATGTCGGAGAAACGCACAGCACTGATTGAACGACGAGCGACTCCACTGGAAAATATGGTGAATTATCTGTCAGCGTACGACTGGATTCTTATTGAGGGATACAAGCAAGCTCCTTACCCCAAATTGGTCATGGTCCGTCAAGAGAAAGACCTCTCTCTGGTCGAAATGTTACAGGGTGTAATCGGGATTATCTCATGGCTAACGCATGACAAGATAGAGTACACGGGGCCCAAGGAGAACTGCGTTTGGCATTCTGTTCATGAGACAGAACATGTAGCAAGATGGCTGATCTCGCTTGAACATGATGAAGAGAAAAGAAAATTGTGACGAATGAAATATTATGTAAACTAAAATGAAAATGAGATGGAATGTAACGAAACAAAACGAAAATGCTTACTTTTATTATGCCAATGAATGAATATAAAAAAGCGATCCTTGCCAGGACATTTTCCTGGAAGAATCGCTTTTTTAAGTTACCTTGTAAGGAATCCAATCCATGCTTGAGCTGTTAAAGTAAATTAGATTACATACCCTCATCAGTGCGACGTTCAATTGCTTCAGACATCGTTTTATCCGTGAGATGCGCGTAAATTTCGGTCGTTTCCGTAGAGGCGTGTCCGAGCTGTTCTTTCGTTTTATAAATATCATTTTGCAAATAATAGTCAGTCGCAAAAGAATGGCGCAATTTATGCACAGTCAGGTACGGCTTGCCGAATTGCTTGGCATACTTCATGATCATAGCCTGTATGGCCCGTTTGGTCATTCGACTTCCCTCGGATTCTCCATTGCGAAGAGCGATAAACAACCCTTTTTCCCGCTTGGGTGTACAGTAACGTGACTGGCGCAGATTGATATAGGTTGCAAGCTCATCCTTGGCTTGTTCTCTAAAATAGACGGGCGTTTTAAATGTCTCATCATTATTACCTTTACGATATACATACAGCAGCTTATTATTCAGATCCAGATCATCCACGTTCAGGTTCACCACTTCAGACACGCGCAGCCCCGAATTCAGAATAAGGCTGGCAATGCAGGCATCCCGTTCTTTGTTTAGCTCATGCGAGTAAAGAGCCTGTTTGTTCTTTTCCATATCTACGGCATATCCCTCAAGAATATATCCAATAAACTCCAATAGCTCTTCTTCTTCCAGAAGTTTACCCTTTAATTTGGCTGCTGTATCTTTGGGTTTATGAGTACGTTTGATCTCAATCTTCGCCATAATGTTTCGTTTCAGAAGTGGGTAGAAATCTTCATCTTCCGCAATCTGACTTAAATAATGAAAGAGGGAACGAAGGGAAGAAAGCTTACGGGAAACCGTGATTCTGGAGTTCGCTCCTTCACGCTTGGTGGTCAGAAACAAACGATAAGATGTCACTGATTCCATTCGAAGTACTTCCAGCTCAGTCAATGTTACTTCCTTGTTGGAGCTGGCCACGGATAAACCTTCTGCGCGCAACCAGCCAAAGAAGGCTTCATAATCTCTTAAATATTCAAGCAGAGTAGAAGGAGATAAATCGGGTAATTTATAGTCAATGAATTGCTGAACGAACCAGGGCATGGAAGGTAGTTTGTCATCCAGCTTTCGTCGGTCAATCTCTTTTTGCACATTGGTCAAGTTCGGCACCCCCATGTTAAAATATTTTCAAAAATATGCTATATCTCAGTGTACCATATTTATATCGTAACAGCCTGTTCACGGAACAGGCATAATGCAGATTCATGCTTCCTTGCCCTTGTGGCTGTAAAGCTTTAAAGTATGAATTATAAGTAGAGCAGAGGAGGTGAACCGGATGAATATAAAAATAGAGCTGGTTCCCCGGGAACGCAGTCAGGTGATTCGGCATTTAATGCAATTTTATTTGTATGATTTTACCAAATATTTGAATATTGACGTGGATAGCAATGGTATTTTTCCGGAATATCCTGGATTGGACGCGTTCTGGTCAGAGGAAGACCGGAAGTTTCCTTTTTTGATTACAAGTGATGATGCGCCAGCTGGGTTTGCATTGGTAGAGCGTTGTGAACCAGGCAGCAAAGATAATGACTATTATTTGACCGAGTTTTTTGTAATGCAAAAATACCGACGTAGTGGAGTGGGTACCCGGGCAGCGTATGAGCTGTTTGAACGGTTTCCGGGAAGGTGGAAAGTAACTCAAGTTCGCAACAATGTCATTGCACAGGCATTCTGGCGAAAAATCATAGGGGAATATACGGGAGGCCGTTTTCGCGAGAAATTTCATCCGGAACTGGGGAACCCGAGTCAGTTTTTCGTAACCTGATTCAACCGATCAATCCCGCGTTCGAGGAAATAAGTAAGTTGAAAGAGTGGGTGTAATATCCAGCATAAGGGTAATACATACCGAAGGGGATTTGTACTATATATACTTTCATTATCTGTACCCAATTCACGAAGCTCGGAGGAGATTATCCATGGAACTGCGTAATTACGGAAACACTGGCATGAAAGTAAGTACACTTGGATTTGGTGGAGCGGAGATCGGCAAAAACGTATCCAAAGCAGATGTAGAAACATTGCTTAACAGTGCGTTGGATGCAGGGTTAAACGTCATTGATACGGCTGAATGTTATGGGGATAGCGAAGAGTTAATCGGAGATGTGCTCTCCCATCGCAGAGACGATTATTATTTATTTACCAAATGTGGACACGCTGCTGGGGTAGAAGGCCCCGATTGGGATGCCAAAGTATTAGAGCAAACGATTGACCGTAGTCTTAGAAGACTAAAAACGGAATACGTTGATGTGATTCACCTTCATAGTTGCTCCGAAGAAGTACTTCGGCAAGGAGCGGTCATTGAAGTGCTGCAGAGAGCCAAGGAGGCTGGGAAAACAAGGTTTATTGGATATAGCGGCGATACGACGGATGCTCTTTATGCGATACAGACAGGCGTGTTTGACAGCTTGGAAACATCGCTGAACATTGCCGATCAGGAAGCTATTGATCTGACGTTGCCTGAGGCGAGAAAGAGAAATATGGGTGTCATTGCCAAACGCCCTATTGCCAATGCGGCATGGACGTATGACTCGCTTGCCGAAGAAGCCTATCCCTTTGTATACTGGAAACGCTTAAACGAACTTGGCTATGGTTTTCTGAGCGAAGATGCACAAGCAGCAGTTGAAACCGCATTACGTTTTACGCTCAGTACAGACGGTGTAGACACGGCTATTGTGGGTACAGCCAAGCCCAACCGCTGGCAACAAAATGCCGATCTTGTCGCCAAAGGTGCGCTGACTAAGGAGTTATATGATGAGATCAGGGAACGCTGGAAAGAAATTGCGGGAGCTGATTGGACTGGACGAACTTAATCCATTTGGTTGGAAAATAGCTTGAGATTTTGTCAAAGTCGCCAAGGAGGCGGCTTTTTTCTTTGCAATAACCTATTATTTCATTATATGAAAAATTCACAACAACAAAATACACTGGTTATGTCCACTGGAGCGCATTCTTCCTTCAGATTTTGCCCCACGAATGAAGGGAAATTTACTTATGTAGCTTCAAATGTCAACTCGCTGTCTTTAAACAATATATTATTATTTCATTATATGAAAAATTCACAATAGAAAAATCAATTTACTCTCCCTAGCTCATACCTGCAATTCCACTACGTCATCTCACCAACATGTTACAACGAACTGCCTTATCCTCAGCTTCATGTCAACTGATTTGTAGTTAATTTTGCAAAGTTAAGTACAGAAAGTAAACCTTAGAGGGGCTCTGCGCCCCGGTGGATTGGTTAGGTTCATAAGCTTAGAGCGATTTATAATCACGAATAATGACCTCTATTACATGCTTTCCCCAGTTCGAGGCTTCCGAGCCTTGTTCATTCCAATCGTAAGAGATGAGTGCTTTCCACAAAGCCCATCCACGTGCACGATCAACCGTATCCTGGTCAACATTCATACAGTTTAGAAATATCTTGCGACTTACATCATCAAAAAAGTTCCATGCCATCACCAGATCACTTGAAGGATCGCCCACGCCCATAGTTCCAAAATCAATGACCCCGCAAAGTCGCCCCTTTTGCACGAGCAGATTGCCTACTGCAACATCACCATGCAGCCATAAAGGTGCCGCTTGATATTTCGTTGCAAGGGCAAGCTCCCATATTTCTGTCATGAGCTTAGGATCGTATTGGCCGGATACCTTCTCAATGACGGTCCTAGTATCCGTATCGTAAACCGCCAGGTTCCCTCCACGATGAAAGTTTTGAATGCCTGCTGGTATGCCGTGACTTGCATCAATGGCTTCTAATTCTCTCAGAAATCTAGCGAGGTCTTCGGCAAATGCACCTAAATCGAGTACGTTGGCAGGCGAGACAGTTTTGCCCTCAATCCATCGGTTGATGGACCATGGAAGGGGGTATTCATTCGAAGGTTCACCTTGTGCAATGGGAGCAGGAATGGGCAAGGACAGGAGAGGCTTGAAAACAGGGAGCCACTTCAGTTCTTTTTCTACAGCAGAAGCGTAACGTTCGTGACTCGGTAAACGAACCGTCATTTCGTCTCCCAATCGATAGGTACGGTTATCGTGCCCGCTTTTTTCTACGGGGATTATCGCCAAGCCTTTCCATTTTGGAAATTGACGATCAATTAATTGCCGAACCAGTTCAATCGTAATTTCAATCATGTGCTCGCCTCATTTTCTATAAATGGTTGGGTCGTAATCGATAATACATAAATTTCAACCATTTGTCTTGATCGAATCAAAGGGGAAAAATTGTACAAAACGAAGGAGAGGACCTGATCCGAGAAAATTTCCAGAAAATCGCTTGAAATCCGCCCTAAATGGCGGTTTTTTAGTTGCTAAAAGCCTTGTTGTGAGTGTAATATCACAGGTTTTTATCCCTTGACATAAAATGTCATTATAAAGATAATAATTGTAACTTTGGAAGAGGGAGGAGAAAACAAAGCCGAAATCAGGTTTGATTTGAATGGCATCTGTAAGCGTAATAATTTCGGTTGTACCCTCACACAATTATCACTTTAAAGGAGTGTAGTCATGTACGATCAAATTGTAGATATTTTGTGCGCTATTAAAGAAGACCAACCGGAACTACGCCAATCCCTATCCCCAGCAACGGAACTGAATAACGATATTGGTCTTGATTCTCTGCAAATGATCCAGTTTATGCTCAAAGTCGAGGATCAATTAAACGTAATTATTGACTATGACGAATTTGATTATGAACACCTCCAGTCGATCGACACATTTATGACATTTCTGAAAAGCTGCCAGCCTCAAGAGCAATCATTGTACGAAGATGTCCAGAAGTGAAGCCGGTGTGACTCCAACGATTGTTATGGGGACATTTGATCCGGAAACGCGATGGAGGGATGAGAATTTAGCGAAGTTACCCGCTATGCCTGATAAGGATCGGGAATCCATTGTTTTATGTATGGACGAGCTGTTATTTCCATTTTGCGGACCAGACGATATTCTCTACAGCCGCTGCAAAATTGATCCAGGACTGTATGAATATCTGAACGGGTTAGGTTTTTATTTTCGTAGCCGTCATTACTTTGATTTGAGCGATGAGGAGAGGTCCCTACCCGAACCGGACCTTTTCAAGCAGTGCATGTTCAGTCTTGCATTAGACGGTCAACAGCATGAAGAGATATTAATTCACAACGTGAAACATCTCTCTCCTTATGCGATTACGGCTGATACGGAGGAGTACCTGCATGCGGCCGGATTGTTGGGTTCTTTGCCGGATCATGAGACGGTTAAACGTGTAAACTCCAAATTCTATTCCAACCGACTCCTCTCCAGGATCGGAGAGAAGTGCTATGGCACGGAAGTGAACAGCGCACTAGAAGTGCAGGCAGTCGGAAATACGCTGCTGAAGCGAGGGGCATATTTACTTAAAGATCCATTCGGGGTTTCCGGCAAGGGCAACATGCTCATTGAAAATGAAGCTATACAACGAAGGATAGCAGAGCACCTGGAAAAGCAGGAGAGAAGAGGATTGCGCTCGCAATTCCTGCTGGAACCTCTTCTGAGGAAAGAGACTGATTTCAGCTCACACTGGTTCATTCGAGAGAGTGGTGAGACCGATTTCATATCCGTTCAGCGCATGCTGAACCAACAGCAGAATTACGGCGGGTCTATCAGAGCGGATGAGGCTATGATCCTTTTACTGAGGAACGCGGGTTATTTTGACACGATGGAAAAGGCACTTCGGATATTGGCTGAGGACGGATATCACGGTTTCGTTTGCTTCGACTCGATGATTCTGGAGGGCGGGGATGTCGTACCCATTGTGGAGATTAACGCCCGTAAGTCGATGGGTCTCATTAATGCTTATCTCGATAAAGGCTGGGAGACATACGGCCATACCGGCTTGCTTACCTTCTTGTCTCTCGGTCTACCTGCAGGCTTTGCGTTCGAAAGGCTGCTGGACGCTCTGCATATATCCGGTCTTCTATTCACAGGTCAAGGTGCGTACGGAATTATTCCTATTTCATCTAACACCGTAATGGTGAACGAAATCCTGACCTCTAGACGTATAACCGAAGGAGTTCAGAGTAAGCGGGGCATGCCAAAGGGACGTCTGTATTTCTCGGTGGTGGGCCGTAATGACGAACATCGCAGTGAGCTGATTGTGAGCCTGAGGCAGGTACTCGCCGACTTGTCTATTAAAGTGTACAACTAAATCTGGAATGCGGAGGCTGCGCATGAATCCATCTTCGGTTACCCTGCTTGCGTCGGGCAATTCGCTTGGCGCATACATTCCGGCTATGCATCTGCACACGTACCTGCAAGGTAGAGGTGTCAGGACAGACGTTCATGTTCTGGAGAACCTGTACCATGATGAAATCAGGCGCAAGATTCATGCCACCAAAAAAGCATTTCATGCCGATTTTTCTGTTGCCCTTATGGGTCATAAATTGGCCAAGCCTGTTGACGCCTCATTGAATGAGGCGGAAGTCCAGCTGCTGTTGGACACCTGGATACGCGACGGTGTATGTCGCTTTGCTGTGTTTACCGGTTTTTGGCTCCCGATCCTGGAGCGTTACAAAACCATGGCGCAGACACCTCTGGATATTCAACTGATCCGGTTGGATGCATGCGATACACCATCGTTTAAGGTACACAAGTCCTTGTATCCCGACTACAATAACGTCTGGCTTTACGATGCTTCGAGGCTATCTCCAGACGGCTATATTGCTTCAGATGATATGGAACTCCTGCCTTATGCACAGCGAGCGGGACGTATTTTGATCCATGGCGGCGGCTGGGGGATCGGGACATACACAGCAACGATCTCAGAGCTTCGTCAACTCGGTTACCCATTGGATGTGATCGTGTATGATCCTTCCGAGGTGGAAGAGGACGATGGGAGCACACGCTACTTCGGAACAGATGCTTCATGGAACCCGTGGAGCAGAGATGCTCAGGGAAAGCATTCGTTTCCGCCAATGAACCGATATGTGCGTGAAGATGGCATTCTCCGGGCCATTCCGCTCCGAGATTACTCTGTTTACACGGACCTGATGCGCAATTGCGCTGCAATAATCAGCAAGCCGGGAGGAGCGTCACTGAACGACTCGCTGTCTTACGGAATCCCTTTTGTCATGTTGGAGCCGTTTGGCGAGCATGAGCTTCAGAATTCAAACTATTGGGAGTCCTGCGGTTTTGGTATCCGATTTGCAGAATGGAAAGCCCGAGATTACTCGGGACAACATCTGGAGGAAATGTACAGACGTTTGTTGGAACAGCGATCAAAAATCATCCATATGGGGAGGAAAACGCATGCAGCCGAAAACAGCAGTTACGTTTGACCAGCAGACATTCCAAAATATGAAAAGAACCCTCGTTCCCTTAGCAGAAACGGGAAGGAAGCGCCGGGAAGACCCGACGTATGCCGCACCTGTGCCTTATGAGATCGGAATCAAGCTTAATAACGGTTGTAACCTGCGCTGCAAGCATTGTTTTGAATGGAACCCGGATGGTTTCCATCACGGCTTTGCCAGTGAAGTGAAGAGAGACGAGATTGAAATTCCCGTCGTGGAGAAACTATTGGCCGAAACGAGAGAACGCAAATCACGTGTATTCCTGTGGGGCGGAGAACCGCTATTCTACTCCAAGTTCGATGAACTGGCAGAACTGCTGGCTAAGGAAGATCGGCACACGACCATTTGTACGAACGCAATTCTTATTGAACAAAAGCTGGATTCTATTTTGAAAATGTCAAAGAATTTGGTCATGCTCGTCAGCCTGGAAGGCTTCGAGAAGGAGAATGACGCGATCCGGGGCAAAGGCACGTTCAAGAAAGTGATTCACGCCATACAGCTGCTGTTGGATCTGCAAAAGCAGGGCTTGTACAAAGGAAAAGTGTCCGTAGCTCTGACTGTAAATGACCAGATGGTCGACCAGCTGTATAACTTGATGGAATTCTTTGAAGAGATGGGCGTGGATTCCGTTTACTTCTGCTTCCCATGGTACATCCCTTCGGATACGGCGGAAAAAATGGACACCTACTTTGATGCCCACTTCCCGCATCTTGCCTCCCGCTTTGCAAGCGACCACAAGAACAGCTGGCACTCTTTCACGTTTCACATCTCGCCTGACCGTTTCGACACGTTAATCGAGGAATTTAAACGAGTCAATTCACGTGTGTGGAATGTACGTATCCGCTATCAGCCTGCGCTGGAGCCCGAAGAGGTAGAAGGATTTATTCGCGGTAGTGAAAAGCCAGCGATGAATCGGACCAAGTGTTTCTCAATTTCAAACCGGATGGATGTAATGCCAGACGGTAAAGTCAATCCATGCAAATTTTTTCCGGAATTCAGTGTCGGTAATTTGTACGAAGAAAGTGTGGCAGATATTTTCCACGGTGAGGATTTGCGAAAACAGCGGGAGATTCTGGCCTGTGGTCTGACACCGATTTGTTCGAAATGTGTGCTTCTGTATAATAACGGAGTTTAATCGCTTTAACTTTCAGCCGCCCAATAAGGGAAAACATGCAATCATTCAGGAGGAGCGGGGATGGACTTTATCCGTGTGCGGGAACTGCACAAATCGTTCGTATATTACCGGAAAGAAGCTGGACTCAAACATTCACTGAAAAACTTGTTTGCTCGCAAATCACTTGTGAAGGAAGCGGTTAAATCCGTTTCCTTCGATATCGGCCCCGGAGAGTGTGTTGGATTTCTGGGTCCAAACGGAGCAGGTAAAACCACGACTCTCAAAATGTTGTCAGGCATTCTATATCCCACAAGCGGAAAGGCTGACGTACTTGGCTATGTACCTTGGGAGCGAAAGAACGAGTTCAAACGGCTTTTCTCCATTGTAATGGGCCAGAAAAATCAGCTTTGGTGGGATCTTCCCGCCAGTGACTCGATTTATTTGAACAAATGTATATATGACGTGGAGGATGAGCTCTACCGTCGAAGTCTTGCCGAACTGTCGGAAATGCTTGATGTGCAAGACCTCCTGGATGTGCAGGTACGCAGGCTGTCCTTGGGTGAACGTATGAAAATGGAGCTGATCGCCGCTCTGATCCACCGACCGAAGCTGCTATATCTCGACGAGCCGACGATCGGCCTGGATTTTCCCTCGCAGAAGAGGGTGCGGGAGTTTCTGAAATACTATAATGAGCAGTTTGGCGCGACAATCCTGCTGACGAGCCACTACATGAAGGATGTAGAGGACCTGTGCAAGCGGACGATTATTATTAACGAAGGAAGTCTTCTATATGACGGAGATCTTCACAAGATTAATGATCTGTTTGGTGAGCACAAAATTGTGAAATTGCGATTCTCGGAGCCAGTTGCCGAGCAGCGGTTGGTCAAATTCGGGAAAGTAATCAGCGCAGACGAATATAGCGTTGTTCTGGAGCTGCCCAAACATCGCTTAAAAGAAGTGTCGCGGGCTGTGCTCGATTCGTTCCCGATTGTTGACTGGACGATTGAGGACGTGCCAATCGAGGAGAGTATCTCGATGCTCTACCAAAAGGAATCCGTCGGATGAATGGACGCAAATTGTATACGGCTGTTTTTTCGATGGGTGTGCAGCAATCGATGGAATACCGCTTTCACTTCTTTCTCGGTCTTCTCGGAGCCGCGTTTCCGATTCTTGTTCAGTATTTTATATGGACAGCGGTGTACCAACATTCTGGCGAAGCAGCGCTGTTCTCGTATTCATACAATCAAATTATATTGTATACCATCTTGGCGGGCTTGGTATCCAAGCTGATTGCTACCCAGTTCGAGCACCAGATTGTCGATGATATCAAAAACGGCGGTCTCAACAAGTATTTGATCAAACCAGTCAGCTACTTCGGGTATCGGCTAGTATCCTTTTTCGGACAGAAGGCGATTTATTACGGAGTTACAGCTGTGCTGCTCGTTGGAATTATATGGCTCGCATCTGCCGGGGGCGTGCTTGAGTTCCAAGTCATACGGCTGATCCTCTTCGTCGTCACACTGTCGGGGGCACTTTTGCTCAATTTCTTAATCTCCTACTGCATCTGCGCAAGCGCTTTTTATCTGAATGAAATCTCTTACTTTTTCGTCATTACCAGCCTGCTCATCAATATTTTGAGTGGAGGTATGTTTCCGTTGGAGATTTTCGGGGATTCGATTGTGGAGGCACTTCAGTACACGCCATTTCCATATACCATTTATTTTCCAGTTAATGTTCTCAGCGGCAAAACGGAAGTGGCGGCGATGTATCAGGGGGTGCTCATCCAGTGCGGATGGATACTCCTGTTCTTATGGCTATCCCGTCTAACGTGGCGGATATCTATGAAGAAATATTCGGCGGTTGGGGGGTAGCTGGCATTCCATATGTTTAGAACCATGAGAAAATACGCACATTTGTACGGCATGTTCATCAAAAATTGTCTCATTGCCCAGATGGAGTTTCGGGGAAATTTCATGATGAGCCTGCTTGTGGAATCCGTCTACCTGCTCGCCAAACTGTTATATGTGCTCGTCGTGTTCCGCACCGATCTTCACGTAGACGGCATACCGCCTGAAGGGCTGCTTCTATTTATAGGCATGCACACTGTGGTGACAGGAATTTACGTGGGACTGTTTTTCACAAATTTCACGAAAATCCCGGAATATATTAAAGACGGCTCGCTTGATTTAATGTTAACAAAGCCGATTTCTCTTCAATTTATGGCTTCCTTGCGTTATGTCGATCTGGCACTGCCAATCCCTGATATTTTGGTTGGTTTCGTCATGATAGGTATTGGCTGGCATGCCATGGACATACCCCTGACATTTCTCCAGCTTGCCGGGTTTATGCTGCTATTATTCGTCTCCGTTATCATCACATACTGTCTAATGATTATCCCTGCGTTACTGTCATTTCGGTTCGTTCAGACGGGGTCTGCATCAGAAATCGCCCATTCCGCCTGGGACGCCAATAACTTTCCGATGGCGATATACCCGACTTGGGTCCGTCGGATTGGTACCTTTGTCATTCCGCTGTTCCTGATTACCAATTTCGGACCGATGTTCCTGCTGGGGCAGCTCAGCTGGCTCTATACAGGACTGGTGCTGGTCGGTGCGGTACTGCTCTTCATAGCTGTACGATTGCTTTGGAAACAGGCCGTGAAGGGATACAGCAGTGCAAGCAGTTAAGAAGGCTTCTGGGTCATAAGGTAGAGTAGCCGGGTAAAGTCTAAAAACTCAGAAGGGGGAGAAAGAATGAATGCTGTTCAGCTTCCTGTGTTGAGTCCGCCGCTTAAAGGATTTCTGCGGTGGGCTTACACGCTTTCGATTACCAGTGCACATGAGGAAACGATTCCTTGGTATTACAGCAATTTCATTCAGTTGTCCTGCAAGAAAACCTTTCTGGAAGATGGCAGACAGTTTTATATCGATTTTTTCCGGGGCAAGCCCAATGAACTGAATTTCAACAATCCATTTCTACTGACATGCTCTGTGAATTATACGATTCTGGAGCATTTGGCGTTGGACGCTTGGCCTCAATTTTTCGCGGATCAGATTCGCAGCGGTTATTATTGCGTCGTATTTTTGGATGAAGCTCAGCTACCGCCAGCGGCGGCCTATCAGAAAGAACCGTTTCCTCATCATCTCTTTCTATACGGTTTTGATTGGGACAAACGTATTTTTGATGCTTCCATGTTCGATCATACAGGAGTTTACCGCAATTTGCAGATTTCGTTCACAGACTTCCAGGATGCTATCCATTCCATGAGACATCTGCTGAGAGAGGGGCTCACGGCAGATCACCACACGTATTTTTACAAATACGAGCCGCATTCCCCTTATCCTTTTGATCGAATCGTAGCGCTCGACCAGCTGCATGATTATCTGAACGGAGAGACCCATCTGAACCGCATTAATTACAATCCTGACCAAGAACAGGCTTTTGGCCTTGATGTCTATGACTATTTACAGATGTATTATGATGCCGTAGAGAGCAATGATCCCCGGCTTGGTGAACGTAACGATGTGAGACATCTTCATGTACTCTGGGAGCACAAAAAAATGATGAGCGAGCGGATTGGCTACTTGGTCGATGAGGGGATCATCCCTTACGACGAACAACTTGTGAATGGTTATCAGGATATAACTACAAGGGCAATGAAGTTAAGGGATCAATACATCCGACATGAAATACGTAAAGACAATGAAATATTTGCAAAGGTAAGACTCCGATTGGAGCAATTTCGAAAGGAAGAGCCTGTTCTCCTGCAAAGACTGATTTCATTTCTCGAAGATTAAATAAAGAAGGCTATTCCTCTGTGGGGAACAGCCTTCTTTATTTATATTCATTGGCTACACGTAGTCATTGTAATCAAGTAATGGCTTATTCGAACTTGAAATCATCATCCGTCAGGGGTTCCACATTCAGTGTGCGAATATAGCCGTTGCCTTTTTTAGAGAAAAAGTCATGCTGCTTAGTATGGGTACTGATTCCATTTAACACAATCGGGTTGACTTCCTCGTCTTCAAATAATGGCTCAAAACCGAGGTTCATCATCGCTTTATTAGCGTTATAACGAAGGAATGCTTCCACTTCCTCGGTCAAATGAATAGGGGTATATAATTCCTGCGTATATTGCAACTCATTTTGATGAAGAAGCTGTATTAAATCAACCAAACCTTGGTACACATCATTCCGCTGTGTTTCATCAAAGCTCGCGTATATTTCCTGGGCCAACACACCCACATATACACCATGAATACTTTCATCCCGCAGAATCAGATCAATGATCTCACCACTGCAGGTGAGTTTGCCTTGTCCAGCTAAATAGAGTGGATAGAAGAATCCGCTGTAAAACAAATAACTTTCCAAAAGTACGGAAGCGGCCATCGCCATATACAAATCTTTTGAAGTTTCAATGTTCATATAATACTGACGTATAACCGTCGCTTTGGTTTGCAGATATGGATTTTCTTCCACCCATTTAAATACACTGTCAATTTCTTCGGTTGATGCCAATGTGGTAAAAATACTGCTGTAGGATTTCGCATGAATCTGTTCCATCATCGCCATAAAGCTCAGTACAGCCTTGCGTTGCAGTCCATCCACATGCTCCATAATCTGCGGCATACCTACACCGCCCTGAATGGTATCCAGAAGGGTTAGGCCTCCCAAAACTTTCATATAAGCGTCTTTTTCTGTATCACTGAGCATACCCCAGGTCTTTTTATCATCGGATAAAGGAATCTCGTCATCGGTCCAAAATTGCATAATATTCTGATTCCAGAACATGAGAGTGAAATCATCATCTGCCCGATTCCAGTTCACAGCTTGAATTGCCGGCATGTTATATCAAACTCCAATCGTAATACCCAAAAAGGGGATTTGTTTATATTGAGCAAGCAATGCATTCTTCCATCGTTAGCTTGTTGGTTCTTGTATAATACAGAGATTTCAACCCTTTATGAGCAGCATACAGGTAGCAGCGAGCCAATTCTCGAGTGGATACATCACTGTTTACATGAAGAATTGTGGAGATTCCTTGGTCCACATGCGGCTGAATTTCCGCAATCAAATCGATCACTTTGAATTGATCCATCTGATACGCTGATTTGTAATAGAAGACGTTATCCTTTTGCAAATAGGGCATCGGATAATACGTGGTTGAATTGGCATAAGTTCGTGTCTCAATTTGTTCTACGATGGGCATTACACTGGATGTTGCATTTTGGATATAAGAGATGCTTGCTGTTGGAGCAATAGCCATGCGATAAGCATGATAGAGGCCATTTTCCATCACTTTAGATTTAAGCTGTTTCCAATCATCGGGCGAAGGAACATCAATTCCGTTAAACAATTGTTGTACTTTCGATGTGTTGGGACGGTAATCCGTGGTCACATAACGATCGAAATATACACCAGTCGCATAGTCGGACTTATCAAATCCATGGAACCGTTGGCCGGTTTGCATTGCAAACTCCATACTTTTCTCCAGAGAATGATAATTCATGGTCATAAAGAAGGTGCGTACAAAATCCTTGGCTTCCGTGCTCTCATAAGCAATCCTGTTTTTGGCTAAATAACCGTGCAGATTCATGGCACCCAAACCAACGGAATGCATTTCGGAGTTGGCTTTGGCTACACCTGGAGCATTGGCAACATGCGTCATGTCGCTAACGGAGGTCAGTGCGATCATTCCCTCATGAACGGATTCCTTGATCTTGCCGCTCTCCATAACATTAACAATATTGAGGGAGGCCAGGTTGCAGCTAATATCTTTGCGGATAATATCCGGTTGACCATAGTCTGTAATTTCAGAAGTCTCCTGAAGTTGGAAGATCTCTGTGCAGAGGTTGGACATTTTGACTTGTCCTACGTTTTTTAAGGCATGTGCTTGATTGGCATTGGTTTTATTAATGATATAGGGATAGCCGGATTCAAGTTGAATCATCGCTATTTTGGTCAGCATATCCCGTGCACTCAACGATTTTTTCTTCTTCACACGATCGTCAGCCAGCAACGTATCATACATCACATCCAGATCCATATCATCCAAATGTGTTCCATACGCCTTATAGACACTATAAGGTGCAAAGAGATACAGGGGCTCATTATCTTGAGCCAGCTTATAAAAACGATTAGGTACAATAAGTCCGATAGAGAGAGTTTTCAGACGGATTTTCTCGTCCGCATTGATCTTTTTACTGTCCAGCAGCTCCATAACGTCCCAACCGAAAATATTATAGTATGCTGCGCCAGAACCTTTCCGTTGACCCATCTGATCAGCGTAGGAGAAACCATCCTCCATCAGCTTGAGAACTGGCGTAATGCCTTTCGCAGCACCTTCGACACCTTTAATGACTTCTCCGCGAGCACGCAACTTCGACAGGTTGACAGCCACTCCACCACCGATTTTGGATAACTGCATACAAGTGTTCAGTACATAGTTTATGGAGTTCAGTGAATCATCCATTTCAAGCAGGAAGCAAGAAACCAGTTCACCGCGTCGACTTTTTCCGGCATTCAGAAAAGTGGGGGTCGCGGGTTGAAGACGCTGCTCCATCATAGAACGAGACAGCAAACAAGCCGTATCAAAATGTCCTTGACCCAGATGAAGTGCTACGGCTGCGACTCGATCCGCATATTGCTCAAGGTATGTTTTTCGGTCATATGTTCTCAACGCATAATCGGTGTAGAACTTGGACGCTGCCATATAGGAAGGAAACTTATACTGATAGCCGCGTGTAATTTCGAATACGGTTCTAACTTCGTCGGTTGTATAGGAAGCATAGAAATCCTCGTAATAATCATGTTCAATCATGAATTGGACTTGTTGATCAATGTTGGCGAATGCCATACTTTTATCTTTGATTTCTTTCATAAACTCCTCTACAGCCTCTTGATCCTTATGTAACTGGAAGAAGCCATTAGAGTCGCGCTTTAACAGCATGTTATTCAATTCAATATGGCGCAATGCGGCTCACCTCCTGTTCAAAATACTCCACATCTCTTTTGGAACCAGATAATTCAAATTTACTGATAACCGGGACGTTGTAAGAAGCAGATATCAAATCTGCACTTTTGGCAAAACGCTCACCCCAGTTACGGTTACCGCTGGCGGCCACGCCAATCAGGTATTCAGAGTTTTTTTGCAAAAAAGAAGACACCTTATCAGGTATCTGTCCAAAACCTGTTGTATATGTCACAAGTACGTACGGTTCATCAATCGTCATTTGATTCTGAATCTGAACAGCCGGCAGTTGAAGCTTGGAAATAAACCTCTTAACATTCCCGGTTATTGAATCATACACAATTAGCACTATCATATCCTCCTTGACAAATGAAAGGTGATCAAAAACAAACACTATATATAGATTATATTATTAATTTTATATCAATATATAGCTTTGTCAAATGCATTTCGGTATCGATTTTGTGAAAAACCTGAGGAATGGGCTCTATTACTAGGTTTAAAAAATTTGGGGCTTAGTAGATATCCATATTCGAAGCCATGATAATTGGTGCATGTGAGAATTGGGATTGTCATTGAGAATGATTAAGGTTGCCGACGATGTCGTAACAGCCGTCACCGGCAAGAAATAGCCTGAACATAATCGTTCATACATTGTCTACAATTCGAAAGTAGATTATCAAAAGGCATGGCTCTATGGAGTCATGCCTTTTAAGTGTGATGAAGGTATGCTGATTACATATCACAAAGAAGTGGAGGTAAAACATGAACGGGACCCTGCCGCAACATAGAATATTAATTGTAGATGATGATGAACGGGTCCGAAGACTTCTTCGAATGTATTTGGAGAAAGAACAATTTATCATCGAAGAGGCTTCGTTGGGCTGGCAAGCCTTAAGTAAGCTTCATCAGGAGTCGTATGCCATGATCATTCTGGATTGGATTCTTCCCGATGTTAAGGGAATTGAAATATGCCATTACCTGCGGACAAACTTCAGCATACCCGTCATGTTTCTGACAGCCAAGTCAGAAGAAGGAAATCGGCTTGAAGCTTTCAAAGCAGGGGCGGATGACTTTGTGATGAAACCATTCAGTCCGAGGGAAGTGGTGCTCCGTATCAAAACCATGATGGCTCGTTATAACGGATTGGTCGAGCCTGCGCCAAAAGATCATTCAGCGAGCGAGGTGCTGATTTCCTCCATTTTAATCAATCCAGCTTCCCGAAGGGTCACAATAGAAGAGGAGGAAATTCATATGACGCCCAAAGAATTTGATTTGCTTTATCATCTGGCGACACACTCGGAAATAGCTTTCTCCAGGCAGGACCTGCTGCGAATTGTTTGGAAAGTGGAGCATGAGGAAGATCTGGATTATCGAACTGTAGATACTCATGTGAAACGGCTGCGTGACAAACTATCCGAGCATGTGCCGAATCGGGAAGAGTTGATTCAAACCCTGTGGGGATTTGGTTATATTCTTCGTTTGCCTCACTGATTCTTATCTTGATATGTAGGAGGAGAATATGTCTTACAAACAAATCAAGTGGATGATTCTGCTCATTCCTACCTTGACCGTTGGACTCTGGGAATATGTACGACATCAGTTTTTGCTACCCTATATATCAATGGATCTGGGCAACTGGCTGACGCCTGTCATTGTATATGTTGTGAGCATAACGTTGTTAACTCGGTTGTTTCTCATGTTGGAACGTATCCAAAAAGAGCTGGAGCATGAGCGTGAAGTCAAAGCCGCATTTGAATCTCGGGAAAAGATGGCCAAGGAACTTCATGATGGAATTGCGCAATCCCTTTTTTTATTATCGGTGAAAGTCGGACGTCTGGAGGAGCAAGCTAAGCAGGATCAACAGCTGGACGATGTGTATTCAATCAAAAAAACGGTTCATGAAGTCAATCGTTATGTGCGTCAGGCCATTGCAGATTTGCGTTATGATCCTAACGTTGATCAAGCCTTGACTATGAACGAATCGGTCACATGGATTGGTCAAATTCGAAGAATTTCCAAAGATATCCCTGTCCGAATTGAACTGGACTGGAGCATCCCGGAGGATGCATTTACTGACAAAGAGAGAGTAGAACTGCTCGCTTGTATTCGGGAGGCTCTTTTTAATATTCAAAAGCATGCATCAGCATCCCAAGCATGGATTCAGGGAAAGGGACATAAGCAGTGCTGGAATATTGCGATTCGAGATAATGGAAAAGGGTTTGAGATGAATCCTTTTGAACGAAAGGATCGATATGGATTAAAAATCATGCGAGAGCGGATGAATGAACTGAACTTTAATATGCAATTCCGAAGGGAACAGGAGCATACCGTTGTCGAATTTTCAAAGGATGGTGAGATGCAATGAGCCATACTCGCGTACTTGTTGTGGACGATCACGCTCATGCGAGAGAAGCCATATGTGAAATTTTATCCATGGATCCCAGCTTCGAAGTGATTGGCGTCGTATCGGACGGTCAGCAGGCGATTGATTATACAGAACAGTGGCTTCCCGATCTGATCCTTATGGACATTCAGATGCCGATCCTGAACGGTCTGGAAGCAACACAACGGATCAAATTGGCCTTTCCTTATGTGAAGATTGTCATGATTACCGTCTCGGATGATGTACTTCACCTTTTGGAGGCGTTGAAGCGGGGGGCTCAGGGCTATCTTCTCAAAAACCTTGAACCGTCCATGTGGCTGGAATATCTTCATTCCATCGTTACAGAAGAAGCTCCTTTGAGCCGTGAGGTGGCATACCAAATCCTGAAGGACGTCTCACTAACGGAGAAAAAAGAGCCTGATGTTCCATTAACCACAAGAGAAAAGGATATTCTATATGGTGTAGCTGCAGGATGGACCAATAAAGAAATCGCTGCAAATTATACGATTTCAGAGTATACCGTCAAGAATCACTTGAAAAACATTTTGCAAAAACTACAGGTTCAAAATCGTGTTCAATTGACACGGTATGCACTGGAGCAAGGGCTTATTACAGACCATAATCGTCTGTAATAAGCTTTTTTATTATATCCGGGCGTTCTTTCTGGTAGTGGAATGTCATTCTTTTTGCTTTTAACTCCAACGACCTCACAAATTGGACACAAAAAGTACAGTTCTATAGCCAGAATGAGCTATATGGTAAAAATTTGTTTTTATGTACACTATGGGCAGTGTGTTTCATGAAGGAGGTTATGATGTTGAACAAACGGATTGTCCTAGGAATATTACTCATTCTGGGTATACTGGCGATCCTATTACCTTATCCGCTTGATGCTGCAAACGCTGCTTCTGGAACAAAAGACGCTATTCCACTCCAGCCACTCATTGATGGTTCTAAACCTGGTGAAGTGCTTGTACTTGAGCCTGGTATGTATGCTGGTCCCGTAAGTATAGACAAGAGTATATCCATTCGAGGGGACTCGTCCGTAACAGTATTGAATACAGAAGCTGAGTCCACGATCACCATTCATTCAGATGGAGTGACATTACAGGGGTTCACGATTCAGCACTTAACGAATGAACCCACTGCGGCGATTCAGGTTGAAGGAGATCGTGCAGAGATCAGGGACCTTGATATTCAGAGTCAAAGTTTCGGAATAGTGCTGCGGGGTTCCCGCGATGGGCTCGTACATAGCAATAACATTTCATGGGCTGGATCAGAATCGGCTTCCAGTGGTCAAAAAGGGAATGGCATTGACTTGTACAATTCCCATCGTAACACCATTGAAGAGAACCAAATTACGGGCATGCGGGACGGGATCTACTTGGAGAACAGTCGCAATCTTACGGTTAAGGGTAACACGCTGCTGCATACCAGGTACGGCATTCATTGTATGTATATTGATGGTTCTTCTGTTGTGGACAATGTGGGAGAGAACAACAGTACAGGGGCCATGGTGATGGGCGTCAAGAATACGGTTGTATCCGGGAATTCCTTTCGTAAACAGAGCGAAAATGTGCATTCACAAGGGATTTTATTGTATGACGTACAGCGATCCTCAATTCATAACAATGTTGTGGAAGGTAATCGTGTGGGCATGAACATTGCCGAATCCTCAGGAAATGAAATTCGCAGCAATGCGGTGCTTCGCAATTTCATTGGTATCCAGCTCGTTCTGGCAGAGGACAACCAGTTTACTAGAAACCAATTTGTTTCGAATGTGATTGAAGCTTCAGCGATGGACAGCCGGAACAATGAGATGAAGGAGAATTACTGGGATTCCTTTCAGGGTCTCGACCTGAACGAGGATGGAATCAGTGAACTTTCCTATGAGATTAATCCTTTCTATGAGCAAGTGGTCAACCGAAATTCGGCTTATCAGCTTTTCTTTCAATCACCAGGCATGCTCTTTATGAGCAGTTTGTTTACGGAAGGCAAGGAAGAGTGGACAACCGACAGATCACCGTTAATGAGCATGAAAGCGGAATCACTGACGACGGAAACAGGTGCACAAGCGGTGAAAGAGACAACTGAGGTTTGGATCATCGGA
This sequence comes from Paenibacillus sp. 11B, assembly GCF_030487755.1. Lineage (NCBI taxonomy): Bacteria > Bacillati > Bacillota > Bacilli > Caryophanales > Paenibacillaceae > Paenibacillus > Paenibacillus sp. 11B. The sequence goes on along the minus strand of NZ_JAUKNS010000001.1, from coordinate 379,279 downwards.
TGTATCCTGCTGGGCATGGCAACTTTTATTATGATCTATATGGGGGGATTACGAAAATGAAAATGAGAACGAAAACAACAACAAGTTTGAAAACAGTCATGGTGCTTCTCTTTGGGGTGCTGTTATTAACAGCCTGCGGAAAAAAATACGAGGCGTTGCCCATTAATGAAGACGTGGATATCTGTGCCATATGCAAAATGCAGGTGAAGGATGATGCCTATGCCACGCAGCTTACCACGAAAGACGGTAAAAATTATAAATTTGATGATATCGGTTGCATGCACCAGTGGAAAGAAGAGAACGGAACAGATAACATCGGGATGGATTTTGTTCGTGACTATAATGACAAGGAATGGATTGAATACAGCAAAGCTACTTATGTATACGATGCTTCACTGCGTACACCCATGGCCTATGGCATCCTGAATTTTAAGGATAAACAATCTGCCGAAGCTTTTGTTACTGAGCAGGGTGTGGGAACGATCATGACCGCTGAAGACCTCGCCTCCCACGACTGGAAACAAAACACAGAGATGATGGATATGATGGGTGAGCATGGCCATTCCGAAGAGGGAATGGGTGAAGGCATGCATGAAGGAACACATGAGGAAAGCGAATCCACGGAAGATTCAGGCCACAAGTAATGGTCAATAAAGATGGTGATCCATGATGGGAGATATGTTGCAAGTCGTTCGACGAGAAATGAAAATGGGGTTTCGCAATCCTTGGGCCTATTCATTTTTGATTCTTTTCTGCGTATTTAGTCTGAGTTTGCTGATCATTAATTCTCAGAATTTTGTAGCAGGATACTCTGGCACGACAGGTTCCATGTTAAATCTTATTCTTTATCTTTTGCCGCTGATGACTCTCTTTCTGGGTTCGTTCTCGTTGACTTCTGAAAAGGAAGAGGGCAGTTGGCAGCTGTTGTCCACATACCCCATCGGCACGATGTCTTTTATCGTAGGAAAATATCTAGGTCTCTCGGTGGTATTAATGACTATAGTTACATTCGGATATGGATTGATGGGACTTCTTAGTGGATGGGTTGGCAGCCCTTTAGATGTGATGACCTACCTTTTGTTTCTGGTATTTTCCTGCGGACTGGTGCTGCTATTTCTGACGATTGCATTGTTCATCGGTTCGTTATCCAAAAATCGGTGGCAAGCGTTAACGATATCCGTATCCGTTTGGTTTTTCGCTGTGATCGGATGGCCGACACTTCTAATCTCCGTACTGGGACTTATGCCTTATCAGTGGGTAAAACCCTTACTCACCGTTCTAACCTTTATCAATCCGGCTGAGCTGGTACGATTGTTTGTTGTGATCAAACTTGGCGGAGGCTCCATACTGGGTCCTGAATATTATCAGTGGGTTGATTGGGTACAACCATCCAGCGGAAGCTGGATTTTTACGGGGATATGCCTGCTGTGGATAGCATGTTCTATTGTGGCAGTCTACGGGATCTGGGAGAGGGGGCGTTCTCATGGATAACGTGGAAGCAGAGATTGTTGGACTGTGCAAATCCATCAAAAAACAACAGATTGTTGAAGATATATCCTTTCGCGTTTCTTCTGGCCATGTGCTTGCCTTATGTGGAGGAAATGGGGCCGGAAAGAGTACTGTGCTGCGTATGATGGCAGGTATTCTTCAACCTACCTCGGGTGAAATCATGGTAAACAAAATGCGCTGGTCCAAGGAACGAAAGCGGTATTCGGAACAGATCGGATATATGCCGGATGATTATCATTTCAATCAGGGTCTGACAGCAGAGGAAGTGCTCCAGTTCTGGGCGGCGCTAAGAAAGGTCCCCAAAGCGCGAGTATCGGAAGTGCTAACCCTGGTAGGCTTGGCCGAGCAAAAAAACAAGCGGGTCACGACCTTTTCCAAGGGAATGCGGCAGCGTGTGTTATTTGCCCAGGCTCTGTTGGCCAAGCCTCCGCTGCTGATCATGGATGAGCCGACGAATGGACTGGACCCCTTCTGGATGCAGGAATTTGCAAATCTCATCAAACAAATCAAGGAGGAGGGACATATGGTCGTGTTCTCCACCCACCAGCTTGAGATTGCAGATGATGTTGCCGATCACATTGTTTTTATGAACAAAGGACGTAATGTAGGAGATGGCTCAACAGAGGACTTTCGTCAACAGTTTGGGTCGCTTCATGCCGCTTTTCATCATAGTCTCGGCTTGAAATGAAGGTGAATCAATTGGGAAAAAAAAGTGCAAAAAAAAGCGCGAGAATAAGACGTTTCATCACAATCCTGATTGGAATCGCTGCTTTGCTGACCGCTGCGTGGGCAATTTACCAAGGGAATTTATCATCAGATACCCAAAGAATCGGTGCTATTGAAATCGGTGCAGTTGCTCCTGAATTTACTGCCGTTAATTCAGCCGGAGAACAGGTGAAGCTCTCCGATTATCGGGGCAAAGTTGTGATGATTAACTTTTGGGCTTCCTGGTGTACCCCTTGTGTGAGGGAGATGCCGATGATTAATCAGATCGCTCAGACATATCAAGAAGACGTGCAGACCCTGTTTGTCAACGTAGGGGAAGCGAAGGGGACCATTCGTGAATTTATGAATAAACAGCAATTCGATTTCCCTGTAATCATTGATGTGACCGGAAAGGTCTCCGGCCTGTATCGCATCACCGGTCTGCCAGCGACCATGATCATAGATCAGGAAGGCATGTTCAGTCACATTTTGCTCGGTGAGTTGACCAAGGATATTCCCTTGCAGCAATGGCTGGAGGACACCGTCCAACAAAAGAATTGAAACCTTGTAAGATTTAAGAACAAAAGAAGCCGCTATATGAGCGGTTTCTTTTGTTTTTTTTGTAAGCTACAAGAGCCAGAACAACTGCAAACGGTTGGGTTTCGAAAACACCTTTCACCCATAGTGGAAATGAAATGCAATACCACGGTTCTGCCCAATGAATCAATAGCCCCTTTGGGTGCTTTTTACGCTTTTCACCGAGTTGTCGGAAAGAGTTGATCCTTTCTTGAACATTTAGGGACGAAGACGTGTCAGTGATTGAATTGCTCATTCACAAAGATATAATAATTTTAACTATTAGGTCTCGTTCAGAACTTGGTTGGGCAAAGACTCCTTCGTCACTAACTTTGTGAAAAAATTCTCTTTATACATACAACATCGGAGGAGCGCTTTTTAAACCAATTCTGAACCAATGGCGTAGCCGCCCAATCCTGATATTGAAAGTAGTTCAAGGGCTGACTGACCTAATGATTAAAAGCATCAAATCATTGCAAAAATCGAACAGAGTTTGAAAGGAGGCAGTAAAGAATGGCAATTGATACGGTGATGTGGAGCAAGCTGGTGACAGGCATGACGCTAGGGTTCCACGTTATTTTTGCGACACTTGGAGTCGGTGTGCCCCTAATGATCGCTATTGCAGAGTTCATGGGGATCCGTAAAAAAGATCCTCACTACACACTAATGGCGAAGAGGTGGTCACGAGGGTTTGTCATTTCTGTGGCGGTAGGTGTTGTGACCGGCACAGCGATATCACTGCAACTGGCCCTGGTATGGCCGAATTTTATGAAATTGGCGGGGAACGTCATTGCACTTCCGCTATTTATGGAAGTGTTCGCGTTCTTTTTTGAAGCGATCTTCCTGGGCATTTATTTGTATACGTGGGATCGATTCAAAAATCCGTACATTCACTGGCTGCTGACGATTCCGATTGTTGCCGGGGCAGGTATGTCTGCCGTCTTTATTACGACGGTGAACGGCTTCATGAACCAGCCTGGGGGCTTTGTCATGGAGGCAGGCCAATTCACAGCGGTTGACCCAATACAGGCGATGCTGAATACGGCGACGTTTTCCAAGGTGTTCCATGTATTAAGCTCGGCCTATTTGACAGGAGCTGCCCTGTTAGCCGGAATTGCAGCCTTTGCAATGCTGAGAAAAGGGGTATCCGCATACCACAAAAAAGCCTTGAACCTCATGATGGCGGTGGTGCTGCTGTTTGGCGTGCTGAACACGTTAGCTGGAGATGTGTCCGCCAAGTTCTTGGCAGAGCATCAGCCGGAGAAGCTAGCAGCGGCAGAGTGGCATTTTGAGACGGAAAGCGGCGCGGATTTGATTTTATTAGGCTGGCTGAATGCAGAGCATGAAATTATAGGAGCTCTTCACCTGCCGAAACTGCTCAGCTTCCTGGCCTTTAGTGACTTTAATGCCGAGGTAACCGGACTGGAGGAGTTTCCGAAGGACGAATGGCCGCCGCTGCTCGTTCACTACTTGTTTGATTTGATGGCTGGAATCGGATTTACTCTGCTGGCGATCTCGGTTCTGTATTTCCTGTTTGTGTTCTGGAAAAAGCGCAATGAACTGAACAAGTGGCTGCTTGGAATCATAGCCCTGGGCGCGCCAATGGCTTTTCTCGGGGTTGAGCTGGGCTGGTTCTATGCTGAACTTGGACGACAGCCGTGGATTATTCGAGGATATATGCGTGTAGAGGAAGCCGCCACTTCATCACCCAACATAAGAATGATCTTTTTCTTCTTCCTGCTTCTCTACATCGTTCTGGGAGTCATGTGTGTTCTCGTGCTAAGACGTTTGTTCAACAATAATCCGGCAGAAGTCGAGATGGAGAAATGGATGAGGGAAAAGGAGAAGAGCAATCCGACTACAGAAAAGGGTGAAAATGCATGATGAGTTACGAGCTGATTGGCATCTCGGTGCTCTGGCTGTTCTTGTATGGCTATTTAATTGTAGCCTCCATTGATTTCGGGGCGGGCTTCTTTGCCTTTTATGCACGCTTGACGAAACAGGATCACCTGATTAATCGTCTGATCTCCCGTTATTTATCCCCGGTATGGGAGATTACGAATGTATTTTTTGTTTTTTTCTATATTGGCATCGTTGGATTCTTTCCGGACACGGCATATTATTACGGATCAGCACTGCTCGTACCGGGAAGCATTGCGGTCATTTTGCTCGCCATTCGTGGTTCGTTTTATGCCTTTGAGAACTATGGCTCCAAAACTAATATCGTGTATCTGTTTCTATACGGGGCGTCAGGTCTGCTTATTCCTGCTTCGTTGTCAGTAGCGCTAACACTGTCTGAAGGCGGCTTTATCGTGAAGGAGGGTTCGACGGTTTCTCTGGATTTCTGGACGCTGTTTACCAATCCGTTATCATGGAGCATCGTTGGACTGGCGATTGTGTCCGTCTTGTTCATAAGCAGCTCATTTCTGGCCTTTTATGCATCTCGGGCAGAGGATCACTCTGCGTTGAAGCTGGTACGGAACTATGCCCTGTTCTGGAGTACACCGACGATTATTATCGCACTGACTGCATTTATATATTTGGGGCAGCACAATGAGCGACATTTTCAAAATATGATGGATTTATGGTGGCTGCTTGCGCTTTCCGTTGCATTTTTCATGATTGCGATGTGGCTGTTATACAACGGACGCCGTTACGGATTAGCGTTTATATGTATCATGCTGCAATTTTTCTGTGCCTTTTTCGCTTACGGAATTGGTCAATATCCTTATATCCTTGATCCGTACATTACAATTCAAAACAGCGTCACCTCACCAGCGATGGGCTTTGCACTGGTTGTTGTGTTTATCGGTGGCATGTGTATGTTGATTCCTTCCCTGCTCCTGGTCTTCAGACTGTTTCTGTTTGATGCGGACTATGTAAAGGGAAAAAAATAGAGTGAATTTATTTATGCAAAGTGAGGGAGTAGCCTGCCTCATAGGTTCATAGAAAGGAGGAGCGTTTGCATGAAGAGGAAAACAAGTCTGCTTGCTCAACAAATGTCTGGCCAGCGAAAACGTCTCGTGCTCATGGCTCTTATTTCACTCGCACTCGGTATAGCCATTGTGAGTCAGGCCGCACTGCTTGCTGAAGCAGTTCAACGGATTTTCGTGGAGAAAGCTTCCCTCTCGTCGGTCGTCATGCTGCTCGGGTTACTTTTAGCTGCCATGGTCGTACGTACAGGGTTGTCTTATGGGAACGGGAAGGTTGGTTTGCATATGGCTGCCAGTGCCAAGACGAATATGCGGGCAGCCGTGCTGCAACATTTGACCCATGCGTCGATGCCATCAACCCTTCGTGGGCAAACAGGGGGAAAGGTCAGCGTTGCTCTAGATGCTGTGGATGAGGCTGACAGTTATTTCAGTCTGTATATGCCGCGTATGATGGAGGCTGCCATCATTCCGATTCTGATTTTAATTGTAACGTTTATGCAGCATGCCAATTCAGGCTTCATTATGCTGTTTACGGCCCCGTTTATTCCCTTGTTCATGATTTTGGTGGGACTAAAAACGAAAAACAAATCAGAGGAAAAATATGCGCAGCTGGCCGAGTTCTCCGGTACATTCCTGGATTCTCTTCAAGGGCTGGTTACGTTGAAGATATTCGGACGGGCACATCGCCAGCAGAAGAAAATTGAACGCAGCAGTCTGGATTATCGTGATGCCACGATGGGCATTTTGCGGATTGCGTTTACAAATACCTTTATGCTGGAATCGATCGTCATGTTAAGTATCGGTATCGTTGCTCTCGAACTGGCAATCCAGCTGCTTGTATTCAAATCGATGTCGTTCCACACCGCGTTTCTCGTGTTGCTGCTCGTTCCCGAGTTTTACAGTTTGTTGAAAAATACGGGAACCGCCTTTCATAGCGGGCGAACAAGTATGGGAGCGGTTCGTAAGGTAGAGCAGATGCTCGAGACAACGGCTGGAGAGAGCAAGTCGGTAGATGGAAAAGGAGGATTAGGTACATCCGATGGAATCGACGAGGTCGACAGCATGAATCGGATGGAAAGGGAGAACGGGATAGGTACATTGCAAATGGACATTTTCAATGACAGTTCCATGCCACCATCCATGACATTAAACCATCTCCGATTTCGATACGCGCTAGAATCATTTGAGCTTGAAACTGGGCGGGTCCAGCTTGATCCGGGAGAACATATTGCCATTGTCGGCAAAAGCGGCTCAGGGAAAACGACGTTACTTCATCTCATTGTGGGTTTGCTGAAACCAGCATCAGGAGAGGTTCTGGTCAATGGACAACCGCTATCCAAGTATGATGAGGCTGCATGGTTCGAACAGGTCAGCTACATTACACAGCATCCGTATATTTTTGCAGGTACATTTGCGGAGAACATTGCGATTGGTGCGGGTCGGAACGTCTCCAGGACTGAAATTGAGCAGGCGGCAGAAGATGCGGGGCTTGCCGAAGTGGCTGCACAATTGGAGCAGGGCTTTGATACCTTGGTTGGTGAAGGTGGCCGAGGTCTGTCTGGTGGGGAAAAACAGCGGCTTGCCTTGGCACGTGCTTTTTTGAAGCGGCCTTCCATCATATTGTTTGATGAACCCACGGTGGGTCTGGATCTGCACACAGAGCAGATCCTGCAACGCTCCATTGCCGCATTGGCAAAGAGGGCGACGATGATTACGGTGGCTCATCGGCTATATACCATTCAACATGCCGACCGCATATTGTTTATGGACCACGGTGTGTTAGTGGATACGGGACGCCATGAAGAGTCTCTGAAGCGACTACCCGCGTATGCGGAGATGATTGATGTTCAACGAAAAGGGGGCTTAGCATGAATGAGCTAGCGATTTTATCCAAAGCATTGATTCAGGAGCGAAAGGATATTATCCTTTCGATTCTAGCTGGGTTTATTGCCGGAATAGCAGGAGTGGCCCTCTTTTCCGCGAGTGGGTATATGATTTCGCAAACGGTCTTTGCTCCACCGCTCTACACCTTAATTGTACTCACCTCAATGGTCAAGCTGCTTGGCCTGCTTCGGGCTGCGAGTCGTTACGGGGAGCGCTTGTATTCCCACAGGGCAACGTTCTCCATGCTTAGCCGTTTGCGTGCATCCTTCTTTGCCCGACTCATTCCTTTAACGCCGGGTATATTGAACAAAAAGCGAAGCGGGGATCTGCTTGCCCGAATCGTTGGGGATGTGGAGAGTCTACAGCATTATTTTTTACGTGTTGCTTATCCACCGATCATTGTGGTCATGGTCTTCTTGGCTACGGTGTTGTTTACTTCAGCCTTTTCATTCTGGATTGCGGGTCTGTTTGTATTAGGCATGCTCACAACGGCATTGGTTGTACCGGGAGTGGTTTTGCTTGGGCAGCGGAAAATACATGGACGTGTTCGCGAGCAACGGGCGCTGCTTTCCACGGAAGTCACCGAAGTATTGTATGGATTTCGGGATTTGAAAGTGTACGGACAACTGGCACAGCGGGAGCAACAGCTTCAGCAGGCTTCTACGGCGTTGACGGTTCAGCAGCAGCGGGCTGCCGGACACTTGCTGCGCGGGCAATCCATGCACACATTGGTTACGTTTCTTATTTCGTGGGGCGTGCTGACGCTTGGAGCCTATCTTATTATTGACGGAGCGCTAGCTGGCGTGTTTCTTGCAATGCTGGTTATGGCCTCACTAACCGTTTTCGAAGAAGCTGCAGCAATGGCTACATTACCCTATTATAAGCAGGATAGCGAGCATGCTGCGAAAAGACTGACGGAAACCATACAGACCTCTGATGTACAGTCTGAGTCTGCGCAGCCCGACGGCGCGTTATCTGGTAATCAGGCGGTATCGCTTGAGCTCTCCAGTGTTACGTTTCAATACGAAGGGGAGTGGAGACCGGCACTAAAGGACATTTCGCTGCATATTTTACCGGGCTCCAAAACGGCAATTGTCGGACCGAGCGGATCAGGAAAATCAACGATTATTGAATTACTGCTTAAACTGCGAACACCCACGACCGGGGAGATCCGTTTAAACGACATTTCGGTGAATGAACTGGATGAGACAAGCATTTGGCAATCGGCTAATGTCGTGCTGCAGCAAAGTCATTTCTTCCGGGGAACGATCCGGGATAACCTGCTGTTGAATGATGAAGAACATTCGGATGAACAACTGGTAGATGTGTTGGAAAAAGTACAGCTACCCAATACATCTTTAACGGATGTAGTCTATGAAAAAGGGGAAAACCTGTCGGACGGCGAGAAGCAGCGGCTGGCTCTGGCACGGGCGATGCTTCGCAAGGGACGGTTGTGGCTTCTCGACGAACCTACTTCCTCACTGGATTATGTTACAGAAGAACGTGTGATGAAACACCTCTATGCACAAGCGGCAGAGGATACGCTTCTAATGATCTGTCATCGCCTTACGGGTCTGGAAGAGATGGATCGGATTGTGGTCATGGAAGAGGGAAGGGTAGTGGAGGCCGGCCCCTATGCGGAGTTAATGGAGCGAAAAGGCTATTTTTATGAAATGAAGATGATTGAGCGGCAAATGATCGGAGTATCTGGAGTGTAAAGAGCAAGATATGCACTGATGCAAATGAAAGAGTGTACTTCATCGCAGATTTAACATTCGCCATACAAAAAAATACACTCGCACACGTTTACACTGTTATCACATCGTACGTGTGCGGTTATCCCAGAGCTGCCGGTCGCCGTAGACGTTGTATAGCAGAGAAAACCTGTTGTGGGATACGAGTAGAACGCGAGTTCCAAAATGATGAAATAAATAATTTTTAGTGATCACTTGATTTTTTTTAATGTATCTGATATCGTAAGACCTGTGATTTTGGAAAGCAGATATATCAACATAAATCAGGTCTTTCCAGCAGATAATTTTTGACCACTTCCCCAAAAGGAAGTTAAGGCCATACGGACAGCCGGGTCAAACGCCGATTGGCAACTTATGTTGCCTTATTGATTGAGTTAAAAGCTCAAATTTTATAAGTTGGTTACTTTACAACCAGTGCACCTGCACATCAACTTGTGAAACGGTCAATAAGAGTGGTAAAGGCGAATTATTTGCTATATAGACTCTGATCTGATATTGATATACATGAAGAAGCTTTCCGCTGGAGGAGTTCTTTTGAACTTTTTTAGTTATGGAGACTTTGCGTCTTTTTTATGATGTATATCGACAAGCAAGTGTGATGATGCGCGATTGTGGCATTTTTCACCTTGCTTTTTTTGTTGCTTCAAAACGGGCGAAAAGTGAAAAATGAGAAAAATAATAAAGTTAATTTTTAAAAAAATTCATATTGGGTTAGGAGAATGGAAAATGGGAAAAGCACTAATCATCGGCGCCGGCGGCGTAGCTTCAGTAGCAGTTCATAAATGCGTTCAAAACAGCGAAGTATTCGAGGAAATCTGCATCGCAAGTCGCACGAAATCCAAATGTGACGACCTTAAAGCCAAGCTGGACGGCGGTAAAACAAAAATTACAACAGCTCAAGTGGATGCTGACAACGTTGACGAACTGATTGCCCTCATCAACGAAGTTAAACCGGATATCGTCATGAACCTGGCATTGCCTTACCAAGACCTGACAATCATGGATGCTTGCCTTGCAACGAAAACAAATTACATGGATACAGCTAACTATGAGCCGGAAGATACGGCGAAATTTGAATACAAATGGCAATGGGATTACAAAGAGCGTTTTGAAAAAGCCGGAATTACAGCTCTGCTCGGCAGTGGATTTGACCCAGGTGTTACGGGTGTATTCTCTGCTTATGCGCTGAAGCATTACTTTGACGAAATTGAGTATATTGACATTCTGGACTGCAACGGCGGGGATCACGGCTATCCGTTCGCAACCAACTTCAACCCTGAAATCAACATCCGCGAAGTTTCGGCTAACGGAAGATATTGGGAAAAAGGCGAATGGATCGAAACTCAACCAATGGAAATTAAACGTGTCTATGACTTCAAAGAAGTTGGCGAGAAAGACATGTACCTGCTTTATCATGAAGAACTGGAGTCCCTGGCTAAAAACATGCCTGGTCTGAAACGTATCCGTTTCTTCATGACATTTGGTCAAAGCTACCTTACGCACTTGAAAGCCCTTGAAAATGTGGGCATGACATCGATCGAACCGATCGAGTACGAAGGCAAACAAATCATTCCGCTGCAATTCCTGAAGGCGGTACTGCCAGATCCGGCGTCCCTTGGACCACGTACTGTGGGCAAAACGAACATCGGCTGCATTTTCAAAGGTAAAAAAGACGGCCAAGACAAAACGTACTACGTGTACAACATCTGTGATCACCAAGAATGCTACAAAGAAGTCGGTTCCCAAGCTATTTCTTACACAACAGGCGTTCCAGCTATGATTGGTGCAGCAATGGTGATGACTGGCAAATGGAACAAACCAGGCGTATACAACGTTGAAGAGTTCAACCCGGATCCATTCATGGAAGAGTTGAACAAATGGGGTCTCCCATGGGTTGAAGATTTCAATCCGGTACTCGTTGACGAACTGCCAGAAGAAGCCAAAGAATCGGAGCTCGTTCGTTAAGATGCGGTTTGAGCAATTACCGACGCCATGCTTTGTTGTTGATGAGGGACTAATCGAGAAAAATCTCAAAATCCTGAACGGTGTCATGCAACGTACAGGAGCCAAAATCGTGCTGGCTCAAAAAGCATTTTCCATGACCACAATGTATCCGCTCATTGGAGAATACCTGAGCGGTGCAACGGCAAGCGGGCTGTATGAAGCCCGCCTCGGTCATGAGGAGATGGGCAAAGAGAACCATGTCTTCGCCCCAGCCTATCGTGAAGATGAGATCGATGAAATCCTTTCGATTTCCGATCATATTATTTTCAATTCATTCTCCCAACTGGAGAAATTTAAGGGCAAGGCACTTCAGGCTGGACGCAAAGTGGGCCTGCGTATTAACCCTGAATGCTCGACACAGGAGGGGCATGAGATTTACGACCCATGTGCTCCTGGTTCCCGTTTTGGTGCCAAACAAGAGGATTTCCGCGCAGAGCTGCTGGAAGGTGTCTCTGGACTGCATTTCCATACATTGTGCCAGCAAAATTCAGACGATCTGGAAACGACGCTGAATGCGGTAGAAGAGAAGTTTGGACAATGGCTGCCACAAATGGAATGGATCAACTTCGGCGGTGGTCATCACATCACACGCGAAGATTACGACATTCCAAGACTGGAAGCTTGCATCAAACGCATGCAGGAGAAATATGGCCTGGAAGTATATCTGGAGCCGGGCGAAGCAGTTGCTCTAAACGCGGGCTTCCTGGTCACTTCTGTGCTCGATTTCCACAAGAACGGTATGGACATTGCCATTTTGGATACCTCGGCCACATGTCACATGCCGGACGTGCTGGAAATGCCGTATCGCCCGCCGCTTATCGGTTCGGGAGAAGCGGGAGAAAAACCACACCTGTATCGTTTGGGTGGGCAAACTTGCCTGTCGGGTGATGTAATCGGCGATTATTCATTTGACCAACCACTCAAAACAGGTGACAGATTGGTATTTGAGGATATGGCGATCTACTCCATGGTCAAAACCAATACATTTAACGGCATGCCGTTGCCAGCCATTGCCGTGAAAAGAAAAGATGGCGATTGCGAAGTGGTTCGCGAGTTTGGCTATCAGGACTTCAAAATGAGACTGGCTTAATACTTTTTACAGATATAGCAAGAGCAAAAGGGAACCTGATCACAGGTTCCCTTTTGACGTTTAACATAGGATGGGTTAACGGCTATGTTTATGATTATTCGTTGGGTTTCGAGGCTGCTCTCGTTGCATACGGAAAGATCGGTTCTTTCAATTCAAATTCATAGGTTAATCCATTTACAATACCGACGACGCTTTCGCTGTCATATAATTCAAGCAAAAATCCAGCCATTTGTTCTGCTGTATGGAATTTGGGAACACGGCCCTCATATTCGAACTGGTCTATATCAAAAGATCGTTTTGCAAATTCCGTTTCCGTTGCAGCAGGCGCGAGTACTTTTGCTTGCATTGCTGCATGATTGCCTTTTAATTCTTGTGCAAGTCCTTCCGTAAAGGCACTTACATAGAACTTTGTTGCACAGTAGGTTACTGCATCCGCCACGATCGTATATCCACCACCAGAAGAAATGTTAATGAGCTGTGTGCCCTCTACCTCTGCATAATCACGTACATACAGGGAAGAAAGAATGGTTAATGCTTCTATATTCAGATGAAGCATCTGTTCGATTTTAGGTAGATGTTGTTCACCAACCGAAGCAAAATTTCCGAATCCTGCGTTGTTAATCCATGTTTCGATAGAGTAATGATGGAGACTTTCGTAGAATGCATGGACATTGGCAGCGATGGACAGATCCACCATGCGAATGACGATGTCCAGCTCAGGATCAATTTCAATTACTTTCGATTTTAACTTCTCCAGTTCGTCGCTTCTGCGTGCAGCCAGGATCAAATGTTTGCCGCGAGCCGCAAAAGCCAAAGCTGCTTCATAGCCAATGCCCGAACTGGCACCGGTAATCACTGTATATTTCATGGATATTCCTCCTGGATTTCAGTTCATTATTTATTGTGATATGACTACGTGTTGATTATACTGATTAGAGCTTACTCTAAGTCAAGCGGAATATAGAAGGAGGATCACCATGCATACAATCGGTGAAGTGGCTGAACTACTCGGTATCAGTGCCCACACATTGCGTTATTATGAGAAGGAGCAGATTATCATACCGCTCCGTGATACTAGTGGAGATAGACGATACAACGAATCGCATCTGAAATGGTTGCATTTTGTAATCAAACTAAAAGAGACTCAAATGCCCATCGCTATCATCAAAAAGTACGCATCCTTATTTCAGGAAGGTGAGCATACGGCTGCAGAGCGTTTAAAGTTGCTGGAAGAGCACAAAGAGGCGATTCAACAGCAGATGCACACACTTCAGTTAGCAGATCAGATGCTGGAGAATAAAATTACGGCATATCGAGTATTAATCGGGAAATAATGTAATCTGATCGAGGAACGAGCAGAGCGAATTCAGTGGTTGCATATATGACGATCTATTGCCAAAATAGTGAATTTTGTTATAGACTATTTTTTATGTTTGTTCATCAAGGGGGAAAAGGAATGAATCAAAGGAACGTGCAAAAGTCTAACAAGCTGAAAATCATCTCCAAAGTATTGCTGATTATGATCGGGGCTTTTATTACCTCATATGGTCTGGAAGCCATATTAATTCCAAATAATGTATCAGACGGTGGTGTGACAGGTCTGAGTATCGTAGGCTCACAACTGTTTGGTTTACCGTTAGGGATGCTGATTGGTATTATCAATATTCCATTTGTCTGGTTAGGTTATAAACAGATCGGTAAAAGCTTCGCTATTTATTCCATCATCGGTATTGCCTCGTTAGCCGTGGGTACAAGCCTTATGCACCATGTACCTACGATTATTCAAGGGGATACGTTGTTAATTACCGTCGTGGGTGGTATTATCATCGGTTTTGGTATGGGTTTGGCGTTGCGTAATGGTGGGGCATTGGATGGAATAGATATGTTGGCTGTCCTGCTTTCACGGAAATTACCTTTTGGAACGAGTGATTTAATCTTATTCCTGAACATGTTTGTCTTTATTGTTGTTTCAACCGTATTTGGTCTTCAAGGGGCGATTCTGTCCGCACTTGCTTATTACATTGCTTCCAAAGTGATTCATATTGTTGAAGAAGGTTTGAGCGGATCCAAAACCTTTAAAATTATCACAAATCAACCTGAGATCATGGTCGAAACGATTCGCGACCGTTTAGGTCGTGGAGCAACCTATACCGATGCTTACGGGGGTTACTCCAATGAACAATTCAAAGAAATCACTTGTGTAATCAACCGTATGGAAGAAAGCAAGATCAAGGATATCATTCACGAAATTGATCCCAATGCTTTTGTTGTAGTTTATGATGTAGCCGAAGTGAAGGGTGGCAATTTCAAAAAGAAAGATATTCACTAATCCCTAAATATACATAGAAGTCGCTAATATAGCGGCTTTTTTGTTTTGGGAATAGAAGCTATTGTCTCAAGCCGAATCAATAACTTCTACTCCCTGTGGAGTTCTTCATTCCTTGGCAATCCGTAACTGTATTTCCGTCAGAAATTGCTCGGTAATGATCGTATCTCGATTATCAATTTCATAAATTTCAAACGGATCTCCCATTAAACGGAACCCATTTTCGTTGGCATATGCAACGACCTCAAGCATTTTTTCATGACTTTGACGGTAGTTACCCCGATAAAATAATGACAGATAATCGCCAGCTGGCAGGAAATAATCATATTCGATTTTTCCAGAATCGTCAGGACTAAAGATAAAGAAAACGGAGTTGAAAACATCCCGTACACCATGCTTTAATTCCTCAAGTGAGACGGATGCACCGTACAATTGGTTGCCGAAGTCGGGAATGTGACTATTATGCTTTTGATGCAGTTTTTTAATGGCATAATCCATCTCCTCGTCCCGCGTTATACGTGTATTGAGCTGCAGACAAGGCCGATCAGGATACGTTTTGATAGAGTAAACCCCCGTCTGAATGCTGCTTGCGTCAGTCAACACCTTGATTCTGCCCTGGATAATACGCTGCGTAGTTTCGAGCTTGGCGATTTGTTCCTTAATCAGCTCCTGTTCCGTGAATAACAATTCAAGCGTATTTTCGACACTTTGCTGATCCAAATACGCTTTGATCTGTTGCATAGTGAAATCCAACTGACGCAGGTCCCGGATGATATTCAGTTTATACATATCCTGGAGGCTGTACAGCCGATACCCGTTTCCGTCTCGCCGGGGCTGCAGCAGCCCTAATTTTTCGTAATAGCGAAGTGCGTCAACACCTATTCCGTAAAGCTTAGAAATCTCATTGATTTTATAATCATTTTTCATCGTTTTATCCTCATTTGCACTTAGCTATTATATGTGTGCGCGTAAGTTGGAGGCGCGCCATACACTTCCTTATACAGCAATTTTCTAACCATTTCAAATTGTGTCGAGGTCAACTTTGCCGGATAACTCATGATCTGTAATGACAAGTTTTGCTGCCTTACAGCACGAAGAGGTGGTTGAACATAAGAATGATCTCCCAGGTAGAATCCCAGGCGCTCATAAAATCCGATCCTTCTCCGCTTCAGCTCGTCTTCTGGCAATTCGACTTCCAATATAACCGGCTTGGCGGACTGCTTCATGAAACGCTCCATTAAGCGCTTGCCTATGCCGCCTCCACGAATGTTCGGGGAAACAGCGACATGCTCGACGTATCTGAACGACTCGAACTCCCAGCCTGCGAGAAAGCCAATCACTTCATTATGCTCATTCTCTTCTGTGAGAAGGTGATAGCATGAATTGGACAGCAGCTTCTTCTGTTCTGAATATTCCCGATATTCAGCTTCGGGAAACGACTGCTTCATAATTTCAAACACTTGGTCAAACTGTTTTTGCAACATCAACTGAACCACTCCTAATTTGTAAAAGCCATATTTGCGCTACATTCACGATAAACCCTGGTACGATACCAGAGTCAAGCAATATGGCAGAGATCACAATTCCTAAAGTAAGTTTACTTATTACAACTTTTTTTAGTCGGGGTCAAACTCTTTCATTGTACAGACATTGTTTTACTTGGTTCAAAACGTTTCTCTAGACCCACACAATATCGTGATGATACCATCGTAAAGTGCTAGAAAACAGTTAGAATCAGGGGGATTACGTTAGTGGAGCAAATAAAGTACGACAACTTAAAACTGGGAGAAAAGGGAGCAATCATCAGTATTATTGCTTATATTTGTCTGACTGCAATTAAAATGGTCATCGGTTATATGTCTAATTCGGAAGCTTTGAAAGCGGATGGGTTAAACAATGCTACCGATATTATAGCTTCAATCGCGGTTCTTATCGGTCTGAGACTTGCTCAACGTCCGGCTGATAAAGATCATACATATGGACATTGGAAAGCAGAGACCGTTGCCTCACTGGTTGCATCTTTTATCATGATGGTAGTAGGTTTACAAGTGTTATACGAAGCTATGACATCCGTATTCCAGGGGAAAAGCGAATCTCCGGACATCTTCGCAGCATGGACAGGCATTTTCTGTGCCGGAGTGATGTATCTGGTTTACCGATATAATAAAAGACTTGCTTTAAAGATCAAGAGCCAAGCGGTTATGGCAGCTGCAAAAGACAATATTTCGGATGCCTGGGTTAGTATAGGAACAGTTATCGGCATCATCGGTTCCCAATTTGGCCTGCCATGGCTCGACCCATTAACAGCTGTAGCGGTGGGCTTTCTAATATGTAAAACTGCTTGGGACATTTTTCGGGAAGCTACACACCATCTTACGGATGGGTTTGACGAAGAACTCATCAAGGTATACAGAAACACGATTGCCAATATTGATGGGGTAGAGGCAGTTAAAGATTTAAGAGCTCGTAGTTACGGTAATAATGCTGTTGTAGATGTTGTCATTCTTGTACGATCGGATCTGGATCTTCAGAAGGCTCATGATATTTCAACAAATGTAGAGGACGAATTGTTAAGAGAACATGATGTGTACACTGTTCATGTTCACGTTGAGCCAGACGAAGCTCCTAACGAAGCGCTTTTATTATAAAACATGAGCGACACTACAAGGACTTTCCAGTAAACAGGAATATCGTTTTCTCTTCTTGATGTAAGACAGAACAGGTAGCCCGATGGCTACCTGTTTTTTTAGTTGAAAGGGTCTCCGAACATGTCCTTTTGATTCTTCTTGCGGAAACTTCTCGGAGACTCACCAACCGTTTTGGTAAAAAGAATCGTAAAGTAGTTTGGGTTCTCGTACCCGACCAACTTGGAGATTTCCCATATTTTTTTCTTGGTAGAAACCAACAATCGGGTCGCTTCTCCCATTCTTCGTTGAATGAGGTAATGATAGGGGGAGGTACCGTAGCAGTTCTTATACATATGAATTAAATAGTAGAAATCAATATGGAATTGATCAGCCAAGTCCTTCAGCTTAATATGCTGCCTGTAGTTCGTATCCAAATAGTCTTTGATGCTTTCGGCGAGGGTATTGCTCGGAACGATCTCACTTGCTGTGCGCTGATGGTGCGACATCCGATCGATAATCAGCAGAATGGCATGCAGCAGATGATGGGAAATAGAGACGTATCCTTCTTCCCGGATTGAAAATTCATTGAACATGGTCTGCATTAACGAACGGATCTCTTCCGAATAACGGTTGGCACGAACAACTGGTTCACTGCCGGGAGGAACAACCCAATCGCTGTTGGCGCGAGTACCCTCTTTGAAACGAAAGCCACAATAGAAGGTGGATAAAGGGGATTCGGGATCTGATTTTTCCTCGTGAAGTGTTCCTTTGTTATATACAAGAAGATCTCCCTTTTGGGCGGAGTGCTTGATCCCATCAATCGTGAACGAGCCACGGCCGTCATTCACGTAAATAATCTCATGCACATCGTCATGCTTATGGGTTGGAAAACTCCAATGGGGGTTGTCTGCCAACTTCCCAACATAAATAATAATACAATCTTGATCTTCATCCATTGGTTCGGATTCATGGCGTGTATTCATTAATGTCTTCCCTTCAAGATTCTGTGGTGAAATGACAACATGCATAATGTTTTGGAAGAAGACCACAACAACCTTTATTGTCGCTTGGCATGTCTGACAGTACAATTTCACTATTAATAATATGTACTATATAACGATCGGAAGGGATGTGGAAGCAAAATTTGATAGGAATGGATTCTAGTTTAAGAAATTGAAACGCTTGCAACATTAGAGAGAATTGTGAGGGCTTATGCATGACTAGAAAAAGAGAGAATTTACTTATTTTAATACTTACATTCGTTAGCTTTGTATTGGGAACAACCGAATACGTGATTGTGGGCGTATTGAAGGAAATCGAAACCTATATGAAAGTATCGCTGGCTGCCGCAGGTGCGCTCGTATCCGGCTTCGCCATTGCCTATGCGATTGGAACACCGTTTGCTGTTGCATTCTTGGCCAAAATTCCCCGAAGAAACTCCATTTTAATTGGATTTGCAGTCGTGCTTGCCTTGAACGTATTAACGATCTTCTCAACGACATTCTTTTCCCTGATGATTATTCGGATCGTCTCGGCTGTCGCTTGCGGACTTACGATATCGCTTTCGATTTCAATTGCAAGCGACGCAGTCAACCGGGAACGAAGAGGGGAAGCAATTGCTTGGATACTGGGCGGGTTTTCCATCGCCAATGTGCTTGGCGTCCCGCTCGGCACCTTCATCGGACAGCATCTGAACTGGTCCATGACGTTTGTTGTTACGGCCTGCATCGGTGTGATGCCATTCATATTCATGTTCCGTATTCTTCCACGACAAACGATGACCATTGCCGGTTCATTCAGCGACCAGATGGCTCTATTTATGAAGCCTCGCATACTACTGGCCTGTTTGATTCCGGTCCTTGGAAACAGTTGTATTTTTGTGATCTTTACGTATATCACTCCGTTGCTGGGACAGTCCATGGGCATACCCGCAGGTTGGATTAGTGCTGTACTCCTCATCTATGGTGCCTGCAGTATACTGAGCAACTGGATTGGGGCCAAAATAGCAAAGGGAGATTTCTTACCCAAGCTCAAATGGCTTTTCGTTATTCAAGCCGCTATCTTTTTGGGGCTGAGTTTCACCGTATCTCATCTATGGCTGGGATTGGCGTTTCTGTTCCTGATCGGTTGTCTGTCATCCTCCATGAGTGCGGCTTCTCAACTCTATTTGTTTGATGTCTCCGGAGCAATAGCGCCAAATTCCAGACCGTTTGCTTCCACATTGCTTCCCGTAGCGGCAAACGTGGGTATAGCGCTTGGCTCTGGAGTCGGAGGTCTTGCTGTCGATTTGGGTGGTGTAGAGTGGGTGCCTCCTGTAGCTGTGGTGCTCGCTTTATTAGCCTTTGTTATTACAGTGGTGTGCCAACGTTCCATTCAATTGAAGCCGGAAGAAGCAGTTTCCCCTAAACTGGATTACAGCATTCCAAGTACCCATTAGTAGATCCCTGAAGACTGCTCTTTGATCCACGATTATATTTTTTCATAGAGTGAAACCAACATAATCATACATGTTCGAGTATGAAAGTCGCTAATCTAGCGGCTTTTTTTGTTTTTACGGATCAATTGTTTACCCGGAAATTACGGTAAGAATGAGCTGAGCAAATAACGTTTCTTTAAGAACACTCTCTGTTCAAAACAGGAAGTGGAAAGACGGAATTAAAGAAAACGGTTGACGCAGGAAGTGATCCTGTATAAAATGAAGCCGTGATTTAGTAAATTAGTAATTTAGTAAATTAGTAATTTAGTAAATTAGTAAATCTAAAGTTTGTGGATAGGAGGGGGAAATTGTTCAGTTCTTGCCTTGCAGAATGATGAAATAAATAGGGAGCGGCTGCACACGGTAGTAAAAATCTTAAAGGATAAGGGGAATTGAAAATGTTTGCGAATCGATATGTTCGAACCATTATCCTTTCCAGAGTGCTGCTACAACTGGGAATATGGATTCGGAATTATGCTGTGCTTCTTTATGTTTCCGAATTGACACATAACAATCCGGTTGATATATCACTGATTTCGGTTGCGGAATTTGCACCGATCTTTATATTTGGCCTGATTGGCGGGACCTTTGCCGACCGATGGAGGCCGAAGAGAACCATGGTCTGGAGCGATGTGTTATCCGGCTTGTCTGTCGGGGCCGTACTTCTTGCAGTTATGAATGGCGGATGGATTGCACTTCTGATCGGATCATTTGTTTCTGCCAGCTTATCGCAATTTTCTCAGCCTTCGGCGATGAAACTGTATAAACGGCATGTACCCGCCGAACAATTGCAGGGTGTTATGGCGATGTCCCAAACGCTGGTCGCTGTCTTCATGGTGCTTGGACCGGTGATCGGTACCTTTATTTTTATTAAGTTTGGCATTAACGTATCCCTGTTCTTGACAGCAGCTATGTTTCTGGGATCCTCGCTTGTATTATCCTCTCTTCCCCGGGATGTAGAGGAAGCTAGGTCAGGGAATACCGGCAGCTTCGTCAAGGAGATGACCGACGGACTGCTATATATTGGGGCCAATAAATCCTTGAGAACACTGGGATTAACCTTCTCTGCAGTCGGATTAGCATCAGGATTGACTCAGCCGCTTCAAATTTTCCTTGTCATTGAGAATTTGGGACGGGATAAACCTTTTTTGCAATGGCTGGTGATGGCTAATGGGGGGGCCATGTTGGTTGGTGGTGCTGCAATCATCGGAATCTCTAAAAAAGTAAAGCCACAATTATTGCTTTTGGTCGGTTTACTGGTTAATGCTGTCTGTACTGTCGGAATGGGTGCGTCTAAGCAAGTTTGGCTGACTATTGTTCTGCTCGTGATCAGTGGTCTGTTCTTTCCTTGTATCCAAGGTGGAATTCAGACGCTTCTTATGCGAAACACGGAGGGGGCATTTATTGGCCGGGTATCCGGAGCGATCATGCCGATTTTTATGGGAATGATGGTAATTGGCATGTTTATCTCCGGATATATCAAGGATACCTTCTCCTTGCTTAGTGTATTTATGACGAGTGGTGTTTTTGTGGTTATCGGAGCGCTGTTACTGCTCCCTATTGTCAAGGAAAAGGAGAGAGCGACATGGATATGAATAAGCGCAAGGAGCTGCTGGAGGAATACAAGCAGATCAAGACTTATATGGGCGTAGCCCAAATCAAAAACAAAATAAACGGTAAAATCTATATTGACAGCTATCCCAACTTGAAAAACAAATGGTTCACTCTGAAAATGCAGCTGGATCAAGGGAGATTTGCAAATCCTCAGCTGCAAAAAGAATGGAGAGAATTTGGAGAAGATGCATTCACTTATGAGGTTCTGGAGCAGAAAGATATCGATAAGGTGACGGATATACGCTGGGAACAAAAGCAGCTCCTGAAGTCTTGGCTCCAAAAGTTACAGCCCTATGGAGACAATGGCTATAATAGACCTCCTAAGGATTAAAGGATGATGCAGTTATTGAGGTTTGACTAACGATGAAAATCAAGATAAGATGAAACCGTCGTTTAGTAAATTAGTAAATAAGTAGACGGAATGAGGGAATAAAATTGAAAATACCTACAACGTTAAAACATAAACCGGTTATCGTGTCGGATAATTATGAGAAGGTTGACGGCCGAATGGCTGGGAATACCGACGCAAAGGGTCTTTCCCTGGGATTGGCTCAGTGGAACGACAGAGGAAAGGTTGATATTTCAGCCAAGGTATGGAGGTATACCGGAGAAAAATGGTCAAGACAATCCGAGGAACTGCCTCTCCATCGCGTGCTTGATTTGTCCATCCTCATTTGTCGGTCCCTGGAACATTTTCGCGAGGCCTATAGATATGAGCATTTGTATGACCCAGAGCAGCCTGTCATTGATCGGGTTGGCCTGCAAGGAGATGCGATGTCTGTGGAGATCTGTACGGACAATGAGAGAATTAATGAAGACATTAAGCTGTTTAGCCAAGCGCTTAGTGATGATGATGAAATGATTGGTGAGCGTTTACGCACATTATCCAAAATATTAAAGGATATGGGTTATTAAAAAGAAAACGTACACAGAAGTGGATTGATCAACAAAGACCTAAACGGCTAAAGCCGTTTAGGTCTCTTTATTATGTTGAGCATAATTCAATCAATTGGCGATGAAGTTTCCCATTCTATGATTTTTATGAATCTCTTCCGTTCCAGCATTAAGGGCAGTCCTGTAGTAGGCACGCTTATGTTCAATCACTTCCATCGTCTTTCTAAGTTCTTCCATTTGCGCTTCCACATTAGCCTTGCGTTCTGTGAACATGTCATATCGCTCCTGTAAGGTGGAATCTCCCTCGGAGCACCATGCAATAAAATCCTTGATATCCTTAATCGGCATTCCGGTAGATTTCAGACATTGAATGATCTTTAAAAAATCGATGTCGGATTCTTTAAAGTTTCGTGCTCCGCCAGGGGTTCGTTCAACAAAAGGCATGAGTCCTTCCTTGTCGTAGTAACGCAAGGTATATACGGTTAGATTCAAATCTTTGGCAACTTCGCTAATCGAATATGACATTCATTTTCCCCTTTTCTTACTAGTATAGACTTCGAGCTAACTCTAGGATCTTTCGGAGATTCTATCATGCTGTATGTGGGATGTCAAAGTTTCTAATGACATTTGACCTAGAGTTAACTAGAGGGGTTAAGATCGTATTGTAGGAGAAAAGCAGGGCTGAATTCAATGGAATTCAAGCCAAGTCATGACTTGTACCCTATGAGCGTGACTCTCTTGGAAGAATGATAATCTTAGGAGGTTTTTAAAGATGATAACTGCGAAAGCACGAGCTGTTGACGGTCCGGACCAATTGTTTCGGGCAGCCGAGATTAAACGACGTGATCTTGATTTGCACGATGTCCTGATCGAAATTAAATATGCAGGCATATGCCATTCTGATATTCATACTGCTCACGGCGAATGGGGACCCGTAAACTATCCGCTCGTTCCTGGACATGAGATCGCAGGATTTGTCACAGATGTAGGAGCTGAAGTTTCAAAGTATAAGGTTGGTGATCGAGTAGGGGTCGGATGCATGGTTGACTCTTGTGGCGAATGTGAAAACTGCCGCCAAGGTGAAGAGCAGTACTGTCTCAAAGGAAATATTCCTACCTACGCGGGCGTTGACAAGTATGGCGAACCCACACAAGGCGGGTACTCCACTCACATTGTCGTAACAGAGGACTTCATCGTCCGGATTCCTGACAATATCGAGCTTGATGCAGCTGCACCGCTGCTTTGCGCAGGTATTACAACATACTCGCCGCTAAATCGTTGGGGAGCTGGTCCTGGTAAAAAAGTAGCGATTGTGGGTATGGGTGGACTTGGTCACATGGCTGTCAAAATTGCACACGCTATGGGTGCAGAAGTAACTGTACTGTCACAATCTTTGAAGAAAAAGGATGATGGCTTGCAATTCGGGGCAGATCATTATTTCGCGACAAACGAACCGGAAACTTTCGACAAACTTGCCGGGTATTTTGACCTGATTATTAACACCGTAAGTGCGAGTATCGACATCAATGCTTACTTCTCACTGCTTACTCTGGATGGTACTCTGGTGAACGTGGGTGCTCCAGGGGAGCCGTTGTCTGTAAACGTGATGTCGCTCATCGGACAACGTCGTTCGTTCGCAGGCTCATTGATCGGAGGCATTCGTGAGACTCAGGAAATGCTGGATTTCTGTGCAGAACACAGTATCGTTCCTATGATCGAAGTCATCTCAGCCGACCAAATTGATGAAGCTTACAAGCGTGTGTTGGTATCGGATGTGAAATACAGATTCGTCATTGACACGAGCACAATTTAAGTCAATTAAACTATAAGTAAAAAGAAGAAAATCCAATCGCTCATAACATGGCGATTGGATTTTCTTCTTTTATGGTGAAACAAACTGAAAGAAAGAGCTAAAGGAACATGCAATTTTTTAATCTGAAACGACGAATCCATCAAAGTTCTCAGGACCAACACGGATCGTACCCAACAAGTTGGAGCTTACGAATGCAGAGTATGTCAATTGAGGGGTAATTGGAGGATTGAAATCATCCGCAGAGAACGTAATAACTTGAGGCGCCAAAACACTCAAACTAAATGTGGAAGTGGCTGAGTATATTACAGGGTCAGTCGGCAAAGTACCTCTTACAATAGTAATCGTTACGCCGACAAGAGCTAATGGCAATTGTACAGAAACCGTCCCCTTAAATTGAGCTCTAGGGTTAGTACCTGCGCCTGCTGTCTGAAGACCAATTTGACCAAACAATTGCGGCGTGTTAATTACGAGGATCGGAATAGCAATCGAGTTAGCCAAACTTGCGTTTTGCGATGTTCTCGCATCAAGAAATGTTGTCATTGAATCTACCTCCTAATCAATGGAATAGAATAGTATATTCGAGGGTTATTAGTATGCTTGGACTTCTGGATATAATCAAAAAAATTGCATTTTAATAAACGAATAGGCAAAATTTCAGATAAATACAGATCGATGAAAATTAGAGAACATGAACAAAAACGCTTTAGGGAATGAACCCAAAAGCGTCTCTAATGTTATTTCTTTATAAATAAATATTCACCCTTTGACTGCTCCTGCCGTAAGTCCGCTAACGATATATTTCTGACCAAACAGGTAGAGGATAAAAACAGGCAGTGAAGTCAGGACAAGGTTAGCAAAAATCAAATTCCAGTCTCGGCTGTATTTACCGTAGAAATTGTAGATCGAAAGCGGCATCGTCCACGTTGAACTGTTCGTAAGGAAGTATACCGGAATCGTGATATCATTCCATACCGACATAAACACCATGATTGCAACTGTTGCGTTTACGGGCAGGATAAGCGGTGTAACGATACGGAAAAACACCCCAAATACACTGGCGCCTTCCAGAAACGCGACCTCATCCAGCGCTTTCGGGATGGTTTTGATAAATCCGCTATATAAAAATACGCTGAAAGCGGTATTTAGTGCTGCGTAAATCAGAATGACACTTGATATGCTGCCGTAAAAGCCCAATCCCTGCACGACCCGAATCGTCGTAATGATGGACATCGGTGCAATCAGTCCCATGAAAAAATACATATATATTGTGTTTGAGACTCTGGTGTCTCGGCGTGCCAGAATGAAAGAAGCTGCTGATGAAGCAACTATGTTGATGATGGACGAAATGCCCGTAATCCAGATGCTGTTCAGGAATGCCCTGGACAGACCACCCTCTTCAAATACCCGGACATAGTTTGAAAATTGCCATTTATCCGGCAAGCTCAAGGAGAAGCTGAGTACTTCAGCGCTCGTTTTGAACGAACCGAGAATCAGAATCACCAGAGGCAGCAGAATGAGTAAAGAGGCGAGGAGCAGAAATCCTTCAACAATATAGTTGCGAATAGCGAGTTTGCGTGTATATCCCATGTTATTCCGTAACCTCCTTACGCCGCATGAAAATCAGTAGCGGTATAGCAATAATCGTGACAACCACAAACAGGAGGGTATTGACTGCGGTACCAAGTCCCCAATTCCCTTCACCGAAGGAGCGGAGAATAATCGTACCCACAACCTGTGAAGCGTTGCCTGGACCTCCGCCGGTCATGACATAGACTTCCGAGAATACTTTGAGTCCGCCAATCAGTGTCAACATCAGATTAATATTGATGGCTGGCAGCAATAGGGGCAGCGTAATTTTGAAAAAACTTTTCCAGGAGCTTGCGCCGTCAATCGTCGCCGCTTCATAATTTTCTTGTGAAATGGATTGCAACCCAGCCAGATAGATAGCCATTTGGAATCCGGCGCTTTGCCAGATGGACACGATGGCAATCGTCCAGATGACAAGGGAAGGATTGGTCAACCAGGCCTGACTCAATGAATGTAATCCAACCGCCTCCAACACGCGATTGATCGTACCCTCCGTGCGCAGCATGGGTGTGAACAGGATGCTGATGACAAGAATGCTCAGTATGGAAGGGGAGTAGAAGATGGCGCGCAGCAGGTTCTTCGTTTTTAATCTCATATTTAGGGCCACGGCCAGCAGCAGGCCAATAATATTTTTGCCAGCAACTGTAACAACGGCGAAAATCGCCGTATTTTTAAGCGCCAGGATAAGCGTTTTGTCCGAGAAAATTTTCTCGAAATTGTCCCATCCGATAAACTTCAGATCAATTCGATCCAGACGCCAATCCGTGAAGGAGTAGTAGAAAGCAGCAATAGCCGGGATAACAAAAAAGATGGAGTAAATAAGTAGTGCCGGAAATACCATGTAATACGAATATAAATTTTTTGCCCTTTTCATGTCTCACGCTCCGTTATGGCTAGGCAGCACATCATTCAGGAATGACCTGCTGCCCTGTATTTCACTTCTTAGAAACCGGAAACGCCTTTATCCTGCATCAGTTGACTGAACTTCTCATCCCAGGATTTCAATACTTCCTCCGGTGTCAAACCGCCAGCGAATTGATCCTGCAGTAACCTGTACAACTCGCTGCGATCTACCAGCATGTAAGCATCCGTGGTCAACACGGTTTTCTTCGGCAGGATGTAATTGTCGACGATATCCTGTTTGTATGCAGGTAACTCTGGTGTCGTGACGTCGCTAAAATTGGATACATAACCTTTGGAATCGACGATTTGTTGTGCGATCTCTTTGGAGGCGATAAAGTCCAGAAACTGTTTGGCTTCCTGCAGATGCTTCGCTTTCTTTGGAATGAACAGTTGTCCTCCAAGCGGACTTGCACCCAGTTTGGCATCATCGGAGGACGGAATTGGGAATACGCCGAGTTCCATGCTTGGATCCTGCTGTGCTACGCCTTCGATTAACCAGTCTCCCATAAACATCATCGCAACTTCTTTGTTCAGGAATTTGCCAACCGCCATGTCGTAGCTATCGCTAAGCACATCCGTGTTCGTATACCCCTTGGTGTACACTTCGTATTGCTGCTCCAAAAATGTTTTAAACTCGGGAATATCGGACCATTTCTTCTTGTTGCTGTTGAGCTCATCAAAAAAAGTCGGATCATTTTTGGCTACAAAATCGGCAAATGCTGCTGCAGGCCAAATGTTCGCAGCCCAAGCATCTTTGTAGGGCATGAATACTGGAGTGATGCCGCTGGCTTTGATTTTTTCACAAATGGCCAGAAACTGTTCATAGCTTGTCGGAATGGACAGACCCAGGTCGGCAAAAATCTGTTTGTTGTACACGACTCCTTGCATGCCCGTGTCCTGACTGACATGGAAGCTGTAGACATGGCCGGCAGCGGAGAGCACATCCTTGTTTACAATTCTGCTGGCCCAGGACTCGTTATCCAGAATTTCGAAATTGCGTTCAAGATTCAGGTCCGTAATCGCGCTGGCCAAATTGTATTGAATGATATCGGGCGTTTCGTCTACAGCCAGCTTGGTTTGCAGCACGGTCGTTGTTTGCTCAGCCGGAATGAGCTGCAGATTGACAGATATGTTGGTCTGTTTTTCAAACTCATCGAGAACATCCTGCTGAATAAACGCGGAATCCTGAGAGCTCTTGGAAATAGCCAGTTCGAGTGTGACCTTGGCGTTCTTGCTGCCATTGCTCGTAGACGTACCAGAATCCGTACCTCCTGATCCGCAAGCGGTCAGCGAAATGGACAACAGGCTGGCCAGAACAATGGATGCTGCTTTTTTTCTTTTATGCAGTTTCAATGCAAATCCCCCTCTGAGACATTTAATGAATCCGTTTACAAGTCCAATTATAAAATCCAATTCTACTCCGGTACATGTCTGTGCTTGAATGTTTATGTGTAAAATCCTGAACTTGAAATCGCTATCATTTCATTCAAACGCATGCTACAGTTAGACATGATGCAGACGAGTTACACAGCATGACAGGACAGGAGGCTACACGAAGAATGATTAAACTTATACATAAAGCAACACAATTCAGTTTGCAGACCAAAGTGTTTTTGACATTTCTGGCTCTGCTTTTGTTCGTGTTAGGCTGCTTCATCGTATATGTGAACCTTGTCGTTATCCGCCCGCTTACACAAAAAACGGAGGAGGACACACGTATCACTGCTACAAAGGTACGTGAACAAGTTGACTTGTACGTAGAGCAGCAAAACCAGATGTCCCAGCGTATATTGTCCAATAAGGACATCTTTGCAACGATGGACAAGAGTTCCTTGGCTCCAAGTAATTATGAAAGACTGAAACAAATCAGGAAACTAAAAGATATCATGTTCCAGGCGATCGGCCCCAGCATGAACATCAAGGACATGTCCATTTATGATAAACAAGGTGTACTGCTCACATCGTATATTGGTTCAGGACATGCTCCAACGATCCTGAGTACCATGCTGGAAAAAAGCAGGAGTGGACGAGAATGGAACGGGAATGGTTATATCCTGCTTCGACAGGCAGACGTCATCTCATTTGTCCGAACAATAAACGATCAGAATGGGAAGCTGTACGGATACCTTAGTATTCAAATGGATCAGGCTTACATTCAAAAGCTTACGGAAGGAATTACAGCAGGGGATGTTTTTATTCTAAACAAGCAAGGGGAGCAGATGACCGGCTCCGAAGTGAGAAAGCATGCCTTAGAGTGGACGGAGCCATTATCCGACGAGGGACTGGCAGTTGATGAACAAAATAATTATGTGACACATGCCACATCTCACGAAACGGGTTGGATTACTTTTATCGTAACACCGAAAAATTCAGTGTTAGGCTCGATTCATTCTGTACAAAGCATGTCCATTCTGCTGATTACAGCGTTAATGCTCATTTCTTTTGTGTACATTTTCTTCTCCACGCGCAACCTGCTGCTTCCGATTCGCAAGCTTCGCAGCCAGATTTGGCGCATCAATTACAGCAATATGAAGTTGAAAGTAGAGGATCGGCCCAAAAATAACGACCTGCTCCTGCTGAATGAAGCTTTTCAGGATTTGATGGAGCGATTACAGGAGTCCATTGACCGCGAGAAAAAGGCATTACATGAAGAAGTCACCGCCAGGAATTCCGCCCTGCAAGCTCAGATTGCTCCTCATTTCCTTCATAACGTCCTTTATTTGATCAGCATAGCTGCTCAAGAGGGGAAAACCCGGGTCGTGTCTGACATGTGTAAACATCTATCAGACAGTTTGCGTTATATTGTTTCATCCCCTTATGCACATGTGACAATGGCTGATGAGCTTGAGCATACGAGACATTATTTGTCGTTGGTACAGCAGAAGTATGAAGAAGATTTGGAGTGGAACATCCATGCTGATGAACTGGCGAGTGAGGTCCGGCTACCTCGGCTGGTGATTCAGCCTTTTGTGGAAAACTGCATTGAGCATGCTTTTTTTAATATTACACCGCCTTGGCGTATTCAAATTACCGTGAAGCAGTATAACGGATTATGGGCTTTGGAGATCAAAGATAACGGAGAAGGCTTCCCGCCAAACAAAATAAAAGAGATTTTATCCAATATCCAGAAGTCCGGTACCGGAATGAATCAATCCCCCGATCGCCAAACCGCACTTGGCAGCATGGGGATCGTCAATAGCGTTAATCGGCTTAAACTGATGTACAGCAATCGGCTAATTTTTAACATGTACAACAATCATGCTGAGGAGGAAAAAGGGGCAACCATTCAAATCATCGGCTCAATGACGAAGGATTTTTACTGATCACAGGAGGAGCAAATTATGTATAACATCATGATTGTTGAGGATAGCAAACCCATATTACGCAATATTAAAATGCTTTTGGATAAGCTGAATTTTCCAATTCACGTGGCGGTTACGGCTACGAATGGGAAAGAGGCGCTGGCAGTGCTCCAGAAGGAAACAATCGATCTTCTGTTGACAGACATTCGGATGCCCAAGATGGATGGTTTATCCCTCATTGAGCAAGCGAAGCTCGCCCAGCCGGAGTTGAAGGTCATACTCATCAGTGGATATAGTGATTTTGAATATACGCGAAAAGCATTAAATTTACAGGTGTTCGACTATTTGCTGAAACCTGTTGAGCCAGAGGCGCTGGAGGAAGTCATGGGCAGAGTTATTAAGGAGCTTGATCAATTGAGGTCAAGGAACGTTCATCAGTTACAGGAGATCGTTGATTCCCATAGCTATGCTGAACTCAAGCCAGGAGAGAATTTTACTTTTTTTGCCCAAATGATGATCATTGTACGCAGACAGCCCTTCACCCGGGAACGGGAACGATGGGGACAAAGGGCGTTACAGGCTTCTTTGGAGGATTTTTTTGCTCCACGTTCCTGTAAAGTATTTCAGAGCCAAACTCCGCATCAATTCATCGTTTTTGTGAATAAGGGGATTGTTGATTTGTATTCTTCTGTACATGAATGTCTCGAATCGTTAAGACGCCATTTGGCTGTACAAGGTATGGATACAATCATCGGGGGACAAGGGGTAGGGGCTGAAACCGTTAATTTGCCCGAGCTTTACCACCAAATTTCGTCCATTTTATCGACGCATCAGCGACTGAACCATGGAATGGTGCTGGACAGCGGAAATCCTGTGTCTATGGCAAGATCTGAGGCAGGCTCCCTGAATAACATATTGGAATCTGATTTTGTCCACATGATACAGGCTCACCAGAAGGAACGGTTTGCCCTTAAGCTGTCTGAGCTGATGAATCGATGGACAGAGGAAAACGTTCATGTAAAAGAAGTGGAACGATTTATCAATTTAGTCGTGGATACGTTCGCACATTTGAATGAAGAGCAGGGGGCGGGGATTAGGCTTGGTCTGGATCTTAGAGCAAAAAAACTATTTGATGAAGAAACATATGCCGATTTCTGCCGTGAATTAACGGAATGGATCGGTCAATGTTTTGAAATGCTTCAATCCCATGATCGGAAGAGCAGAGAAGTTCTGTTTGAGCAAATGGATGAGTACATCAAACGGAACAAGTATACCCCAATATCCATCAATGACATTGCCATGAAGTTTCACGTCAGCCCCTCTTACGTTAGCAGAGTGATTAAAAACGTAACGCAAGTCACGTTTGTTCAGTACTATACGAACCTTAGAATTAAGGAAGCATGCAGACTTATGGAGAGTCAGCCGGAGATGAAGTTTAAGGAGTTATCAGATCTGTTATCGTTCAGTGATCAGCATTATTTCTCCAAAGTGTTTAAGGAATACACAGGACTTAGTCCGACAGAATATAAAGAAAGACTGCTTAAATAGTCCGTTCAAGGAAAAAGGTATTCAAATTCCGAAAACGTTTACCAACTATTTCAAGCTGTCTGATTTCATTATTTTATGTTGCAAACTATACAAAATTAGCGTAAATTAAGGATATAATAATTGTTGTATTTGCAACAAAATATTCTAAACAAGCTATTGATTCATAGAAGGAGCGATACATCATAATGACAGTGGAAATAAGAGCGTGCAGTCGCGAGGATTTACAAAAACTACAAGAGATTAGTATAGAAACATTTAACGATACATTTAAAGATCAGAATTCTCCTGACAATATGAGAGCCTATCTGGAAAGAGCATTTAACGCTAAACAGTTGGAGGCTGAATTATCCAATAGCTGTTCAGACATCTTTTTCGTCTACTATAATGATGAACTTGCGGGATATTTGAAGCTGAACAGGGATGAAGCTCAATCTGAAAAAATGAGTGATGCATCACTTGAAATTGAGAGAATCTATATCAAGAAAAAATTCCAAAAGCATGGACTTGGTAAATATCTGTTAAATCAAGCCATAGAAACCGCATTGGAACACAATAAGAAGAGAATCTGGCTCGGGGTATGGGAAAGAAATGACAATGCCATAGCTTTTTATCATAGAATGGGGTTTGTTCAAACGGGATCGCACTCTTTTTATATGGGGGATGAGGAACAAACAGATTTCATTCTGGTCAAAACACTCTAGTCGTCGTACCGATTTTAAAAAATGTAGAGATCGTTTATAAATAGCTTTCTAATAGGTAGTGGTCAATGCACGCAAATGGTCGTATATTAAATATAAGTGGGTCATGTGGATGAACACAGATCCACTTGTGCATTGATATACGATTCTACATAGAAGGACGGGGAAATATGGACTTTAAACCGCTTGCTTCATTTATTGACCGTATCACAGCATGGAGAATTCCATGGGCAGAGGTGCTTGTGATGCATCAAAATGATACCGTTTTCCGTTACCGTAATGGTTACGCCAACCTGGAGGAGCAGACGCCTATCGGCGAAGATGCGATCATTAATCTCTACTCCATGTCAAAAATCATGACCTGTGTGGCAGCGCTTCAGCTCGTTGAGAGAGGGCAAATGCTGCTGAACGATCCAGTGTCCGATTTTCTGCCCGAATATGCCGAAATGACGGTAAAGAAAACATTACCGAACGGCGAGATCAGACTGGAAAAAGCGACAAGAGCGATTACGGTACGCGACTTGTTTACAATGACTGCCGGATTCTCCTATGACATTGGCTCACCAAGCATTCAGGAAGCTGTGCAGAGCACCAACGGCAAACTACCGACACGCGATTTCGCGAAAGCGCTCGCCAAGGAACCGCTTCTGTTTGAACCAGGTACGCAGTGGAACTACAGCATGTGTCATGATGTCCTCGGAGCTTTGGTGGAGGTTGTAAGTGGCAGACGCTTTGGAACGTATCTGCAAGAAGAAATTATCGGACCGCTCGGCATGAATGATACGGCATTCGACCTGAACGCTGAGCAGCAAGCACGCTTGATCCCGCAGTACGCATACAATGATGAGCTTGAGAAAGCCGTTCGGATGGATGGAAACGGATTCCGGGTAGGGACTGAATTGGAGAGCGGCGGTGCCGGACTATTATCCACTGTCAGCGATTATGCACTGTTCCTGAACGCACTGACTGGACGTGGGACCAGTCCGGAAGGCGTGCGCATTCTGTCAAAGGCTTCAGTGGACCTGATGCGCACGGACCATCTGAATGATCTTACCCGTGGCGATTACTCCTGGGATCAAATGGGCGGGTATGGTTATGGGCTGGGTGTACGTACACATGTCTCCAAGTCGCGCAGCGGCTCGTTAAGCCCACTTGGCGAATTTGGATGGAGTGGGGCTGCCGGCTGTATGGCCATCATTGATCCGGACTCCGAGCTCACCGTCATGTATGCGCAGCACCTGCTGAACAGTCAGGAGCCTTACGTTCAGCCCCGGTTGCGAAATGTCGTTTACTCTTGTTTATAATGCGGAAAATTGAAGTCGTAATACACAAAAAAGTCGCTATCTTAGCGACTTTTTTTGTGTTTAGGGAGTTAGTTCTTGTCCAAATCAAAGTGGGTAATCTCCATTCGTTTGCACAGAAGAACACATTATTTTAATGAGGTTACTCGATTGACCATATAAATACCGATCGACACGAACAGCAATGCGATCAGATTTTTGAGTTCCATAATCGTTTCTCCCAGAAATAACGCCGATAGCAGAGTGCCGAACACAGGGATAAGAAAGTTATACACCGATACTTTCCCCACTTTGTTGTATTTCAGAAGCAGATTCCACAAGCAAAATGCAGCTGATGAAAGTAACACTAAATAAATCAGGATTCCCGTTGATTCAAATGTAAAATGTGTAACCCTGCCGCCAAGCAGGAGGCCAAGTAGAGTGAGTGCCAGTCCGCCGACAAACAGGCTAACTCCGGTAATAACCAGGACG
Source organism: Paenibacillus sp. 11B (assembly GCF_030487755.1). Taxonomy (NCBI): domain Bacteria; kingdom Bacillati; phylum Bacillota; class Bacilli; order Caryophanales; family Paenibacillaceae; genus Paenibacillus; species Paenibacillus sp. 11B. The sequence goes on along the minus strand of NZ_JAUKNS010000001.1, from coordinate 345,264 downwards.
TCGATGGAGCCGGTTAAATGTTTTGCATATATGGCTGTAATGGAAAAAATAAGAGCTGCAATAATAACGAAACCTTCACCTGTGAGAGAGAAGGAGAATTCCAACAGATCGGAGTGAAAATTAACAATAATTACGCCAATAAATCCTAGCAAACAACCGACTATTTTATTTTTGCTCAGTTTATCATTTTTATATAGAAAATGAGCTAGAACAACACTGAAAAAGGTCGTTGTCGCATTCATAATCGATCCTTTGACACCTGTTATATTGGCTACACCTACATAAAAAAACATATACTGCAGCCCCGTTTGGAACACGCCAAGTAATATTAAGCTTGAAAATTGCCGTCCAGACAGCTCAAATTTTCGTTTAGTCATAACACGAAACAAGAACAGAAGCAGTAATCCAGCTAAAACAAATCGGTAACCCGCAAATACAAATTTTGATGGAATATCTTCTGACAGGATGTCAAAAGCAATATATCCAAGCTTAATAAACGGGTAGGCACTTCCCCATAACAAGCAACATAGACTTGCAACTAGCGTTACAAATAATGGGTCGCTAAATTTGATTGGTTTCTCCATTGCTTTTATCTCATTCACTTTCAATCTTCTCCTCGCATGATATGTAAATGTGTATGGGCTCATCGCACCTCACTGACCATATCATAAACTGCCAGTAGCTGTAACAAAAAAATGAAATTCCATTTCATAACAAGACTAAAAGGCTTATTCCTTCGGAGAAGATTTAAATAAATCAGCTGCGCAAACACAAAAGTGGGAACAATAACTGCCGTACCGCTGACAGCGACCATGAGCATACCTTGACGCACTACTTCGTAATTCAGATTGACGCCGATTACGGCATTGGCTCCCATCTGTGAGGCTTGCTGTGTCATTATAATCAAATCGTTTCCTCCTAAAACAAAATAGATTTGCCGCGGTTTCTCATTTCCTATGCTAACAGCGTTACTGAAACAGAGCCTAAACGCGTTGATGAACAAGCGCTTAAGATTGCTCAACCTGTTTAGGTTCTGTTAATGTGAGTATGCTACGATGAAATGGGTGAAAACGATGACCAATCAAAATGATATTAAAATCGCAATTGTCGACGACGAGCCCTCGATTGTTACCATGCTGCAGATGGTGCTTCGCAGGGCAGGGTTTCATCAGCTGTACGATGCTTCCACCTGTGCGGAAGCTCTTCATCTGGTACAGCGCGTTGCCCCGGATATCGTCCTGCTCGACATTACGCTCCCAGACGGGAGTGGACTGGAGCTCGTCTCCAAGCTCCGTGAATACGGAAATCCGCATATTTTGTTTCTGACAGCTAAGGCATCTGATCTAGATGTGCTTAGGGGATTCGCCATGGGCGGGGACGATTATATTACCAAGCCCTTCAATCCATTGGAGGTAGCTGCAAGAATACAGGCACGCATACGCCGTTTGGAGTCAGAAGCTCCAACTGCAAATCAGGTGAAACGTCCTGAACCGGGGATATACCGATTCGGTCGCTTCATCGTCAACGAGGCGGAAGGGGAGTTACTCGTGGAGGGACAGCCGGTTCCTTGCCCTGCCCAAGTCTTCCATCTGCTGCTGCACTTCTGCAAGTTTCCGGGGGTCGTATTTTCCAAAACACAGCTCTATGATCAGGTGTGGGGGATCAACGGACACGGAGATGACTCGACGGTAATGGTACACATTCGGCGCATACGAGAGAAGATCGAGATCGATCCAGGAAATCCAAAGCTGGTGCTGACTGTACGAGGGCTCGGCTATAAGCTGTCAAAGGAATTTCAGGAGCAATGAAGATACAACAGCGCATATCCTTCCACTTCACGTATCAATTGATCTTTTATGCCCTGATTATTCTGGCCATTACTCTCGTTGCTTGCATTATATTTTTTCAAAACACGACAAATAGTGAGTTACGCCGGAACTTTCCGGTTGGCGCCTTGCAACTGATTGCTCAAGAAGCTTCTTCAAAGGATGGGACGATTCAGATTTCCCCCAAGTGGAATAAGCTCATTGAGGAAAAAGGAATGTGGATGCAGGTTGTAAATGCCGAAGGAGAGGTCATCTACAAAGTAAATACAAATTCGCATGATGGACTGTCGGCTTCGTATTCTGTCGACCAACTTCTTGATATTCAGGAGACAAGGACACTTGGGACGTATGCCGTTCAAACTCATCTGAATTTTGCTTTTAATGTGCCGGTTCTGTACATCCTTGGCTACCAAAATCCTGACCTTGACCAGCTCATGACCTGGTTTGACGCTTACGGGCAGCAGGGGATGGTATCTGGCGAGAAGGCTTCCATTCTGGATCAGCAGCTGCGTGAAACCGGCAGCTATCTACAGGTAATCAACTCTGCGGGGCATACCGAGCAAGCCATCGGTGATGAAACGTACTTGCAGAAGGGGTACCGTCCACTGGACATTCTGGCGATCCAGCAATCGCCCAGCAACTATGATACGAATATTGTCGCCCATCGTGATGAGCTCAGCGGAATGACCTGGGTCCTTTATACGCCCAATCCAACCGGAGATCCTTTGAAACATCCGGCGATGGATACGGCAACCCGCGGACTCATGTGGTTTGCAGGCCTAGCGCTGCTCTTGGCAGTACCCTTATCGATCTGGCATGGCTATCGTTACGGTCAGCCGCTGATTTTATTCGCAGGCTGGTTCGAACGGATGGGACGTGGGCAGTACGATAAGGTTCTCACCGCCAAGGACAAGCGCAAGATTTTCCGCCCCAATGGCACGATGCGAAACCGCTATAGGCTCTTTAAGGAAGTCATTGAATCCTTCTATAGAATGGCTGATCAATTGGCCCAAACTGAGAAGGAGCGTGAGAGGCTGGAGAAAGAGCAAAGGGAGTGGATGTCAGGAATTTCCCATGATCTGCGCACGCCACTGTCCACCATTCAAGGTTATGGATATATGCTGGAGAGCTTACCGGAACAATGGAGCCAAGAGGAGATGCGAACCATGGGATCGACGATCCGGGAAAAGGGGGATTATATGCTTGAGCTGATCTCTGACTTTTCCATGATCCATCAACTCAAGCAAGGCGACTCAATGATGCAGCTTCGGAAGATCGATTTGGTTGAGCTGGTGCGCTGCTCTGTACTGAAGTACGTTAACGACGTTACCCTGTCTGAGTACCAGTTTCATTACATCGGGGAGGAGCGTCCTCTATGGGTACAGGCTGATGAAACCTGGCTGCTGCGGTTAATGGATAACTTGCTTTCCAACGCAGTGAAGCATAACCCGTCAGGCGCGAATGTTACCGTCTCCATCGGTAGAATGAACGATAAGGCATGCATACGTGTATTAGATAATGGCAAAGGCATGGACGAGGAAACGCTGCAGCATTTGTTCAATCGCTATTATCGGGGAACCAACACAGAAGAATCAACGGCTGGTTCTGGACTCGGGATGAGCATCGCCAAAACGATCGTGGAAGCGCACGGCGGAGAAATTCATGTACAGTCCAAAGTGTGGCAAGGTACCAAAATTGAGATTTTATTGCCCTGCTGAAATGTTTACCCGCCCTGGGAAAATGCCCTTACAGAAAAAGCAGCCTACCTCATTCGAGGACAGGCTGCTTTTTTCGTTGGCTTCTACATCTGTGATACATAACATGCTGCACGACAGTAATCTGGTTGAGGAGAGCCGTGTTGCTATAGGATTAATATTATTTGAAATCAAAAAAGAACCTGGATAATTATCCCAGGTTCTTCGATATTGTATATAAACAAACACAATGATATAATCAGATTACATTTATTTTGATGTATAATACATAAGTATCGTATCTTATATTTAAATCTTATCATGGCGGTAAACTCTTTGTCAAATGTTTTTTTCTCAATTTATTGGTTAGGGGAGATACGAATGAGTTCTTTGGTTATCGGATTTCAGGAAATGGAAAAATTGCAGCTTGCACTCGTTGGCGGAAAAGGGTTAAATCTAGCGAAGTTATCAAAGATTGAAGGCGTACTGGTCCCCGAAGGATTTTGTGTGACAACCGTTGGATATCAACAAGCCATTGAACAAAACGAAACGTATCATTCTTTGCTGGATCAATTAACCTTGATGAAAGGTGATGAACGAGAGCAAATAGGTGAAATCAGCAGAAAGATCAGGGAACTTATTATGGGAGTAGACATTCCTGCCGATGTTGAAAAAGAAGTTGCTCACTATCTCTCCAAGTTTGGAGAAGGACATGCGTATGCAGTGCGTTCCAGTGCGACCGCTGAAGATTTACCACATGCCTCTTTTGCTGGTCAACAAGACACGTACTTAAATATCATCGGCAAAGAAGCAATTATGCAGCATATTAGCAAATGCTGGGCTTCCCTGTTTACAGATCGTGCGGTAATTTATCGTATGCAGCATGGATTTGATCATGGTCAGGTGCAGTTATCCGTTATCATTCAAAAGATGGTTTTCCCAACGGCCTCAGGAATTTTATTTACAGCTGATCCGGTTACGTCCAACCGGAAAGTGCTATCCATTGACGCCAGTTTTGGACTGGGTGAGGCGCTGGTATCCGGCCTGGTATCTGCCGATTGTTATAAAGTACGGGATGGTGAAATTGTCGATAAGAGGATAGCTACCAAAACGTTGGCGATCTATGGACGGAAAGATGGTGGGACGTATACACATCAGGTTGATCCCGTTCTGCAGCAGACGCAAACACTTACTGAACAACAGATTTTAGAACTGGCAAGCATGGGAAGACAGATTGAAGCACATTTTGGTTTTCCGCAGGATATCGAATGGTGTTTGGCGGATGATACGTTTTACATTGTTCAGAGTCGTCCAATCACTACTTTGTACCCGATCCCTGAAGCGAGTGACCAGGAAAATCATGTGTACCTATCTGTTGGGCATCAACAAATGATGACTGATCCCATGAAACCCCTGGGCTTATCTTTCTTTCTATTAACGACTCCGGCACCCATGCGTATAGCTGGTGGAAGATTGTTTGTTGATATTACGCCTAGGCTGGCTTCGCCTGTCATGAGAGAAAACTTCGTAAATACCATGGGACAATCCGATCCGCTCCTTAAGGACGCACTTACAACCATACTCAAGCGAGAGAATTTCATAAAATTGTTACCTGCTGATGAGTCAGCATCAAGTCCTCGTACTGACAATAAACCGAGCACGTCAGAGGCTTTCCAAGCAGATATTGAAAATGATTCAACGATTGTCTCTGATTTGATTAAGAGCAATCAAGCCTCAATAGATGAGCTAAAACGTAGCATCCAAAACAAATCTGGATTGGAATTGTTTGATTTTATCCTTGAAGATCTCAAAGAATTGAAGAGATTTCTATCTGACCCACGAAGTTCAAATGTGTTCATGACTGCCATGAAGGCTTCAGCATGGATCAATGAAAACATAAAAGAGTGGTTAGGTGAGAAAAATGCGGCAGATAAGCTCTCTCAATCTGTACCTAACAATATCACTTCGGAAATGGGTCTGGCGTTACTCGATGTTGCAGATGAGATTCGTCCGTATCCGGAAGTCATTGCTTATTTGCAGCATGTGAAAGAGGATAACTTTATCGATGAGCTGGTTAAGGTGGAGGGCGGACAGGAAACCCGAGACGCCATACAGGAATATCTGGACAAATACGGAATGCGATGTGCCGGAGAGATTGATCTTACCAGAACCCGTTGGAGTGAAAAACCCATTACGCTTGTGCCAATGATTCTGGGTAATATCAAGAACTTTGAACCTAATGCAAGCAAACGGAAATTTGAGCAAGGGCGACAGGAAGCGTTGCAGAAAGAACAAGAAGTATTGGATCGATTGAAGCTATTGCCTGACGGTGAACACAAAGCCCGGGAAACGAAACGAATGATCAACCTGGTTCGCAACTTCATCGGTTATCGGGAATATCCCAAATATGGCATGATTAATCGCTACTTCGTATACAAACAGGCTTTAGTAAAAGAAGCCGAACGACTTGTACAAGCGGGCGTTATTATTGAAAAAGAGGATATATTCTATCTCAATTTTGAAGAACTTCGTGAGGTCGTACGAACTAATAAATTGGATGAAAAGATCATCAGCCAGCGGAGAGACGATTACAAATACTATGAAAAACTAACTCCACCTCGTGTGCTCACGTCTGATGGCGAAATCATCTCAGGTCAGTACCAACATGAAAATCTGCCTGTCGATGCTATTGTAGGTCTGCCTGTTTCTGCCGGGGTCGTAGAGGGACGAGCACGCGTCATCTTCAATATTGAAAATGCAGATCTGGAAGATGGAGATATACTCATCACCCCCTATACGGATCCCAGCTGGACACCCTTATTTGTATCTATTAAAGGTCTGGTCACTGAAGTGGGTGGAGTGATGACCCATGGAGCTGTGATTGCACGTGAATATGGGCTGCCAGCCATTGTCGGAGTGGAGAAAGCGACCCAGCGCATAAAAGATGGGCAGCAAATTCGGGTGCATGGAACAGAAGGATACATCGAAATTTTGTAATGGTACATGGACTAAAATGGTATAGTAAACGACCGTTCATCAGACCTGATGTGCGGTCGTTTTTATTTTCTAAATCCATAACGAAACCGCATGGTACAAATTCAATTACTAATCAGAGCACTTAATTCTGCCTGAAAAACCTTTTCATTATGTTGATTAAAAGTAGTGAGCAATATGGTAACGATACCACCATAATTCCTTTTTGGAGCCAAATCAATTACTTCTGCCAGAACGTGAATTTCATCATCTGGGAACACAGGTTTAATGAACTTTATATCATTCATGCCCGTTCCTGCAACAATATCTTCTCCATATACCCCTAGTTCCACCCAAAGCTTGAAGGACGTGCTCATCGTCTGCATACCTGAAGCAATGAGGCTGCCGAAACGGCCTTCTTTGGCTTTTGCTTCGTCTACATGCATATATTGTGGATCATAAATTTTCGCAAAATCAATAATATCCTTCTTTGACAATTGGATAGAATCTGTTCTATAAGACTCGCCTTTAACAAACTCGTTAAATTTCAATGATGTACACCTCCAATAACTACTCTAATGGATAGGTCGAATTTAAGGCAAGCCGATCATGAAGAATATTCAAATTTTCGAATTCCGAAATCATTGATCCCTATAAAAGGAGAATCCCCTACAATTCGTTTGCTTATTCCAGGTCAGCAACTTCTGTAAGGGAGTGAATTCACCCCCAAGATATCGCAGTATCTCCGTGAAGCAGATGATTTTAGTCCATGATTCTGAGAACCAACGAATGAAGACGATTTGATTTGCTTTTGTATACATAGACCCATTTAGAAAGATGATATATCTTGATGATGAAGCTTAATTCCCGGCTTTTTCTGGCTACTTGGATAAATTTCCAGTAATAAAAGCATTGTCAAACTTAAAAAAATATGATATTTTCATATCTGTAACCGGTTACACATAGGAGTGAACGTTCATGACAACCATTAAAGATGTAGCTAATTTGGCTGGCGTTTCGGTAGCCACTGTATCAAGGGTCATTAATGAAAGAGGTTATGTTCATGCGGACACTCGCAAGAAAGTGGAGGAAGCGGTTAAGCAGCTTAACTTCTCTCCCAATGAAGTGGCCCGCTCTTTATACAAACGCAAGTCCAAACTGATTGGCCTGCTGCTACCGGATATTGCAAACCCTTACTTTCCGCAGCTTGCCCGCGGTGTAGAGGACCGGATGCAGGAGCAGGAGTTCAGACTGATTTTTGGAAATAGTGATGAGGACGAACAGAAAGAAAAGGATTACATCCAGACTTTTATCCAGAATAATGTGGTGGGCGTAATCTCTTCAACGAATTACCCTCATTCTTCAATATATGAAAACTTGAAGATCCCCGTGGTGTTTCTGGACAGGACGCCGCTGGACAGTCCCTCCGTATATGCGGACGGCAGAGAGGGCGGACGCCTGGCTGCGCGAGAGATCATCAAGCGTGGAAGCCGCCGAATCACGGTTATGCAGGGACCGACACATATCAAACCTGCGCAGGATCGTTTTGAAGGCGCAATTGAGAGCATACGTGAGGCCGGTCTGGATTACCGCGTCATCCAAACGACATCCTTTTCCATTAACGATGTTGGGTTATGGGCGGATGAACTTTTTAGCAAGTATGGTGATACGGATGGAGTGATTGCCAGTAATGACATCGCTGCTATGGCGGTGCTACATGAGGCATTGCGAATCGGAAAAAAAGTTCCGGAGGATATGCAGATTATCGGCTTCGACGATATCCCGATGAGCAGCCTGCTATCTCCCGCGTTGTCGACCATTCACCAACCGGCATACGAGATGGGAAGGGAAGCCGCCGGTTTGCTTATCAAACTTGTGGAACAAGCTCCAATCGAAAATAAACACATACAGCTGCCGGTCAGTTTCATTAAACGGGGCACAACAAGAAAGGTGAATTCAGATGGCTAAAATATGCGTAATTGGCAGCAGCTCCATGGATCTGGTTGTCACTTCATCAAGACGGCCGGGGGCGGGTGAAACCGTCCTTGGCGATAGCTTCAAAACAGTGCCGGGGGGCAAAGGAGCAAATCAGGCAGTCGCTGCGGCAAGGCTGGGGGCCGAAGTTACGATGATCGGCCGGGTAGGCGATGATGCTTTCGGTACGGACATTTTAAATAACTTCAAAGCAAACGACGTAAATACGCAGAATGTGAAACCGGTTACACATATGGAAAGCGGTACGGCTCATATCGTGCTGGCAGAAGGTGATAATAGTATCGTGGTCGTAGAAGCGGCAAATCGCGAAGTTACACCAGCTTATATTGATGAAGCGGCAGAAGTGATCCAACGTGCCGATATCGTGCTAATTCAGCAAGAGATTCCGGAGGAAACGGTAGTTCGTGTCAGCGAGATTTGTGCTCAAAGCGGAACCCCTCTGTTGTTGAATCCGGCTCCGGCCAGAACAGTGCCAGATGAGGTCATCGACAAAGCTGCTTATATCACGCCGAACGAGCATGAGGCGGAGATATTGTTTCAGGGCATGACTCCGGCAGAGGCGCTGCGCAAATATCCAAACAAGTTGTTTATTACAGAGGGCAGCAACGGAGTTCGTTACTTTGACGGGGAACGGGAAATCGTTGTACCTACTTACAAGGTGGAACCCGTAGATACAACAGGAGCGGGGGATACATTTAACGCCGCATTCGCTGTCGCTTTGGCAGAAGGTAAACCGCTGCAAGACAGTATTCGATTCGCCAACCGGGCTGCTTCGCTATCGGTGACCAAGTTCGGGGCGCAAGGCGGCATGCCGATGCGGAGTGAAGTGGAGGAAAGTCTGAAATGAAGAAGCAGGGAATATTGAACAGTCATATCTCCAAGGTGCTGTCCGATCTGGGGCATACGGACACGATTGTCATCGCGGATGCTGGCCTTCCAGTTCCGGAAGGAGTACTCAAAATCGATTTGTCCCTGAAACTGGGGACACCGAGTTTTCAAGAGGTTGTGGAGCTTATTGCGGACGATATGGTTGTCGAGAGAGTAATTTTGGCAGCAGAGATCAAGGCAGGGAATCCAGAGGCTTTACAATTTATTACCGAGAAATTTGGCGATGAAGCCGTTGACGCTTCCATCAGTCATGAACAATTCAAGGCATTAACCCGGAATGCCAAAGTGGTCATTCGTACGGGCGAAGCTACGCCATATGCTAATTGCATTTTACAATCGGGCGTCATTTTCGGTTAAAAGGGGGACGGCATCATGCATATTCAGATGCAAGACATATATAAAGCCTTTGGCACCAACCAAGTACTGAGCGGGGTGGATTTCGAACTGAAGGAAGGCGAGGTTCATGCCCTGATGGGTGAGAACGGGGCCGGCAAATCCACACTTATGAACATTTTGATCGGTCTTCATGGACGGGATCAGGGAACCATCTCCATTGACGGCAAAGAAACCTATTTTGCCAATCCGAAGGAAGCTGAAAAGATGGGGCTTGCGTTTATCCACCAGGAATTGAACGTCTGGCCGGAAATGACAGTGCTTGATAATCTCTTTATAGGCAAGGAAATAACCTCGTCATTTGGGTTGCTGAACACAAAACAAATGAAAGCGTTTGCCGCTGAGCAGTTTGCCAAGCTATCCGTACAAATTCCACTGGATCGTCCTGCTGGGGAATGCTCTGTCGGTCAGCAGCAAATGATTGAAATCGCCAAAGCACTGATGACCGACGCCAAAGTCATCATTATGGATGAGCCGACAGCAGCGCTTACGGAGCGGGAGATACAGAAATTGTTCGGCGTAATCACTTCGCTTAAGAAAAATGGTGTTTCCATCGTATATATCTCGCACCGGATGGAGGAAATTTTCACGATTTGTGATCGCATTACGATCATGCGTGACGGCAAAACGGTAGATACGAAGTCGATCCCGCAGACGAGTTTTGATGAAGTGGTGCGGAAAATGGTTGGACGGGAGCTTACGGAGCGATATCCGGCAAGAAATCCTTCGTATGGTGAAGTAGTTCTGGAGGTACGGGACGCCAGCAGCAAAGGGTTGTTCCAGAATATTAGCTTTACGGTGAGAGCAGGCGAAATCCTCGGGTTCTCCGGGTTGATGGGTTCTGGACGTACAGAGATCATGCGGGCCATCTTCGGTTTGGAACCCTTGGACGGTGGCGAAATTATGATTCGAGGCAAAAAGGTTCACATTCGGAAACCTGCCGATGCGGTTAAACATGGAATTGGATTCATTACCGAAGACCGGAAGGATGAAGGCTTGGTATTGGATTTCTCCATTCGTGAGAACATGGCATTACCGAATCTGTTCAGCTTCTCAAGTAAAGGGTTCATTTCGACGCAGAAAGAACAGGAATTCGTCGATACGCTCATCAAACGTTTGCAAATCAAGACGCAATCATCCGAAACGGCGGTACGAAACCTGTCAGGGGGCAACCAACAGAAAGTAGTAATCGCCAAATGGGTCGGCATTGGCCCGAGTGTGCTTATCCTGGATGAGCCGACACGCGGCGTGGATGTTGGAGCCAAACGGGAGATCTATCAGTTGATGAACGAGCTGACGGACCGCGGAGTTGCAATCATTATGGTATCTTCCGAGCTGCCTGAAGTGCTCGGCATGAGTGATCGAATCGCGGTTGTGCATGAGGGACGCATTAGCGGTGAACTGGCAAAAGAAGAGGCAACACAGGAAAACATTATGACAATGGCTACAGGGGGACAATGACATGACAACTTTGCAGGAAAACCAACCCGCCAAAAGCGGCTTCCGCTTGACGAATCTGACACAGAAATTAGGTCCGCTGCTCGGGCTGATCATTCTGATTATCATCGTATCGGTATTAAATCCAAGCTTTTTGGAACCGCTTAACATTCTGAATTTATTGCGTCAGGTTTCAATTAACGCGCTGATTGCTTTTGGTATGACATTTGTCATTCTGACTGGGGGCATCGACTTGTCGGTGGGCTCTATACTGGCTCTATCCAGCGCCTTTGTAGCCAATATGATGCTGTCCGGCCTGGATCCGATTCTGTCGATCATTATCGGGGTTGCGCTCGGCGGTGTTATGGGTATGGTGAACGGATTGATGATTACGAAGGGCAAGATGGCTCCGTTTATTGCTACATTGGCAACGATGACGGTGTTCCGGGGATTGACGCTGGTGTATACGAATGGTAACCCAATTACAGGGTTGGGCGACAGCCTGCTGTTCCAACTGTTCGGTCGTGGTTATATGCTTGGTATCCCGGTGCCAGCGATCACAATGCTGATTACCTTTGTAATTCTGTGGACGATACTGCACAAAACGTCCTTCGGTCGTAAAACGTACGCGCTTGGTGGCAATGAGAAAGCATCCATTATCTCAGGTATTAAAGTTCACCGTGTAAAAATCATGATTTACTCCCTGGTAGGTATGCTGTCAGCGCTGGCAGGCGCAATCCTGACCTCCCGTCTGAATTCCGCGCAGCCAACAGCAGGTACTTCATATGAGCTGGACGCCATTGCTGCTGTAGTTCTGGGCGGAACAAGCCTATCAGGTGGTAGAGGACGGATCGTTGGTACATTAATCGGGGTCCTGATCATTGGCGTGTTGAACAATGGTTTGAACCTGCTCGGAGTGAACTCATTTTATCAAATGGTTGTAAAAGGCGTCGTTATTGCCATCGCTGTCCTGTTGGACCGCAAGAAAACGGCTTAAGGAGAGAAGCGAACATGAAAAAACTAACCATATTGCTTGTAAGCGTAATGATGATCGTTCTGGCTGGATGCTCTCTGGAGCCTCCAGGCTGGGCCAAGCCCGACTCTGCCGGAAGCAATGGACAGAAGAAAATCGGCCTGTCGGTTTCCACGTTGAATAATCCCTTCTTTGTTTCTCTCAAAGACGGAGTAGTTGCTGAAGCCAAAAAACAAGGAATTCAGGTCATCGTGGTTGACGCGCAAAATGATTCGGCCAAACAAACGAATGATGTGGACGACCTGATTCAACAAGGTGTGGATGCCCTACTGATTAACCCGGCGGATTCCGCGGCAATCTCTACGGCTGTTCAGTCTGCCAATAGCGTGGGCATTCCCGTGATTACACTGGACCGTTCAGCAGACAAAGGCGACGTGGCTGCTTTGGTGGCGTCTGATAACGTTAAGGGTGGACAAATGGCAGCGGAATATTTCGTAGAACACCTTGGCGAGGGAGCGAAAGTAATCGAACTTGAGGGTGTACCTGGAGCTTCCGCAACAAGAGAGCGGGGGAAAGGTTTCCATGAGGTTGCCGATCAAAAACTTAATGTAGTTGCCAAGCAGTCTGCCGATTTCGATCGTTCTAAAGGCTTGAATGTAATGGAGAACTTGCTGCAGGGCAACCCTGACGTGCAAGCGGTATTTGCCCATAACGATGAAATGGCACTGGGCGCGATCGAAGCAATCCAAAGCTCTGGTAAAGACATTCCCGTAATTGGATTTGATGGCAACGATGATGCGATCAAATCCATTCAGGACGGAAAGCTGACGGCCACCGTCGCTCAGCAGCCGGTACTGATTGGCCAGCTCGCGGTACAAGCTGCTCTGGATGTGCTGGACGGCAAGCAGGTAGAGAAATCAATCCCGGCTGAATTGAAGCTGATGACCAAGGAAAACGCAAACAAGTAAATGATGATATGCATCCCGTTTTGGACGAAAATGTCTAGGGCGGGATTTCTTTTTATTCGTCCGGTATGGTGGGAACGATAGTTATCCATTGAAACCTGTGGTAGTTTTGGCCCATTATAATATTGATCACATCTCGTTGGGCATGTAAATTAGTTGTATGCATGAGAAAAGGAGTGACAGCACCACATGGAAAATGTATCAGATGAAGAAAAATTGGAATCCATCCAAGCCTTCCAATCGACAATTCGTAAATCGGAAAACGCCTTGACTAATTTGACCCAGAAAGGTAATAACACGACTCTGTTAAAGAAACGTCTCAACGCTTTATACATCGGCTTAGCGATGCTGGAAACGACTTGGAACCAAACACCTCATCAGTATACAAAGGAAGAGATAGCAGAAGCTCGCGATGTTTTGACTGGTTTATTCCCATCCCTTGAGAAAATGTATGGTAAGTCAAAAGCGGGAAGCCCTCAAAAGACGCTTTTAAAAAGAAGAATTAAAGCATTCGAACGAGCTGTTCGAGCGATGGATGATGTTGCAATTCAATAAATCCCTCTTGATTCATGCCTTACCTGTAATCTATCCCTTTTTCATTTCCAGTTTGCCGATTGTTGGCTTCAATGTATAATGTGTATTCGAGGTGATGACAATGGCAAGATCCAAAGAATTTGAAGTAAATGAAGTATTAGATAAAGCCATACATTTGTTCTGGACACAAGGATATGAGAAAACTTCAATGCAGGATTTGGTTGAGTTTATGGGCATCCACCGAAGAAGCATCTATGATACGTTTGGGGATAAGCATGCTCTATTTATGAAAGCTCTTGAACGATATGAAGCAAAGCAGACCAACAAAATGAGCTTTTTGATTGATACACATAAACCAGTTAAAGAGATCATTCGGGCTTTGTTTGAGTCGACAATAAGAAATGAAGGACAACCTTTAGGATGTTTTCTTGTAAACTCAGGGGTGGAACTGGGCGTGTTGGACCCTGAAGTTGCATCTTTGGTTAATGAGAGTAATTTGCGAACAGAGGAATTCTTAAGAAACCTTGTACGGGAAGGCCAACAAACGGGTGAAATCAACGCTAACCTTGACCCTGTAGTTATTTCTCACTATTTAATGAATGCATGGGTGGGGATACGTACGTTGGTTAAGACCACTACGGATCAGCAAAAATTAAAAAATATTATGGATATGACATTATCCGTCTTAGACTAATAGAGGTTTACAGCATGACAAGCAAAGGAATTGCCTTCATGAAGGTGGCTTTGTTTTAGTGATACAGGTTCTTGTCCTCTTAACCTTATGGAGAACTTGTATCGCATGTCTGGAAAAACTCAAAGTTCCCGTTCCAACAACATGAAATATGAAGCAGAAAATAATTCTTTACTGTTCGTTCTAAAAATGCTATTCTAAATAGCAAGTTAGATCTAACTGTTTTTTTTGCACTATTAAGAACGATCGTTCTAAATTAATTTTGAAAGCTTATCTAACTAAAATACATGTTGAGAAGGAGAAAACAGGATGAACTATACAGTTATTACAGGTGCAAGTTCAGGGATTGGATATGAGACAGCATTGGCGTTTGCGGCACGAGGCAAAAACTTAATCTTGGTCGCTAGAAGATTGGACAAATTAGAAGAACTCAAATCAACAATTCAAAGTAATGATCCGTCTGTAAATGTTATTGTTCATACAAGTGATCTATCGGATACAAGTCAAGCATACACACTGTATAACACGCTTAAGGAATACCAAATTGAGACTTGGATTAACAATGCCGGGCTGGGGGAAGGTTCTTTTGTAGCAGAACAGAATCTGGAAAAAGTTGAAACGATGCTGCGTGTGAACATTGAATCCTTGACCATCCTTTCTACACTATATGTGCGAGACTATGCAGACGTAGAAGGAACTCAGTTAATTAACGTTGCATCCGCACTCGGATATGCCATTGCTGTTGGAAGCGTTGCTTATTCGGCATCGAAATATTACGTGAGTGCCTTTACAGAAGGGCTGGCTAAAGAGCTTGAAATCAAAGGTGCAAAACTTAAAGCAAAGGTCCTGGCTCCAGCTATAACGGAAACGGAATTCGTGAAGAAATCTTTAGATACAGAAGAATTTGATTACAAAGCAAACATGTCTAAATACCACACCGCCAAGGAAATGGCTGGCTTCATGTTAGATTTATTTGATAGCAGTGAAACAGTAGGGATTGTAGACCTGAACTACAATTTCAATCTGAGAGGTCCAATCTATCCAATCATATCTGAATTGAATTAATATCTCATAAACATGGCGTACAATTCAACATTGTGCGCCATGTTTTTAATTTTTAAATAACCCACAGAAAACAACTATTATTGATTAATTTTTCCCCAGCGATGTGTACCATTCGTTCACCTCTTCAGTTATCTTATCACCGCCCAGCTCATGCCATCTAGAGACGACGAGATCGAAGCTTGACAGGGGCTCCTGTCCGTACACGATTTTGAGCATCGCATCATGCAGTAACTCGTCAAGGGCGTCGCCGATTTTTTCCATCGTCGGCGTCGGCGCTCCGGTGAAGGCGTCTGTCTTGTAGACAGAAGGATTGCTCTCGACGATTTGCCAACCCTTCAGCTCCTGTGGTGTACGCAGTAGCTTGTTTTTGATGTCATATGACGTCTGATTGGATGCACCGCTGTTGATGCGAGCAATGGATTGACTGAGCAAGTTAGGGACCAAGGGGAGCGACAGGCTAAGGAGATACTTTTGGGGGTCCGCAAATCCGCCTGGAACCTGGCTTTCCAGGAATGTCACCTTGCCCTCTTCATAGCCGTAGTCGTAGCCTTCAGCGATACCCCAACGATAGGGCGAGCCAGAGGGAGGATCGACGAAGTTGTCATAAACAAAGTTCATATAATTGAAAAAAATTTCAGGATTCGCCATTTCTGCGTTGATGGCAATTGCACCATACTCCGGCGGCGTGCCGCGCGTACCGGATAAGCCGCTTGGCCCGACGGGGATCGGGTATGCCTCGAACCGGGCATCCGGCACGTTCGCAGTCACATCCCCTAGCGGCCATCCTGCGGCCCACAGCGGCGCCACAATCATACCTGCCTTGCCCAGCTTCCATGATTCCGTCGCTTGAACCTCATCGAGAATCTCAGCATCCTTTGGCACGTAGCCTCGCTCCATCCAGCGCTTCAACGTCGTTAGACCCTGCCGAATACTTGGCTGGACCGATCCGTAAGACAGAATTCCATTATCGTCTGTGCTCCAAATGTCTGGCATCTCCCCGTAAGCACCAAACACGAAGCCCGCATCCGACATCCAGGTGAAAAACGAATTTTTGAGGCTGATGCTAAGCCCATAAGTGTCGTCTTTACCATTGCCGTCCGGGTCAAGATGAACGAATGCATCCATGACATTCTCCATCTCATCAATGGTGGAGGGGGCCGACAAACCAAGTTTATCGAGCCAATCCTGACGGATGTACAATACCTCGTTCGAGTTCATGTTGCCGTCGAGGATCGGTATTGCCATTTTTTTGCCGTTGATCATATACCGGTCCCACGACTCGGGCGCCTGTGCCATGGCTGCTTTCCACTTGGGTGAGGCATACTGCTCGAACAGCTGTCCTACGTCGCGGAAAGCACCGGAGCGCAGCAGCGGATACATATTTTGTCCACCCTTGAATGTGACGATGTCGGGAAGTGACTGACCGGTCGCGATCAAGGTGTTCAGTTTATTGATGTAGACGTCCTCATCACCCGTCGTCGTCCAGAGGTAATTGACCTTGATGCCAAGCTTGTCCTCAAACAATCGGCTCAGTACGTTGTTCTGAAGATCTTCACCGTTTTTGAAATCGATGTCCGGGTAGAGATGCCCAACGGTCGTCAAGACCACCGGAGACTCATATTTCCCACCGATGAATGAAGGGGCAGGCCCTGTAGGCGTGTTCTTTTTTTCCTGAAGTTGGGAGGGTACTGTTGGATCTTCCCAAAAGATGAACGAAAAAATCATGACGACGAGGAACAAGATCATCGCGAGGCCAAACAGCCCTGTCTGCTTCAACCATTTCCAGATTAACATATCTCGGTAACCTCCTGTTCACGGACAACTTTCCAGCGCAATGTCACCTGAAGTCCGCCCAATTCTCCATTAGCCAGCTCCATATCGGCCTCTGAGCCGAGCACCGCTCTCATCCGCTCATATACATTGTGAAGCGCCCACGCAGTATTGGCGTCCGCGTCATAGTAGATTGCATTACGGAGCGTGTCGATGCGACCAGGCTCGACACCACAGCCGTTATCCGCCACAATCAGCTCACAGTATTCTCCGTCGGAATGACCTGTAATCTGGATGTCTCCGACCGTGCGAAGCGACTCAATGCCATGCAGAATGGCATTTTCCGCGAGCGGTTGCAGCAGAAGCCGCGGTACCTGTAAATCGAGAAGATGCTCCTCGACGTCAATAGTGAAAACGAAGCGGTCCATCTGAAGACTCTGGATCGTGAGGTATAACCGGACAAGCTCAAGCTCGTCCCGCACCGTTGTATACGTGTTCTCGAACTTGATCGTTTGCCGGAAATAACGACTTAAGCTTATGGACATGTCAATGACGGCCTGCTTCTCGTCAAGTTCGGTCATACTTTTAATAAACGCAAGCGAGTTGTACAGGAAGTGCGGCTGGATCTGGGAGTGGAGCTGTCGCAGTTTTGCCTCCTTCGAGCGAATCTGTTCCATGTAAACCCTTTCAATTAACTCTTTGATTTCTTTGGACATCTCGTTGAAGCGGTCAAACAAATACATGAATTCGTCATTACTCTCCTGGCGAAGTGTGATGGAATATTGACCGGATGTGATTTTCCTGACGCCCCAGAGCAGTTTTCGTATCGGGATCTGCACGTCCCGGTACAACAACAGGGCGAGCAGAATGCTGAACAGAAGAAGGAAAACACTGGAGAAATAGTAGAGACGCTGGTTGGCATAGATCGGATTGAGCACCTCACTGATCGGGGTATAATCCACGATGTACCAATCTTTGAAGTTACTCAGAACAGAGAAATTAACGAGGTATTGCTCACCGTCCAGTTTAATAAGTCGGTTACCACTCATCTCTTGGCCAATCTCAAGCCGCCGTGTCAATTCATGGATGAAAGGAAGCTTTTCTGTGTCGCTTGCCAGCACATCCCCAGCTGCAGACAACAAAATTGCGCTGTTGTCGTTTGTTCCCTTGGCACGGTCCAAGTAAGCAAGTACATTTTTGGTATCGATCTTGGCCCTGACGACATAAGACACTTCCTCCGGATCAAACCGGAAAGTGTACGGATGCGCCAAATAATACGTCAAATACCCACCGTCGCCCGTCTGCTCATACTGCCAGAACGGGCGGAAGTGTGTCTCCAGGTACAGTTCGCTTAGCTTCGACGAAGAGGATGTTGAAGAGAAAGCTGAGCTGTCCTCATCGTAAATCACCATAAATTCGGCGTTCCAGTTGTTCAGGGCATGCAACAGGTTCAACTTGTCCGACACCCGCAGCTTCAACTTGTTCAGTTCAAAATCTCCTTCCAAAAAGGAAGGAGTCGCAAGCAGTCGAACATCTTTGTCGAGTACGAGAAAATCGCTAAAGGACGATACTTTGGACAGATTATTGTCGATGTCTCCGGCCAAGAAAGTGAGCTCATTCAGCTTCACGCGTTGGATTTCCTGCTTGATTAGCCGTACGCTGGAGCGATTGGTCAGGTAGTACAGAAGCAGGGTAGAGACAAGCAGTAGAAAGATGACAAGCACAATTTTTGTGAAAATGGTTAGTTTCATTAAAGTGTCCCCGTTCGGTCAGGAGGATTGGTGACGGAAGTCTTGCGGTGTCAGCCCAAAATGCTCTTTGAACAACTTGATGAAGTACTG
This sequence comes from Paenibacillus sp. 11B, assembly GCF_030487755.1. NCBI lineage: Bacteria > Bacillati > Bacillota > Bacilli > Caryophanales > Paenibacillaceae > Paenibacillus > Paenibacillus sp. 11B. The sequence continues at coordinate 326,219 of NZ_JAUKNS010000001.1, read as the reverse complement.
CGGCTTATGGTAGCCGATCGCCGTCGCAACGTCGCTAACCTTGAGCTCTGGCTGCTCCATAAGTATTTCCCGCGCCCGCTGCATGCGCACTTTGTACAAGTACTCGCTAATATTCTCGCTTGCCTTGCTTTTAAATAGAGCAGACAGGTAGGCGGGGTGCAGACCGACGTGGTCCGCTGCCGTCTGCAGCGTGGCATCCGCGAGATGCGCGGTGATGAATTGCTGGACCTTACGGATGAGCGCCACTTGCTCGTTGTTCCATTCACTTTTGGTCATCTCCCGCAATTGCTCCAGCGTGGACATTATCCAATGCTGAAGCTGGTGCATATGGCGGAACCGGTTGGTTTCAGCGGCCTTGTCCAGCTCCGGGGGGAGAATCTCAAGCAGGCTGAGTCCGTTTTTGTGGGCAAAAAAACTGAAGGCGCCCATCGCGTGATAATAGAGCTCAAGCAGCGTCTCCCGTGAATCCATTCGCTTGTTTGTCACCTCAAGGAAAATGGCGTCCCACTTGGCAGCGATCGCCTCCCACTGGTAAATTTCGAACAACTGGATCATCGTGGGCGATTCGTAAAGGCTATGGACGCGGTAGGGCTTTTCGGGCACTAAGGCGTCCTGCAGGCGGATTAAGAGGTCCGTCTCACCGCCAAGATGGCGGGTAAGTATAGCCAGTGAATCCTGGTAAGTCTCACGCAGGCCGTGAGCCATTACCTGCCAGTGGCTCACGACGATTGAGATGCTGCTTTTGAGAAAGTGTCTGACGTGTTGCTGCAGTCTGGCAGCCAAATGTTCGAGGGACCGCTGTCGATGAACCTCCGGTTCCGTCTCCCGCGCTAGCCATGACTCTTCCCGCACCTTGAGAACGAAGACTTCATGCTCGTACGCATCACGTCCATGCCACACATGGAATAACTCGGAGAATGTTTCCTCAGCGATATTTGCGACGGCTGAGGAGAGCAGGGACTGGTCCATCCAGTTCGACTCCTCAGCAGACGATTCAATGCGGAGGAGGCATATTGCAGTTTCGTCGCTCGGACAGAACGGCAACCGGTAATAGGCCATTTTTTCTTCGAGCAGCTTGGGAGGCAGCTTTCTTCCTTGAAGCAGATCAATGAGCAGCTTCTCTCGAAACAAAGGCATATGTTCGCTGAGCATGATCATGGCCTTCTCCTGCTTGCCACGTTCGTCCCATTCAAGGCGGAGCACTTCCGTGAGTTGGCGCAGCATGTCGGCCAGCTCCCTTTGGTCGACCGGTTTGAGCAGGTAACCATCCACCTGCTGTCTGATGGCCTCCTGCGCGTAGTCCCATTCACTGTAGCCGGATAGCAGAATGCTTTTGAAGTGTTTGTCGTATTTTTTTATATGCTCAATCAGCTCCAAGCCGGAGATTCCGGGCATTCGAATATCGGTGATGATAATATCGACGGGATAGCTCTTGCAATGTTCAAGTGCCTCTTCGCCAGAGAAAGCCTTGTGAACCTTGCCGATGCCGAGCGCTTCCCACGGCATGGTGCGTTCGAGACTGTCCACGAGATGAGCATGATCATCAACGATTAAAAGCTCATACATGCTTAGATCCCCCAGTCAGTTTTCGGTTGTTACGGTTGGCGTATCTTCAATCTTTTTATTATCTGAGCATAACTGTTCCTTTGTCAATTGGAGTTCGAAGAGTGTAGCAAGCAGTTCTCGGATGCCTGCAACTATCAGGGAAATCTTATATTTCTTGGAGATATGCCTCCTATTGAATTTTGCGATACCAGGGCAGACGTGAGAGGGGAGCATCAACTTGCAATTCAATTGGCCCATGGATGACGTTTCCATCATCGTCTTGCCATTGACCCTCAGGGAAAACTACGGTTCTGGACGTCAGCCCCTTAACGACGACTGGCGCAACGAGCAGATTCTGACCGAGGAGAAACTGATCATTTATGAGCTCATAGCCGCAGTCGGGATATTCGAACTCTAGGCTGCGCAGTATAGGCAGGCCGTCTGAAGCGGCTTGGCGAGCAAGGGCGAGCAGTTCGGGGCCAAGCTCAGATCTTAGCCTTACGGCGTCAAGGCTCCAGGTTAACTCCTCACCGTTCAACACACGCCAGGGTGCCATGGAAAACTGCATAACAGGAAACAATGCGGCACACTGGGTATACCTTACGAACAACTCGCTGTCAAAGTGAAACTCCGGGGAGTTGATGTCGCCGTCCATACCGCCGCCGATCATGTCGGGGCAGTTAAATGCATAGCCAAGCAGTCCCTGAGCAATTGCGTTCGGAATGAGTCCGCTGAGCCCCGTAGCGTCCCACGTATGTGTCTTGTCCCGCTGGCGCTGGATGAGTCCCTGGCCACCGAGCTTCCAACACATCCGCAGTTCAACCAGCGAGTAGCCAACTCCGAGGTTGGCGTAAGCTTCGCAGTCCTCAAGCAGGCGCAGGGGACGAGTCCATGCAACGGGCTGGGTCGTGTACGTTCCGCCCGGCAAGATCGGCTCGCCAGCATCAAGTTTAAAACCATCAACGCCGTAATCCGTGATCAGACGATCCATCTGCCGCTTGAACCAAGCTGCACCTTCCTCTTTCGTATAATCCACAACTGCGCTGTAACCATTCCACCAATGTCGGATTAATGGTGCGTTGTCCACACCTTTTAGAAGCAGATCTGCCGCCCGCAATTCCTTAAACATCGTGCAGTCCGGACTCACGTATGGGCACATCCAGAGCATCACCTTGAAGCCCATGCCGTGAAGCGTATCGATCATCTCCCGGGGATTCGGGAACCTGTGCTTGTCAAAGTCCCACATGCCATAATCCATCATCCAATTGTCGTCGATAATAAGGACGCCGGGCGGTAGTCCGTTCGCTAGAATGGATTCGGCATAACGGATGATTTTCTCCTGTGTGGGGTTATAGAACATCTCGACCCAGGTACAGTACTGCGGAGCTGTGAATACCAGGGCGTCGGGTACCTGCTGTGACGGCGGGAAATGTGTGCCGGCAGCATGACGGTATGCACCCTGTAGTGTGTTGAGCTCCTCCTCCACGACGACCTCACCAGCAATATCAAAAACGGAAAGCCCATTCTCGTCCACATGGAAAGCAAATGGCTCCTCGCTCCAAATATATCTGCCCTTATTGGAGAGCAGCAAAGGCGAGGCCTGATTGTCGTCTGTCATGCGCAAATCCCTCGTATACGCAGTCTGGCCAAACGGCATCGAGCTGCCATCGTTGATTACACCGCCCCACCAGTATTCACCGGGCAGACGGGTGATTGAGATATTATTCATGGGAGAATTCTCCTTTGGAATTGCGGACAAAATCTTGTGGAATATTTGCCCCAATCGTTTGAATTTTGATACGGCTTTTATTATGCAGAGATCCTCTGCCCTTTGGAAGGGGATCTTAAAAATGTGGTTTGAATCTTAAAATTTGGGCATTTAAACCGGATTTTCCCTGATTTATGATGAGAACGTCAAGAGCTCACGACGATCGACTGGCGGAAAAAAGCGCAATTTTTCCGTCCTCCAGCTTTTTGAACACGACTGCTGAAGTAAAGGGACAATCTTCATTTTTCAAGAAAAGTCGAGGGGAGTATTACGATGAACATAAGAAAAAAATGGGCCGCAGGGCTCGCCAGCTTGCTGCTCGTCTCGTTGATGGCCGGCTGCAATAATTCTAACGACGGAGGCGGGGCTGCCGACAGTGGTGCCCAGAAGAAGGTTACGATTTCTTATACGATCTGGGACAAAAACCAGCAGCCGGCAATGGAGGCGATCGCTGATGCATTCACAGAGCAGCACCCGAACATCGAGGTGAAGGTTGATGCTATTCCGTGGGGCGAATATTGGACGAAGATGTCCGCCGCAGCACCAGCAGGAATGCTGCCCGATGTATTCTGGATGCATGGTGGTCAGTTTATGAAGTACGCAGAAGGCCAGTTCCTCGAGCCGATTACGGACAAGGTGCAGGCGGGCGAAATCGATCTGGACAACTACGCGTCCAACCTCACCTCTATCTATACGGTGGATGGGCAAAACTACGGTATTCCAAAGGACTTCGATACCATTGGACTCGCCTACAACAAGGAGCTGTTCGATCAGGCGAACATTGCGTACCCGGACGACACGTGGGATTATGCCAAGCTTGCTGAAGTTGCCAAACAGCTCAGCCAGCCAGACAAGGGCATTTACGGTTTTGGTGCAAAGCTGGACACCCAAGCGGGTTACTGGAACGACATGTTAGCGAACGGTGGTTTCATTTTAAATGACGATATGACGAAATCCGGTTACGACGAACAGGCATCGATTGAGGCACTAAAGGCTCGTTATCAGATGATTCTTGATAAGGCTTCGCCGACGCACCAGCAGATGACCGACACGGATTCGGTCGAAATGTTCAAGTCCGGCAAGCTCGCGATGATTTTCGACGGATCTTGGGACAACGGCAATTTGGCAAGTAGTGAAATTATCAAAGGAAAGTACGATTGGGCACCTCTGCCGAAGGGCAAGGTCAAACGCGGCAATATCATTAATGGCATCGGCAACGTCATGTCTACTAAGGGGAAGCACAAGGATGAAGCATGGCAGTTCCTGAAATTCCTCGGCTCCAAGGAGGCCGCTGAGATCACGGCCGAGATGGGTGCGGCGATTCCGGCGTTCAATAACACGCAAGACGCATGGGTGAAGAACAATCCTGATTTGAACCTGCAGGTATTCATTGATCAGGCGGCGGACGCGACTCCGTACCCGAGTGGCTCAAAATCATACCCAGTCTGGTTCTCGAAAGAAGCAGAAATCATGTCACAGGCATGGGGCGGCGCGATATCAATCGAAGAAGGCGCCAAGAAAGTGGCGGAAATGATGAATCAGGCGATTGAGGACGCAAAGTAAGCTCCCTACGCCAGGCAAAATTGTCGATGGTATTCCGGTTAACGGAATACCTATGGCACAAATGAGGTGAAGGCAATGCATTCGAAAAGCAGATATATATGGGCTTATATGATGATCGCTCCGACGCTGATCGGAACGCTCGTTTTTTGGAGTTGGCCAGCCGTGTATTCCATTTATCTGAGCTTCCTGAAGTCCGAAAACTTCGGCCTTGTCAACCACTGGGTTGGTTGGGCCAACTACGAGAGATTATTTATGGACGAGGAGTTCTGGCAAAATCTACGTAATACGATACTTTATGTCGTGCTGTTTGTGCCTACGACGATTATACTTTCCACGTTTTTTGCCGTACTGCTAAACGCGAAGATCAAGGGCCAGTCTGTCTACCGGGTCATTTATTTTCTACCGCAGGTTACGATGGCGGCCGCGGCTGCTATGGTGTGGGTCATTATTTTTGCGCAGGATTACGGACTACTAAACTCCGTACTCGGCACCCACATTGCGTGGATATCTGACAAGCGCTTCGCCATGTATGCTCTTGTCATGGTCGGTGTTTGGGGCGCGATCGGCTTTAACATGCTGCTGATTTTAGCCGGGCTTCAAGGAATTCCACGCATTCTTTATGAGGCTGCTGAGATTGATGGCGCTGTCGGCTTTCGCAAGTTTCGATCCATTACGCTCCCGCTATTAACACCGACATTATTTTTTACATCGATCGTACTTGTGATCGGTGCTACACAAATTTTTGACAGTATCTATCTGATTATCGGTAAAACGAATGTTGCACTACCCGCGGTGCGTTCTCTCGTATACGCGTATTACCAAAATTCGTTTATCTACTACGATCAGAACTATGGAGCTGCCATCGTCAACATCTTACTAGTGATCAACCTGGTTTTGACGGGTATCCAGTTCATGCTGCAAAAAAAATGGGTGATTTACGATTGAGGAGGTTCGAAAGTGAGCAGAGTTGTCTCTTTGAAGCATAGAAACAACCTTATTATTCATTTGGTTCTGATCGCTGGGGCAGCCGTCATGGTGCTTCCATTTCTCTGGATGATCCTTACGTCGCTCAAGACGACGACGGAGGCGACCCAGATTCCAATCACCATACTCCCTGCGGAGCCAAGCTTCAGAGGTTATGTGGACGCCCTCAAGCAATCAGCCTTCCTGCATTACTATGCGAACACGCTGATGGCTGCGTTCATGAAGACGTTGTTCCCTGTCGTCTTCAGCGCGATGGCGGCCTTTGCGTTTGCACGGATTCGTTTTCCGGGTAGAGGACTGTGTTTTTTTCTGATCATTTCGGTCATGATGATCCCCAACCCGGTGTTCTATACACCGCAATATTTGATGATGAGCAAACTTGGATTGGTGAATACGACGACTGCACTTTGGATCACCTCGCTCGTCAGCCCATTTGCGACATTTTTGCTGCGTCAATTTTTCCTCGGCATCTCCAAAGAGTTGGAGGAAGCAGCAGTGCTCGACGGGTGCAATCCGTTCCAAATCTTTCGCTATATCATGCTGCCGCTTGTCAAGTCAGCGCTGGTTGCAGTCGTCATCATCCAACTGCTCTGGTCATGGAATGAACTACAGTGGCCACTAATCATCAACAGTTCACCGGAAAAATTGACGCTGTCAGCAGGCCTCGCGACACTTGTCTCCATGTTCGGTACGGATTATCCTGTATTGATGGCTGGTGCGTTCATGGCTGTCGTTCCGATGCTCATACTGTTTTTCATTTTCCAACGGAGATTCATCGAGGGTGTCGCTTTTAGTGCCAGTAAGGGATGACCCGATGACCTTTTGGATCATGTACATGCAATCTGAGAAAATTGGCTGGGCGCGTACCACCACGTTTACTAGCTATTTGCAACAAGTAGAAACGAGATTTGTGCTCACTAATGCGTAGAATTCCGAGCTGGAGAGGGGGTGAGTATGGCTGGGGAGTAAGTACATTGCCCTTTTTAATAGATAATCCCATACGGATAGGAGTGAACGATGCAATGTCGAATGCAAGACTTGCAAGGCTAGGATTGATGATGGCCGTCTTTTGTCTACTAGGCTCGATCGTGTTTATGAACTTCAAGCCTACACATGCTTATGCGTCCGGAGAGTGGCAGGCCCAAACCTATGATCCGAACAAAGCGGGGCTGGAGCTAAATCCACTGAAGGGCTTTTTACCCTTCTCCAAGCTCCCTTCGGAAAGTGTTGATCCGAACAACAGTTTCCCGCACAGTATGGAATGGTTCTACGTTTCGCTTCGCGACCTGATGACGGACTGGAACACGTACAACTGGGCACCGCTGGATGCCTATCTGAATGACATCGCTAGTCGGGGTAACCAAGCGGCTTTCCGCGTCTACGTCGACTATCCGGGTCGTACGAGTGGTATTCCGCAATTTCTAATCAACGGGGGGCTTATGACCCGGGATTATGACCAGAATGGCAACCACGATACATCTACGCACAGTTTGGCCCCCGATTGGAACGACGCTAATCTGAATCAGGCGTTGCGCCAGTTCGTCGCCGCACTTGGGGCCCGCTACGATGGCGATCCGCGGATCGGCTTCTTGACGACAGGATTATACGGCTTCTGGGGAGAGTGGCATACATGGCCCTACAATACCGATCCAACAAATTGGGAGATGAACCAGAGTAACCGTGACGGGCTGCTTTCCGCATTCAAGGGTGCGTTTCAGAAGACCCAGGTCCTGGCCAGGTACCCTTATTCGGCGAGTACAGCAGATTTGAAAAACGCTTTTGGCTACCATGATGATTCATTTTCGTACGAAACGCTGTTCGAAAATGACTGGGGATTCTGGAATTTGATTACGCAAAACGGCCTGCAGAACATCTGGAAGACTCATCCGATTGGCGGCGAACTCTATCCACCGCTCCAGCAGGATGCGAGTTTTTGGCAGCATTGGCCCAACCAAAACGGTGAGGACTTCCAGACCTCAGTCGAAACGACTCACGCTTCTTGGCTAATGTACGATCGTGTGTACAAAAATTCTCTACCGGATGAGACGGCTAAGCTTAATGCGCTGCGAGCTCATAAAATGCTTGGCTACACGCTGTACAATTCCTCTGTACAGTTGAGCGATTCATCGGCGTCTTCACTGCAAGTCAACGTCAAACTTCAGAATAAAGGTGTCGCCCCCTTTTACTACAATTGGAAGGTTGAGTTTGGTGTACTGAATGCTGCTGATACATGGGTTAAGTCACTCGGCACGGAATCGTGGAATCTGAAAAGCATCTTGCCTGGAGCCACGGACTATTCCTTCTCGTATAGTGCGAATCACAACCTTCCAGCCGGGGATTACAGGCTGGTCATGCGAGTTGTCAACCCACTTTCCGGCGGCAAAACCCTTCGCTTTGCGAACACCCGTCAGGATGCAAATCGAGATGGCTGGCTGACACTGTCCGGTTTCCATGTTTCTGCGAGTGCTACGACTTCTACAATACTGACTGATCCACCCGTGACGCCGGTTACACCTCCGACTTCTGGTGCTAACAGCTATGAGGCAGAGGCAGTAGGGAACACATTAGGGGGCTCTGCAGTCATTGCGGACTGCACGACTTGCTCAGGCGGTGGAAAAGTGGGATATCTAGGCAACGGTAGAGGCACGCTGAAGTTCAATGGTGTAACTGCACCGTCCGCAGGCAACTACAAATTGACCATCCAGTATCTGAATGGCGAGGCTTCCCGAGCCGCCATATTAAGTGCGAATGGAGCGGCGGGTACGACGCTCAACTTCCCAAGCTCCGGCGGCTGGACAACAGTGGCCTCTCAGGAGACGACTGTGCATCTGCAAGCGGGGTCCAATACGCTGCTATTTTCCCAGCCGACGGGGTACGCGCCGGATATCGACCGCATCTTAGTGAGTGTTACGGGTACGGGAGGGTAAAAAGAGGACCTGCGACCCCTTTCCAGTAAAACAGTGATGAGAATGACTCTTACCATTGGAGTGAATGGAGCTGACCTCCACATGCAGACTATCGAAAAGATAGTTCTCTAAATATGGAACATTAAGGAAATATTATTGATTATATTCTATAAGTAAAAGGGAAAAAGACAAAGAATGGAGGACAAGATTCTCCTTCTTTGTCTCTAAATTAAATTTAACTAATCTACTGTTTAATCCAACTTGATCCCCACATAATGAAAAGAATGAATATGTGTTTTTGACAGTTCGATCACGTTTTTGATAAACATATCACGTGATTCGCGAAAATCGCTTAATATCCAATTGTTTAATATCCCAAAAAAGCCGTAAGCCGTGTAGTACTTAAAATACTCCATGTTCACAGGGGAATCGTTGATCGTCTCGAAGATAAACTGCTCTTCATATATTTTCAGAATTGTTTGAGGAAAACCTGTATGCAAACCAGGTAATGTGTCATCATATCGAATCAGTTCGAAGAAGTCTCGGTTTTCATAGATATAATTAACGATTTGAAAGGATTCCAAATTAAGCTTGTTGGTGTAGACCTTTTGACCGTGCGAGTATGACTTGCCTACGGCGAGTCTCAGACCTTCGAGCTTCGTATCCAACAAGTCTTCGGCGAGCACAAATTAATCTTGGTAGTGTAAGTAAAAAGTACTGCGATTATAACCCGCCTGATCAACGATGTCTTTGACAGAGATGGCATGATAGCCTTTTTTCTTAATGAGCTGAATCAGAGCGCTTTTAAGATGCTCCTCGGTTCGATTGCGCTGTTGAGATTTCATAATTTGTTCATCATTCATACATAAAAACTCCTATAAAAATAGACATTGTTTCACCAAGTGTCTATGTAGTAGACATATCAACGTATCTTAATGATTGGATTGTTACAATTTTAAGCATACAATTATATTTGTAAACGTCATATAGCACATATGTGAATAGGTGCTATTCAAAATAGTATACTGGAGGATTTAATCATGGGCAAACTTCAAGACAAAGTGGCAATTATTACGGGAGGGGCATCCGGAATCGGCGCAGCGACAGCACGTTTATTCGTTTCAGAAGGAGCCAAAGTGGTCTTGGTGGACCTAAATGAAGAAAAAGGTAAGGCGTTTGAGCAAGAACTGAAAGCGCTTAAAGCTGACGCCCTTTTTATTAAAGCGAACATCACAAGTGAACAAGAGGTTGCTGAGATTTTCAAAAAAACCGTAGAGGTTTTCGGTAAAGTGGATATCGTATTTAATAATGCAGGAATCGGGCGTGTTCATCCATCGCATGAGCTTGACTATGCTGAGTGGCGCAATACGGTGAATGTAGATCTGGACGGCGTATTCTTGGTCGCACGTGAAGCGATCCGAGAAATGCTCAAAATTGGCGGAGGGACTATCGTCAACACGGCTTCCATGTACGGATGGGTTGGTTCACCTGGTTCTGCTGCCTACAATGCAGCAAAAGGTGGCGTCGTGAATCTTACTCGTTCACTCGCACTCGAATATGCTGAGAAAAACATTCGGGTGAACGCACTTTGCCCAGGCTTCATTGATACACCGATTATTCCAGAAGAGAGTAAGCAGGCTCTTTCCGCGGCAACACCAATGAAGCGGCTCGGTCAAGCAGATGAAATGGCCAAAGCTGTACTGTTCCTAGCTAGCGACGATTCATCCTATATGACAGGAAATAGCCTGATCGTTGATGGAGGATATACTGCCCAATAAGAGGATTACATTTGCCGGAAATGAGAGGATTAACATTTTGAAAGCCGCGATTTTGCGGCTTTTTTATCGTTACAAGATCTTTTTCTGTTACGAGTACTTTTATAGAGTTGATATGAAACACCTGCAGTGGAATATAGCTGCTAAATGAACTTCATTTGCATGATAAAGCACTAAAATTCCCGTCCATATATTTGCAAAAATTGATACATATGCTATGTTTACAATGAAAGCGCCATCATGAGTGAACAGAGGAATCATTCTTTATCATATTTTAAAATGGGAAGGAAGATGATAATGAAGATTTTGCTCAAAAAGACAGGCGTATTAATGCTGGCATTGACTCTGCTTCTTGGATTGATGACCGTACCCGTTCATGCAGACTCACCACTTTTTACGATCGAAAGCGAAAACGCTTTACTTTCCTCCGATCTTCAAGTGACGACAGAAATTTACGGACAACCCAAGCCCGGATTTTCGGGGAGTGGATTTGTCTGGATGCAGAATTCCGGCACGATAACCTTCACAGTGACTGTCCCGGAAACGGGCATGTATGCGATCTCCACCCGATACATGCAGGAGTTAAGCGCTGACGGCAGACTACAATATTTATCCGTTAATGGCGTTACCAAGGGCTCATATATGCTGCCTTACACAACCACATGGTCTGATTTCAATTTTGGATACCACAAGCTGAACCAGGGAAGTAACACAATTCAGCTGAAGGCTGGTTGGGGATTCGCTTATTTCGACACCTTCACTATGGATTATGCCAATTTGGATCCGCTGGAGGTTCAGCCTGTCCTCACCGATTCTCAAGCCACACCCGAAACACAACTTCTAATGAATTATTTAACCGAGGTTTATGGCAATCACATTATCGCCGGTCAGCAGGAGATTTACGGAGGTGGGAATGATGGCAATACGGAGTTGGAGTTTGATTGGATTCATAATTTAACCGGGAAATATCCGGCTATCCGCGGATTTGATTTTATGAACTATAATCCACTCTACGGATGGGAAGACGGTACAACGGATCGAATGATCGATTGGGTGAATAACCGGAATGGAATTGCGACCGCATCATGGCATATCAATGTGCCCCGAAATATCACGACCTACCAGCTTGGGGATTATGTGGATTGGAAGGAGGCCACCTACAAGCCAACAGAAACCAATTTTAATACAGCCAACGCGGTGATTCCAGGTACGAAAGAATATCAATACGTAATGAGTACTATTGAGGATCTGGCGGAGCAGCTGTTGATTCTGCAAGATAATAATGTGCCGGTTCTTTTCCGGCCATATCATGAGGCAGAGGGCAACGGTGGGTTAAATGGGGAAGGCGCGTGGTTCTGGTGGGCTTCCGCAGGTGCGGATGTGTACAAACAACTATGGGATCTGCTCTATACTGAACTTACAGAGACATACGGACTACACAACTTGATTTGGACTTACAACAGCTACGTGTATAATACCTCTCCTGCATGGTACCCTGGTGACGATCAGGTAGATATTGTCGGTTATGATAAATACAATACGATCTACAACCGGAATGACGGTCTGTCGGGTGTACCGAATGAGGATGCTATTACCTCGATCTTCTATCAGCTGGTTGATTTAACTAACGGCAAAAAAATGGTGGCCATGACGGAGAACGACACCGTCCCAAGTGTACAGAATCTGACGGAGGAAAAATCGGGATGGCTTTACTTCTGCCCATGGTATGGAGAGCATCTCATGAGTTCCGCCTTTAATTATCCGGCCACTCTGAAAACGCTTTATCAAAGCGATTATGTGATTACGCTGGATGAACTGCCTAATTTGAAGGTTAACAATCCATCAACAAATGCGTCCCTCACACCTACAACCGTTGAATTTGACAAAAACACGCCCAATCCAAGCGACAAAGCCATAACCGTGAATTTTAACGGTAATACGTTAGCCGCTCTCCGGGTAGGTACAACTACATTGACTGCAAATCAGGATTATACGTTAAGCGGTAGTACGTTGCTGCTGAAAAAAGAATTCTTAGCCGGACTGCCAGTTGGCGACCATTCCATCGTTTTTGATTTTAATCAAGGGCAAGATCCTGTATTAAAAGTTAAAATTGTTGATTCAACACCAGGCGCAAACGCTGTAATTTCGCCCGTGAATGCAACATTTGATAAAGCAGCGAATCTAGCGCAGGATGTTTCCTTGTCCCTTACCTTAAATGGAAAACAGCTTACGAGCATAACGAATGGAAATTATACACTTGTATCGGGCCAGGATTATACGGCATCAAGTACGGCTATCGTTTTGCGCAAATCTTATCTTTCCACACTGCCGCTAAGTCAGCATGCGATAACCTTTCATTTTAGCGGAGGAAATAACGCTGTTCTTACAGTAAACGTAGCGGACAGCAGCGTTTCAGTACCCTCTGGGGACTTGACGATCCAAGCCTTTAATGGTAATACAAGTGAGTCCACCAACGGAATCTCACCTAAATTCAAAGTAGTCAACAACGGTAATTCGGCGATTCAATTGAGTGATGTGAAAATAAGGTATTATTATACGATTGACGGGGAAGAAGCACAGAGCTTCTGGTCTGACTGGGCAAGTATTGGGAGTGCAAATGTAACCAGCAAATTCGTTAAATTGGCAACGCCAGTTACCGGAGCGGATTATGTTTTGGAAGTTGGTTTTTCGAGTTCTGCTGGAACACTTCATCCCGGACAAAGCGCAGAAATTCAAGCACGGTTCTCCAAAAACAACTGGTCCAATTACAACCAGGCTAACGATTACTCGTTTAAGGCATCCAGTACTCAGTTCGCAAACCATGAACAGGTTACCGGGTATATCAACGGTCAACTGGTTTGGGGGATCGAGCCGTAAGCAGGCAAGAATAATAAAGGTTGGAGCGGGGTATTCCCTGCTCCAGCCTTTTATTTTGGGGATGGCTAAAAGTCCGAGAAAAGAATATAAAGAGGAGTCTACGAAAGGAACATGTTATGATGGGGAGGATGCTAATTTTTCAGAAGGAGATCAAAATCAATGGTTGTAAAAAAATGGTTAGGTGCTTTGCTTATTATTCTGGCGACCATCCTGTTCACAGGCTGCTCACTCGAAACGGTTTCATTAAATGGCTCATCTCAAGAGAATGCCGCTCTTACGCAGTTTGATGAAGTAGCCAAGTATATTTCGGAGCATAATGAACTTCCGGAAAATTATATAACCAAGAAAGAGGCTAGAGTATTAGGATGGGAGCCTAGCAAAGGCAATTTGGAAAAAGTGGCCCCAGGCAAAAGCATAGGCGGTGACGTATTTCAAAATCGGGAAGGGCTGTTACCCAAGAAAAAAGGAAGAACCTGGTACGAAGCAGACATTAACTATTCGGGAGGAACGCGGGGGAGCGATCGGATTCTATACTCCAATGATGGTTTGATCTATAAAACAACTGATCATTACCGTACGTTCGAACAAATCGAATAGAGAAAGGGTGATATTATGAAAACCGTAGTCATCAATGGAAAGGATATTCATGGTAAAGAAGAATTACATGACGTGCTTCAGACCAGACTCGAATTAGGACAAACGTATGGTCGGAATTTGGATGCATTATGGGATTGCTTAACTGGCTTCATGCCCATGCCACTTACCATTCAGTGGATTGATTTTGATGCAAGCCGCAACTCCCTGGGAGAGTATGCAGATCATTTGTTGGACCTGATGCGTGAAGCTGAAGAAGAGTTGGAAGGATTTACATTTGAGACTTTTAAAAGTTAGTACCTGCAAAAGAACGAACGTAAAAAAGGTTAATGCCAGCATTATTCTCAAGCAATTGGTAAATAATATAATTTAAAACTAAGGGAGAATAACTGGCATGCACCGTAAGCAAAATTTAAAAATGAAAAAAGTGGATATATCCCATTTAGAGCAATACAGTCAGCTGTTACGTTATGTATTTCAGGTCACTCATAATGATCTTCACAAACATGGATGGAAAGAAAGCGAAATCCTCCATGAGAAGTCACCTGTTTTACAACAAGCAGATGTACTTGGATGGTTTGATGGAGAAAAACTGATTTCTCAGGTATCCATATATCCATTTGAGGTTCGGATATTTAACCAAACTTACGCTATGGGTGGCGTAACAGGTGTAGGTACTTTTCCTGAATATTCCGGTCAAGGCTTAATGAACAAACTGCTGCTGCAAGCTCTCACCAATATGCGTGAAAAGAAACAATCCATTTCTTACTTGTATCCTTATTCCATACCGTATTATCGCCGTAAAGGGTGGGAGATCATTTCTGATAAAATTGTGTTTGAGGTTCAAGATTTCCAATTACCCAAAAACAAACCTGTTCCTGGTGATGTGGCACGTGTAGAACCCGAAAGCGAAGATGTGAGGACGGCTTATGAACGTTTCTCCATACAAACCCATGGGGCCATGCTGCGAAAAGAACTTGCGTGGAGTGAGTACTGGCGATGGGATTCCGATGACTTAACTGCAGCTGTCTATTATGGGGAAGACGGTCAACCTGATGGCTACATATTATATTGGATTGAAGAAGAAGTATTTCACGTCAAAGATATGATTTTCATTCATGAAGAGGCGCGAAGTGGGCTGTGGAATTTCATTAGTGCGCATTTTTCAATGATTTCCAAGGTGGTTGGCAATATTCATACCGATGAACAGCTAGCCTTTCTGCTGGAAGATGCTGATATTAAGGAAACGATTTCCCCATACTTTATGGCACGGATCGTGGACATAGAGCAATTTATCTCAAAATATCCGTTCAAACCCGCAGCGATGGAGAGAGAATGGACCTTTACATTGCAGGACCCTTTGCTGTTCTGGAATCAAGGCACATTTACACTACACATTGAACCGAATGGAAGCGGAAGAGTGGTTCGAAGTCAAAGCCGACGCAGTGAAGACAGCATAAACATCCAAACCATGACAACCATGTTGTTAGGCTATAAGCGTCCGGAGTACTTGCATAAGATTGGCCGCATTAAATGTGATCCAGAAACGCTTGATTTGTTAGAAGATGCTATCGAGCAGCAGGCGCCTTACTTTTCTGATTACTTTTAAGATTCAAAGTAGTGAACAGCATTCCCTTATGAATGGTGGATTAGCATGATTTCGTTCTCCTTCTGGAGATCTCTAGTTAAAGTTAAAACAACCCGTATTGAGTTTTATCAATACGGGTTGTGTTTTATTTCCAAACCAATCTGACTCACTATATCAGACTGAATGTATTCATAGGTCTTAGTAAGATGTGCTTTTGTTTAAGTGGGTACGACCATATTTGCGAGTGTATCCGACAGCCTTTGTTTTGCTTTCTCGGATGCGCCAGTCAGCGGCAGACGCAATTTTGCAGAGGCGATCAGCTGTTGCTGAGCAAGCCACCATTTGATCGAGGCTGGAGCAGGTTCTGCAAATACATCACTAATCAGCGGTTGCAGTTGCTTAAAGCTGTCTCTAGACGCATTCACGTCACCAGATGCAAAACGCTGATATACCTCCACATACCGTTGGGTATGAATATTGGCAGAGGCCACCATCCCGCCTGCGGCGCCTTGACACAGCATCGCATGGAAATACGCATCCTCGCCGCATAGTACAGGTTTCGTCTCATATTGGGTTAGAGCAAGCAGCAGATCCAAACCGCCAGTGCTGTCCTTCAGGCCAATAACCCCGTCCAGATCCAAGACTTTTCTCATCGTATCTAAGGTCATTCGACTTCCGGTTCGAGCCGGAATCTCATAGACCAGAATCGGCAGTCCTGTCCGGGACGCGCTGGAGAAATGCTCCAGAATACCTTCTTGCGTGGGCCTGTTGTAATAGGGAGTGACCACCAGAGCAGCATCTGCTCCTAATTCTGCGGCCATTTCGGTCCGATGGACCGTCGAATAGGTATCATTTGTTCCTGTCCCCACAACGATGGGGATGGTTTTGTTCAGACTTATCAAAATCTCTTTGGTTACCTCAACCATCTGCTTTACTTCATCCCAGGAGACGGTCGGAGATTCTCCAGTCGTGCCGTTTACGACCAAACCCTGAATGTCATGTTCCGCAAGATGGGTAACATACTTCCGATACGATTCAATGTCCAACTTGTTGTCATCCGAAAAAGGGGTAATTACCGGTATATAAATTCCTTGAACATGTTGTTCGTTCATCATAATCAACGACCTCTTCCCGTTATATTGAAACTAATGTATCATAGGAACCAGCATCACAGTTACCTATAACAAATGATGGTTGTCATCAATATTTTCGATGAGGTGAGCAAGTTGGATTTAATCTATCTTCAGACGTTCAGAGAAGTTGCCATTCGCGAGAGCTTCACCAGAGCCGCAGAAGTGCTGGGTTATGCACAATCCAGTGTTACTACGCAGATTCAAAAGCTGGAAAAAGCATATCAAGTCAAACTGTTTGAACGCTACAGCAATAACAAGATTCGCTTAACTTCTGCCGGGGAAGAGCTGTTCAAGCTTGCCGGACAGATGTTGGAATTGTTTGAGCAGTCCAAGGAAAAAATGGCGAAGCAGGGCGGTGGCTCTTTGACGATCGGTACGATGGATTCCATCGCTTCTTACTTTCTACCTCCATATATGCAAGCTGCCCGTAAGGAATACCCGGATCTCAACATACGATTGCATACGAATCGTGAGGGATTGATTTTGCATCAGGTCAGAGAGGGTGAAGCCGATATCGGGCTTATTCTTGCAGATGATTCGAGTGATCCAGCTTTGCAGTGGATTACCATTCGTCAAGAACCGCTATTGCTGATCGTGCATCCGCAACATCCGCTGATCGCCAAAGCACAGCTTGAATTGAATGATCTAAAGGACATGGAATGGATCATGCCTGAAGATACCTGTAATTACAGGCAGCTGCTTGAACGGGTGCTTCGTGCAAATTCAATCCCCTATCGGATTGGTCTGGAACTTGGCAATCCGGAAGCAATCAAAAGAAGTATTAAGTCAGGAGAGGGTATCTCAATTCTGCCGCAAATGGCTGTAATGGAGGAAATCGAGCGGGGGGAACTGAAAGTGTTGCCCCTTGAACATGCAGAACTTCAACTCGAAATTCAGCTCGTTCTTCATCCAAAGAAGTGGGTATCCAACGCACTGCACTATTTTATGGAAAGCTTGAAGGAATAAAGCACTATAAGCTTGGTTGAATCATTTTTTAAAAGCGGGAAGATAAACAAAACAAAAGCCCATTGACCGAACTGGTCAAGACCCCATTTAGTAGACATTATAAAAAGACCCTAGGCTGCAAACTGGCGTCGGTACTCTACCGGCGTCAGTTTTTTTAGTTTCCGTTGTGGCCGTTTTCGGTTGTAAAAACGGATATATTTTTCGATTTTGCTTTGTGCTTCGCTAAGCGTTCGGATATGATAAGGATAGAGTCCTTCCGTTTTGAGATGCGAGAAGAAACTCTCCATCGAGGCATTGTCATAACAATTTCCTCGGCGAGACATGCTGATTCGGGCGCCAACCTTTGGCAGCATGTCGTGGTAAGCATGAGACGTGTACTGGAATCCTTGGTCGCTATGAACGACCAGTCCGGTCACGTCTTTTTGCTTCGCAAACGCCTTGCTGAATGTGCGAAGCACCAGTTCATTGTCGTTGCGTTCGCCTATTTCGTAAGCCACAATTTCGTTATTAAACAGATCCTTTATGGCTGAAAGATATATCCAGCGCTCTCCTACACGATACTGGGTAATGTCCGTTACCCATTTCTGATTCGGTTTTTCTGCACTGAAATCTCGCTTCAAGAGGTCCTCTGCTACACGCTGCGCAGGTGTATACGAGCTGCTGGAGCGCCGTTTACGACGGATTCGAGATTGAATACCGAGCATTTGCATCAGGCGGAGCACCTTTTTGTGGTTCATCCAAATCCCCTGATCTTGCCAAAGGAACAACTGGAGCTGCCGATAACCATATTTGCCTTCATATCGTTGATACGTTTGAAGCACTTGTTTCTTCGCCTTTGCGTCGCGATCGAATCGTTTACGTTTTACATAGGCATAAAATCCACTCCGTGACACGCCAAACACATCACAAAGTTTCTGGATATCACCGTATGCCGCTACTTTTTCTATGATCTGAAATCTTTCTTGTTTGCTTCCTCCTTCCAGATGACCAAGCACTTTTTTAGCAACTCATTCTCCCGTTTCAGTTTTTGTACAAAGCGGTCTTGATCCAAGTATTCTTTACGTCGACCTCGCTGATCCATCAGTCCAAACTCACCTTGTTCCCGATATTTTCGCATCCAGCGCTTCATTCGTCCTGGATCATGAATCCCCAGATGTTCATTAATCTTTCGATAAGTCCACCCCTCAACCGTATGCAAACGAATAGCCTCATTTTTTATCTTCTCCGAATACGTTTTAAACTTTTGTCCCTTAATCGCCATAAAAAAATACACCCCCTAGAATTTCATCGGCTAAACCCAGGGGTTTTTCCAATGTCTATTCTAAGGGGTGCACTTCAAACTGGTCAACGGGCTTTTTTGTACTATCATCAAATACTTGACGATCAAGACTTAGAGTTGGAATGATCTTTAGCATTAAGTGTAGCAATCAGCTTCTCGCCCTCAACGTCCAGATTCGGTAGAATGCGATCCAGCCATTTTGGAAGCGACCAAGCCTTGTCACCGAAAATGGCCATGATGGCAGGGACCAACCCCATCCGAATAATGAAAGCATCAATCAGAATTCCTACAGCTAATGTGAAACCAATCTGTTTGATCATGACGTCATCTGTGAAGATGAACCCAGCAAATACCGAGACCATGATCACCGCTGCGGCAACAACTACACGACTTACCTGGTTATAACCATGAACAACAGACTCTGTTCCTCTGTGACCGTGTACGTATGATTCCCGCATCGAGCTGACAAGGAAGACTTGATAGTCCATTGCCAAACCATACAGGATACCTGTCACGATGATCGGCATAAAGCTCAGCAGCGGGCCGCCAGTGTCGAAACCAAAGAGTGAATGGAGCCAGCCCCACTGGAATACAGCAGTAGTGATCCCGAATGTAGCCAGAATACTAAGAAGGAAGCCGATCGTTGCTTTAATTGGAACGATAATCGAACGAAATACCAAGAGAAGAATGATAAGCGACAGCAGGATAATAATTCCTACATAGATCGGGAATACCTGCGCCAATTTGGCTGACATATCAATGTTAACGGCAGTGAAGCCGGTAACACCAATCTTAACGTCATTCGTCTGTGCAACGCTCGATTCAGTAGATCGCAGCTCATTCACCAGATCTTTGGTGATTTTATCGTTGGGACCCGTTTCGGGAATAAGACTAAAGATAGCCAAATCTTCTGTCATACCTAGCGGTGTAACCTGTGCAACGTTATTTTGGCTTTGGAGTTCCTGCATAAGACTGCCCAAGAGTTCCGGAGTCACCTGAGCGGAAGAATTGTTAGGCTCTGCGACCAGAATAAGGGGTCCGTTAAATCCTTCTCCGAAGCCTTCGGATATGGCGTCATAGCCTTGTCTTGCTGTTGTGTCCAGATTCGCTGAAGAAGCTCCCGGGATACCCATTTCCATTTTTGTTATAGGTGTGGCTGCAGCCCCGAGAAGCACGACGATGGCAATAATGGTGATCCAACGATACTTGATAACGAATTTCACCCATCTGTGAGCAATCCCGCGGCCAGCAGCTTTAGGATGTTTGGTGCTTTTCTCGCGTGCTTTAGGAGAACAGATGCGTTCACCAACTAGTCCAAGTAAAGCGGGCAATAGCGTAAGGGCAACAAATACGTTAATAAGAACGGTAGCCGCCGCAACTAAAGCCATCGTAGATAAGAAGGTGAGATCGATGACAAGCATACCGCACAGTGCAATGATGACGGTTAATCCGGCAAAAAATACAGCGCTGCCCGATGTGCCAATGGCTCTTGCAGTCGCCTCTTGTGCACTCAAGCGTTGATCAATAATCATTCGTCGCTGGCGATTGACAATGAAGAGAGCATAATCGATTCCGACGGCGAGACCAACCATGAGAGCCAGGACGGAAGTAACGCTTGGCATTTCTATAAATTTGGAAATCGAGAACGCTCCACCTACTCCAATGGCAACACCGAGGAGTGCAGTGACAAGAGGCAGACCTGCCGCAACGACGGAACCCAGGGTGATTAGCAAAACAATGATAGCAATGATCAGTCCGATAATCTCTGCCGATCCCACACCGATCGCTACCGTTTTGAGTGTTTCGCCCGGTAACACGGTGATGTTGGTTCCTTGCTGGGCAGTCATAACGGAGTCAATTACAGAATCAAAACCATCTTGAGTAATTGCAGACTGCTCAATGGTAAACTGAAATTGAAACAGGGCAACCTTTCCGTCAGAAGAGAGAAGGACACCAGGTACAGGAACACCATCCATCATTAGAGGACCATAGGGAGGAGGAGAGGCTGCAGCTGATTGCTGCTGCATATTCGAAGCCTGAGCCATGTCTGCGGTTGCTCCCGAACTGCTAGCTTCAGCTGCATAATCCGCAGGATTAATCACATCCTTCAATGCGTAAACTTCACTAACAGCTTTCGTTATTGCAGCCAAACGCTCAGGTGTATCCAAACGCTCGTTGTTAGGTGCTTTGAACACAACACTTCCTTGCCCGCCGGAGGCGGCAGGTAATTCTTTAGCTAATTGATCCAAGACCTTCTGTGATTCCGTGCCTTCAATTTTCATTTCAGAACTGATATGAATACCATTGATACTGATCATAGAAATGACAATACCCAGAATCAATACCCAACCAATGATGAAATACCCCGGTTTACGAAAAGCCGTTTTCCCCAATCTATACAATAATGTAGACATATATCTATTTTACACTCCCTCTATGGTGAATATGGGTTGCTGGCGCATCAGAATCCTTTGCGCAAATAACTAAACATGGTTTCTAAAAACTCATCAAACGGTACAGCTTCAGTGGTTGGATAGTCATTCTTCTTTTGTCCAGGGAGCAGCACATTAAGCCTTCCGTCAATTAAAGGAAGAATAATCCCATAAACTGCGTTTATAAGAAGATAAGTATATACCTCGTCATCATTTCCGTTAGACAAGTCTAACAATGTTTCTTGCGCAGTCGTCTGCATCTGGTGCAATACTCCAAGGAAATGCGGCTCTAACACCGGATATTTTTTTGAAAGTACCAAAAGCTCACGCAATCTTCCTATGAGATCCGCTGTAAGCTGCATCTGGATGAGTTGATACAGAACGTCAAGCAAGGAGGTATTTGGGGGAATCTGGGTGAGTAAATTCTCGAACTCAGTAGTGTTATGAACAGCTGTAGCTCCCATCGCAACAGCTTCTTCCTTACATGTGAAATAGTTTGCGAAAGTTCTTCTGGAGTAACCGGCTTTTTGCACGATATCTTCAACAACGAAGCCGTCCAGACCATGTTCAACTGCAAGTTCAAATGCTGCGATCGCTAGCGATTGCTCTGTCGCTTCTTTTTTTAAATGCCGCAAAGTTGGTTTGGCCATCATTTTCCGCTTATGCGTACACCTCCAACATGGCTGTTTCTGTGGGGAAGCAATCGTAAGTTGTTGACTTCATTTGGGGTTCACACGACTCCTTTCTCAGGATCATCTTAACTTAAGTTTGCCCTTTAGGCAAATTTGCTCAAAGGGAAAGTTTATACCTGTGCGATAAACGTAAAGCTTCGTCCTTTGTCGGTTTCCGACATCTGACCACGAACAGGTTGAAGGCCCTTGTTTCGAACTGTATTATGGAATGGCAGAGCATTAAATCAGCGAGCCACATCAAACAGGCTCGCTGATTTATATTAGAGCACCAAATAGAGGAGGTTCCATATGAGTTCCATTCTAAACGTTATAGAAAAGCTAAAGTTGAACGTCTTAAATATTGAAGATGTTCCGGAATCATTTAGTTCGGATGTATATAAACTTACTCTTGCTAATGGAGAAGACGTTTATGTAAAGATTCCATTTAACAAGGATAAGCTTTTTCGTGAATTTCAGATGCTCGAAACATTGAAGGGCGTATTACCTGTTCCTAAGGTATTGGACATTTGGTATGGGGATGAAATGACTACGGGGGCGTTGCTTCTCTCAGCAATTCAAGGTGTACCTTGTACAGAAAATATTGATGAAAAGCTATCTTTTCAAATGGGGGTGTATCATGCAATGCTCCATGAGGTGAAAACGTCAGGATATGGTTATCATTCAGCCGGCGGCTTTCATTTTTTTGACCAAAATAATTGGCGTCTACACATCAAAAGTAATTTTGAAAAGTGGAAAGAGCCCTGTAAAGAGCTCCTCGATTCAGCATTGTATGAACGTTGCATTCTTCATTTTGATGGTGATTTCTCTGCTTTACCAGATCCTGACGGACCATGTTTTGTACATATGGATTTTAGACCAGGCAATATACTGGTGAACGGTAACAAGGTTGCAGGTATTATTGATTTCGAGAGTGCTCGCGGTGGCTCCACTGAAATAGATTTCACTAAAATCAATAGATATATTTGGGAAGTGAACCCGAGAACAAAATCCCCGTACATTGAAGGTTATGAAACGATTCGTACGATGTTAAATCTCGAACTCGTATTGCCATTTTATAATTTTTACGATGCTTTTAGCGCCGTTTCTTGGTGTGAAAACAGAGGAGTTGAAAAAAATCAATCGTTCCTTCAGGAAAGTATAGAAGTTTTGAAGAAATCAGTAGGTTATTGAATTGAATAAACGTCCAACAGGTTTGGCTGTTTTTCCTAAATGGAAAGAATCCAGTTGGAAATGTCATTTATCACTTTCTTATCAACATGCTGCACAACTTTATACTCTTTTTTCATTTTTAATATTTCACCGTAAACAGCTGGCATAAATAAATGATTTAAGTTGGGGTAAAGTTTAAACGTTACATTTGGCTTTTCACATAATAAGTCTTTGTAAGCCTTAAAATCTTTGTCTACGGATACATGGAAATCTCGATCTCCCTGCAAAATGAGTACGGGTTTATCTAATACGTTGAGGTAATGAATGGATGGATGTTCTCCCATCTCTTTGAAGTAGTAGGCTCTCGAATATTTCCCCAAAACTACAGTTGATTTTGCTTCTTCATCACTTAACGTATAGATTTTATCAAACTTGGATGATAGTGCTGCGATTTGTTTCTTAGCAATCATTTTCAAAAACATATTCAACGACGCTAAAACATCGTTATTTTGGTCCATCAAAATTTTTTCTAATCTTCGTGGAGACCCACCCATAATAATGATACCAGCAAAATGTCCACCTTCTGCATCAATTCGTGGAGCTAACATCCCGCCTAAGCTATGACCGATAATAAATATTTGGTTTGAATCAATACGTGAGTCTTTACGTAATAAATCAGCAGCAAGGATAGCATCTTCCATGGTTTCTTCTTTAACGGATAATCCGGTTTCGTTTTTCATTTCTTTTCCGTAGACGAATGTTCTTTTATCGTATCGCAGCACAGCAATTCCTTTTTCCGACAACCCATCGGCAAGGTCTTTAAAAGGGTAGTTATTGCCGACTTTTTCATCCATATCCGCAGGGCCAGAGCCATGCACCAATACCACGGCTGGAACTTTGGATGAGCAATTCTCTGGCAATGACAAAATGCCATTCAAAGGATATTTCGTTTCTTGGCCAATGATTAGCTTCTCATTCATACCCATAACCTCCGATCAACTTTTTTCTTGCAAAAAATGATTCATTTTTTGAATTAGTCTTTGATACTCGGGTACTTCACGTAACGAATTGAACGCTGGATTCATTAGAACATCCCTCATCATGCTATCCTTGATAACCTGCTCGCTGCGGGGAGCGGTGACGTCGAAATCTTTCAGCCACGGATCAATCAGATCAAAGAAGGAATCTCCACGAAGCTCAAAAGGAAAGAAGCCTTCCACGCAGGTATCCACATATTTTTCAAGGAGTTCAATCGATTTCTCAGGAAATTTGTTCACACAATATAGATGAGCGCCTAGTGCGTAAAGCAGGACGACATTGTTTGGATTTAGCCGTTTCATATCAAAAATCCGTGCAAAATCCGACGCTTTCTTAAAAGCTTCTTCGGCTTTTTCGATATGATCCATATTGAATTGGAGGACGTTCAGCAGCCCTTGAAAGACTGCCATTACGTGCTGATACAGTTCAGCCTGCAAGGTTTCTTTGGCTTTGCTGATATTGCCCATATGCTGATATGCCTGTGAAATTAACGCGCCCTTTGGCATCATGGGCCGGACGGTCTCCCCCAGTAATCTAAGACCCGCTGCGGACTCCTTAGCGATAGAAAACAAACGGATTGATACAAAACCGCATCGCTCGAAAGCTGCATATCGCCACTTTCGGTTTGAATCCGTTCACATAGCGTCACGGCTTCGTTAAGAAGCACCTCTTTTTGCTCTTGTGTTCTCGCCAGCGTGAAGTGATTTGTGTACAGCCTGACCATCTGCAATAAGAGTGGAAAGCAGGCGTAATATTTTTTGATGATCGCCGTACATTCTGCAATCACCTCATCAAAAGGGAGAGAAGCAAAATCATTAGCGAGTCGGGTGTAGAGATTCGCGATGTCCGACTGCTCCATTTGCGGGGAATAGCCCATCAATTCTTCAATGCTGATGTTAAAATAGGCCGCAAGGCGTGGAAGAAATGTGATATCAGGATAGCTTTGTCCCGTTTCCCACTTGGAAACAGACGCTTTGGAAACACCGATAAATGCAGCAACCGCATCCTGTGTTAATCCTTTTTCTCTGCGTTTTGCTACAAGAATCGATGATAAATTAATTTCGTTCATTCAACATCACCTCTGATTATGATTATACGGTTTATAAAATCAACTCCCAAGCGACTTGTCGTTGACTTATGTTAAAAAAATCAACCATTGAGAAACTTAATGGGGAAAGAAACTGGTCGATTAGGGATACTAAGGAAGAAGGAGTGGAGGACATGAGAAAAGTATTAATTATAGTTGTTAGTTGTATTCTAACGCTAAGCCTAAGCGCATCAGCATATGCAGAGCATGGTACAGTGAATGAGGAGGAGTATAAGTCTTTATCGTTAACTTTACTTAATCCATCCATACAGCTGGCGATTAATCAGTATTATCAAAAAATTCACAAGCCGCAGCCAAGTTATGGTTTATATGAAATGAAGGTTCTAGAACTAAAAAGGAGATTCCCTGGAGCTTATGCCTTTCGAGTGATTGTTGAAGTCAACACGTACTACGGTCCACACAATCCTCCAAATGCAAAAGAGTTTATTACATTCGATATCGATACCAGTAAAGTAAAGTTAATTAAATATATCCATAGGAACGACTAACTTTTAATCTTGAGATGGTCCGAAGTGATTATATACTTTGCATGGGGGTAAATCTTTTCTAACGCTAAATAAGCTTTTCTAATGTATTGGTTTTGCACCTTATTTTCTAAAATAAGGAATGAAGCAGAGTGAAATATACAAACGCTAAAAAAATATTGCCTGAAAAGTTAATTATAATGATTCAAGAGTATGTCTAGGGAGAGACGATTTACATTTGCCAAACAACTTGCCTTTGATGGTGTCTTAATCGAATTGCAAGTACTCCCTGGATATCATCATTTGGCTCCAATGTTTCCGAATGCACATTTTTCTCAAATAGGTGCCACCTCTAGTGAGTACGCTTTGTTGAAAGCTCTGGAGTTACTTTGATTATAAGACTGATTTAGAGATGGAATCGAACCGAGACAACTGGGGAGCAAACAGTATAGATGACACAAGTTAGAGCATTAAAAGATACAAGCCGCGTTAATGCGGCTTTTTTCGTGTCTTTAAAGATAAACAAGAACTTGACCTTTTGCCACTCAACCAAAGTTTAGATAATTGTGCATATCGGATTTGTAACTTGTGTATTCAAATTTGATTAAATCCTTGCTAAACTTTGTTTTGATAATGAGAATCATTATTATTATTATTAAATAGAGGCTGGATTTGACCGGAGGGCTTTCTAGGAGCAAATCAATGATAAGAAAGGTTGGTAGAAATGAGTTCAAACAGACAACTATGTATTGGATTGTCCTTAAATGCAACGTGGAATAAAGGCGACGGGTGGCGACACCGGGATAGCGGAGTGGAGCAAACGGGATCCATTGACTATTATATTCATTGGGCGAAAATGGCGGAGAACTCAAAGCTCGATTTTCTTTTCAGAGCGGATTATCTATATATTAGCCCGCAGATGTTAGGCGATTCTTCTAATTTCGGCAGCCCGGACCCTACTTTGTTTTTTGCAGCTATAGCTCGTGAAACCGATCGGATCGGACTGGTTACGACCATTTCTACGACGTTTAATCCACCGTATATTGTTGCTCGGCAGCTTCAATCCTTGAACTGGCTAAGCAATGGACGTGCCGGCTGGAATATTGTCACTTCTATTGAGGGCGCCGATAATTTCGGCAACTCTCCAATGCCATCCCCGGAAGAACGGTATGCGAAGGCAATAGAATTTACGGATGTGGTATGCAAACTTTGGGATAGTTTTCCGAGTGAGGCTATCGTTATTGACCGTGAGTCAGGCATGTTTTCTGATAAGGAAAAAGTGAATGCTATTCATCATTCCGGTGAATTTTTCAGCGTAAAAGGGCCGTTAACTCTACCTTCTCATCCATCGGGAAGCATTCCTTTGTTTCAAGCGGGAGCTTCGGATATTGGACGGAATTTTGCCTCTTCCGTAGCGGATGCTATTTTTGCGGCAATGCCAGATCTGGAATCAGGCGTGGAATTGCGAAGTGATTTGAGAAAAAGGGCTGTAGAACATGGGCGCGATCCGAACACGATTAAAGTTTTGCCGGGGTTATATTTTTTCCTTGCCGATACGCACGAAGAAGCGCTTGAATTACATAAGGCTGCTCATGCCCATTTAAGTCTTGAGCGCAGACATGCCTCTCTCCAATCGTTAATGGGCCTGGATTTAAGTGGTTGTTCCTTGGATCAACGCGTAACCGAAGATATGCTTCCAGATCCTGATCATGCTGTCCGCAGCCGTACACATGCTGAGCTGTTGCGTCGATATATTACAAAATATCAGCCTACAGTGAAGGAGATTCTGGACCGGCCGGAGGTTGTCGGATCTGCCCATTGGGTATCTGTGGGGACAGTCAAGACGGTAATGAATGATATTATTGAGCGGGTTGAGGCTGGTGCTATAGATGGGTTCATCGCCCTGCCAGGCGGTTCAGAAAAATCGATGAAGATATTCTTTGAAAAGCTGATTCCAAAGTTGGTTGAAAGAGGTTTGTTCAGAAGTGAATATACCGGGGAAACGTTGCGTGATCATTTGGAGGGTTCATAGGTCATTACTGTTTTTTTATTTTTAGAGCGAGAGCATGGGTACACACAATATGGATAACGTATCGTAGGGGAGAACATATGAAAAGACTAACAGGATTGATTTTATCTGTAATTGTATTTGCAGGGGGGATACTGGCTGGATGTTCCGAAACGCCCGTTGCAGTTACTCCTGAACCCAGCAAGATCGAGGGTGAAGGATGGCCAAGAACCATTAAGGATGCCAGCGACAATGGAGTGGTGCTTGAGAAACGACCAGAGCGTATAGCGGTGCTTCATCCCTTATACTTGGATTACTTTTTTGCTTTGGATACTCCTCCAATCGCATCAATCAGCGCGGGGGAAGCATTGGAAAAGTTTGCTACGTTACAGCCTTACGCCAAATCTGCTGATATTATTGATTTGGGAAGCGACTCAGCGAATTTGGAAAAGATTATTACCGCTCAGCCTGATGTAATTGTAACCTTCAAGGGGTCTGTGGACACCATTTATGATGAGTTGAACAAGATTGCTCCAGTCATCTTAATCGACTACACGGATACCTGGGACAAAACGACGATGCTTCTTGCTGAAGTTGTTGAAAAAGAGAAGTTGGCGAAAGAACTGATTAAGGAAACCCAAGAAATGATAGCAAATACGAAAAAGCATTTAGGTACTCTTGAGGATAAGACCTTTGCCTTGTTGCGGGTTGATGGAAAAGCAAATTTTTATGCTCAAGGATCTAAAAATACAATGTACTATAATCAAACTGCGGGCTTTGGGTTGTTGGCACCGAAGGGGTATCCTGAGGGTGGTGAGTCGCTTACGCTGGAAGGGCTATACGACATGAATCCCGATTATATTATTATCCAGCATGATATTGACGTTGCAAAGGCAGCAGTGAAGGAAAAGGAATCTTCGAAGGTATGGAATTCACTGGAGGCTGTAAAAAACAACCGTGTTGTTATATTTGATAATTCCCTCAATAGTGCGAGTATCCTGGCTGTCCGTCTGGCCTCAGAGTATTTTCTGAAATTGGCTGAACAATAATTATTATACAAAAGATCCGATTGCTGATTCTGAGCGCAATCGGATCTTTTAATGTAGGATGACAAGAACATTATCGTATTGATGTATCCATAATATTGGGATTAAAGGAAATTATAAAGTGACAAAAAGTGGTGAACGGCCGCACCGCCCGGAGTAACCAGGCAAGCGAAGACGATGACACTTGCGTCAACGATCCACAGCAGCTCCGATGAACTCGGATGCAGCCCGCTGACCGAGAGCATTGGAACCGCCAGATTGATGGCGGCAACAAGGCCAACGACCAGGATGATACACACGCAAACGCAGGCCAGAATCAGCCCCCGTTGTCGTGACGTTTTCACGGCAACTGGAGAAACTATCTTTGGGGCACTTATGGTTTTCCGACATGCTTGTACGCACCAGCCATGATGTCATCAATCAGAGTTGGCGAAGCTGGCGTCCATCCGAGAAGTTCGCGAGTATGTGCACTGGAGCCGGTCATGGATAGTTTAAAGAAGCTGCCGACCAATCCGAAGTGCGCATCGGCGTCTTCTGCTGCAATCGAGGCTACCGGGATGTCGAGGGTGCGCCCGATTGCTTCGGCGATCGCTCGAGTGGTGATGGTTTCCTCTGCGATCGCATGTAGACGCGATCCGGCCGGCGCCTTTTCGAGTCCCAGCCGGAGGAGCCGGGCTGCGTCGGAACGGTGCACTGCAGACCAAGCGTTGGAACCGTCACCGATGTACCCGGACACGCCCTGCTTGCGGGCTGCGGACATTAGGAAATTAATGAATCCCCAATCTCCAGTCCCGTGGACGGTTGGAGCGAACCGGGTGATAATGGTCCGCACTCCGCGACCAACGTAGTCGAGAGCAAGATTCTCGGAGCCGCCCCTGTCAGAGCCCGGGCCCACAGCTGGGGACGGGTCAACCTCCAACACCGGACGCCCTTGAACCAGACCGGAGATGGCATTAGCGACTATGAAAGGCCGGTCAGTACCGATCAGTGTCTCGGCGAGAGTTTCGACTGCAGCCCGTTCAGCACGATCCGACTCCGTAGGATTCGCCCAGTCATGCTTGTTCGCCAGGTGGATGACAGCCTCAGCTTCGGACGCCCCCCGGCGGAGGACGTCGAGGTCATCGAGATCCCCGCGCAGTGCAGTCGCGCCTTTTTCTTCAAGTGAAGCCGCAGAGACGTCCGACCGAGCCAGTCCGACGACCTTGTAGCCTGCTCTCAGCAACTCATCTACGGTGGCCGATCCAATCCATCCCGTTGCTCCAGTAATAAATACATTCATCTGTGTTACCTCCTTGTAGCCCTTCCACAGGCTACACTTCATATTTTTTTACGGTTACTCGCATTGTCAGGATTCACGACAATGTCCGCTTCTGACAATTACGAGACACTGTGTAACTTAATATAACAGTTACAATACAATGTGTCTAGTAATTATTTTGGAGTAGGGACAAGACGCGTGGGAAGACCTATGGATGCATGACGTGAGCGAATGTCGGCTTAGTGACGAGCGGGTTTGGAGCATCATCAATCAGTGTTGCGTGATCGCCAATGGGCAAGTTTGTTTTAGAAGGCATTCCCACCATAGTCCGTGTTCTTGTCGCGCCACACAGCGTGTGGATGTGGGTCTGAAAGGATTATACCGCTGTGCATAGAAAACTCGATCCACACCGAAGGACCGTCGATACGGATATAGTCCTTCGGTTTACTCACGGAGGTTGAGCCCGAATAAGCGACGTACGTGAAATCGAGCTCGTCCTCATAGCCAGCGAGGATTCTCGCAGCGTTCTCGTCGTCGATGCTGCTGACATAGGTTTCAATCGCTGCTAGCAGCAGGGCTCTCTGGTCTTCGCGTAATTCGGAACCCCGAATGCCCTCAGCCGTCGTAGGGAACGCCCAATCCTTGCCTGGGCCCAGCAAGAGATCCCGGTACTTGTCGCGGAGTCTGGATAAGGCTAACTGGTCATTGTCAAATGAGGCGAGTAGAGCTACGAATGTTCTCTGTGCCTGCTGCTGGGGTTGATTGCTTATGCCGTTGTACTCGAAGGTCGAGAACGGTTCAATACCACGGAACGAGGGGGTTGCTCCAACGAGGTTACCATCTGTGTAAGTGTTGGCGACTGCGAGGTGGTGTCCGCCGAATTGCAGCTCCCATGTCCCCGAATCGGATGGCGTACCAAGGAAGGCAACGTAGAAGTTCTCCCGCCCGTAGTCCCGGGTCACACCGTAATCACGAAGATAGTCGTCGGCATTAAGGATCTGTTGGATCTCGTCATAGCCCTTGTTCTTGCCTGAACCGGTAGCCGCCGCGAGTAAGACGTTCAGCGATGTCCATTGTTCTTCCGAGAGGGTGCCGATCCGCAGACCGTTTCGGCCGTGGTGACCCATCGTTGCCTGGGGATAGTTCGACCAGTTCATTACATTCCTCAGCGAATAGTCCTGGTTCAAATCGCGGAGCTGGTCATAGGAGAGTGTAGCCGCGAACGACTTCGCGAGCTCGACGACTTTGCCGTTCAATGTTGTTGGGCAGTTGTACGTATGTGCCACTCTAGCCGTAGATATGCGCATAATAATTGTTATCTCCTTCGTAGCCCTCTTAGGGCATCAATTGAAATGATCGACACAGTTTCGAGTCACCGTGCACCGAAAATATATCATATACGAGACACTGTGTCCACATATGTGGTTTGGAATTGGACAAAGAGGACTGTCTCCGTGTATAGTTGAGACATGAAAAAAGAACATTATCATGGCGGTCGTCCCCGAAGTGAGCAAGCGAGGGCGGCTATTTTGGATGCGGTTGATGACCTCTTGGTCGAGGTCGGATATGCGGCAATGACGATGAAGGGCATCTCCGAAAGAGCAGGAGTGTCCCGGCAGACTTTGTATCGTTGGTGGTCACACAAAGCGGAAATCCTCTTCGAGGCCAGTGTAGCCGATGCCGAGGAAGAATTGGAGATTAGTCCCACAGGGACTCCGTTGGATGATCTAAGAGCGTACCTGGAAGCACTCGTTCGCTTCCTTACGCACTCGCCGGCAGGCGCCGCTTATCGGGCTCTCCTGGGTGAAGCACAGCACGACTCTGCCGTGGGGGAACTGCTCTCTGCGAAGGACCTGCTCGGCGACAGCGCCCGGGTCGTGATTGAGCGCGCGCTAGGGGAGGACACACTTCCAATTCCAATCGATCAGGCCACAGCCTTGTTGATTGGACCGACATTTTTCTGGATTCTGAGCGGACGCAATCCCGAACAACTGGTCCCACTTAAACTTGCCGAAGACTTCATGAGCGACCTTCGTGCAAGACAATTGCGCTGAAGAGGCGCTTAATTGTAATGACCGTCTGCTTGAACGACTGGACAAGATGAAGAATGGAATCCACCTACTCAAGGCTCACGTGGTTATACTGCATAGAGAGCTTAGAGTAAACGAGGTACTATTAATAGCAAGATAGCGACTTGAAGGTCGGTATCTTGCTATTAATAACTTGATCGTTGGAGATTGAGACGCGCTTTTCTGCAGATGGACACTCAATTCCTTTATAACATTTTCTTATTGTGTAAATTGCTGGGGATCAAAAGGGCGGTACACAAGTACAAGTTCTTGTTCACCGTCAATAGATTCGTAGATTATAGAGATGGGTAATAGGGATATTTGCGGTACAAAACATATACCAGAAAAAGTCGCTAATTTAGCGGCTTTTTTTTATTTTAGCCTTTACTTCTTTCGGTTTCGGAAAGCATTGCGTTGAAATATAACAAGAGTTCATTCCTCTGTTTTGAATAATTGATGATTTCATGATTGCGGGTACCACTTTTCTTTCCAAAATCAAAACTCATTTGCCAGAGGTCTCCGATACGACGACTAAATCCGAAATGTAATCTGACGCGAGCTGAGGCAGCTGTTTTATTTAGCAGATTATTAACGTATTTCTCAACGGACAAATCTGATTTACCTAGTTTAAAAATATTCAAAAGGGCAGACCGACTTCCGGTTTGCCTTTTGGCTATGCAAACGTATAATGAGAGCTTGAAGGG
Organism: Paenibacillus sp. 11B; assembly: GCF_030487755.1. NCBI lineage: Bacteria > Bacillati > Bacillota > Bacilli > Caryophanales > Paenibacillaceae > Paenibacillus > Paenibacillus sp. 11B. The sequence goes on along the minus strand of NZ_JAUKNS010000001.1, from coordinate 293,273 downwards.
AGAGGATCGTCATGACCATCGAAGCCAGCTTTCGCCGGGCCAATCACATATGCAATCGTTATATTACAAAAGTGGAGCAGACGGGGCTTTCCTTATCCATTTTGTACTGGGGATTCATGCCCGATCATTTCGACAATGCCTTCCACCGGCATTCCTTTTTCGAGGCCTGTTATGTGGTGGACGGTGAAGGAAGCTACATAGAACAGAATCAGCATTACGCTTTAACTAAAGGAACAGCTTTTCTATCTCTTCCAGGCACATGGCATCAAATCCGCAGCCAGACTGGGTTGACGCTTTGTTATGTTGCTTTTGAACTGGATGAAGCACACACCGATGCTTATTATACCGAATCCTTCCGTCGTCTTGCCGAGCTTGGGCAAAGCGTAGCCCAGCAAGCGGACCTTACGCCGACTGGGCATTTATGGCAAGCGCTCATCGCTTCTTTCGACTTACCCGGGGCAACTCTTCCTCTTGCTGTAAAGCAAATTTCCGCTTCTCTTCTGTTATCCATAGCGGATTTGCACGTTCCTGCCAGAACAGACTCGGCCGATACAGGAGAGCAACCCGTGGAACCCAATACGTTGTTCCGCCAGGCTAAACGGTATGTTGATGATAATTTGATCAATGAGCTTACACTTATGACGGTGTCGAGACACCTCCACATTTCGTCGCGTCATCTAACCCGATTGTTTCAGGAGAATCTGGGGCAGTCCTTCGTCCACTACATTCAGGAACGACGTGTGCAGAATGCCGCTTGGCTCCTGTTAAATGAACAGACGCCAATTAAAGATATCGCCATCCAGTGCGGGTTCCAATCCGTACACTATTTTACCCGAATATTTACCCGTGAGCTTGGCGTTTCCCCGGCTAAATTCCGCCGCATTCAGTTTGCCGAAGGCCGTTCTGGCAAAATGTATTACCCACCCCAAATGTCCTGATTGTACAAAAACACAGCTTGATCGTTTAAAGACACCATCTCCAACTCCCTATAGAATGATGACATAAATCGATAGAGAGTTGGAGGTTTAAACATGCCCCGAATAGCCCCCTTGCCCTTTCATGCCAATCCAGTCAATTTCATTCGGCTTCGGCCCGACCAAGAGACAGAACCCGGGATCTGGAATGGGTATGAAGAATGGCTTGGTCAAATTTGGCCCGACTGTGCCCGGAGCAGTTCGCTACCCTTTTATATTAATATGGACGGTACGTATGGCGCCGCATTCAGCGAGTGTCTGGAAAAGCTCCGATCGCGCTGCCGTCAGGAGAACAGGATAATCATTGAAATAGATAGCGCTGATTATTTGAAACCTTCAGCAGATTTGCTACAGCAGTTTCACCCTTACCTGACGGATAACCGGGCTTTTGGCGTTGTGGCCTCGGACGTCAGCGTCGAGGATTATTTCCAGCCAGATGCTCAGTCGGTTTGGCTCAGTGATGTAGAACATCAATTGCAGCTGTATAATTCCGCTGAAAATGCAGAGGCCCAGTCACCCAAGGCAGATCAGTTGGCCCCCATCGTTGTGACCTTTGGGCCAGGCTCTGATTTCCTTTCTAGAGTATCAGCTCCGGCCAACGTTTCTCTTTTTTGCGACTTATCCAGAGAGGCTCAGCAGTATCTGCACCAGCAGGGGATGGGTTCGCTAGGATTAGGCCCATGTCGGGATACGGTTGAAACCTACAAACAGGCGTTGTTTTTGGAGTGGCCCGTTTGGGAGGAATATCGGAGACGTCGCTTGTACGATTTTGACTACTATGTGGATACGAACAACCAGGAACGGCCCGTTCTGGTCACCGTTCCCATGCTGCGCCGACTGTTGGCTTCAGTAGCCCGGCAGCCTTTTCGAGTAAAACCATTCTTTGCACCGGGAATTTGGGGTGGACAGTATTTGAAAGAGCTGTGCGGCCTGCCCCGGGAATGGAATAACTGCGCCTGGGGTTTTGAACCGATCGCACCGGAGAACACGCTTTTAATCGGCTATCGGGATTTTATATTGGATCTTCCTTTTCCACTGCTTCTGTCGGCTCATCCTGAGGCAATTATGGGGGAGCGAAATGTACGGCTGTTCGGTGACTATTTTCCGATCCGGTTTGATTATCTCGATACGATAGACGGGGATCATCTGTCTGTGCAGGTCCACCCTCAGCAGGTTTACATCGAGCAGACCTTCAATGAAACGATGACACAGCAGGAATCCTATTACATTATGGAGCAGAAGGAGGGCGCCAAACCTTTTGTGGGGCTGGGCTTCACGGAGGGAACAACCGGGGAGGAGCTGCTTCAGGCGGTTGAATCCGCCCATTCCTCGGGAAAACCGCTAAAGGTCGAAGAATATGTGAATATCCTAGATGCGAATAAGGGCGACCTGTTCCTGATCCCGCCTGGAGCCGTACATTTTTCGGGCAAAAACAATCTGGTGCTGGAGATCTCTTCGACAACCTGGTGGTTTACCTTCAAAATTTACGACCATTTGCGGGTCGATAGAGACGGTCGGCCGCGACCGATCAACAGCGATCATGCCAGACCCAACATGAAGGAACAATTTGACACCCAATACGTTCAGGAACATTTGATAGCGGTTCCAAGGGAGTGCCGGGTACAGGGAGCCAGCAGCGAAGAGCTGCTGGGTGAACGGGAGGATCTGCTTTTTCAGGTCAAAAGATTAAAGCTGGACGGAGAGTGGATTGACGATACGTTTGGAGAGTTTGTCATGTTCAACCTCGTAGAAGGCGACCGGGTGAGGCTCACTCCGCTTGATGATGAGGCAGCGGCTGTGGAATGGGGGTACGCAGAAGCGTATATCGTTCCCGCCTCCGTTGGAGGCTTCCGAATGGAGTCTTTGGGTGACCGATCGTGCACCCTGATCCGGGCACAGGTTTCGCCAGAGTGGAATATGCCTCTGCTTCCGCATCACTGGAAATCTGGTGGACACTTATGAATCCTGACGTCACGATCGCCATTGATGCAGGCGGGACTTTCTTGAAGGGTGGCGTACTGAGTGACGGGGATCTTTTGCCTCAATTTTATGTCAAAAGGTCGTCCCGCTCCAACAGCAGTGCGTATGAAATTGCCGCCAACCTGGCCGATGTGATTCAGGAGCTTGCCGCCGGATACGTTGCCTACATGGAGCAGCTTAGCTCCGATAAAGAGACCGCGGTCGGATTTCCCAACTTTCATATCGGCTTTGCTTTCCCTGGGCCTTTTGAATACGAAACAGGTGTTTCCCGTATTCAGGGATTGAATAAATACGAGCAGCTCTATGAACGCAATTTAAAAACGCTGCTGCGGCGCAAATTAACGGCACTTGCAGCGGAACACTCTGCTCCTACATGGATGACCCGGCTTGCCGCCGCAAATATTTGTTTTGGCAATGATGCTGCTATGTTCGCCCTAGGGGTCAGTCGGCTTTTTCCACAGGACAGGTTGCTGTGCCTTACCCTTGGAACGGGCCTAGGCTCCGGCTTTGTTGAGAACGGCTCTATGGTTAGCGGGAAATGGGGAATTCCTGACTCAGGCATGTTATATGCAGAGAAGTACAAGGGAGAAACCGTGGATGATCTGTTCGGAAGCCGAGGGATTTTAGCTTTGGCGGACAGCCATGATGCTCGAAAGGAGGGCGAAGACGTGTACGATCTGGCCATAGCGGCAAGACAGGGGGGTTCCTCCGCCACCCTTGTATGGCAGCTTTACGGCCAGCGGCTAGGAGAAATGCTTCGTCCGTATGTGGAAGAGTTTCGCCCCGCCCGTCTGATCCTGGGCGGACAGATTGCGGGCACCTATGATTTGTTTGGCGAGGCGCTTTCAGAAGCGCTCTTGCCCGAGGTGATTCCTCTGTACCATGAGAAGCAAATGCAGGAGCACGTGTTTCACGGGATTTTCCAGCTCGTAAAAAATACCTATTCGACCAACAAAGGAGAAAATAAATATGACGCTCGAACAACAAATCAAGCAAGCCGCCATCCCGACGCTTGAACGAAAATGGAAAATATACGTCATTCACCATTCTCACACAGACCTTGGTTATACCGACAGGCAGGAAAAGATTGAACAATATCATGTCGACTTTATCTGTCAGGCGCTGCGTATTGTTAATAATTCTCAAAACGGCGTAAAGCCCGAGTGGAAAGGGTTCCGCTGGACCTGTGAGACCTTCTGGGCCGTGGAACAATTCCTGAAGCAGGCCGGGGACGAGGAAAAAGCTGCATTTGCCGATGCCGTGCGGCGCGGCGATATCGAGCTGTCCGGCACGTATCTGAATATGACTGAGCTTCCCGACCAGCAGTTGCTGAACAAAATACACAGCAAGGCTCAGACATATGCCGGCTCGATCGGTCACCAAATAGACAGCGCGATGACAGCGGATATCAATGGCTACAGCTGGGGATATGCCGACAGCCTGCTGGATAACGGAATCCAGCATTTATTCAGCTGTATACATACCCATCACGGCATGTATGCGCTGGGCCGCAAGCATTCTCCGTTCTGGTGGGAGGCCCCAAGCGGGGAACGCCTGCTGGTCTGGAATGGAGATCACTACATGCTTGGCAACGAACTCGGCTTCTGCCCTGGTGCGCTGGGCAAATACATGATTCGTGATGAATTCAACCATAGACTTGTTGAACCGGCAAATATTCACGATCAAATCGCCAATACTCGCATCCATCGATATTTAGCCCAGCTTGAGGCCGAGCAGTATCCGTATGATTTTGTGCCGGTGATGCTGTCCGGACTGCCTACAGACAATGGATCGCCCAACAGCGCAATCATAGAATGGATCGAAGCGTGGAATCAGCAAAACGGTGAGAGAATTATCGTAGAGATGAGCACATTGAGTGGCTTTTTTGCCCGGCTGAAGGAGGAAGGAACAGATGGATTACCGGTGCATAAAGGGGATTGGCCGGACTGGTGGTCGGATGGCGTAAGCTCCACACCGATGCACACCCAGATTTACCGGGACGCACAGCGGACACTCCGCAAGGTGGAAAAGCTCGATCCCGAACAAAACAGTGTCAGTCTCCAGGAAATTGAGGCTGTGGAGCAGGCGCTGGCTCTCTATGCCGAACACACATGGGGTTATCATTCTTCTATTTTTGAACCGTGGCACAAAAATGTTCAGCTGCTGGAGGTCCGCAAGACGGCGCATGCTGCAGAGGCAAGCAGGCTTGCTTACCGGGCGCTGGATCAGGTGCTGCTGGCCGATAACGCTGCTACCTTGTACCCGGGGCGTCCTTACCGCTTCAAGGTCACGAACCTGTCCGAGCGAGAGGTTACCGAGTTAGTTGAGCTGAAGCTCGAAGGCTGGGAACCGGATGAACTGTTGAACGGAGTGGAGGTGATCCGGGAGGACACGGGAGAGGTGCTGATTAAGCAGTCCACCCACGCGCAGACGATTATTGCGGAGCTTAAACTTCAAGGGATGGAGAGCTGCATACTGATCCTGCGCCCGCTTCAGGCAGCACAGCAGGGGTCTTCTTCCTTAACATCAACTTCCAATTCGAAGCTGATCGGCGCTGATCAGGTGTACGACATGGAGGATATGTACACCTTAACACCGGGCGGGCTGCAAGGGCCGATCTCTGTTTTTCAAAACGGGCTGGAGTCGCCTTTTGTACGCTTGACTTGGTCCAAAGAACGCGGCATCGTGTCGTGGATTGATAAGGAGACAGGCCGCGATCTGATGCAAGCGGGTGATCTGTATGGGGCGTTCACACCCATCTATGAGGTGACAAATCCGTCGAACCCTTTGGATGCTTCTCAGGTATGGAGTGTCCGTTCAAAAATGGGACGCAACCGTAAGGGTATAAACGTGGAGCGTTCGGTCGGTCAGCTCATCTCTATCCGCGCGGTAGATAACGGACCGCTGTATGCTACTGTTGAGCTTGGTTATCAGCTAAAAGGCATCGCCTATTTTTCACTGTTCCTGCGGATATATACCCGTCAAAACAGAATGGACATTTCGGCACGGTTCCATAAAGAAAGTGTTTGGAATCCGGAGAACGTATATCTGGCTCTGCCGTTCACCCCGGGAGGAAGTGGGCCGGTTACCCTGTTTGCCGATAAGCCGGGAGGCCTCGTTCGCCCCTGGAAGGATCAGATTCCGGGAACCTGCCTGGATTATTCCTCCGTGCAGGCGGGCATCGCCTGGCAGGATAACGAGCGCAGCTTGCTGCTTGCCGTACCGGACACGCCGCTTGTTCAATGGGGAACACTGGATTACGGGCCTAGAAAGGTCCACACCCAGCAAGCATCTGATGCCCAACCGGAAGCGTATGCCTGGCTGATGACGAATTACTGGGAAACGAATTTCAAAGCGACCTTGGGTGGATTCTATGAGTTTCAATATCATATATCGGCTGGCGGCAGACTTTCGGCTGAAGAACTAACCACTGCTCTGCAGGCGCTGAACGAGCCGTTTGTAGTTACCCGGGTTAATGAACAATAAACCGAATAGTAAAGGCTCTTCTTATAGTCAATAAACCAACAACCAGCAGGCCTCCATATGGAGGCTTGCTGGTTGTTGGCGTCCGGTCATTCTGTAGCGTATGGAGATTTCCAGCTTTGCTTACTGATGTAGGAGACGGGAAATGTATCTCTATGTTTACTCTTGATTAGCTTCCAGTTCGACAATTTGTGCCTTATATTGCTTCAACAGCTCGGCAAGAGAAGTCTTGATTGCGGCTGAATCCTTGGCAGATACAGCATTATTCAAGTTAGTCTGAGCTTTGAAGAATGCACTGGCAGTAGGATCAACACCGCTGATTTGAAACGTTTCTGCATCAGCGATTACCGCGCTTGTTACTCCGGTTGTTTGTTCGTCAAGTTCCACGGTGCTGATGGCTACTGCCTCTCCAGGTTTGGCGTTTTCCACTAATTTCTTCAGATCAGCACTACTTGTGGTGATCGAAAAAGACAGGGTGTTCTTGCTTTCGGAATGAGGTATTTGTTCGGCTTTTACGGCCTTTACTCCCTCAATCTTCAAAGTCTGCATTTCTTTCATCTCATCTGGTTTGGCGTTCTCGGAAGTTCCCTTCCATTGGTCAGAGTCTATGTCAACAGCAACCAAACTGGCCAATCCAGCGGACATAGAAGTCTGTGAAAGAAGTTTATCATAATTGGCCAACGTTTTTTCCCATTCGCTTACGGTATCTGGTGCGTATTTTTTAGCCAGTTCCACTGGATTGGCCATTGTGAAGGCTGCAATGGAGAATTTGGCTTCTTTCAAAGTAGCTGTTCCGTTTGTGGCAGCATTGGCGTTTGCATCACTGTCGGCATTCGCGACAACCGGTGCAGAGATCGCAGTGAGCAGCAGGGCGGACAGGGCAACATTTCTGAATTTCAAACTGTAGTTCATTTCGTAACACTCCTTATGGTTTGGTTTGTCTTACAGTTATCAATTTACCGAAGGAGTGTGGCACAATATTGGTGTAATTGTGGAAAAACAATGGCAAAGCTCTTTCCTTCCATCTACCTTTGGTATACTCACTATAGAGAAAAGTACTGGAGGTCCGTTCATGAATAACGATTACCTCATCGCGGTTGTAGACGATGACGAGAATATACGCACACTGATTCAAGCTTATTTGCACAAAGAGAACTTTCGGACGATAGGCCTTGCGAATGCGGAAGATGCCTGGTCCTTACATAGAATAAGTCCACCGAGCATGTGGGTGATGGACATTATGCTTCCCGGCATGGATGGCTATGAATTATGCAAACGCATCCGTAATGAAGGAGAGGTTCCCATTATTATGATCTCGGCAAAGGATAATGAGGTGGACAAGATCCTTGGCCTTGAGTTGGGCAGTGATGATTATTTGGTGAAGCCTTTCAGCCCCCGTGAGCTGGTAGCCCGCATCAAGCGGCAGCTGGAACGCTGGATTAGAATTACCGGAGCGGGAGAAAAAGCGGTTGTAAGCGACGCTGCGACGCCACGAATTGATGCCGGAGAGCTTCAATTAATGTTGGAAGAGAGGCGCGCCATATGGCGCGGGGAAGAAGTGGACCTGACCAGTAAAGAGTTCACTATGCTCAAGGTACTGGCTGAACATCCGAATCGTGCGTTTACCAGGGACGAGCTGCTCAGCTTTGTCTGGGGGGAAGATTATTTTGGCAGTGACCGTGCCGTAGATCATTTAATTAAGCGGATTCGCAAAAAGATCGAGGAACTTCCCGTCGAGTCCGTGTGGGGACACGGATATCGTATGCGAACAGATCGGAGTGAAGTTTAATATGAAACTCGTTCATCAAATCAACCTAGCGTTTGGCCTGTCACTGGTTCTGATTCTCTCCGTCACGGCCGTTCTACTCCATTATGTGCTGTTGGATCATTTCATTGGGACAGAGAAAAATGATCTTAAGACATTAAGTGTCGCGATGTCTGCTTCTATAACTGAAGCGGGTGATTTTGCAATGAGTCCTGTTCTTTCCACTGGAAATGTCACTCTTCCTAATTCGAATATTACGGGTTTGCAGTCCGTCCAATTGGTAACAGGGGAGGTTGCGAGTGCTCCCACAACACTCATTCCTGCCGATGTTGAAGCTTTTGTCACCGATTTTAACGGCAATGTGCTGTCGGGTACGACTTTGTCTGTGAATGGAATAACCGGAAAGGCGAGTAGCGATACATTGATTGAAGCAGTGCCTACCAACTTGCAGCAGTATACAGCGGTTACGTCCTCCAGCATCAAGGACCTATGGTCCGGAACGGACGGGCGTTATGTTATGGATGTTAGTCCCATTCCTCAAGGGACTCTGACCCTGTTGACTCCCATGAGCAAGATCAAAGCCATTGAACAGGCTCTTCTGGGCCGGCTCATCCTGGTAATCGTTATCGTTGGAGCGATGATGTTCCTGCTGAGTCTATTTATTACGAAAAGGCTGATTCAGCCATTGATGAATCTGAAACAGGAACTAAAAAAGGTCAAAGAACGTCATTTCACGGATGTGCAGCTGGTCAGGGGTGGCGGTGAGATTGGCGCTGTCGCACAGACGGTATATGAGATGGCAGGCGAACTGAACAGGTTTAACGAGGTACAGAAGCAGTTTTTTCAGAATGCGTCTCATGAGCTGAAGACGCCTCTGATGTCCATTGCAGGCTATGCGGAGGGCATCCGGGATGGAATCTTTGAAGGTGATAATGTTCGTAAAGGGCTGGACGTGATCCTGGGGGAAAGCGGCAGATTAGGGAAGATTGTCACCGAAATGACGCTGCTCGCAAAGCTGGATAGTGAAGAGGATATTTTCAAGTCTTCCGAGGTCAGCCTGAACGAATTGCTGACGGAAACGTCAGAGCGTGTTAATCCACTACTTGTTAAGAAAGGACTTACCCTTCATATCACCTGCCCGGAGAATCAAGAGCTGTTCATTATGGCTGATCAGGATAAACTGCTGCAGGCACTCCTTAACGTCGTGACGAATGCCGCAAGATACGCAAAAAAAGAAATTCGCATCAATGCAAGCTTGGAAAAAGGTAAGATTGCGCTATCCGTCTCGGATGACGGTCCCGGATTTCCACAGGAGCTGCTGCCCACCTTATTCCACCGCTTCGTCAAAGGAAAAGACGGGGAGTCCGGACTGGGACTGGCGATTGCCCGGGCTATTGTAGAACGCTGCGGCGGACTGATTCAGGCCACCAACCGTAAAGAGGGAGGAGCTGTAATCTCGTTCTGCTTCCCCGCTGCCCAACGTGTCTGAAAGGAAAGGACCGCGCCATATGCCCATAGATATGCTGCTCTCCCTGAGGGCTAATCAGATTATCAATGCGTATCCTGCCAATGACGTGTTTATCAACAAAAATACAAAAAATCTCGATTCCATTTTTGCTTTTGTTGCTTTTGCATATTTATGTGGTGGTAAGGACATTAAATAAATGTGAATCAAGAATTAGAGGGGAGAGAGTGATGCCATATTTCTCGGCATTATCTAATAAATAGGTGCAGCGTATTCATTTCAGTGCTAGACTACCAGTAAGATTAATTGTATTAGAGGAGAGGAAAAAATGATTAAAAGTTTAGATCGCATTAATCAATTGGCGAAAAAACAGCGTGAAGAGGGTCTGACAAATGCGGAACGAGTTGAACAACAAGTTTTACGAGAAGACTATTTACGGGAAATTCGAGGGCAGGTCTTAAACACTTTTTCAGCGCTTACAGTACTCGATCCAGATGGAAATGATGTAACACCGGACAAAGTACGAAATGAAAAGGGAATCGATTTATAGGGAAGGATTAAGCTTGTTCGAAAAATGAAAGTTGATACATGTATTGAATAAGAACACACAAATAAGAAACCGTCCCTAGAAAAGAGGAATGGTTTCTTATTTTGCTTTGTTAGATGGGAAACTTATTGTTTATTTTCTAATGTACTAGATTTTCCAATTCAGGCTGCAATTTGTTTCGCAGAATATACAGCATAATAGCTCCAACAAGGAACGCGACGACATCTGCAATGACGAGGGACCAAACGACCCCGTGGAAGCCATTAAGTCGGTTGGCGATATAGAGCACAGGAATGAGAGTAATTCCTTGAATGACTGACATAATGAAGGCGGCGGTACCTTGCGCTGTTGCCTGGAAGATCCCCACAAACAACGAGGTCATTCCTGTAATAAATAAGGATAAGAACGTGACATGCAGAATGTAGCTGCCCATTTCAATTAATTGAGGGTCATTTGTAAATAAACCAATCAAGTGGTCGGATATCAGATAGACGACAACGCCGAACACAACAGCTAACGCTACAATGGCTTTGATCGTAAATCCAATGGTATGCTTCATGCGTAATTTATTCGCTGTAAAAGAGAAGGCGATCAACGGCACAACTCCCTCGCATAAGCCCATCAGAATAAACTCAGGAAATTGCAACAAACGTGATGAAATTCCGTACCCCGCTACGGCCTGATCCCCATACTCGACAAGAAAATGGTTCAAAATGAGTGACATTGCACCCAAGAAGATACTCATTATAAAAACGGGAACTCCGATTTTGAAAACATTGCTCATAATTTCCTTGGAAGCTCTGAACCATTTTACGGAGATAGTCAAAAACTGGCTCTTATATCCCATATGGAATGCGTAAAAAACACTTGCAATCAAGTTAGAGATGACCGTAGCAGAAGCAACGCCGATCACACCCCAATGGAAGATGAAGACGGCTATCGCATCAAGAATAATATTTACAACCACACTGAGAATCATACCGACCATCGACGTGATCGCTGAACCCTCGGAGCGCACAATATTCTCCAGTGTGAAAAATAAGATGACGAATGGTGAACCAATAAGCATAATCGTGACATAGTCCTTCGTAAATCCAAAGGATTCAGGCGTTGCTCCCAAGCCCTGAACGATTGGATCGATCAAAGGAAGGCCAACGGCAATCACAATAACACCAAGAACTAAGCTGCTGTAAAAGGCGAATGAAGACACATGCTTTAGATCATCATATCTTTTTTCACCGAGCAAACGGGAGATGAATGTACCGCTACCCATACCAATCAAGTTACCGAGCGCCATAATCACCGCGAATAACGGCAAGGTTAGAGCGAGTGCGGTTAACATGGCTGTATTGCCCAGTGTCCCAAGGAAATAGGCATTTAAGATGGAGTAGATGACACTCATCGACGTGCCTAACATCATGGGTACGGCGAAGTGAGCTACGGCTTTTGCAATCGGTGCTTTTTCAAAATAATGGAGGTTTTCTGCATCCATGGGTTTCACTTCTTTCTTCATTTATTTTTAAAATGGTCTGGAATTCGAACAATATATTCAACTTCCAATCTAACAGTGTTAGTTTGTACCTTACAGTGTTAGATGGTATCATGAACTTATGAACCTGTAAAGCATAATCTTACACTGTTAGATAAAAGGGCGGATATCCATGAAAAAACAACAGCCTCAAATTTCGGAGGATAAGATTTTGGAAGCTTCGTGGGAGCTTCTCGGTGAGGAGGGTATCGAGAAATTCAGTTTGAGGCGGTTGGCCGATCGGCTGGGGATTCAGGCACCCTCCTTGTATTGGTACTTCAAAAGCAAGCAGCATCTCTATCAGCGTCTGGCCAACCAGGTTTCGAAAATAATTCTGGAGGAGTTCCACTCCGAGGGAGACTGGAAGGAGCAGCTAACGGGTCTTGCGGAAACGATACGTAGTGTTCTCAGCCGGTATCCCTGCTCCACGCAGCTCATGATGATGACGCTGCCTCACGAACCGGACATTATTCGGTTCACCAACCGCATGCTGCTCTGCGTAGAATCGACGCCGCTTGAGCAAGATCAGAAAATGCAAGTGGTTACTACACTTGTGAACTATGTCTTCTACTTCGTTCTGGATGATTATCAGCATCAGCGCAATGTCGCCGCAATCTTTAAGGACCAAGCAGCACTTCCTGGTGAAGAGATGATTCGCCTTCTGGACTCCATGGGCGAAGCGGAAGCGGGATTGTTCCGGAGAATGTTCACGAACGGCTTGTTTGAACTGATGGGAACCGACGGAGCGTTTGAATTCGGCTTGAAGCTGATTCTTTTGGGAATTGAGCAGGTAATTAAGGAACAAGAGAATTAGAATGTAAAAAATCGCACATCCGGATATTCGGATGTGCGATTTTTGATAAGGCTTATTGTTAATCCTATATTGCACCGTTACCGTCAAAATCGACTTGATGATGCAGGACTACTCAGCAACAATCATGATGAGAAAAACGTTTATATACACATCCTTTTAAATTTTATGATTAGGATCAACAGAGAATGAACAGAAGGAATTTGCACATGAAGTTGCTCCGAAATCGGTTACATGATATGTATTGAATGAAACATATTTAAGGAGGATAGCTAACGTACATGAGTTTATATCTGGAAATCCCGGAACTTGACAAACGACTCCCATTTCGGAGCTTTATTCACAAAGGGGATGTGCTCTGTTATCCGCACTGGCATAAGGAAATTGAAATTATTTATGTTACCCAAGGAAGCTTGGATTTGGGCTTGAATGATAAGGTGATTCGTCTGAAGCAGGGGGAAGTCCAATTCATCAATGGCGGTGACGTCCACTTTTTTTTGTCATCCCCAGACAGTGAGCGAATTGTTATTCAATTTGACCTGAATCTGTTTCAAGACGTATCCACACTAATTTACGATGATCGGTCGCTTCGTGACATTTTTACTCAAATAGAGCAATCCAGCAGGAACTGGCCTCATGAAACGGCAACCAGGCTTCTTCCTCTTCTTCAAAGCATAAGCACAGAAGATGATGAGCGCAAAGAGGGCTATGCATATATGATCAAGGCTAGGCTTTACGAAATGTTGGCTTTTATTCTAAGAGAAGTACCAAGGGGGAATGAGACACATCGACCCCAAATTTCGGAACATATCTTGACTCCGACCAAAGAAATGCTTTTAAAGCTGGAACGAATTTTCGAATATGTAGAAAGGCATTACCAGGAATCAATTATATTAAAGGACGTTGCCGACTATATAGGGTTCAGCCCGTATTATTTCACTAAGTTTTTCAAGAAAAATACAGGAATGACCTTCATAACCTTTCTAAATGAATATCGACTTAATAAAGCGAAATGGATTTTGCTCAATGAAAATTATTCAATTACCGAAATAGCTGAGCAGTCGGGATTCAATAGCGTTAAGACGTTTCATCACTTCTTCAAGGAAGCAACGGGGACATCGCCTTTAAAGTATCGCATGACAATATCCGGGAATAAAACAGCAAGAAAATAGGAAGATAGTCTTTTATCAGACTTGTATGATAAGGGTATTAAACAAGTTGAGGTGCTATACATCTTGCATAGAATCAAGGTCGCAGCCACTCATCTTTTTTTACATAAAGTTTGCTGTGAGAAGTCTATGTAGGCATAGTCAAAATGGGAAAGGACGATGAAGATGAATAACCGAATTTATAATATAGCAATTGTTGGCTTTGGGGGGATGGGCGGCTATCATTGCCAGTTAATTGAGCCTGTATCACAGATTTCCGTAATCGGAGTATACGATACGGTTGCATATCGGATGGAATTGGGCAAGGAAGCCGGCTATAAAACATATGCAAGTCTGGATGCTGTTCTAACAGATGAGCTGGTGGATATCGTTTTGATTGCTACACCTAATGATGTTCACAAAGATATAGCAATTCAAGCTCTGCAGGCTGGTAAACATGTAATTTGCGAAAAACCGGTTACAATAACCAGCAAGGACTTTAATGATATCGTCGAGGTAGCGAACCAGGAGAAACGCGTGTTTACGGTCCATCAAAATCGTCGCTGGGATGAAGATTTTCGGACTGCCAAGGACATCATCGAGAAAAAGACTTTGGGCGAGCTGTTCCATTTGGAATCCAGGGTTCAAGGAGCCAACGGCATACCTGGCGACTGGCGCCAGCTGAAGGATTACGGTGGAGGTATGCTGCTGGATTGGGGCGTGCATTTGCTGGACCAACTGCTGCAGATTACAGATAGCCAAATTGAAAGCGTTGCGGCTAATTTAAGTTATATTTTAGGAACTGAAGTGGATGATGGTTTTACGAGTTATATAACGTTTAAAGATGGCCTGACGGCACTGATTGAAGTGGGAACGACCAATTATGTGAAGCTACCGAGATGGTATCTCAAAGGAACGGAAGGTACTGCAGTGATTCGGGACTGGGATTTAAGTGGAGAGATTATCACTCGAAATCCGGATGTTGCTCATATAGAGCCGAAACCTATCCAAGCGGGGCAGGGATTGACCAAAACGATGGCGCCGCCGTCCGAACAGTCCACGCTAAAGTTTGCAATACAAAAGCCGGACTTGGAGGAGCAAAGCTTCTATGAAAATTTTGTCTCTGTACTCGAAGGGAAATCTGAAATTGCAATTAAGAATGATGAAGTTCACAGAGTACTTGTACTAATTGAGACTATTTTTGAGGCAGCCGAGACTAAATCTGTGATCCATAGAAGTATTTAACACGCTTTCTGTTATTGCTGTAACTACCAGATATGCATTAAATCGTGTAAGCCGTCAATAATGACGGCTTTTTGTCTGTCTAGATTTAAATTTACAACAAAATGTGACCAAATGCCGTCCTTGAGAGTGTTAGAGATATAAAGGAGGGCAGAACAACCATGCAGCGATCAGTGCCCCAACGGGGAGATCATGTGATGAAAGTCTATGAGACTTACGCGGATACGCTGTTCCGGATTGCCATGGTGCACCTCGGCAGGCGAGAGGACGCGGAGGAAGCCACTCAGGATACCTTCATCAAGTTAATGGAAAAAGCCCCTACGTTCAACGATGCAGAACATCAGAAAGCATGGTTGATCCGGGTCATCACCAATCATTGTAAATCCTTATTAGGCAGAGGCTGGCGCAAACGGGAGGTCAAGTTGGAGGGAGCAGATTCCCATACGACAGACGACCCCGAAGATCAGGCGCTGATCGAACTCGTACTGTCACTGCCCGTCAAGTATAGATCGGTGGTTCATTTGTACTATTACGAAGATTATCCGATCCGGGAAATCGGCGAGATCCTGCAGATCAGCGAGTCTGCGGTGAAGATGCGATTGAAGCGGGGAAGACAGCTGTTAAAACTGGAGCTGGAAGGAGAAGAACCCCAATGAAAGAGGAACAATTCAAACGAAACTATAAGAAAGCGGTGGATCAGATGAAAACAAACGATCAAATGAAAAAAAGGATAGAGCAGACTTTGAACACACAACGTCATGAGCAAAAACGCCAGCGAAAATCTCTTTATATTGCAGCAAGCGTCGTCATCGCTGCCAGTATTGGACTTGCGGCGCCAAGCATATGGCAGCAAGTGAGCGGACCGGCCGCGCCAGTGACACAGGTGGCACAGGTCACTCTGGGCGCGTCATTCGACCCGGTGGTGATTCCGAAGATGGAGCTTCCAGATTCGAAGAGTAATGGCGTAAAGGCCGATATGCTTCAACTGGTGGTCTATCAGGGCAATGTCTACACACAGTCCGCTACTTCGCTTGACGGTCCGGATGCGCTTGCTTTGCGCGGACAGAAGTTAGGCACTACAACAGGCGGCATCCATGAGCTGAGCGACCAAGATGAGTACACGGAGCTGGCCTCCAACATTGGAGAAGCGGACATCTATGCCGTCAACGGCTACGACACGAATTTCCGCATCATGTCCTACACCGAGATCGATGGTCAGGGGTATGCCCAACTGTTTGACCAAAGCAACGGCATCACTATCGGCAGCGGCGAAGACCTGATCGGCAAGCTTCATCTCGAAGGCAACTTCGCTTCGGCGCAGTGGGAGACCTTCGCCAGCTGGAACAACGGCTTGCAGCAGCTGCAGTCGCTCGCATCGGACAAATCGCTGAACAACTTTATCTCAGCGCTATACGCTGCAAAACCGATAGCAACGAGCCCGGAACTGGAGGAGCATCTTTACGGGCAGGAAGATCGCAAGATCATCTACCTGACGCTCGAAGATAAGACGCAGGTCCAATTAGTCCTGTTTGGGGAAGGTCTGGTGCGTTACGGCAATGTACCGGTATTCTTCGAAATCGAGAAAGGTGCTTTCCAAGCGTTCTGGAACAACCTGGGTGAGTAATCATGGAGTTTTACTCAACAATCCAATAAAGCAACTCCACCAATCAAATCTTTTTGAATGATAAAATTTCAAATGATCATTGATTGATAAGTTGGAAATTCATTTCCGATTTCGATCATGTCGCTTGCTATTATTAAACACCTCACCTGAACATTCAAGGTGAGGTGTTTTGGGTGTAAAGGCGTCCATTGTCATTCCAATTGCCATACATTTTATTTTGTTTGGTGTTTGTTATAAATTTATCTAATCTTTTGTTAAATAACTCAGGTTGAGTTTTATAGCTTTGGATGGTGTCGATTCGGATTCTTTTATAAAGATCTGGGAATGCCGCAAAATTCTGATACACATCCGTGTCCTCTTTTAACCTCTGCTCAATAATAGGGTCAATTCTAAATGATTCGTAACTGAGATCAGGGAGAACCTTTCGACCTTCATCTGTCATCAATCCCAACGCTTCAAGGCGACGGGCTCTTTCTTTATTCAATTCAGTCCATGAACTTTTTTTGCTTCGAGGAGATAGTCTTTGAGCTAATTGAGTCTCGGAAATTTTCTTTTTTGTCCATCAATCCATCCAAAACACAAGGCTTCTTCAACAGCATCCAGATACAGCATCGTACCTGGAGTTGATTTCATACTCACAACGATCCAGCAAGAATTTTCAGTCAGGCAATGTTGTTGAAACCAAGATCTCAATTCGCTTTTTGACTTTGCTGGAAGCAGTTCATTAAGTCGCATTAGAAATTACGCTATCCAGGAATGTATTAGCGTCGCTATTAAACTTCCAAACGATACCAAATTTATCAACCAACATTCCGAAGCAGGAAGACCAAGGCATTTCTGATAAAGGCATGATGACATAGCCACCTACAGACAAATTAGAAAAGTAATTGCCCATTGTCTGTTTATCATCAATAATGATGCTGATGATTACATTGTTACCTTTAACCAACTCCCCCGTTACGTTCTTCATCGAAGGAAGTATATCCGACATCATTATTTTTCCTCCAGCGAATTCTAACGATGACTCCATAATCATGTTTAACTCATTTTCTGGTATAGGGTAGTTTGGATCTTGTGAAAAATTCTTGAATTTCACTTTTTTTACCTCACTTGCGTTTAAAGCTTCTGAATAAAACGCGATGACTTGCTCAGTGTTCCCATCAAAATTTAAATATGCAATAACTGACATGATAAAACCTCCTTCTTGTAATACATGAAGTGTAAGCTATAATAGGTGACAGCTATATTGTCACCTATTATAGCTTTGTTCAAAATTTATTTACTTAAAGAGGACTATCATGAACAAAATTGAAAGATTAATATCTATCATAATGATCTTGCTGCAAAAGAATGTGGTATCAGCCACCGAATTTGCGAAATTATTCAATGTATCCAAAAGAACGATTCTACGTGATATGGAAACACTTGGATTATCTAACATTCCCATTTATTCTATAAATGGAGTGAACGGTGGATACGGGATTATGGATGAATACAAAATAGACAAACGACTTTTAAGTAGCAAAGACTTAGAAAATATACTAACTGCACTCGGTGGATTAGGAAAAATTCTATTTAGTGACGAAGTAGAATCAACGCTTAAAAAAATTGAATCGATGATAGGTTCAACAACTTTGGGAGGTACAATTCAACTGTCATTCTATAATTGGGATGGTCGTCCTGAAATTGTGCAAATCTTAAAGACTTGCCAGGAAGCAATAGTGCAGGGAAGGTTACTTACATTCGATTATATAGATCAAAGTGGAGTCAAGTCGCAGAGACGGGTCGAGCCATACCAGCTTCATTTTAGTGAAATGAGTTGGTATTTGAAGGGGTTTTGTTTAGATCGAATGGAATATCGAACTTTTAAATTGTCCAGAACGGATAATCTGAATATCGATATTAAAACATTTGTTGCTAGAGATTATATGACTGAACAGAAATCAGAGCAATATTATCAACCGAAACTAATTACAATTAAAGTATTGATCTCACATCGAATAAAAGATCAATTTATTGAAAGATACGGTCAAAAAAGGATTGAAGCTTACAATTCTGAACTCCTTATAGCCGAAATAGATATGCCACAAAACCACTTTGGATTTCGGTTTTTAGCTAGTTTCGGGACGGATTTGGAAATCATAGAACCTAAAGCATATGTTGTAGAATTTCGAGAGTTTCTAAATGCCATGATAAATAAATATGTCTAAGAACCCATGTTGAATGTTTCTTCTTTGTATAGGCTGGGCTCTGTTTATGATAAGAAGGAGGTACTAAGTTATGGAAAAAGCGATCTACTTAATTACAGGCGTAATGGCTTCTGGTAAGTCAACAGTGTCGGAGCTGCTGGCTTCCAAGCTGGGAAAAGCCGTGCATCTGCGTGGTGATATATTCCGTCGTATGATTGTATCCGGCCGCGAAGACATGTCCGCTGAACCGTCGGAAGAAGCAGTCCGTCAATTATATTTGCGTTATCAGCTAGCCGCAAATGCCGCAAAAATCTATTATGAGAATGGTTTTTCTGTAGTTTTGCAGGATAATTACTACGGTGCGGAATTAGTCTATATGATGGAGCAGTTAAAGGATTACCCAGTTCAGTTAGTTGTGCTGTGTCCTAAGGTAGAGGTGGTAAAAGAGCGTGAAAAATCAAGAGGAAAGGTCGGGTACACTGGCTTTACGGTAGAGAATTTGTACTCGGAATTTTTGAAAGAAACGCCTCAAATCGGATTTTGGCTGGATAGTTCGGAGCAGTCCCCTGAGCAATCCGTGAATGATATTTTATTGCACTTTAGATGAAATCAAATTACTGAACTCAAGCCGCCAAAAAGTCACAAGATGCTCGACATGGTGTAAGATTAGTCAAACAAGCTGAGGAATCTCAATCCGTGCCCGATTTCAATACTAATATTAAGTTTTTCGAAGAGCTTAACAATAACAGATGATGTAAGCGAGCTATAGATCACCAGAAAACGTGTTGAGGAGATAGTCCTCAATACGTTTTTATTTTATGAATCGCTAAATATTACCTTAGGCTTCTTCTTCCGATGGATAATTGGGATAATGTCCCATAGTAGATCTCAGTAAAAACAGCAGATAATAAAAGCACGGTCAAACTCCAAATGATCAGGGATTAAACGGTCCACTGGATTAGGAGCAATATAAGCTAAATCTCTCTTGTACATCTGCTAAGACTTCTTCGGGCATCTCCTTGACTGTGATATCTCCTCCCAAGAAAAGCAACCAATTGGTTATTTCGGTTAATTCTTCTGGATGATGAACGTTGATAGACGCCTTTATAACGGCTGTGGTTTGGTAAGGATTCGTATAAGAAAGGGAAAACTTTAAAGGGTGATACTTCTTGAACTGTGCAATTGCCTTTGGACCAAGCTCTAGGACAAGATTGATGACCTCTTCCTTCTTGTTTAGTTGTTCTAAAATCTTTTTCTTACTGACCCTTTTCTTCGGTGGGTATGGTTCTACATGGGTGAGATTGTCAACAGATAAAATTCGCCTCTTTTCTGCATCTAAGTCAAAGCCTTCAATGAGCCATAGACTTTTTTCACGATAAAGGTGCAAGAGATAAATGGGATAAGACTTTATTTCCCTGTCTTCTTTGACGGTAACCAATAAATAGCTCTCTAAAAGAAGAATCTGGATGATTTTTTCCAACATAGGGTGGGGCAGGTCTGATAAATCAAGCAAGTCGGGATTATGAGGGTTGGTTCCTTCAAATAACAATATTTGATTTAAAAGAACCAGGTCGTCCTGCTGATTTTTGGAGATGAGACCCAGTAATTTTTCGGTTAAAGACTGACGACTCTTCAGATAAGGAAGTTGTTGATTTCTAGTGGCCATAAAGGCAATAAACAGAGCTTTGATCTCATTATCAGTAAAGCGGACCGTGGGAAGGACAGAGTTGTTCATGACAAAATAACCCCCATCCCTCCCAACTTCAGCGACAAGTGGCATGCCCATGGCTTCAATTTCCCTGATATCTCGAATAGCGGTCGAACGTGAGATGTTAAATTCCCGCATGATTTCAGAAATGGTAAAGTGAGCGCGGTTGTTGATATACCTCATGATGATATTAATCCGTTCAACTTTTTTCATCGGGCCTCCCTAAACAGTATCATAATTTGACATGATTTAAGGTTATTATAAACCCATCAAGTGAAAAGACAAACCACTGATAAATTTAAAGAGGACGGTGTTCATGATGAGTAATTATCAATTTGAAGAAAAAGACAGCTTTGTCGTTTTGGGTATTGGAACTGAGCTTAAGAGCCACTACACAGATTTTGCTGGCATTAACAAAGAAAAAGCGGATTTTTGGTCGGCTGTGAAACAAGATGGAAGTCTGGATGCTTTAAAAGCTGTAGCGACAAATGACTACATTTTTGCTGTGAACGAAGCGGTGAATAACAAAATGATGCATTATGCTGGCGTCATGACCGAAGCAACATTGCCAGAAGCAACTAGAGTAATTCAATTCCCTAAGGGAGAATATCTGGTGATTAAGGGGGAAGGGACAACGGCAGAAGAGTTGAGTAATAACCTTACTGGCGTTGCTTTTGGGCAAGTTCTGCCACAAGAAAAGAATTACGCTTATGTAGGTGGCCCAAATACAACGGTTGAGATGGGGCAGCAAAACGGCTTGCTGTTTGGTGAAATGTGGATTCCTGTAGTTAGGAAATAACAAGAAGGAGAGATCGTGATGTCGTATAGCGTTGATTTCAAAAATGTGTCTACGGTTGGTTTAGAGTCTTCACCGGTAGCTGAAGCACTGGCTGGTTTACGTGCAAACGAAGCCCGTTATTTTATGAACAAATATAAGCATGAATTCACGGTTGTACCCGCTAGCGAAAGTCAGGATACTCTTGAATATGTAAACCGAATATTGAAGGAAGAACGAGATATTGAGTTTGCGGCCAAGCCCTTGGAAACGTCGGCTTTTCAAGTGGAAAACATTCGATTTTCCTACGTCTTTTATGAAGATGGACTTGCTCTCAATGTCATGTATACGGTTGATGACCCGAAGAAGCGGGCTGTTGGTTTTAAGCTCTCTGAGGGGATGGAGATACCAAAAGAGTTAGAAGAAAAGTTCAAGTTTGCCAGGCAGAAATCGAAGTTAGCTGGAACCATTCGGGGTTCGTTTTTCGTAATAAAGAAAGAGTATTAAAGTAAGCAAAAAGCACATGTGGGGGATTTCATCCATTGAAAGTCGCTGTAATAGCGGCTTTTTTTTGTTCTATTTGCAGGAGTTCTTGACCCGATGACTGAAAAAGACAAATAGAGTTAGAATACGATCTATCTGAAATGGTGATATGTAGCATCTGATTTACGGATTATACATGATGGGTAAACTCGATGTAAACTGAAGAAGAACCCAATCCAATGAATGAGGAGAACATATCGATGTCTATTCAATTAAACAGCAAGCTCTGTGAAAGCTTCAATATTCGTTATCCCATCGTTCTTGCGGGCATGGCGGGTATCGCCAACATGGCACCCTTAGTCGCTGCGGTTTCCAATGCAGGTGGGTTAGGTACGCTAGGCGCTGCGTATATGAGCCCTGAAGAGCTAAGAGATGCCATACACGAGATTAAAAAACGAACTAAAGCACCGTTTGCCGTAAATATTTTTGCCCATGTTGGACCAGATCAATATACGAATTTTGATGCAGTAAACGAAGAGCTGACCTCGATTCGAGAGTCCTTGGGTGTGAAGCGGCGGACTAAAGATGAAATCAGTTCATCTAATCATTTTGAGGAACAGTTCGGTATCTTGTTGGACGAAAAAGTTCCGATTATTAGTACAACGTTTGGATTGCTTTCTGAGCATCATATGCAGAAGGCAAAATCGTTAGGGATCAAAATCATGAGTAAGGCCACCACGGTAGAGGAAGCTATTCAAGCGGAGAAGCGCGGATGTGACGTTATTGTTGCACAAGGTAGTGAAGCAGGAGGACATCGAGGAACTTTTAATGTATCATCTCAGCCCGGCGGAGCGAACATCGGAACCATGGCACTTGTTCCACAAATTGTAGATCATGTCCATATTCCAGTCGTTGCTGCAGGTGGAATTATGGATGGCCGAGGGCTGGTGGCTTCACTTGCTTTGGGAGCACAAGGTGTACAGATGGGGACTCGTTTCTTGACATCCGCTGAGTCTGGCGCACATGAGGTATATAAACGTGCGTTACTTGATAGCACAGAGGAAAGTACCGTAATAACAAATGCATTTTCTGGACGGCCAGCGCGTGGTATAAAGAATGATTTTATACAACATTGGGAAGCATCCCGTACTAAACCGCTACCCTTCCCTACCCAAAATACATTAACTCGAGAGATCAGAAATGTTTCTGCTCGCCAAAATAATTCAGAGTATATGGCCCTTTGGGCAGGGCAGGGAACGAGAATGTTAACAGATAACCAATCTGCAGGTGATATCATTAATCAAATTGTAGAAGAGGCCAGAACTATTATTTAGTTGTGATTATAAGTTCACATCCAGCGAATAGCGATCGCGAAGTACTGACAGATGGTGGAGCTCATGTCCAACCATAATACAGGCTATCGATCTAGCAGAAGCAGGATTATCACTAACAATCCCTCTGCAGAGCCAAGCTTCCGGCGTGAGGCGACGGAGCATAAGTATGGTTGAGCGGCGTGTAACTGCATATTCTTCGTTCAAATCGGATACTGTATACGCATCGAAGGGATGGCTTTGCATAAGCACGTCCTGATCATAGCCGGGATGATTCGCTTTGTCGCCTCTGGCGATGCGAAGCAATCGACTGCTCATGATGCGTTCATTATCCAAAAGGTGGCCGATGACCTCCTTCACGCTCCATTTGCCTTCGGCGTAACGATGATTTGCTTGCTCCTCTGTCAATGAAGAAAGCAACGTTTGTACGATGTTGGCCTGTTTCTCTAACAGTTCGATGATGTCCCCTTCTGGAACAAGCTGCATGTACCCTTCATAGAAAGCTGCATACTCCTCTGTAGTTGGTCTTTCAACCATGAAAATGCCTCCTTTGAGATTCATATAGTTGGATTATATACTAGCATATATCTTGCGTGCAGCATGAAATTGGCTCCTCCGCTTTATGGACGGAAGGGCCTTTTCATGTGAGTTCACAGTTTTATAATTTGATTGTTCCATTTTCAATCCGTACGTCGTATCCCCTTTTTTTGAACAAACTTCTCCAAAACCGAAAAATCCTCTGTTACTTTTTTGAACGGTAATGTTTCCAGCACCTGTTTCCGGTAACTCTTTTTTGCCCCTGCGCTAAGTCGGGAGTCCAGTATGCTGAGTATGCCAAGGTCCGTTTCACTGCGAATCAGACGACCGGTTCCTTGCCGTAACCGGAGCAGCATGTCCGGTACAAACACCTCCATAAACGGATTCTCCGTTACAGATGCCTTATATTCATAAATGGGATCCGAAGGAACAGGGAAGGGCAGACGGAAAATAACGACCTGCGACAGGTCGGGACCCTCGATATTCACGCCTTCCCAGAATACACCGGTACTTAGGAGTACACCTTTGCTTTCCCTGAATTCGGCGATGACACCGTCCTGGGAAGATCCCTCTTTTTGAACATGGACTGTCCATGTATACTCATTAGTTCTTGAAACCAACTGCTTATGAATGTACTTCATGTCCTCCTTTGCTGAAAAAAGGACGATTGTTCTTCCTTGTGTTAAATTACAGAGTTGAACCAGTTCTTTGTAGGCTGCTTCAAGATAGTTTTCGCGCTGTTCATGGTGGTAATAAGGAACTTTGTTCGAGATGTACATCATGGCATGGTTGGTGTAGTCAAAAGGGGAGGATTTGCGATCCAAAAAATCACCCTTATAACCGAGGGATTGCGTCATATAAGAGTACTGTTCCTCCAGCGTTTCCCCGCCTTGGCAAAGTGTTGCCGACGTTAGGATAACAGGCGCCTTGCCATTAAATAAAGCGTACTTCAGAAATTGGCTTATATCTTTGGGACAAATACTGATCATGGCTACTCCAAGAGGACTGCTTGCCCATATGAGATAGTTGTCCTCTATTTCAGCCAAGACATTTATGAGGGTAATAAGCCCGTTTATGGCTTCAAAAGCGTCATCAATCTCCCGCTCGTGGCGGGAGGTCAAAATGGAAAGGCGAAGACTGAGATCTTTCAAATCGTTCGAGACTTGGTTTAACGGTATACCCTTGATCTCGGATACTTTTATACGGTCGCTATCCTGTTTGGCATGGTGGAGCAGGTCCGCGTTTATCTGTTTAAAGATACGCTGGGCGCAGTTTTTTATGAACTTGGATTGTGAAAAGAGACTTTTATCCCCGGACTGCTTCGTGAGAAGCTGCACAGTGGTATCGAGAGTGCGGCAGACGCCCCGATAAGTGAACTCGAGCGTTCTGGCATCTCGAACTTTTGCTTCCAGATTATGTGCTTCATCAATGACGATGAGAGCAGGCTGTTCCGAGATGATGCTTCTGTTTCCTTCTTTTTTCTTCATCAAATCCCGTATGAGCAGGTCCTGGTTCACGATAATAAAATCAATCTCGTGAGCCTTTGCATTCAATTTGGCTCTCATATCGTAAAACAAGCAGCCATTTTTATGATGACAACGTTCATATTGGCAATCATTCACGGAAACATTGGACCACTCGGCATCGCGAATTCCACCTTTAATATCCGCTCGTTCATCAATTTCATAAGCTAAAACGCGCTGGGCAAGGGTAGACAATGAGGAGTTCGGATCATCTGGCCTGAACAATTCCGCCGCTCTGCTTCGGCAGGCATACTGGGCCATGCCTTTTCCCACGACGGAGCGAACCGTTGTGAATCCCAACCGGCTGCCAATTACCCTTAAATCTTTATGTATCTGTTCCGACAGTTGAATGGAGGATGTAGCTATAATGACCGGTTGATGGGACATTTGATTCGTGAGCAGGCTTGGTATCAGGTACCCAAAAGACTTGCCGATTCCGACACCGGCTTCGATCATGGCGTTACGTCCATGGATATAAGCATCGGCTATATCGAGAGACATTTCTTGCTGTCCGATTCGCTCTCTAAGTCCAATCCGTGGAAAGCGGTCATACACCCGAAAGATGGCATCAACCAAAGAACGTTCGAGGTCCTTTTTCGACTCACGCTTCTGTGATGTATAGAGTTCATTCAACCAATTCATAATGATCACCTCACTCCCAAATGTAAAATGAACCTGTATGGATATTTTTAGTGAAACCTTAATTATCTTTGAAGCTGCCATGACAGTCAAGTATTCATAAGGAGGCTACAGGAAATAAAATGTATATACGCAACAAAATGTATATCGGAAGCGTCTAATTATCTTACATAAAACAGCAGCAGGAGTGAGATAGATGCAACTGAAAATGATGACAATATGTGGTGCTGTTCTCGGTTCTTTGCTCATATGGGCAGGAAGTGCAGCTGCGGAAGAACGTTTTAATGATCTGCAGCATTCAAAGTGGGCAGAAAACGGCATAGAGTATATGGCCAAACGGGGAACAGTCGCAGGATACGGCAATGGGAAATTTAAGCCCGAAGGGTTGGTAACAAGAGCACAAGCCGTCACTTTTCTGGTACGTGAGCTTTATCCAGAACAGTTAGAGAAACCGGTGGAGGGCACGACATATTCGGATGTTCCAACAACACACCCCTTCTATCGAGAAATAACTATAGCTGCAAAAAACGGGCTAGCTAGCGGGTTGCCAGGTGGCACCTTCCTTCCAGATAAATCGCTTAGTCGCGCTGAGACCGCGGTATTCCTTACTCGCGCGTACTCACTTTCGGAAGGCAAACAATCCGCCCATTGGTCAGATACAGAAAAACATTGGGCAGCAGCACCTATTCTCATCATGAGCTCGAACGGTTTGGTCGGCGGATATTCGGATGGCACCTATCGTCCGAATCAGACGGTCACGCGGGCCGAATATGCCGTATTTATGTCACGAGTGATTCGGTTCGAACGCCAAGCTGCGATACAGTCCCAAGATTGGGATAAGCTAATTTCATATATGACGGTTAGCGAGCAAGTCGGCCAAATGCTCATGCCTGATATTAGGCAATGGAATGGTAAAGCGACCACGACTGTTCATGATGGGCTGAAAGATATCATCCACGATCAAGATTTGGGCGGACTTATTCTTTTTGACAAAAATATTGTAGACACTAGGCAAGTCATGACATTCACGAACGCTCTGCAAACAGAAGCAGGGGACATACCTATGTTTCTTGGCATTGATCAAGAAGGAGGCGTTATTCAGCGAATCCCAGGTGGAACCAATTTGCCGGGTCAAATGGCTCTTGGTGCAGCCGGAGACACAACGCTGGCCGAAGCGGCTGGAAAACTGACGGGGGAGGAGCTGAAAGCACTTGGACTGAACATTAATTTTGCGCCAGTGCTCGACATTAACAGCAATCCGGACAATCCGATCATCGGTATGCGGTCGTTCGGCTCGAATGCGGATTTGGTAACGCGGATGGGTCTCGCAACCATAAAAGGACTACGACAATCAAACGTAATCGCGGCGGTCAAGCATTTCCCAGGGCATGGGGACACGATGGTAGACTCCCATCTCGGAATGCCGGTGCTGACACATAACCTTGAGCGGCTGAATTCGGTAGAGTTAAAACCATTTCGGGCTGCGATCGAGAACGGTGTGGAGATGATCATGACCGCGCACATTGCTTTCCCTGCCATAGATAACGAACAAGTCATTTCGCTCAAAGACGGTAGCAGCGTGCCGATACCTGCTACGTTATCCCATAAAGTATTGAATGGACTGCTTCGTGAAGAGATGGGATATGAAGGTCTCATCATTTCCGATGCGTTCACCATGAAGGCAATTGCGGAGCATTTCGGTGAAAATAAAGCGGTAGAACGTGCAGTCTCCGCAGGTGTGGATATTGTACTTATGCCGCAAGATTCGGCTGCCGCACATCAAACCCTAGTGAATGCTGTGGAGGGTGGGACGGTTCCGATCGAAACTGTGCATGCGTCCGTAAAGCGTATTTTGGAGTTGAAATCGAAATATGGTTTATTTGAACGCAGCGAAAGTCTTTCACATAAGTTAGCCAAGCTTAACACGGTCATTGGATCTGAGGAGCATCGCACGGTGGAGAGCAACATTGCAGAACGAGCGGTCACATTATTGTCCAGCCGTGACGGCGTGCAACCAGATCAACTTCATCAAGGAGACAGGGTGGTTATTGTCGCAGCTGAGGAAGAACAGGCGAAGCAGCTCGAGAAGCAACTGAAGCAAGCCTCAAATAGCCTGTCGTTAAAGACGGAGATTTCCATTATCGGACAAGGCAAAACGAATGAGGCGGTTGCGAAGGCGGATTACGTTATCCTGGCCTCCTATCAGTTCCGTAACGTGGCAAGTCAGTTCGGATGGAACGCTTATCAAACCTTGATCGATGCGATGAATAGTCGTAATCAGAGGTACACGCTTTTATCGCTCGGTAATCCGTACGAGATGATTTATTTGCAGAACGTGCGCTCTGCACTGGCCGTTTATGGCAAGCAGGAGCCCAATACAACAGCCGGGATTAACGTACTGGTTGGCAAAAAGGAAGCTGGAGGAATCTTGCCCGTGAAAATGGAGTAAGCAAAGTTAGTAATTAAAAGAATACGGATTCCAACTTAGGGAATCCGTCTTTTTAGTCTTTTGATTTTGATCTCTGGTTTAATCGGTTGTTGGAATAGAAGGTGTATTATCCAATGGGAAAACGGTTTTGTGACATCTCCTCTGGATTAATATGGAATTGTAGGATAAGATTTAACCATCTGAACAAAAAGGAGCGAATTTCAATGACTAACAAGGTGATTGTGCTTTAGGTTCACAGAAGGATATTTGCGTAACAGGGATTCCTTTTGTGGACATTGCAGTGCGGGAAACCGTCCCATCAATGTTTACTGGAGGAGATCATTATTAACTTTAACGAGGCTGTTAACATCGGTAATACGCATGTACTGGCTAGAGTATCCGAATTGTTCGAATTGGAAGGCTACGAGATTCAGCTTGTTCCTCCTCTTGAGGGAGGACGCAATATCATTTACACCTGTGAGCAGGAGGAGTGTAAATCGCTCATTCTCCGAATTTCATTCTTGCCTGACAGAAACCGCGAAGATTACATTGCCGAACTGGAATATGTCCAGTATCTGTTTGATCATGGAGCCAGCGTTTCGAATGTAGTGAGTTCCAAGAAGGGCAATCTGCTGGAAGAGATTACTAATGATCATTATACCTTTTTTGTCAGCCTGTTTAACATGGCCAAGGGCAAGATGCTAGTAGAGAACAATTATCAGTACCGGGAAGGCGTTCCAATTACCGAGCACTATTATAATTGCGGTAAAGTCCTGGGGAAAATGCACAAAATATCAAAAGGGTATACTCCCGTCCATCGCCGGCATCATTTATTTGATAATTACAAGGGTGAATATATCGATAACATGATACCTGAGTCATTCTCTCCGCTTAAGGAGAAGATGGTCGAGCTCCTGAATACCTTAAAAGGGTTGGATACAAACCAGGAAACATTCGGGATGATCCATTTCGATTATAACGATGGGAATTACTCAATCGATTTTGATACCGGCCAAATCACGGTGTATGATTTTGATAATTCATGCTTCGGCTGGTATATGTATGATCTGGCAGATCTATGGACACACGGTGTGGGCTGGATACAATTTGAACCTGACGCCGATAAACGCAAAGCGTTCATGGATCATTATTTTGAAACCGCCCTCGCGGGTTATACTTCCGAAACCAAAATCGAAGATTCGATGATGGAGAAGCTGCCTTTATTTATTCAAGTGACCCTCTTGGAGAATATTTTAGGTCAATTTGAGGAAATGCAGCGTACCGACGAAGAACCGGAAGCTGACGAACAACTGTTGTATCTCATTAAATGTCTGGAAGAGGACATAGCGTACAAGGGATTTTTCCATGACATGTATTCGAGTGAAGCACCTTTTACGTATGAGGAACGCTGAAGAGACATACACCTGAAACATGAATAACCCATGACTAATCAAGTGTGGAGGCAGCCGGCATAGACCGGTTGCCTCCATGTTTGTCTACGACACGCTATTCAAATTTGGATGGAGGCACGTTGTAAAATTTTTTGAATGCTTTGGAGAAGGTGAAGGGATCGGGATAGCCCAGAAATCCGGCAATCTGCTGGATCGTATAATTTTTCTCATACAGATAATCACGTGCCCGGTTCATCTTGATTTGATTGATGTACTGTCCCGGCGTAATACCCAGAATTTTCTTGAACAAAGAAATGAAATATTTCTCAGAGACACCTGCAATGGCTGCTAGCTCGTTAACTCGGATGACACGGTGCAGATTCGCATCCACGTATGGGAATACGTTCTGCAGAACCTCCAGACTTCCTTCCGTCTTCCTCGGTTTTCGGTCTTTTAGAAATTCACCGTTATACAGACCTTGCCCGTGAAGCTCCAAAATTTTTGCAATAACGAGAAGCAGAGAAGCCTTCAAGTAGAGCGGACTTCCGGAAGCGCCGCTTTCCTGTTTGAGCCTTCGATAGGACGAGGTGAACTGCGTGGATTCCTCCCGAACCAGGTTGCCTGGTACGATGCCTGGCAGTTGAAATTCGCCCAGAATTCGCTTTTGCTCAGCGATGCTGAAATCAAAGTGCATGTATACGAATCGGCACAGCTCTCCGGTTGTGGAAGCAATATAGGGCATGTCCGGATAAAAAAACACGACGTCACCCGGGGCCGCCATATGTTCTATCCCATCGATGGTAATCTTGACGGAGCCTGCTGTAATGAACCACAGATCATAATCGGAATGTGACTTGTGCTCCATCCAATTGCTGTCGTGAGTTTGTTCCAAATAAGAGCTCATGCGAAGTGTGATATACTCCGAAAGTTCTTCGATTATACTCATATTCACGGTCCCTGCATGCATATGATTCAACTCATTCCTCTCCACTTTGTGACATCCTTCGGTTTTAATCTAATATAATCAAGAGTTTATCTCTTATTAATGATCGTACCATATGACATGTTTTGAAAACTATCACCCATTCCGATCTCAGGCCACTCACCTATAATGAACGTATATCGTTAAGAGGAGGGGTTTGTAATGAATGGTACCAACATACAACACCCAAAGGTAGTCGTTATTGGAGCGGGCAGCCTGTTTTTCGGTCGTCAATCCATCTGGCAGATGGTTCACTCACCATACTTGAACCAGGGAACTTTGGCTTTAGTGGATACGGATGAAGAGCGGCTTTCAAAAATGGTAAGCCTGGCAGAGATGGTCGCGCGGGAGAACAATGTATCCTTAAAGATTGAGGGCTCGGTGGACCGGAGACAAGTGCTGCCGGGAGCTGACTTCGTTGTGCTTAGCTTTGCAGAGCAATCCGTCAAATACCGGGGAATGGACTGCCAAATCTCTCTAAAGTACGGCATTCGCATGTGCTCCGGCGATACAATTGGCCCGGGTGGAATCTTTAGGGCCATGAGAGAGCTCCCGGTCATTATGGAATGTGCCAGAGACATTGAAGAGCTATGCCCTGATGCCTGGGTGATTAATTATATTAACCCGTCTACCGTTCATGGCATTGCGTTACATCGTTATGCACCGAAGCTAAAATCGTTTGCGCTGTGTGATAGTCATCATATGCCGCATAAGAAAGCCTATTACGCTGTACGAGCAGGCATCATCCAAGAGACAGGTGAGTTCACCCATGAGATCGACCGGAAATTTGATTTCCGTATCGCAGGCGTCAATCATTTCACTTGGCTGCTCAAAGCGGATTTCGAAGGGGAAAATGTGATGCCCCTAATCGCGGAAGCCATGCGCAAAATGGCTGGTGATGAGAACAACGGCGGTGATCGCGGTGCAAAAGCTATTTTTAATGATGCCATTACCTATGAGCTGTATGACATTTTCGGAATCATTCCCACTTGCACGGCGCATACGAAGGAATACATTCGGTATTGGCAAGGTCTCGGCAAAACTACAGACCCGATCCCGCCACTATCCATCTGGGAGACAGAAGACAGGTACCAGCGTCACAACGAAATGTGGCGTCAAGTGGATGACTTTCTTGCCGGAAATGTCCCGATTGCCGATTACATGAGCACCTTTGGCCCGGATCATGCGACTGATATCATAGAGAACATGGTAGGGAATTTGGGGAAGAAGTTTTTCATCAATACACTTAATCAAGGTGCGGTAACCAATATGAATTCCGATTCGTTCCTGGAGCTGCTGTGCGACGTGGACATGGATGGAGTGAAGCCAGTTCCTGTAGGCGAGATGCCGCGCGGAATAAGAGGTATGCAAGAGCTTGTATTGGATACGCATGAGCTTACGGTCGAAGCTGTTTTGGAACAGAGCTACGAGAAGCTGAGAAGGGCGATGCTCACCGATCCGCTTGTGAATTCCATCAGTGACGCGGACAAGATCATTCATGAATTGTTGGAACTGGAGCGGGATATGATCCCAGACGTCTGGTACAAGGACAGACTGCAGTATAGCTAAGGAATAGGTAACGATCCAAAGACCACGTTGTTTCCTTGCCAAAGGGTAACGTGGTCTTTGATTTTATTATGAGTCCTTAGTCCACACCATTGCTGGCCAAATATGCGTTCGGTGTGTACATTAGCTAATGTTCAGTTTGGAAAGACGAGAGAGGCGAGGTACCTCATAATGGAGCTGTGACAGCATTTTTTAATTTGGATACGCCATTCTGTAACTGAACTTCTGACAAATGTGCAAATGATAAATATATACCATACTTCGTACCTTCAGGTGTTGAACTGCTGACTTCTGAATATACAACCCCTTCTGATCTGGCTGATGCGCGAAAGGTTTCATAAGTGGACGCATCACCTCGCCACCAGCCAAACACGTGAAGACCCGCTTCATTTTCCACCCAATCAAACCATGTCGAGAGCTGCTGGTTCAATAGTGTGAGTAAAAGATGAAATTTGCGACTGTATAGACGATTCATTCTGCGCAGATGACGCTCATATTGACCGCTTGTCATGAATTCAGCTAATGCCCGTTGCTCGATCAGATTGACGGGTCTTGGCTCGTATAATGCTTGTGCCTTTCTAAAAGTGTCTGCCAAGGTGGGGGGAAGGACCACATAACCAAGTCGTACTTCAAGAGGCAAGGTTTTCGTGAAGCTGCCAAGGTAGATTACACGCCCCCCTTTATCGAGTGTTTTCAGAGGTTCAACATGCATCCCGCGATATCGGAATTCACTATCATAATCATCCTCGACAATCATAGCGTCATGACGATGTGCCCAGTCCAGCAAGGTTTGTCTGCGTTCCAGACTAAGCATTTCGCTAGTAGGAAATTGTCTTGAGGGCGTCACAAACAACATACGCGCTTCCCAGTTTTGGGGTACAAGTCCCTGACCATCAAGATTGGCTTCAATCAACTTTGCGCCCGCAGCTGTAATCGCTTGAGAAATCCCGACATAACAAGGACTTTCCGTAACCACATGATCCCCGTGATCTGCAAGTAATTGAGTGAGTAGAGCTATAGCTTGCATAGAGCCTGCAGTCACTGCGATATGACCCGCATCGACTTGAATCCCCCGCATCCTCCGAAGGTAGGCAGCAATCGCTTCTCTCAATTTCGGCTCCCCTGTTGAACTAACATAAGCAGAGGTTGTATTCATGTGATGCTCACGATGTCGTATCTCTGCATACAGTCGATTGTTCCATTCATCATAAGGAAATTTGGATAAATCAGGCTGATATTTGCTGAAATCTATAACTGCGTCGCTCTCTATTCTGGCATCGGTTGTTTGAGCATTTCTTAGAGTCGTCTGCTGTTCAAACTGCTGAATACGATTTCCCCAGGCGGATAAGTGATGGGTACAAGCTTTTTCTGTGGAAGAATCTTTGCTCAAATCCAACTGATAAGCAACAAAGGTTCCTCTTCCATGCTCTGAATGAAGGTAACCTTGAGCAGTCAACGTATCATATACCTGATTCGCTGTTCCTCGGGAAATGTGATACGTCGCAGCTAACTCTCTTGTAGAGGGTAACTTCTCGCCATATGCGAGATTACCTTCATGAATAGCATCACGAATCGCATGATAAAGAGCCTTCATCTTGGTATATGGTCGGTTCAAATATGAACTGTAAGCTACATGAAATTGCATAGGTCCTCCTATGGTCGTTTGAAGTGGTACAATAAAAACCGAAAATATTGGATCTTTTTAGTTGTCCATTCTCATTTTATACTAAATTATAGATTGAAGTGAAACAAAAAAAGTAATTAGGAGGAATACAAATATGCAAACAGGTACAGATCGTGTAAAAAGAGGAATGGCTGAGATGCAAAAAGGCGGCGTCATCATGGACGTCATGAATGCAGAACAAGCTAAAATTGCTGAAGCATCAGGAGCAACAGCTGTTATGGCTCTTGAGCGGGTACCCTCTGATATTCGCGCAGCCGGCGGTGTAGCTCGCATGGCAGATCCAACCATCGTTGAAGAGGTTATGAAGGTTGTGTCTATTCCAGTTATGGCCAAGGCTCGTATCGGTCATTACGTAGAAGCCAAAGTGCTTGAATCTCTAGGGGTAGACTATCTTGACGAAAGTGAAGTTCTGACGCCTGCAGACGAAGTGTTCCATATTGATAAGCATGAGTTCACTGTACCATTTGTATGTGGAGCCAAAGATTTGGGAGAGGCTATTCGTCGTATTGGCGAAGGTGCATCGATGATTCGTACAAAAGGTGAGCCTGGAACAGGCAATATTGTTGAGGCCGTTCGTCATATGCGTCTGATTAACAGCCAGATTCGCAAAGTGCAAAACATGTCCAAGGACGAGTTATACGCTGAAGCCAAAAATCTGGGCGTAGCTTACGAACTACTGCGCGAAGTTCATGAAAATGGAAAGCTTCCTGTCGTTAACTTTGCAGCAGGCGGTGTAGCTACTCCAGCAGACGCAGCACTAATGATGCATTTGGGAGCAGACGGCGTGTTTGTAGGATCTGGTATTTTCAAATCAGATAACCCTGAGAAATTCGCTCGTGCAATCGTTGAAGCTACAACACATTACACAGATTACAAACTGATTGCCGAAGTATCCAAAAACTTGGGCGCTCCTATGAAAGGGATTGAAATTTCCAAATTAGCTCCAGAAGAGCGTATGTCCAACCGGGGTTGGTAAGAGTGAATAGAACAGCTTTTTAAAGTAGTGTTATGATTCTGCACAGTGCGGTAAATGAGCATTGAGCTTAAATAGAGTATAAATAGATATTAGACAAAGCCGATCAGTGGAGCAAATTGATCGGCTTTGTTGTTATTTTTGACAATAATGAATTGAAAAGGGAGAGGTTTAAGTTGATATAGCGCATGATGATATTAATCCGTTCCACTTTTTTCATTGTGCCCCTAAACAGTATCATATTTTGACATGATTTAAGGTTATTATAAACCCATCAAGTAGACAATTAAATTTTCCTATGTCTTTTATGAAGATGGTCTTGGTCTCAATGTCATGTATACTGTTGATGACCCTAAGAAGCGGGCCGTAGGTTTTAAGCTTTCTGAGGGTATGGAGGTACCAAAGGAGTTAGAAGGGAAGTTTAAGTTTGCCAGACAGAAATCTAAATTAGCTGGAACCATTCGGGGCTCGTTTTTGTAATTAAAGGAGCGTATTAAAGTAAACAAAAGTGTATGAGAAGGGGTATACCTATGAGAACATTAGGGTCAATGAATGTTGATGTTATAACGTTGTTTGTGGAGGACTTGCCTAAGGTGAGGGCATTCTATCAAGACGTATTCGGAATGTCCGCTGTATATGAAGACAATGTTTCTGCCGTATACAACTTCGGAAATATGAGTATTAATCTCCTGAATATCTCCGAAGCACATGGTCTGATCCATCCTGGAACAGTCGCAAGTCGAGAATCCGGATCTCGTTTCCAGTTTACCATCCGAGTGGAAGATGTGGATGCAGTGTGTAACGAATTGAAATCACATGGCGTTGCTCTGCTTAACGGTCCAGTGGATCGGCCTTGGGGAGTACGTACGGCCGCCTTCACAGATCCGGCAGGACATGTCTGGGAGATTGCGCAGCAATTAACGTAGAGATAATGTATGGACATTAACTTATATTCATAGCTGATCAGATGATGTGTCTAATGTTGATTAACACGAGATAAGTCGACAAGAGTATACACGATCAAAAGCCGCATTGTTGCGGCTTTTTTGAGTTTTAACGCTATATGTCCTTGTCCAAACCGTACAGACAAACACAGAAGTGCATTCAACATAGTAGTATAATTAAAACACTACCTTTACAGACACAGTAGTGTATCGTATGATGCAGATGTGGAGGTGCTTACATGAGCGATAACAAAATCACATCCGACCTGCTGCGCGGCCATACCGACACAATGATTTTACGACTTTTATCCGAAGCTGACCGGTACGGCTATGAAATTGTCAAGCTGATTGGCCAGCGCTCGGGTGGAGAGTATGAATTAAAAGAAGCCACGATGTACTCCAGCGTACGTCGGCTTGAAGCCGACGGTGATATCGAGTGGTATTGGGGCGATGAATCTCAGGGCGGACGGCGTAAATATTTTAGGATTACTGAAAAGGGCAAATTGGCTTATGCTCGCAACAAAAGCAACTGGGAGTATGCAAAGCGTGTGCTTGAAAATTTATTATAAGGAGAGTTGATGTGATGAATGACAAATTGAACAACTATTTGAACGGCGTGTTCGCACCGTACGATGGGGTAAAAGTGTATTGGGATTTTGCTCGTAGCGTACTTTTTTGCAATGAGGGCGTACAAAAAGGGAATATGAACTAACTAAGGAAGCATTTAAAAGAAAACGCCAAGCTGGGGACATAATCGCAGGCTTGTGTTGAGGGGCAAAGAAACATTATCCCATTAAAAGTCGCTATTTTAGCGGCCTTTTTGTTTTATTGGGATACGTTCTTATGGGTCCAGCATTTTAGGGTCTGAATAATGCATTTCATCCCATATTCGCTCCGAAACCTATGATAAAATAGTATATTCGAGAGTGAAATTCAGAGTCGATGTCAATGAAAGGCGGATGTTCAGACATGTTCAATGTTGCAATCTGTGATGACGAGGAGAAACAAAGAGAACTTGTGAAAACGATGCTGATCTCCTTATCTCTAAAAACGAATATTGATTTCCAAGTTACCTTATTTACATCCGGTGAACAGTTGGTCTCACACTATAAAAACGTGGGGGACACGTTTCATATTCTCATCATGGATGTGGAGATGAGCGGAATGAACGGAATTCAGACAGCCAAAGAAATCAGGAATATGAAGTATCTGGATGTGCAAATCATGTTTCTGACCAGCTACCCTGAGTATATGGTAGAGAGCTTTGATGTGGTGACGTTTCAATACCTGATCAAACCGATCAAGCCACAGATCTTCGAGGAGAAAATGATTAAGCTGTGTCAATATTTTAAAGCGTTGGACAAAAAGTATGTACTCATCAAGTCAGACTATGAAGAACTTCTGTTGAAATACGATGATATTCTCTGGATTGAGGTCATGAAGAGTTTAACAGTCAAGAACAAATTGAAATTTGTGACCCAGGAAAACTCGCATGAGAGCAAAGGCATTCTATCCAGTTATGCCGCCGCCCTGAAAGACCATGGTTTCTTGCAAATTCATCGCTCGATTATGATTAACCTGCTGCATGTTCAGAAGTTTGTCGGGACCCGGGTCGTCATGTTGAATGGAACCGAATTGCCCATAGGCCGCTCCAAAGTGAAGGAAGTCAAGGATGCCTATACGAAATATATGATTATGAGGATTCAATGATATGGATATTTATGTGATCTTGTCTTTCATCGTCGTTCCCTTACTTATGGCATTCCAGGTGAATTTTTATTTTGATTCAGTTCTGGGTAAGTCCAAACGAAAACCACACAGGGCAATCTATTTCATTGTATTTGTCGTAGTGGGGTATTTCTATTTGGCATCTTCATTTTCACCTGTCGTTTCGTCCGCCGTTGCTTTGTTATTTATCTTCAGTCTGGCGCAATCCTATGAGGTGGAATTCATACTTAAACTTGCTTTTACCATCCTGTATGCCGTACTACTCACAACGGTTAATTACATTGCTATATATATTATAGGGGTACTGGACTCCAAAGATTACAGCATATGGGATCATTTCAATGTGGAGCATCATTGGGAACTCTTCAAAGTGATGCTGCTTGGTTGCAGCATTATGTTCATTGTCACCCTGATTGTGCGTTTGATTGCCAAACGCAGAAGTTTTGCTGTGCACTATCGTTATTATTTCTTGTTTCTGATCGTACATACCATTACGATATATCAGATCAATGTGGCCTCAGCTTATAGTGAAAAAAATATCTATTATGTCGTTTCCGTGCTAGGCTCCCTTTTTCTTAATGTGTTCATTGTATATGTAATCGATAATATGGTAGAAAAGGTACAGCTTGCCCATGAAAATGCCCAGTTTCAGCGTCAGATGGATTATCAGGATGCCAACTATGAGAAGACGGTACACAGTTTCAAAAACATTAAAAGCATCATCCATGATATCAACCAGCAGTTTCTGTACATTGATGAATGTATCAAACGCAACGAACTGTCCGCAGCAGGTGATCATATCAAACTCACGTTGAATAAGATTGAAGGAGCGTACCAGCGGGTGAACTCCGGCAATCTCGTTATCGATGCTCTTGTTACGAATATCATTGCAATTGGGCAGGCAAACGGAATCAAGATCGATACCCGGATTGGGCTTCACTCGCAACATATCCACATTGATCGTTATGATCTGTGCGTTGTGCTTGGTAACATGCTGGATAATGCCATTGAGGCTTCCAAGAAAGTCAGACTTGCCGAAGACAGGTATATGCTGATCGCGATTCACTCCACAGCGTCTGCGCTCGTCATCCAGATTATGAATCATGTGGAACAAAAACTGACTCACTTCAAGAGTGAGAAGCCCAATTCGGAGTATCACGGGATCGGCCTAACCAACATATCCAGAATGTGCGAAAAGTATGGTGGACATATGAGTATCGAGAATCATCAACGGTCATTCAATAACATGGTCGTGCTTCCTTTTAACATAAACAGTCGCTGAACATACCGTTCGGGGATTGTTTTTTTCCATTCAGGGTCTTTTATCGTTCCATTTATTTCTTCTCCGATATGATGAATGCAATCAGATGAGCAGCATCATAAAGGAGGAAGTTATTAGATGAAAAAACTGATCAGTATGTTATGTACGGCTGTGCTTGTGGTCACACCGATGACTCATGCCATGGCAGAGTCGAACAAGGGCTCAACAATTGAAGTTCAGACCAACAAGATCGCCACAGAGATGGTGCAGAATTATGGTGTCACAGGTTTGCAATATGCCATTATGGATGAAGGAAAGATTATTTTGTCCGACAGTGTTGGATTCCACGACAAGGCATCCCAGACACCCATAGACAAGGATACGATGTTCGGAATTGGTTCAGTTAGCAAAATGGTAGTCACGGCTGCCACCATGATGCTGGTTGATTCCGGTAAGGTGGATCTGGATCAGCCCCTCACTTCGTATATTAAAGATTTTGAAATGGCGGATGCCCGATATACCCAAATAACGCCACGCATGCTTATGAACCATTCTTCCGGACTCTATGGTACCCATTATGGAAACAGTATGTTATTTGACGATACCGATACCCGTAATCATGACGAATTACTGCTCAAATTAAAGTCAGAGCAACTGAAATCGAACCCGGGAGCCTTTTCTGTATATTGCAATGATGGTTTCCAGCTCCTTGAAATATTGGTTGAACGGGTAAGTGGACTAAGCTACAGCGAATTTATTGCCAAGTTCATCAGCGATCCGTTACAGCTGGAAGCAACCAAGACACCACTCGATTCGTTTGATAGAGAACGATTATCTGAAACCTATTGGCCTACAATTGAAACGAAACTGCCTGTCGAAAATGCCAACATCTTTGGTGCAGGTGGAATCTACTCGACCGCAGAAGACTTAAGCCGATTCGCTGAGGTATTGATAGGAAACAGACCGGAAATACTGTCCACATCCTCGGCAGAGTCCATGCAAAATGATGAGTATCGTCGGGGAATATGGGTGTCTGAAGAGAGAAATACCTTCAACTATGGCCTTGGATGGGATGCCGTTTCGCTTGCACCGTTTAGCGATTACGGCATTACTGCACTTTCCAAAGGTGGAGACACCATGTTATATCATGCATCGTTAATAACTATACCTGAGCATGATATTTCGATGGCTGTTCTTTCTTCGGGTGGGTCTTCCATCTACAATCAGATGTTTGCCAGTAAAGTTCTGCTGGAGGTTCTTGAGGATCAAGGCATCATCGACGAGATAGAGCCCGATCAGACATTCACACCACCTGTCAAAGTGAAGATGCCCACGGATCTGGCGGCATACTCCGGCCTCTATGGGACGGTAGGCACAACCCTGGATATAGAGGTTAAGGATGGTGAGATCACACTTCCAGCCATGCAGGGAGGACTTATCCCGGGGCAGAATTACGTGTACACTGGTGAAGGACAATTTACGAGTAGTGACGGAAGTGTGAAAGTCAGCTTTGAGAAGGAAAGTAACGACAAGATAAATATTAAAGTTCTGGCGAACATAACGTTGCCTGGATTAGGCCAAACGGTGATGAACACATATGATTATCAAAAATTGGATCATCATTCGCTAGATCCGGCAACGAAAGAGAAATGGAAGGCTCGAAACGGCTCGAAATATTACGCGCTGGATGAAAAAATAACGTCGATCTTCTATCTGGTTCCAACCATGCTGATCAAAAATCTGTCGGTAGATGCAGAGAACGGGTATGCGAATGGCACCCGAGTTGTTGACCCGGACAATGCAGTGAATGTTGCCCAGATTCCTGTGATGAACGGAAGAGATGCGTTCGATCTGCACTTCCGTACGAAGAATGAAACGGAGTACTTAATTCAGGATGGACAAGAGTACATTGCGGAGAATGCGATTACACCCATCTTCGGTGGGAAAAAAGGAATCACCACCATCCCGTCAAACGGTCAAGCACGCTGGTATGCCATCGACGCCCGCTCAGCGAATAAATCGTTAAAAGTGGATTCCCCGGAGAGCGGAGGTTATGCGGTATATAACGACAAAGGTGAAGTGGTTCAATTTTCGAAAGCAACCAATCAACAATCAACGCTGCTTCCCAAAGGTGGTTTTATCGTATTTGGCGGTGAAGCCGGAGATATCTTCAAGATCCAACTAAAGTAAATGGTTTGGCAAAAGTGATTTCATTTGAAAATATCGGATCACGAGCTTACGTTGCTCGTGATCCGATATTTTCTTTTTTTTATACGCCCAAACTCATTATGATTCTCCTACATAGGTTATATGGAATCAGCCTAATTTGTTAATGAAAAGTATGTGTTTTCATTACTAAGGAGTTGGATAGAAGCGTGATTTCAAAAGTTAAGCTTACAGGGCGAGTGGTGTTTAGAGGTGATCCTGGTTATGAAGTAGCTCGGAAGAACTGGGATCCGCATACGGACAGATTTCCTAAGGTTTTTGTGTTCGCTCAAAAAACACAGGATGTTGCAAATGCCATAAGATGGGCACGCCAAAATAAGGTCCCTATTCGGCCGAGAAGTGGCAGGCATGCCCTAGAGCCCAACCTTTCACAAGTCAATGGAGGCATTGTCATCGACGTTAGCGAAATGAAGAGAATCAAGTTGAACAAAAAAAGCGGAACGGCCGTCGTTGAGACAGGTAATCGGGTAGGAAGACTCATGGATACGCTAGCTCGACAAGGATTTATGGCCCCATTTGGTGACAGCCCAACGGTTGGGATTGGTGGAATAACACCTGGTGGAGGGATTGGTCCACTGCAAAGGACAACGGGTCTCATCTGCGATAATCTAATCGAACTCGAAATGGTTGACGCTAAAGGGCGGATCATTCGGGCAAACAAAAAACAAAATTCTGATCTTCTGTGGGCTACACGTGGCGGTGGCGGTGGTAACTTCGGCGTATATACCAAATATAAATTCAAAGTGCGGCGCTCACCAGTCAAAGCTACTGTATTTAGTATCACTTGGCCATGGGAACAGTTCGAAAAAGTCGTTAAGAAATGGCAAGTGTGGGCGCCTAAGGCCAGCACCAAGCTGGGCAGTGAATTAAGTGTTGGTCCCAAAAAAGGCGGTAATGTTAGCATGCTAGGGGTATACCTCGGATCGAAGAGCGAAGCTCTCCGTCAGTTGGAGCCTATTCTTAGCGTAGGAACGCCTACTAAAAAAAGCATTCTGTATCTGCCATACAGGGCAGCGACGAAATTTCTGCTAGCCCCAGATCCTGTGCTCACCCAAAGATACAGCAACCAGTTTTCCAGTGGCTTTGGCAGACAGCCATTCCCGGATAAAGCCTTCAAAGTCATGCGCGAGTTTCTGGAAAAAGCAGAGGAAGGCACACCAGCCGGTTTCTATTTCCTTAACTGGGGCGGTGCTGTAAGTCGAGTCGCTCCTCAAGCCACTGCGTTCTATTGGCGAAAAGCTGAATTTTATGTTGAATGGAACAGCTCATGGGTGAAGCCATCCCATGCCGCTAAAAATATTGCCTTAGCTCGGAACACCAGAAAGAAACTACAGCCTTATATTGTAGGGTCCTACATTAACGTACCAGACCAAGGTATTAAAAATCCAGGGCCAACCTATTATGGTAAGAACTACCCGAGACTGCGGAAAGTAAAAGCGAAATATGATCCGAAAAATGTATTTAATAACCCGCAAAGCATTCCACCGGCTAAATAAAAAAAGGCAACGAATTCAAAATCAAAAGGGATAGCGGGCTAAAGGATTGTAATAAACTAAAATTTTCAAACCGTTAATTCTAAAAAAAAGGGTTAACGGTTTTTTTGTTGTAAGAGGAAACGAGGACTCATGTGTTTCGTTCGGAAAAGCTAGTGACTAACATGCGCCAAAACAGGCTTAAAGCTGGAGTAACCAGTTTATTGCGATGTCTTACCGCATAGATCGTTCTGACTGGAGTCCAGTCGGGAATGGGAATGGCTTTTAACTCTCCCTTTTGCAGTTCCTGAATAATCGAGGCTTCAGAAACCATACCGATGCCGAGATTAAGGCGTACAATGGATTTCAGTGCCTCGGAACCGGATATTTCAATAGCATGGGTAAACTGGACATCATGTTCATCTGCCCATTGATCTATTAGCTTACGACTACTTGAGCCCTCTTCATGGGCAACGAGCGGATATGACTGCAAATCCTTGGGCTGGACTAGAGTTTGATGAGCCAGCGGATGATCGGGATGGAAAATAATGACGAGATCATCTTTCATCAGCGGCTCAAAGATCAGATCAGCGTCATCCGGGGAAGTATGGGAGACGACACCCACATCCAATTCGAAATACTTTATTTTCTCCATGATGTAGCGTGCCGGTTTTACATCAAGACTCAGCAGCAGATTATGCTGCTGTTTGAATTCGGATAATAATACTGGAAGCATATATGTGGCCGGTGTGTGAGTGCTTCCGATCAGCAATCGACCAGCCGCGGAGCCCCTGTGGTCATCCAGAGTACGGAGCATTTCCTCATTCAGGGCTACAATCTGGGTGGCATAGTGATACAGAGCTTTGCCCGCTTCCGTCAATTTGATGACGTGATAGGTTTTGGTATGGAATAGAGCAACCCCTGCATCCTCCTGCAGCTTGTTCAGATGGAATGTCACTGTCGGTTGTGTGATATTCAACTTATGAGCGACTAAGTACAGCTTTTGCAATTCAACCACGTAGACAAACACCTTCAATTGCTGCAAATTCATCCTCTAACGACTCCTTTACGTCTTAAACATTGATATCATCTATTATATCATACAATACATTAATATCATTTAAATTAGCGTTTACTTTCCCCTAATATGAATCTCCAATAATAGCTTTAGGATAAAGAGAGGTTGAACAAGCAACATATTGAGGGGGAGAATTATGAAGAACATTTTGGGAAAAAGTTTAGGTTCAATGAGTTTGCTGCTTGTATTAATCACGGCAGGGTGCGGAGGAGGAACGGTAACAACGGGAAGTGGATCGTCTAATGGCGAAACTGCTGCACCTGTCTCGTCTACAGCTGTAAACAGCAGCACAGTTGAACGAGAAGAGGACACAGGAGAGAGCATCTATCTGTATGGAAATGACTTTGTTGATATTGTTGCACCCGAATTTGCCAAACAGACCGGATACAAAATCGAGGCTGTACATTACGGCGGCGGAGAGGCCTTGGCCAAAATTGAAGCCGAG
Source organism: Paenibacillus sp. 11B (assembly GCF_030487755.1). NCBI lineage: Bacteria > Bacillati > Bacillota > Bacilli > Caryophanales > Paenibacillaceae > Paenibacillus > Paenibacillus sp. 11B. Next base: position 249,343 of record NZ_JAUKNS010000001.1, on the reverse strand, counting down.
CAAGGCAATCCGCAGTGGGATGTCGTCATGATGGATGGTCACGGATCGATTCGCAATCTGGCTGACAGGGGATTTCTGATGACGGATTGGACGCCTGAGAATATTGGCAATCTGACCGAATACGGCTCCTCCCTGGTTCCAGAGGATCACGCTTATACTCCAATCAGTATCCATGCATCAGCAGTTATCGCCTACAACACCAATCGTCTTACCAAGGAACAGGCGCCTAAGACCTGGGATGAGTTTTTTGAATACAAGGGCACAGCGGGTCAGGCTGATCCGGCTGTTGCGGCACCTGCATATCCGCTCGTTTCCGCACTGTTTTACAAGTGGGGCATCGATCAGGGCGAGCAAAAGTATGCACAAATGATGGGGAATGGTCTTAGAGTTTATCCCAAAAATGGTCCTCTGGGCAGTGCCCTTGTTTCAGGAGAAATCGATATTGCAGCATTGCAGGAGAGCAATGCATATGACCTGAAGTTGTCGGGGGAGCCCGTCGATCTAATCTGGCCGGAAGATGGTGCGCCGGGAAGTCTGCGTGTTGCTGCCATCAGTAAATACACCAAAAATCCTGCTGCTTCAAAGGCTTTTGTAGAGTTCATGCTCAAACCGGAAACACAGCAGATGTTAGCGTCCTTCGATTCATCTGACAGCTTCTTTACACCATTGGTTGAGGGAGTAGAAGCGAGGAAGGAACGGGAAACCAATGCAGAATTCATTCTTCCGCCAGCTGAATGGGCCGCCGAGCATGAGGTACAGATCAAAACCTGGTTTGCCGACCAGAATGTAAAATAAGAGGAATAACCTATGAAAAATTCCGGAACTCGTTGGGGAGTCGGCTCAGCTCTTCTGTTATTTATCATGATTTTTCTGCCGCTGCTTGCGGTTCTGTTGAACGCGGTTTTGCCAGGATTGTTTTTTGGCAACATACAATTTCAGGGCTTCGGATTGCTCGGGGAGATTTTACACCGTCCCTTGTGGCGCCAGTCGTTGTTTAACTCCTTGTGGCTTGGCATAGGAACAGCACTGCTGGGCACGTTGATTGGAGCTTCGTTAGCTATGGTAAGAGCACGCTGGAACTTTGCATCTGGACGTTTATTGGATGCCGGAGTCTGGCTGCTGCTCATCGCGCCCTCGTTCATGCTGGCCCAAGGGTGGGTGCTATTTGCTGGTGCCGACGGACTTGCCAGCCGATTACTGGGTATGAACTGGGTGACAGCTGCTCTGTTTCAACCATACGGGCTTATGGTCATCATGGCTCTGAGCAAATTTCCTCTGGCTTATCTGACGGTTCTTGCCGCTACCGAATGGAATGTCAGCCAGTATGGACATGCTGCCCGTTTAAATGGCGCACGCCCATGGACCGTATGGCGTACTGTGGAGCTGCCACTTGCAGCTCCTTCCATTGTAGCGGGAGCCACGCTGGTATTTATAGATACTGTCGGTGATTTTGGATTGCCGGCAGCATTGTCCACCGTCTACCGTTTTCCTACACTGACGTATTCAATCTATTCTGCTATCTATCAATCTCCTGTTCGATTTGACATGGCTGGGGTACTTGCTTTTTATTTGGTCGTCCTACTGGCAATCGCCATGACGGTACTCCTGTTGTCCCTGCGCAGGTCCAGGTTTGATTTTTTGAATGCCAGAGCGGTCAGAATGCTTAAAGTCAGACCGAAGAGAACAATCCTTGTAAATGCAGTGACCATTATATTTTTAATGATGAGTATCGGTATTCCGGTGGGCAGCAGTCTGTGCGTTTCCCTGATGAAAAAAGCGGGTAACGGATTGGTTCTGCAAAATTTGACCTTCGAGCATTATTTTTCTCTGTTTGCAGCGTCGTCCATGGATCACAAACAGCTCAGTTTTTTGGAAGGGATGCTTCATTCATTAACGATTGCTGCAATCGCGGCAGGCATTAGTATCATCATTGGATTTATCGTAGCTTATGTTCTTACATTTACGGAATTTAAAATGAAGATCTGGCTGCAGTTATTTTCAATCATATCGCTGGCTGTACCCGGGATTGTAATGGGTATTGGTTACATTTTCATTTGGAATCAAAAGTGGCTGGAAGCAGTCAATCTGCATCTCTATGGGACTCCCTCGCTGCTAGTGATCGCAGTTATTGCAGGCGCCATTCCGTATGCCGTACGTGTTCAGTTGGGATCTTTCGGCACAATCTCGTCTTCGATCCTGAATGCTGCAGCAGTACAGGGAGCAGGAACAATGGCCCGAATGTTGCACATTGTTCTTCCCTTGGTACGCAGATCATTGCTGCTTGCCGTCCTGACAGCTTTTGGCACAAGTGTATTTGATCTTGCTCTGACTTCAATGCTGCAGCCAGCCAATTATGTGCTGATGCCGCTTGTGATTGATCAAGCCTTTGAGTTTGGCCGTTACGGTTATGCAACCGCAGCAACTCTTCTCAGCGGAGGTATGGTTCTCCTAATCATTGTACTCACTCAATTGGCAGGAGAGGCCTTATTTAGATGGAGTGATCGCCGAGAGGGTAAAAGAAGCAACTTACAGGAAAGGCATACCCATACGGGATAACAAGGAGGCTTAACCATATGAATTCAATTCTTAAACTGGACGGGGTGCACAAATCCTTCGATAAACAGGTCGTGCTCAGGCCGCTGTCTTTTACCATGAATCACGGGGAGAGGATCTGCATTCTCGGCCCTTCGGGATGTGGAAAATCCACCTTGCTGCAACTGATTGCTGGACTGCTGAGGGTGGATGGAGGAAGCATTGAAATGGACGGAAAACGAGTGGACAGCCGCCAGCAGTATATCCCTCCTGAAAAGCGTCCCGTAAACATGGTGTTCCAGGATTATGCCCTGTGGCCTCATATGACGATTCGTCAGAATATCGAGTATGGCATGAAGCGGGGAAAAATCGACTCCATTACTCGTAATCAGCGACTGGATCGCCTGCAAGCGATGCTGCAGCTGGACGGGCTGCTGGACCGTCTGCCCTCCCAATGCTCGGGTGGGCAGCAGCAGCGCGCCGGAATGGCGCGAGCACTGGCAACGGAACCATCCATACTACTGATGGACGAGCCGTTATCCAATCTTGATGTGAAGCTGAGGACCGAAATGAGAAGTGAACTGGGCCATCTTTTGTCGGACCTGGAGACCACCGTGCTGTATGTTACCCATGACATGCTGGAGGCTTTTACTTTGGCTGACCGGATTTTGGTGCTGCGTGAAGGGAAAATCGATCAATATGCCGAACCTCAGCAATTATTTACCCGTCCGGCAACACCCTGGGTTGCCCGATTAATGGGTTACCATAACCGGCTTAACGGGATCTATACAATAGGAGCATCATCCGTAATGATTGCAGGCCAGTGTATAGGCGGGAAAATGATGGATCAAGGTGTGGGCGGACAGCAAGCGGTAATTATGCTTCATCCGGATCAATTAGCGCTTCGTGCAACAGAAGAGGAAGGAAATCATAATGAGATCAGAGGAACGGTTACACAAACTATTTTTGAAGGCATACATTGGAGAGTAATTATCGTTACAGAGGATAATCAACGTATCCATGCTTTTCATGTTGAACCTTTGGAACCGGGCTCGGCATGCTGGGTTCAATTTTCCCCCGAGCAAACCATGATCTACCGGGGAGGAGCACACACGGAAGATGAGTAGACTACTGGCCGTGTCTGATATACACGGACATGGACATCTTCTGGAGCAGCTGTTGGTTGCTTCAGGTTATAATTCTGAAAGGGACCGCCTCGTTCTTTTGGGAGATTACGTAAATAAGGGGCCGGATTCCTGGGGAACGCTCCAGTTGGTGCATGAGCTGACTAGAAAAGGGGCTGTTGCCTTACAGGGGAATAATGAACGCAAGTGGCTGCGTTCCATGCCGGATTCAATCCCAGCAAGCAACGATGAGATCACATCTGTTCGCCAATTTCTGGATCAAATGCCGTTATGGCATACATGTGATTCTTATTTGTTTGTACACGCTGGCATTCGTCCTGGAATCCCACTGGACCTTCAAACTGCTGAAGATCTGACGGAGATTAGACAACCATTTTTTGAAAGCCCGGTTAACCCTGAGTATACGATTGTATTCGGTCATACCTCGACGTACCGTTTTCTTGTTCCTCCATGGCAAATATGGGTCGGAGCAGGAAAGATAGGAATTGATACAGGTGCGGGTCACGGATATTATGTCAGTCTGATTGATCTTACACATCGGTTACAATGGTACGTTTCTGTCCATTCCCCCTCCATAATCAGGTGTACTGTCATCCCCGGCTCTTCCGACCTGGAAGACAAGAGTTTATATTCATAGCTTTTTCATAGCTTTCAACTTAAAGCCGTCAGAAACGTATTCCATGGATCTTGCAACTTGATCCATGGAATGTTTAATTTAAATTCAAATCTGAGAAGTTATGTGGCCGTGTTTACTTCGCTTCTAGGCTCCATCAACATGATATGACATTCCTTTTCGGAGGAAGGCTTGATTTCGAGTCCTTTCGGGACAATAAACATCTCATCCTTGGAAATTCTCACTTGACCATCACGAAGATCAATGATCATTTCACCTTCGATCACAAAAAATAACTTATCGGTTTCGTGATGAACGTGCCATTCATATTCCCCAGTAATCTTAACGATTTTAAATTGGTAGTCATTCATTTCACCAATTAATTTCGGTGACCAATGATCGTTTAATTTAGATAGTTCTTCACTTAGTTTAATCGCTTGGTAATGGATAGTAATCCCTCCTTGTTTGGCTGACTACAACATCTAGCATGATGTTTTATTTGGCCTGCCGTAAGTATACTCATTTAATGATTTGTTTAAAATGGATGCCTGTTGAAGTTAGCATGGATTATTGATGAACTTCTGTCGATATTCTGTAGGAGAAAAACCAAATTGTTTCTTGAACACTTTACTAAAATAAAAGGGATCAGTAATGCCAACAGTTTGTGCAATTTGCTGTACTGGCACATCACTTGTAAATAGCATTTTTTGCGCCATGTTGATGCGGTATTTTAATATATATTCTGCTGGCCCCATACCTGAATACTTTCTAAATACGTAAGAAAGCCGATTTCGATTAACGTTATATTGTTCTGCGAGCGATGCTATTGTAAGGCTTTGATAATAGTATTCATGAATATAATTAGATACCCGTTCGAATAGACCATGTGATTCACTGCTAATTTGCCTATTCACAACACATATTAAGGCTTCGTTCAGTACATCGCGAAACAGCATCTCGGTCTGAAACATCGAAATGCCTCCACGCTGATTATACACATGCCAAAGTCGCATAATTAATTCGAGAAGACGAGGAGATTGTCCGGTTAATAATTCAAAATGCTGATGAGAAAAGCTCGAATCTTCAAGTTCTGAGTTACAGATCCGATATTGAACAAGGATATACTCCCAGTTGGTGTTATCAAACATTTTTTTATCCAGTTTCATTTTCGCTCCCCCGTGCATAACTTTTCCTGGCGAAAGAACATAAGGCATTCCATTAAAGTGAAATTGGATCTTCCCTGTAAGTGGAAAAACAAACCCGGGAAAAGAGCTTGTATAGTCTGCGTGAGGCACCCCTGGATTTGTAGCATATCGATATATTCCTTCTACTTGAAAAGGAATGTGTGCAAAATGCGCTGCTAATTGATTCACATCTATTTTCACATTGCGTACCTCATTTCGATAGTAGTAAGCCGATAAATCTGAAATTAATCGTTGAACATCCTACGTCCACATTATTGATAACGATTATCACTGTCAACATATAAAAACAAAAGGCAGTTGATCATCGTGATCGACTACCTTTTGTTTGTTCAACGTCTGTCTTATGCTAATGCTTAAATTAATAATTTTCACCACGATAATAGCGCTCCAGTTTGTTATCCAAATGAACAAGCTGTGCCTTTTTCTCCTCAATATCGTCCAGCAGCTTCTGCCTTTGATCCTGAATGAGTTTGGTTCTTTCCGGCAGGGTAGAGGTTCCTTCATTTACTTTATCATGATAGGTTTTGATGTCCTCCACACTCATTCCGGTTTCGCGGAGACATTTGATAAAAACGAGCCAGTTCACATCATCTTCCGAGTACAGACGGTTATTCTGCTCGCTTCGCGCAGCTGGTTTCAACAGTCCCTTTCTCTCGTAAAAGCGGATCGCTCCGATCGCGATCTCGACTTTTTTAGCCACTTCTCCAATCGTTAACATGCTAACCCTCTTTTATCAAAATTTATTGTTGACCTACACTAAGTGTAGCATAGTAACTTAAACATTGTTAAAGATGAAATCAAATCAGAGAAAGAAGGATTCGCATGAAAAAGACCGCTTTTGTAACCGGAGCAAATAAAGGAATAGGATTCGAAGTTGTTAAGCAGTTAGGACAAGCAGGCTGGAAAGTCGTTCTTGGTGCACGCAGTGCCGAACGGGGAGAAGCCGCCGTTTCCGAGTTAATCTCCGAGGGATTAGATATCGAATTTGTACAAATCGACATGGCTGACTTGAAAAGCATTGAACGGGCAGTCGATATGATCACCAAGAATTATCAGGACTTAACGCTTTTGATTAATAATGCAGGTATGCCAGGTGCTTTCTCCCGTTCTTTTACGGATACCAAAGAGGAGAATCTGCGGAACGCCTTCGAAGTCAACTTTTTCGGAACCTTCCGTCTGAATCAGCGATTGTTCCCGTTAATTAAAGATAATGAAGGCACAATTATCAATGTATCGACCGACATGGCTTCTCTGGATTATATGCAAAACGCTGGATTTGCTTTAAACGCATTCGATTATAATTCATCCAAAACGGCCAACAATGCCATGACCGTTTCGATGGCTTATGAACTCAAAAGCAGCAGGGCTCAAGTATTTGCGGTAACGCCTGGATTCACATCAACTGATCTTAATGGCAATGCTGAAGGCGGCAAAACAAAAGAAGCAGCCGCTGCGATTATCGTGGGGTATGCGACAGATGGCAAACATCATAACGGTGAATTTTTGGATGAGAAGGGTGTATACGCCTGGTAATTCATAGCTGCTTAAGCGCGCTATAATCATTGAGAAACAGACGTACTAAGCCGGAGAATCCGCTTAGTACGTCTGTATTTTTTAGAAAGATGAATAGTAAATAATATGATTTTATCCAGTGTCATTTGTGCTTTTCAACAACCTGTACTGATGATTACCACGTTAAAGAGATCAAGTGTCCATTTAATGGAACGAAATGCTCTAATTTAGATTATGCTGGAGCTCCTTCGTGCTCTCCTTTTTGAGATGGGGCATGAAAGCAGTGGCTAAAATGACGACGATACCCGCAAGTCCGATCCAAATCAGAACGGATAACGGTGTATTCCAGGTCAATCCATGACCGAAGAAGAATAACTCCCGTAAACCGTCTACCATATAACGCATTGGAAGCCAAGAGTATACCCAATCCCGGTAAAAGGGGGACAACATCTCTGGAGCTAGAGCAAGCAGCGGCCCGCCAAAGAATAGCAGTAGCGCAAAAATGGAAATTCCGCCAAATCCAACTAGGGAAACCACAGCCGAAATCAAGAGGAAAAAGCTGAAGAAAGAGATGGACAGGAACCAGGCGATATCTGTAAATTGTGGAATTTGCAGCCCGACCATTCCATCAGCAATCCAGGCAAAGCCGAATCCCACCACAACGGCGATGACCGCTCCTGTTACAATCTGTCCTATTTTTAAAGAAAGACGATCTCTTCTTGAACGGGACGGCATTTTTTTTATCGCCATAAAAATAATGGCTGCACTCGCCAGGCTGGACATCCACAGAGGCTGGAACAAAGAAATCGGCGCGTTACCATTAGCGCTGTGTGTACCAATTTCGTTCACATTGGTGACTTTCTTGGTGATAGGATTTACCAGAAGAGATGCCTGTTCTACGGTTAGTGTCGCTCCTTGAGCTTTGAATCCCTCCATCAATTGGGAACGAACCGTGTTATTCATATTATCGACGATTCCGTTTAGCATCTGTCCTGCCAAAGTGGAGGCCGCCGTGTTCATGCCTTGGTTGATCATAATTTGCACCTCAGGCGAAGAAGGGGCTGTTGTCATGAGGGATGCCTGCTTAGAGCTAAAATCCGCCGGAATAACGAATGCTGCATAATACTCCTTTTGGTCCAGCCCCTTTTGAACTTCCGCCAGGCTGTTTACGTTAACCCATTTTACTGCCGGTTCTTCATCCTTCCCTGAGTCTGCTGTTTTTTGTATCATTTCCACGATGTTCTGTCCCATATTCATTTTTGGTTGATTACGGATCTCAGCTCCCTCATCTTCGTTTACGATTGCAATGGGCAAGTTCTTGGGCTGGGGCTGAACCGACGGAAACAACGTCAACGAAAAGACAAAGATGATGACCAAAGCAAGAATGGGCGATATCAGCACCATCTTATTTTTGAAAAGATTCAACAAACTTCACTCCTTATAATGATCATTATGTTGATTAACATTCACATTGTTGATTATAATAACTGCACCAAGAAATACAATAATCACATTTTTATAAAATGGGCATTAATCAACACCATTCAAAAAGGTGTTCAATAAGGAGTGGAGCGAAGTGAATCATCAGGAAGATAAGATGGATCGACGCAAGATCCGAACGAAGAAATTGATTCGTCAGGCCTTGTTGGAATTGACGATGGAAAAGGGGCTTAACAAGATCAGTGTGATGGATCTGGCTGAACGAGCAGAGATTAACAGAGGCACATTTTATCTGCATTATCGTGACGTAGCTGATCTGGTAGACCAATTGAAGCAGGAGATTTTTGAAGGAATCCAGTTGCTGGCGATTGATCTTAATCCGATGGAAGTACGGCCATATGCGGAGCGTGGAGAACCCTATCCTTCTATTCTTAAAATATTGGAATATCTATTGTCGCACGCAGATTACCTGCGCGTTATGCTAGATCCCAAGGGTGATTTGCAGCTCCCCATTCAGCTTAAAGAACTGATGGCGCAGCGCATGATTCAAAAATTCGAATCCCACCTCCCAAGAGAATCGGTTATTCCATGGGATTACTTCTTAGCTTTTACTGCCTCGGCCAATATCGGACTATTAACGCATTGGATGGCCCAAGGCAATGATCTATCAACCCGGGAGGTTGCCTTGATTATGACTCAAATTACAAGCCAAGGACCTTTGGAAACACTGATAAGAGGAATAGGAAGTACAAAGTAGACGGTTTTTCGCTGGATTTTTGAACTCAATTGTTCAGTCCAGCCGCTGTAAAAGGGCCTTTCACGGTAATCGTAGCAAGGATACGGGCCATCTCAGCCGGAGATTCTGTTCCGTCACTATTCAACCATTGCTCAATGACGCCGATATGGGCAGAGGCCAAATAAGCAATTAAATACTCACTCGGGACAAGCAAATTTTCTTGCTTAATCAGAGGAAATTCTTTTCTTACAAACAGTGTATTCCACAAAAAGTCTTTCATCTTGGTTTGGAAAGACTGACCGCCATTGGGACCGGATACCGCTCTCATGAACCTTCTGTTTTGGTCCAGATACTCAAACATGGAAACCATGACATTCAAGGGAACCGTAGCGGGAACGTTTGACTTAAAATCCCCATTCGTATCCGTAACGTTTTGTTTAACGATTTCCCTCATATTGCTCATAAACTCTTCTTGACTTCGTGCCATCAGATCAAATTTGTCCTGATAATGCGAATAAAAGGTTCCGCGATTAATTCTGGCCTTTGTCGTAATGTCCTTTACCGTGATGGCTTCGAATCCTTTTTCTTCAATTAAATCGATTAATGCTTCCCGAATGAGCTCCCTGGTTCGAATAATTCGTAAGTCGTTGCTTGGCTCACGCATCAATAATTCAGCTCCTATATGAATAAAATATACACAATCGCAAAAAGTGTTGGATATCCGGCACATCGCATGATTCTGATTATTGTTGATCAGTTACATAGCCATTATAATTAAAAACATCAAGATAAACAACACGTTGTCCTTTTAAAACGTGAATTAGAGAAAGGGTGGATCTGAACATGCCCGTCATTGAGATTGAGCATTTAACGAAGGATTACGGCCATCAGCGCGGGATTTTCGACGTTTCCTTTAGCATTGAAAAAGGGGAAGTGTATGGATTTTTAGGACCAAACGGAGCCGGTAAAACGACGACGATTCGACATATTATGGGCTTTTCCCGTCCGCAGCAGGGAAAAACTCTCGTGAACGGCCTGAAGAGTTGGGAACGTGCGGCTGACATTCAAAAGCAACTGGGATATTTACCGGGTGAAATCGCTTTGCCCGAATCTCTTACGGGGACACAGTTCATTCACATGATGGCAGGTTTGCGAGGAATTACGGATATGTCACATACGCAGGCTTTAATGGAGAAGTTCGAGCTGAATCCTGCGGGGAGCTTAAAGCGGATGTCTCTTGGCATGAAAAGAAAGCTGGCCATCGTCACCGCATTCATGCATGACCCAGACGTACTGGTACTGGATGAACCTACGAGCGGATTAGATCCGATTATGCAAAATTTGTTTATTGAGTTCATTAAGGATCAGAAGGAAAAAGGTAAAACCATTTTGATCTCAAGCCATATTTTTTCCGAAATTGATGCGACTTGTGACAAAATTTCCATCATTAAGGAGGGACGTTTAATCTCGTCCTTTGTAGCGGATGATTTACGTCGTAGCGAAATCAAGGCATTCAAGATGGAATTGCTAACCGCAGAAGCATTCAATCGCTTTGAGGATGAGGTAAAAGCACAACAAAACATAGAAGTTGTTTCCTTAACGCCTCAAAAACTACAAGTGATATTGCGTATCCATGATCAGAATATCAACACTTTTATTTCCTTCATTTCCGATTATGAAGTGAAGTTTTTCTCCGAAATCAAATTCACTTTAGAGGATTATTTCATGAAGTTTTATGACCGCAACTCGACGGTTACAGGGGAGGCCACACCTAATGTCTTACATCGAAATTAAACATTTGACTAAAAATTATGGAAACGGACAGGGCGTATTTGACCTCAACCTGACGATCGATAAAGGCGAGGTATTTGGCTTTGTTGGTACAAATGGAGCTGGTAAAACAACGACCATTCGGCACATCATGGGCTTTTTGAAGCCTCATAACGGGACTGTAACTATCAATGGAATGAATAGCTGGACGGAATCTGCCGAGATTAAGAAATTAATCGGTTATATTCCTGGAGAGATTGCTTTCCCGGATGCACCGACGGGCACAGAGTTTCTAAGAAGGCAAGCCGAAGTCTTAGGATTAACGGACATGTCTTACGCTGAACGTATCATCAAAAAATTGCAGCTTGATCCCACAGCCAATCTGAAAAGAATGTCTAAGGGGATGAAACAGAAAACGGCGATTGTTGCTGCTTTGATGGCCGATCCTGAAATTTTGATACTAGATGAGCCAACGACAGGGTTAGATCCTCTGATGAGGGCTGAATTCGTAGATATTTTGAAAGAGGAAAAGAAAAAGGGCAAAACGATATTTATGTCCAGCCACATGTTTGAGGAGGTCGAGGATACATGTGACAAAGTAGCTCTAATCAAAGGAGGAAAGCTGATTGCGGTCAAGCGCACCTCCGAGGTAAAGCATAATGAAAACAAAGAGTATAAAATCGAATTTTTAGCTCGTGAAGATTACCGGCAATTTTTATCGGAGCCGTTTCATTTCGTTAAGAAGCGTGATGAACATAATCAAGTGGTAATTCAAATCAACGATGCGGAGATCAACGTGTTATTTGGAACCTTGAAGAGGTACCAGATCAAATTTATGAAAGAGATAAAGTATACGCTTGAAGATTACTTCAAAGGGATTTACGAGGAGGAAAACATCAATGCTTAGCAAACCGATTTTCAAGCAAACGCTAAAGGCCAATATCAAATTATGGCTCATTTTTACAATCATTATGACGGCATTACATGTCATTCTCATAGCTGTGTTTGATGCAAGCACCATCTCTGATATGTCGGGTATGGTCAAAGACACCCCGCTAGCCAGCCTGTTAGGAGAGGCTACATTTCTGGGAATGATGTCCAAAACCTTCTATGGGATTCAGGGTGTACTTTTGCCCATCGTATTTATTATCATGACCGCTAACAGTCTCATCGCATCACAGGTTGATAGAGGGTCTATGGCCTATCTGCTCTCGACTCCGACCAAGCGGAGTACGGTTGTTCTAACTCAGGCCGTGTACTTGATCACATCACTCATCGTGATGATCCTGATTATCACTTTGGCGGGATATACGTCAATCCATGTATTCCAGGGTGATGTGGATATTAATATGACGAATTATTTCATGCTGAACCTCGGTTTGTTCCTTTTAATGTTTGCAACCAGCAGTATTTCATTCTTTTTCTCCTGCGTATTCAATCTCACGAAAAATTCCTTGGCGTGGGGAGCGGGCATTCCAATGGCATTTTTCCTTCTTAAATTGATGGGAGATGTGGATAGCAGTTTGGAAAAATTAAAGTATCTATCGATGAACTCGCTATTCGACACACATGCCATTTTAAACGGAGGCAGTTATACGATTCAGTTTGTCTCACTGGTCGTGGTTGGCATAGTACTTTATTTCCTAGGCATTCGCATCTTCAAAAACAAGGATTTGCCATTATAATTATTACTCACTGACAAACACAGATGTCCTATTCGCACAGGCAAGAAGTCCACTTATCGCGTAAACTGAAGTAAATCAGTGGAGTGAGGTGAAATTCCATGGCTAAAACCAACGAGATACGTCTAAAGGCAAAACGGTATAAGACCCGTCCCGTCTACGTGACTCTTCATAGTGGTGAAACGTACATCGGTTACATCTCTGACGTGAATAACGGAGGCCTGGTGCTTACCGGGGGAGGAACAATATCGCCCACGGTGACCAAAGAGGGCAGTTCCCGTGCTTCCAACCGAAAGGTCGTTTCACGCAACAAGAGTGGTCGTTCCCAGGACCGGAAACGGGTGAATGGCACACGCAAGCCGTCTACTCGTTCACGCACAGTGTCGCGCGCAAAGGTTTCATCCTTTCTGCCTATGATGGGTTCGCTGTTTGGCGGGCTTGGCGGGGCTTCGGCTGGAGGCATGCTTGGCGGCGGTTTGCGGATGTTCGGCATGATCCAGCAATTCATGCCGGTTGTGAAAATGGGCTACGGCATGATTAAATCCATCCATCCGTTTATGGGTGCCGTCAAAGGTCTGATGGCTCCGCCTAGTCAGGCCGAAGAGCAAGAGAATTAATCCGATATTGCAAAGACAACGGTACAATATGAAAAGCAGTCCATCACCAAAGATGAACTGCTTTTTTATATCCAAAAAAACATATACCGAAAAATCGCCTATATTCAGGCCTGTAACCGTTTCGCCATCTTTCTCAATGACACCGGATACGTCTGGTGTAATCAGATTGTGAACAAAAGATAAATCCAAGCTTCATTCCCATTCAGAGCTGGAACAACAGGTAAGTCAGCGTAATTGACAACGCTTAAAGTATTCTCTTATACTGATAGCAACGAAACAGAATATCCACAAGCCTCTATGGGTTATGGCTTTTCTCAAAAAATTACTATTAACGCTACACGATAGCCTTGCTGGCTGTCGTGTGTTTTTTTTGCAAAAAGTAGCAATAACACAGACCAGAAAGGATTTGCTGTATGTATCAAGGGAAGTCACGGAGAATCGTCGTTATACTGTTGGGGTTATACACGATATTAACTTTATTCTTTTTATTTGTAGGTTTTAATAGGTCCTCTTTTATCCCTGACCAAGGTCTAAGATACCATTTAACATTTGAAGGTATTCCTTTGCATTTTCCTATGGGAAGAGACTTTCAAATTTGGTTCTTTGACTTAGGCAATTTTCTTGCCTTTATCCCATTTGGAATGGTCATCCCGCTTCTGTATCGTTGCAGTTTTACCCGATTTATCTGCTTTTTTATGATGGGCATCACGGTTATAGAGTTGATTCAAATGTTCTCCCGCTTGGGGGCGTTCGATATCAACGATATCATCATAAATACATTAGGAGCAGCAGTAGGGTATTGGTCACAGCGAATCATAATACAGCATAGAGATACATTTAAGGGAATGCTTAAAATTGCCCTGACAGCGGTAGTCATTTCTACCGGAATGATTCTTGTTGTAGGAGGCATCAATCATTATTTAGATAACGTGGACGGAGAAGTTGTGGTTCTGAATGAACTCGCGGTCAACGAAGGGACTGTGAAATGGGATGCAAATCTGACCACCTTTGCTGCGGGAACGACCAAGGTTGAACCTCAACTCAATCTGTACAGTCTGGAAAACAGAAAAAACAATGTGTTTTCATATCTATTAAACGGCAATTATGCAAAGATGGAGGGCTATGTCGCCATATCAGGAAATGCTGACGACACTGCAAGCAGTGATAGAAACGAAATCATCTTTATCGCAGACGGATCAGAAATCTATTCCATCAGTTTGGGAGGAGAGCGTGAGCCGGACTCTTTTCAGTTTACTGTGAAGGGTACCAAAGAACTTATCATCAAAGTTCTCGACAACGGTACAAATCCGAACACCAATATCGTGATGTGGGATGTTACTCTAACCGAGGTGAACACAGGCCAAAGAATGATAAACATAATTACTGATCCGATTAAAGAAGTATTCAAGCAAAACTGAATGCCCTTTGTATGCAGTGCGAAAACAATTTAGCGATCAAAAGATAAGATGACCATTCTTCTTTTAATAGAAGATCGGTCTTTTTTGTATTTACAGAACATTAACATGATGCAGATACGGGTCTGATTTTTTTCCCGTAACATAAGTGATAGATGTGGGAACGGTCCCACACTCATCCAACTTTGCATCACGAAAGCCGTGCGAAGACAACGAAAAGATGAAAGGCGGTGCGGCGTAATGGAGCTGCTGGATCTACAAGGATATGCGTCTCCTGAGGATTCAAAGACACATATCCGCATTCCTTTTGAGTTAAACGAGGGCTGTGGGAAGCTGAACCTGCGATTACAATATGCACCGAAGACGCTCGAGAATCGGGAGAAGGCGCTGCAGCTACTTAAGAATAGTTATGACTTATACATTTTGCCGGAAAATCGGGAATTCGCAATGGAGAATGCCGACAGGCACCTCCCCCTGAAAAATTTGATCACACTTTCGCTGGACGACGCGCAGGGATATCGCGGAGCGTGCCACCGCCAGGATGAGGTGCAGGAGTTGTTCGTATCGGAGCGAGATGCTTCACCCGGTCTCATGCCGGGTGAGCTGGTTCCCGGCTCCTGGAGCGTCACACTCAGCCTGCACTGTATCGTGACAGATATCTGCGATTACCGGCTGCAAATCTGGACGACGGAGGTCGACACCATATGAAATGGCTCGCCTGCGAACTGCATACACATACGCTGCACAGCGACGGCAGCCAGACGCTGGAGGAGCTGGCGGCAGGAGCGGCCAATCTGGGCTTCGACGCCATCGCGCTGACCGACCACAACACGATGTCCGGCCTGATCGGCAAAGAAGAACTGGAGCGGAAATACGGACTGCGAATTATTCCCGGCATGGAGTGGACGACCTTTTACGGTCATATGGTGACGATAGGATTGAACGCTTTTGCCGACTGGCGTCAAGTAGATCGGGATAGGATCGATGAGGGGATTGAAGCCGTACATCGGCTCGGGGGAATCGCCGGGCTTGCCCATCCGTTCCGCATCGGCAGTCCGGCTTGTACCGGGTGCTTCTGGGAATACGAGATCGGAAATTGGTCCGCCGTCGATTATATCGAAATCTGGTCCGGAACGTTCCCTTCCATACAGACAAACAATCGGCGGGCATTTGATCTGTGGACACAAAAGCTGAATGAAGGGTATCGGATCGCCGCAACTTCTGGCCGGGACTGGCATGCGCAGGTCGAAACGGAAGAGCCGATATCGGTCACATACCTCGGCATCGAGGACAACGCAGTTGAGGCGAGTGGTGATTCGGTATCTCTACCCATACATGAACAAACCCTGATTCAGGCGCTGCGGGAAGGGCGCGCTTCCGTAACCATTGGTCCTCTGCTGACCTTGAAGCTAAACGCTGGTGGTTCTGACTATCCGATCGGCTCTACGGTTCCATCGGTAGTCGAGAGACCGGAAGCCGCAGTGCAGCCGATCCAGGTGAACTTGACGCTGGACTTCTCGGTCCGCGCCGGACTGTGGTCGCTGCCGACGCAGGTCTGCAGATTGAAGCTGTGCTCCAATCTGGGCGAGGAACTAAGCCTGGAAGTACCCTATTCATTGGACGGACAGATGATGCAGTTCGAAGCCCAACTGACGGAGTCCACACCTGATATTCCCCGCAAGTGGATTCGCTCCGAGTTGTGGGGAACGGTGCAAGGCGCTTATGTTCGAATCGCCTTTACCAACGCGATTTATTTCGAAGAAGGAGGATACCCGCGATGAACAAATTTCCGCTGGTCACGGCCCACACCGGCTGCATGGGGCATCCCGATCATTCTTATGAGTCGCTTCAGGCGGCTCTGACACTTGGCGTGGATATTTACGAAGATGATATCCGGTCGACTCGGGACAGCGTACCGGTACTCGCACATGACGACGATATTACTTTGGCAGATGGAAGCCGCGTCAGCCTAGCAGAATTAACACTGAAAGAGTTGAATGCCAGCTTGTCGGTGCCAATTCCGACCCTTCAGGATGTGCTTGGGCAGATCCGGGAAGCCGGTAAAATCATGAATCTCGATATCAAAACGGACAGCGCCCTCGAGCCCGTGTCCATCATGGTCGAACGGATGGGTATGACGGAAATGGTGTTTCTCAGCGGCTGCAATTATGGAACGGCGGTCAAAGCTGGTCGCTACGCTCCGCACATCCGCAGGCTGCTTAATGTGAACATGCAAAGCTTCGCAAGTCTGCCCTACGACGAGGCAATGATCCAGGCCTGTGCAGAAGGCCGCGAAGCCGGCTGCTTCGGGCTTAACGTACCATATCAGGCAGTACGGCCAGAACTAATGGAAGCGGTACGGGGGAATGGTCTGGATCTCTACGTCTGGACAGTTACGGAGGCGGACGACATGCGGCGACTTGCGCAGTTGGGCGTCAATTCGATAACAACCCGCGATCCGGCTAAGCTGATCGCCGTCCGGGGAGAAATGGAATGTGCAGAGGAGAATAGGGATTGGACAATAAACTGAATCATAGTCTGCGGGAACTGGCGCAGTTGGCCGGCGTATCGAAATCTACCGCATCTCGGGTCATCTCCGGAAATGGATACGCGAGTCCCGAAGTCAGGGAACGAGTGCTTAAGGCGGTCGAGCAGCTTCGTTACAAGCCGAGCGCCGTCGCACGAGCGATGGTCGCGAAGCGGACGCACAACATCGGAGTCATCGTTTTTCGCGACAGGCTGCCGATCGTATCCCACACACTGTACGGCAGAATCATCGACGAGATTCTGATGGCTGCTGAAGCACTGGGCTACTCGATCTTCCTGAAGACTGACCGGGAGATGTCGCTGCGCTCCACCGATTATATGCTGGAGCAGCGGGTCGATGGACTCATTCTGGTCAGCAGGCTGCAGAAAAACGTCATCGATTACGTCAAGAACTTCAATATCCCTTACCTGATGGTGAACGGATCGACCGAGGATCCGGATGTGGTGCATCTTGTGAGCAACGACGAAGCCGGCGGAGAACGGGCGGCAGAACATCTGTATGCGTGTGGACACCGCAAATTCTTCATCATCGCCGGACCGGGTGAGCATCGGAGCCACTCATTGCGATTGGCGGGCTTCCGCAAGCGGCTCGAATCCCTCGGCGTTTGTTCCGGCCAGGACGGGTTTACCGTCGTCGAGTCTTCGGAATCCAGTTTCGATTCAGGCAGGAAGCTGATGGAGGAGCACTATGCGGCATTCCTGGAGGGAGAATATAGCGCTCTGTTTAGCACGAATGACATGCTGGCACTGGGCGCCATGAAAGTGCTGATGGAGCGCGGCGTCCGCATCCCGGAGGAAGTATCCGTAATGGGTTACGACAATACCGAAGTGGCGGGGATGTATCACCCGTCGCTGACGACTGTCAGTGTGGATGCGTCCGGTATAGGCCGAGACGCGGTATCCATTCTGAACCGCCTGATCAGCGGCGAGGGGAGCGTGCCGCGCCTGATTGAATACGAAAGCGAAGTGATCGTTCGTCAATCGACAAATGGAAAGGAGGATGGGACATGTTGTGGTACTGGAAACACGTAGGCCCGAGAAGAATTATCGAATTTGTGTTACTTACCGTGTTCGCCGTTTTTTTCGCGGGTCCGCTGGTCAACCTGCTGGTGCTTGCTTTTAGCGAAAAGTGGAATTATCCGGACATTCTGCCCCAGGTATGGGGTTTCAAATGGTGGGAGTTCGTGCTGGCGAAGGACGATATCGTCTCGTCTATCTCACTATCGTTCCTCATTGCCACCCTGGTGACTCTGCTGTCTATCGTCGTTTGCATCCCAGCAGCGTACGCCTTCGCAAGACTTCAGTTTCCGCTGAAGCGGATGTTTCTGTTTTCGTTCCTGCTGACGCACGCCTTTCCGAAAATGGGGTTGTACGTCTCCATCGCAGTCCTGTTCTACCGGATCGGACTGATGAATACGCTGCTCGGCGTTGTGCTGATCCATATGATCAATGTGTTGATGTTCATGACCTGGATTCCAACTTCCGCTTTTCGCAACGTGCACCGTGCACAGGAGGAATCGGCACGAGACGTTGGGGCCAGCCCGTTCAAAGTTTTTCGCAGCATCACACTGCCAATGGCAATGCCGGGCATCGTGGTCGCTTCGATCTTCACGTTCCTGAATTCGCTCGACGAAGCGCAGGGTACCTTCCTGGTCGGCATTCCCGATTACAAAACGATGCCAATCGTCATGTACTCCATCATTTCCGACTTTCCGAGCAGTGCCGGGGCCGTATTCTCGATCATCTTGACGCTACCAACCATTATCTTGCTGGTAGCAGCCCAGCGGCTGGTGAGCGCGGACGTGCTGGCGAGCGGTTTTCAAATGAAATAGAAATGCTTCGGTCACTATACCGGGGCAAAGGGAGGCAGAAGCATGCAGTTGTCTGTACAAGAGTTAGCCAAACGCTACAAAACCGGTGACGGGGTCAGCGGCATCAACATTGATATCGAAAAAGGCGAGCTGGTCACCCTTCTGGGTCCTTCGGGGTGCGGCAAAACCACCGTGCTACGGAGCATCGGGGGGTTTCTGGAACCGGACTCCGGAGACATCTTGATCGAGGGCAAGAGTGTCATTCAGCTTCCACCGGAGAAACGGCCAACCTCGATGGTGTTCCAGAGCTATAATCTGTGGTCGCATATGTCGGTATACGACAATCTGGCGTTCGGCCTGAAGATCCGCAAAATGCCGAAGGCAGAGATCCGCACCGCGGTCGAGGATGCGCTCAAGCTGGTCCGGCTGTCGGGCTTCGGGAAGAAGTATCCGGCCGAGCTTTCGGGCGGACAGCAGCAGCGGGTTGCGCTGGCTCGATCCCTGCTGCTCAACCCGGCGGTACTCCTGTTGGACGAGCCTTTCTCGGCACTGGACGCCAAGCTGCGGCACGAAATGCGCGAAGAACTGCGCGAGATCCAAATGAAGACGGGTCTCACGATGGTCTTTGTCACGCATGATCAGGAAGAAGCATTGTCGTTATCTGACCGCATTATCGTCATGAATCATGGGCACATCGAGCAGATTGCTCAGCCGCAGAAGATTTACGATGAGCCGGCTTCCTTGTATGTCGCCGGTTTTATCGGCAAAATGAATTTCTTGAAGGGGGTGGCGGAAGGGGAGAGCATACACATTGGAAGTCTTAGCCTACCGAACGAGAAGGGGCTAAGTGGACAGGTGACGGCGGCGGTCCGGCCAGAAGACGTTCAGGTGAGCAGTACCACGATGGGTGAAGGTATTTTGGCAGGCAAGGTCAAGCAGGTGATGATTCTGGGACATTACGCGGAAGTTACCGTGGAACTGATGGAATTCGGCATCATACGTGCTTTTCTGAACAAGGAATTCGTTGAGCAGCTGCAGGTAGGAAAAGACGTTGGGATCTCGATATCGAAAATGACCGGATTCCCGGTCGCTGAATCGAACTGAGGAGGATGAATGATATGCGTTTGAAGAAGCCATTTGTATCATTGTTGACTGTTGTGGGATTGTCCATGTCACTGCTGGCCGGGTGTGGAAGCGGAAGCGAGAATACAAGCAGCTCCACCGATGGAAATGCTGCGGCATCGGGTAATCCGGTATCTTTTAACTTCTATTTTACTGGCTCACAAAACGTCAAGGACCTGTGGGATTCACTGGAGCCGATGTTCGAGAAAGAGCATCCGGATATCGACGTGAATCTGGTCTACATCCCGTCTGGTACCGGCGCTGAGCCGACCTACGACCGGATCGTGGCCGCTAAGAAGGCGGGCAAGGGCTCAGGAGATATCGACCTGTACGAGGACGGCATCAACTACGTCGCGCAGGGCACAAAGGACGGGATTTGGACACAGCTGAACGAGAAAGACATTCCGAACCTGAACAAAGTCAACGCGGACACGATGAAGGATGTGGACAACTTCGCAGTGCCGTATCGCTCTTCAGCCGTAGTTCTGGCCTATGACAGCAGTAAAATCTCCAATCCGCCAACTACACTGGACGAGCTGCTGGAGTGGATCAAAGCCAATCCCGAGCAGTTCGCGTATAACGACCCGTCAACGGGCGGTTCAGGCAGCTCTTTCGTCCAGACGATCGTCTATAAAGACCTGCCAGAAGAAGACATTCACAACTCTGATCCGGCAATCATGGAGAAGTGGAACGGCGGCTTTGATACCCTCAAAGAGATCGGACCGTATGTTTACGGAAAGGGTATCTATCCGAAGAAAAACCAGGGCACACTGGATCTGTTGATGAATGGTGAAGTATCCTTAATTCCAGCTTGGTCAGACATGGTGCTGCAGCAGCTGAACGAAGGCTTGTTGCCAGATACGATCAAGATGCAGCAGATAACACCGGGATTCAACGGTGGGCCGACTTACCTGATGGTCAACCAGGAGTCAGACAAGAAGGAAGCAATCAACGAGTTCCTGAATTTCGTCCTGTCACCGGAAGCACAGGAGGTTATCGTGGACAAAATGAACGGTTTCCCGGGTATTGAGCTCTCCAACATGTCGCAGGAAATGCAAGATAAGTTCGACGGTGTGGCCGAAGGGTTCCGCACGTTCAACATCGGGGATCTGGGCACGGAGATTAACAAACGCTGGCAGAGCGACGTTGCCGCAAAATGAGTAAGGAAGCCAGACAGTCGATTACAGGCCTGGCGATGGTGCTCCCCTCCTTCGCCATCCTGCTGATCGTCGTTATTATCCCGATCGTACAATCCTTTATCATGAGCCTGAGTAACGGTTCGGGCGGATACGATCTGAGCCGCTATACGTATCTGTTCACGGATAAGGGGATGCGGAGCAATATCGTATTTACGCTTCGGGTGACCGCCATTACGTGTGTTGCCGTGATATTGGTAAGCTACACGCTGGCGATTTACATGCGCTTCAACCAGGGGCCAATTGTCAATCTGATTCGTAAAACGTACATGATCCCGCTGTTTATCCCTGGTGTCATCGCCACCTACGGCCTGATCAACCTGCTTGGTAACCACGGCTGGCTTGCCCGTATGCTTGAGGTGGTCGGGATTACGCTGCCGCGCATCATTTTTGACGAAAAAGGAATCATCATCGCAAACTTATGGTTCAACATTCCATTTACGACGATGCTGCTCAGTTCCGCGCTCTCGGGCATTCCTTCGTCGGTTATTGAGAGTGCTAAGGATGTGGGCGTAGGTAAACTGACGCTGTTTACACGGTTCATTTTCCCGCTGTCGTACAAGACATTTCTTGTCGCCCTGACCTTTGTCTTCATGGGAGTGATTGGCTCGTTCACCGCGCCCTACCTCATCGGAGCCAATTCTCCGCAGATGCTGGGTGTCTCCATGCAGCAGGTGTTTAGCGTCTTTCAGGAGCGTGAACAAGCCGCAGCGATCGCGTTCTTCTCATTCCTGCTCTGCTCGGTGCTGGGTGCTTTCTACATCCGGTCGATGGCAGAGGAGGAGAAGGCGAAGATATAGACGGGGGCAGAAGAGCATGATTACCCTATCACTTTGCAGAATCATTAATAAATATAAATCTGTAGATGAGCAAGTGTTCTGTTAGTAGAAAGCCGCTAAGTGCAAAGCATTTAGCGGCTTATTTTTTGAAACGATGATCGTTCCAATAGATAACCTGAAATTAACAACCCGTTTACATAAAGATGATACATCACGAATATTTACGCTTTAACATTTAAGATGACAAACGAGGGAATGAGGACAGACTCATGAAGAATTATCCGATCATAGCCTCCATTACGGTAGATGAACAGATTTCACAAGCTATAGCAAGCGATGTTAAACGAGTGATTTTGATGACAGGGAACATAACCAATCTTGGTTCGATCATAGACAGTCTGCATCAAAGCGGTAAACAGGTATATGTGCATACGGAGATGGTATCCGGGATTGGACGAGATGCCTCTGCCATTCAATATCTTGCTGATGTGTTCAAAGTAGACGGAATTGTAACGACGAAGAGCAACGCGGTTTCTGCCGCAAAGCAAGCAGGCATCTTAAGCATCCAGCGAATATTCGCCATTGATACGGCAGCAATAACGACTGCGGTTCGTATGATTATGAGCTACAAGCCGGATGAGGTTGAATTGATGCCAGGGCTTATGCCTCGAGTCATTCAAGAACTGAAAGAACGCATTACACAGCCTTTGATTGTGGGAGGCCTTATCCGGCACGAGGAAGAAATACAACAAGCATTAAAGAGCGGAGCAGATTTTGTTTCCGTAGGACACGAGAAATTCTGGAATTAATTTCATACATTTATCCTTGGGTGGAGACGACGAGAAAACCCGGTGGTAAGTAAATCAATACAACCTTGATGTTGAAGGAGGGTGATTTGCTGCTGGGTTTTTTGTGTTGTCCAAAAAATACAAACAGGAGGTAACAAAACATGATGATTCAAGGAGTTGCTCATCGCGGTTATCCAAAAAAGTATCCTGAAAATACGATTTCCTCCTTTTTAAAGGCGGTAGAGCTTGGGTTCACACATCTGGAACTCGATGTGCATCTCAGCAAGGATGGAATTCCGGTTGTCATTCATGACCATACACTTGACCGTATGACCAATGGAACGGGCAGGGTGGTCGATTACACAGCTTCGGAGCTGCAATCTTTAGAAATGGAGCAAGCGGAGCATATTCCAACCCTGGAAGAGGTACTGCGAGCTTTAAAGGGTAAGATTCAACTTAACATTGAGCTGAAGCAGATGGGAAACTATTACCCTCAGCTGGAAGAAAGGGTTCTTGAAGTAATTGAGGAATTCGACATGCTGAATCAGGTGGTCATTACGTCATTTGATTTTGATGCTCTGGAGAAAATCAGGCAACGTTCAGGCGATGTACGCATCGGTCTCATCACCTTTGGCTGTTCGAAGGCTATTCTTGACTGGTCTCAAGAAATGGGGGCGACATTCTTGTCCATACACCATGCCTTTGTGACCGAGCATTACATTCAACAATGTAAAGAATTAGGAATTCAACTGATGGCTTGGACAATTAATGAGACTTCCGTCATGAAGAAATTTCAGGAGTATCCGTCCGTATGGGTCTGTACAGACGAACTGGAATGCTTCATAGATGTATTGGAGTTGTCCAGCTCATTGTGAGCGGGCATGGGTACGGTTATGGAGGATTTATATGCTTACGATGCTTATTGCTTTGATTTGGACGGAACAATCTATATTGGCCAGATGAGACTGCCTGGTGTAAATCGCTTTATAAGCAGCCTGCGGTCACGAGGCAAACGTCTGTTGTTCCTTACCAATACTCCTGTTCTTACCAAGGAGGATTGCTACAAGCGGCTGCTGAGTTTGGGCATTTCGTGCCAGCCTGATGAAATTCTGACCGCAGGCTTTGTGTCAGGAATGTATTTTGCAGAGCATGCGCCGGACGCCAAGGTGCTGGTTGTAGGGGAAGAGGCTTTGCAAAGAGAACTTCGGGCAATCGGGATAGCAATTACGGAGGATCCCAATCAATCCACGCATGTGCTAGTCGGAATGGATCGGGAATTTCATTACGATAAGCTTCATCGGGCGGCAAAAGCAGTGCGCCATGGAGCAGCTTTGCTCGCAACTAATCCGGACAATTGCTGCCCCGTTCCAGGGGATATCATCCCGGACACCGGAGCCATTCTAAGCTCGATCGAGGCGGCTAGCCAGCAGAAAGCATCGGTCGTGATTGGCAAGCCCTCTCGCTATTATGCAGAGAAGGCGCTCCAGCTTTTGGATGTGGATAGCAGCAGATGCCTCATGATAGGCGATCGGCTGGAAACAGACATTTTATTTGGACAACAGAATGGGATGAAGACTGCGCTCGTGCTTACGGGTATCTCATCAAGAGAGGATATCGCAAAGACAGATATCGTTCCGGATTATATATGGCCTTCCCTCAACGAATGCATCATGGAGCAGCAGGTCCATTCAAAGTCTTCAAATGTGTTGCAGGTAGAGAAGGCCTAAGCGGCAAGGTGACCAAAAAAAGATGGAGGTGGCGTTTATGCGTCTGGCGTTACTTGGCGATCTTCACTATTCAAGCATGAGTCACGGGACAGAAGAAGTGAAGGCTGCAAGAGTCCGGGCATACGAGCATATGCTCAAGGCTTTTCTGAAGGAGGAGGCGGACTTTCATATCTCTATTGGGGATTTAACGCATGAAGGAACGGCTCAGGAACTCCGATCGATTTACTCTATTCTTGCGAAAAGTGAACGGAGCTTCATTCATGTTCTCGGCAATCATGATACGTATTCATTGCCAAAGCATGAAATTTCCACGCTTACAGGTCAGCCATGCTATCGAGCCATAGATACGCCTCACGCCAAACTGATTTTTTTGGATACAACCAAGGAAATGAACCGTTCGGATTGGGGAGGAGAGTTGAACGAAGAGCAGCTGATATGGCTTAAAGCTCAGCTTACCGATTCTCATCAGAAGCAAGTTCTGCTTTTTGGGCATCATCCGGTATTTGATACAACTGCGCGCTCGACGCTCGATAAGCTGTACATTCGTCCTCAGGATGAACTAAAAGACATGATCAATAGTCGGCCACAAGGAGGCATCTATTTTTGCGGGCATAATCACATGAACTCAATCGTGAAGCAAGGAAATTGGCATTATGTACAGACCGCAGCTTGTCTCGATGTGCCAGCATACCGCGTTATTGAAGTTCATGAGAACGAGGTAACCATAACTCACCGGCTTATACAGGATGCTGATCTTAATCATGATATTCAGAGCTTTTGTCTTGATACGCCTGGTTTTGGCCCTGTTGCGGATGCGCTGGGAGAAGAGAGCGACCTACTGTTGACCGTTCAGATAACGTCGGCTGCACACTAATATGAAGAAAAAGGAGGGATTGGCATGGCACAAATTGTACTGAAGCAGATTGAGAAAAGCTTCAAGCAGGATAAAGTCATCGAAGGTCTCAATCTGACCATTGAGGATGGGTCATTTACGGTATTGGTTGGCCCGTCCGGCTGTGGAAAATCGACGACACTCCGCATGATCGCAGGACTTGATAAGGAGTCGGGCGGTGAAATTTGGATCGGAGACCATTGTGTCAATGGAGTGGAGCCGGGCAAGCGAAATATTGCCATGGTATTTCAAAACTATGCACTATATCCAATGATGACGGTCAAGGAAAACATCGAATTCGGCTTAGTGAACCGCAAGGTGCCCCGAACGGAGCGGGAGCGTCTTGTTAAGGAGATCACCGAGGTTGTCGGTCTAGCCGAATATTTGCATAAGAAGCCGCAGGCTCTGTCCGGAGGTCAGCGGCAGCGGGTTGCCTTGGCTCGGGCCATGGTTAAAAATCCAGGGGTCTTCCTGATGGACGAGCCATTGTCCAATTTGGATGCCAAGCTTCGCCATCAGATGCGAACGGAGTTAATTCAGCTTCACAAACGGCTAGGTGCAACCTTTGTCTTTGTTACTCATGACCAGGTTGAGGCCATGTCGATGGGAGATCGTATCGTCATCATGAATAAAGGACGTATTCAACAAGCGGATAGTCCAATGAAAATCTACGATGATCCGGATAATGTTTTCACAGCCCAGTTTATCGGCACACCACCGATGAATGTGATTGATCGTGAATGTATCCTGCCTTTGCTACATGGGCAGCTGCATGACGAAATTGGGCAGCTTGGCTTCCGTCCCGAGAAGGCAACGATGACGACTGAAAGCAGGCCGCAGCCCGGCCAATTGCAGTTCCCGGCTCGCATCCTGACACGCGAGACACTGGGAGCAGAAATCATCTATCAACTGGAATCCGCGCTTGGTCTTGTCTCTGTAAAGAGCTTTTTGAAGCCGTTGGAGTCAGCCTCCGAGGTATACATCTCCGTGTCTATGCAGGATCTGTACTATTTTGACCGGGGCGGTATGCGCGCCCGCCAGCATGAGCGAGCCGAAGTTGAAGAGCTTATTGTTCTGGGAGGGAACTATTCATGACCGTTTGGTCCAGGCTTCGTCCCTATGCCATGGTGGCTCCCTCCATCGTAGTGTTCTCCATTTTTTTCATCTATCCGATCTTTTATATGATCTTCTTGAGCTTTTACAACTGGGATTTCATTAATCCAGTCAAGGAGTTTGTCGGCTTTAACAACTTTGTCGAGCTGTTTAAGGATAATGAGTTTCTTCAGGTGCTGAGCAACTCCTTGAACTATACGCTTCTTTCCGTATCCTTATCCATTGTAATTTCGCTTCTGCTTGCGATATGGCTGAATCGGGAAGGGGCATGGTACGGATTTGTTCAGGGAGCACTCTTTAGTCCACATATTGTTTCACTTGTATCTGTATCCCTGGTGTGGATGTGGCTAATGGATCCCAAATTCGGATTGCTTAACGCTTTGCTGGACATAGTTGGCTTGCCCAAGCAGACATGGCTGAGCAGCCCGGATAGTTCATTACTGTCGCTTGTGCTTGTTTCGGTCTGGAAGGGCGTGGGCTACAACGCTCTCATCTTCATCGCTGGTCTGCAAAGCATTCCTAAGGATGTGTATGAGGCTTCAGCTCTGGACGAGGCCAATTGGTGGCGGAAGTTCTACAAGATTACGCTGCCCATGCTTTCGCCAACCCTGTTTTTCTTAATTATCATTAATTTGATCAGTTCATTCCAGGTGTTTGAGACCATTGCCATTATGACTAATGGGGGTCCGATCAATTCAACGAACACACTTGTCTTTTACATCTACGAGTACGGATTCCGCTACTTCAAGATTGGTTACGCTTCGGCAGCGGGAGCGATCCTGCTCGTTGTCGTTGGTTTACTTACGCTAGTCTACTTCAAGTTGCTGAGCCGCAAGGTTCACTACCAATAGAGAGGGGAAGGGAAATGTCATGGCAAGGAAGTCTTTGCTGCGTATCCTGAATATTACTGCCACGATCGTTTTGGTTGCGATTTTTGCAATCCCTTTTCTATGGATGATTTCAACATCATTGAAGTCTTACCCGGAGACGGTGATCTTTCCGCCCAAGTGGATTCCCTCCAAGGTGATGTGGAGCAATTTCCAAGCGGCGTGGGAATCAGGGCCTTTTTTGAAATATCTACTGAATAGCGTTGTTGTATCGGTCAGTATACTCATTCTTCAATTCACGACCATTATATTGGCAGCCTATGCTTTTGCAAGATACTCCTTCAAAGGAGACAAGCTGTTATTCGGGATAACGATGGTGACCTTGATGATCCCGGGTCAACTCATTTTCCTGCCTGTGTATTTGTTGATGAGCAAATGGGGACTCATTAATAATTTGCTGGCACTCATCCTGCCCTTCTCTTCCAGCGCCTTCGGCATATTCATGCTCAGGCAGTCATTCAAGCAAGTACAGGAAGAACTTATTGAAGCGGCACGGCTTGACCAAACGCCGGAATGGAAAATCATTCTCAAAATTATGGTGCCGATGGCCCGTCCAACACTGGTCACCTTTGCATTGTTCAGCTTCATTGCACACTGGAATGATTACTTCTGGCCGCTCGTGATGACAACCTCCGATGCAGCAAGAACACTTCCGATTGGGATCTCTAAGCTACGCGAGGTGGACGGAGGAGCTGCCTGGCACATTCTAATGGCTGGAAACATGATTTTGGTCGTTCCGATTCTGATTGTTTTCTTATTTGGACAACGTCAAATTATTAAAGCATTTGTCTATTCGGGTGTAAAATAATTAATTTAATAGGAGGATTTATCCATGAAAAAATTTGCATCTATTTTGTTAGCGGCAACGTTTGCGCTTGCTGTAACTGCTTGCGGTGATTCCAACTCCGCTGGTTCAACCGATAATGCTGCTTCCGGTAGTTCGAATGGCACAGCCAACAAACCCATAGAGATTACATATTGGTACTCATGGGGAGACAAAATTGCCGAGAACAATGAGAACTTGGTCAAAATGTTTAACGAATCCCAAGATGAAGTGGTTGTGAAGGCTGAATATCAGGGGACGTACGCAGATCAGCATTCTAAAGCGCAGGCTGCATTCGCAGCGGGCAATGCTCCCGAAGTATGGCAAAATGAAATTTCTTCAGTTGGTGTGTTTGCCGAATCGGGCATGACGCAGGAGTTGACTTCTTTTGTTGAGAAGGATCAGCTGGATATGGATGATTTTATTCAAGGGCTCATGGGAAATTCCTATGTGAATGATAAACTGTATGCTCTCCCTTATTTACGCAGCACACCGATCCTGTACTTTAATCGTACGATGCTGAAGGAGGCAGGACTTGATCCAGCTGGACCCAAGAACTGGGCGGAATTTGAAGATTATGCGCGCAAGCTAACGATCAAGGATCAACGCTACGGCATTTCAATGCCTGTTGATATTTGGTTCTATGAGGCTTTTGTGAGACAGAGTGGAGGAACGATGATCAGTGAAGATGGGAAAAGCGCGGCGTTCAACAATGAAACCGGAATTGAGCCTGTGAAGCTGTGGCTGAAAATGAAGGATGAAGGCATTATGAACATTGGTACGACGGATGATGCCGGTACGCAAGCGAAGACGGATTTCCACAATCAGCGTTCAGCGATGCTGTTCTCCTCTACTGCGGACCTGACAAACAATATGAAGGTTGCAGAAGATCAAGGCTTTGAGTTGGGAACGACATATATGCCAGCGAATGATACGTATGGGGTGCCAACAGGCGGTGCCAATCTGGTTATGACTTCTGGCCTGTCTCCAGAAAAGCAGGAGGCAGCATGGAAGTTCATCAAGTGGATGACTGCCAAAGAGCAAACGATTTATGCAAGTTCCTTTACTGGATATTTGCCTAGCCGCATCAGTGCAGTGGAGAGCGATGAAATGAAGAAGCTTTATGAGGAAAAGCCGCTGTTCAAGGTGGCGGTTGATCAACTGGAATATGCCGGTCCACGTCCAATGCAGAAGGTGTATCCAGAGATTGGTGAGATGATCAAAAATGAGATTCTTCGTGCGGTTGTTGATTCTTCCGTTTCGGCAGAGGCAGCTGTAGCTGAAGCAGCGAAGAAGGCCGATGCCTTGCTGAGTAAGTAAAGTTATGATTTGAAATGACCAAAGAGCTAGGCGGCATATGTGCCGCTTGGCTCTTTAATTTTGGTCATAAAACGAGAAAACGTATTATTGAGAAATTGAACCTTTAAAGAAATCCGTAAAATTCACTGGGGATCTGCCAATCAGCTTTTCCAAAGCGGGATGGGTATGCGAGAAATCTCCCTGTCGACTTGCCTGAAACATTCCCGTAAGCATGCCGACCATTGCTTCCGGAAGTCCACGGGATATCAAATGGTTCCGATATTCATCATCCGACACGACAATTCGCCGAATCGGTCGATCCAAAACCTTGGAAGCAATCGAAGCGATTCTATCCATATCAATCGCTTCGGAAGCCGTAAGGTTAGGAGTTATACCTTCATATTTCTGTTCTGTCAGGATTACTGCTGTGGCTTCAGCCAAGTCGGAATGGGTTGTCCAGGCAACAGGACCATCTTCCGGAGCAATCAATTCTCCTGTTTTCAAGGCGTCACCCATCCACATTATCGCTGATGCGGCATAGAAGCCGTTTCGCAGCGACGTGAAAGCCATTCCTGAAGATTTTAGTAACTCTTCTGTAGCAGCATGAACGTTCATGGGAGAAAAATGCGACGTTGCAGATGAAAACATTTGACTAGTATACAGCAGTCGACGAACCCCGGCTTTCTTTGCCGAGTCAATTGCGGCTTGATGCTGACGAACAGCCACTTCTCCCAAGGAGTGGGAGGAGATGAGGAGAACTTGAGATGCTTCCTCAAAGGTGTGAATGAGACTTTCAGAATTATCGAAATGTCCTTGCCGAACACGTACTCCGCGTTCTTTTAGATCCTGAGCCGCGTTCACATCACGGACACTTACACCAATATCCCTGGCAGGAATACGCTTGAGAAGTTGCTCTACGATTTTCCGACCTAATTTTCCGTTCGCTCCTGTAACAACAATCATTTCTACACTCATCCTTTCGTTTGCAAATCAAAAAAAGTTAGTTGTTATACGATTTTGTTTGTGCAATCATAATCGTATAAGTGCGTGTTGAATAAGTCGCATAATCAAAAGATAAAAGGATTGAGTTGTGCGAACAACCTGCAAAAAGCTGTTTTTGTTGTGTTCCCAACATTTTTGTCCTTTTGTCTGTTAGTGTAGTTCCAAGAGAAAGGGGTCGTGAAATGTCGGTTAATCCTCAGGATCCGCGTGTTAAAAGAACCCGTCAATTGTTCGTCCAGGCTTTTAACGATCTGATTGGGAAAAAGAGAAACGTATATTCCATTTCTGTGCACGATATCACGAATCAAGCAATCGTAAATCGGACAACATTTTATGCGCACTTTCAGGATAAATATGACTTTCTAGAATATTGGATGACGGAAAAATTCCAAATGACGATAAGGGATAGACTGCCGGAAGAAGCAAGATGTAATGAGGGCAATTTGCGAATCCTTATGCAAACCATATTCGATTTTCTTTTGCAGTTTAAACAATGTAGTTCGCCAGGAGACAAGCAGTTTGAAGCCATGTTTGAAAATGCCATGCATCAGGATCTTCATCGACTCCTGCTTAAACGAATAAATGAAGTGCAGACAAAGGACTTTTCACAAGAAAAATGGGAAGCCATGGCACTCGTTATCAGTTGGGGCATATTCGGATCGGCATTGCAGTGGAGCCGGACCCCCCAGGATCGCTCATTCGAAACGATGTTTGAAGAAGTCATTGAGGTTTTATCATTCAATTTGGCCCCATATTGGGAGAACACAACCCGTTAGAGACAAGCATTTCATTAACGCACCGACGATTTAAAAAAAGTTGCGAAGCTTTGCCCCTTTAGATATGATTATCTAATGTGTGTTTCTGCTTATACAGTTAATTGACGATTAAAGATAGTGAGGTAGGAAAAAATGATTGCAAAAACAGAAGAAGACTTTAATGGTTTGAAGGAAATTGGCAGAATTGTTGCCTTAATTCGAGATGAGTTGGTGCAAAGAACCATTCCTGGCATAACAACGAAGGAGCTTGATGATATAGCTGGGGAGCTTTTTGAGAAAGAAGGCGCAGTTTCAGCTCCCAAAAGTGAATATAATTTTCCTGGCTTTACTTGTATTAGTGTTAATGAAGAAGTGGCACATGGTATTCCAGGGCAACGGGTTATTCATGAAGGAGATCTGGTAAATATAGATGTTTCTGGCTCCAAGAACAGCTATTTCGCAGATACAGGAATTTCGTTTGTAGTAGGCGAAGGAGAAGAAGTGTTAACGAAAATATGTGATGTCGTTAAAGAAGCATTTGAAGCCGGCCTTAAAAAAGCAAAACCCGGTTCCAAAAAAAGTGGAATTGGGAAAGCCGTATTCCAAACAGCTAGACAGCATGAATTAACGGTTATTAAAAACCTTACAGGACATGGTGTTGGACGTAACATACACGAAGCACCTAACCATATTTATAATTATAACGATACTTCGGATGATGAATTATTAAAAGAAGGCATGGTTATTGCCTTCGAACCATTTATCTCTACCCTAGAAGAAGAAGTATTCCAAAAAGAAGACAATTGGACCTTTGCTACAGAAAAAAGCTATGTAGCTCAAGTGGAGCATACGATTATCCTGACTAAAAATGGTCCGATTATTGTTACACTTTAATGAAATGAATTGAAAGAGAGCTTCTTTTTAGGTCGATTTCCCAACTGGGAGATCGGCTTTTTTGATTCCGCTTAATCAATTGCTTACATAACTTTAAGGTACAATAATAATATTGAGGGACAAAAGCTACAGTTGTTAAATTGGGATGAGGAGCGGATGGGGCTTGAACAGAAGAGTTATACTGGAACGTCTTCAATCAGAGCTGCGCGAAGGTAATCACATCATCGGAGTCTCGACAGGCACAGGCATTACAGCCAAGTATGCAGCTCAGAGCGGAGCGGACTTTATATTAATGCTGAACTCCGGCAGGTTTCGCCAGATGGGGAGAAGCTCTCTGGCGGGCTTTTTACCGTTTTGCAACAGTAATGAGATGGTGATGGATTTTGCGTCAAGAGAAATTGTGCCGCTGGTGAGGCATTCTCCCGTACTCTTTGGACTGAATGCGAATGATCCAACTATAGAAGTGGCTGAATACATGAAGGAAATCAAGGAAAGAGGCTTTTCGGGGGTCAACAACTACCCTACAGTCGGGTTGATAGACGGGTTGTTCCGAGAGGCTCTGGAGGAAGACGGGATCAGCTATGACATAGAGGTTGAGGCCATACGCCTGGCTCATCGACAGGAGTTGTTTACGGTGGCGTTTGTATTTGATGAACTTCAGGCGGCCCATATGATTGAGGCGGGGGCAGATGTAATCTGTGCTCACCTCGGTCTCACTGAAGGCGGATTATTGGGCGCACGGAAGGTTGTATCCTTAGAGGCGGCCAAATCAAAGGCACTGCGTATTTTTGATACCTGCAACCAGCTTAAGCCGGATGTGATCAAGATGATTTACGGGGGGCCGGTCAAGACGCCAGTCGATGTCCAGTACATGTATAGCAACAATACAGACATTATGGGCTATATTGGCGGGTCTGCTTTTGAACGAATTCCTTCGGAGAAGTCCATCACGTCAATTACTCGCGATTTTAAACGACTGGGTAATCTGGATGAGGACGATTTTATGGTTAAAATGCTGAAAGGCATCACCAAGCATTATGATTACGTTGAGTTTGTCAAAGAATATGTAGCACAAAACTACAACAGTGAAATTGTTTTTTCGGATCTGGCCAAGGTGGCTCATGTTTCCCGCAGCTATTTGAGCAGCTTGTTTAAAAAGGAAGTTGGCTGCAGCTTTCAGACTTATCTGGTGAGCTTCCGCATAAATAAAGCCGTTACGCTTCTTCATGCCCCGCAGCTTCAATTATCCGAGGTGGCCGGCATGGTAGGGTATCCTAATTATGCTCAATTCAGCAAAATGTTTAAAAAGCTTAAGGGCTGTTCTCCCAAGCAGTACAGATCTAACCTAAACACAAAAACATAGAACATAAAAGCGTTTTCATAACTAAACAGGACCAGTATGATGAAGCTATAGCGATCGTACTGGTTTTTCTGTTAGAGAAAAATCAGCCTGCTGCCTGCGATCGAGCTTTTGTTCTATATGAGTCATACGAGGAGGCCATGGAATGAAGACCGTCGCAATCATTGGTACGTTTGATACGAAGGGTGATGAATACCTTTACATTAAGAGCATTGCAGAGGAACTTGGGTTGGGAACCTTGATGATCCATACAGGTGTATTCCAGCCGTCCTTTGTTCCGGATGTGTCTAATCGGGAAGTCGCCCACGCCGCAGGCATGGTCATAGAGGAACTTGCGGCAAAGAAGGATCGGGCTTTGGCTACAGAGGTTTTGTCCATAGGATTAAAAAAGCTGGTACCTCAGTTATACAAGCAGGGTAAATTTGACGGAATCATTTCCTTTGGTGGCACTGGCGGAACCTCACTGGTCACACCAGCCATGAGAGCTCTGCCAATTGGTGTTCCGAAGGTGATGGTATCGACCGTTGCATCTGGCAACACAGCTCCATACGTAGGCACGAGTGATATTGTCATGATTCCATCCGTGGTGGATGTAGCAGGATTGAATTCGATTTCTACGAAAATATTTACAAATGCGTTATTTGCGATGGCGGGTATGCTCAAGTTTGAGCATACGCACAAACCGGATAAGAAACCGCTGGTTGCAGCCACGATGTTCGGAGTGACAACACCATGTGTTACAGCGGCAAGAAAATATTTGGAGGAGCGGGGCTACGAGGTGCTCGTGTTCCACGCCACGGGCATCGGAGGGCAGTCGATGGAGGCGTTGATTGAAGCGGGATTCATTGAAGGGGTATTGGACTTGACGACGACGGAGTGGGCGGATGAAATCATCGGCGGTGTTTTGAATGCGGGGCCGAATCGCTTGGAGGCTGCAGGACGCAATCGCATTCCGCAGGTGATCTCGGTGGGCGCCTTGGACATGTGCAATTTTGGGCCGACAGATACTGTGCCGGAGAAATTCAAGGATCATAAGTTTTATCAGCATAATCCGACGGTAACCCTGATGAGAACCACGGTGGAAGAGAATGAACAGATTGGCAGGAAGCTTGCGGAGAAGCTGAATCTGGCAAAAGAAAGCACCGTGCTCATGCTGCCGCTTAAAGGTATTTCCGCAATCGATGTGGAGGGGCAGCCTTTCTACGGACCGGAGGAAGACCGAATGTTGTTTGATACCCTGCGCCAGCATGTCGACCGCTCGATTGTTGAAGTAATTGAAATGGATTGCACCATCAACGATCCGGCCTTTGCAGAGGCCGCAGCACAAAAGCTGATCACTCTCATGCATGCAATTCCTAATGAATCCAATAAGGAGGATATACGAAATGAATAAGTTGAACAGATCAGAAATTATGGACAAATTCAGGAAAGAGGTAAAGCAGGGTAAAATTCTACTGGGTGTCGGGGCAGGTACAGGCATAACAGCCAAGAGCAGTGAAGCGGGCGGAGCAGATATGCTAATCGTATACAATTCCGGTCGGTACAGAATGGCGGGCCGCGGCTCACTGGCTGGCTTGCTCTCCTATGGAGATGCCAA
Source organism: Paenibacillus sp. 11B (assembly GCF_030487755.1). NCBI lineage: Bacteria > Bacillati > Bacillota > Bacilli > Caryophanales > Paenibacillaceae > Paenibacillus > Paenibacillus sp. 11B. The sequence goes on along the minus strand of NZ_JAUKNS010000001.1, from coordinate 214,084 downwards.
TCAAATAGTTGTTGAGATGGGAGCCGAGGTACTGCCCGTCGTCAAGCATACGCCTGTTCTGGCAGGGGTATGTGGCACCGACCCTTTTCGTATAATGGAGGTATATTTGAAGCAGCTGAAGGAGCAAGGCTTCAGCGGTGTTCAGAACTTTCCAACCGTTGGTTTAATTGACGGGGTGTTCAGACAAAACCTGGAGGAAACCGGTATGGGGTACGATCTGGAGGTAGAAATGATCCGCATCGCCCATGAATTGGATCTGTTGACCACTCCGTATGTTTTTGATCCTGCTCAGGCAAAGGCCATGGCGGAGGCAGGGGCTGACATTTTGGTTGCGCATATGGGCTTGACGACCAAGGGCTCCATTGGTGCAAAAACAGCGCTGACACTGGACGACTGTGTAGAACGAATCGAGGCAATTATTGAAGCCGGTCGGGCTGTGAACCCAGATATCATGATTATTTGCCACGGTGGACCCATTGCAGAGCCGGAGGATGCGGCTTATGTCATTGAGAGAACGAAGGGTATCGATGGATTCTTTGGCGCGTCCAGCATCGAACGCTTTGCGGCGGAGAAGGGCATTACACAGCAGACAGAGTCCTTCAAGTCGATTCGGAAATAGCTTCTCTCTGGCAGCAACCTGAATAATTAAAGTTTGTTTTAAATATTTAAAAGGCAGCCGAACAGAAATGTTGCGGCTGCCTTTTTTTGCGTACCCAAGTATTTGAGCTAAATAAACAAATAAAGTGAGCTTAACAGCAAAGAACCATATTTGTTTTATTGATATTCTTAATCCATAAGGTGCGTTTCCCCGAGGGGAAAATATAATTTTATAAAGGAAGAAGCTGATTATTTTGAAGCGTTGGATTAAAGAAATATTGATCTTAAGACTAATTACATTACTAGAGTTTGAAGAGTGTGAATCTATCCAACAAATATATCGTAATTCTATAGATAGAATCGCAGGTAAACGTTAAGGTACTGAACATGACCCATTGAAGTCGCTATTAGGAGACTCCTGATCGTCTATTCGCTTGCATGACGTTCCAACAATTGTCTCAGGTTGTCGTCAATGAATTGATTATCGACGCTGTTGATTCCGCGACCAGCAAAGTGTCCCCAGATCGAATGAATTGGACTAAATATCGCATTAGGCATTCGCTCTGCTTCGTATTGGTTATCATCGGGTGTGCAGAAGAGGTCAGTGCTCCCTGGCATGATGCAAGCTAAAGCTTTAATACTCCTTAGAGCTCCTTCAAAATCTCCGTTATACGTGGGGTTAGCGCTAATATCTGCAGACTGGCCTGTACTAAACATCGCTAAGACGTTGTGCGGATCCATCTGCATGAAGGCATCTTCCCAGAAACTAGTCACAAAATCGGCTACGGAGTCAAATCCAAACTCCCGATAGAGCTCTTCTCTATAAAAGGCCTGCGAAAATCCCCATCCCGCATAGGCACGCCCAACGGCGCGCAAATCAGCAGAAGTCAAATCATTCAGTTTGCTTGCATCGAAGTGGGCGGTAGCCAGAAGCGGAGCGCTTACCCCATTGAGGACGACAAACGTCTGCGGCCAAGTCTTGGCAACGCCGGCAATGGGTGCAATTCGTTCTACCATGTCTGGATAACTTGCCCCCCATTGGAATGCCTGAATACCTCCCATGGACCATCCAACGACAAGGGCAATCTTCTGAATGCCAAATTTTTCGATGACCAGCCGATGTTGAAATTGAACGTTGTCATAGATGCTGACCCGAGGAAATTGAGCTCGGTCGAATGGAGGTGGCGTGTTGCTGGGAGACGAAGATAATCCGTTGCCCAGTAGATTCGGAATGATAATAAAGTATTTTTGCGGATCTAGTGCCATGCCATTGCCAATTAGCCATTCATTCTGAACATGCTGGTCCCCAAAAGCTGTTGGATAGAGGATGACATTATCTTTCTTCTCATTCAATTCTCCATACGTTTTATAAGCGAGGAATGCATTGGGTAATGTTACCCCAGATTGTAAGACTACATCACCCAAATTAAAAATTTCATAATCCATCCTGTCTCTCTCCCTTCAAAATGAAACCACATATACGAGATGTAATTTCTTGTTGTCAGTATAAACTCGTGGTATCCTCAGTAAAAGTGAATAGAATTCAATGTAGCCTTCAATAAAATTGAAAGTAAAGGGAGATCGCAAAATGGAATTGCGCCAACTCAACACATTTTGCACAGTTGCTACCACGTTGAATTTTACACGGGCCGCGGAAGTGCTGAATTATGTTCCTTCAAACGTTACGATGCAAATCAAAGCATTGGAAGAAGAACTGGGTGTTCGTCTCTTTGATCGTCTTGGTAAACAACTCGTGCTTACAACCGCGGGTAAACGATTTTTAACTCATGCCCAAGCTGTACTTAACCGGTTGGACGAAGCCCGCAGCATGGTTCATGACGAAGAAAATCTAAGCGGGACCCTGACAATCAGTGCCAACGAGGTTCTCTGCGCCTATCGGCTTCCGGTTGTCTTTCATTTGTTTCGTTCTCGATTTCCGGGAGTACGACTCATTTTTCGCTCCGTTCCCAATCAGCAACTTAAGCAAACACTCTTTGAGGGCACTGCGGATGTCGTTTTTATGTTGGATGAATCCATTCGTTCAAGTGGATTGACCGTCGAACCATTGTTAGAAGAAACGTTTCGCTTTTATGTTGCTCCAGACCATCCGCTTACGAAACGCAGTTCACTACAGTTGAAAGATTTTCATGACGAAGTGTTCCTGACGAATGAAAAGGGCTGTACCTACCGAACGATGTTTGACCGGGGATTTGAGAAAGAGGGCATTGATAGCATTACGTATTTGGAGTTTCAAAATGCCGAGGCTATAAAACAATGTGCCATTACGGGAATCGGCATAGCCTTTCTTCCAGAAATGACAGTCAAAGCCGAAGTCGAACGGGGCGAACTTGTGGTACTTCCTTGGGAGATCCCGGACTTGCATGTGTATACTCAGATGCTGTGGCACAAAGACAAATGGATGTCACCCATCATCTCGTCGTTTATAGAGGCTGCTAGAGAGGTTATTGTCCATAACTGAAGTGGCACATATCTCCTAAGTATCACACATATCTCCGAAGTTCATGGTTCAAGCCATAGACTGTAAGGGACTGTAGACTCGTCCGGTATAGTATTGAGGGAGAACAGTGTCCGACTATAAGTCGCTAATATAGCGACTTTTTGCTTTAAGTGGGCAAGTTTTGTCCAAATTTCGAGGAGCCCAACGGATGTACTCCACCATAAATTTAATGCTTACTTAATAAAGTCCTTATAGATGCTTAATTTCAATTCCGTTAAGGGCAATCTATACTTTATACATAGGCAAAGCAATAACACATATATGGATGGAGCGATTATATGAAAAAGTTTTTATCCACAGGAATTTCATTGATGGTGGCTACAGTAGTCATGGCAGGGTGCGTGATGCAAGATAAACCAGCAGAGTCAAATAAACAAGCTTCGACTGCAACAGAAATGCCGCAATCCAAAACAACAGAGATGCCCGTAATGAAAACGGGAATGTTAAGCGGAGACGGAAAAGAAATCTCCGAAGGCAAGGTGGAGATCAAAGATGGAAAGATAATGCTCAGTGACTTTAAAACGTCAAAAGGGCCGGATCTGCACATCTACCTGACAAAAGGGAAAGATGTAACAATGGGCAAAAGCTTGGGCAAAATCGACCTGAAGCAAACAGAGCAAAGTTTTGATCTTACAGGAGTAGACCCGGCAGAGTATGATACAGTTTTGATTTATTGTGACAAGGCTCATGTAATCTTTGGAAGTGCTTCGCTAAGTTGACCTGTACAGGGCAGTCTCTCTTTTATCCGAATTCGGGTCGAAAGAGACTGCCTCCTTATCGTCAGAGAGAAGGTGCTTCATGCTATGGTTTCACAGAATCATGGGTTGGATTTTTAGTGGGACTCGCGTCTTTATGGGCTGGTTATGGATCAGTTCCGGGTATTACAAATTAAGCGGGGGATTCGGAGTTGAAAGTCTGGTACCGGTTGTTGCAGCAAATACGGACTCGCCAGAGTGGTATAAAGTTTTTTTTCAGAATATCGTTCATCCATTGTCCCCTGTCTTTGACATACTCATTCCAGTTGGAGAGATTATGATAGGGGCAGGGCTTATCATTGGATTGTTAACCTTGCCAGCTCTGCTGTTTTCCGTATTTGTCCATGTTAATTATATCTTAGCGGATATGGTCTTTACTTATCCCGTAGAGATTATGATATCGGTTATCCTGCTCTCCAGACTGGGGTGGACTACAAATTGTAGTCTTGAACGTTTGTTATACCCGCAATTGAGGCGCAAGTTCGGATGGAAACAAGCATCTGCTAAACCTGAGCAAAGGGATGTGACTATTCATTGACATCAGTGCTGATTGTAGATGATGAACTGCCGATCGTTGAGATCTGTCAGTTATACCTGCTGAATGAAGGCTACACCGTTTTCACGGCTACGAATGGAGAAGAAGCTGAAAAAATTGTGAAGAGTAATGCGATTGATTTCATGGTTGTAGATATTATGATGCCTAAAAAAAATGGATATGAGTACGTGGAGCAGTTGCAGGCAGAGGGGTATGATATTCCGTTTCTCTACTTGACGGCTCTCAATCAGGAGAAGGACACCTTGTATGGACTTGCTCTGGGCGCGGACGATTATATGACCAAGCCGTTTAGTCCAAGAGAGCTATTGTTTCGCATTCGCAATATTTTGAAACGCGCAAATAAATTCAAGCTTCATGAACCAGCTGTACTTCAAGAACAAGGCTTGCGCCTGAATAAGGACGAACGTGCTGCGTATATGAATGAACAGATGCTTGACCTCACCAACAAAGAATTTGATCTGCTCTGGACCCTTGTGGAAGAAAAGCATCGGGTACTCTCCAAGTCTGAGCTGTTAAAAAAAGTATGGGGTTATGACTATTATGAGGACTCCAGTACTGTGAATGTGCATGTGCATCATTTGCGTGAAAAGCTGGCTACGCTTGATCAGGACAAAACGGTAGTCATCAAAACGGTATGGGGAATTGGTTATCAGTTCAAAAGTAGCGAAGGATGAAGGTGAGAACGGAATGAAATTGCGCACAAGTCTGATTCTTTCATATCTGGTTAGCTTGCTGCTGGTGACTGTTGTGCTGTTTGTTGCTTACAAGCATATGTTTTTGGATTACGAACGTTTACAGATGGCTATGCTGATCACCGTCGCATCCAGTATCCTTTCTTTGGTTATTAATGCTTTTTTTATTTTTCCGATGGCCAAGGGAATTTCACGTCTGAGTGAACAAAGTCATGCGATTGCTCAAGGCAACTATGACTTTCCGGTTTCATCCAGCAAAACAAAAGAATTGCAGGAATTGAGCGAATCACTTCACCACATGTCCCAGGATATAAAGAGTAAAATTGAAGCTTTGCAGCTTGAGGAAAATCGCCGGAGTGAACTGATTGCCAATCTATCTCATGACATCAAAACACCGCTTGCTTCCATTCGGTCTTATTCAGAAGCTTTAATCGATGGAATTGTTCAGGATCCTGACAAAATGAAAACATATTTATTGGGGATTGGGGAGCAGACAGAACGTGTTGTCTCATTTGCCAATGAATTATTTGCGGTAACCGCCATTGACCAAAGAGCTATTGCTTTTAAAGTAGAGCAGCTGTGGATAGATCATCTTCTGGTAGATGTGTTGCAGTCTTTTGAGCCTCAGATTACTTTGGAGAACCGGATGATTGATATTAACTTGAATGCGGAGAATCTTTGGCTATATTCGGATAAAACGTGCATGGAACGTATTTTGTGCAATTTACTGAGCAATGCGTTGAAATTCTCGCAGCCTGGAACAAGGATACAAATTAATGTAATCTCTCAAGGGGATCGTATTCGTTTTGAAATTCAAGACGAGGGAATCGGGATCGCAGAAGATAAGTTACAGCGAATATTTGAAAGATTCTACCGTGTGGAAGAGTCACGCAATCCCAACTATGGAGGCTCTGGGATCGGACTTTCCATAGCGATGGAGCTCACGGAAATGCTGGGCGGGCAGATTCAAGTCACATCTCAATATGGAGTGGGGAGTCAGTTTACACTCATTTTCCCTAAGAAAATATAGACTGGGGGTAGGCGTAATTTGTTTACAGAAAATGTATACCTGTGGAGTGTGTTGACTGCGGGGATTCTCTCCTTCTTCTCTCCCTGTATTCTCCCGATGCTTCCCGTTTATTTTTCCTTTCTTGGGAGCTCGGAGGCTGGACGTTTGTCAGAGCCATCGGATTCTGCAAGTTTCCGTCCAAATCTCAGGTTGATTCGACACACCCTGCTATTTATTTTAGGTTTATCAGTCGTTTTCTTGCTTCTTGGTTTTGGAGCAGGAGCACTTGGCAGTGTGATTAACAGTTCCTGGTTTATGATCACCTGCGGTGCAATTGTAATCGGGTTTGGCATTCAACAGACCGGATTCATTCAATTGGCTTTTATGGAAAAGGAGAAACGCTTGCAGCTAGGATCGGGAAAGCAAAGGGGTGCCTGGGGAGCATTTCTGCTGGGCTTAACATTCAGTTTTGGCTGGACTCCATGCATTGGTCCCGTACTAGCTGCTATCCTGGGTCTGTCTGCCAGCGGTGGATCAGCAGCCTATGGTGTCTGGATGATGTTCATTTACACAGTAGGAATGGCCATTCCATTTCTGGTTCTGGCAGTGTTCTCAGATATATTACTGCGTCATTTGCGGAAATTGTATCGGTATACGCCAGTAATCAAAGTCGTATCTGGTGTTATCCTCATCGTGATGGGGGTTTTGCTGATGACCAATAATCTTGCCATCATTACAGCTGCTTTTAATTTTTAGTTGTAGATTCTCAAGCGAATATAAGGAGAGGATTTTTGTGCATCCCAAACCAACTACAGCCAAAGTCAAAATAACAGGATTGCTGTTGTCCTTCCTGGGGGCAGTTCTGTTGCTATCTGCTTGCACTCCTTCTTCAACAGCTGCACGTAATGCTGGTGACGATCGTTCTTTATCGGTGAAGGAGAGCGATGCTGCATCTGTCGCTCCAGATTTTAACTTAAAGAACCTGGAAGGCGAGGCGGTTCAACTTCATGATTTCAAGGGGGAAAAGGTCTACATTAAATATTGGGCATCCTGGTGCTCCATCTGCTTGGCCGGACTGGATGAATTGAATCAACTGGCAGGTGAAGACCCGGATTTTAAAGTAATTAGTATTGTATCTCCTGACTTCAAGGGTGAGAAATCTGCTGAAGATTTTTCCAAATGGTATAAGAGCATGGATGAGAAGAATCTCACTGTCTTGCTTGATCCTGATGGTACTTATGCGCAGCAGTTTGGTGTGAGAGCATATCCGACGTCTCTCTATATTGATACGAAGGGTAAGCTTGCCAAAACGGTTTTGGGTCATAACAGTAATGATTTGATTCGGGAAACGGTTGCCCAGATTCAATAATGCCTGTTCAGCTTCGTTCTGCATAACAAAGACGATCTTCAAAGGAGGAAAATCATGATGTCCGTTCGCTTCCGCACTGCTATCAAATCATCACTCTCCCGCAGATCAGGATTCTGGCTCATCACCAGCCTGCTGCTTTTGCTTCCTGCTTTGGCAGGTTGTTCTCCAATAGGCTCGGGATTGGTCACTGCAAGCTCCGGTCATACCCGAGCAGTGGATGTACCCAACCCGAATGAAAGCCTCGATTTTACAGGGGCAGACCTGCATAAGATTTATCTGGCAGGGGGGTGTTTCTGGGGTGTTGAAGCATATATGAGCCGTATCTATGGCGTGAAAGATGTGGTATCCGGCTACGCAAATGGTAGTGGAGAGCAGCCTTCCTACGAGGATGTTTTGAAGGGGGATCGCGGTTTCGCTGAAACAGTCGAAGTCACTTATGACAAGAATCGCGTCTCTTTGGAGGAACTGCTGCAATCTTTTTTAAAGGTAATTGATCCGACATCACTGAACCGTCAAGGGAATGATCAGGGTGTCCAATACCGCACAGGAATGTACTACGTAGAGGAGGCAGAAAAGGGGATCATCCAGCGTGTACTGGGTAAGGAACAGGATCGCTACAATTCGCCAATCGTCACCGAAGTACTGCCACTGCAAAATTTCTATGAAGCTGAGGAGTATCATCAGGATTATCTGGAGAAAAATCCTCAAGGATACTGTCATATTGACATGGGGGTGCTTCAGGAGCAGTCTGGTTCGACAAGTGACTCTGCCGACAACACAAATGCTATTGGGGAATTCAGTATTGACCCTGCGGATTATCCAAAACACAGTCAAGCTGAGCTGAAGCAGATTTTGACGGATGCCCAGTACAAAGTTGCCGTAGAGGAGGACACAGAGCGGGCGTATTCGAATGAGTACTGGGATACGTATGATCCGGGAATCTATGTGGATGTGAGCACCGGAGAGCCTCTTTTTGCCAGTGAGGATAAATATGATTCCGGTTGTGGCTGGCCAAGCTTTACCCGTCCAATCTTAGCAGAGGTTGTGACCTATCGAGAAGATACTTCCTATCATATGATTCGGACAGAAGTCCGGAGTCGCTCAGGGGATATTCACCTTGGTCATGTTTTTGATGATGGGCCCGCAGATCAAGGAGGCAAGCGTTACTGCATTAACAGCGCTTCGATTCACTTCATTCCTTTGGCGGAGATGCAAGCAAAAGGCTACGGGAATCTAATTTCGGTGGCCAAGTAACATTGACTAGGAGAATAGAAAACATATTAATTTAAAATTCTCGAAAAAGGGAGCGTTTCTAATGAGTAAAGAGATTTTAGGACTGAATCAGCAGCTTGATCGTATGAAGCAGGAATTTGTCGCGAACAGTCCCGCGGAAGTGCATATGGAAATGTTTCGAATGATTCGTGAAATTCAGCAGGAAGGAATCGCAACGGGCTTGCCAGCAGGTGCCAAAGCCAAAGACTTCTTATTGCCGGATTCCTTGGGGGAACAGATTTCATTATATGAAGAGCTGGCTAAAGGACCTGTCGTTCTTACTTTTTATAGGGGGGGATGGTGCCCATACTGTAATCTGCAGCTGAGAAGCTATGAAATGATTCTACCCGAAATTAAAGCGTTGGGTGGTCAGTTGATTGCTGTTAGCCCGCAAACTCCTGATAACTCACTGAGCCAAGTAGAGAAAGAGCAGCTTACCTTTCGAGTGCTCAGTGATAACGCCGGTTTAGCAGCAGCTAGCTACGATCTTCTTTTTGACGTTCCAGACTATATCCAGAAGCTGTATCAAAACTTTGGCATAAACCTTGCAGAGTACAACGCTGATACCAATTGGAAGTTACCTGTGCCGGCCACCTTCATGATTGACGAGCATGCCATCATTCGATCGGCCTATGTGAATTCGGACTTCATGAAGCGGATGGAGCCCAACGAAATTCTCGCCGAATTGGCCAAACTCTGATTTCTTGAACAGGAAATCCTGGGTAGATGGCATACTGCAATTATATACTCATGGTTAAACAAAGCTATCGCATAAGCGATAGCTTGTTTTTTTGAATACAGAGAGAATCCAGCAATAGGAGCTTTATTACGATGTAGGATTATAAAGTTGACATATCCTTACCCATGCTGGTCAGATCTTTCCCAGAAATGCTATTTTTCAGCAACGATCGCAAACATCGGTCTGTGTCGATTCAGAGTTTGTTCACCTGTATGATACAATTCCGCATCGAATCCTTGATGAATTTGGATTTGGGCAAAGCCGATTGAACGGAGCATTTCACTGTCCCATTCAGGTCTTCTTACATAGCTTAATGGCAACGTAAGTGCCAGTTGGTCTCCTTCTTCGACATCCTTCTCTGGGCGGTACGGCACGTACCCTTTTGCGGCAGCCTCCTCCTTGTCTTTTTGAAAAAGCTCTGCCTCCTTTGGATCCGTTAAAAATAAATTCCAATTCGCATCAAAAATAATAACCTGGCCTCCGTCATTAAGCATTCCATGCCAATTTTGATATGCAGCCACAGGATTGTACAGGAACCAGGTCACATTTCGTGAAATGATGATATCATATTTTTCTTCTGTCTTATATTCCATAATATCTGTCTCAATAACCTCGATACTGCAATTATATTTATGGGCGTTTTGATTAGCTCTAGCCACCATCTCCGGGGAAGAATCAATAGCAGTAACCTGATGCCCCAGCTGGCTGAGCAGAACCGCGAAGAAACCAGGGCCCGTACCTACATCAAGCACTTTTAAATTACTTTTCCCGGAAAAAAAATGACTCAGAATTTCCTTCCATTGATCATATCGGTTGGACGTAAATTCGGTATCGACAATTTCATCATAGACAGCTGCTCCTTTGTCCCAATAATCCCGATATTGTTGTACAAGTTTATGCTCACTCACTAACATCGTCTCCTTGTTATATAAAAAATCCCTTGCTAAACGTAATGATTACGATTAATAATATACAAAGATTGTTCATCTAGCAAGTATTCATGAGAATAACAGCTATGCAATCATAAACAGCTTAGAAGAGGAATAGGAGGAGTAGGGATGTTTGGAAGATCTGGATTTGGAGTAATTGCTGTTGTCTTATTGTTGTTCATTATGGGGTGTTCACAACATGTGAGCTCACCCTCTGCAGCAGAGGAGGACAAGAACATTGTGGTCGCAGTCACGCAGGATACTGAAGCAGACAAGCTTGATGCGTCGACTTACAATGGTTCCAGACATACGCATGCGGCTATATATGATGCCCTTGTAGACTATAAAGGAAAAGGTGAATTTACGCCCAGCCTGGCGGAATCCTGGGAGATATCCGATGATGGCAGGACTTACATTTTACATCTGCAAAATCAGGTCCTTTTCTCGGATGGCAGTCCACTGAATTCAGCAGCCGTGAAGTTTTCTTTGGAAAGAGCGGTAAGCAGGGAAGAGAATGCTTCGCTTGAAATATCCCGTTTACTGCAAAAAGTGGAAGCACCTGATGATCAAACGGTCGTACTTTCCTTTAAGGAGACAGCAACGCAAGTGTTGTACGAGCTTAGTCAGGCAAGACCATTTCGAATTATGAGTCCAAACTCGGTAACCCCTGAGGGAGATGTGAATGGTACTTTTCAAAAAGCGATTGGAACGGGTGCCTGGAAAATAGGAGAGTATCAACAGGGGATTCAGACTGTTCTAATCCCGAATGATCATTATTGGTTAGAACAACCATCCGACTATTCACTTGTTTTCAAAGTCATTACAGATCCTCAGGCAAGGGTATTGGCATTGCAATCTGGAGAGGTGGATCTTGCGGGCGGGGAACTTGGGAATATTCCCATGGAAAGTCTCCCGGTATTTCAGAACAACGACAACTACGTAATCGAAACCGGAAGCAGTACAATGTCCTACTTTATGGTCATCAACCAACACAATACTTCTCTAGCTGATAAGAATATCCGCCAAGCTATCAATTATGGCAATGATACGAGCAAGTATGCGGGTGGTAGCGGGGACCCTGTCAGAGGATTGTTCCAGGAAAAGGTTGCATTTATATCCGACAGTAATCAGCCTTCCTATCCGTATAATCCCGAAAAAGCCAAACAGCTGATTGAAGCCTCGGGCTACCAATGGAATAACAACAAGCAGCTCTATGAAAAAGATGGACAAGTTCTGCAGCTTCGTCTGGTCATCCAAACGGAAGAATATCCGGAATGGAAAGAAATGGCTGAGATTTTTCAAGACAACATGAAGCAGATCGGCATTCAAATCCATATTGTGAATCAGGAGCGGGCAGCTTACTACGATACCCTGTGGAGCACAAAGGAATATGATCTGCTTATGTATCGGACATACACTGATGCTCAATTACCTTATCGATTCCTGTCGTCCTTATTCTATGATTCGCCATCCTCACCGGGAGTTGCGTATCAGGACAAGCCTTTATCCGATTTGCTGGATCAAATCGCGGCTACGGTTTCCACTGAGCAGCAGCAAAAGCTGTTCAATCAGGTGTTCCTCCGCATGCATGAGGAAGCCATGTCTGTTCCGATATACTACGCGAAGCAAACCTTTGTTCATTCAAGCCAAGTGGTTGATTTTAGGTTCAATGCTATTGAGGACGATCCGTTGAAGTGGCATTACCTGAAGAAAGAAGCGAAGTAATGCTCCGCTCCATGATTCGTCGTCTGTTCATGTTGATAGTCACGTTTGTTTTATTTTCCTTGTTTGTTTTTACATTAATGCGTTTGGCGCCGGGTGATCCGGCGTCGATGCTGCTGCTGGAAATCGGAGCCGTACCGGAACAATCCATCGTAACTGATTTACAGAAGCAATGGGGATTGGATCAATCGTTCATTCAGCAATATTTAACATGGGCCCATCATGTATTTCAAGGAGAGCTCGGACATTCCTTTTCATCTGGAGAACCCGTATTAAGTGAAATGATGGAGCGTTTAGGCTCAACGGCGAAACTCATTGCAAGCTCTTTTTTATTAACCCTCTTCATATCCATACCGATTGGAATCTGGATGGGATTGAATGAAGGCACAATGGCAGATCGAGTGGTTTATTCAATGACCATTTTGGGGTTGTCGATCCCTTTATATTGGCTTGCTATTCTTCTAATGTATGCCTTTGGCGTGATATGGCCCGTCCTGCCTGTTGTAGGCAGCTCGACCACACGGCATTATATTTTGCCGGTAACTGCCATGACGCTGGTGCAAAGTGTTTACTTTATTCGGATGGTTCGATCCTATACGATTCAGTACAGCAAGTTCTCGTATATTGAGGCTGCAAAAGCCAGGGGATTGCGGCCGAGCATCTTTTATCCGTCTTACTTACTGCGTTCCATGTTCATCCCGATTCTGACATTGATCACAACGAGTCTACCCGGCTTTTTTGGGGCTTCGATTATCACCGAGACGATTTTCAGTTTTCCGGGATTCAGCAAATACATGCTTGAAGCTATTTTTCGCCGTGATTTTCCAGTCATTCAAGGGAGCGCACTATTCGTGGCAGCATTTATTTTTGTTTTTAATTTTATGACCGACCTGTTGTACTTCCTTGCGGACCCGCGTGTTCATCTTGACAAACAGAGGTGGGAAGGTTGATCAGTATCATCCGAGCGAATAAACTGCCAACGGCAGCGTTGTTATATATCATCCTACTTATTATTACAGGGCTTGCGGCCCCGTGGATTTCACCTTATGATCCATTCCATACCAACCATCAACAGAAGCTCCTTCCTCCCAGCATTGCTCATCCATTCGGAACGGATTATTTAGGAAGAGACCTGTTAAGCCGGGTCATACACGGGATTAGTGAATCGGTATTTCCTGTATTTATTGTACTTAGTGTTGTGATGTTGATTGGTCTTCTGGTGGGGACATGGAGTGCCTTTTTGGGGAACAAGCTGGACATGCTCATGATGAGCTTAACCGACATTTTCACAGCATTACCGAGTATGCTGCTTACCATTGTGGTCGTTGGCTTCCTTGGCTTTGGCATGGAAAATGTATATTTTGCGGTGATTCTCTCCTGGTGGGCCAAGTATGTACGAATTATTAGAGGACTAATTCATGATGTGAAAAAGGAACCTTATATTACCGCCAGCAGGGTAAGCGGAGCATTTGGAATTAGAATAATAACCAAACATATGATTCCGAATATTACACCTCAGATTGGAACGATGCTCATTCTGGACGTGAGTAAGGTGATTCTGACTTTATCCGGTTTATCCTTTTTGGGTATTGGTGCACAGCCTCCTTCTCCCGAATGGGGTGTCATGCTATTGGACGGAAAAAATTATTTGCAGGTCGCCCCATGGATGGGCTTCTTTCCAGGCTTTATGATATTTCTGACTGCAGCCTCGTTCCAAATTATAGGCGAGCGACTGAGGAGGGAACGCTAAATGACGACCTTGCTCGAAGTTAAAAATCTAAATATCAGAAACGCGGAAGGTCAATCGCTTGTGCATGATAGCAGCTTTTCTCTGGAGTCAGGGAAAACATATAGCTTGATTGGTGAAAGCGGCAGCGGTAAAACGCTGACAAGTAAGGCTATCTTGGATATGCTGCCTGCTCATCTGCACATGTCAGGTGACATCGTATTACAGGGTGAACATCTGCAGCAATTATCCAGGAAGCGCTGGCGCAGCATCAGAGGGAGCCAGATCGGCGCCATCTTCCAGCATCCGGAACAGGCCTTGCATCCGTCGATTCCGATTGGCCGGCAATTCGTTGATCTGATGCGCAGTCACTTGCCTGTTTCAAGATATGAGGCTGAGAAGCAGGCCAAAAAAATGTTATCCCAAGTTCTCTTAAAGGACACGTCCCGTGTGATGAGCAGTTATGCCCATGAGTTAAGCGGTGGAATGAATCAACGTGTCATGATTGCGATGGCGCTTCTGTTAAAGCCGAAAATTCTGATAGCCGACGAGCCAACGAGTGCACTGGATGTCAGTACACAGGCTGAGATCATATTCCTTCTGAAAGAGCTCATTCTGGACACGGACATGAGCATGTTGTTTATTACCCACGACTTACTTATATCCAGCTATCTTGCGGACACGATTGGTGTGATGCGTGAGGGGAGAATAATAGAGCAGGGCAGTAAGGACAACATTTTAAGCGCACCGGAACATGAATATACCCAACAATTGTGCAGGCATTGCTCTCAAAGATTTCTTGGCAAAGGAGAGAGAGCTTATGCTTGAAATTCAGCGGCTGTATAAGGAAATAAACGGAAGACCCATTCTGGAAGATATTCATTTTGGAATAGAAGATGGAGAAGCACTGGCTATTGTAGGGGAGAGTGGCAGTGGTAAATCCACGCTTGCCCAGCTTATCATGGCCTTAAAACAACCAACCTCAGGCCATATTCTTTTTGACGGACGGCCCTTGCCTAGCAAAGGAATATCATCGTTTAAGGATTGGTATCGCGATATCCAGATTGTTTTTCAGAACACGGGCTCTACATTAAATCCCGCCATGAGCTTGTTTCAGTGCCTGGAAGAGCCTTTAATAAATTTCACCCGTTACAACAGAGCCGAGCGCAAGCACAGAGTCCTTGAATATTGGGGAAAGGTGGGCCTGAATGAGAAGCTTCTTCGAAATCGCCCCGGAAAACTGAGCGGAGGTCAGTATCAAAGAGCTTGTCTCGCCAAAGCTTTGTTAACGCGTCCCAAACTGTTAATCTGTGACGAAATGGTCTCCAATCTCGACGTCGTATTACAACAGCAGATGATTGAACTGCTCATGTCCATTCAGAAGGAACAGGGCTTGTCTCTTCTGTTTATTACGCATGACCTCACGCTGTTACCGGGTCTATGTTCAAAAATTATGGTTTTGAAAGAGGGAAAACAGGTTGAGCTTTTCAGTACTTCTGCCCTCTATGACGAAGCTGAGAGGGATCCCTATACCATTACATTACTGCACTCAAGTAAGATGTTTGAAACAGCATGGAAACCATTTTTGTAGGTTGTAACGAAATGCATAAGGAATAACAACATGTAAAGACCTTGCATCCGCATAAACAACGGTGAGCTAAGGTCTTTTACAGATTATATGCTCTTCATTCGGATAAACCATTCAGGAATAACTAGCAGTAATGCAATAGATCCATATATGCCTATCGTGTAGCTGGTAGCATAAATCATTCCGAATCCCTGATGAAGGAGGGAAGTGATGAGATGAATCAACATGTTCGTGAAGCAGAAGGCATAACTTCGGACCATCCAGTTCCGGTGCTGAATCATACGTTTTTGTTTAATCTGAATGAGAGCCGTAATAGTAATGAACAGCCAGATGATATTAAGGACATTGAAGCCCATACTGCTTATTTTCCCGCCAGTGGCGTAAGGAGCCATAAAACCAGAAGTCAGTACAACAAGCACTACGGACACAATATATACATAACCGTTTATACGGTGGAACCTGCGGCTCTTTTCAAAGATCCGATTAGAGAAATTCACCAGTCCGGACGCCATGGCCAAACATGCAAATGCAACATGAACGTACATGACATTTAACCAAATTGGAAGATGAAGCTCACGCTTCAAACCCGTCTTGTGGCTTAAAAAGCTTGAGGCTTCTGGGTCTATCCAATAGTTCTTCACCAACGCATATACAATAACTAAACTACTGACACAGACCAGCCAGCCGTATAATGTTCCTCGTTTCTTCATATCTGCTGCAATCCCCCCGAAACTCCTTTTTGTTCATATAGATAACCAGGCTAGTTTATTCGTCTTCCTGATAATTTGGAAGCAGGGAGAAGACCTGCTTTAGCGATCCCGTTCATCTGATCTCCGTCCACAGTAACTTCGAATTTCAGATTCAGACGCATGGGTTTGGTAATCGGCAGGGACCAGGTTAACTTGTTGTCGTGGCATACGGGATTTAAAAATCGGATTGTTTCACCACCTTGTACTGCTGTCCCCTGGATCCCATCGAAACTTGTCGTTATGTAGAGCTTAACTTCCAGCTTACCGACAGGTGTAACGATTGTGGTATCCCAATTCCCGTCGAAGACGGATGTCTTTGTTTTCTCGTTCTGTAACATGACAGAGGTTACGGCCGTTTGATTCATTACATTAGGACTCTGTTCGTTATTCGTTAACGACTTGTGAGTGCTGGGTGCAATGCCTGTCTCTTTCCAAACGGTTCCTCTTCGTTCATATTCGAACAACTGCTCTATCTTGTGTGCGATACGCGGTCCCAGTTCACGTTCGACCAGATACAGCGCTACATCAAGTCCCGAGGTCACACCGCCCCCGGTAACCAGGTTACCATCATCCACTACGCGAGCCGGAACTGGAATCGCTCCGGTTGCACCAAGTAAATCCATCCCCAAGCGATGTGTTACCGCATGTCTGCCTTCCATGAGACCTCCCATGGCTAATAACAAGGAACCGCCGCAGACCGTGGCAACAACGATGTCCTTATGGTCGAGAGCTTCCCTGATCATAGGGGTCAATTCCGTATTCATGGCCCTGCCGAGAATAGCCGGGATTGAATCTGGACCATCTCCTTCAACATCACCGGACGCGCCAGGCACTACGATAATGCCCTCTTGTTTCGGATCAAGTCTGCCGCTCGCTTCCATTTTTAATCCATTGGTACCACTGGCCACTGATCTCGGCCCTTCAGCCGTAACGAGCTCTACTTCTAACACATGATCAGCATACATGGCAGCGGCGTGAAAAACTTCATAAGGTGCAATGGCATCCATTAGGTCGAAGCCATCGAATAACACGATTTGAACAGTTAACATGAATAAATCCCCCTCACTTTAAGTTCCTCGGGAAGAATCATAACAAACGAATATCTCAAAGGAGGTTTTATAAAGGTCACAAAACGATAAACAAATCATCACAAAGTATAACCTCGTCTTGGTAATAGAGGAATAAATGATAAACTAGATGACAGAGGTGGGATAAGCATGAGTAAATATCATACGATACTTGTTGTAGATGATGATTTGAGTATCGTCGAGCTGTTAAGAGATTTTCTGGAGAATGACCAATTTCACGTTAAAACGGCTTGTGATGCGGAACAAGCATGGACCATACTTCAACAAAACTCCATTGATTGCATTGTTCTCGACATCATGATGCCTGGACAAGGCGGATTTGAATTATGTCGCCGGATTCGAGGGGAAAGTGATGTTCCAATCCTTTTTTTGAGTGCACGCAGTGATGATGTGGATAAGATTCGGGGGCTGACGCTCGGCGGCGATGATTATATCGTCAAAACGGCTTCGCCTGGTGAAATTGTGGCCCGAGTGAAAGCTGTTTTGCGGCGCACCGCTTCCAGACAGCCCGTGCAGGGGAAAGTCTTGGATTACGGACGCATCCGCTTGAATCTGTCTGCAAGAGAAGTCCTGATCGAAGGGATAAAAGTCGAGCTTACGCCTAAGGAATATGAGTTATTCCGATTATTTGCGGAACATCCGCGACATGTTTTTACCTATGAGCAATTGCTTGCAAAGTTTTGGGATGGTGTGGGTGACAGGCATACTATACGAGTCCATCTGAGCCGGCTTCGCGAAAAAATTGAAACCGATCCAAACGATCCACAATTCCTGGTCAACGTATGGGGAGTCGGATACCGATTTGAGGGAGCATAACATGAGAAAACTTCGCATTCGTACATTCACATTGCTTTGCTTATTCGTCTTGCTGACGTTGCCGTGGCTCTTTTTTGTCACGGCTCACTTTATGTACACACAAACATTTCATATCTCTAAAAGCCAACAGCAAAATGAAACATTGCAAAGACATCTCAGTAAGGTGATTCACACGATAGAAGTGGGTACAGATCATTGGACCGATCCAAGCTGGCAACATCTGTTGTACACCGAGTTGAGTAGAGCAAAGATGGACGTGGTCATTGAATCTGCGACCCATTCGGAAATTTATCGTTCCAGTTCAAAGCGCCACAGTTCATTAGCGTCGACTGAACAATTCTCTGTCATTGAAGACGGACAACTCCTGGGGAGGGTTGTGCTATATCTGCCTAAATCCAATGGAGTTCCGCTGATTGCGGCCTTTTTCGGACTGCTGCTTGCTTTCTTTGTGGTTGGAGTTGAAATGAGGAGGTTCCTTCTTAAGCCCCTGGAGAAAATGAGCAGTGCAGCTAGGCAAATGGCGTCAGGGCAGTGGGAAGTGCATTTGCCTGATTCCAGAATCACGGAAATCGCCGAAGTTCGCGATGGATTCGAGGTTATGGTGAAAGGGCTTGAGGAATCCTACAGGAAACAAGTCGAGCTGGAGGAAGAACGAAGATTTGTCATCGCTGCCGTCGCGCATGATTTACGTACACCATTATTTGCCTTGCGGGGGTATTTGGACGGATTGGAGCAAGGAGTAGCGCAGTCACCAGAGAAAATAACCCGATATATAGCCGTATGCAAAGAGAAATCCGCCCAATTGGATCGATTGGTGGAGGACCTGTTCACTTTTACAAAAATGGAGTACTTGGAAAGTGAACTTAACACCAAAACTTTGGATTTATCGCAAATCCTCCGAAAGTCAATTGAGAGTTTGAGTCCTCAGGCTGAGCAAAAACATATTTCTATCTTAGCCCATTTAGCAGAAGGTTGTTTCATTAACGGAGATTCGCATGTACTAGAGCGCGCAATGAACAATGTGTTGGAAAATGCCGTTAGATACACGCCCTCAGGTGGCAAAATAACCGTTCAATGCTGCAACGACGGAAAGAAAATTAAGTTTACGATACACGATTCCGGGTCTGGTTTCTCTTCAGAAGAACTGGAACGTGTTTTTGAACCCCTCTATCGTGGCGAAGCCTCACGGAGTCGTGCAACTGGGGGGAGTGGATTAGGATTAACAATCTCACAACGTATGATGAAGCAGCACGGGGGAGAACTTGCTGTAAGCAATCACCCTGAGGGTGGGGCGGTGCTAACAGGATGGATACCTCTAGCAGACTCGAATTAAAAAGAAAGATTCAATCGGTCCTCTGACCCCGAATGTAAATGTTAAATTTTTCCTTGTGATCTCCATTTTCTTTCTCATCGTTGTCAAGCACGATAACTCATGACATACTCACAATAAAATGCTTCACCTATTTGAATGTATAACAAAACAAATGAGGTGTATTTTGAACTTGAATAACTGCCTCATCATAATGATCTCAGCTTCTCTTAAAATTCTAAGATGATGGGACACTGCGGGGCGTGATAAATGAGTTTTTTCTGCAATCTCGCCTACACGCATTCCTTTTATACACGTTGTCTCCATAAGTACAGTGATAATCGATTGTCGGTGAAGGGTCCAAAAATTATTATTTTATAGATCTTAGAACAAAATTAGGGGATATGAAAAATATGATTTTTCAGGAGTGATTGTACAAGTTGGAAAGAAGGTTAACCAATTTAAGCAGGGAGATGAGATTTACGGCCGACCAAGAAAGAGCCGAATCGGAACCTTTGCTGAATTTATATCCGTACATGAGGACGATATAGCCCTAAAGCCTAAAAATCTCTCCTTTGAAGAAGCAGCGTCCATACCATTAGTTGGACTTACCTCATTTCAGGCATTACATGATGTATTACAACTTTCGGCTGGGCAGAAGGTATTGATCCAAGCTGGTTCTGGCGGCGTGGGAACCTTTGCGATCCAACTCGCCAAAGCAATGGGGATATACGTTGCAACAACGACAAGTGAAGCGGGAATTGCCTTGGTCCAGTCGCTTGGAGCCGATCAGATCATCAATTACAGAAAAGAGGAATTTGATCAGGTGCTGCATCATTATGATGGCGTATACGATACTATTGGGGGGGAGACTTTAGAAAAAGCCTTTAAGATCGTCAAGCCGGGGGGACAAATTGTCTCGGTGACAGGCTGGCCCAATGCACGCTTTGGAAAAGCGTACGGAGCTGGCTTTATCAAAACCACTATTTTTCGATTGATCTCTCGTAAGCTTACAAAATTAGAGGAAAAGCATAATGTGAAATATAATTTCTTGTTCATGAAGCCTAGCGGCAAACAATTAGAGATTATTTCTGAACTGATTGAATCAGGGAAAATCAAACCTGTTATTGATAAAATATTTTCGTTTGAAGACACTCAAAAGGCGATAGAATACGCTGAAAAGGGAAGAGCCAAAGGGAAAGTAATCGTAAAAATGAAGTGAAACAATACATTGTATTAAGACGGATATGAAATACAAAGAAATCGCACAGGAATTCAAAGATTACATGAAACAAATCCAATAGTATAAAAAGGAAACCACGGTACCGAACTCGGTATCGTGGTTTCTTTGTTTTGTGATTCAATCGTAACAGATTCCTTAACCCAGGCATCGAAAAATGAGGCAGGTTCCAATGCGGAGTTAACTCGAAAATCTCGATTAACTATAATTTTGTATTTTGCGATAAACGGTACTGGATCGGTTTTTCACTGGGGAATCTTATGGTAACTGTAGTCTGTATTGTTTCGCTCCTGTTTCACAAACTTGCCGGGAGACATGCCAACAATTCGGGTAAAACTGCGAATGAAGTTCGCATAATCCCTGAAACCGGACTGAAAGCAAGCTTCCGTTATGCTCAAACCGTCAGACAAGCAGTATTTTGCCAATTCAATACGACGACCCAAAATGTATGAGCGTAGGGTCAGTCCCGTATGTTTTTTGAATTGGCGACTAATATGTGTGCTGTTGATATAAAACATCTCTGCAAGTTTGCTAAGCGTGATCTCCTGGGCTAGATGTTCTTCGATATAGTCCATTGTTTTACATACCAGTTCGGGCATGATATCAGTTGGAATGGATGTTGTTTCATGATACGAATCGTTTATTGCAACCATGAGCTGTGCAACGACTGCATTGATTTTAACATCCGTTCCATACGCATCTGAAGCCAGCAAATTCTCCAGTTCGGCAGCCAATCGAAGAATCTGTTTCAACTGCTCCTGTTCCAGATGAACGATATTACCTTTGCCCTTAGGACGATAATCAAAACAAGCGGATAGACTGGTTGACGGAGTAGACATTCTCCGGAGATACGTTTTTTGGAGATTGATCGTAATTCGTTCGTATTCGGAATCATCCATAATATAAGAGCGGTGCATTTCCTCTGGAGAAATGACAAGCAAATCACCGGGTTCCAAATGGTAGCAGTGATTTTCGATATAAAAATTGACGTTACCACGAAGGAAAAGGTACACCTCATAGGCATCATGTCGATGATAAGAGCTTTCCAATGGATAGGTTGTCACCCGGTGCAGATATAAGAGTTCAGGTAGGATGGGATCATACAAATAGGAACCATTCACAAGGCACCTCATCCTTTCACGCAATAAATAGACCGTTACACGCAATGAAAAATTGGTTGGTTTACCTTAAAATGTAATCATCCTATCATGGCGTGCTTATTATTGCAAACGTTTTCTTTTTTTAGTATACCATATTCAGAATTGGGGACAGCTTAGCGTGATCATGGAATATCCAAAATATTTGAAATGGAGGGAACCTGCCCATGAAATTCAATTCTTCTTCAAATGCCAGTGAACAAACGGAATTGCGACCACAAGTTGCCTTAACGTCAAGTATCCAATCAGCGATTGGAAAAACACCTCAGAACGGAAATCCGCTGATTGCCCACAAATTTGGAGCCGATCCCTACGGTCTGGTATTCCGTAATCGTGTCTATATGTATATGACAAGTGATACGCTGGAGTATGATATGGAGGGTCTTCTCCAGAAAAACAGCTACAAATCAATCAACCGCATAACCATCATCTCTTCAGACGATTTGCTCAACTGGACGGATCATGGTGAGGTTCTGGTTGCCGGACCACAAGGTGCAGCACCATGGGCCACCCAATCCTGGGCGCCTGCAGCTGCGCATCAGATAATCGAGGGAAAGGATCGGTTTTTCCTATATTTCGCTAACAATGCAAGCGGCATTGGGGTATTAACTGCCCCCACTCCGGTCGGACCCTGGACAGATCCGATCGGAGAAGCTCTTATCACGAGGGAGACTCCAGGAGTTGAAGAGGTGACATGGCTGTTCGATCCGGCAGTGCTGGTAGATGAAGATCACAGGGCTTATATCTATTTCGGGGGTGGAATTCCGGAAGGAAAAGCACAGAGGCCCGACACGGCAAGAGTGATGCGATTGGGAGAGGATATGACCAGTGTAATAGGCCGTGCCAAGGTTATTCCTGCACCATACATGTTTGAGGATGCAGGCATACATAAATTTAACAATACCTACTACTTTACGTACTGCTCAAACTTCTATGAGGGTGACCGACCAGAGAGCAGTCCTCCGCCAGGAGAGATTGCTTATATGACAAGCAGCCAGCCGATGGGACCCTGGACGTACAGAGGATGCATTCTCAAAAATCCGGGGCACTTCTTTGGTGTTGGCGGTAACAATCATCATGCCATATTTCAATTTGCGGATTACTGGTACATTGCCTATCACGCACAGACGTTATCCCAAGCCATGGATGCTCCCGAAGGCTATCGTTCCACACATCTGAATCGAATTAACTTCGACACGGTTGATGGGCACATTCATGAGGTATGCGCAGATGTTCAGGGGGTTGATCAGGTGAAATTCTTCTATCCTTATGAGGGAGTAACTGCGGCGACCATGGGATGGAGTGCAGGAGTGAAGACCGAGAAATTAAACTTGCATGACTCTGTATCTTCCACTGAATCGGAAGTTGTAATTACAGCAAATATGGGAAGTGGCAGCTGGATCGCTTTATCGAAGGTTGATTTTGGTCATGAAGGGGCAGCAAGCTTTTCAGCAACGATATCCAATGGCGGGGGTGATGGGGTGATCGAACTTCGTCTGGATCAACCTGACGGACAATTCATCGGACAGCTTCTCGTCGAGGGATCCGATGTAAACCATCCGTGGCTGGATTATACGACCTCCGTTTCAGATGCCCAGGGTGTTCATGATTTATATTTTGTAGTTCATGGAAGTGAGAGCGGAAAGCCGGACATCAGCATCAGACAATGGAAATTTGAAACAGGTAAACCTTAGCATGTCCCTACTGCGCCGGAGAAGAGCCCCTGCGCAGTAATTTTGTTGCCAAATGGTGAATTTTGCAAGTGTATTATGATGGAGAAGTGATGGACTTACGATAAGCACGTGGTGTACAACCGACCATTTGCCTGAATTGCCTGGAGAAATGCTCCACATTCCGATAACCACAAAGCTCACTGATGTCTGAGATTCTGGATTGACCATGGATAAGTCTTTCTTTGGCAAGGCGAATTCTGGATTGGATTACATCTTCCATACATGAGATGCCAAATGTAGTTTTGTATAACGATTGCAGATAGCCTGGACTAAGATGAACACAATCAGCCATGACAGTAACGCTCCATTCTTGGCCCGGATTATGGTTAATGCTCTTGCGAAGATCTAGAAGATCCTGATAATGCGGCGTGTTAACGGCGGTCTGAGAGGCTTCGAGAAGCTTGTTAAACATAATTCGAAACAAATAATCAATAGAGAGCTCACGGTAATCACACGAAAGAAAATTTTCGGTAGCCAGCAATTGAAATAATTGATGACAATAGCCGGGGTCCGGAAGAGGGATGGGTGTGCCCAGCGGAAGAGCAGTCTCCAGTACATACGATTCATCCGAGAGAAATCGTACCCAATCATTTATGTATTGATCCGAGCACGCACGATACATGATTTTCTGATGAGGAGGATAAAGGACGGCACAATTGGCAGGATACGCTTTTATCTCGCCATTCACCCAGAATTCCGCCGGAGTCTGTGTGAGAATGAGGAGCCAGAAATCATGCCCATCCGGTATGTCATAAATGAAGTCTCCCGGGTGAGCGGCATCGTAACCGACATAGAAAATCGTATTCATATCATTCTCCAATCTTAGAATAGATCAATTTTGCGGTAGCATATATCATTCTTTGTGATGCACTTCTATTTTATAATTTTAAGGGAAAACCGTTGGAAAATCATTAATTAACAAACGAATTGCTAAGGATCGAAATCGTTGGTTAAGTCTTTGAAATGATCAATAAAAGGGGAGAAAGAACATGATGTATGCTAACCCGATTATTTGGGCTGATTATCCGGATCTGGATGTGATTCGTGTTGATGACACCTATTATATGGTCAGTACAACAATGCACATGATGCCAGGCTGTGTCATTCTGCGCTCCTATGACTTGGTCCATTGGGAAACCGCTGCTTATGTGTACGATAGACTGGATGATACACCTGCCCAGTGTTTGGAGGAAGGCAAACAGATATACGGCAAAGGCATGTGGGCTGCCTCGCTTCGACATCACCAGGACACGTTCTACGTCATTTTTGTTGCCAATGATACCTATAAGACTTACCTGTACACTGCCAAATCCATATCCGGTCCCTGGAAGAAGCATAATGTTGAAGGCTTTTATCATGATTGCTCTTTGTTTTTCGATGACGATAGTCGAATCTACCTGGTTCATGGTAATGCCGAGATTTATTTGACAGAGCTAAGCTCTGATCTGTCCGGGCCCGAACCCGGCGGAGTACAGCGCATGATTGTTAAAGACAGACAGCCTTATTTCCTCGGCTATGAAGGTGCCCATTTCTACAAAATCAACGGGAAATATTATGTGTTTTTAATCCATATTTCCAAAGCTTTGGGGAGAAGAACGCAGGCGTACTATATGGCCGATTCGCTGGAGAGTGAGTTTATTGGCGGTGAAGTATTTAATGATGATATGGGTTATTTTAATGCTGGGGTAGCCCAGGGAGGAATCGTGGATACACCGGATGGTGACTGGTATGCCATGCTTTTCCAGGATCATGGTGCCATCGGACGCATTCCTGTTCTGGTTCCGCTGCATTTCGAAAATGATATTCCGGTGTTTGCCAAGCAAGCCCCGAATCCAATCCTGATCCCGAGCACGAGACCGGATTATACATATAAACCCCTGGTTGGGAGCGACTCTTTTTATTATGAACCGGACGAAGACGGAAGGGTACGCCTGAACGATTTTTGGCAATGGAACCATACCCCCAACGATGACCTCTGGTCTGTTACCGACAAACCGGGAGTTTATCGCATGCAATCCGGGGATATTCGTCCAAACCTGACGTTTGCCGTTAATACACTGACGCAGCGTGCAATGGGTCCCGCCTGTGAAATGATCGTTACACTGGATGGAAGCAGACTGAAGGACGGCGATTACGCAGGCTTGTGTTTTCTGATTGGCACCTATGGTATGATCGCGCTCACGAAAAATGAAGGACAGTTTTACCTGGTCATGCTGGCAAGAACCAGTGAAGATGCATCCATTTTTGGTAATCTGGTTGATGCAGAGCCAGCTACCGAATATGCGAGAATACCGATAGAAGAATCAGTGGTTACGCTTAAGGCCATCGGGAATTTCGTGGACAATCAGGACGAGTGTTCATTCTTTTATCTGGAGGGAGCGAGGTGGAAGCCGCTTGGGATCACCCACAAAATGTTTTATAAATTGGATCACTTTATGGGCTGCCGGATCGGATTGTTCTTATATTCAACGAAAATGATCGGGGGGACAGCTAATTTTTCGAATTTTAAATATCAGGTGATGCTCACGGATGAACAGGATTGAATAGATTGAACAGGATTGTTTGAATGGATTCGTAGCGTAGAGTATGGAAAGGAGTCGCCCAATCGGCGGCTTCTTTCATAATATTTTCAACCGAATCGGGGTGAATCATATGCGCATCACTGTGTTAACCAAAACAAAATTAATCGTGATTCTACTGCTCAGCGCATGTATACCAACAGGGCATACTCGCGGATATTCGGAACAAGATATGGTGGAGATGAAGGTGCAGGCAGCAGACAACCATCCGAACTTTGGGGAATACAGCTCTCCGGTGCAAGTCTCTTTTGTCAGAGAAGCAGGTGACGATCTGGATCAAATGATCAGCGAGCTTCCCGGGGAGACGTTGTTGGACAATCGCTGGACCCGACTGTACGAACAGAAGCTGGGGATTCAGCTGCACTATGATTGGATCGCCAAAGGAGATGTATTCGGGCAGAAGCTGGGTGTCTCCCTTGCTGCCGGTCGTATTCCTGACATCGTAAGAGTAAATCCGTATCAGCTAAGACAGTTGAGCAATGCAGGATTGATTCAGGATCTGTCCGATGTATACCAAACCTATGCCTCTCCGTTAACGAAGAGCATATTGGAGGCAGAAGGAAATGGTCCGTTTGAAGCGGCAACCATTGATGGCAAACTGATGGCGATACCTGAAACGGCATCCTCCATCGAAACAGCCCAGTACTTGTGGATCAGAACGGATTGGCTTGAACGCCTGCAACTTCATCCGCCTGTAACAATGGAAGACGTGCTTGAAATTTCGAGAGCGTTTACAGAGAGAGATCCCGACGGTAACGGTCAACGGGATACGTATGGACTTGCCCTAACGAATCATTTGTGGGACCCGGTCATGGGAACTGCCGGCCTGATGGCCGGGTATGACGCATATCCGAATATTTGGATTAAGGGTGCGGATGGCAAGCTGGTATACGGAGGCATACAGCCCGAAGTTCGCAAAGCGCTGCAAGTTTTGCAAAACATGTACCTGGAGGGCCAGATTGACCCCGATTTCAGCTATAAAAAAGGAACAAATGAAGCACGCCTGATCCAGAACGGAAAAATCGGCCTGCTTTATGGCGAACAATGGACTCCTTTTATGATCCAGTCAAGTCGGGAGAACGATCCAAAAGCCGAATGGCAGGCTTTTCCCATCACAGCAGCATCCGGCAGATTGGCCAAGGTACCCCTTCGCACCAATACCTGGCAGTACTTCGCCGTTAGAAAAGACTATCCTCATCCTGAGGTCATTATGAAGCTCATGAATCTGCATTTGGAGACGAACTGGGGCGAGCAGGCTCAGTACGAAACATACTACAATGACGATTCCAAGGCAGTGTGGATGCTCTCGCCGGTCACTCCTTTTCCGGGAACCAAAAATCTGGATGCCTATCGCCAAATTCAGGAAGCAAGCCGTTCCGGAGATCTGTCCGTACTTCAGGAGGAAGCATCGGCAATTCAGAAGAGAATTGAAGCTTATATCAAGGAGGGCGTGGAAAGCGGTTGGGGCTGGAATCAGACCTATGGACCGTCTGGAGCGTTCAGCATAGCGGATGGTTATGAAAGGAATAGACAGCTTCTGTACGATCAATTCACGGGTGGCATTACCGAAACGATGGTCGACCGGCAGATGATACTGAATGATCTCCAGCTTGAAGCCTACCTGAATATTATTCTTGGCAGACCCATTGAAGAGTTCGATCAGTTTGTGAAGGATTGGCGAAAATTAGGCGGAGATCAGATCACAACGGAGGTTAATGCGTGGTTTATTTCAAAAACGGCACTGGAGCAATGAATCGTTTCTCTAGGGCGCATGTAACCCCGAAAGCATCTCAAATGCTGGAGGGGATCAATTGATTAAATTCCCGGCCCAATCCTGGCGCAGCAGCATCTTCGCCCGGCTGATCGTGACTTATCTGATTTTTGTTCTTCCATTAATTCTGCTGGGAATATATTTGTACAACTGGAGTTATGACAATGCCAGACAGGAGATATCGTCGTCAACAGAAAGGCGGCTTGTCGGTTATCTCGATGAGTTGAATCGGGAAATGGAATGGATGGAGCTGCAGCAGTTTGACATTGTGGAAGACAGGAAGCTCAACAGGCTTGCCATTCTATGGGAGATGATGGATCAGGTGGATCGCCGAGATACACTCCATTATCTGTCCGAACGGCTTGCCACGTTCAAGAATAGCAGTGTTTACATCAAAAATGTTCATGTGCATATTCGCACGATTGGTAAAAGCATTTCCGCCACTCATGGGATTGATGATTACAACAGTGATTCCTATAACTATTTCAGTTCAGGTGTGCAGGGAAAAGGAAATCGTTTTGTGGTGAAAAAGGATGAAATGAACCTGAGTGCCGTAAGGTTGAGCGGTAAAAAAGGAGAGGCTCCGCTATTTGTAGTGCAGGTCGAGCTAGATACGGAACAATTTCAAAATGCACTGACCCAGCTTAACCTGTATCCTGACAGCGGTTCGTTTCTGATGGAAGAGCAAACGGGCCATATCATTACAGACCTTTCGCAGCGTGATTTTATTCTTCAGGCTTATCGGGATCACATCATTAAAGGTGACCATGGTGCATTTCAGGTAAAGGTGGATGGCACACGCTATTATGTCAGTCAGAGCCGGTTGGAATCACTGGGTTTGTCTGTAGCGATGTATTTGCCGGAAAAGAGTGTGAAAAGACCACTAAGCAAGTTCTACCACTGGGCATGGCTGTTTGCAATGACATCGTTTGTGGCAATAACGGCCTTTCTCTATTCAGGCTATAGGCTCATCCACATTCCTCTGCTTCTGCTCGTGAAGAGATTTAAGAAAATGGAGACCGGGGTACTGGACATCCCCATTGTGCATAAGCAAAAGGATGAGTTTGGCTTCCTGTATAGTCGATTTAATCAGATGCTTGAAAGGCTTCAGCTGCTAATTGATCGGGATTTCAAAAAAACAATGATGATGCAGCGTGCCGAATTGAAGCAGCTCCAGTCCCAGATTAATCCCCATTTTTTATATAACAGCTTTTTTATTCTCAATTCACTTGCAAGAACAGGGGATACGGAGCGCATTGAACAATTCACCCACATGCTTGGCGAATATTTCAGATTTATTACCCGTAACGAAACTGATCAGGTCAGGCTGGAAGAGGAGGCAGCTCATTCACGTATTTATACCGAAATTCAGAAGCTGCGGTTTTCCAGACGCATACAGGCAGACTTCGGTGATATGCCCGCGGCGATGGAGCGCATTTGTGTTCCCCGATTGATCATACAGCCCATTATCGAGAATGCGTATGAGCACAGTCTGGAAAAAATGACCGATCAGGGTATGCTGCGAGTGCGGTTTGGCATCAAGGATAATGTCGCAGAGATTAGTGTGGAAGACAATGGCCATGAATTGGAGGATCATCATATTGAAGCACTTCAACACAGTTTGCTTGAAAAAAGTGACTCGCATGAAATGACGGGTATGATGAATATTCATCGACGTCTGGTACTGACATATGGGGAAAAAAGCGGCCTGTTTTTGACGAGAAGTGAACTGTCGGGGTTAAAGGTCACAATCCGAATTCATTTGGAAGGAAGGGAAGACGGATGTATCGACTTTTGATTGTGGATGATGAGGAAATTATTACGGACGCTCTTTATGAAACCTTTGCAAGATATATGCCTGATTGCCTTGACGTATGCAGAGCTTACTCAGCGAGTGAGGCATTAGCCTGGATGGAACGCTCAAGAATTGATATCGTGTTAACTGACATTCGCATGCCTGGCATGAACGGTCTTGAGCTAACAGAGCAGGTTCAGGCTTATTGGGCGCATTGTCGTGTTATTTTCCTAACGGGTTACAGCGACTTTAACTATGCTTACCAGGCTTTTCAGATGCAAAATGTCCGTTATTTGCTCAAAACGGAAGGGTACGACAAGATTTTGGCTGTGGTGGGAGAAGTAGTGGAAGAGATTCGACAGAGTCAGCACATGCACAAGCTGCTGGAGAAAACATACGAGGTTACCTGTCAGCTGGCAGTGTTACAGCAGGAGGAGTATCTGCGAAATCTATTGCAGAACGGGACTGCATATGCAGGTTCTGAGATCGACATCCAGAATCAGTTGGATCAATGGGGCATTGGACTGCGTGCTTCTTCTCCCGTTTATGTTGTGCTTGGCCGAATGACTTACAGGGAGAAGCTCTCCCATTCGGAACGCGCTCAGCTTCAGAAATCTGCCCGAATGATCGGTTCTGCTGTAATGGAGGAGCAGACTATTCCTAGTAGCGTGCTGGACCATTATGGGGATATGGTGTGGCTTATTCAGCCTAAGCAGTTGGAATTGGAACCAGACAGTTCCCTTGTTCGGTATCTGGAGGGTACATTGGAATGGGTGCAGGAGGCATGCATGACTTCACTTGACATATCCGTGGTCTTTGCATTGGCTGGGAAAAGCTGTCACTGGTCCGAAATTCCCCGGCAATACGAGAGGTTGAGGCAACTGCACTGGATGAAAATTGGCGATGGCATATCCATGGTACTTCGGGATTACGATGAGGTGCTTCCGAATCAGGGACAGAGGGAGTTTACACGTATCAGCAACCGAATCGAAGTGATGTCAGGGTATTTGGAGACAGGGAAAATCCAGCAATTTTACGAAGTGTTTGAGGCTTTGGCCAATGAACTGATTCATGAGGATGTGACTATGGAGAGGGCCATGGAAACCTACTATAATCTGGCGCTTCATCTGTATTCGACCATCAATCGATGGGGTCTGCATCAGGATATACCCGATCAGCGCAGGCTTTTACATCTCCACGAGTATACTTGCATGAAGGATGCGGTGCAGTTTCTGTATCAGGCAGCCGACCAATTGGTGCGCTTCAAGAGCTCGAATGAACAGGAACGGGCAAATGCCGTGATTCATTCCCTGTGCACTTACGTCACGGAGCATCTGGAAGAAGATCTTTCGCTTGTAAGATTGGCCGAGCTTTATCATTTCAATCCATCGTATCTGTCCCGTTTCTTCAAGCAGGAAATGGGAATCAACCTCTCCGAATTCATTGACGAGCTGAGAATCAGGCGGGCAAAAGAGCTGCTTCGAAATGCCGATCTGATGGTTCGGGAGGTTGCACTGCAGGTCGGGTATGAGTCAGCCCATTCATTCACTCGTTTTTTCAAAAAGGCGACAGGTATGACACCTCAGGAATTCAGAGAATCTCTATTGGTTCGTTAAAGCGAAAATGAAGAGAAGCAAGGCTGCAGGAGCGAGTGCCCTATGGCCTTGCTTCTCTTTTGCCTTAACGGATACTGAAGTGCTTCTAAACTAAGCAGTGAATGCTTTTTGTTTTCGATAAGCATTGGGACTTACGCCTGCGTATGCCCTGAATTTTTTATAAAACCAGTCCGTATCCATATATCCTATCTCCACTGAAATTTCATAGATCCGCAAATCGGTGGTCGTCAGCAGTAGTTTGGCTTTTTCCATTCGCTGCTGAAGCAGGTAATCATTGAAGGAGATTTTCTCTTCCATTTTAAATTTCTGTCCAAGGTATGCGTAGTTAAAATGAACCATATCGGAAATTTTCTTCAACGTGATGTCACTGCTGAGATGATCGAGGACATAAGCTTTGATCATCTGGATGACCTGGGCGGAATGCACCTGTTTACCCTCAAGCTGAATGATCGACCTTAAGGAGTACAGATTCCGCTTGGGTTGTTCAGGTTCCAGCTTGGTCTGGAGCCTGTCAAGACTATGGAGGAGCGCAGATGCGTTGAGTCTTCCAGGCAGATAATCACTTACTTGATAAGCTAAAGCTTTGCGGACAAGCTGGAACTGATCATTGCCTCCCATAATAAGAATCGGAATCTGGCTTATTTTTCGAATATAGTGACAAACCCATAAACCTGCAGCCGCATATCCTCCGGTACTTACGAGCACCACAGCAAATTGCTGCTCGGACAATGCCGATAACGCGGTACGGGTGCAAACAACTCGTTCTCCTATGGCATAATCGGAGTTGCTGCGACGCAGCAGCTGGTGCAATTCCCCGAACACGTAACGACTGAAATCCACAAGCAGAATGTTATGCATGAGCAATCCCTCGCTTTCAATTGTTATAAACCGAATCCCACAGCACATCGAGAGCTGAATGACAGATGTCTACATTCCATTAATTCCATTATGAGAAACAAAGAAAGCGCATACAATGTGCATTTGTTTGCTGAGGGAGCATTTATTTACCAATTACATAGGAAAATGCTTCAATTTGGATTCGAATGGCCCAAACCTATAGTTTGACCGGGTAAATACCTTTATTTTCACAGGTTGTTTGCGCTTTCATTCGAAGGCTACACTTTGATGGCAAACCGAAAAACCACATTCAGGGGGGACAACAATGAGAAAAAACATGTTCATGCTGATGAGTCTGGTCCTTGCAGTCATGCTGTTGCTGAGTGCTTGCAGCTCTGGCTCCAGCGCTCAGACAGAGCCGGAAACGAAGGCACCGCAGGAGGAGCAGGCTGCAAATGAAACAGAACCAAAGAATGAGAACTCTACACCAGAAATGGATTTTGACATGGGGGGAAGAACGATCAAGGTCGTTGCCTGGTGGGATATGGAAATGACCGATAGCAATCCGGACAACATTCAGCGAATCGAGAACCTGGAGGCGCTGAAGAAAAAGCATAACTTTGACATCGAATATATTTCAATTGATTTTGGTGAGTACCAGGAAAAGGTCGTAGCCTCCCTGATGGCAGGAGAACCGCTTGGTGATATTGTACGGCTGGGCAAAAGCTACGCTATCCCCGCACTCACCAAGCAAGATTTGTTATGGCCAGTGGATGAGTATACCAAAAACGATAAAGTGTTTAACCAGAAAACAACGAACCAATACATGCAGTATGAAGGTCGGGGATATGGCTTCACAGAGGACCAATCTTCATTCATAAGCGGTATTTTCTATAATCGCACACTCATGCAGGAACTGGGTATGAAGCCGTTACAGGAATACGTGGACGAAGATCAATGGAGCTGGGATACGTTCATTGAAGTTGCCAAAAAGGCGAACAAGGATCGCAATAACGATGGCAAACTCGATACCTGGGGTTTGGCACAAAGAGGGCTGCTTGAACCTGTGCTGTACTCCAACGAGGCCTCGCTGACCAAGGGTGACAAGCAAAACCTGGATGATCCAAAAACAAAAGAAGCGCTGAAATTCGTGTCCAGAATGGCTACGGAGAAAGTGGGAAGAGCTTCGGAAGGCGGCGACTGGACCGAACCGGCTACCTTCTTTCGGCAAGGCAATACGTTGATGTATTCCGGCGCCATGTACGAGATTGAAGGAATTAAGACAGATATGCAGGATTATGATATCGGCTTCCTTCCGTTCCCGAAAGGACCAAGTGCGACCGCCTACCACTCCGGTGAATCGCAATATCAGGCACTTACCATTCCGAAAGCTGTCGAAAATCCGGAACAACTGATGTACATCTGGGAAAAAATCAACGAGATTGACTCCATCTACGATTACCCTAGTCAGTCTACCCTGGAGACTCACCTGACGGACGAAGCCGATATTGAAAATGCAAAAACGGTTGCCGAGGGCATGCTGGTGCTGGACCATAATACGTTCCCATCTCTGCCGTTCTGGGATTTTAACGGTGAGCTGGTCGATGGTGTTTCCGTTTCCACCGTTATCGAAAAATATAAAGCACCCTTCCAGGCAGCCATCAGTGAGGTATACAAATGAGTCATTTGCTACATCCAATGGATGCAAAATGCTGAAATAAAAGGGGGACATATGGGAACATGCGGTCACGAAAGAAAAAGGGACTAATTGTGCTGCTCGCCTTTGCCATGATCTTCTCCTTATTGAGTCTGTACCCTACGCGAGATCGCGGTCCGGGCATTGCACAGGCGTACGAGGACTTTGAAGCGGTGTCGGGTACAGCTGATTCCCGCAGCTATGAGCACTACATCTCCACTCTCTCAAACACAGATACACCTGATCAGATTATACGAATTGAAGGGGAAGCTTTCCTGCAGGCTGCGGACGGGGAGTTTGAGGTTATTGATGGCTACGCAGGGCTGGACGGAAAGGCGGTAGTCACACCTGAGTCTGGCACCATTAGTTGGAATGTTCCTGTGCAGGCCAGTGGTTTATACCAACTACGCATTCATTATTATCCAGTGGCAGGCAAAAGCTCCGCGATTGAACGGAAGCTGGAGCTGAATGGAGAGGTTCCTTTCAGAGGAGCGGATGTGCTGCTTTTTGACCGGGTATGGGGGAATCGCGAGGACACGATACGAAGGGACGATCGCGGTAATGATCTCAGACCCCGGCAGGTCGAAACACCAGCTTGGCAGCTTGCCTCCTTCAAGGACAGCGCAGGTTATTTCGAAGAGCCCTATCAGTTTTATTTTGAAAAGGGCAACCAGCAGCTGTCGCTAACCTCGCTGCGCGAAAGTATGGCGATCGATTATATCGAGCTATATCAGGAAGAGAGTATCCCTGCTTACGAAGAGCTTCAGGCTGCTTATGAATCGGCGGGCTTGAAGCCGGCTGAGCCCGTCATGCTCAAGCTGCAGGGAGAACAGGCAGTGAGCAAATCCTCACCAACCCTAGCTCCCATCTCGGATCGCTCAAGCCCGTCTCTTGAACCATATGACGTCTCAAAGATCCGTATCAACGCCATTGGAGGCCTCAACTGGAAGCTTCCTGGGGAATGGATCGAATGGGATGTGGATGTACCGGCTGATGGCCTGTACCAAATTGCACTCAAAGTGAAGCAGGATCAGCTTCGCGGCGTGTATGCCACACGGAGTCTGATGATCGACGGTAAAGTTCCATTCAAGGAAATGGAGCGTATTCGCTTCAACTACAGCCCTGATTGGCAGACGCGGGTGCTGGGCACAAGTGAAAGTGAACCTTATCTGTTTCACTTGAAAAAAGGAACGCACCGTTTGCGAATGACCGTTACGCTGGGGGATATTGCCCCACTACTGCGAACGGTGGAATCCAGCGTGCTGGAGCTAAATGAAATGTATCGCAAAATTTTGATGATTACATCCAACAAGCCTGATCCGCTCAGGGATTATCAGTTGGAGCAGCGCATTCCTGAGATGACGGAAGTATTCAAGCGGCAGGCTGACATTCTCCGTTCTGTTGCGGATTATTTGGAGAAGGCAACTGGTGAACAGAGTGACAAGGTAGCCGTATTACACGCCATGGTTGTTCAACTGGAGGATATGGCGGCAAGGCCGGAGACGGTTCCGAAACGTCTGGATACCTTCAAGATCAATGTGGGCGGGCTGGGAACATGGATTTTGTCTGTCCGTGAACAGCCTATAGCACTGGATTATCTGCTGGTGTCCTCGCCTAATCATGAGCTGCCCAATGCTGAGGCTAACCTTTTACAGCAGATGAAGCACGAAGTGGGAGCCTACGTCGCTTCCTATACAGAGGATTACGACAGTATTGGCAATATGAAGCAGACTACGAATTCCATTACCGTGTGGATTACTACCGGACGCGACCAGGCTCAGGTTTTGAAAAGCCTGATTGATGATTCCTTTACTCCTGAAACTGATATTTCAGTCCAGCTGCGTCTCGTTCCGCCCAATATTTTGCTGCCTGCTACACTCGCTGGAGAAGGGCCGGATGTAGCCATGCAGATGGGCGAAGATATTCCCGTCAATTACGCCATGCGGAATGCGGCGGCTGATCTGAGCGGCTTCCTGGACTTTGATAAGGTTGCGGAGAGGTTCCGCGAGAGTGGACTGACGCCGTACCGATTCAACAACGGCGTGTATGCCCTGCCGGAGCAGCAGCATTTTCCAATGCTGTTTTATCGGAAAGATATTTTGAATGAACTTGGTCTGGAGCCACCTCAAACATGGCAGGACGTTTATAATGCCATCTCGGTATTGCAAAAACATAATATGGAGTTTTACCTGCCTATCGAGGATGCGACGAACAATGCCAACATGATACCGAACGCAACGTTTGCTATGTTGCTTTATCAGAACAATGGCGAATTTTACGCGGAAGATCAGAAGGCAAGTGAGCTGAATTCAGAGATTTCCATGGATGCGTTCAAGCGGTGGACCCAATTCTATACCAATTACAAATTCCCGCTTAAAGCCGATTTTCCCAACCGCTTCCGCACCGGAGAGATGCCAATTGGAATTGCGGACTACACAACCTACAACATGCTAACCGTCATGGCGCCGGAAATTCGCAATCTGTGGGATTTTACAATCGTACCTGGCACGGAGCTGGAAGACGGGTCCGTAAGGCATGAGGTGGCAAGTGCCACAAGTGCGGTCATGATGCTGGAAAATGCCAAAAACAAGGATGCTGCCTGGATGTTCATGAAATGGTGGACTGACAAGCAGACCCAGATTGAATACGGCAGGGAAATGGAAGGCCTGATGGGCGCTGCGGCTCGTTATCCGACCGCCAATATCGAAGCACTGGAGCAGCTGCCTTGGCCTGTTAAGGATTACCAAAACCTGGAGAAGCAATGGGAGTGGGTGCAAGGCATTCCACAAGTTCCCGGTGGATATTTTACAGGCCGACACCTGGACAACGCGTTCCGCAAAGTGGTCAACGCGAATGAGAACCCGCGCGAGGCCTTGTCAGACTATGTTCTGTATATCAACGATGAGATCGAACTCAAGCGAAAGGAATTCAATCTGAAGTAGAGGAAGGGAGGGTAACGGTTGCACGCAGAAACCACCAAGGCATCGACTGCTCCTGCCATTCACGCAAGACAGGACAGTCGGTGGTCCCTTATGAAACGGGATTTGTATCAAAGCAGACACTATTACGTTCTAATGGCACCGTTTATGCTGATCTTTTTCATGTTTACTGTCATTCCGGTAGGTATCTCGCTGGGACTCAGTTTTTTCCACTTCAATATGCTGGAGCTCCCTCGATTTATTGGCTGGCAAAATTACTCGCGCCTGTTTCTGAATGACGATGTTTTTTTGATTGCGCTTAAAAATACGCTGCTGTTTGCCGTTATTACGGGGCCTGTCAGCTATATTGCCTGCTTTTTATTTGCATGGATTATCAATGAGCTGTCCCCGAAGATCCGTGCAGTCATGACACTGGTATTCTATGCGCCTTCCATTTCAGGAAACGTTTTTTTCATCTGGTTAATCGTGTTCTCCGGAGACAGCTATGGGTATATGAACGGCTTTCTCATGCGCCTTGGCGTTATTCTGGAACCGATCCAGTGGCTTTCGAATGAGAAGTACGTGCTGGCAATTGTCATCCTCGTACAGTTGTGGCTCAGTCTCGGCACGAGCTTCCTGGCTTTCATTGCGGGTCTGCAAACGATTGACCGTTCTCTGGTCGAAGCGGGTACGGTGGACGGTATCAAAAACCGTTGGCAGGAGCTTTGGTATATTACGCTGCCTTCGATGAGACCACAGCTCATGTTTGGGGCGGTCATGCAAATTACAGCCTCGTTCGCTGTGGCCGAAATCTCCATCGCACT
Organism: Paenibacillus sp. 11B; assembly: GCF_030487755.1. Lineage (NCBI taxonomy): Bacteria > Bacillati > Bacillota > Bacilli > Caryophanales > Paenibacillaceae > Paenibacillus > Paenibacillus sp. 11B. Next base: position 176,484 of record NZ_JAUKNS010000001.1, on the reverse strand, counting down.
GGCCGGTTTTCCGAGCGTTAACTATGCAGCGCATACCGTTGTAACCCACTTGATGGACTTCGGCACCATTCGGTTTGAGATGGGCTATGCGTCCGCGATCGCAACTGTTTTGTTCGCCCTGATGCTGGGAACGAACATACTGACGCAAAAAATGCTGAGAAAGATAGGTGAATGACAATGACCAGCAAGGTACGTGCCGTTTTTGGCATGCCGAGAAGACTCAACCGGTCATTTTCCGTCAGCCTGATGCTGTTTGCGCTGCTGGCGCTGTTCGGGTCATTCATGGTATTGCCGCTGATCTACACGGTTAACAATGCCTTCAAACCGCTTGATGAGCTGTTTATATTTCCGCCACGCTTTTGGGTAAACAATCCGACGATGGAAAATTTCTCGGATCTGATCAATCTGATGGGTAATTCCTGGGTTCCTTTATCCCGGTATATTGCCAATACACTGTTGATTACGCTGCTCGGAACGGCGGGCCATATCCTGTTGGCCTCCGCGGCGGCATACCCGCTGGCTAAATATCGGTTTCCCGGCTCGAATGTGCTGTTTACCATCGTCATCCTGTCGCTGATGTTCTCACCACACGTCACGGCGATTCCAAACTACATGGTGATGTCCTGGCTTGGATGGATCAACACACATGCATCCATCATTGTGCCTTCTCTCGCATTTTCCCTTGGGCTCTTCCTGATGAAGCAGTTTATGGAACAGATCCCCGATGCGCTGCTGGAGGCCGCCAAAATCGACGGGGCAAATGAATATCGTATATTTTGGAGCATCGTGATGCCTAACGTGAAGCCAGCCTGGCTGACGCTTATGATTTTACAATTTCCGGCCCTATGGGGAACAGACGGCGGAAGCTTCATTTACAGTGAAAATCTGAAAACGCTGCATTATGCGCTTAGTCAGATTATCCAGGGGGGGATTGCCCGAGCAGGTGTCGGTGCTGCAGTGGCACTGCTGCTTATGATCGTGCCAATCACGCTGTTTATCATCTCCCAGAGCAGTGTCATGCAGACGATGGCAACTTCCGGTATGAAAGAGTAGAAGGGGGGCAGCAACATATTGAAAAGCATGTGGAAAAGATGCGGATGGCTCACCATGGCTCTTGCCTGCCTCCTGTACTTGGGGAATGCGGCGTCAATAGCTTACGCCGACGGACAGACGAATGCGTACAATTATTCGTACTGGGGAGAGGCGGTTCGTTCTCCTGCCGCATATGAGGCGACAACAATCATTACAGGCACGGGGCTGAAGATTGACGCATTCAAAGAACCGACTGACATGCACGTTACGGCTGATGAGCGAATTTACGTGCTGGATTCGGGCAACAGCCGAATCGTTGAGCTGGATCGGGATTTTAATCTGACACGAATTATCGATTCATTTGATCATGATGGACAGAAGGATCACTTCAAACATCCGCAAGGATTATACGTTTCGGACAACGGCCAACTGCTCATCGCCGATTCGGATAATCAACGGATTGTTCATCTGAATGAGCAGGGGCAATTGATTAAAATGGTAGACCTGCCTCAATCCGACCTCCTGAAGGAAGATTTCCAATTCAGACCCATACGGGTTGTTATGGATAAAGGAGAGCGGATCTATGTCATGGCGGAAGGTGTCTTCGACGGTTTCATGGAGTTTAATTCCGACGGTTCATTTGCCTCGTTTATCGGCGCTAACAGAGTTTCGGTTGATCCGGTGGAATATCTATGGAAAAGATTCGCCACTCGTCAGCAGCGCAGTCAGATGGTCATGTTCACACCAACCGAGTTTACGAATATGGACATTGACGAGGAGGGCTTCATTTATGCAACCAGTGGTGACCAGACCGGACTCCCGATCAAGAAACTGAATGCACAGGGCGTGGATATTCTAAGAAGGGAAGGATACTATCCGCCCCAGGGTGACTTGTTGTACAGCAATGAGAAAGGGCCTTCACGGATGATTGATGTCGATGTCGGGGACAGCGATATGTATTCCGTGCTTGATGCCAATATGGGTCGGATTTTCACCTATAACGGGGACGGATATTTGCTTCACATGTTTGGAGGTATCGGCAATCGGCTGGGGCAATTTAATACGCCTGTTTCTCTGGAGCATGCCGGGGATCGGATGCTGGTGTTGGACAAAGCACTTGGAGAAATCACCGTATTTCAAACCACTGAATACGGGCGTACGCTTCATGAGGCAGTACGCAGTTATTTCAATGGGGACGAGGAAGGATCTGCGAAGCAATTTGCCAAAGCTGCAGACATGAATGCGAATCTGGAATATGCCTACGCAGGTATCGGAAAAGCGCTGTTGCGGCAGAAGGATTATGCCGAATCTACGCAATACTTTAAGCGAAGCATGGAACGAGAAGGGTATTCCAAAGCGTTTCTTCTGTATCGAAAAGACCTGCTCCGCGAGCATTTCTCATGGATAATGACCGGGCTGATTCTGGTTGCTGCCGGGCTGGTAGCCATAACCATCGTTCGCAGACAGAGAAAGGGGACAACGAATGCAGGTATCAAGTAGACAATGGGTTCGATATCCGCTGCATCTTATTTTTCACCCGTTTGACGGCTATTGGGAGCTGAAATACGAGCGGAATCAGAGAACAACGCTGATGATTGCGTTGGTCATACTGGGATTGCTGGCGATCACGACGATCCTTCAGGCACAATATAGCGGGTTCCTGGTCAATTATAACAATCCGAAACGGTTGAACAGTCTGCTGGAAATGGTCTATGTCATTGTTCCGGTATTGTTCTGGTGTACAGCGAATTGGTCTTTAACCACACTCATGGACGGTGAAGGCAAATTCTCGGAAATCTTCATGTCCACCTGTTTCGCATTGGTTCCACTAATTCTGATTCAGTTTCCGTGGATTTGGCTCAGCCTAATGATTTCGGGGCAGGAAACGGCCTTTTATTATTTTTTCAACCTGGCTGCAACAGCTTGGACGGTATATCTGTTATTTGTGGGCAATATGACTGTGCATCAGTATTCGCCGGGCAAAACGGTGCTTACCATGCTTTTGACGCTGGTTGCCATGGCCTTCATGGCATTTCTCTGCCTACTGTTCTTCAGTCTGGTGCAGCAGATTGTGTCCTTTGCAGCCACCATCTATCAGGAACTTGTACTCCGGGGCTAAGGAAGGAGAATGGAGATGATTTTGTACGTGGCCAAAAAAATGATCGTGATCCTGCTCGTATTCATCCTGTTTCTTGGCGGCTGTCAGTCAGACTCTACGCCTGTAACTACGTTGTCGGCAAATGCGGATGAACAAGCAGAAGTGCCTGTGCTGCCGCCTGGTCAGAAGCTGGCCTCATCCTTCAGTGATGCCCGTCTGCCAGACATGCTCGGGCTTGCCCAGAATAATGAGCTGCAGCTACTCATCCAGGAGGATACAGCCGAGATTGCGGTGATTCACAAGCAAAGCGGGCAGATCTGGCGCAGCAATCCGGAAGATCGGAAGATCGATTCGCTTGCGTCGGGAATCAATAAGGATCTGCTGTCTGCGCAGTCCAAGCTGAGCTTCTATAACAGTCTGGGTCAGAGCAGCTCGGTCAATTCCTATACGGATAGCGTAGCTCACCAGCAGATAAGCTACGAAGCATTGCCGAATGGGGTTCGGGTGAACTACCAGTTTGGAACCAATGAGAGTTCTGTGGAAGATCTGCCTGTAAAAATCAGCAAAGAGCGCTTCGAACAGAAGCTGCTTGCTTTGCTCGACAAGGCAGGACAACGTGCCTTGAAGATTGGGTATGCGGAGGAGAAGGACGGGGGGGTATACGTTCGGAACGACAAAGCGCTGCAGGGTCTTCAGTTGACGCGTGCTCTGAAGGCTTTTGAGACAGCCGGCTATACATCCGAGGACCTTGAACTGGACAATGCCGAGCATGGCATCGAGCAGGAAAAAAGCGGCCCCCGATTGTTTATGCTATCCATTGAATATGAGCTGGATCAGGAATCATTGGTTGTACGTGTACCTGCCTCCGGCATCCATTTTCCGGAGCAATACCCGATCAACAGCATATCCGTGCTGGATTATTTCGGGGCTGGCGCTGCGGATCAGGAGGGTTCCATGTTTGTACCTGACGGGTCGGGAGCACTCATTCATTTTAATAATGGAAAGATACAATACCCTGCCTATCAGCAGGATGTATACGGACCGGATCTGACGATGAAGCTTCGTGAAGCGGACTCCTCCGAGGAAAGAGCAAGGCTGCCGGTATTCGGTCTCATTCGTGAGGGCGGCGCATTTCTTGGCATCATAGAGGAAGGAGCAGCGGTGGCGGTTGTAAATGCAGATATCAGCGGAAAGCTGAATAGCTACAACAATGTGTATCCGAGCTTCTACGTTGTAAACAAAAGTGATGTAACACTCCAGGCCAGCGACATGGTACGGACACTTCCCAAGTTTCAGAAGAAGCCGACCGCATCGGATTTTGTCGTCCGTTATGCCTTTGCCGGGGCAGAGAATGCCTCTTACTCCGGTCTGGCTTCCTTATATCGTGACTACTTAATCCAGACGAATGGTCTTCCTGCGAACCAAACAGCTGGGGGAGAAATGGATATTCCGTTTTACCTCAAGCTTATCGGCGGAATGACGACCAGAAAACATATCTTGGGCATACCTTACGATTCTACTGAAGCGTTGACCACCTTTGATGAAGCCCGCCAGATTCTGTCGATCCTTAAGAAAAAACAAGTATCCAACATTCAGGTTCGGTATGCGGGATGGTTTAATGGAGGGCTTCAACATCAGATACCGGATTCCATCAAAGTGGATGGAGCGATTGGAGGACGAAAAGGCATGCAAGAATTCAGCGACTATGCTCGTAAGGAGGGAATTGGATTTTACCCCGATGTCGCTGTACTAAATGTACATTCCAAGACAGGATTCAGTCCTTCCAAGGAAGCTTCACGCACACTGACGCAGGAGCCTGCACTTCTATATCCGATGGACCCGGCAAGACAGCGGCGTGACCGGGATCGACTTCCGTCCTATATCCTGTCTCCGCATTTGCTGGAGGATGTGACTCAAGCCCTGCTGAAAGCACTCCAGCCCTATGAGCAAGGGGGATTGTCGGTGCGTGATCTGGCTGATCAAGTGAACAGTGACATGAATCCGAAGAAACTGCTGGATCGCACAGGAGCACAAGCAACCGTCACCGAGAGCTTGAAGCAGATTACGCAGCAAGGGATATCTGTTGTTGCCGAAGGCGGGAATGCGTATGCTCTGCCCTATGTGACAGGTCTCACGGATGCTCCAATGTCCAGCAGCCGCTTCAAGCTGGAGGATGAGGAGATTCCGTTCTTCCAATTGGTTGTACATGGTGGCATCAGCTATACGGGAGCTGCTTACAACCTGTCAACCTATACGGATGCGAGACAGTATGTACTAAAGCTCGTGGAGTATGGGGCAAGCCCCTATTTTACTTGGTTTAACGCACCGAATCATGTTGTTAAGGAAACGGATTACGACAATCTGTATGCTGCGCACTATGGACAATGGATTGATCTCGCAGCGGAGATGTATGAAGAGGTCAATCAGGCCAATCGTCCTTTCGCAGGGCTTCACATGGTGGCACACGAGAAGCTGGCTGAAGGGGTGTATCAAACGACATATGAAAACGGAAGCTTCGCTCTGGTGAATTATAACGACTTCCCGGTGCAGGCAGGCGGTCATAACGTGGAAGCCAAAAGTTACGTGACAGGTGGTGAGCAGCTCTGAAAGCGCTACTAAAAGGGAAGTGGGGACGCCGAACCTACGCTCAGCAGAAAGCGGTCTGGGGAGTCATCTATGTGCTTCCCTGGCTCGTCGGTTTTGTCCTGTTCTTCCTGGTTCCGCTGCTGGCTTCCTTGCGCTACAGCCTGAGTTCAATTCAGGCGAATGCACAGGGGATATCCATCCAGTTCACAGGTCTCGCCAACTATATCCAGGCAATGACGGTAAATACCAGCTTCAACCGGGCACTGATCGAATCCATCACAGATGTGCTCGTTAATGTGCCTCTGATCGTAATATTCAGCCTGTTCCTTGCAGTCATTCTGAATCAGAGGTTTCCGGGGCGAGCAGTAGCGAGATCCATATTTTTTCTGCCGGTGATTCTGGCATCCGGCGTCATCATGACGCTGGAAAGCACCAGTCTGATCGAGGCTGTGAACCAGAGCAATACAGGTGGCAGCGCCTTGGGAACCTTTGAGATTGAAAAGCTGATGCTGGATGCGGGGTTGAGCGAATGGCTCGTGACATATCTGAGCGGTGCGGTAGACCGGATATATCAGATTGTCAGTCAATCCGGTGTACAGATTCTCATATTTTTGGCAGGTATCCAAACGATATCGCCCCAGCTATATGAAGCATCCAAAATGGAAGGGGCCACTGGATATGAAGCGTTCTGGAAAATCACGTTTCCGATGGTCAGCCCGCTCATTTTTGTGAACGTCATCTATACCATCGTTGATTCTTTTGCAAACAACGCCATGACCAAGCTTATTCGCGATACAGGCTTCGTTAAATTTGATTTTGGGTTAAGCTCAGCCATGGCATGGGTGTATTTCCTGGCTATTGCCGTCATTTTGGTGATCGTTTCACTTATTTTCTCCAAACGTGTCTTCTATCAAGATTAGAAAAGGGGGTGTGTGCGTTGATGATATCAAGACTGTTGTCGCTGGAGCAGTGGAAAAGCTGGCTGTGGTCTGTTGTGAGATTCACACTCATTGCAGGACTATCCTTCGTTATTTTGTTTCCTATCTTTCAGAAGATATCAACGTCCATCAAGGATAAAAGTGATTTGTATTCAGCGGTTGTCGTCTGGATTCCACAGAATTTCTCTATTGACAATTTTCGAGAGGCTATTCGTGTCATGGATTACTGGGCAACGCTGTTCAATACATTTGCGTTGTCTGCAACAACGACTATTTTGACCACGCTTTCCTGTGCACTTGCCGGATACGGGTTTGCACGCTTGAAGTTTAAGGGAAGTAATCTGTTATTTGCCGGAGTCATTCTAACTATACTGGTGCCGCCTACCACGATCCTGATCCCGGTGTATCTAAATCTGAAGAGCTTCGATCTGATGGGACTGATGACGCTGATTGCAGGCAAACCTGTCAATCTGCTGAATACGTACTGGCCGTTTATTCTGACTGCCATAACAGCCAATTCGCTCAAAGCAGGCTTGTATATTTTTATCTTTCGCCAATTTTTTAGAGGCATTCCCAAAGAGGTGGAGGAAGCCGCTTACGTTGATGGTGCAGGCATCAGCCGAACCTTTGCACGTATCATGCTCCCAAATGCAATTCCATCAATCGTTACTGTACTGCTGTTTTCTTTCGTTTGGCAATGGAATGACAGCTTCTACACGACAACCTATCTGACGTCCAGCAAGGTGATGTCAACGCAGCTGTCCTCTCTTCCATATAATCTGGCACAGCAGGTTAGTGATGGCGCATCCAAAGCCGATCCATTCTATCTGAGCATGATTCAGGATACAGGCATTCTGCTGGCGATCCTGCCTTTAATCATCATTTATCTGTTTGTGCAGCGTTATTTCGTTGAAAGTGTTGAACGTACAGGCATCGTTGGATAATGATTCTCTCTTGGATGGGGGCTGGAAGGTCTAGCCCCTTCATAATAAAGGAGGTGTTGCCGTCCGTTTTAACGTTTTACACTTTAAGCTCAGGAGGGATTATATTGAAGAGATGGTTGGTATCTTGTAAATTTATGATCATTCTCGGTTTGCTGTTGTCTATTATGCCGTTCGGAACCGAACGTGCGGAAGCGTGGGTCGGCATGCCGATGGGCAAGCTTCACGTTAGTGGCAAAAACTTGGTGAACAGTAGTAACCAGCCCGTCGTGCTAAGTGGCTGGCATCAGCCTTCAGGCGCCTACTGGACATATCAGAACAGCAATTATTATCTGAATCTTCATGGCAACAACCGTCATGCTGCCACATTGGCTTATTTGAAGGATATTACGGATACATTCACAAGTACGAGCCCGAAATACGGAAGCAGCCACGGCTGGAATATGAATCAGATTCGGCTGTTCATCGACCGTGAGGACATGGGGGATGTGGCGGCAGGCACCTACAATTTTGCAGGTGTACAAGCCGTGACACTGAACGTCATTATTCCTTATATTCAATATGCCAAAACCAAAGGCGTCTATGTTACGCTTGGACTCGACTTCACACTGAAGGACGACCAGGCCACCACCTCGGCCAATCTGCAAAAGTTCAATCAGATCTGGGGTTATCTCGCTGCTCGTCCAGAGATAAAAAGTGCCGATAATGTACATTTCGAGCTGATCAACGAGCCGGTAAAATCCTATGCGAACGGACATTGGGGTGGTTATAACGGCGAGAACGACTTTGTGGACCACTGGAACGACTTGCGCAATTTCCAGAATTCCATCATCTCGACCATTCGGAGCCAAGGCGCGGATAATGTCATCTGGGCCGCTGGTTTGGGATATAACCAATTCTACAGTCTGACAGCAAGCCATCCGTTGACAGACCCGCTGAACAATTACGGTTATGCCGTTCACTGGTATCCGGGTTACGGAGCATATGACAACATGTCCATTCTGCAAGATCAATGGAATACCAATGTAAAGGCAGCGGCCGATAAATATCCGATCAACATTACCGAAGTCACATGGTTCAAAAAGAAAGCCGGCGATTCCGAATACTGGAATCTGTTCAATGGCAGCAATGAAGGCTTTGGTAACAATACGAAGACCATTTTCAACGCGGCAGGCAATGTCAGTATTGCAGCTCACATGAACGGTTTTATTCTGGATGCTGGACAGCGAAGCTCCTTTGCCGACCCTACGGCAGGATTGAAATGGGACGGGGATGCTTCAAGAAGCGCAATGGGACGATTCCTCTTCGAATGGTTCTATGAACGTGCTCAGACCTATCCGAACGGTGGCACTCCATCAAGCGGATTGATCTCGGGTGCGACCTACAAGATTGTAGCCAGACATTCGAACAAGGTTATTGATGTACCGGGTGGGGTAAACGAGAACAACTTGCAGCTTCAGCAATGGTCTGATCTGGGGGGCAATCCTCAAAAGTGGGTCCTGAATCAAATAGCTAGCGGAATTTACAGTTTGACGAGTGTGAATTCGCCTGATAAGGTGATCGACATCCGAAATGGCACCAGTACCAACGGAGAGGCAGTACAGCTTATGAGCAATTTAAACACCACTGCGCAGCATTTCAAAATCAATGATCTGGGCAATGGGTACTGGAGTATTATTAACGTGAATAGCAATAAAGCCATTGAGGTAACCGGTTCTGCGACGACAGACGGTGCAAAATTGCAGCAAAACGATTACACAGGCGCAACCAACCAGCAATGGAAGTTTGTAGCCGTCAATTAAACAAAATGTACAAAAGGAGCCTTCCAGCTATTGCGGCTGGGAAGGTTTCTTTTTGGTGTTCAGAAGTAGTCCTCTATTAACTGCTAGTGGTTTAGTACAAAAATTTTAAGTATTTGTACCAAAAAGATTAAGGTGTACCTTCACCACACACAAATGAAAGGTGTATTATGAAACAAATCAATTTTGTAAACGCTTACCAAAAAGGAGGTACAAATGCAGCGTCTATGGTTCAAATTCACGCCGTTATTCCGCAGATTCATGGTTTCTTATCTCATTATTCTGATGATTCCTCAAATTGCCGGATATGCCTCCTATAGGGCATCCATTGAAGCAGCGAGGACAAGCTCCATTGAAAACAGTCTGAAATCGCTCAACCTGGGCAAGGAAATTATTGAACGAAATCTCATGCAGGTCGAGGATTTCACAAGGCAGTTAGCGATTAACCAGGAGTTGTACCGTTTAATTGCTGATCCCAAGCCGCTCGATGCTAATAATGTTTATGGTTTGGGCCGTATGCAGCGCAGCCTGTCTATGTACAGCAGCACCAATGATTATTTGTCTCATTTCTTCATATATATTCCGAATTATAATGTCATCATCACGCCTACCACTGTTTACTACCGACCTGAGCATTATTACGCCACCAATGCGCTTGAAGGCATGACGTTCGAAGAATGGAAAGAGAACATTTTTGAAAAAGCCACATTTAAACGAGATTATTCCCCTACAAAACTATAAGAAGGAGATTCGCAGTAATGTGCTTGTGGACGCTCCTGCCATTACGTTTCTTCAATCGCTTCCATTAAATAGCTTCAACAAACCTCAGGCTACCATCGGTGTCATGATTGATGAGAATCAGATGGCGAGCCTGACTCAACATATTGTGGAGCAATATGGAGGGTGGACACTGGTAACAGACGCCAATGGGAACATCATTTTTTCGCGTGGCATGAGTACAAGTGAAGCAAAGCAATTAAAGGATATACATGCTGCCAAGGATCGTGAAGTGCAGCCTATGGGAGACGGTCGTCTGCTGATTTCCATTCGCTCGGATCAAAATGGCTGGAATTATATGGCTGGCATTCCCGAACGTGCGTTAATGATAAAAGCAGACCAGATCAAGCAGGTTACCTTTACCTTCACGTTAGCCACACTTGGTTTCGGACTAATCATTGGACTTTTACTGGCTTACCGCAACAGTGCGCCGATTCATAAGCTTTTGTTCGTGTTTCGGGATCAGAATATCGGACTACCGGGAAAAATAAGTAATGAGTACGATTTCTTGGCCAGCAATATTACGAGTCTTATTACGAACAACCATCTTCTCAAAAATGCATTGAATAGGCAGCTCCCGATGCTGCGAGACGGGTTCATCAAGCGTTTGTTGACCGGTGAGTTTTATACAACCCGAGAGTTGGAGGCGATCTTCTCCCAGACAGACATTTCGCTTCATACCAGTCGGGGGTTGTGGGGATTATGAGAGTAGATGGCTATGGCAGCCCGGATAGCGAAGAAATTATTCAAGAATTAAGTGTTGCGAGGCTAATCGTGCGTGAAGCGCTGACGACATGGAATGCGGATGTTTTGATAACGGAGTGGGGAACGGATCAGATTGCTTTTGTGCTACCGCTGAGGGATGAAGCTTTGGATCAAACCTTGCTCACATGTGAAGCCCAATTGATGAAACTGATGGATTCTGTGTATCAGGATTACCGGGTATCGACGACCATCGGTATGGGTTCTTCGTATGATGTATGGAATGACGTAGGCCGTTCGTTCAACGAGGCCAGACAAGCGCTCGAATATGCCATTCACATCGGGGCGGACCAATTAGTAAAATTCGAAAACGCTGTAAAGGAAACCGAATTGTACTACTATCCGATGGAGTCCGAACAGCGGTTGATAAATACGCTTAAGGCGGGAGAGACGGAAGAATCCAAGCGTAACTTGGATCAACTGTTTAGCCGAAACTTCGCAGAGCAAGAGCTGTCGTACGATATGACACATCAATTTATTATGGAATTAAGGGGAACATTTCTAAAGCTGGAACCTAAGATTATGCTGGATGAAGCGCTTGTCGAGGAGTTTAAGAATCGCATCGCAGGGATTCAGGTCACGGACAGTGTTGCCGAACTAAGGGACAAGTTCCATCAGCTCGCGGAAGAGGTCTGCCAGAACGTGAAACGTAAAAAATCCAACATGCATGCGGAAATTGTCAATGAAACAATGGCTTACATCCAGAAGCATTATGCCGATGCGAACCTGACGGTATACCGGATTGCGGAGCAAATGGGCAAACCGGAAAAATATATCTCCCAATTATTCAAGGAGCATACCGGAGAGAACCTTTCCGACTATGTAGAGGTGGTGCGAATCAGCAAAGCGGCTGAGTTGCTGCTTGAGAGCCAGCAGACAATTGATGAGATTGCACAGACAACTGGATATAATAGCGCACATTCGTTCCGAAGAGCCTTCAAACGTGTTAGGGGCATCTTGCCAAGTGCATTTCGGCAGATGGAAGATCAAATGAAATGAAGTCGTACGTGATTCGTACCTCATTCGATAAAGTGTACCTTTACGCAATCGGGGAAGCGCTCTTATGATTACCAACAAGAAAGCGCTATCAAAAATGCGCTAACCAAAAAAAGCGGTCTGCCAAAAAGTCTTACTGGCCACCGCATGGGGGGATGAATCTGAGAACGACAATATCTAATGCGGCTTCGGCAACAAGGCAGAGCAGACGCTCGGCTGTCAAGCGAGCCGTATCCAGAAGTCTGCGGAGGCATTGGCAGCTCTATCTGCTAATCCTTCCACCCGTCGCTTACTTCATCATTTTCAAGTATGTTCCGATGGCTAATGCGGTCCTGGCATTCAAGGATTACAACGTTATCAAGGGGGTATGGGGCAGCCCGTGGGTTGGCACCAAGTATTTTGAATTGCTTTTCCAAAATCCAGCCTTCGCCACCCTGATCAAAAACACGCTGTATATTTCCTTCTATCAGTTAATTGTCGGCTTTCCGGTGCCCATTTTGCTGGCGCTGGCACTGAACGAGGTCAAGAGCGCAACGTTCAAGAAAACCGTTCAGATGGTTACCTATGCTCCCTACTTTATTTCGACCGTGGTTATGGTATCCATTATCATGTTATTTCTTTCTCCCCGGCTTGGCATCGTTAATACGATTCTGGGCGCTCTGGGGTTGGAAGCGGTGAATTTCCTGGGAGAGCCGGGATTGTTCCGGTCTTTATATGTGTTTTCCGACGTGTGGCAAAGCATGGGTTACTCCGCAGTGATTTATTTGGCAGCGTTGGCTGGCATCGACCCTTCGCTGTACGAAGCGGCCAAAGTCGACGGCGCAAGCCGGTTCCAAAAAATATTGAACGTTGATCTGCCTGGCATACTGCCTGCGGCAGTGATCATTCTGATCCTGAGTGTCGGCAACATCATGGCGGTTGGATTTGAGAAAATTTATTTGCTCCAAAATCCGTTGAATTTGTCGGCTTCTGAAATAATTTCTACCTACGTGTACAAAATGGGGCTGCTGAACGCCAATTACAGCTTTGCAACCGCGGTTGGCCTGTTTAATTCCCTGATTAACCTGATCCTGCTGCTGACGGTGAACGCAGCCGCGAAGCGATTGTCCAATACAAGCCTGTGGTAGTGCACTAGGCCCAGAAGGGAGGAAGTTCATCTGATGAGCGAGTTACAGACATACTCACGCCGTTCGATGAATAAAGGGAAACCCACGATCAGGGAGTCCTTTGGGGACCGAATATTCATGACGGTCATCTACATCGCTTTGATTGTCATTTTAATTGCCGTGCTCTACCCGCTAATCTATATCGTAAGCTCTTCCCTAAGCAGTCCAGCCGCTGTCTCTTCCGGGAAAGTCTGGCTGTGGCCGGTTGACTTGACGCTGGATGGATACAAAGCGGTATTGCAGAACGATCAGGTCATTACCGGATATGCCAATTCCTTGTTTTACACCGTAAGCGGCACGCTGATCAGCGTAGCGCTGACGATCATGATCGCTTACCCGCTCTCCAAAAAAACCTTTGTCGGACGCAGTCCGCTGATGATGTTCATCACGTTCACCATGCTCTTCTCCGGTGGATTGATTCCAACTTATCTCGTAGTCAAAACACTGGGATTGATCGATACCCGCTGGGCGCTGCTGATCCCCAATGCCATCTGGGTGTGGCAGGTCATCATAGCGCGCACGTTCTTTCAAAATTCCATTCCAGAGGAACTGTCCGAAGCAGCCGACATTGACGGATGCAGTGATATCCGTTTTATTTTCAGCGTCATTTTGCCTCTGGCGAAGCCAATCGTTGCGGTGTTATCGCTGATGTATGCAGTCGGGCAGTGGAATGCGTACTTCGATGCATTGATCTACTTAAAATCGCAATCGCTTTATCCGTTGCAGCTAATTTTGCGGAGCATCCTCATTCTGAACAATGGTACCGGAAACATGGACGCGGGGGAAATGTTGAAGCAGCAGCAAATGGCGGAATTAATGAAATTCTCGTTAATCGTCATGGCCAGCTTGCCGGTGCTGGTTATCTATCCCTTCGTTCAGCGCTATTTTGTGCAGGGCATGCTGATTGGCTCGGTCAAAGGCTGACTTTATACAATCATCAGTAAGGGAGAGGATTTTTTTGAGAAAATCAGGGTCCATCATATTTGCCTGCCTGCTTCTTCTTGGCGTGGCGCTCACGGGATGTTCATCCACCGAACAAGGCAGCGGATTGAATGGGGAGGGCACCTCTGGCAATAAAGTCTCTATTAATGTATTTGCACATCAAGGTTCGGATACGAATCTTCAAACCAATAAATTCACCAAAAAGATGGAAGAGAAGTTCAACATTCATTTTAATTGGACGACAGTTCCGTTTGACGGAGCATCGGAGAAGAGACAAATTTCGTTGGCTTCGGGAGACTATCCCGATCTGTACCTGCTCATTCCGTGGGTAGATCGATTTTCGCAAACGGACTTGTTGAAATTCGGCCAGCAAGGTGTCATCGTGCCACTCAACGATCTGATCGACAAATATGCTCCAAATATTAAAAAGGTGCTGGACAGCAACGAATATTATAAAGCGATTAACACGGCTCCTGATGGCAATATCTATGGCCTGACGGGCTTGAATGAATGCTTCCACTGCTCCTATCCAAACAAGATGTGGCTCAATACAAAATGGCTGAAGCAGCTCGGATTAGCTGAGCCCAAAACCTTGGAGGACTTCAAAGGAGTGCTTGAGGCGTTCAAAACAAAGGACCCCAACGGGAATGGCAAGGCGGACGAAGTACCGCTTAGCGGCTCCATTGAAAATTTTGGCGTGCACATTATTCCGTATCTGATGAATGCCTTCATTTATGACGACGACAGAACGTATCTTCTCGTTAAGGATGGCAAGATAGACACTGCTGCCAATAAATCGGAATGGAAAGAGGGACTTGCCTATATCCGATCCCTCTACGAAGCAGGTCTGATTGATCCAGGGGCCTTTACACAGAATTCGGGCGCATTCAAGAAAATCGGTGATAATGCTGATGCGCAACTGTTAGGAGCAGGCGCAGCCATGCACCCGGCCCTTTTTGTGAATACCGATGAGGGCTCGCCTTATGGCAAGGACTATAACGCGATTCCTCCGCTGCAAGGACCGCATGCCAGCTATGCTACCTACAACTATCCGATTGATCCCGGGGCGTCGTTTGTGCTGACGAACAAGGCAAGCGAAGAAACGCAGATTGCAGCCATTCAAATGCTGGATTATCTCTACACAGAAGAAGGAGCCATGAGTGCATATCTTGGTGAGGAGGGCACAAGCTGGCGCAAGCCGCAAGAAGGGGAAGTGGCCCTGAATGATCAAGTGCAGCCACTCTACAAAGCAATTCCGCTCCCAACAGGAGCAGAGCCGCGCAATGACAGCTGGGCTGCGCTGAGTCAGTACAATCACCACAGGGCATACCGTGATGCCGAAGTACAGGGCAAGGACTTCTACGCAGGAGACGGACAGGAACGCAGGTTATACGAGGCGACGCTGCTGATGGAAGGCAAGGAGCCTGAGAACGTATTCCCGCATTGGGCGCTATGGGTGGATCCTGCAAGCGCCGATGAAACAAGCATGATGCAGACAAATCTCAAGGATTATATTGACCAGAATGCGCTGCAATTCATTACAGGAGCGAAGAGTCTGGATAAGGATTGGGATGATTACGTGAAAGGGCTGGAGGGCCTGAACATCAAGCGTTATCTGGAAATCATGCAGTCTTCGTATGATTCTTCATCCATTTCGAAATAAAGAACACTGGTCTGAATGTGGTTATAATTCCTCATATGTATCATCGGGAATGGAGGTGCCGATATTGTTTGCCAATTTTGGCTTGAATGAAGTGAGGTTAAATACAAATGAATTTGCTACCCGCCGGCAATACATCAAAGCGTACCTTGCTTCATTTAATGTTAACCGGCTTATGCATACGTTTAAGTATAATGCGGGAATAGCTTCTCATACCGAGCCGCTTGGAGGTTGGGAAGCCGAGGATTGCGGCCTTAGGGGACATTTCGCTGGACATTTCCTTTCGGCTTGTGCCAAATACGCCTTTGCCGATCAGGATCAGGTGCTTCACAGCAAAGCCAGCGAGATTGTGGACATCATGGAATCCTGTGCTCAGCCCAACGGATATGTGAGTGCATTTGGGGAGGATCAGCTCGATCTGCTGGAAAGCGAGGAGAACCGGAAAGTATGGGCCCCATATTATACTCTGCACAAAATTATGCAGGGACTTATCGATTGCCATGTATACCTGGGCAACTCAAAGGCACTGAAGGTTGCTGTGAATCTGGCCCTCTATATTCATGGGCGGTTCACAAAGCTCTCCTTTTGGAAAATCGATGGTATTCTCCGCTGCACACGGCTGAACCCGGCTAACGAGTTCGGAGGTATGGGAGATGCGCTGTACTCCCTCTATGATCTCACAGGAAATGCCGAAATACTGAAGCTTGCCCTTCTGTTCGACAGAGACTATTTTGTAGGTCGCCTTGCCAAGGGTCAGGATGTGCTTGCAGATTTGCACGCCAACACTCATCTCCCCATGATCATAGCGGCCATGCACCGTCATGATATTACCGGCGAGGAGCAATACAGAGCGGCAGCCTTACATTTTTACGAATGCTTGAAGGGGAGAACATTTGCAAACGGCAATAGCAGTTCAAAGGCTGCAGCTCCTGTTGAGGGTGGAGTTTCCGAAAAGTCGGAACACTGGGGAAGGTTCGGAAGACTGGAGGATGCCTTGACAGGTGGAGAGAGCGAGAGCTGCTGCGCGCACAACACAGAGCGAATACTGGAGAGAATGTTGTCATGGTCAGGAGCAGTTGAATATCTGGATCATATGGAATCATTGAAATATAACGCGGTTCTGAATAGCGCCAGCAGCCAAACGGGGCTATCCCAATATCATCAGCCAATGGGGAGCGGTGCAACCAAAGCCTTCAGTAGCGCGCATGATTCCTTCTGGTGCTGTACGGCTTCCGGAATCGAGGCGATGAGCGAACTGCAGAAAAATATCTGGTTCAAAAGCGAAAACATGCTGCTGTTGAATGCATTCATATCGTCAACGGTCGAATGGAGCGAGCACACCAGCATTGTGCAGCATACCCGTTTTCCTGATGGGCTTGCGTCCACCCTGGTGATTGAGACGCTCATACCCGTGACATTAGTATTGCTCCTGAAAGCGAAGTCTGTCAAAGCGGTGAAGATCAACTCGGTGCCGGTGGAACTGGAATATTACAACGGGTACATCGTCATTCAGCGCGAATTTCATGATCGGGATATAATCGAGATCGAAATCGCTGCCGAGCTGCATCTGGTCCCACTGCAAGGCTCGGACCGCATGGCAGCGGTAATGTATGGCAGTATTCTGCTTGCACAACTGGGGGAATACACAATATTGAAGGGAATTACCGAGGACAATCTGCATGAAAAAATCGTCAGACTTCCCCAGGAACAACTGGCATTCGCCGTAGAGAGTGAGCAGGGGGATCAAGTGAAATTCATCCCGCTGTTTCGAGTGGAGGAAGAACAGTACTCGGTCTATCTGGATTTGCAAAATGATTCTTCTGGTGTTCAACGATTCTCAATGGCCGAGGTGGGTAGCGCGGCTTATGAGCAAGAAGGGGCACCCAGTCCTTGAAGAGCATAGGGTGAGGGCAGAGAAGTGACATTTGTTGCCTGGATTTGCATACCCCAAAACGTCCCGGTTCGCAGGAATACGATGCGAGCCGGGAACGTTTTGGGTTAGATATATTGAAATTTTATGTTGCAATGAAGCGTCTATTTCAGTTTTCCGGCACGAATATCGTCGGTCATACCGGGATAAGGCGCGATGGAAATAAGCTTCTGATTGTCGATCCCGGCATTTTCCATAAATGTGATATCGGCAAATTCGGGAACGACGTATTTAGGATATGTTTCATACTTTTCGCGTGACTCGATCATGAGATCGATATAGTCGTTCTGGTAGCAGACGGTAATTTCCGGATGCTCATGAACCCATTTCGGGAAAAAAATAATCCCGTGCATCCGCTTCTCGCGCGGCATAAAATTAAGGGAAACATCTGTCCCAGTCGGCTCGGTCCATGATACTTTGTAGACACCCTCGATTAATTTCACAATGTTGACTTCCTGATCCCGCACCCAACGTCCTGCAACCATCCCGCTGTGAATGCGATAATCAATGGTATGATCGTTTTTGATGTAGATTTCGTATTCCCAGCCGTTTTCGTAAGTATAAATCATATGGCTCCCTGTAAAGCCTTGCAATGCATCCTTGGTTTCCATCATAAAATGCTCCCTTCCTGATCAAGTAAGGCTAAATTTCTATTTCATATCCCGCCAGCTACGAATATTGTTTTCCCATATATATTTATACTTTCCGATGATATCTCTTGCCGTTTTGGGCTGTTGTCCCGTCAGAATTTCAATGGCGTTGGATTGCACGTCGAGCAGCCCCTCCTTAATGCTGGCATCAGTCGTCATGAGATCCTCTCCGCAGAAGGGAACGGGGGAGCGTGAGAAGTCTCCTGTAATTTCCCTCGGAATATTCAAGCGCTCCAGGTATTCGTAATACTGCTCTGCATCGACTGGTACATACTCCAGTGAGATGCCGGAAACCTCCTGAATCAAGCTGCACAGGTCCCTTACGGAAACGGACTCCGATCCGACAATGTTATAGGCTTGATTGTTCTCGCCTTTGCCAAGCAGGACAGTCGCAGCGGCTCTTGCGCAATCGTCTTTGTGAACCAGAGTGGCCCGTCCTTCTCCAGCGGTGCTCAACCACTTATCGTCTGACATGAGTGCGAGCATCGTGTACATCGTTAAGTAGTTTTCCAGATACAAATTGTTTCTCATCGCATTATACGCAATTCCCGTCGACTTCAAATATTGTTCGGTCGCGGTATGGTCCGGGGTGACATAGACATGAGCGTAATCCGGGTCTGTTGCACCGATGAAGGAACTGTAGGTGATGTGAGAGGCTCCGGCCTGGATCGCCGTATCAATCGCGTTTCGGTGCTGCTGCACCCTTTTGCCGACTTCAAGGCCAGAAACGATATAGATCCGGTCTCCGCCCCGGAAAGCTCGCTCCATGGATGGAATATCGTCGTAATTAATTTCGAAGATTTGCACGCCAGCTTGCTCCCACCGCCGCAGCGTTTCTTGAGGGATTCTCTCTTTGTTCATACATGTAAAAGTAAGATTGCTGCCCTCGATTTCTGCAAGTACCGTTTCTGCTACACGACTGGCCAGCTGCCCGTCCACACCCGTGACGATATAACGCATAGGTATTCCTTCTTTCTTGTGATAAGATTCACTTGAAGGTTACCACAGGTTGACGTCCACGTGAAATTACCTTATTTTATCAATAATAAACAAATTTTATATGGGAAAAGGATGTTGTGGATGAACATTCAACAGCTAAAATGCTTTGTTTCCCTTGCCGAGACGCTTAATTTTTCGACAACCGCGGACAAGCTGAACTTGACTCAGCCCGCTGTAAGCCACAATATCAAAAGTCTGGAGCAGGAGCTGGACATCCCATTGTTTGTGCGAAACAAAAGAACGGTTAAACTAACGTTGGCTGGCAACAGCTTTTACGAGGATATCGGAGGACTTCTGTTTCGACTGGACCAATCTGTTATAAAGGCCAAGCGGCTCTCGGCAAAAGTTGAAAGCACGTTGATCATCGGTTACACCGAGACGGTCTTTGAGAAACAAGTGCTGCCGGATGTGATTAAACGATTCAGGGAAAACGATCCGGAAATTCAAATTCAATTGAAGAAATCCAATCTGACTCGGGAGAAGGAAGATTTATTGAACCAAAAGTTCGATATCATTTTTACGACAGAGGATAACCTGGGAGAGGATAGCGTGTTCAGCTTTCATCCAATATTTAAAGGCTCGTATATTTGCATATCGCCTAAAGATCATCCGCTTGTATGTGAAAAAGAGCTGACGATCGAACATTTGAATAACCAATCGCTTATTTTTTTTGACGAGCATCAGGCACCTCCAACACTCAAGCGAATACAAAGGAAAATCGCCGAAGGCTGCCCGGATTCCATGTACACTTATGCCGATACCGTAAGTACGATCCATACGATGATCAAAAGCGGTCTTGGGGTTTCCGTGCTGCCGAACTTCGTAATTGTCGAGGATGGGGAGATCGCTTTTGTTCCCTTGTGTTTTACGGAAGAAGTTGTATACGGCATTGCTTGTCTTAGAAGTGAACAACGTGTGGAAGTAAAACGATGGATTTCAATATTGAAGCAATTATTCGTGTAATCAGACCTGAACCCGGCAAAAATTTTATTTTGCTTAGGGCTTCAGGTTTTTTTGTATTGATATCTCTGCTTATAGTTTGAGGGGAGTGATCCACCTATCTCAATTCTGTAGACAGTTTACGTATACGGCTTGAGATAGGCGGAAAAATGCCCTGAAATCTATGTTAATAGATTTAATAGATACGATAGTTGCCGCTCAAAGCCAGCAGACTAAAGAAATAAAGACAGTTGTCATAGTATCGGCGCACACCTTTGCGCAGCGGCGTGTTCCAAAACTGGTGCACGAACTGGCTCGCATGTGGACCGTCCGCTGCCAGAGAAGCCATAGCATTGGTAGCGAGGAGCCCAACCGGATGCAGCGATGGCTCGTCGAAAGGCTCACCTTCAATGGTATAGCGACGATAATCAGACATTTCAATTTCACTGAAAAAAGCCTGTATGCGATTGGACTGCTCCACTTGCCAGCGATCCTTACGGAACCATTCCCAGTCGAGGGCTATATTGGCCGCAACCCGGTAAGCATCGCTGTAAAAGTGTCTGAAATCTCCATGACGTTGTGGCGGTGCAGGTGTGCCGTCAAAATTGGCGTACTCGGGTGAGAGTCCGGTCACCGGATGACATGCTTTGTGCAGATACACCCGGCTGGTTGCCGCAGCCTCTTTCCAAAAAGCTTGATCCCCTTCATTCGCATGTTTCGCGAACAGTTCATAAAAATGGGGCAGATGATAGGACGGGTCGCTAAACGGTGATTCCGGTATGAATTTGATTAATTTCGTTTCCGGGTCCCACATCGGATCGCCTTCGCCATGTTCTCCTTGATGCAGGCATGCATGTAATATTGTTCTCGCTTGCTCTGCATAATCATATGGCGCAGGTCCATCTCCCCAGCGGTTGGAGGCAAAGAAAAGGGCCATCGCAAAAAATTCTTCACCGTCCGGTGCTGGGCCTTGCGATATTCGCGTGCCATCAGGTTTGCAATGCCATGCAAAATAATCCTTGTATCGACCTTCCGCATGCTGCATGAATGTTTTCGAGAAATTCCAGAGTCGATCGAACTCTTCTTTTTTGTTCATTTGCACAGCCATCATCATGCCGTAAGACATGCCCTCGGAACGCACATCCAGATTGCCAGTGTCAAGGATGTATCCTTTGTCCTCACCCATGGGGTGATAGATGCGCGTATCCGGGTCACCGTAGAACAGCTCGGTCCAAGTGTCCTCGATTCTTGCATTGATTTCCTCATCCGTATAACCGAGTTCCAAAAACATATTTCTGTATTCGGAAGAAGTGTAAGCGCCTTCAATAGTGTGAGTCAAATTCGTTGCCTCCTTTTAGTCAATCATACTTGCTAAAGTATATCATGCGGGCTACTTATCAAATTAAAGCATTCACTTATAAAATTACAGTATTTTGGCCCGAGCTATTGGCATGAAGAAAAATATACATATCATGAAAGAGTACTGATTGGTCGGATTACGTCATTTTCTTTCCATATTTGAATGTTAAAATGAATTATAGCCCTAAAAGTTGTATCGAATATGAATATGGGAGGAACACAATGACAGAAGCAAATCAGAATCATCAACGCATGTGGTACAGCAAACCTGCCAAGGTGTGGAACGAGGCTCTGCCAATTGGAAATGGTCGCCTTGGTGCAATGATATTTGGAGGCGTTGCCGAGGAACGCTTGCAGTTGAATGAGGATTCCATGTGGTACGGTGGAGCTCGTGATCGTAACAATGAAGATGCACTCCCTAATCTGCCTCGTATCCGCAAGTTCATTATGGAAGGAAAACTTCGGGAGGCTGAAGAGATTGCTTCCATGACGATGGCGGGACTTCCAGAGGCGCAGCGACATTATGTGCCACTTGGGGAACTGCAGTTATCGTTAAGCCATCATGATGGTCCTGTCGAGGATTATGTACGGGAGCTTGATTTGGACCGGGGCGTTTCAAGGGTAAGCTATCAGGTCAACAACATCCGTTATTCACGTGAGCTGTTTGCCAGCCACCCGGATCAGGCCATCATACTTCGAATCTCCTCAGATACAAAGAATGCAGTATCGATAAAAGCCCGATTCAACCGACAGAATTGGAGGTACATGGAAAAAACAAAGAAGTGGGACCAGGGCGGTCTGATCATGCTTGGTGAATGCGGTGGTAAAGAGGGTAGTTCTTTTGCCGCAGTTATGAAAGCGGTACCAAACGAGGGTTCCTGCCGCCTTCTGGGCGAGTACCTGCTGGTGGAGGGCGCGACCTCGGTCACACTGATGCTTGCTGCGGGAACGACTTTCCGTCAGGAAGATCCGGAGTCACACTGTAAACTTCTCCTGGAAGAGCTTGGTCGGATTCCTTATGAAACGCTGCTTGCAAGGCACACAACGGATTATGGTGAACTCTATAACAGAGTAGCATTGGATCTGACAAAGAGCTCTGATCGTAATGAACTTCCAACTGACAAAAGATTAGAAGAATTCCAAAAGGGATCAGAGGACCCGGGATTGATCGAGACCTATTTTCAGTATGGCCGTTATCTGCTCATTTCCTCCAGCCGGCCAGGCTCTTTGCCTGCAAATCTTCAAGGGATATGGAATGACAGTTTTACACCGCCGTGGGATAGTAAATTTACGATCAACATTAACGCACAAATGAATTACTGGCTGGCCGAAAACTGCAATCTCGCAGAGTGTCACGAGCCATTGTTCGATCTGATTGAGAGAATGCGGGAGCCGGGCCGAATAACGGCACGGGTTATGTATGATTGCCGGGGGTTTACGGCACATCACAATACGGATATTTGGGCAGACACAGCGCCTCAGGATACCTATCTTCCAGCTTCGTTCTGGCCGATGGGTGCTGCTTGGTTATGCTTGCATTTGTGGGAGCATTATCGCTATAGTCAGAATCGCATTTTTTTGGAACAGGCCTATGAAACCATGAAGGAATCGGCTGAATTTCTCCTGGACTATCTGATCGAGGATGCAGAAGGCCGTCTGATTACTTGTCCATCCGTCTCTCCTGAGAACAGCTATAAGCTGCCTAGTGGCGAGATTGGGGTGCTTTGCGCTGGGGCTTCAATGGACTTTCAGATCATCGAAGCACTATTCAACGCTTGTATTCGCAGTGCCGAGTTGATTGGAAGAGACCTTTCATTCAGGAAAGAACTCGCTGATGCCCTGAAGCGAATCCCGAAGCCGCAGATCGGCAAGAACGGCCAAATTCAGGAGTGGATGGAGGATTATGAAGAAGTGGAACCAGGCCATCGGCACATCTCGCATCTATTCGGGCTGTATCCTGGAGAATGTTTCACTCCAGCACATACGCCGGAATTGGCGAAGGCTGCACGAATCTCGCTGGAGCGCAGGTTGGAAAATGGCGGTGGACACACGGGCTGGAGCCGGGCCTGGATCATTCATTTCTGGGCACGCCTTGAGGATGGGGAGATGGCTTACGAAAATGTCAGGGCTCTGTTGGAGCACTCAACGTTGCCTAATCTTTTTGACAATCACCCGCCATTTCAGATTGACGGCAACTTTGGTGGAGCATCGGGAATTGCCGAGATGTTACTGCAGAGTCACACTGACGTGATTCGGCTTCTGCCTGCTGTACCTGTCCAGTGGCATGAAGGGAGTATTAGAGGCCTCAGAGCCCGAGGTGGATATACACTCGATTTCTCATGGAAGATGGGGGCGGTGACTACAGTTACCGTAAAAAGTACAAACACCGGTGTTTGTCAGTTGCAAGGCCCTGGTCTCAAGCCCATTTCCTTCAATACAGAGGCTGGACAATCCTATACTTTCACCTGACGGATTGACATTCAAAATGGCTGGCAGAAGGCTGAGTATTGGAAAAAAACTATACTTTGTCAGGTAAAGACATAGCATTTAACAGGTTGTCTGCTTTATGTGCGAGCGTTAGACTTTAAGTTAATAAAGTATAAAAGACATCTGTTAGCATACGATGTTACTCTCATTTATCCGGGAAGGGATGATTTTTCATGCAGGACATGAGTGGGACATCCTTGAACTTCGAGTCGCAAGCTTATCGTGATCTGATTGCAAAATCACTGCTGCATAAAGGTCATAATGCCAGACTGAAGAAGGCTATCGAGAAAACAAAACGAGGTGAGCCTGTAACGATTGCATACATCGGTGGCTCGATTACTCAAGGTGCCGGGGCGGAACCAATTCATATGAATTGTTATGCATATCAATCTTTTCACCTTTTCAAGAAAATGTTCGCTCCAACAAGTAACAACTCACTACGTTTTATAAAGGCCGGGTTAGGCGGAACGCCTTCCCAGCTTGGTGTAATCCGCTATCATCGTGATGTACTTAGAGAAGGGGAAGTCAAGCCAGATATAGTCATTGTGGAGTTCGCCGTGAACGATGCCGATGATGAAACCGAAGGAACCTGTTATGAAAGCCTTGTGCTGCAAGCGTTAAGAGCTGACAATGACCCTGCTGTCATTCTGCTATTCAGCGTATTTAAGAACGACTGGAATCTGCAGGATCGGCTGGCTCCTGTAGGTTGGCACTACAACCTCCCGATGGTAAGTGTGAAAGATGCTGTTGTAGAACAGTTTCAACTTCCCCCTGAGGAAGGAAGACTCATCTCCAAAGAGCAATACTTCCATGACATCTATCATCCGACCAATGCCGGGCATCTCATCATGGCCGACTGTCTGGGCTGGCTGTTTGAGGTAACGGATCGTTCTGATCTGGATCAAGGAAAGGATATGATTAATAAACCACCACTAATCGGAAATGCATTTGTGGATGTGAAGCTGCTGGACCGACTGAATGGCGAGAGCGTCGCCCGCATCGATGTGGGAGGTTTTGGAGAAACGGATACGGATCTGCAAATGGCTGAGATGGATGATGATCCATACGGCACGCCTCATTTTCCTAATAACTGGATGTATACCAGAGAGAGCGGGAGTCAAGCTGGCAGCTTCAAGATGATTCTGCGGAGCAAGCGGCTCATTCTGATTTTCAAGGATTCTGCAAGTGATGAGTTTGGTACCGCAAATATATGTGTGGACGGGGAGCTGGTCCATAAAGCTGACCCGCATCAAATCAATTGGACGCATTGTCATGTGCTGCTCCTGTTCGATGAGAAGCAGTCCAGCGAGCACATCATTGAGATTGGAATGGCCGAAGGTCATGAAGACAAATCGTTTACGATATTGGGGTTTGGTTATGTCGATTAACAATGGCATCTGGCTCAATAGAAGCTTGAGATGCAAGTGTAGGAGAGGAGAATGAGGATGATCGCAGCACCAAAAGGATACGACCAGTATAGGGAGGGCATACCGCGCGGGATCATTGAGACGGTGGAATATCCCTCGACCACGGTGGGGAATTCGCGCAAAGCAATGGTGTATACGCCGCCAGGTTATTCATCAGAACATCAATATAACACGTTATATCTTTTACATGGCATAGGCGGGGATGAAACCGAGTGGTACAATCATGGCACTCCTCAGGTCATTCTCGATAATCTGTACGACGAGGGCAAGCTTGAGCCGATGATTGTCGTTTTCCCCAATGGCCGCGCGATGCCGAATGATCGAGCAGAGGGGGATCTGTTTGCTCCGGATAAAATTCAAGCGTTCGAGAGATTTGAATCTGACCTGCTTGACGATTTAATTCCTTATATTGAAGAGAATTATCCGGTGTGGATCGATCGGGAAAACCGCGCGATTGCCGGTTTATCGATGGGCGGTGGTCAATCCTTAAATATCGGATGGGGTAATCTCGATCGATTTGCATGGATTGGAGCCTTTTCCGCTGCCCCAAACACACGTGCTCCGGAAGTGCTCATTCCTAATCCGAGTGAGATTACCGGGCTTGTGAGAAAGCTTTGGCTGTCCTGTGGTGATCAGGATAACCTCAAACATATCAGTGATCAAATGCATACTTATTTGGCACAACACGGCATTTCTCATATTTGGAATGAGGAACAAGGTGGGCATGATTGGCCAGTATGGAAGAATGGACTGTATCAATTTTCCCAATTGCTTTTTAAAATTTGATTTGGATCCCTTGGATCACTTAACTTAGTGAAACCTGATTTAAACGGTTAGACTCTGTCCTGTCAAACCGTTTTTTTTGTTGTCTGATCATTCGGGAATCAGGTGATCCGAATTTTAATTAGGTTTGCCATTTGACATCTACATCACTATATCGTAATATTACAATATAACGTTTTAGGAGGAATGAGTTTGAATACACCTGCCTTTGATAGTAGTGATCTTAAGCAGTTCGACGAACCTGCTAATCTGCTGAAAGCTTTATCTCATCCCATTCGTTTGTGCATTGTACGTGGGCTGATGCGCAAAAAGAAATGTAACGTTTCATATATGCAGGAGTGTCTTGATCTGCCGCAATCAACCGTATCTCAGCATTTGCAGAAGCTGCGCAGTGCAGGTATTGTCGCCACTGAGCGCAATGGCCTTGAAGTGAATTACGTGCTTGCGGATCAACGGATTGAACAGATTATACCTATTCTTTTTGGAGAGGACGATTGTGAATCATGAGCAAAAAAGTATTGATTGTTGGTGGCGTAGCAGGGGGAGCATCTGCTGCTGCTCGCCTGCGCCGCCTGGATGAACACGCCGAAATCATTATATTTGAGAAAGGACCCTATATTTCATTTGCCAATTGTGGGTTACCTTATTATATTGGAGGCACGATCGCTGACCGCGATCGTCTGCTGGTACAAACACCTAAAGGAATGGCGGATCGTTTTCGAATCGATGTACGTACGAAGAGTGAAGTCATCGCGATTAATCCGCACAATCGAACGGTTCAGGTACAGAGCCATGAGCGCGGACAATATGAAGAAAGCTACGACGAGCTAATTTTGTCACCAGGTGCACGGCCTATTATTCCTGATCTGCCGGGGAAGGACAACCCGCTTATTTTCACCGTTCGCAGCATACCGGATATTGACCGCATCAAAGAGCAGGTTAATTCAGATAACAACGCTTCTGCAATAGTTATTGGTGGTGGATTCATCGGTGTGGAAATGGCGGAAAATTTAAAAGAAGCAGGACTGGACGTCACACTGGTCGAGGGTAACGGACAGCTGCTCACCCCATTTGATACCGAGCTGGCAGCGGCACTGGCACAGGAAATGGAGCAGCATGGCGTTAAGCTGCTATTTTCACAGCGTGTCCAGGGTTTCCAATCACGTGAACAAGGGATTGGTGTGGAGCTTGCCGATGGTCAGATTCTGTCCGCAGATCTGGTCATTCTGGCGATAGGCGTAGCTCCGGATACTTCTTTTCTGCAACATAGCGGTGTTTCCCTGGGTGCACGTGGACATATTATGGTCAACGAAGCGCTGGAGAGCAGTGTGCCGCATATCTATGCAGTCGGTGATGCCATTGAAGTAAATGATTATATTCATGGAACGAAGACTGCGATTCCGCTGGCTGGACCTGCCAATAAGCAGGGGCGCATTGTTGCCGATCGGATTGCGGGATTACATTCAACGTACAAAGGAACACAAGGGACGTCCATTATTAAAGTATTTGGAATGACCGGTGCCTCAACCGGCAGTAATGAAAAAACACTAAAACGTCTCGGAATTGATTATCGCACGGTTATCGTACACCCTGGCTCTCACGCCTCGTATTATCCAGGTTCCAGCGCGATCACTCTCAAGCTGCTGTTTGCACCGGATGGTAAAATTCTTGGCGCTCAGGCCGTCGGCTATGACGGAGTGGATAAACGAATAGATGACATTGCGGTAGCCATACATTTTGGCGGTCACATCAGCGATCTGGCTGAGCTTGAGCTGAGTTATGCACCGCCATATTCCTCTGCGAAAGATCC
Organism: Paenibacillus sp. 11B; assembly: GCF_030487755.1. Classification (NCBI taxonomy): domain Bacteria; kingdom Bacillati; phylum Bacillota; class Bacilli; order Caryophanales; family Paenibacillaceae; genus Paenibacillus; species Paenibacillus sp. 11B. Next base: position 148,403 of record NZ_JAUKNS010000001.1, on the reverse strand, counting down.
GGTAAACATGGCTGGATATGCAGCAGAAAATATCATGACTGGGCGGGTAGACACGTTCACCTATGATCAGTTGTCTGCACGCGAACCCGAACAGTCTATATTGCTCGATGTGCGCAGCGAACTGGAGTATCGTAATGGGAACATTCCGGGTTCATTAAATATTTCAGTGGATGAGCTTCGTCAGCGTATCCATGAATTGGATTCCTCCAAAGAAATCTGGGTCTACTGCCAGGTCGGCTTGCGCGGATATACAGCTTCGCAAATTTTACGACAGCATGGCTTTAAAGTGAAAAACCTGAGTGGAGGCTATAAAACATACCGTCAAGCGCAATTTATGCCCACTCCATTTTTTACAGAAAGTCATGATAATACAAACGGTCAGCGTTCTGTCGAACAACTGCCAGCTACCAAAGAAACTGCATTGGAGCCGACCCAGCCGTCGTTAATGCAACCTTTGCATATTGATAACGAACTGAACGTATGCGGCTTAAGTTGTCCCGGTCCGCTAATCCAGGTCAAGCAAAAAATGGATCAACTGACAGACGGACAGACCCTGCGCGTAAAAGCTTCCGATCCGGGATTTTATGAAGACGTCAAGGCATGGGCAACCATGTCAGGCTCCACACTTCTACAGTTGGAACGTGGGAAGGGGAGCATTATTGAGGCGGTACTTGCCAAGAACACAGCCCAACCCGTATCCTCAGCTAAGCAAACTCCTGAAGCTGAGCCTGCCAGTACGTTGGTTGTTTTCAGCGGCGATCTGGATAAAGCCATTGCGTCATTTATTATTGCGAATGGGGCAGCGGCAAGCGGACGAAAAGTAACGATGTTTTTTACCTTCTGGGGATTGAATATCATCCGCAAGCATGAGCCACAACCTGTATCCAAAACAGGGATAGGCCGAATGTTTAACATGATGCTGCCAAGCAGTAGCCGCAAGCTGGGGATGTCCAAAATGAACATGCTGGGAATCGGGCCAAAAATGATCCGCGGTCTGATGAAAAATAACAATGTTGCTTCTCTGGAGGAACTGATACAGACCGCAGCTGAGCAAGGCGTTGAGATGGTGGCTTGCCAGATGTCCATGGATCTAATGGGCATTCAACGTGAAGAAATAATGGATCAGGTTACCATTGGTGGTGTGGGTTATTATTTGGGACAAGCAGCTCAGGCAAATCATAACCTGTTTATATAAAATTCGATATTAATCGGATCTCTGTTACAACCTGAACATCTTAATCTTATAAAAAATCATCTATTTGAGTCTGTACGTTTTCCGATGAAAGCCACTAATGTAGTGGCTTTTTCTTTATATACTTTTTCTTTACGAACCAAACTTCGCTCTTGTTGTTCATGAATGAACCTTCTTGTCCTTTCACGCAATAAATGGAACGGAATATGCAATGAAAATGTTCCTTAATTACCTTATTATGTAATAAACCTGCCATGATTCAGTGCATATAGTAAGCGCTTTCCTATGGATTGGTACATTTTAAAGGATTCTTTATTTGAAGAGGAGGGTGAGGTTAATGAGTGTACGTTTCAAAAAAACGATTAGCGTAATACTTGCCTGCTTGACTGCTCTGCCCGTTATGATCACGGCACAAATGCCAGCGAAGGTGTCTGCAGCGAGTGATGTAACAATTAACCTGTCGGCAGAAAAACAGATTATACGGGGCTTTGGAGGGATTAATCATCCTGCCTGGATCGGAGACCTTACAGCGGCGCAACGGGAAACCGCTTTTGGTAACGGTCAGAATCAACTCGGCTTCTCTATACTGCGAATTTATGTCGACCCGGATCGGAATAACTGGTATCGCGAAGTCCCCACAGCCAAACGTGCCATTGAGCAGGGCGCTCTCGTATTTGCTTCACCATGGAATCCGCCCAGTGACATGATTGAAACCTTTAATCGCAACGGGGATACAAATGCCAAACGACTCAAATACGACAAATATGCCGCATATGCGCAGCACCTGAATGATTTTGTAACCTATATGAAAAATAATGGTGTAAATCTGTATGCGATTTCCGTACAAAACGAGCCGGATTATGCACATGATTGGACTTGGTGGACGCCTGAGGAGATGCTTCGGTTTATGAAAGAAAATGCCGGATCAATCAACAACACCAAGGTGATGGCACCCGAATCGTTCCAATATTTAAAAAACATGTCTGATCCGATATTGAATGACCCGCAGGCTCTTGCCAATATGGATATTCTCGGTGCCCATACGTATGGAACACAGTTCAGCAACTTCCCTTATCCATTGTTCAAACAGAAAGGCGCAGGGAAAGAACTTTGGATGACTGAAGTTTATTATCCAAACAGCAACAATAATTCGGCTGACCTCTGGCCAGAAGCGCTCGACGTCTCTTATCATATGCACCATGCTATGGTAGAAGCAGATTTTCAGGCTTATGTCTGGTGGTATATCCGCAGGCAGTACGGTCCGATGAAAGAGGACGGCACGATTAGCAAGCGCGGTTACAATATGGCTCATTTCTCCAAATTCATTCGTCCAGGTTATGTCAGGGTTGACGCAACCAAAAATCCGGATACGAACACATATACCTCAGCTTACAAAGGAGATAACAAGGTCGTTATCGTTGCAATCAACAGAGGTACCTCGTCAGCAAGTCAAAGGTTTGTTTTGCAAAACGGCAATGCTTCGACAGTTTCCTCCTGGGTCACGGACGTCAGCAGAAACCTGCAGGCAGGATCACCCATTAGTGTATCCAGTGGTGCTTTTACAGCTACGCTGCCACCACAGAGTGTTACAACCTTCGTTGCCAGTCTGACAGGTGTTTCGAGTGTTTCCAACGATAGTACCTATGAAGTCGAGTCGGTTCCTAATCAGTCAGCAGGCAATTGAAATCATTCAACGTTAAAGGAACAGCCTGTTGCATTTAAAGCCGACTTATTCAAGAAAAAAAGACGTTCCTGGATTTGGTCAAGACCCCATTTAGTAGACATTATAAAAAGACCCTAGGCTGCAAACTGGCGTCGGTACTCTACCGGCGTCAGTTTTTTTAGTTTCCGTTGTGGCCGTTTTCGGTTGTAAAAACGGATATATTTTTCGATTTTGCTTTGTGCTTCGCTAAGCGTTCGGATATGATAAGGATAGAGTCCTTCCGTTTTGAGATGCGAGAAGAAACTCTCCATCGAGGCATTGTCATAACAATTTCCTCGGCGAGACATGCTGATTCGGGCGCCAACCTTTGGCAGCATGTCGTGGTAAGCATGAGACGTGTACTGGAATCCTTGGTCGCTATGAACGACCAGTCCGGTCACGTCTTTTTGCTTCGCAAACGCCTTGCTGAATGTGCGAAGCACCAGTTCATTGTCGTTGCGTTCGCCTATTTCGTAAGCCACAATTTCGTTATTAAACAGATCCTTTATGGCTGAAAGATATATCCAGCGCTCTCCTACACGATACTGGGTAATGTCCGTTACCCATTTCTGATTCGGTTTTTCTGCACTGAAATCTCGCTTCAAGAGGTCCTCTGCTACACGCTGCGCAGGTGTATACGAGCTGCTGGAGCGCCGTTTACGACGGATTCGAGATTGAATACCGAGCATTTGCATCAGGCGGAGCACCTTTTTGTGGTTCATCCAAATCCCCTGATCTTGCCAAAGGAACAACTGGAGCTGCCGATAACCATATTTGCCTTCATATCGTTGATACGTTTGAAGCACTTGTTTCTTCGCCTTTGCGTCGCGATCGAATCGTTTACGTTTTACATAGGCATAAAATCCACTCCGTGACACGCCAAACACATTACAAAGTTTCTGGATATCACCGTATGCCGCTACTTTTTCTATGATCTGAAATCTTTCTTGTTTGCTTCCTCCTTCCAGATGACCAAGCACTTTTTTAGCAACTCATTCTCCCGTTTCAGTTTTTGTACAAAGCGGTCTTGATCCAAGTATTCTTTACGTCGACCTCGCTGATCCATCAGTCCAAACTCACCTTGTTCCCGATATTTTCGCATCCAGCGCTTCATTCGTCCTGGATCATGAATCCCCAGATGTTCATTAATCTTTCGATAAGTCCACCCCTCAACCGTATGCAAACGAATAGCCTCATTTTTTATCTTCTCCGAATACGTTTTAAACTTTTGTCCCTTAATCGCCATAAAAAAATACACCCCCTAGAATTTCATCGGCTAAACCCAGGGGTTTTTCCAATGTCTATTCTAAGGGGTGCACTTCAATTACCGGGAGCGTCTTTTTTTCGTATGACTGGTGTAACTTATAACGGGGAGGGGACTGTTCCTTCTATAATAATCCAGCCCATTTCAGACCATGCCAAATCCCGTCTTGCTCTGCATGGGTCGTCACATGGGAAGCTAATTGTTGCAGAGGATACGGGGCGTTGCCCATGGCAATGCTACAGCCTGCATAGCGAAACATCTCCATATCATTGAAGTTGTCACCGAAGGCATACACATTTTCAGGGGAAAATCCGATTCGGGCAGCAAGTTTGGAAACACCTTCCGCTTTGGAGCCCCCCGCAGGCAGAACATCCATGGAGAACGGATGCCAGCGGACAAAGTGGAGATCACGAAACCTTTCGCGATAGGATGATTCCTCTTCTGGTGAACAGAACAGCATCGTCTGATAGATAAGTCTGTTTTTGCAGAATTGCTGATTAACCCCAGGGTGGGTCACTCCAAGCGAAGTTAGGCAAAGGTCTACATGGGGGTGATAATCCTGACTGCAGCTCATTTGCGAATGATCAAGATAGACGAGTGGATGTCCGTATAAGCCAGCGAATGCAGACAGTTGATTCAAAGCATCCGAGCGGATGGGATTGCTGTGAATGAGTTCCCCTTGATGAATCACATATTGTCCATTGAAGCTAACATAAGACGACAGTCCAAGTTCAAGGCGAACCTGTTCCAACATGAACGGAGATCGTCCTGAGGCCAAAGCTACCGTATGACCGGCTTCTTTTAACGTCTGAACGGCTTGCTTCGCGGAAGCGGGAATCCGATTATGACGATCCAGAAGAGTACCATCGATGTCAAAGAAAATCAGTTTCTTGGTTTGAATCAAAACGTCACACTCCTTCGCCGCTGACGGAAGAAAGACTCAGACTCACTTGGTCGTTCAGGGAGAATGGAAGGGGAGAGATGACTTCCCAACGTGTGTCATCACTGCGGATGTCATAATGAAATTCTTTCCCTTGAAACTGGACATTGACAATCTCACCCGATATCCCCGCTTTACCTGAAGGCTGCAGCTGGAACTGATCCGGCCTGACGGGATATAAGCCGTGTGATTTGAAATAGTTCGCAACCTGCTTGCCAGGCCAGGAAATATTCGTACCGCCCTTAGGCATGAAGACATCTGCATCCCAGTGACCTGTGACCAAGTTGGATTTTGAAACGAATCTCGCTACGAATTCGGTCTCCGGCCGCAAATAAATTTCCTGCGGCGTTCCAGCCTGCTCAATCCGTCCATCTTTCATAACGATGATGCGGTCAGCCATAGCAAGGGCTTCGCCTTGATCATGCGTAACGTAGACTACAGCCGATTCGGTATTTCGGTGTACCTGTTGAATCTCACGTCGCATATCCATGCGAAGCATGGCATCCAGACTGCTGAGAGGTTCATCCATCAGCAGCAGTGAAGGCTGGGGAGCGATGGCCCGTGCGATAGCGACGCGTTGTTTTTGTCCCCCGGACAGCTCATGCGGCATGCGGTCTGCCAGATGTGAAAGTCCCGACATATTCAGAACTTCATGGATCCGGTTCTGTTCGTTATTTTTAATATGAGAAGGTGTTGATTTGTGTGTACGTATGGGGAAGCGGATGTGCTCAGCCACATTCATATGCGGCCACAGCGCAAAGGACTGGAAGACCATGCCGATTCTTCGTTTTTCCGGGGGAAGCAATGTCCCTGAGCCTGCAACCACCAGGTCATCCATGAGAACCTCGCCGCTGCTCGGCTGCTCGAATCCGGCAAGAATGCGCAGCAATGTTGTTTTCCCACAACCTGACGGTCCAAGAATCGCTACGAATTCTCCATCCTTAATCGTTAAGTCAATGGAATGAAGTGCCTGGAAACTGCCGAAGGACTTGCTAACCTGTTTGATCTGGATACTCATGACTTCACTCCCTTACGTGCAGCCCATCGCTGAGCGATGAGCAATATTACTCCTCCTGCCGCAATAAGTGCGACAATCAGACTGGACAATGCGGTTGAATAGAGGGTATCCCCTGCCTGCTCAAAACTAAATATGGTGACACCAATAGTCTGTGAACCCGAAGAATATAACAGTGCCGATACGGTAAGCTCGGTCAGGGCAGTCAGGAAGACCAACATGCCTCCTGTCAGAATACCCGGCAGCAATAATGGCAGCAAAACTGAGGTCCACTTGCGCCAGAAACCTGCCCCGGAGATCCGTGCAGCCTCCTCCATCGATGAATCCAGTTGCATGAATGAAGTGACACTTGAACGAATCTGAAGAATAAGAAATCGACAGATATATGCGATAAACAAAATGGTCATCGTCCCATAGATGCCAGGGTTCCAGCCAGGGATCGGCTCCATCCATACCAGAATCATGGACAGGGCGAACACGATACCAGGTAAGGTGTAAGGAACAGCAGTGGCCAGCTCGGCCATTTTATTGAATCGATTAGGCTTACGTACCCGTATATATGCAAATCCTGAGCCTATAATCAGACAAGCGAGCATCGTGACGAGGGCGAGGACAAGACTGTTCTGGATCGCCTGCCACACACGCTCATTTTCAAAGAGAATATATCTGTAATTGTCTAATGTCATATTGGCACGTGTAAGACCGAGCCCATAGGCTCTTTTGAAAGACATCGAGAACATGGAAGACAATGGAACAATAGTAATCAGCAAGAGACCCGACCATATAGCCAATGTTAATGGCTTCCGCATGCGACCCAAAGCATATCTGGGGGCCAGATCGGGCTGCATCGTGTCGGAAGTATGATTTTTGCGCAAAAGCATCCATTGCAATAGACTTCCGACTACCGCAGCTGCACCGAGCAGCACAGATAAGGATGCACCACGGGCGAATGCCGAAGGTCCAAACCCGATAATTTCTTCATATATAAGCGTGCTGAGAACTGAAATGTTTACAGGTGTGCCGAGAAAGGCCGGTATGCCGAAATTGTCCAGCGAAGCCAGAAATACAAGCAATCCTCCAGCCGTCAGGCCAGGCAGGGCAAGTGGCAATGTAATGCGACGGAAAACTTCCATCCTTCCGGCACCTCCAGCTCTTGCCGCCCATTCCAGATCACGCGGGATTTTGCGCAGTACATCCAGTGTGAACATGTACACCAGCGGGAAATGATGAATACCCATAACAAATACAATTCCACCTAAACTGTACATACTCCATGGGGCGAGCCCGGGATGAATCCATTGCAGTACCCCCGCAAGCCATCCCTGTGATCCGGTAAAAGAAGACCAGGACAACGTAAGAACATAGGAGGGTAGAATAAAACAAAGTAAAATCCCCATATGCAGGGCGGACTTATTCCGGATATCCGTGTAGGCAACGATCCAGGCCAGTGCTGTTCCGAGCACCAGAGAGAGCACCGTAGAACCGGTAACGATAAATACGGTATTGCGTAATGTGGACCAAAAACGGTCCTGTTGCAGTAATTCGCTATAGTGAGATAGCGTTAAACCTTGCTCGCCTTGAAAACTGAGAAGAACCAGCTTCAGGATGGGGTATACAAAAAATATCAGTACGGCTGCTGCACCCAACAGGGCTGCAAGTCGATTCCAACGTAACAGGTCGGAGAGGGAGGAAAAGGGCTTGCGCCCTTTTCCTTGTCCCCGCAGAACCATTCTATTTGTTTTCACTTTCTCCATAAGAACAGCTCCAATCCTTACTCGCCAAACACATTAATGAATTGCTGTTTGTCTGTTTCGCGATCAACTGCAAGTTTGGCTGCATCGCCAGGCAAAATCTTCATTTCCGATACACCTTTAAGTCCTTCAGGTGGAGCAACGCCTTCACGAATAGGGGAGTATCCGATCTCGGCTGACAGCTTCTGGCCATCTTCAGAGAGAACAAAATCCACAAAAGCCTGGGCAGCAGGAACATTGGCAGCTTCTTTCATGATCCCAATCGGTTCAGTGATGATCGGAACACCTTCTTCTGGATAGATCAGTTCAACCGGAGAACCTTTTGCTTTTTCTCGGGCCACGAGGTAATCAACAACGACCCCATACGATTTTTCACCACTGGCTACAGCTTTTATTACGGCACCGTTACCTTTAATGACGGACATGCCATTCATCTTGGACTCCTGCAAAAAATCCCATCCGAATCCATCTGTACGGCTGAAGACACCAATGTTGTAAGCTGCCGCACCAGAGTATAGAGGACTCGGCATGATACTTGCATTATTGCTCTCAGGCATGGTCAGCACTTGCCAGGAAGTTGGTTGTGCTGTGACTTTTTGGGTATTGGTAGCCAGTACCGTTGCCATCACCTTCGTACCAGCGTACATGCCATCCGGATCAACAAGATCTGTCGGAATCTGACTTAATTCTGGTGACTTGTAAGCGAGCAGAAGATCATCGCTTTTCAGATTTTCAAAGGTAACTGCATCCGCCAGCAGGAGTACATCCGCTTGAGTTTTGCCGGCCTGGCGCTCTGCCTGAATTTTGGCTGTGACTTCCTCCGTTCCAGAACGGAAGATGCTAACCTGAACATCGGGATATTTTTGGTTAAAAGCATTGACCAGTTTGCCTGCATCCTCTTCAGGCTGGGAGGTATAGAAGGATAGCTTGCCCGATACCGAATTTGAAGCTGCGCCTGAATTGCCTTGATCTGGTGTGGCTTGTCCTTGAGCGGAACAACCACTGAACACAATCATGCCTGCCAGCAGGGGCAGTAGTAACGTCTTTTTAAATGGAATCACAGATAATCTCTCCTTTGGGTGCCTATCTTATCGTTCAGTAAGTCATACTATTTCAGAAATGAGAATCGATTAGAGCAAGTAATTGTGGATGGCCTGTGCCACCCCGTCTTCAATGTTGCTGCCCGTAACTATATCCGCTACTTCCTTCACATGAGACTCGGCATTGCCCATGGCAATACCGATTCCTGCCCATTGCAACATATCCAGATCATTATCATAATCCCCGGCAGCCGCAACCTGCTGAGGTTCGATATCGTGTGCACGGCATAATCTCTCTAGAGCTTCACGTTTACTAATTCCAGCGGAGTTGACATCGAATCGCAAACTTCCAGTTCGCGTGCATTCAAACAATCCTAACCCGCCAAGGGTATGAAACAGTTTCTCGCGTGAGGCATGGTCCTTACAGATGACAGCTGCTTTGTAGAGCATGTTCGGCATATTGCGTACAAAGGCTCTGAAATCCTGTCCGACCTCGACCAATTGAATAAGATCAGCCTGATCCTTGTACCGTTCTTCCGATCCTTCTAATTCGGGTCGGATGACGACATTGTTCAAGGCCCAATTCCTGTTGATATCATTGATTTCCTGAACATAGAGCACATTGTATCCATAGAAATGAATGTAGGCTCCTTCTTGCTGGATAACATCCAACATAAGCAGAATATCTTCCGTTTTCAGTGGAACACCCTCAAGCATTTCACCTGTCACCGGATCTACGGTCACCGCTCCGTTAAGTGCAACCAGTGGGAAAGTCATGGAGACTTCCCGGGCATGAAGCCATACGGAAGCGGGAAATCGGCCGGATGCAATGGTGACATTCACATTCCCTGACATGAGTTGCTTGATGGAGCTTCGTGTCATGGGGGTTATTATTTTGTCCGGATTCAGCATCGTGCCGTCCAGATCAAGGGCCAACAATTTGTACATGAGAAGATCCCCCCGATTAAATAGCTTACACGGTATACATTCGCAGTGGCTCGGGTATATCCACAAGTCCCCCATAGGAACGACTTGCTTCATGGCGCATCAACTCGAGATTGCCATCCCCGGGAAGATGAACCAGGACGAGCTGTTTTACATTGGCTTGTCCAGCAATCATGCCTGCCTGAAGTGCATCCATATGTCCCTGGCCGGTGGTATGCACACTGCCTTCACAGATGGTAGCCTCGCATAAAAAAATGTCAGCATCCCGTGCAAGTTCGATAAGAGAATCACAATAGGAGGTATCGCCGGAATACACCAGCACCTTGCCTTTATATGTGATCTTGACGGCATAACACGTAATGGTATGCTGCACCTGTACAAATTCAATCTCTGCACCTGCTAGTCGAATCGTGGTTGAAGGATCAATGGTAATGACCTCGGTATGCTCACCACGAAGACCACTCAGAAGCTCAACGGGATTATCCGGAGCATACAGCTTCAGTTTATGCGACATACGTCCATTGCGAATGGCGCCGGCAGCAGCATATTGGAGCACACCAAGATCTGCGATATGATCATGATGTAAGTGAGACAGAATAACACCAGATAGTGCCTCTACAACTGTCTCGGAGGGGAGCTTGCTCATGACGCCACTGCCACAATCCAGCAAAATTTGTCCTTCATCTGTGGTTACAAGGTAACCCGCAGTAGCTCCTCCTGCGGCGGGATATCCCCCCCAGTAACCTAAAATTTTCACATTCATCTTTTGCACCTCAGTCTGTCTTGTTCTGCATCCTTTACAAATGTTCCGTACAGTTACAATTGTAAGAAGGCTTTATTACTTACGTGTCAAACGAATGTCAATCTTGTGTAAAATGCCATTGGGCATATCTTCCTTGCTTGACTCGACTGTGAGTGCCATTCTATAGTGGGACATATGTACGGATGGAACTATAAAATCAAAAGGCGGACTTGTATGTGAACATAGACGAACGCAAAAATATGGTAAGAGTCTGTAAAATGTATTACTACGAATCCTGGACACAGGAGAAGATTGCCGAGAAGTTGGGTGTATCCAGGCCAGTCATATCCAAGATGCTCCAGCGTGCCCGGGAAGAAGGAATTATTGAAATTGTCATTCACGATGATGATCATGAAGTCTCCAAATTGGAGAACGAGCTGGAAGGTCTGTTCAATCTGAAGCAAGCGTTAGTTGTTCCAACCAAGGATCTCAACAAAGAATTGTTATCGAGTGCCGTGGGTAAGGCAGCAGCACAATTTGTTCTGAAATTAATCAAAAACGGAGATCGTGTAGGTGTTTCCTGGGGCAATACGCTGTATCATATGGTTCGGGAATTTCCTCTGGAGAAAAAAGAGAATGTCAAAATCATTCCACTCGTTGGCGGAACAGGAAATTATCGAAATGAAATGCATTCAAACCAAATAGCCTATGAGTTGTCCAAAAAGTTGGGCGTGACCTGTGATACATTGTATGCTCCTGCAGTCGTTGAAACAGAAGAGCTGCGAGAGCAAATTATCGGCATGCCCAATATCTCGGCCGTGCTTCAAGAGGGAGAGAATATCGACCTCGCACTTGTAGGGATCGGGAATCCGTATTCGATGTCAACAATGGAACGCTCAGGTTATCTCAACGAGCAAGTATTAGCTGAGTTAGAAGAATTGAATACGGTTGCGGATATTAATTCTGTTTTTATCACCCGTGAAGGCACGGTTACGGAACACCCCATCAATCACAAAGTGATTGGTCTTGGACTTGAGCAGTTAAAGAAGACAAAAACAGTGGTGGGTATGGCATTTGGTCTTCACAAAATTGATTGCATCCTGGCAGCTGTACGCGGAGAGTACATCAATATGCTGATTACGGATGAATCTACAGCAAGTCATATTATTAAGCTCACCAATGCAAAAAAATGAGTGCAGAAAGAACCTAACGACAGTCAATGATTTGGCTGTCGTTTTTTTACTCAAAAGAAAGAGGAGAACACCGCCAACTCCTCATCTAGCGCTTATAATTTACTATTGCGATCAGGCGTAACCTTCAGTAAATTGGGAGGTATACACCGATGGAAGGGCTGAGCAATAATCATGTGGACCCGATGGCTGCAACGAATAACCCCTGGCACCTTTAAACACCGGATTTTATTTTCCTTCCTGTTATTTCTCCTCGCGCCCATAGCCATATTATTCCTCTACAACTTCCGAGAAACAGAAATGATGCTTCAGCGGGACGCTTCGGACAGTAACGTCAAGCAGCTCGAAGGAATCAAAGCCGATCTTATCGATTTGATGAGTCTTGTGATGAAGACTGGGATGCTGCTGGATCAGGATTCTGTCCTTCGCGAAGTGATGCAGAAGCCGGAATTATACGATGCCATCCATCGAAAGCGGATTGTGGAAAATAAATTCGCTAGTATTGAAAACAGTTTTTTCCTTACAGGTGCTACGGTATTCTACACATTGATCGATTTAAAAGGAAACGCTTACACATCGTATACGCCGGAGAATTCTCTGAACTATGCCCACATCAGCACCGAGCCTTGGGTACAGGAGCTAAAGAGGGCTGAGGGACAGCGGTACGTATGGAAATCCAATGATCTGACGACCGGCGTTCGTGAGAGAAATGGTAATCGGATGCTGAGCCTTTATGAAGTGCTGCGGGACGACGGATTACAACCATTCGCCTACGGACGTTTTAGTATCGATTATGAAGAATGGTTTCAGGAGAAAACGAAAAAAAATCCATTCGGCAGCGATAGGGAAGGAGCCTATTTTCTGCTGGATGGACATGGAAATACGATGCTTCAATCAAAGTTAGGGGAGGACGTGCCCTCTACCGTGTCATCTGCCATAGCGACAGCAAGTCAGAGCCAAGGCCAGGAACAGGGACAGGATTCCTCTTCCCAATCCATTGTGAACAATCACATGCTGTATACCTATAGCAAAATTCAAGAGCTTGATGGTTATCTTGTGAAAAAGATACCTCTTTCCTTGTTATTTGAAGAGGTGAACAAACAGAAGCTGAGGTTTTATACCGTATACGGTGCCATCCTGCTGCTGTTTGTGCTGTTAACTTACCTCATTTCTTCAACCGTTACCGGTTCATTAAAGCAACTTCAACGCAAGATGGAGACCACAGTGAAATTGAACTTGAAGACAAAGCTGCCGGAACAGGGAAGAGGTGAATTGCTGGCGCTAACCCGAAGCTTCAATTTCATGATCGCAGACATCAATAATTTGTTGGAGCAGTTAAAGCTTGAGGAGCGGCAAAAGCAGTTTGTCCGATTTCAGGTGTTGCTGGGTCAGATGAATCCACATTTTTTGCTCAATACGCTGAATACAATTAAGAGCATTGCACTGGATAAGGACGAAGATGAGATTTACGAGATTTGTGTATCACTAGGAAAAATATTAGAAACAACGCTGAATTTGGAGGTTGACCTTATTCTGCTGAAGGAGGAAATTGTACTCATTGAATCCTATATGGATATCCAACGGAAACGATTTGGACATGGTATTGAGCTCCACTATGAAGTGTCCAGGGATCTGGAGTATGCGCTGATTCCGAAATTTTGCCTGCAGCCGCTGGTAGAAAATTCGTTGATTCACGGGTTTGGTCAAACACAGCTTGAGGGGCGGATCGACATTCGTGCATCATGCGACCATTCGCTGCTTATCTTGGAAGTTGTGGATAATGGCATGGGGATTAAGAAATCGCAGGCGAATCAGTTCTACCGGAAACGAAAAAGCATTGGCGTACAAAACCTTCGAGAAAGCTTGGAGCTTATGTTTAAGAACCAGCCAACAGGACTTCAATTGGAGTCGACGGACGAAGGAACGAAAGTTATCATGCATTTCCCATTATTGTTATCCAAACCATATTTGAAGGAGGCGAACACCATTGTGGCGCACATTGATCGTTGAAGATGAACAGTACGCGAGAGCAAGCTTACGCAAATTGTTTGCGAAGGCGAATGTCCCGTTTGAAATTATAGGCGAGGCGGTAAACGGCGAGGAGGGGTTGCAGTTGATCCGTGAACTGCAACCTGATGTGGTCATTTCGGATATTTTCATGCCGTTAATGGATGGCGTCCGGTTACTCCAGCTGACGAGAAAGGAAGGCTGCGAATGTCGGTTCGTTATGTTGACGGCAGTAAGTGAATTCGAATATGCCAGACAAGCGTTGGAATACGGTGCCTCGGGTTATTTGATGAAACTTTCTCTGGATTTGAAGGAACTCACGCAAACCATGGACAAAGTAGCCGGAGAACTGACAAGAATGGATAAGCTTCGCCTGGCAGATAAGTGGTTCCCAGATAAGACTGCCCAAGAACCAACGGATCATCCGGAGCTGAATCGAATGATCACCTACATTGAGGAGCATTTCGCCGAGGATGTGACATTAAAGAGATTGGCTGAATATGTTCGCATGGATGCCAGTTATGTTAGTGACTTATTCAAGAAAAAGACGGGGATTACGATGACGCATTTTATTCAAAACCGCCGTGTTCAAGCAGCAAAAATGCTGCTGACAGAGACGGAGAAAACAGTTAGTGAAATTGGCCGGTTGGTAGGCTTCGAGAACGACAATTATTTTATTAAAATATTCAAACGGTGGTGCGGATTAACTCCGAACGAATACCGGAAAGAACAAAAAATCGTTCTATGAATATCCAAACACCGTTCATACCCCCAATGGCAGACTGGTGATAAAGTTAAAGACGTAGCAAGCAGCTTATCAACTCGATAAGGGGGGACTGTACATGAAACGTAGAAATTGGTTAAAGGCAGCTTTGATCACGACCTTGGCAGCTTCGATGCTCAGCGCGTGCGGAAACGCTAACAGCAACGAGGGAGCAAATGCAGGATCGGCAAAAGAAAATTCCGGTGAGACTATCAACCTCACGCTTTGGGGAGCTGTTCCTGCCGAGGCTGGACCTCAAGAAGTGATTGACAGCTGGAATAAGGAAAATCCAGATATTCAGGTTGAGTACTTCCGTTATGTAAATGATGACCCCGGCAACCTGAAGCTGGATACAGCGCTCATGACGGGTCAGGATGCGGATTTATTTATCAACTACACGATTAACCGCTTACAGAAGCGTGTTGATGCAGGAGTCGCTTTGGATCTGAGCAGCAGAACAGATTACCACATCGACGAGCAAATGGGAGTGGATGCCGCTCAATGGAAAATAGGAGATAAATATTATGGCATCCCGACAAAGAAAAATATGTTGTTCATCTGGCTAAACAAAAGCATGCTGGATGAAGCCGGTTTACCGATTCCTCCCGTCGATTGGACCTGGGACGACTTGAGAGAATATGCGAAAGCGCTAACAAAATCGAATGTTTACGGTCTTATGCAGCATGATGCTGCCTTTACCGCTGCAATTGATGGTACCATCGCGGGTCTTGGCGTAACCACACCGGAAGGAACATCTAACTTCAATAATGACCTTTGGAAAAAGCAACTTCAAATCGTGCATGACATGATGTTTGTGGACAAATCGACACCGGAATATGGAGAACAAGTAACAAGCAAGATGCCGGTAGATACCATGTTCTTGAAAGGCGAAGCAGCCATGTTAGCCGCAGGAGAATTTATTTTCCGCAACGCAAATAACCTGAAGGAATTTCCGCATGACTTCAAGATCGCATTCGCAACGATTCCCAAAGTATCCGCCGATCAAAAGGATTATAAATATGCAGGCGGTTTAGGTGACATGCTCTCGGTTAATGCAAAATCCAAACATCAGGATGCGGCATGGAAATTCGCAAAGTGGTATGCCGACGGCGGAATGCTGCCGATGGCAAGCGGGGGACGTCTTCCATCCTCAAAGAGTGTTGATAACAAGCAGGCAATGGACTTACTGCTCAAGGGTGTTGAAGACAAATACGATACAGAGTCCATGAATAGCGTAGTGTTCGGTCAGTTCCCATCGTTCCAGCTGAATGTACCGCAGCAAGCGCTGGATGCCCGCAAGGAAGAATACGAGAAATACTTCCTGAATGAGCAGGATATCGATACAACGCTTAAGAATATGGCCAAACGCCATCAGGATTATATCAAATAATCGAATATCGATAATATCCTTAAGAGAGAAGAAGGATCTTCCGCTTCCTTCTTCTCTCTTTGTTGTATCTACAAAGTTCCATACGAGAAGAAAGGCAGTGTTTTCTGTGAAAAGGAACAGCTGGATTCGGAAACAAGGCTGGGTTGGCTACGCATTTATTTTGCCTAATATGCTGGGTATCCTGGCATTTTTTATTCTGCCTGCCTTGTACTCTTTCTTTATGATGTTCACGGACTATCAATTCGCTAATCCGAATTGGACGTTCACCGGATTAGATAATATCAAACGCCTTTTTGGTGATGATCAGTTCTATGCTTCAATCAAATATACGCTCATATTCCTGTTGTCCGTTCCAGTTTCATTAGCCATTGCGTTTCTTGTTGCCCTTGTGCTCAACCGGAACGTGTATTTGAAGGGATTGCTTAGAGGAATGTTCTTCCTGCCATACATCTCAAGCGGGGTTGCCGTTGCTTTTGTATGGATGCTGCTGTTCCAGCCGTCCCAGGGGCCAATAAATCAAACCCTTCGTTTTATCGGAATTGAATCACCTCCAGGATGGTTCGCCGATTCAAGCTCGGCGATGTATGCAATCGACGTTGTGCAAATCTGGTTTATGTTAGGCTACAACATGATTATCTATTTGGCGGCCCTGCAGGAGATTTCGACCGAGCAGCTTGAAGCGGCACGTATCGATGGGGCAGGGAAAGCAACTATTACATGGAGAATTGTATGGCCGCTTGTGAGTCCAACCACATTTATGCTTTTGATTACGGGGCTGATTATGACCATTAAATCCTTCTCTCTCATCCAGGCGATTACAGGTGGCGGGCCAAGCGGAAGCACCACGATTCTGTCGCTGTTCGTCTACAAAACGGCATTTAGTTATTATGAGATGGGTTATGCGTCAACCATTTCCTGGTTCCTGTTTGCGGTTATTCTCATCATTACCATTATGCAATGGGTCGGCCAAAAACGCTGGGTCCATTACTAGAGAGGAGATGGCTCTATGTTTAGAACAACTAAGATACGCTCGGTTAAGCTTTCCGTCACAATCCTTATGCTGATTGCAGGGTTGTTTATGATCGTCCCTTTTTTATGGATGCTCAGTACTTCCTTTCAGACCCCAAGTGAAGTATTCCGCCAATGGCTCCCTTCGAAGCTGGACTGGACCAGTCATAAGCGGATCTGGACAGGAAACTATAGTTTTTTCCCTTACTATTTGAACTCCCTTAAGATTGCCGTGATTGGTACAGCGGGTGCCGTTTTTATGTCTGCTTTTGCGGCTTATGGCTTTGCACGTACGGAATTTAAGGGACGCAATACACTCTTCTTGGTGTATCTATCCATGATGATGATTCCTCCTCAAGTCGTTTTTGTTCCGAAGTTTATCCTGTTTAACTGGCTTCATATTTATAACACGCATTGGGCATTAATTCTGCCTGCCATGTTCTCGATCTTTGGCGTATTTATGCTGCGCCAATTCTTTCTCAGTATTCCGAAGGAGATTACAGAATCTGCGTTTCTCGATGGTGCCGGTCATTTTCGAATTTTCTTCAAACTGGTGTTGCCGTTAGCCAAACCCGCGCTTGCAACGTTTGCCATTATCGATTTTTCCTGGCAATGGAATGATTATGAGAATGCGCTGGTATTCTTACAGAGTCCTAAGCTTTATACAATTCCTCTAGGTCTACAAAATTTCGTGCTGGAAAACAACGTAGACTATAACGGCATGATGGCAGCTTCTTCGGCAGCAATCATCCCTATGATTTTGATCTTTCTGCTTGGTCAGAAATATATCATTCAAGGCGTATCCAGTTCGGCTGTAAAAGGCTAATCCAAAGGAGGCTTATATGATGAAACGCGAAACGATATCATTCGATGTTACGGTCATTGGCGGAGGACTTTCCGGGATTTGTGCTGCTATTGCAGCGGCAAGATTAGGACAAAAGGTTGCGCTCGTGCATAATCGTCCTGTACTTGGCGGCAACTCCAGCTCGGAGGTGCGTGTATGGGTATGCGGTGCAACTGGGCATGGCGTGAACCGTTATGCCCGGGAGACCGGCATTATGGGTGAATTGTTCATTCAGAATCAATACCGGAATCCGGAAGGAAATCCGTATTTGTGGGACATTACGCTGCTGGAGGCGGTAAGAGCCGAACCTAATCTGACGCTGTTTATGAATACGGATGTTAGAGAAGTAGAAGCAGACGGTGAGAAGAATGCAAGGATCATTCGCAGCGTGAAGGGCTGGATGATGGGCTCCGAGCGTGAGATTACGTTTGAAAGCGAGAGGTTCCTAGATTGTACCGGTGACGGACTCATCGGATTTCTCGCTGGAGCAGCATACCGGATTGGTCGTGAAGCTCGACATGAGTTCGGTGAAGAATGGGCACCGGATGTTGCTGATGATATTACGCTAGGCAGTACAATGTTGTTCTATACGAAAGATACCGGAAAACCGGTACGATTTGTTGCTCCATCGTTTGCTAAAGACATTACGACAACCTCTATTCCGATAAAGCGTGTGATCCGCAGCGGAGATTCCGGCTGCCATTACTGGTGGATTGAATGGGGCGGTGAGCTGGATACGGTACATGAGAACGAGCAGATCCGGGATGAGTTATGGTCTGTTATTTATGGCATTTGGGATTATATTAAGAACTCCGGCAAGTTTCAAGCCGAGAATATGACGCTGGAATGGGTAGGCTCGATTCCAGGTAAACGCGAGTATCGCCGCTTCCTTGGTGATACGATCCTGACGCAAAATGATGTCATCTCTCAGCGCCCATTTGAAGACCGGGTCGCCTTTGGCGGTTGGTCCATCGACCTGCATCCTCCACAAGGGATGTACGCAACCGAGAGTGGATCCAAGCATCTGCATGCCGATGGCATTTATCATATTCCGTTTGGATGTCTGTACTCCCGGAATGTCAGCAATCTGCTGTTTGCGGGACGTAATATCAGTGCATCGCATGTTGCATTCGGAACAACCCGTGTCATGGCAACTTGTGCGGTAATGGGGGAAGCGGCAGGTGTAGGCGCTGCCTTGTCGGTAATCAAGGGCATCACGCCTCGTGAACTGCGTGAGCAGCATTTGACCGAATTGCAGCAAACGATGCTGCGGACCGACGCCTCGATTATAGGTTTGCGCAATGTTGATTCTGCTGATCTTGCGAGAAAGGGAACCATCACGGCTTCAAGCACGATGACCCGAATTTGGCTCAATGAACCTTCCGAGGAGTACCGTCTGGTCGCTGACGTTGGATGGCTGTTTCCGGCCGATGCTGGGTTTGAAGGATTGACTCTCTTGGTCTCCGCCCGGGAGGCGACAAGTCTGACTATAGAACTGTGGGATACGGGGCGCCCTGAGAATTATGTACCGGCAAACTTCAAACAAGCTTTGCAGATCCAGGTCGATATAGGTGAACAGCAATGGCTGGATGTGCCTGCAGATTGTTCAATGTTTGGAGGCGATCCTTGCAATGTATTTATCATTGTTCGTGCGAATGAGGCAGTCAGTCTCTTTACATCAGCTGTTCCGGTTAGCGGCGTCCTCGCATTCGAGCGGGGAGTCAAACCCATAGTCAGCTCGGATCTGGAGGAGCATCAGCCGGATCAGCCCGTTATCGAATGGTCAATGAAGGGCCTTGTCCGAAAACCATTCTGTTTTGCAGTTGAGACCGGCGCTTATTCACCTGATAAAGTCATCAACGGCTACGTTCGTCCGTTTGGAGGTCCGCAGCTGTGGGTATCGGAGCCAATCGCAAACGACCGTGAAGAATGGATTGAAGTCAAGCTTCCAGAACCAGTGGATATCCGGGAAATCCACCTTACCTTTAATGACGATGTTAATGAGGATTTGATTAATTTGCATCATCACGAAACTCCGTTTTTGATTATTCCGGAGATGGTTAAGACATATGAGGTGCAGGCATATATAAATGGGGAGTGGGTAAGGCTTGCTGGTGATAACCATAACCGTGCTCGCAAAAAGATCCATCGACTTGAGAATCCGATACAGTCAGACCGGATTAGAGTTGTCATCAATGAAACGCACGGCGGAGATCGGGCAGAAGTGATTGAAATTCGATTATATGATGTTCATAGAAAATAAAAAAAATACTTTTAGACGGATAACATGGAGGACTGATGCCGATCAGCATCAAACCAACATTTACAGCGTTTCATAGTAAAGTAGACGATGCTGGTTAATGAGGGTTTTTAATTATTTTGGATAATAATGACATTGACAACGATAGGTTTTTCGAAAATAATGGGATGTAATTGAATACTGGTACCTTTAATTCAGTCCAGAGAGGCTGGCAAGGGCAGCGGATTTTTGTAATCACGCGTGAATCAGGGCATATCCCGTCAGGGATGCTCTGTGTCTTCGCGCGGGTTATGATGTGAAAAAGAGGCTACTTGTCAGTTTGAGACTTGACGAGTAGCCTCTTTTTTCTGCTTTTTTTGGTATCAGGACACTTTAAGTTGGAGGTATTCTGATGAGCAAACAAGATCAAGAGTTTTCGTGGCAAGAGGTGCCGAAAGCACAGAGAAACCATTTTTGGAAGACGTTAGCCGTGATGATGGGATTCACTTTCTTCTCGGCAAGCATGCTGGCTGGGGGGACGCTTGGAGTCAGCTTAACGTTCATGGAGTTCATCGGCATCGTGCTTGCGGGCAATCTGGTGCTCGGTATCTATACGGGAGCGCTGGCACATATCGCCGCCAAAATGGGGCTGTCCACACACTTGCTGGCTAAATACGCGTTCGGTGAGAAAGGATCTTACCTGCCTTCGTTCCTGCTCGGCTTCACACAGGTCGGATGGTTCGGGGTAGGTGTGGCCATGTTCGCGATTCCGGTCGCCAAAGCGATGGACTGGAACGTGTACCTGTTGATCTTACTGTTTGGTCTAGCCATGACGGCATCAGCCATCTTCGGCATGAAGTCACTCGTCATCCTGGGTTATATCGCAGTTCCGGCGATTGCCATTCTCGGCGGTTACTCCATGTTTGAAGGTGCAGGTACATTGGGCGGTCTGGAAGGCATGCTCGATTACACCCCGTCACAGTCGCTCACTGCGGCAGCAGCATTAACCATTTGTATCGGCTCATTCATTAGTGGCGGAACGCTGACGCCCGATTTTGCCCGATTCTCCCGGACGTCCCGGCAGGCGGTTACAGCAACTGTCATTGCATTCTTTCTGGGGAACTCCCTTATGTTCCTGTTCGGTGCAGTCGGTGCAATGGCTTATAACCTGGCAGATATCTCGGAGGTCATGTTCCTGCAAGGCTTGCTCATTCCCGCGATCATCGTACTTGGACTCAATATCTGGACGACCAACGATAATGCCTTATACGCTTCCGGTTTGGGCTTTGCCAATATCACTAAAATTTCGAAAAAATTCTTCGTTATCGTCAATGGCATCGTGGGTACCGTATTTGCCATGTGGATGTACAACAATTTCGTGAGTTTCCTGAATGTGCTGGGCGCGGCAATACCGTCGATCGGCGCCATTATCATCGCGGACTATTTCTTCGTGAAGCGCAGAAACTATAAACCGTTTGCTGACATGACTTTTAAAACGGTAAACTGGGTAGCGATGGCAGCTTGGGCCATCGGTGTTGCATTTGCCCAGCTGGCACCAGGAGTAACACCTTTAAATGCACTGATCGGTACGGCGGTGGCCTACATCGTGCTGATGCTGATCGTTCCTTCGAAAGAATCCAACAAAGAAAAGGGGAAAATGAATGATTATACAGAACGCAAAATTGCGGGGTAAAGAAGGTCTATGGAATATCGTCGTGAAGGACGGAAAGTTCGTACAAATTACGCAGGAGCTGATAGCAACGGCAAATGAGGAAGTGCTTGACGTCAACGGTTCACTTGTACTGCCGCCGTTCATTGAACCTCATATTCATCTGGATACTACGTTAACGGCAGGCGAACCGGAATGGAATTTGAGTGGAACGCTGTTCGAAGGCATCCAGCGCTGGTCGGAACGCAAGGCTTCCCTGACGCATGAAGACGTCAAAATACGTTCCAAAACGGCACTTAAATGGCAAATGGCCCAGGGCATCCAGCACGTACGGACGCATGTGGATGTCACCGATCCAAGCCTTACCGCTGTTAAAGCGATGCTTGAAGTAAAAGAAGAAATGGCGCCCTACATGGATATCCAGCTTGTTGCTTTCCCTCAAGAAGGCATTCACTCTTATCCGAACGGTGTGGAGTTGCTGGAAGAGTCGCTGAAAATGGGCGTTGACGTGGTCGGCGGTATTCCACACTTCGAATTTACAAGGGAATATGGCGTCGATTCGATGAAGGTCGCGTTTGATCTCGCCGAAAAATACGACCGTCTTATCGACATCCATTGCGACGAAATTGATGACGAGCAATCCCGTTTCGTGGAAGTCGTTGCCAAAGAAGCCTATGAACGCGGACTGGGCTCCCGCACGACGGCAAGCCATACAACGGCGATGGGGTCATACAATGATGCCTATACGTACAAATTGTTCAGATTGCTGAAGATGGCTGACCTGAATTTCGTCTCCAATCCGCTCGTCAACATCCACCTGCAGGGAAGGTTCGACACGTATCCGAAAAGAAGAGGGCTGACTCGTGTCAAAGAATTGCAGGAAGCCGGCCTTAACGTGTGCTTCGGTCACGATGACATCTTCGATCCATGGTATCCGCTAGGTACGGGCAACATGCTTCAGGTGCTGCACATGGGGATCCATGCTTCACAGCTGCTCGGTTACGACCAAATCGTGAACTCGATTGATCTTATTACAAAAAATAGCGCAAGAACGCTCCATATCGAAGATGTGTACGGCATTGAAGAAGGTAAGCCTGCCAATTTCATCGTTCTTGAAGCGGAGAACGAATATGAGGCTATTCGCAAACAGGCCGGCGTACTTTATTCGTACAGAGGTGGCCGTAAAATCGCGGAAACGAAGCCGCGGGACACGTCTATTATTCTTGAGGGCGGTTCGGAGAATGTCACGTTCAATAAATAATTCAATGTTTTGATTGAGACAAATCCAAATCAAAGCACCTTCAAGAAAATGAAACCTTGTCGACAGATAGGGAGATCTTCTTGGAGGTGTTTTTGCTTAATCTGCTTTAAAATTATGATTTGACTTACAGTTAACTCTATGTCTTATACTCCGAATATGAAAGAAAAAATAAGTGGCTTTTCTGGGGTAGGGCAGTTACAATTTGTTAGGATCAAACTAAATCTATGAAAAACCGTAGATAGATCAAACTCATTTGAATTCTTCGCCTTTAAACTAATGGGGGTGTGAACAGGAAAAGGAATGAACGCAAATGTATTGCAACGGGGATTCAAATAAAATAAATGAAGTAATGAATTGGAGATTTATAGAATAATGACAAAGAGTAATAATTGGAATGTATATGGCCTGGCCTTGTTGTTGGGTTTATTTTCAACCTTAGGTCCATTTACGATTGATATGTATTTACCGGCATTTCCTGAGATTGCAAAAAACTTCAATACAAACGCATCACTCGTACAGTTTAGTCTTACAGCTTGTTTATTAGGGCTAGGTATGGGACAACTCGTTATGGGTCCTTTGAGTGATGCTCACGGGAGACGTAAACCGCTGTTAATCTCCATGGCAGCCTATATTATTTGTTCCTTGGCGTGCGCTTTTGCTCCTAATATCGGACTATTGATTTTGTTCCGTTTCACTCAAGGATTTGCGGCTTCAGCAGGGATTGTCATCTCTCGTGCGATAGCTAGAGACCTTTACAGTGGACATGAACTCACTAAATTCTTCTCTCTACTTTTGCTTGTAGGGAATTTGGGGCCTTTGGCAGCACCGATCGCTGGAAGTGGCATTCTTTCATTCACGACATGGATTGGTGTGTTTATCTCACTCTCAGTTTTGGGCATTTTCTTATTAATCATGACAAAATGGGGTTTGAAGGAATCAAACCCACCTGAACGACGTATGGCCCCTGACTTCAAACAACAGTTGGGGAACTACAAAACGCTTCTACGTGACCGCAAGTTTGTTGGTTACATGCTGGCACAGGGAATCATGACGGCTGGGGTCTTTGCATATGTAGCAGGAACACCGTTTATTTACCAAAATATTTATGGAGTCACACCTACTGTATTCGCTATATTGTTTGCTTCAAACGGAATCAGCTTGATCATCGGTTCCCAAATCGTAGGTCGATTGGCACAGCGTATACCTGAGCAGACTCTTCTATTATCTGGACTGTGGCTTGCTTTAGTGGCAAGCGTTGCTGCTCTGGTGGTAACTATAGCTCATGGCCCGCTTTTCGCTTTGGTCATTCCATTGTTCTTCTTTGTTTGTTCCATAGGTATTACGTCTACTGCGGCATTCCCACTTGCCATGGAGAGCCAAGCCAAGATGGCCGGAAGTGCAGCAGCATTGCTCGGCGTTGTTCCCTTTCTTCTAGGCGCGTTGGTGGCTCCTCTGGTAGGTATTGCAGGAGAAGACACTGCGGTCCCATTAGGACTCACTTTATTAATGACCAGTCTCGTTGCGATTCTCACGTACTTCCTATTAGTTAAAAAAGTCTCGCATCACACGTCTCAACATACGCAGTCTGATCCTGATTTTAATTGAGAATATGTTGATCCTAGTTGAATTTAAAACCGTTGAACTTTAATTCAAAGATTCAACGGTTTTTTTATTGTGTGTAATCAAGGAAAGAAGGGGGGATTTCTGCGGACTAACCTTTTGGAATCTTCCGATAGCTGGAAGGGGAGAATCCCGATATCTTCTTGAAAAGCCGAGAGAAATAATAGGGATCACTAATGCCTACTGCCGAACTGACTTCCTTGATGCTCAGCTCGGTAAGATCGAGAAGATGACCAGCCCGCTGAATTTTGAGCCGCAGGAAATATTCAATGGGAGCGATGCCAGTTTCAGAATTAAATAGAAAGATCAGATGCTGTTTCGATACCCCGACATGATTAGCCAATTCCGTAAGAGAAATAGAATCACTCATATGTACATTCATGTATTGAATCGCCTGTTCCAAATAAGTTTCACGTTTCTTCTCTTGTGCCGATTTGATGGCATTCAAACCAATCCCGGAGAGCAGCTGTCTTGTAGTTTGGGCCACATGTACATGGGTAGTCAGGGCGTATGTCCGCTCGGCCAGCATTTCATAGGTAGGTACGAACCATTCCATTAAACGGGCTTTGCCGCTTGGTGATAAAGAGAGTGAAGCGTTAGACAAACCAAACATCTTTACCAATCTATTCGCATGACTTCCTTTGAAATGAAACCAGTATATACTCCATGGATCTTCCTGCATTGCCCCGTAACGGTGTGCAGTTTCGGGTGGGATTATCACCATATCGCCTTGCTGCATGATTAATCGTTCTCCATGATTCAGCTCGACCCATCCTTCTCCCGCTTCGCAAAAGATGAAAATATGTGACGAGCTGCCTTCCAGACGCTCCCTGAAATGATATTGAGCATTAGCAAAATAACCGATATCCGTAATAAATAAGGTGGAAGTCAGTTCCTCCTGTTCCAGTTCTCTCATCCAATATTCCGGAAGTACATATAACTTCTCCTCTACAAATCCTTCAGGCTTGCGTATATGATCAGGACTCATTCCAGTTACCCCCGTAATTAATAATCAGAATAAGAATATAATCCATCACTTCCCGCATTTCGTCAATTGGAACCTTTCTTGCCAGAAGATACAGTATAACTATCAAGATAAGGGAGGCCGTTCTAACATGAAGCATGAGGCTGTGGATCGTACACTGGAGGAGAAATCAACCGGATCCAGTCAGGTTCAAGTGTGGGAAACAAACGTGTTGATACCTACATATGAGGCGGGTGAAGCTGACCCCAACCCTATGTTTCTGGAGAAAAGAGTCTATCAGGGAAGTTCCGGCCGTGTGTATCCGCATCCAGTGATTGAGAGTATCTCGGACGTGAAGCATCATAAAAATTACAAATTGGTTATTCTGGAAAATCAATATATCCGTATTGAGATCATGCCGGATATCGGGGGCAGAATCTACCGCGCGCTTGATAAGACGAACAATTATGACTTCGTCTATTATAACCGCGTCATTAAGCCTGCGTTGGTGGGCCTTGCCGGTCCTTGGATCTCCGGGGGAATTGAATTTAACTGGCCCCAGCATCACCGCCCCAATACGTTCGGTCCGGTTGAATACAAATACGAAGCAACGGAAGATGGCAGTGCTACAGTATGGGTAAGTGAGATTGACCGGATGTACGGCACGAAAGTTACAGTGGCCTTCAAGCTCTATCCGGACAAGGCTTACTTGGAGATCAATGCTCAATTATACAACCGGACATCTGAGCCGCAGACCTTCCTGTGGTGGGCAAATCCGGCTGTAGCGGTTAATGAATATACGCAATCCGTGTTTCCTCCAGACGTAACGGCTGTATTTGATCATGGCAAAAGGGATGTCTCGCGTTTCCCTATCGCTACCGGAACCTATTACAAACAGGATTATTCGGAAGGCGTAGATATTTCCCGGTATAAGAACATCCCGGTTCCGACTTCGTATATGGCTTACAAATCCGATTATAATTTCGTCGGTGCATATGATCACAGTGCAGAGGCAGGATTGCTGCATGTGGCGAATCATCATATTTCTCCCGGCAAGAAACAGTGGACCTGGGGGAACGGAGAGTTCGGTCAGGCGTGGGACCGTCAATTGACGGATGAGGATGGCCCGTACATTGAACTCATGACTGGAGTGTACACAGACAATCAGCCAGACTTCACTTGGCTTCAACCTTACGAGGAGAAGACCTTCAGCCAGTATTTCATGCCTTACAAAAACATAGGTGTCGTAAAAAATGCCTCCATTGAAGCAGCCGTCTATCTGGAGGTTGACGTTAAAGCCGGAGAGGCAGTGATTAGGGTATATGCAACCTCTGCACTTGAACATGCCATTGTGGAGTTGCGTGGAGCAGCAACCCGGTATGTACAAGAGACCGTTAAATTATCCCCGGTAGATGCATATCTGAAGGTCGTACCGCTGGAAAGCGGGGAGAAGGAGCATGATTTGAAGCTTTCCGTCCGAAATAGGGAAGGCAGATTACTGATTTCTTATCAACCGAAACGTCCGGATATTGAGCGGGTCCCCGAAGCTGCGAGACCACTGACAGCACCAGAACAACTGCGTTCGACCGAAGAGCTGTATTTGGCGGGCCAGCATTTGGAGCAATACCGGCATGCTACGTTTGAGCCCGAAGCCTACTATCTGGAAGGCTTGAATCGGGATAGCGGTGATATCCGATTAAATGTAGCTTATGGAACCCTACTGCTTCGCCGTGGATTATATGTAG
Source organism: Paenibacillus sp. 11B (assembly GCF_030487755.1). NCBI lineage: Bacteria > Bacillati > Bacillota > Bacilli > Caryophanales > Paenibacillaceae > Paenibacillus > Paenibacillus sp. 11B. The sequence goes on along the minus strand of NZ_JAUKNS010000001.1, from coordinate 121,112 downwards.
ACAGCGAGCAATATTTCCGCAAAGCAATCGAGCGTTTGACCTGGCGCAATCCGAACCCATATGACAGCGAGGCCTACTATCAGCTGGGAGTAGCCCTTCGTGGCCAAGGCCGTTTGGATGAAGCTTTTACTGCTTTTCACAAATCGGTATGGTCGGCAGCGTGGCAGGATGCAGGGTACTTCTCTCTAGCTCAGATTTCCAGCATGAAAGGCCAGTACGCCGAGGCACTGGAGCAGATTGAGCGTGCACTCATCCGTAATTCACGAAACTACAAAGCACGTAATCTGAAAGCCGCTTTGCTGCGCAAGCTTGAGCTGATTGATAAAGCAAAAGGATATGCGCTTGAGACCATTGAACTGGATGTCGCGGATTTTGGAGCATATAATGAGTTGGCCTTGGCTCTTACGACTTTAGGGGATAACGCTGCTGCACAAAGTATTCTCTCTGAATTGCAGCGATTGATGAGAAATGATGCTCACAACTATTTGCATGTCATCGCAGACTATATGAACAGCGGTTTCTATGAAGAAGCCATTTCCGTAGGGGAAAGAATTGTGAACCTGGAAAAATCCGTCTATCCCATGCTGTATTATGCACTAGGTGAATTATATGAACGTACCGGACAACATGAACATGCTCATGAAGCTCGCCGTAAGGGACATTCGGCCAATCCAACCTATTGTTTCCCGAACACGTTGTTTGAACTTGAGCTACTGGAAAGTGCTGTTCATGCTAATCCGAAGGACGACAGGGCTCATTACTATCTCGGAAACTTCTATTATGATAAGAAACGGCCTATCGAGGCGATTGCGAGCTGGGAGCGTTCACGTGAACTGCGAGATGATTATCCAACTGTACACCGCAATTTGGGGTTGGCCTATTACAACAAACAGAACAATCCGCAAGCAGCTCTGACTTCGCTTGAACAGGCCTTTGCCTGTGCACCGGATGATGGTCGTATTTTCTTTGAACTGGATCAGCTTCGTAAGAAGCTCGCGTGGTCAGCAGACGAACGTCTCCATATCCTTGAAGAGAGGCAAGATCTGGTCGAGAAACGGGATGATCTGTATGTGGAATACGTAACCCTGCTAAACAATGCTGAATGTTATCAAGAAGCACTTGCTGCCTTGTCTCAGCGCAATTTCCATCCTTGGGAAGGTGGAGAGGGGAAAGTGACAGGGCAATATAAGTTGGCTCATACCGAGCTTGGTAAACAAGCGCTGCAAAACGGTCATTATGAAGCAGCAGCTCAGCATTTAAAACAAGCATTAGTTTATCCGTTGAATTTGGGTGAAGGAAAGCTGGAAGGAACTCAGGAGAATCATATTTATTATTATCTCGGCATGGTCTACGAAGGTCTGCAGCGGGAAACAGAAGCCATCTCCAGTTACACCACAGCTTCACAGGGCCTTGCTGAGCCGACAAGTGCGTTGTTCTACAACGATCAGCCGCCAGAGATGATCTTCTATCAGGGGTTGGCTTGGTTGAAGCTTCATAACGCGAAGGAAGCCAAGCGCTGTTTCAATAAACTGATTGATTATGCTGAAAAGCATATGTTTGATGACATCAAAATGGATTACTTTGCCGTATCCTTGCCAGACTTTCTGGTATTTGAAGATGACCTGAACCGTCGCAATGTAATCCATTGCCGGTACATGAGAGGCTTGGGACTTCTGGGGCTTGGCCGTGATGAAGAAGCCGAAACCGAACTTGAGTTGGTTCTCGAAATGGAGCCTAATCATCAAGGGGCGATGGTCCATAGAAGGTATCCTCGGCAATTGCGCGAAGGAGTTTAACCTTGATAGTCCATTATCAATGAGATATTGTCCATTGGTTGGCTTATAGAGAAAGAAAACGGTATTGCTAAAAACAAAAAAGAAGGTGTGATGATAATGGATGTCGTGCCTGGCAGGTTGCCGCGCAAACTGACCATCACCATGTGGGATTTCTCCTGGTACACCATGACCCTACCGGGAGAGCCGTACAGCGATCTTGAGGCAAGATTTAAGGAAGCGGTGGAGAGAGGCTACAATACGATCCGAATCTGTGCGATGCCTTTCTTACTGTTCACGGCGGAAGGCAAGCGGCCAGGCCCGCTACACTTTGGCAGCCTTGGAGAGATCGGGCAGCGAACACGCTGGTACAACTGCCGGGGCGGCGCCGTGCTGGACGGGCATGCTCATTTGCTAGAATTGTTCAGACAGGCCAAGGCCCATGGTTGTTATATCATGTTATCTTCGTGGGAATATCAACAGAGCCCCAGCTTCCTGACCTTTCCCGCACTGCGTGACGAGCTGGCTGCCATCGCTCCGGAGAACCGGTTTATGGCTATTGCCAAATCCCTGGATCAGCTTATCCGCTATTTAAAAGCGGAAGGATACGAGGAACAGATCATCTATGCGGAGCTGCATAATGAGGTGGAGTTCGGGCAATTGACCGCCATAGGAATCACTCAAGGTATTGTCCCATCCAATATACCAGCACTTGTGGAAGCCATGCAGCCGTATATTGAAGAGGCTGTCAGATATCTCAGAAGGGTCCATCCGGATATCCTGATGACAGCAAGCTATACATTAAACGAAGCATATCCCAAATGCTATGTAGCGGGAAATTTACAGGTTGCACATTTCCATCTGTATATCAAAGGGGTATTGAATGAATTAACCGAAGCAGCCGGACTGGATGATGAGCAGGCGCCTTTTCCGGGCATGCTCGTCCAATCGATCCTGCGGGAGGATGCGCCTCCATTCGAAGAGTATACGCTGCCGCGCGGCCAGGAATGGAGGATGGAAGGCAATCCGGTAGGGCTAAGACTGCTCTATCTGCATGACTGGGTGGAGCCGGATAAATGGGATCTTTTTTTATACGACCATTATGGTAAACATAAGCTGGCTATGCTGCAAAAGGCAGATATGCGCTTGGAGGAAGCTCACGAATGGGCCGTTCATTCCGGGTTACCAGTCGTTATTGGAGAAGGTTATGTCGGTTATACGCCGCTGTTAGCCGGATTTGAGGAAGGGCCTGTCGGGAAATTTATTGCAGAGTACGCAATACGAAAAGGTATGACTCTTGGCTTCTGGGGAATGACTCTGTGCTCAAACTGTGCGCCGCATCATCCCTTCTGGGACGATATAGCCTGGCAGCAGAAATGGAATCGATACATTCTTGAATCGAAATAGCTGAGAATTAGATGTATCATTTTTAACTAAATATGTAATTAATAACAAATTTAAAAGACCTTGGCGCCCGTAAAAATTACAGCGAGCTAAGGTCTTTTGCGTTTCTATTCGACACATCAGATTCTAACCAGGTATCATACAATCATTTAGGGATCACAAAACCTATTCAAAACCGATTTCTTGGTTTCCAATTGAATAACGTGGTACTAGATGATAATGTAAAATAAGGATTTGGCTTTGGGCTTGCGAAGAATATACGATTTGAATCGAGGTTCTGAAAATGAGGGTAAAACGAATTGTCGCTAATATTAATACGCAGAACATTTCAGCAGCAAAAAGCTTTTACCAAGACGTGCTTGAACTTGATTTATTGATGAATCATGGTTGGATTGAAACATACGGATTACTCGGAAAGGAGAACGTTCAAATAAGTATCGCCACTCAAGGGGGCTCCAATACACCTACACCTGATCTTTCGATTGAAGTCGATGATGTTGATGTAGTGTATGAACGCATGAAAAGTGCTGGTTACACAATAGAATATGATCTTACGGATGAGCCCTGGGGCGTTCGTCGATTCTATGTCCGAGATCCATTTGGTAAGCTGATCAACATCCTTGCTCATAGACATTAGATCAGTTGTCAGGGCGTGCATACAAGCTGGGTTACTCTTCAAATTAAAGCATTTTCTTTAAAAATTATGGTGAATTGGTTTGAAGTATTGGTTTTCTTTTCGCGGATGTTATGCTTATATAAAAGTCGCTAATTGAGGTGTACAATGACTGAACTGAACCTGAATAATCTTCGAATGGGTACATAAAGCTACAGATAAACATTTTCCAGTGTGCAATGATCCATGTTTGTGTCCAAGGTAAAAGCAGATTATTCATCACTATTAACGGGGGGAAACAAGAATGATGAATGTTGTGTTGGTGGATGATGAGCCATGGGTACTGGAAGGTCTGCGAACAATGGTAGATTGGAACAAATACGGTTTTCAAATTTGTGGAGAAGCCGAGAACGGAAACGCTGCTTGGGCCATTATTGAGGATCTTCAGCCAGACCTGGTGTTTACAGATATTCATATGCCTTCGGTGAGCGGACTTGAACTGATTGATCGTTCTATACAAAAATTAGCCAAACCGCCGCGATTTGTCATATTAAGCGGATACGAACGCTTCGATTATGCGAAAACAGCGCTGGAACAGCGTGTAGAGGATTATTTGCTCAAACCCATTGATGAGGTTGAGATTGAAAACGTATTAGAACAGATGAGTCGTAAAATTCAGAACGAGCTTGCCTCAGAGAAATTGCATCAACACGAGCGCACTTTATATGTAAACTGTTTGTTCAACCGCCTGTTTCGGGGTGAGGAGAGCAGTGAACTGCAAGCTGAAGTGAAAAGTATTATGCAAATGGAAGGTCATGAGAACATGGCCTGCCTTTTAATTGAAACAGATGCTTGCCATGAGGACATCAAGTCACAGATACAGCGTATTGCTAGCGTTCAGCACTACGAACTTTATATGGATGTTGAAGGAAGAATTGGGGTCTTTGCTGCTGAAATGGATGATTCTCTGAGTTGGCTTGAGAGGTTAGGGAGCACCCTGTTTGAGATGTACTCCAGTCAAGCAACAATTATTGTGGCATTTGCATATCATTCAGGTGGAGTAGTTGCTATGCGGACGGCCTATGAAAAAGCATTTTCTGCGCTAAAATGGAAGCGTTATCAGATAGGGAGCGGCATTATTTGCGATCAAGATCTGCCAAGGGATGGCAGCATGGCGACTGTGAACCAAAAAGCATTGACTAACCTGTTTAGAATCATTTTAACGGGTCAGGAGGATGGACTGGAGAAAGAGGTACATGAACTGCTGGTGAATCCAGACTCAGGGCTTCCTGCGTCGGATATAGAATATGTTCGGGTGCAATTGCTTGCCCTTGAAATGGGAGTTCTCAAGCAACTGAAGGAGCTGGATGGAGATGTGGAGAGGTTTGTGTTGCAGTTACAACATACGTTGGGCGTCTTAACCGACATTGAATCCTTTCCTGCATTTCGGGAATATGCACTTTTATTAAGTCTCAACGCTTTGAGAGCTTTGCAGGAGCAGCGGAAAGAAAAGGAATGCAGCACCATTTTTCGTGTGGTGCAGTATGTTAACCATGAGTTTCGGGAGAAGCTTCAGCTTCAAGAACTTGCACAGAAATTTCATATGAATGCCAATTATTTGGGGCAAGCCTTCAAACAGCAGACTGGCAAGTCTTTTCGGGAATATCTGAATGATAAACGGATCGAGGAGGCCAAGAGACTGCTGCGTCAGAGCTGTTCCAGCATAGCCGAAGTTGCGGTCAACTCAGGGTACCCCAATGCTGACTATTTTGTAAGTCAGTTCAAGCGCATGACGGGCATGGCTCCTTCTGCATATCGGAAACAACCATAGATCCACTCGACAAGTAACGAATGAAGGATGGCGATTGAAGACATGTTTAAGAAATTCCGATTGCGCGGCATCGTGAACGATATTCCTTTGAACTACAAGTTTACGCTGATATATGTTATCGGTATTTTGCTTCCGATTATTGCAAGCAATTATTTGTTCATGGATCGTATGTCAGGGCTGATCAAGGAACGGGAAGAACAGAATTTGCAAATATCGCTGGAGCGGGCTAGAAAGGACATTCACACCATGATTGACGGGGGTATCGCTGTCAGTCACGCCTTAATCACGGACAAGCTGTTGTCCGAATCCATGGATCGTGTGTACAATGGTCAACTGGATTTCTACAATACGTTCGATGAACAGCTTCGCCATAGGGTGACATCTTATATACCCGTGAACAATCAGATCCAGCGAATCGGCATCTACACGAATAACCCAACCATCGTGTCTGGAGGAGATTATTATTATTTGGACAGCTCAATGTATGCCAGTGCCTGGTTCAGACAATGGGAAAAGGCAGGGGAATCACTGAGTGTGCTCGCTTATCGCGATCAGGCGGCGAATGATCGCGCGGCGACCTCATCATATTTTAGTGTGATTGAAAAAATGGACTATTACAACGTAGACAATTCTTACGAGAAGCTGGTGCGGATTGATTTTTACCTTAATCGATTCTATGACGTTATTGCGAGAGAGAAAAGTTCGCTGGACCTGTATCTGGTCAACGCCAAGAATCAGATTATTGTGTCTGCAGATGACAAGTATCAGGGCGAGGTAGACAGTGATTATGCGTTGTTCGATATGAGCAAGGTAGCGGAAAAGGATCTACATATCGTTCCGATTGGTAATGCCAGCTATGTGAAAGGTTGGAAGCTCATCGGCGTGCCTCAGGAAACACGTGTCAAACAAGCGATGTTCTCCATGAAGCTTTATTTCGGCATGTTGGCCGGTATCATTACTTTGGTTACCTCCATCTTCATCTATGTCATGCTGCGTTCATACAATTATCGAGTAAAGCGTCTGTCCAGACATATGCAAAAGGTGGGGAACGAGAAATTTGATCTGATCAACATTGATGGTGGACAGGATGAGATAGGTCATTTAATTCGTAATTTTAATATGATGACCGCGCAGATCCATTCCCTGATCAATAATGTGTACAAGCTTGAAATTCAGCAGCGGAGTCAGGAGGCCGAGCGCATTCGCGCTGAGCTAAATTTGTTGCAAAGCCAGATGAATCCTCATTTTTTATTCAATACACTTAATGCGCTGCTGGTGGTCAGCACCAAAAACAATTATGCGGATGTCAAAGATATTATTAAGGACCTCTCCAAGTTGCTTCGCCGCCTGTTGAATTGGAAGGATGATGTGGTCACTCTGGAAGAGGAAATGAGTTTTACGGTCATGTATATGGGAATTGAAAAATTCCGTTTTCGAGATAAGTTTGAATATTACATTGATATTAGCGATGAGGCGAGGCAGTATAGAATTCCAAAAATGAGTATCCAGCAGTTGGCCGAGAATGCTTGTAAACATGGAATTCAAGCCATTGAAGGACTTGGCTATGTGAAGATTAAAGCAGAAGTTGTAAGCGAGCGCTTGCGTGTTGTTGTATCCGATAATGGCAAAGGCATGGATAAGGAACGGCTACAAGAGGTTCTGTATCATATGCGGAGCAAAGAGGAGAGTGGAGGAAGTAATATTGGCATACGCAACGTATATCGTCGTCTTGAATTGTATTATGACGATAAAGTGAGCTTTAACCTGGTGAGCAGAATAGGTGAGGGAACAGAGGTATCCTTCGAAATTCCATTACAACTGCTGGAGTATCAGGGAGCAAAAGGAGGTAGGGACAATGGCATTTAAAGTGCTGCTGATTGATGACGAGCCATGGGCGCTAGAGGGCTTGGAGCTGTGGATTCCATGGGAAAGTCTTGGCTTTGAGGTATGCGCTTTATGCGGCAACGGGGTGGAAGGGTTGCAACGAATGGAAGAGCTTAAGCCGGATCTTGTTATGGTTGATATTCATATGCCAGTGATGAATGGACTAGAAATGATTGAAGAATGGCGACATCGAGGGAATTGGTCGACCAAGTTTATTATTCTTACGGGGTACAGCGATTTTGAGTTTGCGCGAAAAGCGCTTAAATTCAAAGTTTCCGGTTATCTGTTAAAACCATTGGATGAGGAACAGGCGAAGTCCGAGGTTCGCATGATGGGCATCGAACTAATGAAGGAGCAAGAGCAGCTTTATATTGGACAGATTGCATTGAGAGAGCAGGAAATGTTGACGATGAAGGAAGCTTTGATGGGCAAAGTGCTGTCTACAGAAGGTACTCAACTCATGGAGTCCCTGTCCCGGTCAGCTGAATCCTGGAATGTGTGCCTGGTTCAGGTGTCCGAGAAAGAGGTTGGCCGCTTGATTAGTATTGCTTCAGAGGTTCTGAGCGGACAACATGTCATTTATATCATTCGTCTGCGAAATGATCTCGTGTCCATTGTGTTCGGCGATGTTTCCTCCGAACCTCAGAGAACGAGCGGGAATTTAAGAAAACAATTAGAAGCACTGGCTCGCCGTCTGGCGGGCTTTCGTACATATATGGCGATTGGCACAACCGAATCCTCTCTTCATCTTATCAGCAACTCCCGAATAACAGCAGAGAAGGCGCTGCTGCACGCCTTTTATGAAATGCAAGGGAACAGCATAATGGATTATGCCGATCTCCAGCACCACGATTTTCAAAGGCATAACAAACAGGTCGAACTGGTCGAGCGAGTACTGGGAGCACTTCAGCTCATTGATTACGCCAACTTCCAGTCCGCTGTGGAGTTTATTGAGCAATCCTTTCGACAGATGCGGGTTCACCCGGATGAAGCCCGAAAATTTGTGATTTACCTTCTTCATGAAATTCGGGCTTATATGAGGGCGCAAATGGCAGAAGATTCAGAGAATTACCGTTTGTTCGAAATACCGGATCTGGATGAAGCACTGTTAACCTTTGATGATTTAGTTGGCATGTTGCATGCGTGTGGAAGAGTCTGCTTTGAGTTTTTGCTTAAAGAGAGCGTCTTCGAAGCACAGGGTATTGTACAGGATATCAACGATTATATTCATGTACATTTCCGGGAGGGATTGACCATTAAGATGCTGGCGGAACGTTTCTTCCTGCATCCGGCCTATTTAGGGCAACTGTTGATTCGCAAAAATGGAATCGGATTCAATGAACTGCTTCATAACCTGAGGGTAGAGGAGGCGTGTCGGTTGCTGCAGAAGAATCAGTACAAAAATAGCGAGGTCTCGGAACAGGTTGGATACGCCAATTACCATCATTTTTTAAAACAATTTGAGAAACGCATGGGCATGTCTCCTAATGAATACAAGAAAACCTGAGCTTTTCTCGGAAAGAGCTATAATTCGAATATAGTTTCCATAGTGATGTAAATTTATAATTAAATTATTCAAATGAAAGGGCTTTCATGCAGTGAGATCAAACTTTGGAGGTGCTTTATGGGGGACAGTAAAAAATCAATTTTCCGTATGGGGGCAACACTGTTATTGTCGTTGAGCGTTGTGCTAGCAGGTTGCTCAAGTGGCAATTCAGGCAGCGGAGAGGAAAGCAGTAAAGGTAGTGAGGTTGGTGCTGATAATCCGTTAGAAATCTCGGTATTCCTGAACGAGGCCGGACAACAGCCAACTGCTGACAACAAAATCTACAAAAAAATCAAGGAAGAGCTTGGCGTTACATTCAAATTTGAATTTTTGGCCGGCGACAAAAACCAAAAGCTCGGCGTCATGATTGCCGGAGGAGATTATCCCGATTTGATCTCTGCGGATACCAAGCTGACAGCAGCAGGGTCGGTCATTCCTCTAGAGGACCTGATCGAGGAACATGCGCCTAATCTGAAGAAGCATTACGAGAAATACTGGAACCAGATGAAGGACCCTAACGATGGACATATCTATTACTTGCCTAACTACGGTGCTTACAACGGTGAGGTGTCAGATACCTACTACAGCGGACCTGCCTTCTGGATTCAAAAAGCTGTGTTGAAAGAGTTTGGCTATCCAACACCAAAAACACTGGACGAATACTTTGATCTGATCGCGAAATACAAGGAGAAGTATCCTACTATCGACGGCAAGCCGACCATTGGCTTTGAAGTGCTGAACTATGACTGGAAAAACTGGGGGCTGCTGAACCCGCCACAGCATTTGATCGGTCATCCGAATGATGGGGGCGTCGTTGTAAACGACGGCAAGGCAGAGATCTTTGCAGACAAGGATTATGCCAAAACATACTATGAAAAGCTTAATGAAATTAACGGACAAGGCTTGCTCGACAAGGAGGCTTTTGCCCAGAACTACGATCAGTACATGGCCAAATTGTCCAGCGGCGCAGTGCTCGGCATGTTCGACCAGCATTGGAACTTTGGCAGTGCGGAAGATTCTTTGATAACGCAGGACAAAATCGAACGCACATACGTTGGCTTCCCACTGGTATACGACAGCAGCACAAAGGACTACTATCGCGATCGCGCAGCGCTTAACCTGAACAATGGTTACGGCATTACGGTAAGTGCCAAGGACCCTGTGAAAATCATTAAAGCGCTCGACAAGCTTATGGAAGAAGATTGGCAAAAGACGCTCACTTGGGGCATTCAGGATCAAGACTATTACGTCAATGACGAAGGTCGTTTCATGAAAACACAAGAACAGCGCGACAATGCTGCGGATGCGGCCTGGAAGCTGGCCAACAAAGCAGACGCTTTCTATGGAACCGCACCGAAGATGGAAGGTTATTTCAGCGATGGCAACGCCACTTCAGCAAGCAATCAGCCGGAAGAATATCAGGCCAGCTTGAAACCGTTTGATAAGGAAGTTCTGGATGCATATGGATTAAACAGCTTTATAGAGTTCTTCAGTGATCCGCCGGAAAACCCAATCTATTACCCGGCTTGGTCCGTCGATCTGGTTGAGGGCTCTCCAGCTAAAATCGCCAATACGAAGCTGAACGAATTATCAACCAAATATTTGCCGAAAGCGATTTTGGCCAACACATCCGAATTCAGCAGTGTGTGGAGCGAATACGTTTCCGAAATTCAAAAGCTGGATATCAAGGTATTCGAAGGCCGCATCAATGAAGTATTGCAGTGGAGAATCGATAACTGGTCTGTGAAATAAGAAGTTGCTGTCAGGAAGGAAGGTTACCTTCCTTCCTGATTTTTCAAAGAAACATGTCACTGGGCGCGGATTGTCATAGTGGGAAATGTGTCGCTAGACGTTTTTCCTTACAATATAAAGATGGATAGGGAGCTTGATATTATGGAGGAAATTGTAGTGGGCAGCAAGCCGCTCAGCCCAAAGAAAAAACCGAAAATTAGACGGCTGACCTGGCAGAACATCAAAGCGCAGAGACAACTGATCTGGATGTCTGTTCCTTTGCTCGCGTATATTATCACCTTTTCTTATGTGCCTGTCTGGGGCTGGACAATGGCTTTTCAGGATTATAAGCCTGCGAGAAGCTTCTCCCAGCAAACCTGGGTAGGATTCAAGCATTTTCAATTTTTATTCACCGATGACAATTTCCTGCGTGTGCTGCGTAATACGCTGGCCATGAGTGTTATCAATCTAATTTTGGGATTTGTAACCGCTATTATTCTGGCCCTTCTGCTTAATGAGATCAAAAAGGTCATGTGGAAGCGGACAGTGCAAACGATCTCTTATCTGCCCCATTTTTTATCATGGATTATCGTTACTGGCATCGTAGCGACCTCACTTGCATCCGATGGTATTATTAATGATATTTTAATGAGGCTGCATCTCATCAATGAGCCTATTCTCTGGCTGACCGAAGGGAAATATTTCTGGGGAGTTGTTGCGGGGTCCCATGTCTGGAAGGAAGTCGGCTGGAACACGATTATTTATTTGGCAGCCATAGCCTCTATTGATCCGGCGTTGTACGAAGCTTCTGACATTGATGGAGCCAATCGCTATCAAAAAATGTGGAACATCACCTTGCCGGGAATCAAGCCTACCATTGTCATCCTGCTGATTATGTCTATCGGACATATTCTGGAAGCAGGTTTTGAGGTTCAATATTTGCTGGGCAACGGACTGGTTGTTGACTGGTCGGAGACCATTGATATCTTTGTACTCAAATACGGGATCGCCCAGGGCAACTATTCGCTCGCTACTGCCGGCGGTATATTCAAAACGGTAGTCAGCATTACCATGTTGCTCATCGCGAATTGGACCGCCAAGCGGCTTGGGGAAGAGAGGCTTTTATAATGATGAAAAAAACACCATTGTCTGGTTCTGGAAATACAGCGGCACTTTCCGTTCGCCGCCCGGGTGGCAGAGGTATCGAACCACTTCTGTTCAACACCTTCAATACGATTTTCATGATTTTGCTGGTCATTGTAACGTTGTACCCGTTTCTTAACACGATTGTCGTTTCGTTCAATGCAGGGAACGACACCATCCGAGGGGGGCTTTATTTATGGCCCCGCGATTTCACGATGCAAAATTACAAAGCCGTATTTGCGTCAGGCACGATCTATAACGCGTTTTTGGTGTCCGTGGCGCGTACAGTTCTGTCCACTGTATTGAATATATTCCTGACCACGATGCTTGCCTACACGCTGAGCCGGCGGGATTATATTTTCCGTAAACTGATTACGACCATTTTTGTACTTACGATGTATTTCAATGCAGGGCTTATTCCGGGGTACTTCCTGATGAAGGACCTTCACTTAATCAATACGTTCTGGGTGTATGTTTTACCATCGCTGATCAGTGCGTTCAACCTGATCGTCATCCGTACTTATATTTACACGATTCCCGAAAGCCTGATCGAATCAGCAAAAATCGACGGTGCGGGAGATTTCAGAATCTTCTGGAAAATCATTTTTCCGCTGTGCAAGCCTGTGCTGGCAACCATCGCGCTTTTCGTTGCGGTAGGTGCGTGGAACTCCTGGTTCGATGCTTTCCTGTACACATCTTCGCGTCAAGAGCTGAGCACGCTGCAATATGAATTGATGAAGCTGTTGTCTTCCAGTATGAATGCCAATAGCAATCCATCGGTAGCCAATGGTGTGGGTATGGAACATTCCACCCAGGTTACACCGATTTCAATCCGAGCCGCGATTACAATTGTTGCTTCGGTACCGATCTTGCTGGTGTATCCGTTTATGCAAAAATACTTTGTTGTGGGACTAAATGTAGGGAGCGTGAAGGAATAGATGAAACAACTCGAAACGAATACCATCTGTTATGCCAACCCAATCCTTCCCGGATTCTATCCGGATCCCAGCATCGTAAAGGCGGAACAATATTTTTACCTCATTTGCAGCTCGTTTGAATATTTTCCCGGAGTGCCGATCTTTCGGAGCCGGGATCTCATTCATTGGGAGCAGATTGGCAATGTGTTGAATCGGGTCAGTCAGCTTGATTTGACCGGGCGGAAAAGCTCAGACGGCATTTATGCTCCTGTACTGCGTTACCATGAAGGAACATTTTATATGATTACGACAGATGTGAGAGGCATTGGCAATTTCTACGTTACGGCAACCAACCCTGCTGGCCCTTGGTCTGATCCGATTCGCATCCCATATGGGGGAATCGACCCATCGCTGTTTTTTGATGATGATGGCAAAGTATACGTGACCGCTCAACAAGGCGCCGATTACGATTCTCATGCCATCCAGTACGAGATCGACATCGCCACGGGTGAGGCGCTCTCTGAGCCACAAGTTGTGTGGCATGGGGATGGCGGGCCGTGGACCGAAGGACCGCATCTGTATAAAATTAATGGCTTGTATTATATGATGTCCGCTTCTGGCGGGACGGCTAAGGAGCATCGTGAGATCATCGGCCGAAGCGATCGACCTTATGGTCCTTTTGAACGCTATCCTGATCCCATTCTGACCCATCGCCATCTGGATCATCCGATTCAGTATTTGGGTCATGCCGATCTGGTGGAGGATCACAATGGGGACTGGTGGGCCGTTTTCCTTGGCGTGCGTTTGACAGCGGATGGATATAGCGTGCTTGGACGTGAAACCTTCCTCGCACCGGTTGTTTGGAACGAGGGGTGGCCGCACATTGACAACAATGAAGGACTAGTGAGTTTGGATATGAAGGTCCAACGTTTGCCAGTGGCATCGCCTTCCTTGCCTGAGAGCGATACAGCCATCATTGTCGGCCGGGAAGAATTCGACGGTGAGCTTGGGTTGCAATGGATGTTTGTGCGCAACCCGACAGAAGGAGTATGCATGCTTACGGAAAAACCAGGTTACCTGACGTTGTATGGCCAGGCGGGAAGTCTTGATGACATCGGTCAGATCACGTTTGTAGGTCGCAGGCAGCAGCATAGTCATGCCAGTTTTACGACCTGCCTTTCATTCATGCCAACTGCCGATGGAGAAGAAGCGGGATTGTGCGTTCGACGGGATGAGGACGCACATTATGAGATTGGAATTAAGCGGTTGAAAGGACGAAACGTTCTCTTTGCTCGCTTGACGGTGCGGGGAGAGTCGAACACGGTTCATGAGAGCGAGATTGTAACGGAGCGGCTATCGCTCCGAATTGAATCAACAGAGAAGGAATATAAGCTGGCTTGTTCCGAGGACGGACAGAACTGGACCGTATTGGGTTCAGGCTCGGCACAAGCCATTTCCCCGGAGGATTTTGTTCACAAAATGTGCTTTACCGGGGCGGTGGTCGGACTATATGCTACCGGAAATGGTCAGGCAAGCAGTGCACCTGCCCGATTCGACTGGTTCGAATACTCGATCTAATCCGCCAATAACAAGAGCTAAACTGCTAGTCAATTAGAAATAATAGAGGAGGGAAATCATGGGTTCATTTCGAGAAGAGGTTCCACTGAAGGACCTGTACAAGGATAGCTTTCACATTGGAGCAGCAGTGAATCCAAAGACGATCGAAAGTCAGCGTTCATTGCTTGCATATCACTTCAACAGCCTAACGGCAGAAAATGAAATGAAATTCTCCAGTGTGCATCCACAGCAGGGACTGTATACGTTTGAGGATGCGGATGTGATCGCTTCCTTTGCCAAAGAGCAAGGCATGGCGCTGCGCGGTCACACACTGGTCTGGCATAACCAGACTCCGGATTGGCTGTTCGAGAATGAAACTGGCGGACTGGTGGAGCGCGATGTATTGCTGGAGCGATTGAAGGAGCACATTCAGACCGTTGTTGGCAGATACAAGGACGTTATTTATGCATGGGACGTCGTGAACGAGGTTATTTCCGATGATGCAGATGACGAAAGCGCGCTCCTGCGGCCATCCAAATGGTTGGATATCGCCGGGGAGGATTTTATTGCCAAAGCGTTCGAATTCGCCCATGAGGCAGATCCACAGGCGCTTTTGTTCTATAACGATTATAACGAATCCAATCCGCAGAAGCGGGAACGCATCTTTCGGCTTGTTCGTTCGTTACTCGATCAAGGCGTGCCAATTCATGGTGTTGGCCTGCAGGCACACTGGAATCTGTATGATCCTTCCCTGGATGATATGCGCACCGCGATTGAGCGTTATGCGCAGCTTGGCCTGCAGCTTCAGCTCACCGAACTGGATGTATCGGTATTTCGCTTTGAAGACAGGCGGACAGATCTAGTTCAGCCTTCACAAGAGATGCTAGAATTACAAGCTGAGCGATATGAATCCATCTTCCGCCTGCTTCACGAATATAAGGAACATATTAGCGCTGTAACATTCTGGGGGGCTGCCGACGATTACACATGGCTGGACAATTTCCCAGTCCGAGGACGGAAAAACTGGCCATTCCTGTTCGATGAATTGCATCGCCCCAAGGAAGCCTATCAGCGTGTCGCGCGAATCACTGTACCCAAGTAAGCTGGAGCGGATCAATACCGTTTCGTTTGATCCATAGCAGTCTCGAAGAGAAACTCGGGAGTGCATATCTTTTGGAAGGAGACATTTGTATGTCCGAATTACCTAAACCGCATCAACCTATAGTTACGCATATATTCACTGCTGATCCTTCAGCGCATGTGTTCGAGGGTCGCATTTATATTTACCCATCCCATGATCTGGATCACGACGGTCCGGTAAATGACAATGGAGATCAGTACAAGATGGAGGATTATCATGTGCTATCTATGGCGGACACGGCTTCACCCGTGACGGATCATGGCGAGGTGCTGCATGTGAGGGATGTCCCTTGGGCGTCCAGTCAGATGTGGGCACCGGATGCCGCATACAGAAAAGGCACCTACTATTTGTTTTTCCCGGCACGGGACCATGATGGCATTTTCCGCATCGGCGTGGCTACGTCGTCGTCTCCAGCAGGACCGTTCAAGCCAGAGGAGCAATATATTCAGGGCAGCTTCAGTATTGATCCCGCTGTATTCGTGGACGAGGATCAGCAGGCCTATATGCTCTTTGGTGGCCTGTGGGGGGGACAGTTGGAAAAATGGCAGACTGGAAGCTATGTGGAACATGCGGAGGGCCCTGCTCCGGGTTCTCCGGCGATCGGCCCAAGAGTTGCAAAGCTGAGTGAAGATATGCTCTCAATGGCTTCGGAGGCGCTGGAGATATCCATCGTGGATCAGGAAGGAAATCCGTTGACCGCTGGGGACGAGAATCGCAGATATTTTGAAGGACCATGGATGCACAAATATAATGGAAAATACTATTTGTCCTATTCCACAGGAACGACGCACAAGTTGGTGTACGCCATCGGTGACAATCCCATGGGTCCGTTTACGTTCCAAGGTACCATTTTGCCGCCAGTCATGGGCTGGACAACACATCATTCAATTGTACAATTCAAGGAAAAGTGGTATTTGTTCTATCACGATTGTTCCCTTTCCGGCGGAGTTGATTACAAGCGCTGCGTAAAATTTGCCGAGTTGACGTACAACCCGGACGGCACGATTCGCATGATTGATCCATATCCAGAGAAATAAGATGCTTAAACTTTAAAACTCCGTGCTTTGGCACGGAGTTTTAGTTTTTATTGTACAGGCAGATTGAGTCTGATTAACCTACTTGGTGCGATCCATTGAACCATACGGATTTGATCGACAAGGTATCCGAAATCGTAGTTGTTGGATCACCGTCAACGAGAATGAGATCTGCTCGTGCACCTTCGGTAATGCGGCCGCGATCATGAAGACCAAAGCAACGGGCCGGTTTCGAAGTAGCCGACTGCAGAGCTTCGATCGGAGTGAACCCGGCCTTCACCAGCAGCTGCATTTCGTGGTGGACACTTGCTCCATGAGCAAGGCCGCCCAGATTTGGTACGGGAACCGGCGCGACATCCGTCCCTACCAAAATATCAACTCCGGCACGGTGAAGATCCATCACATTTTTAAAGCTGTTCTCCATATTGCCTTGGGGGAACGTATTGAAGCTTGAGTTCAAAATATCGATCCAATCTGAACTTAATTTGGAATGAACACGTGGATCATTCGCCAATTCGGATGCCGGATTTCCGATAATCGATGAATTCAACACCAAGCACGGAGTAACAAATGCGCCTGAACTCGCTATAGATTTCACTAACTCGGAGGTGTACTCGGGTCTGTCAATAAACAAGTGGCCCAAACCGTCGACTCCAAAATCGATGGCTTGTTGAGATGAAAGAGCTGTCAAGACATGGGCGATGACCAGCTTATCGAACTTGTGGGCTTCTGTCACGGCTGTTTTTAGAATCTCGTCGCTTAATACTGGCAGGCCAGGTGCACCCATGACCGTTCCTTCTTCAATCATGATCTTAATATAGTCGGCCCCATTCTCGACTTGGGTATGCACATGTTTAATCGCTTCTTCCACCGTTGTCACTTGCGGTATTTCTTCATGATCGTGAGCGTAAGCGGCTAACATGGCTTCCCGGTCTGCCTCCGATAACTTCGCTAATTCCTTTAATACGAATTCCGGTATTTCATCTCCATCCGGTAGTAATTCATCCGGGTGACCACCCGGAGCCGTGATCGCTGTGCCAGCAGAACGCACATCTGCGAGGTCATTCACGTTTTTTAACTGGATTTCGCGCCCTCTTTGAGTAAAATCGCCGTTCATTTCGAGTTCCGTGGTAACGCCGAATTTTAGGGCATCTCGTAATCCGCCGATCGAGGTGTGAACGTGTGCATCAATCAGACCAGGCATTAAAGTCGCATTTTCTCCATCGATAATCCTTGCATTGGCTGGAAGGTCGCCACCGACTGAAATAATAGACTCCCCTTTAATAACAACATGTCTAGGCGCAATGATTTGCTCTCCATCAAAGATTCGTACATTTGTAATCGCCGTAACTTGTTCTAACGCAGCAGTTTGAGTTAACTTCTCCATCTGAATTCCTCCTGAATGTTGTATTTGAACAATTTGAATGTTAACTGTTAGTTTTCTAACTGTCAATAGACTGATGTTTTTTGACAAGCGAATAGGATCGCTGTATAGTTTATTTACTTACAATTAGATAACTAACAATCAAAGGGGGGACGATGATGAAATCCCGAAAGGAAACACCTTATCTAGATTTATTTCAGATTATCGGTCTTAAGTTAAAGAAAAGAGCAGACGAGAGTATAAAAGAGCTGGGGTTAAACGCTCAACAAGGAAAAGTAATTGACTATATTAACGAGAACCAAAATAAAAATATTATCCAAATGGATCTTGCTGATCGGTTTCATTTAAGTCGGGCCAGCATTACAAGTATGCTTCAAGGTCTAGAGCAAAAAGGGTTCATCGAACGTAAAATCCCGGCCAATAATGAACGGCAAAAAAATATATACGTATTGCCAAAAGCGGTTGAACTGATTGAAGACTTTCAAGACTCTTTTCAAAAGGTGGAGGAAGAAATCGTTCAAGTCCTTACCGACGAGGAGAAGCAAGTATTAAAGAAATTGTTGATCAAAATCAATGAGACTATATAAATCCTCTGGGGTGAAAAACAAATCATTTGCCCCCGGCATAACGAGTGCAGGAGAGGAGATTTTACGTAATGCCTGCTCGAAGTTGTACCGATCGACGGGATTATCGCTAATGTCTCCACTTCTTCCTGTACGTAACATGGTAATCAAGTCATTCGCATCAAAGGAAAGAAACACTTGAACGTTTCCGCAAAGACTTTCCAGACGTTCGTCTTTTGTTTCGTCCCTTGTCAGGACAAGAGCTTAGAAATAGCCTAAGAGAAAGGCTTGCAGATGTGATATTTGTATTGGATGAATTCGTTGCAGCCAAAGACCTTCATTCAGAATTTTTGAAAGAGGAGTATTTTAAAATGGTGGTTTCTCCAGATCATCTTTTAGCAACTCGCTCCTCATTGAGCATTGATGACTTTCATAAACAGCACTTTTTGTTGAGTGAAAAAAATTGCCCTTATCTTACTCATTTTCACCAGTCCTTAATAAAAAAAGGCGCCAATGCTTTGACAGAACTGGAGTTTCATAGTGTAGAAGCAATTAAACAATGTGCTGTGGCTGGTCTTGGTATTGCACTGTTACCTGAGAGGGCTTTGAAGGAAGAATTAAGAGAGGGAAGACTAGTTGCTTTATCATGGGATTTATCGGATGTATCCTTTTCCGCACAGATGCTCTGGCATCGTGAGAAATGGATTTCTCCATCAATGGCTGCCTTCATTGATATCGCAAAGAGTGAGTTAAAAACGGAAGAAGTATCTGACTCATAAGAGGGAGAACACCAAAGGCAACGCCCATGAAAGGGATTTAAGGAGAGAGTCATATGCTACTAAAAGAGTTTGATTTAGATTTACCATATATTGTAGATCAAGATAATGTTAATTCAATAATAAAAATCAGAAATGTGAGTATAAAGAAGCAATAAAAATTTTGTCCACGACGGCATTTCGGTACTCGTAGGGGAGTTCCTTCTCCGAAGAAAAGCAGAGGACAATATCGGTTTTATTGTTATAGGTGTTCAGCATGATCGCCTTACCCGGCTCGTTGTACATCTGTGTCGTATTCTCCCTGATCAACAACTTATCCACAATCGTGATAGAGAAATACGTTTTAAGAAAATGCGAAAATTCCGCCTCCTCGTCGAAGTACAATTTTCTGACGGCCGAATGAATACCATCACAGCCGAATACCAGGTCATACGAGCGCTTTTGTCCTCCTTTGAAAGCTACCTCAACGCCATTATTTTCTTCCTTCAATGATGTAATGCTATCTCCGAAAATAAACTCAACGTCATCTTTGACAGCCTTGAACATGATCTCCCCGTGATGGGTTATTTCCTCAATTGGCTGCTTCCGGTCATCCCGCTGGCGGCAGCCTTTGCATTGGCGGCTGCACTAGCACCTACCGATGCTGTGGCCGCGGGTGCATTGGAGCAGAAAGTGAAGATTCCCCATCAGACGATGCAAATTCTTGAGGGAGAATCTTTAATAAATGACGCATCGGGGCTGGTCTCATTTCAATTTGCCGTAGCCGCAATGGTCACTGGTGTGTTCTCACTCCAATCTGCCAGTATCAGCTTTATCTCCATTTCACTTGGGGGTGTTGTACTCGGCCTTCTGCTTACCTTTGTAAAATATGGTGTGGTGAAGTGGTTACGAAAACTGGGGATGGAGAATGTCACGCTCCATATGCTGATTGAGATTTTGACTCCCTTTTTGATTTTCATGGCAGCGGAGGAATTAGGAGTCAACGGTATCCTCGCCGTCGTCGCCGCAGGGATTGCACATTCTCTGGGTTACAAGAAAATGAACCCCGAGGTAGCCAAGCTGAGTGTTGTATCCAAAAGCACCTGGTCGGTCATTATCTTTGTGTTGAACGGACTGGTTTTCCTGCTGCTTGGAACACAGCTTCCTGATATTATCCAGAGGATTTGGAGTAACCCGGAAATAGGGAATTTTAAAGTCATTATGTATACACTGGTATTGACTTTGGCTGTACTTGGGCTGCGTCTCATCTGGGCTATTCTGATGGATATTTCTAAAGGACCCAAACAGAGCGAACCTTGGAAGCATAGATTGAAGAATGCGCTTATCCTGAGCCTATCGGGAGTCCGGGGAACGATCACACTGGCGAGTACGTTGTCATTGCCGTTTTTTCTTAATGATGGCACTGCATTTCCGGCCAGGGATCTGATCATTTTCCTTGCGGCTGGCGTTATCCTGTGGACGCTTCTGGCATCCAACTATCTGTTGCCGCTTATATTAGGTAAAGAAACACAAACGGAGCAGGAAGAGGATGAGATTCAGGCCAAAATTGAGATTCTGAGGAATGTGGTTACCGGATTAAATGAACTGACCACGGACCAGAACCGGCTTGCGACCGCTCAGATCATCAATACGTATACTTCCAGAATCCGAACGCTTAAGAAAGATGAAAATAAAAATAAGGCACAGCGATCCTTGGGCTTGTCCGTTCTGAAATGGGAAAGAGAGAATACGCTGCTTGCACTTGAAAAGAAAGAGGTGAATCCGTACACAGCGTACCGTTACCTTAACCGAATTAACCAACTCTTGTTTATGCATACAAGAGATGCGAGTTATAAAAAAGAGCTGTTCCCGGTAAAACATTGGGACGAGGTGCTCGGAGTGCTGCAGCAATTCCGGTTAAGTTTCCGAGAAAGAAGGGCGGAATTGAACAGACTTAGAATTCAAAATGTTACTTATGTCATTAAGCAGCTAAATGTCCTGCTCGCAGAAGGCGAGCGGGATATGGAGATGGTCAGCTCGCTGATTCTGCAATATGAACGTATGCTGCTGGGTCTGACCAAAAATGAACGGGATGCCGACACCCGAAAAGACTTCGGCATATCGATGCAGGAGCTGGCACGGGTCGGAATTCAGCTGGAGAGAGACAACATCCAGTCCATGTTCGAGACTGGCCGGATTTCAAGACAGGGCATGAAGGAAATGAAACGAGACATTCTCTTCATGGAGCATGATTTGCGAGAAGAGACAAGTTGAGATTGATCCGGATTAATGTTCTTGTCAAAAACCTAGAAGAGGTGCACACATCGTTCCTGGTAACCCATTGAGAGTCGCTATTTTAGCGGCTTTTTTGCTTTGCGGAACAAGTTTCTTCCCAAGTTCAGGACAGTTCTCGTCCCGATTAACTATAGGCAGTTTTTTAGAGAAGGAGTTGTCTGGAGGAAATAAGTGTGTTAAAGTACCTATTAACCAAACATCCTACGTTTAAATAAAATAGATGAAATGAGGACTGAATTATGCTTCAGAAAACAAATCGGCTGACGCTGGTCGAGCAAGTCGCCTTGCAAATGGAAAGACAGATCGAATCTGGCAAGTGGGCTGTCGGGACACGTATTCCGGCTGAACCGGAATTGATGGTCGAATTGAATGTTAGTCGTAATACATTAAGGGAAGCCATTCGGGCGTTGGTCCACGCAGGACTCTTGAAGACGAAGCAAGGGGACGGGACGTACGTTTGCTCTTCAAGCGTGCTGGGAGTTGTGCTACATAAACGAATCATGCGCTCCGACACGATGCAGACATTGGAAGTCCGGCATGCGCTTGAGCGCGAGGGAGCCCATCTTGCCGCACAGCGCAGAACGGGCGATGAGGCGCGCGAACTTCTTCTCCAATTGGAACGCTGGGAGGGGGCGGCAGCACGCGGTGACATGGATGGAATGGTAACGGAGGATATCCGTTTACACCAAGGCATCATCGCGGCGTCTCATAATGAGATCTTGATCGAATTATACAACCATATCGCGGACGCATCACAAGATACGATTATCAGCTTGACTCGTTATGAAATCGACGCGAGTTTCAAGGAGATGCACCGGCAGCTGGTTGAAGCGATTGTTGATCAAGATGCCGATCGTGCCGTGGCAGCGGTTCACCGTCATATTGCAGAATCGAAAGCTGTTCTTGAGGTCAAAGGAGACGAGCAGCCATGAGTGTATTAAGCGATACAAAGTCAACGATCAGGAAGAAGCCATTGTCATTGGGTTGGCCGATCATCCTTGGCATCGTCCTAATTGCAATGATTATGCGGTCGCCGTTAACATCGGTAGGCCCATTGATTGGCTCGATTCGTGAATCCCTCGGACTGTCGAATGCTACAGCAGGTCTTCTCACCACACTGCCGTTACTTGCTTTTGCACTGCTCTCACCGTTCGCGCCCCTTCTGGCACGCCGTTTTGGGGTAGAACGGACCCTGCTTTATGCACTTGTTTTACTCATGGTGGGTATTGCGATCCGTTCGTTGGCTGCAACCGCGTCTTTGTTTGCAGGAACTGCTTTGATTGGGCTGGCGATTGCGGTATGCAACGTGCTCATTCCAAGTCTGGTCAAACGTAATTTTGCTCATCAAGTCGGCCTCATGACCGGTGTGTACTCCGTGTCGATGAATTTATCCGGGGCGATTGCATCCGGTGTCAGTATTCCGGTCGCCCGCGATCTCGGTTTTGGCTGGAATGGCGCGCTCGCCATTTGGGGCGTACTCGTTCTGTTGGCCGCGCTATTCTGGTTGCCTCAAGCTCGGGCGAGTAGAGGGTCTGCCATAGCGGCAACAAGCGGTGTGCTCAAGCGGCGAAGTCTGTGGCGTTCGCCTCTGGCATGGATGGTTACGATTTTTATGGGGATGCAGTCTCTCTTATTCTATGTTTTGGTTGCTTGGTTGCCTGAAATGATGACAAGCCGAGGCTTGAGTGAAGATAGCGCCGGTTGGATGTTATCACTGTTTCAAACAGCTGCGCTGCCCGTAGCGTTCATCGTGCCGATCGTTGCGGGACGCATGAAGAACCAACGTTTACTGGTCATCATAATGACTATCCTGTTGTTTGTCTCATTGGGAGGCCTTTACTTCGGGGGAAATGCTCTCATTTAATTATGGACAGTTTTACTTGGAATTGCTGGGGGATGTGCGTTCAGCTTGGCCATGATCTTTTTAAGCTTACGGACGAAAGATGCCCAAGATACAGTTTCTTTGTCAGGCATGTCGCAATCCGTTGGATATTTGCTGGCGGCAACCGGACCGATCTTGTTCGGTTTGCTTCATGACATCACAGCAAGCTGGAACCCTCCGCTATTGCTGCTGCTTGTCGTTAGCGCTCTGCTGCTCCTGTCCGGCTTGGGCGCTTCCAGAAATCGCACGGTATAAAGCACGTGAAAGTAGTAAATAAAAGATCATCAACATGATACAAAAGTTGGTGATCTTTTATTTTAACGAATTGAATTCAAACACAATGTACTAACTCAATAAACCCCAACGGAAAGCAGAGGCAACGACCTGTGTCCGGTTTTTGGCACGCAGCTTGATCATCAAGCTGCTTACGTAATCTCTCACTGTATACTCACTTAGGAACAACAAGGAAGCGATTTTCTTGTTATCGTATCCTTCTGCCAGAAGTTTGAGAACGGTAGACTCCCTTTCTGTTAACAGAATGGCCATCGTTTTCGCGGTGTTTTCCTTTTCTTTCCTGGATAAAAACAACCCAATTCGCTTTCCCACTTCTTCAAGCAACTCCAGTTCACCCTTCGTGCAGTCAAATGAATCTCCCATTTGGTCAAAAGTAACCCAGCCATACAATTGATGCTCATGAGCAATCGGTACAAATATGATGGAAGACAAGTGAAATAACTCGATATGCTCGTCCCTTAGATAAGGCTTTGGATTTTTCAAATAGATCGGTCTTTTGGAGTTGAAGATTACATTTTGCTCGGTCAATTGTCCCTTCATACTCTGAACCTTTGGAAGCTCTTCCCCGATGACACCATAGAACTGGTTGGACCAAGGTACATAGGCATAGAAAACGCAGCGTTTATAATTAAAATACTTCTCACATTTTTTTAGGATAAAGGCTAGATCCGAAACTCCGGAAGAACTGACTAGGATTTTGTTTAATTGGTCCAGAAGACGGAGCTTCTTCAATTCGTCATTTTCATCCGCATCATGATGAATAGACCCGGTATCTGCCCACTTGTGAAAGCTATGTAATAGATAAGAAAAAACAGATAAAAGGGACATGAGAGGGTCCATCATCCGCTGATGTTTCAATTGAATCAATAGTGTCAGCAAAGCTTTTTCAAAAATAATTTGAAGCCAATTTAAGCTTGCCATATTTAACATGGATAGCTGAGATTGAACCCAGGTGTCCAAATAAGAAGAGTAGTGATGATCCATATTATCAATATCTGAATAAGTAAATATGCGAAAGAAGGATTTCATCAGCGCTTCCGTTTCGATCCGATGTGTTTCAGAGATGTTAATTTCCGAGATCAAGTAAATGTTTGTATTTTCTTCGAGCTGTTTGCTATGCGTTCTGAAAAACAATACAAATTCCTGAAAAGTCATTTCAGCATATGGGTGAAAAGATTGTGTCATAATAAGCCGTTCCCTTCAAAATAAAATACCCTACAAACGGGGGGTATACAATCCATTATTACACAGAACTTTATAGGATAGTATTTCAAAATTAAAAGAGTAAGATTGAAGAGTACAAGGTCTTGAATCTTTTGAGTCCGATTAGGATTTATAAGATGGTAATGAATGGACAAAATATGTATATAAACTTAACTAATGATGAATGGAGCGGTTGAATCGTATGAAATTAAAAGATAAAGTTGCTATTGTCACAGGTGGGGCCAGTGGAATTGGTGAAGCCACCGTTCGTCTTTTCGCACAAGAAGGAGCAAGAGTCGTCATTGCTGACTTTTCTGATCATGGTAAGGAACTAGCTGCCGAACTCAATGGGGAAGGTCATGATACGGTATTCATCAAAACAGACGTTACTAAAGAAGAAGATATTAAGCACATGATTAATGAAACTGTTGAGAAATACGGTAAACTGGATATTATGTATGCAAATGCGGGGGTTGCCGATGACGATACCGCTGATGCATTATCCTATGATAAATGGAAACGTACGATTGATATTAACTTGTCAGGCGTATTTCTTTCCGATAAATATGCAATCGAACAGTTCCTTAAGCAAGGAAATGGCGGAGTTATTGTGAACGCTGGTTCAATTCACAGCTTTGTTGCGTTGCCTAAAACCACAGCGTATGCCTCGGCAAAAGGTGGCGTTAAGCTGTTAACTCAGAATTTATGTACTGCTTATGCAAAAGAGGGAATACGTGTCAACGCGGTATGTCCTGGATACATTGAAACTCCTTTATTGAAAAACGTAGATGAAAAAAGTAAACAATATTTAACTTCACTTCATCCGCAGGGCAGACTTGGACGTCCAGAAGAAGTAGCAAAAGCTGTGTTGTTCCTGGCCAGCGATGATGCTAGTTTCGTGAATGGTACGACCTTGCTTGTTGATGGAGGTTATACTGCACATTAATTTGGGTCGAAAAAACATAATTTGATCTGAAAACAGATTTCCGAATCGAAATAAACCTCTGAATGTTGAAGACTTCTTCAATGATTTAGAGGTTTTTTTACATACAAAGCTCAGGCATTTATTTAAGATCAACTAGAAAAATCGACTTTTTAGATACGCTGAACATCTATATAAATTGAACTAAACATTTACACGATAACGGAGAGGACAGAAATAACGTGAAGAAGCGGAGCTAAAAGCTTTCTGAAAGAAAGCTACATCGGAAGCTTAACAGCGGATCGGAAGGTTGTTCTGTCATCGGAGTGGCATATGTAAATATTCTTTAGTTCAATTTATATAGAAGAACAATTTGAGAAAAATCGAAATGAAGACAAAAACGAATGAATACTCCATTTCATTTCAATATAGTTCGTAAATAACTGTGAACAATACGTTAATTCGTTGACAAGGAGTGTTGTTTTTATTAAAATTCGAAAGGGGCATCAGGTTAAAACAGAATGAGTATCTTTTTCATTGGTTTAGAATCTCAGTTTTTAATCCTAATGACGAATATAGGAGCGGTAATATTACAATCCTATTACGATGATTAGGATTTTTTTGTTTTTGGCTTGGGTGAATAAATTGAAAGTTGGAGGCTGGCTTTATCATGGACAACTGGTTCAAACTAAAAGAAAGAGGCACGACCGTTTCAACTGAGATCATCGCAGGAATCACAACATTCTTCACGATGGTATACATAGTTATCGTAAACCCAGGAATACTCAGCAGTACGGGGATGGACTTTAATGGAGTATTCATTGCTACGGTGTTGGCGAGTATTGTGGCGACGCTAATTATGGGAATAGGGTCCAATTATCCGATTGTTATCGCGCCTGGTATGGGTCTGAATGCATTTTTCGCCTATAGTGTAGTTGCCGGATATGGCGTGTCTTGGCAGGTTGCACTGGGAGCGGTATTTATAGCAGGGCTCTTGTTTATTATTTTATCGCTTACCTCATTCCGTTACATGCTGCTTGATGCCATTCCTGCGAGCCTTAAACACGCGATAACAGCAGGAATCGGATTGTTTATTACAACGGTAGGCCTGCAAAATTCAGGAATTATTGCTGATTCAGAATCAAATTTGATTACGATTGGGAACTTGGCAGAGCCAATGACTTACCTGACCATTATCGGATTGATTATCACTGTAGTGCTTATGGCGTACAATGTTAAAGGTTATCTGTTTATCGGAATGGTGGTCACAGCGATACTTGCCTGGATTATGGGACTGTTTCAAATGCCGGAATCGATTGTATCCATGCCGCAAGGCCTCACGACAACGGCTTTCCAACTAGATTTGTCAGGTGTATTCTCTAATGGCTTGTATACCATCATATTTACCTTCCTGTTAATCACGCTGTTTGATACAACGGGGACGATGCTCGGAGTTGCTGAACAAGCAGGTCTGCTGAAGGAAGGCAAATTTCCGCGCTCACGCGGCGCCCTATTAGCTGATGCCGTAGGGACTACCACAGGCGCTTTGCTTGGAACGAGCCCAACATCGGCTTATATCGAGTCCAGCACAGGAGTGGCTGCAGGAGGAAGAACAGGACTGACGGCAGTAACGGTAAGTGTTCTGCTTGCTCTTACTTTGTTCTTTACACCTATCGTAAGTGTGATATCAGGTATCCCGGCGATTACTTCACCAGCTCTGATTATTGTTGGCTACTTTATGATTAGTGTGATCAGCAAAATCAATTGGAAGGATCTCGAAGAAACATTTCCTGCTTTCCTGATTATCATTCTTACTCCATTGACGCACAGCATTGCTACAGGCATTGGCGTAGGCTTCATTTTCTATCCGGTACTCAAGCTGCTTCGCGGAAAGGGTAAGGATGTTCATCCGATATTCTACATTTTTGCCGTATTGTTCTTCATTCAGCTTGTATTCCTGGACCACTAAGAAACAGTTAAGAAACTGTCTAATCAAAGGGGCTTTTGAGAAGCCCCTTTTCATATTAGCGTTTCGGCATTTTGCTTCATCCATGTACAGCGAGCTAACGCTAGAGTTCAATTAAAAGGGACCGTTTCTGTACAATTACCGCTGGCTCTTGTTGGGATCACAATTACGATTGTACGCGGTACGCTGGCAACAGATCCGGTGATTTGATGTCAAGAAATCAAATCGTACGGTGGGCAGGCTATTGGTGTAAAGGGAGATGTCTCCAAAGAAGAGGACGTAAAGGAGCTGGTACAGGCGGCGCATGAACATTTTGGCTCCCTGGATATTATGATCAACAATGCCGGCATTGAGAACGAGGTTCCGTCAGAGGAGCTGAGTTTGAAAGACTGGAAACGGGTCATTGATGTGAATCTAACCGGAGCGTTCCTCGGTTCAAAGGAGGCCGTGAATTACATGCTGGAGCATGATATCAATGGCCGAATCATCAATATTTCCAGTGTACATGAAGTTATCCCATGGCCGCATTTCCTTCATTATGCCGCGAGCAAGGGCGGGGTCAAGATGATGACTGAGACGCTAGCTCTGGAGTTTGCGCCAAAGGGCATTCGTGTGAACAGCATCGCTCCGGGTGCAATTAACACGCCCATTAACGCAGTTAAATTCGCCAATCCCAAACTGCGAACATCGGTTGAGGATCTGGTGCCGCTCGGTTATATCGGAAAGCCGGAAGAAATTGCAGCGGCTGCCGTATGGCTCTCTTCTTCGGAATCCAGCTATGTGACAGGTATTACCCTGTTCGTTGATGGAGGCATGACAAAATATCCTTCCTTTCACGGCGGACGTGGGTAATCGACAGACTCAAATGAAGCATAGCAGACCGAGCAACGTTTGGAATGTTACAAACCAGCCTACTATGTATTTTTAATAGGGGCTTTTTTTTGTTAGTTGCATTAAATGGGTAAGCATTTGAGGAGAAGCAAGTTGTCCCTTAAAAATGTATCCCAGGTGCTACCCGAGGAGTTCTTTGGCTCCGTTCATCATTAAGGGCATTGTCTGTTTAACGAATGCTTCCGCACTTAATTGACACCCTTCATTGTTCCAAACGTAAGCGGCCCCATACATCCCCCAACTTAACATGATAGAAGATGTATTTATTAATAAGTACGCGTTTGGACTTGATAGCATCTTGTCTTTATCTATAAAGGATAGGAGAATCGATTGGATTTTTTCCTTTATTTGAATTTCGAATACAGATCCAAGCGATGTATACCTTCTTTTGCACATCGTGCTTAAACCCTCGTGAAAATCGCACACACCCAGAAAAACACTCTGAATGGTTTCTTCATTTAATACTTCGTGACCGGTTAATCTTCGATTTATGATTGTCATGAATGATTCCATTAATTTTGCTTCCAGAATCTCAAATTTATCGACAAAGTGCGCATAAAAAGTCGCTCTGTTAACCGTTGCACGCTCTGCAATATCCCTAACGGTTATCGATTCAAAATCTTTTTCTTGAGTTAATGAAGCAAAAGCGTCCTGAAGGAGTCGCCGTGTACGTTTCACACGAGGATCAGCATCATTTTTTTTAATTGTCATCGTTAAGATCTCCCCTAATAATACGACATTATAGAAGTAGTGTTGTCTATCCAACGGTTTATGTTTATTGATGATTGCGTACCATTCGGTTGGTATTATACCATATAAATACAACAAGTGTTGTTCAAACTACTTATGTTGTATTGAAAGAAAATAAAGAATGCTGCTTTTCAAAAGGGAGGAAAGAAACATGCCGGTTTCACAACCATTTGTAACAATGGGGCACCAACTTTTTTTTGATGTTATTGGAGAACGCCGTTCGGTTCGTAGTTATAATGCCGAAGCCAAGATTTCGCGGGAGGAATTGACCGACATATTGCGACAAGCCACGTTGGCTCCTTCAGCCGCTAATCTGCAGCCATGGCGTTTTCTCGTTATCGATTCGCCGGAGCTGAAGCAGAAGCTGCTTCCAATCGCATTCAATCAACAGCAAGTCGTCGAGGCTTCGGCAGTTATTGCGGTACTCGGAGATTTGGAGTGTTATACATTGGCCGAGAAAATCTATGGAATGGCTGTCGAAGCGGGTTACATGCCTGCAGAAACAGCTAAATCGTTCGTGGAACGCTATACTGGGATGTATTCGAGCATGCCACCCGAGGCTATCCACGAAAAAGTGTATACCGACGGGGGGCTAGTATCGATGCAGCTCATGCTTGTCGCCCGTGCTAAAGGCTACGACACGGTATCGATGGGCGGCTACGACAAACCAAAGCTCAAGGAAGCTTTCCACATATCAGAACGCTACATTCCGATTATGTTAATCGCCATTGGCAAGGCGGCGAAGCCCGGTCATCCGACGGTGAGGTTGGCAGTTGATGATGTAGCTTTCTTTAACGAAATGCCTAACGAATAACAAACTGTAAAAGACCCTGGCGCCGCATAAACAACGGCAAACTATGGTCTTTTACAGTTCTAAGTCTACTTATGGAATCATGAGCTTAGAAGTTGCAATACAAAGATATGTCTGGCACGGGCAACATCATATTGCACAAATAAATCAACCGGAACGAGTTTACGACTTTATCGAAAACAAAAGAGTGATGCCACTCAAAATGGCCATATCGATTGCCGATTCCATCGGTTTTTATATGGGAAATACCAAAAGATCTCTTCACTAGTGAAGAGATCTTTTGGTGTACAACAACTTTTTAAGAAAATCACATTACATCATAATAACGGATGAGAGCTTGAATCCACTTGCAAGGCCTGTTTATGGTGTCTAATGTCCACCTGTATTGGAAGCCCAGACAGGATACCAGCCCAAGGCCGGATTTTCATTGTTGTACAGTACCAGATTGCCGTCAGTTTGCATGATCAACACATTACCTCTAAGATTGGCTGGCACATTGTCTGCTCCATACCATGCCTTAGCCCACGCCAAGTTATCCGATGTCCAATAAGGTGTGTTTTGCGGATCTGATATGACCAACTTACCGCTGAAATAATTAATCTGGAGTTTATGTATTCTCGTGTCTTTAGTCTTGGAGTTCCATATCATCGTGCGTGTCTTGACGTCCCAGATTTGCGCATCGCCCCAGTTATCAAATTGAAACGAAAATCTGTTATTGTTTGACACTAACCCTCCACCAGCGACATTATACATTGTGTCATAAATCAGCCGATCTCCACTCGCAGCGGAAGTCACAGGGGAAAATGGAATCAAAAACATGAGTATGGCAAGACAAGATAAAAAGACTTTTTTCATATAACATCCTCTTTTCCCGAATATGTTTTAGTTGCTTGTCAAATATATCATATATTTTTCTTTTATGGATAAAAATTCAATAAGTACAAGGACTCATACTGGATCGGGAAGAAGAAGGGAATTGGTTCAATCCTTTAGAGAAGAATTCGTATTGAATACCTCAAATGCTTCTTTTAAAAAATCCATGGTATGCTTAGGCACTAACGACTCATAGGCTTTTACGTTTTTATACAGTTCTTCGTTATGTACCCCGTTATAGAAAATCAGATTATTTAATGGAGTATTTGCAACTATGTCTTGCAGCTGCTGCTGGAAGCAGGGATAATCTGGTTTAAGATCGTTCACGATAGCTCGATGGACAAGCAATAACAAATTATATAGTTGTCCATCCAAGTACGTTTGCTTAGAGATATCCTCTGGAAACACCTGATCAATAATATCCATAGAGACATACTTTTGAAGCAGCTTTTTTTGAGCCTTCTCAACACGCATGGAATTCATAAGGAGCATGAGTATTTCTGAGTTTGATTCTAAGAGTTGATCTTGCTCGGTTAACAATTGTATTCGTTTAATTAAAGCTAAAGAATAATCAATTGCTTCTCTTCTTTGTTGAAGTGATTGTTCTTGAACTCTGATTATTTCTTTGAAAGAATATTTCGGATTTTCAAAACAGACTTTAATTTCGTTCAAAGAAAGACCTAAACTTTGTAATAATTGGATTTCATGAAGCCTTTTAAAATCCTCGTTTACATAGATATAATGGTCATTTTCATTTTTTTGTGTGGGTACTAATATTCCAAGTTGTCGATAATGTCGTAATGTACGAACCGTAGTGTCAGCCAGCTTTGCAAATTTACTCACTGTTAATTTCATATCATTCCTCTTTTCAAAAAATCATTTCTTGTATTTTTTCGCCAAAATAATTCCAATAGAAGTATTATAAATCCCATGGGCAAGCATGGATGGAATTAACGACCCGGTAAAATAAAAAAGTAGTGCAAAAATCAAACCATTTACAAACACACCTGTGAGGATGCCGACGGCTCCTTTATATTGGGGAACATGTATTACCCAAAATAGAAAAGTGCTTATTAAAATAACGAGCCAATCCACTATTAAAGAGTATCCAATAAATAAACCAATGAGCACGCCTCTAAAAAAGAATTCTTCAAAAAAACCACCGCCTATTGCAGATACAGCTATACCACTTGGTCTAATCATTATTTTTTTAACCATATCTGATCCCTCGGTTTGGGGTAGTTCTGTTCTTGTTTTAATGAATGTAACTAGAACAATAGTCGTTATAAACAAACTGGAAATAAGACCAATGAGTATTGCGGATAAAATACTAATCTCATTTGGTATAAATAAGGAAGCTATAAATGGTAACATTTCTCCCCGTTTAACTATCCAAATAAGAACCAATCCAATAAAAAGAAATGTTGTTAGCGTTAGTGATACTCTCAACAGTATTTTGTACGGTTCCTTTGCCTTGGTTTCAGTCATAATATAAAGCTCCTTTTATCACATTTTTTTCATTATAGATTGTGACGTAGCGTCCCAAGCAACATTTGCTTTTTGTTCAGAAAAAAGCTCTTGTCCCAAACGGAGGGCAAGAACTTTCTCTAATATCTGTAAAGTTGGAAAAAATGATGAATATAATTATGGTTACAGGAAATTCTAACCTCTAGAAATTAATGAAGAAGAAGAGGAGAGGAGGGATAATTATGATCCATAAGCCAGCTTTATTGATTATAGATGTGCAAACCGGATCTTTTAAGAACCCTCTCTTTATTCATAACAGTGAAAAATTATTAACCAATATCAAGCAGCTTATTACTTGGGCCCACATAAGTAAGATTCCAGTTATACTTACGCAGCATAATGGGAAATTAGGGACAATTACCTCAAAAACGTCTTCAGGCTGGACTCTTCACCCCGACTTACCCTTGTTAGTTGAAGATGTAAAAATTGAAAAGGACTTTCCGGATTCATTTCAAGGTACCAACCTTGAATCACATTTAAATCATTTAGGCGTTAATCGACTGATTGTCGCGGGAATTCAGACGGAGATATGTGTTGATGCGACATGTAGAAGAGCATTTAGCTTGGGATATGACGTTATTCTAGTAGAAGATGCCCACAGTACCGCGGAGTCTTCCTTATTAAGTGCAGAACAGATCATTTTACACCATAATATTATTCTACAAAACTGGTTTGTTTCTTTAAGCGACACTCAGAAGATCATAATGTCGGTTTCAAGATAAACAAATATCCATCTACGTTTTGGTTGGAGATTTAGCATCATGGTTAGGGAAAGGGCCCCCAATTTTGGGGGCCCTTTATGTTTCAAGGTCTGGGGACAAGAGCATGATTGATTTTAATGGGGCAAGATGAAAGTGACGCTAAATTTACCAATAAGTTTGAAGTGTTAGCGGATCAAAATGGGCAATAATTTAAAATACATTGCAAACGGAACTACGTTCCGTATATAATAGGAACACCGTTCCGCTTAACTCATCTTATCTTTGGTACATGATAGGCGGCGGCAAACACAAATCTTATATCTCTTAAAGAAGGGCAGGAACATTTATTATGGAAATTATGAATAATACATCCTCTCCAATCGTTTCAGTGAAACAGATCGTGCTATCAGCCCCTTGGCGTGGGGAAGATCTGAGAGTGAGAGTATCCGCGCCGACGACTGGTGGAAACTTACCAATCATTGTTTTTTCACATGGCTCTGGCTCGTCATTGGAGGGTTACGGCCCGCTGGTTGATTTCTGGGCTGCACACGGTTTTGTGGTCATACAACCCACCCATCTCGACTCAAGGACCGTGAATCTCCCCAAGGACGACCCCCGCACACCTCGGATCTGGCGTTCCAGAGTTGAAGACATGAAGCTCATCCTCGATCAGCTTGATTTTCTAGAAGCTGCTGTTCCTGGCCTGAGCGGGCGCCTTGACCGAAGCCGCATCGCCGCAGCCGGACACTCCTTCGGCGGCCAAACGGCGGGCAATCTTCTGGGTTTGCGAGTTTTCAACCCGGAGACCAAGCAGGAAGAGGACCTATCCGACTCGCGCATCAAAGCAGGCGTGCTGTTTGCCACCGCTGGGCAAGGTGGAGACAGCCTGACACCGTTTGCAGCCGAGAATATGCCGCATCTGAACGTGAGCTTCGCACACATGACTACACCCAGCCTTGTAATTGTTGGGGACCAGGACTACGTCCCGCAAAAGTATCAGTTGACTGTCCGCGGCCCAGAATGGATGGCCGATCCTTACTTCTTAAGCCCGGGAGCCGAGAGCCTGCTCACCCTCTTCGGTGCAGAACACTCACTTGGTGGAATCCCAGGTTATGAGGTCAGGGAAACAACAGATGAAAATCCAGAACAAGTCGCCTTGATCCAGCGAGTCACGTGGGCTTACCTTCGCCATGCACTCGATATTGATCATGCCAGCTGGT
Organism: Paenibacillus sp. 11B; assembly: GCF_030487755.1. Classification (NCBI taxonomy): domain Bacteria; kingdom Bacillati; phylum Bacillota; class Bacilli; order Caryophanales; family Paenibacillaceae; genus Paenibacillus; species Paenibacillus sp. 11B. The sequence goes on along the minus strand of NZ_JAUKNS010000001.1, from coordinate 86,502 downwards.
CAGCAATACACAAGACTTTGTCGGAAAGTGCCAGTCCTGTTGGTCGACTTGAATCCAAGTGAAGCTCTAGGAAATGCAAAATGCGCTCCCTTCTCGGCATCAGCCGGTGAGGGAGCGCACTGTCGATATTCTGATGGTCTTGCTGCGTAGATGAACTTGAGCACTTGGAGATGTTAGCGGTTCGCACGATAGCGCAACCCATCTACGAGCAGAGAAATGATATGTTGCACATGTACCGTATCTCCGTTGTCTACCGCCGTGCAGAGGCTCGCAACGGCCCACAGCAATTCGTCTGGTTCGACATCGGCACGTATTTTACCAGCAGTGGTCGCCGTTTCAAGCAAGATTTTAAGAGCTGGACTTAGTTCCTCTACAAAACAGACAGGCAAAGTCTCGTATGCCGGATCCTTTGAATGTAGGGCCGCCGCGAGTCCGCGTTTGGTCGCTATGAAGTCCAAATAGCGCAGCATCCACTGCTCTAATGCTTCAACTGGTTCATATTTAGCAGCTAAATCTTCAGCAGCATCTGCGCAAGCATCAATCTCCTGTCGGAAGACAGCCTCTATGAGATCCGAACGTTGTGGAAAATGGCGATATACCGTGCCGACGCCAACGCCAGCCTTCTCCGCAATCTCCCGAATTGGAGCGTCTACTCCTGAAGTTGCGAATACAGTCATCGCGGCCTGGAGCAAAGCATGAATGTTGCGCTTTGCGTCGGCTCGTACGGATCGAACCGTGCAGTCGTAAGACTCTGATTGATCACTACGGTCTTCCGTTTTGTCGTTCATTAAGTAGCATCCTCCATAAGTTAATCCCCAATTTATAATAATAGAAATCCTCTATTACTGTATATCCGGATAATTGTACTATTAACACTAAAATAAATATACATCTATTAGATCATCACAATGGAAAATCGAAATAAAAATACGGAAACCTATTGTTTTTTGACTATTGTCTTACGTTTTTGGTCTAGGAATCATCTGGAGATTTACATAGAATTACAACTCATGCTGCCCTTGAAATCACTCAAAATCGAATCCATGACCCCGGTAAGATTGGATTCTTTCATTTATATACATCTTGGGATTATAAATCACTGTTCTCTTCTAGATTACACCGTGCTAATATAAACATTATAACATTATAATCTTTAAAGTGGAGCAGCTCACCAAGTTTATTATTCAATTTAGGGGTGTTCTGCTTCCAAGACACTTATCATTTTTTTTGAATTTTTTCTGTATACAGGGGTTAAAGAAGGAGATGGGATGAGTGGGCACAGAGAATGTGCTGCGCAATTTGCAGCTTGTGGATGGGCGAATAATGGATATAGCCATTCAGGATGGGATTATCACCGCCATTACACCGGCAGCCCAGGCGGAAGGAGAGAGTGGGCTAGACTGTACGGGGCTATATGTGTCCAGCGGATGGATTGATCTGCATGTGCACGCCGTACCGGAGCTCGATCCCTATGGCGATGATATCGACGAAATTGGAGTAAAGCAGGGAGTAACGACGCTGGTGGATGCCGGAAGCTGTGGTGCAGACCGAATAGGAGTTTTGTATACCGCGAGTCTGAAGGCTGATACCCGAGTGTTTGCTTTACTAAATATTTCAAGAATCGGGCTTGAACGGACAGATGAATTGTCTCAGCTGGAATGGATTGACCGGGAGAAGGTTCTGGAAGCGGCAGCAACCTATCCTGAATTCATCGTCGGTCTGAAAGCCCGCATCAGCCAGAGTGTTGTCAAAGACAGCGGTATACAGCCGCTCAAGCTGGCACGCACAATGTCGGAAGAAACGAAGCTTCCGCTCATGGTGCATATTGGCTCCGCTCCGCCCGCGATATCCGAGGTGCTGGAGCTGCTGCAACCGGGTGATGTAATCACCCATTACCTTAACGGCAAGTCCAACAATCTGTTCCACGCGGACGGCACACCCCTGCAAGGGTTGCTGGATGCAGCTGCCCGAGGAGTTCATTTGGATGTGGGGCATGGCACGGCGAGCTTCTCCTTCCAGATTGCAGAACAGGCCAAGGCGGCAGGCATTGCGCTGAATACCATCAGCACGGATATCTATCGGGGCAACCGTCTGAACGGACCGGTGTACAATATGTCAAATGTGCTGACGAAATTTTTGATTCTCGGCTATAGCCTGGAAGAGGTCATCCAAGCTGTCACAAGCAGCGCAGCGGGGTGGCTCGGCAAGCCGGAGCTTGGACAGATAAGGGTGGGACAGCAAGCCAACCTGACTTTGTTTGCACTGGAAGCAGGCGAGAAGCAGCTTAAGGACTCGGAAGGCGATGTTCGGGTAGCGCAGTACTATATTGAGGCTAAAGGAGTCTTTACGAATGGGTCATTCATTACAGGCTAGATATGGATTGAAACGGGTTATTAATGCCAGTGGAAGAATGAGCATCCTTGGCGTTTCCGCACCAACAGATTCGGTTATGGAGGCGATGAAGCAGGGCGGACAGCAGTACGTGGAAATTGCGGATCTTGTGGACAAATCCGGAGAATATATTGCACGACTGCTTGGCTCGGAAGGGGCGGTTGTCGTGAACTCAGCATCCAGCGGCATTGCGCTGTCGGTGGCAGCCTTTGTGACTTCCGGAGATCCGCGACTCAGCCTTCGCCTGCATCAGGAGCCGATATTGAAAAATGAGATTATTATGCTGAAGGGCCATAACGTGCAGTATGGAGCTCCGGTCGAAACCATGGTATTCCTTGGCGGAGGCAGAGTGGTGGAAGTTGGATATGCCAATGAAGGCCGCAAGGAGCATATTGAACAGGCGATTGGTGAACGCACCGCAGCCATTCTTTATGTCAAATCCCACCACGCCGTCCAGAAGAACATGATTTCTGTAGAGGAGGCGTGGGAAGTTGCAGTGCGCAGAGGGGTGCCACTGATCGTCGATGCGGCTGCGGAAGAGGATCTGCGCAAATATGTTAAGTATTCGGATCTGGCGATTTACAGTGGATCAAAAGCTATTGAAGGCCCTACCTCAGGCATTGTCGCTGGCAAAATGAAATATGTCGAGTGGTTAAAGGTACATCTGCACGGGATCGGTCGCAGCATGAAGGTGGGTAAAGAGACTACCTTCGGGCTGCTTCAGGCTTTGGATGAATACCAGGACAAAGCCGACAACAGCGAACGGGAGAGGCAGGCGCTGGAGGCACTTCAGCCGCTTGAGGGGCTTCCTGGAGTTTCCATCCGCATCGTGCAGGATGAAGCGGGCAGAGCGATTTTTCGTGGGCGCATCCAGATTGATTCCTCTGTTGCAGGAGTGGATGCGAGGCATGTCAATGATCGGCTGCGTGAAGGCGTAATTGCCGTATACACCAGGGATTATGGGGTTAAGCAGGGGTATTTCGATATTGATCCAAGGTCGCTTCAAGGTGATGATCTTCAGGTCATCGTCAGCAGAATACATGAAATCGTGGGGGGAAACAAGAATGAGTAATATTCTGCAGCGTCTATATAAGAACAGAGCCGCACTTAATGTACTGGCGGGCAGTATCGAGAACGCGAAGGAAGTGTACGAGGCTGCGGAAGGATATGTTTTGGTAGGTGTGCTTTCCAAAAATTATGCTACGGCGGAGGAAGCGGCAGCCGCGATGACTCTATACGGTCAGACGATCGAGGACGCTGTATCCATCGGACTGGGTGCCGGAGATAACCGACAGGCGGCAGTTGTGGCGGAGATTGCCGGAAGTTACCCGGGAAGCCATATTAATCAGGTATTTCCAGCAGTGGGGGCGACCCGCGCCAATCTGGGAGCTAAGGACAGCTGGATTAACAGCTTGGTTTCTCCATGCGGGCAACCCGGCTATGTGAATATATCGACCGGCCCTGTCAGTGCAGGCACCACTCCGTATGCTATTGTTCCGGTTCAAGCCGCCATTGCGTTGGTTCGTGACATGGGCGGCAATGCGCTGAAATATTATCCCATGGAGGGGTTGAAATTGGAGGAGGAGTACCGTGCGGTTGCCAAGGCCTGCGGGGAAGCCGGGTTTGCTCTGGAGCCTACGGGCGGAATCGACCTAGATAACTTCGGACCCATTTTGGAGATTGCACTTCAGGCTGGGGTGCCCCAGGTTATCCCGCATGTGTATTCATCTATTATTGATCGGCAGACGGGAAGCACGAACGTCCAGGATGTCGTCAGACTGCTTGAAACGATGAAATCGCTGGTGGACCGGTATGCATAGGATTGCGGCTTTCGGTGAAGTAATGATGCGGCTGCAGGTCCCGGGCCATGAAACCCTGGTCCAGAGCAACAGGCTGGAATATTCTTTTTCCGGCAGCGGGGTTAATGTAACGGCAGCACTGGCTGGGTACGGCCATAACGGTGCGCTTATTACCACCTTGCCGGAAACACCGGTAGGCGAAGCGGCAATTGCTTACTTGCGTAAACTTGGGGTGGATACCTCACTAATTAGCCGGGGAGGCAAGCAGCTGGGCATGTACTTTCTGGAGAATGGCTTTGGAGCACGACCCGGCAGAGTCACTTACACAGATCGACTGGGCAGCAGCTTCAATACCGCGGAGGAAGGCAATTACGATATGGTTGCTCTTGCCTCCCGGATCGACGTTCTTCATTTATGCGGGATTACGCTGGCTATGAATGATGGTGTGCGTAAACAAATGAAAAGGCTTGCTGCGGAAGTGAAGAGTACCGGGGGCAAAGTTGTTTTTGACTGCAATTACCGTCCTGCGTTATGGGGAGCAGATGGCTATGCCAAGGCCCGCCCGCATTATGAGGAACTGCTGGAGCTGACGGACCTGGTGCTGATGAATGAGAAGGACGGACAGTTTATCCTTGGCTTTGGAACTGGAGAATATGATAGAATGACACAGTTGAAGCAGGCGATTCCCGAAGTGGTTGAGCGCTTCGGAATCGGAACGGCAGCGGGAACCCACCGTGAGATTAACGCTGACCATACGCATTCCCTGACAGGATATATCTATCATCAAGGTACGTTTCTGTTTTCTCGCAAGCTGACTTTCCCGGTGTATGACCGAATCGGTGCCGGTGATGCCTTTGCCAGCGCCATCATTCATGGGGAATTGCAGCAATATCCGCAGCAGCAGACAGTTAATATGGCAGCGGCAGCAGCGATGCTGGCTCATACCACTCAAGGTGATACAGCGCTTTTTACCGAGATCGAGGTGCTCCGAGCGCTGTCGGACCATACCTTAGATGTTGAAAGGTAGTGAACAACGAGTGTCTTTGAAACGCAAGCAAGGCCCTTTATATCAGCAAATCCAGAAAATTCTCAAAGACCGGATTTTGCATGGCGTATATCCTTTAGGGAGCATCATCCCCTCCGAACCGCAGCTGGAGAAGGAATTTGGTGTCAGTAAAATGACAGTCCGCGGCGCGGTTCAGGAGCTTTCCCAGGAAGGTTATGTGCAGAAGAAAAGCGGTATCGGAACGATTGTCATGCGCAATACCTCCCATCAGAAGCTCTCTAAGGGCAAACGGTTTACAGAGCTGCTCGTAGAAGAGGGACACAAGCTGGAAAAGAAACAGCTGAAATCCCGGTTAATTTCGAATGATGCCGGTACGGAGGAATATGACCGCTACGGCCCGTATTGTCAGCGAATTGAACGGCTCTATATTTTGAATGGACAGCCTTATATTCATCTGATACACTTCTTGGCTGCAGCTGCATTGCCCGGTGGAGGTACGGCAGAAATGGTCACAAACATCCAGTCGCTGTATGACTCACTGGAGGAGAACGACATTGCGCTGGAAAACTTCAAAGACCGTTTCTTTGTAGAGAAGGCAACTCCTGAGGTGTGTCATTTGCTGGAGATCCCACCAGGGACACATGTGCTCAAACGCCTGCGTAACTCTTTCGACGGGGAAGGCAGACTCATTGAGCATAGTATCGGCTGCTATAACACAGAGCTTCATCACTATCTGGTCAATTACGACACTTGAAGTCGGTTAAGCAGTAGCTGGATGGTTCGATAAGCAGCCTTGTGTCTTAGGGACATCTTGTGAGCAGGGCTTTGCAAACGGCTTATTCAACGGATCGAGTACCAGACGAAAGGTGTTAATACAAAACCCACCGTGGGCATTTAGCTTTAAACGGTGGGTTTTGTTTTTTTTATCATTGATTATGAAGTGATAAGCATCTCCATTGAAAAATAGATGCTCTAAATCCACTATTTACAAATTTGCTAGAAACTTTTTCCTGAAACTAGCGTCTAATACTATGACTTTTTATGTGGGTAAACATTACTTGGGAGCAGAAGGAGCCAAAGACAAAGCATGAATCTGAAGAAGAAATTGTCCATTCTTACCGCTTTAGCTGTTTTTCAAGCATTTGCAGTCGGTTCTGTGAGTGCGCAATCAACACCGCAAGATGACACAGCGTCAGTAAATACAGCCACAACAGAATCGGTTGAGGTGCTAAAGCAAGAGCAACCAATTGCAGAGCAAGAAGTGAAAACGGGTAGCAGTAACGCATCCAGCAGTACTCTGTCCACTAAAGTAAAAGAAACAACAACTTCAACAGGCACGGAGGCAACACCTAAAACAGATGTGGACAAATCCGCCATTGGCGGGGAGGAAACAACTACAAACGAAACCAAAACGGGATCTACGATCCAGGAAGGAACCACTGAGGGTGTTGATACGCAAATTCCTCCTGCTCAAATAGAGCAGCCATCCATCGGGGGGGATTCTACCGTAGCATCAGGCGGGAATCTGACGTTGTACATGAATAGCAATAAAATGGAGCAGGATGGCAAAACGTATCTTGCTGGCCAGCCGATGACTGTCAAAAACGGTGTATCCTATGTTGCGATCCGCGCACTCGTGGACCGTGTGGGATACGGGGTCAAATACGATAACAAAACCAAGGAAACCATCATCATCAGTGGTGCTAATGAGCTCCGATTCAAAACTAACAGCACGGTCTATACCGTAAATGGAGAGTCCAGAACGATGAAAGGCCCTGCTTATCAGCAAAAAAATACGTTCATGGTGCCGTTAACTTCCATTACTCAAGCTCTGAACATCACCTATAAAGTGAATCAGTCCGCTAAAACGGTTGTGCTGAATCTAAATACTAAACCCGCTGCAAGCTTTTTGGTTTCACAAAAGGAAATTTTTGCGGGCGATAAGGTGGACTATATAACTTCTTACGTTTCTCCAAATGGACTGAAGATCGTTGACGAACGCTGGACAAGTCGTCAGGAATCGTTTGATCAAGCGGGTACATATACGATTTCATATCAAGTTCAGGATTCAAGCGGCCAATGGAGCGATCCCTATTCGATTACGATTCAAGTTCTGAGTCCTAATCTTCCTCCTGTAGCCATGTTCACAACCGACAAGGAACAATATAAAATGGGCGAAAAAATAACGTATATTGACCAGAGTACAGATGATGAAAACAGCATTAAAAAAACGGTTTGGGAGAACAATTCGCTGGCCTTCTTTGAACCTGGTCCCAAAACAGTGACACTCACCGTTACTGACAATCACGGTGCGACGAACACGTACTCCAAAGTTATAACTATAACCAATGAGACATTATATTCTTTTTCCGATTTCAATTTACTGTTCACGCCGGTAGGACAGAAATTTACCTTTAACGGTGGCGAAGTGACTTCTATGGAAAAAGTACCTTATACGTACACGGATGAGCCAAGTCTGCTGATCCGCAGCAACAGTCCGGAAACGGTGAATACGGAAGGCATCGTATACAAAGAATCGTCTTTAGGTCAGACCCGTTTCATGATTCACCATGTGAACAATACAGGTAAAAGGGTAAAAATGTATGTTATAGCAACAAACAACAACCCATATGCGGCAGTATTTGAACAACAAAATATGGGGTTTGCAGGACCTACTCCTTATGCTACTGTAGCTGGGAAATTGTCTATTGATAAATGGTTTAAGTCGATCCAGACCGGAGCCGATAAAAAGAAAGAGGTTATTCAACCTGGAGAAAGTAAACTGATTTTGACCGAACTCAATAAAACTCCAATAAAAGAAGGACAAGTGATTTCACTCTATTCGGATGCTTATAGTGATTATTCCCTCGACTATAACGTTATCCTGGTCGAAGAAAATAAAGATCCGTTCGAGGCTTTACCTATGCTACCTGTTCTTGATCGTGACGGTGTACACAACCGTGGAACATACCCTAATGCCACTCGTATCATAACGTATGATCAACAAGTGGGAGCCAAACCAGCTCGCCTGCCGCTTGGTGATAACGCAAGTGATCCCAATCTGGTTGGAACAGATCCAATGGCTTATACAGATGCGTCCAATGCGGGTAATTTCGGCGTATTATACAAAATCACGTTGAACAATGTCGCTCCGCGTACACTAATCTCATTTAACCCTCGTGGAGGGAAGTACTCAGGGGTAGCTCTAGTGAACAATCAGGTTGTATCCATTGCTGATGGTAACGTTGCTGTTAGCAATTCAAGTGAGCAAAGCGTTCTTTACCGCACAGGGGCATATGGAGAGAGCGTAACGATTCTTTTCTCTGCCGCGCCAGGAAGCAACCTGCCGGTCAATCTGCTCTTTACACCGCTCCCATCGGAGAAGTAATGCAGTTGTCTCTCATAAGCTAGAGCGGGAATGAATGATTTGGCTGACGTGTTAACATCCAAAGAAGAGACTCCGTAAGGAGTCTTTTCTTGTCACTGGGCAATATGAAGACATACGGAATAGATGTCGCTTAAAAAGCCATATGAGATGCTTCCCACAGTGTTTTAGGTCAACTTGGCGAATACGAGCTTATGATTTAAGTCATTTCTTACTCTTATTTCTACTGAGGAGGAATCAAATTCCGATGAATGTAGTCGTCAAGTTGATACGTGAATTCAAAGACCGCGATACCCGGCGTTTGTTGAAAGACTATCGAGACAAAGTGGAACTTATCAGGAAACGGAATTTGGAAGATTGGGACGATCAGCGGCTGCAAGCGGAATCCCTTCGGCTGCAAGAAGAAGCAAGATCAGGCACGCCTCTGGATGAGCTGCTTGTTGATGCTTATGCGTTAGTGTGCGAGGCTGCGAAGAGAAAACTCGGATTACAGCCTTACGATGTTCAAATCATGGCTGCTATCGCTTTGCACGAGAGATATTTGATCGAACAGCATACCGGTGAAGGAAAAACACTCTCTGCTGTTATGCCTGCTTATCTAAACGCGTTGACTGGTGAAGGCGTTCATGTGCTCACTTTTAACGATTATTTGGCAAATCGAGATGCGGCGTGGATGGGCCCGATCTACCGCTTCCTCGGGTTAACCGTAAGTTCAGTTCAAGCGGGCATGAGCCTGTTCGAGAAACGGGAAGCATACGCCAAGGATATAACCTATGTTACGGCAAAAGAAGCAGGGTTCGATTATTTGCGCGACACAATCGCATTAAATGAAGCTGATACTGTACACCGCCCTTTTCACTATGTCGTCGTCGACGAAGCGGATTCACTTCTTCTTGATGAAGCGCGGGTGCCGCTGGTCATTAGTGGCGATTCGAGTTCTTCCGAGAGTGACGGCGTTCTTTTCGCAGAAGTGGCCCGGCAGCTCCAGCCAGGAGAGCATTACGATTTTGACGAGTTCCAGCGGAACGTATACTTGAATGATGCGGGAGCTGCGAAAGCGGAGTTGCTGCTGGGATGCGGCAATTTGTACGATAGCCATAATAGTCATTTGTTAACGTCATTGAATTGTGCGCTGTATGTGGAATCGTTATTAAAAAAAGACGTCGATTACATCGTCCGGGACGGTGAAATTGAGCTAATCGAAGAACATACCGGCCGTGTGGCCGAGAACAGGTATTTGCCGGACGGGCTGCAAGCTGCGCTTGTGGCGAAAGAAGGGTTGCAGTGGAAGGCAGGTGGTAGAATTCTCGGTACGATCACCATTCAACACTTCATTAGCCTGTATTCAGGGATTTGCGGAATGACGGCCACGGCGCAAGCTTCAGCAATGGAATTCGAAGATATCTATGCGCTGCAGGTCGTGCAAATTCCGCCGAATCAGCCAAACATACGGATCGACCACAAGCACCGAATTTACACCCATAAAGAAGCCAAATATAAGGCGCTTGTACAAGAAATCTCTTCCGTCCATAGGGTGGGACGCCCCATTCTTATTGGTACGTCAAGCGTCGAGGAGTCTGACATGCTGGCGGAGGCACTTGCGGTTGCCGGCGTACCTTGCCAGGTTCTGAATGCAAAAAATGATGCGAAAGAAGCCGAAATCATCGCTAAAGCGGGAGAAATAGGCGCCGTAACGGTATCTACAAATATGGCAGGGCGCGGCGTCGACATTCGTCTCGGCGGCGGTAATCCCGCTCAGGCAGAAGTGGTTGCCAAACTGGGCGGATTATACGTGATAGGTACACATGTGAACGAAAGCATGCGGATAGATAACCAGCTGCGCGGGCGTTCTGGCCGCCAAGGTGACCCGGGAGCTTCCGTATTTTATTTAAGCCTGGAAGACGAGTTGATGCTTCGATTCGGCATTCATAGACTGTTTCGCGCTCCCAGGCAGGACGAGGTTCTTGATGATCCGGCGCTCCGCAGCAAAATCGAGCATATTCAGCGCGTTATCATGGGTCAAAACTTCGATATTCAGCGGGAATTGAACGGTTATTCGGATATGGTGGAGGACCAGAGGCGAATCCTATACGAGGAGCGGCTCGGAATATTGAAAGGCGAGAGATCGATGAGCCCATCGGAGCAGCGGGTACGGCTTTTTTATATCGATGAGTTCTGGGCTGACCATCTGGCATACGTTTCTTACATTCGCGAAAGCATCCATCTCGAGAGCATTACCAATCGCAACCCGATCGACGAGTTTCATACGCAAATCACCCAAGCATTCGAACAAATTCCGGCTAAAATAGATCATGAGTCGGCGAATATGCTTAGAAAACTTGGAGGTTCGAATGATCCGGCCAAATGGGAAGAGTTCGGTCTGAAGAGTCCTATTTCGACTCGGACTTATATGATCAACGATCAATACAGCCAAGAAAAGCGCAGCTCATGGACCGGAACGACGGTATTTGCTTTTTGGGGACGCGAGATTTTGAGGTTGGTACTGTGGCCGGTACATAGGCTGTCAAAATATTGATTGGAGCGTGACGATCGATGAACAGTAGAGAACGGTTTACGAGCCGGGTCGATTCGTATTTAAAATACCGCCCGAGCTATCCAAAAGAGGCTATTGACCATTTGTACGACGTCGTCGGTTTACGTGCGAACAGTAACATAGCAGACATTGGTTCAGGTACTGGGAGCATCTCAAAACTACTTTTGGAACGCGGAAGCGATGTAATCGCGGTCGAGCCAAATCAGGCAATGCGGGAAGCCGCCGAGCAAACGTTAAAAAGCAGTCCGAAATTTCAGAGTATGGCAGGTTCTGCAGAATCTACTGGATTACCTGATCAATCGGTTGAGTTTATTGTCTGCGCTCAGGCATTCCACTGGTTTGATCGCTCAGCAGCACAAACCGAGTTCCGCAAATTCTACAGCCAGGTGGGAGAGTAATACTCATCTGGAATTCACGTCTTACACACGGTACTCCATTTCGTGAAGAGTACAATCAACTGCTTCATACATACGGAACCGACTACGAAAAAGTTAATCATAAAAATATTTCTCAGACGATGCTGCTCTCTTTTTTCAAGGAAGGTTCAATGCATGAAGCTCGATTCAGAATGAGTCAAAAGTTCGATTTCGAGGGTTTGAAGGGCCGGTTGCTATCATCTTCCTACAGCCCTGTACCCGGGCATGCAAATTATGATCCAATGATGACAGAACTGCGGAATTTATTTGATAGGAATAATCAAAATGGTACTGTTGAATTTGATTATGAAACTGAGATTTTTTGGGGAGAAGTATAATTCCTCAAATTATGTTCCTCAAATTATACCCAGCTATATCCTCAAGCTATAGCTGGGTACGTTTGTGGAATTTATGTCCATAGAGCTTGTTCACAATTATACAGCTAGATGTTGATTTTAAGACGTAATTCGGCCATCATAGCCTCAGCTTGTGGTGGATCTTCATTCAACAGCTTCCTGTATGTCAGCATCCAATTCAGCGTTACAAGCATATGATCGTATTCGTCCTTCTTGCGTTCAATCTCATTGATCTTCTGAAGAATCCATTCGATTACTTCTTGGTTGGTGCGTGCGTTCGTATCATGATCCTGCAAAATTGTCTTCAGCTCAGCTAACGAACAGCCGATGCCTTGAAATTTCTTAATCAGCTTTAACCGATCAATGGCTTCGTCTGAGTAGTTGCGGTAATTATTCTTCTCGCGCTGAATATGTCTGCTATCAAGCAAGCCTTCCTTCTCATAAAATCGAATGGTGTGAGGGGTTAAACCCATCAAATCTGCTAATTCTTGAATTTTCATATAAAATCATACCTCCAAACGCTTGCCTTAGAGTTCACTTCATAGTTTAGACTGAAGTCATATCTTCGTCAAATGCTTAAGGAGGCGTTCAAATATTATGCGTATATTCGTTACTGGTGCAGCAGGTTATATTGGTACAGCCGTTGTCAGCGAACTCATCGGTGCGGGCCATCAGGTAGTTGGCCTGACCCGTTCGGAGAGTGGTGCTCACGTATTAGAAAGCTTGGGAGCCGAGGTGGCTCGCGGTGTTTTAGAGGATCTGGATTTACTGCGCAGCTGTGCAGCCACTTCAGACGGCGTTATTCATCTCGCATTTAACCACGATTTTTCTAATTTCGCCGGATCACTGGCAACTGATCTTCGCGCCATCGAAGCAATGGGAGAGGGGCTCGCGGGCTCCGGTAAACCACTTGTTATCACAGCACATGCGAATGGCAAAGCATCGGAGGATGCAGCGCTTGCGTTTATAGAACAAGACGTGAGAGCATCGATCGTCTCGCTTGCACCTTCCGTTCATGGAGAAGGAGATAAAGGCTTCGTGCCGGAATTAATCCGGATCGCTCAGGAAAGAGGTTCTTCGGCTTACATTGGAGACGGCTCTAACCGTTGGCCAGCGATTCATCGCTTGGATGCGGCAGTTTTGTTCCGCCTCGCTGTAGAATCTGCGCCTGCAGGCGCACGACTGGATGGCGTGCACGATGAAGGCATTGCGTTCAGCGACATTGCCACGGTCATTGGTCGTCATGTGGATGTGCCGGTAGTCAGCATCCCGCCTGAAGAAGCGCAAGCCATCTTCGGTTTTCTAGGTATGATCGCGTCGCTTGACTTAGCAAGATCAAGTGAAGGGACGAAGGAGCTGCTCGGCTGGAAGCCAGTCCAGCAAGGACTTCTCGCAGATCTGGAACAAGGACATTATTTCACAAAATAGCTTAACCGGAATGAAACAAACGTCTTGCTGTCGATGTTATATTTAACAAAAAAATCATCGTTGCCTAAGTACTAAACCAGGCAACGATGATTTTTTTGTTTTTTTTAAAATTTTTATCAACCTGAATCTTAACTATCCAAGAAGGTTAGTTTTTGCGGTACAAGTCCAAGATAGGCTATTTATCAACTGTTCGGCACTGACCACAATAGGGGACGGTAAACTTACTTAATATCTTGTAAGAAATTCTTGAAATTTCAGAAATTTATCCGATAGGGGGGTGCTAATATACAAATACAAACAAAGACGAGGTGATGATATGCAAGCGAAATTGGCAGCGGACGCCATTCCCCTCTCCAAAAAGCGGAAGTCATGGATAAGGACGATCCAAAAATATAAAGTGATGTATGCTCTCTTATTACCGGCCTTAATTTACTTTGCCGTATTCAAATACATTCCTATGGCGGGAATATTGATTGCTTTTAAAAACTACAACCTGGCTTTGGGAGTATGGGATAGCCCGTGGGTGGGATTCAAAAATTTTACGGATTTTATGAACGGCGTTTATTTCTGGGACATCATGAAAAATACGATTGTTATATCGCTCTATAAGTTATTGTTCGGTTTCTCCGCTCCCATCTTACTTGCTTTACTGCTCAATGAAGTTCATACCCAATGGTTTAAGAAAATCGTACAAACCATTACTTATTTACCCCACTTTCTATCTTGGGTCATTGTATATGGATTGATGGTAGCATTATTAGCTCCAGGCGATGGCCTTTTTAATATGATTTTGAAAGAAAGTGGTTTTCAGCCCATCTCATTTCTAACGGAGCCTGCTTGGGGAAGACTGCTGGTCATCGCATCTGAAATATGGAAGGACATAGGATGGGGAGCGATACTGTACCTCGCCGCATTAGCAGGCATTGATCCAAGCTTATATGAAGCAGCTCGAATGGATGGCGCTTCCAAATGGAGACAACTCTGGCATATCACTTTACCAGGGATTCGAGGAGTCATTATTCTGATGCTGATCCTTAAATTAAGCCATATTCTAGATGCTGGCTTTGACCAAATATTCATGTTTGCCAACACCTTTAATCAGGAGAAGATCGACATTATCGACACATGGGTATACCGTGAAGGGTTGGAGCGTCTTAAGATTGGCTTGGCTACTGCCGTAGGATTGTTCAAAGCTGTCATTGGATTTGGTTTAGTTTTGGCAGCAAATAAGCTCGCCAAAAAATTCGATGGGCAAATTTGGTGAGGTGGTTTTTAAAATGATCAATTTGACAATCGGGGAAAAAGTCTGGCAATCCGTCGTTTATGTTATTCTAATTTTTTTATCACTACTTTGCTTACTACCCTTTCTGTATGTGATTGCTGTCTCAGTGACGCCAGAATCGGAAGTGTTAAGAAGAGGGATCGTTATTATACCAGAATCTTTTACCTTTCTGGCCTATAAAGAAGTATTCATCTCTCATGGGATCTGGCAGGCGTATAAAATTACGTTGTTTCGAACGATTGTAGGCACAATGCTTAATGTGCTTTTTACGGTCTTAGCAGCTTATCCGTTATCCAAAAAATATTTGCCGGGACGCAGTCCGTTTTTACTATTCATTGTGTTTACCATGATGTTTAGTGGGGGGTTAATTCCGACTTATCTGCTAATTCGCTCTCTGGGGCTGCTAAACAGTCCGTGGGTATTGATTATTCCAAATCTGATTAGTGCATTCAATCTGGTGATCATTAAAGGCTTTTTCGAGCAATTGCCTGGCGAAATCGAGGAATCAGCGAGGGTTGACGGTGCCAGTGAACTTCAATCGTTATGGCGGATCATTTTACCACTGTCTTTGCCGGTCATTTCCACCATTTCTTTATTTTACGCAGTGGGACATTGGAACAGTTATTTTGATGCCATTGTTTATATCAATGATTCCAACTTCATGCCGCTTCAAGTCGTCTTGCGCAACATCCTGCTTAACGTCGCAACACAAAGCGCTGAGTCGCTCGCCAATTCCGGAGCTGTAAGTACGTTTGCTGTGCAGATGGCTACAGTTGTTGTGACTACGATTCCGATTTTGATCGTTTACCCATTTTTACAAAAGCATTTTACCAAAGGTGTGCTCTTGGGATCCGTTAAGGGTTAAAAGGTGTTCCAACCTAACTTATTACGGTGAAACCGTGATAATATACAAGCAAAGGAGAGGTCAATATGCAGCGTAAAAAGATTTCATTTGCTATTCTGTCGGCAATCTTAGGACTGGGAACGCTATTGTCAGGATGTGGGGGAAATGAAGAAGTTACATCGACAACTTCGAGTAATTCGCAAGGGCAGTCTGGCCAGTTTGCAACCAAAATGAAAATCTCAATGTTTAACCAAGGCACTTTCAACGCTGCCGCTCCGGTACCTCCACGTGATGAAGATGTTCAACGCCAAATGTTGGAAAAAGAGATGAACATCGACTTGGATATGATGATTCCTCAAGCTGGGCAAGCAACAACCAAACTGAATACGCTCATTGCAGGCGGAGATATTCCAGATTTGATCTTCTTGAAGAGTCGGGCTGATCTTGCGCAATATTACGACCAAGGCGTTCTTGTGGATTTGACACCGTATCTGGATCAATTCCCTGAATTGCAGAAACGGTTTGGCAACGACTCTTGGGAGGCAATGTCCTATCAAGGAAAAACGATCGGAGTTCCAGGCTATGATAATGTTAACGGTATCAGCCGAAGCTTTTTCATTCGCAATGATTGGCTGAAAAAGCTGAATATGGAAGTGCCGACGACACCGGATGAGCTGTTCGAAGTTATGAAAGCCTTTACAGAGAAAGACCCGGACGGTAATGGCAAAAACGATACGTACGGATTCATCGGCGGTATGAACAAAGAAGGCAATCTGCA
Source organism: Paenibacillus sp. 11B (assembly GCF_030487755.1). Classification (NCBI taxonomy): domain Bacteria; kingdom Bacillati; phylum Bacillota; class Bacilli; order Caryophanales; family Paenibacillaceae; genus Paenibacillus; species Paenibacillus sp. 11B. The sequence continues at coordinate 70,263 of NZ_JAUKNS010000001.1, read as the reverse complement.
AACCTACGGCTTCGATAGCTTGATGTGGATGTTTGGCGTCAATCCTCCTTCGGCCATTGAAATAAAAGATAATGAACCGATATTCCTGTTTATCGATCCCAAAATGAAAGAGGCGCTTGCTTACATTAACAAAATGATGGCAGCCAAAGTGGTAGACCCAGACTGGGTGACGATGAATTCGCCTGATCTTTTGGACCAAAAGATGTTTAAAGGTAAAGTTGGCTTCATGATCAGAGATGCCCGCAGGCTGGAGCCGGATTATCAGCAGAAAATGAAAGAAATTAGTGGCGAGGTGCCGGAATGGATCGTCATTCCTCCGATGAAAGGTCCTTATGGTGATCAAATTGTAGAGAGAAAATCATTCCAAGGCAATTCATGGGCCATTTCCGCGAAAGCGGATAAGGACAAAATCATTCGAATCTTGTCCATGCTGAATTATCTCTTTACAGACGAAGAAGCTTATCCGAATTTTGCATACGGAATTAAAGGTATTCATTGGGATGTAGTGGACGGCAAGATCAAAAATAAAACCTCCGAGTTATCGAAGGAAATGAAAGAGAAGTACCTGTGGGTCGATCATTACAGAATGCCACGCCGTGGTGATGATGCGGAGTACTTCAGCTTCCAGAATCCGAAGACAGCGGAAGCGTTCAAGGACAATCAGCAATATGTAGGGCCAACGTTGCCCGGAAATTTATTGACCCCAGACCCCAGCGATACCTTGGATGCTGACCGCACACGTTTCATTAATGAAAGTTTAGTTAAATTTATGACGGGCAAAGAGCCTCTTTCCAACTGGGACAATTTCCTCCAAACGTTGGATACCAAGTTTGACATGCAGAAATATAAGGAAACAGCAATCAAACAATTTAAAGAAGCCGGCCTTATCAAGTAAAATAAATAAACGAAGAGAGTGGCTATTCGTAGCCCCTCTCTTTATTAGCATATGCTATTCTTAGTTTAAAACGGAACTAAAAGGAAGATGATCGATGCGAAGAAGAATCAGCTTGCCTTTAAAATTATTTTTGATCGTGTTTGCATTTGTATTAGGGTGCATCATCTTGATAAGCCAATTGTCTTATCGCTATGTCCAAAAGGAAATAAGAACCAATGACATTTTTTACACTAACCAAATCCTTAACAAGGTAGACCAGTACTTCACTGTTAATTTTTCCTCCTTCCAGACGATTCTCTTCTCAGTCGAAACATCCGTGAAAGCCAATATTGACAATACGGAAGTGATTAAAAAACAATTAAGAGAACTGTATGAACTCAATAGTAATTACGTCAGTAATATTTATTTGATCAAAAGCGATTTATCCATTCTAGGTGGAAGTACAGCTACTCGAATATTCGATGAACCTTTATCTGAAAGAGAACCTTTGTTTGATGCGGCCGACAAGAACAGAAGGACTACCTTTGTTAGTGAACCTTACAAATCGAAGTATTCCGGCTGGACCGTTACGATGGTTCGATATCTGAACGGTGCTCCGTTTCCTATGGCCATTGCGGTTGACTTGGATCTAAATGCTATTGAAGAAACCTTGTTCAAGATTAATAAACAAGAACAAATGAATCTGGCTCTGATCACAGCGTCAGGTAAAATCATTGCCGGATTTTCTGGAAATAAAGGACTACTGAATATTCAAGATCATACGTTTTCGATCGGGGAAACGTCAGCGGAACAAATCCTGGATACGACAGAAACAAGTCTTCAACTGCATACCATGGATGGCATTCCGGTCTCCCTTCTGAAAAAACCGACGGAGAAATTCAACTGGACCATCATCTCAATCAATGATGATTCACGCTTGAAAGCCGCTTTATCCAGATTGGAAATCTATTATATTGAGCTTCTAGCTGCAGGTCTTCTCTTAAGTTTGTTCATTTCTTTTTTGGTTGCCAAATATATAAGGAAACCACTCTATACACTCAAAACAAAAATGAAGCAAGTGGAGCAAGGCTTACTCACAACGACAATTACGATTAATCGAAACGATGAGTTTGGAGATCTTTCACGAGCATTCGATCGTATGCTGCAGCAAATTGTGGAACTGATTCGGCGAGCGGAACTTCATAATGAGCTTGAGCGGAAGTTGGAAATCCAGGTGCTGCAGTCTCAAATTAATCCTCATTTTCTGTATAACACACTGGGTTCGATCAGCAACGTTATACGTCTCGGACAAATAGAGAAAGTAGATGTGGTAATCGGATCGCTCATTTCATTATTGGAATACGGGATAGACGATGCTTCAGAGAAGGTTTCCTTACGTCAGGAACTACGCAATGTAGCGGATTATATCGAGATCCAGAACATTCGGTATAACCGAAACTTCCACTTGATTGAACATATCGAAGCAGGGTTAATGGATTTCCCTGTTTTTCGAATGCTGCTGCAGCCGCTTGTAGAGAATAGCATCTTCCATGGTTATAACGGAGGGGCAATTGAGGGGCCTATTACGATTCATGCGTACAGGGAGGACGGTATTGTCATCATAGAAGTTGTTGATCAAGGCGAGGGAATTCCAGCTGATAAAATAAAGCATATTTTAATCTCAGAACCGAGTGAAATGGAAGTAAAAAGGAAAAGAATCGGGCTAAATAATATTCATGGCCGAATAAGACTTCACTACGGAGATCAATTCGGACTGCAAATCATTAGCATACCTAAGGAAATAACCCGTGTGCGCGCTTTATTCCCGGCAGAATTGCAAAAAGGAGATTCATAATGGTGAGAGACTATACCTGCTTCATTGTTGACGATGAAGACCTGATCATTCAAAGATTGGAATTGTTTTTTAATGAACTCTCTCATAGGGATAAGCGATTTGTTCTAGTGGGCAAAGCGAATAATGGGCTGAATGGGATCGAGGAGATTTTAAGACTTAAGCCGGACATCGTCATATCCGATATCGTTATGCCGCGAATGGACGGAATCTCCATGATTGAGCAGCTCAAGGCGGAGCTCCCCCATACCCAATACATACTTTTGACCGCCTATTCATCCTTTGAATACGCCCAGCGAGCTATTCAAGCCAACGTATTGGAGTACATTGTAAAGGTTCCGCTGAGGGAAACGGATTTGAATCGAGCTTTGGATAAGGCAGCCGGAATATTAAATGAGTTTAAGAAAAAAGAAGCGGAATTTCAATCGTTAAACGTATCCGTGCTTGAAAATAAATATAGAGTGCGCAAGCAATTTTTTAACGAACTGATCAGAGGCGAAATTCCTTCTCATCGGGCATCGGATTTTGCTAATCGCATGCAGTTTCATTTCTTTCAAGCCAACTATTGCTGCTTCATCGTCGAAATGAATACGTATGAAAGTTTCCGAAACGAATACACTGCCGCAGATCAAAGCATCTTGAAATATGCGATTACGAATATCATCGAAGAAACGGTGATGAATGGTGGTAGTGGGGTAGCTGCGGATCTTTCCGATAATCGTTTTATTGGCTTTTTATCCTGGGAAAATAACCGCAGTGATATGGAAACGGAATATGCTTGCCTATCCTTGGGAGGGCAGATCGTCTCTCATTTGCATCAATATTTGAATCAAAGGGTATCTGTCGCTTTCGGTGGTCCACACCGAGGCTGGGAATCGATCAAACAGGCGTACACGGAAGCTAAAAATGTGAGTGAGGATTTCTATTATCATACCGAGAAAGTAGTAAAAACACCGATGCATCGGTTCCAATACCATAATGACAAAAAAGCAGACTTTCAGCAAAAGCTGGCTGATTTTCTTATGCGGCTGAAAAGGAAGATTTCCAAGGAAGAGCTGGAGAATGCACTTGCCGATCTGAACCAATTTGTTACGGACCATAAAATCCACAAGTCTATCATGGCTCCAATGATTAGAGACTTGTACAGAGACATTACCGTAAAGTTTAAATCAGGGAATAAGATGGCCACGGAAGTTTCGGACTTCCCCATGGAATTTATGGTTTTTCAGGAGCAGCTCTCCTATATTGGCGACTTCACCTTCGAATACGTACACGCGGGCCAACTATTACATCGTGCAGAGATCATGAGTGCTATGCATTTTATAGAGAAAAACCTGAAACAACGCTTAACGTTGGAGGCAATTGCGGAGGAAGTGAATCTAGCGCCATCGTATTTTAGCAGCTTATTCAAAAAAACAATGAACGAAGGCGTGATCAGCTATATCAACCGTAAAAAAATCCATCTCGCTCTCGAGTTGTTAAACGTCCGGGATTATTCTTTATTGGAATTGTGCGAGGAAGTAGGCATCGTCAATGAAGGTTACTTTTGCAAACTGTTTAAAGAATATACGGGTGATACGCCTAAGCAATATCGGATAAAAATGACACGGTACGAATCCAAATAAGGATGCAAAAAATGTATGATTTTTTCGCGAAATCCTGTAAAAAAAAAAGGGCCAAAACCATTACCATGATAGAAGCATCTAATCATGGAGGTTATCAAAATGGAGCTTATGAAAGCAGATGTAACCGTCGTAGGTGGAGGTATTGCAGGGATATGCGCTGCCATTGCAGCTGCACGCCAAGGTCTGCAGGTTTCACTTATTAATGATCGGCCGGTGCTTGGGGGAAATGCGAGCAGCGAGGTGAGAGTTCATATCAACGGGTCGGCATATCTCGGAAACAGTCCATCCTATTATGCCCGCGAGGGCGGGTTGGTAGAAGAACTCAAGCTGAAGATCTTTCATTATAATCCGTTATACAACAAGAAGCTTATGCTTTCGCTTTCGGATACGGTCTTGCTCGACATGGTTTATGATGAGCCTAACATTTCTCTATTTCTGAATACATGTGTACATGAAACGGGCATGGAGAACGGCAGAATTAAATGGGTGGAAGGCCTTCAATTAGCTTCCGAAAGAAAATTTCGTTTTGAAAGCCCAACCTATATCGATTGCTCCGGCGATGGAATTGTTGGATACCAAGCAGGTGCTCACTTCCGATGGGGAAGAGAGGCGAAGCATGAATACAACGAGGAGCTCGCTCCAGAAGTGGCGGATCATTACACTATGGGCGATACGATTCTGTTTCAAGCCCGTGACGTAAACTATTCCGTTCCTTACAAAAGACCAGGCTTTGCGTATGACATTACGAAGCTGGAATTTTTCGATAGTATCAGAAAAGGCTTAAACCATCGGTCTTTTCCAAGGAAAATCAACGGGCTGGGCGGATTGTGGTGGCTGGAATACGGCGGACATATGGATATTATCAAGAATAATGAAGACATCGCATTGGAACTGCGAAAATTGGTGTATGGGATATGGGATTATATCAAAAATAGCGGCGAGTTTGATGATGTGGATAATCTCATCTTGGATTATGTATGCCCAATTCCCGGTAAGCGGGAGTCGAGGCGGTTTATCGGGGAGCACATGCTGTCTCAGAACGATCTTACAGGAAAGCCGCATTTCGAAGATGCGGTATCCGTCGGGGGCTGGTATATGGATCTGCATGCGAACAAAGGCATCTACGATGAAGGGCCTGCTACAGCGTGGAATTTCGTGCCCGGATTGTATAATATCCCTTTCCGCAGCTTATTTTCACGCAACATTCCTAATCTGATGTTCGCTGGCCGCAATATAAGCGCTACCCATGTGGCTTTCGGTTCTACAAGGGTCATGGCAACCTGCGGTTGTATGGGGCAGGCGGTAGGAACGGCTGCGGCGTTATGCTTGAAATATGAGACAGACCCCGCGTCCATAGTCAAAGAGCATATGGGTGAGCTTCAAAAGCAGCTGCTTCGTGACGGGCAAACGATTGTAGGGCTTCAGGAGCAGTTGGAACCTTATTTCGCTGACGGATTAACGATTCGTGCCTCGTCTCAGCGCAGCTATGATAATCCTGAGCCAACTGAAGAGATCTCCTTGGAGAAAGCGTTATGTTTGGTCTTGCCAATTCAGACATCGGTGGCTGAAAGCGTGCGAATCAAAATTAAAAACAGGTCCGAGCATGCGGAAACGTTGCATGTAAAGCTGTTTGGCGGGGAGCGGAAGGAAAACTATATTCCCACCAGCGAGCTGAAAGACTATCACTTGCTTATTTCAGCGGGCCATGATGACTGGATTACGCTGGACCTGGGCTGCGAGAAGCCGGCTGACGACAAAATCTACATCGTTTTGGAAGGCCCGGCGAGCCTTGCCGTACATGGCAATGAAGAGAAGTTGACAGGAGCGGTCAGCTTCCATTATAGACCAGAAGTGCCTTCCAGGTTGAAGAAGCTTAATAAAAGCATTTGTTTCAAAGACCTATTGCCATCTCAAAATATGTATTATCCTGAGAGTGTCGTCAACGGCTTCTCCAGACCTTATGGTCTGCCGAACGGCTGGATTTCTGAACGCACGGAAGGGCAGGAATGGTTGGAATTTGGTTTTGCAAGCCCCAAAAATGTAGACGAAATCCATCTTGTCCTTAATTCGCAGCTGAATTTGGAGCATTTTGACGATCCGATCGAGCCACTTATCCAAGATTATGATGTGACCTTAACCTTAGAAGATGGAAGCGAGAGTGAAATTAATATCCGTGGTAATTATCTTTCGTTGAATAAACATCAGGTGCATGCAAAAGGGGTAACCCGAATCCGGTTTGATTTCTCTGCAACGTATGGTTCGCCTTATTATGAAGTGTTTGCTGTAAAATTTTTTGCTCCTAAAAACGCTAAGTGAGGGCGGGTGAAGTCGCGATGAAGGATTATTTCCCTCGAAGAGGGCTGCCTAATGTCATTCAGAAGTTGGAAAATGGGGAAACCGTAACAATCGTCTATTTTGGCGGCAGTAATACGCGTTCTGAAGGATACAGGGTCATGACAGCGGATTGGCTGCGAGGGCAATATCCCGATGCAGATATCCGCTCTGTGAATGCAGGCATTGATGGGACAGGATCGGACCTCGGCTGCGCCCGTTTGGAGACAGATGTACTGAGTCATCAGCCTGATCTCGTATTTGTTGAATTTGTTGGAAACGATGGGGGAGTTCCCGAATCCAAAGCGCGAATCGAAGGAATTGTCCGACAGATCCGCAAGCGGAGCCGTTTTACGGATATCCTGTTTGTATATACGGTTAAGGAGCGGGATTTGACCTCATTTCAATCCGGCGAATACCAGAAGGGAGCTCTTATGCAAGATGAAGTCGCCGACTATTATGGTATTCCTTCGATTCATCTGGGTGTAGCGGTCAGTCAATTGGTTTCAGATGGAAAGCTTATTTTTACTTCAAGGGAAGACGTGTCCATCCCCGGAGCCGTTATTTTTACACATGATTCCATCCATCCAACGATTCCCGAAGGACATCAGATTTACACAGATACAATCACACGGTCGTTTGAGAAAATGAAAGAACTTCGAGATCACGTGGGAAAGGTCGAACATCACTTGCAGCAGGACCCTTTGGTCCCGGCCAATCCTTGGGAGTATGCAACCATACTGCCACTGGATATTTTTACTCATTTTTCCGCAGGTTGGTCTTACATGACCCCTGATGATTTTCCTTTAGTGCGTGAGTACGATTGGTTGTTCCCCGGTCTATGGCGAGCAGTCGATCCCGGAGAGACGATCACAGTGGAATTTGAGGGAACCCACATCGGATTATTCGATATCGGGGGGCCGGATTCCGGCAGATTGAAGGTGTCGGTGGATGGAGGGGAACCCTTCCTTATTGATCGATTCACACCATATAACGATCATAATCGCAATCAGTATGTTTTCTTACCGGAGCTACCAAATGGGAAACATACCATTCGTTTCGAAGTTGACCACGAGAAGACAGATAAAGCGGCCGTTTTTGAGGCAGCCGGCAATGAAAGAAGTATGGAGCATGTTCGGCAGCATCCAACTTGGTATGATCAAACGGTCATTCAGCTTGGGAAATTGCTATTGGTGCAGCCGCCATTATAATGAATTAGTCCACTTGGAAAACCTATATTCTATCTGAATGCAACTGAGCAATCAATTAGGATGTAGGTTTCTTTTTTTACTTAAAATCTTATAAAAAATTGTTAAAATGAAAGAAATTTCACTGTGATGTGACATGCTAAGATAGAAACGATAGAGCGGGATTAGCCAGAAGGCTAGGTTTATTGCTTTTTTACGATCATTTGAGCAAAGGGACATCTTTTTTTGGAAGCGTTATCATTAATAGGAGAGGCTGTGAGTTGTATGGTTAAAAGGAGGCTGTTTTTCTCAATCGTTTACATGTTGACGATCGTAGTTCCTTTAAGCCTGGCTGGAATAAGGGCTGCTTATGCGGAGACCTTACCTTATCAAACGATTATCATCGATGACGGAAGTATCAAAATCAATGATGTTGTGACACTGGATCCAGATAACGAGAACAATGGATATTCGGCTCCAAATTGGACCACAAGCACAGGGGTAAAGGGGTATGACAATTCCAGCTCCAAATATACGAGTACAGCAGGCAGAACGATAACATGGAATCCACGCTTGGAAGCAGGAACCGCGAAAATATCGTTCTATAAGCTGGATTGGGCGGATAAAGCAGATAGTAATGTAAAAATTGAGATTGTTCATAATGGAACGACGGATGTAGTCTTTATGGATCTAAGACCATCATCTGGCGCTCCAGCAGGTTGGGTTGATTTGGGAGAGTACTATCTTTCCGGGGTTGGTGAAGAATTCGTTAAATTGACCCGCTCTACCAGCACCTCGAACACGATCCTTACGCGCGCTGATGCGGTCAAGTTCGAAGGGAATATAAGGCAGAAAGAGCCACATAAGACGATCATCATTGATGATGGAAGCCTTACGATTGATAATGTCGTTACTGTTGATTCGGGCAATGCCAGTAACGGATTCTCCGCTCCTTATTGGAACACAAGTACGGGAGTGAAGGGATACAATAATTCCAGTTCCAAATATACGGACGCCGTAGGCAGAAGCATCACATGGAATCCGCGTTTGGAAGCAGGGAAGGCGAGAATATCGTTCTATAAGCTGGATTGGGCGGATAAAGCAGATAGTAATGTAAAAATTGAGATTGTTCACAACGGGGTTACGGATGTCATGTTTATGGATCTGAGACCTTCGTCGGGCCCATCTGTCGGATGGGTGGATTTGGGGGAGTATGAGTTTAGTGGTGATGATACCGAATTTGTCAGGCTGACTCGAACTCAACCTACGACGGGCAAGATTATTACCCGGGCTGATGCGGTCAAGTTCGAAGGAAATATCCGGCAGCAAGCACCACCATTGCCTCCGCTGCGCAGCCGCACATTAGAGAATCTCAGTTACACAGAAAAAGGCAGCATCGAAAATGAAAACTATAAAGCGACCTTCTATGAGGCAGAATGGGATGGGGGCAAATCCATCGTTCGTGACATGTTCTACAAGAACACGGACACAGGAAACTGGATGCCCATAAATAGTGTGTCGGAAAGACTTGAGGAGCAATGGGTTTTATTGGATGGGAATGCGGGGAGCCTAACCAATTACTACGATACGATGAACAAACGCTGGATTACATTCGACGGAATTCATTTTCCCGACAGCCACACAGCGGTATTGACCGATTCTTCGCATGGCAGTGATTACGATTTTGAAGTGAACTGGTCTATGGCAGAGGGCAAACCTGATGTTTCCTTCGCCTTTACACCTCGCCGCGATGGCAATTATGTGATTGGATATCAGTCCTTCACAACAGAGGTCGTCTCGGGCATCAATGAAGTGTTAAGTGGGTTCAGGTCGCACGCAAAAATGGTAGGGACAGTGGAATCAACAAGTTTGAGGGAACTGAGCGCTCCAATGAGTTTGGTTGAGAAGAATGACGGTGCGGGGAATCCTTTGACGTATGGGGTATTTGTACCATCAGATAAGCTCCCGGTTGAATTTGAACCGACGGGAGGTGTGACGAAACAACGACTGGGCATGAGCTTGGTCAATAACGAAGGCAGCGTGCAGCCGATCCTGTATGCCCCTCAACTGGGGACATATTCGCAAATGACCGCAGAGAGCACCTACCAATTTCATATAGGGTTAATCGCTCAACACAGCAAACTTTATGAGTCCTACGCGAATATTCTTCGCAGTGAGTATGGATATTCGGCATACCGGGAAAATGTCTCCGAGCAATCGCTTACTGACGCGATGTTCAATATGATTGATGTGCTTAAGATAGAGCCGCAAGGGGACGACTCTGTTGATTATGTCCCGTCACCCAGCGGGTGGTGGAGCCGAGCCAAGGGTTTTATTGATATCGAAAACGAGGATAGCGTTCGAACAAGCTCGAATGCGGTTCTTCTGGGAGCTTACTATTTGACCGGTGATGACCAGCTTTATGATACGAGAGCATTGCCATCCGTCCAGTATGGCGTTTCGCGAAATGGCATCGGATGGTCGCCGACGAAGAAGAATGTATACGGCGTGCCTTCATTATGGAAAATGGCTGCTCTGCCGTTCGATGTTTCAAGCGTAGCCTCAGTGAATCAGATGATGGGCACTTCGGCAGGAATTGAGGCGATGGCACAGGAAGAGTACCTCGTGCGTGATCCTGACCAGAAAGACCGAGGCCCTGTCATTCAGCCGCTGATGATGTATCGTATGACGGGAGATGCACAGTATTTGCAGGCTGCCAAGGATGCAGCCGATAGCTATATCATGCAGCATATTGATACGCCTGCATCCGTGAATGTGAGTAAAAATGAGTTCATTTATTATTATAGCAAGCTGTGGATGGAGATCTTGGAGCTTTATGAGGAAACTCAGGATCCCAAATACTTGGATGCCGCTTATAAGGAAGCCAAACGGTATGCAACCATGTTCGTTGCTCGTCCAGTTCCTGAAGGGAACGTTACGATTCCGCAGCCTGAGACATATAACTATGCTGAATCTTTCCATTGGCCGGAAAGCGGAAAATTTCAATATCCTAGGCTCAAGCTTCCAGAAGATGTAGCCGGAGGCGTACAAGCGGAACGATGGCTCGTTTCACCAAGCGGATTGACGTTTGAAGCGGGAAGTACAACCGGCTATTATCGGATGAATGCCCAGGAAGCTCCATTCATGCTGAGGTTGTCGCTCTATACAGGTGATAAACTGCTGCAGGATATTGCTCATAATGCGGTTATTGGTCGATATTCCAGTTACCCAGGTTATTACTATAAGGGCTTTGCCGTTAGCCAACTGGAACCCGATTTTCCTTTGGAAGGCCCAAGCGGGGCTACATCCATCTATTATCACCATATCCCGGGGCAGCTCGGGCAAACGATGGATTATCTGATCAGCGAACAAACGTTGAAATCGAACGGGAGTATTTCATTTCCTTCCGTATTCGAAACGAATTTTTTATGGTTCAAGTATCACCTCTATGGGAATAAACCAGGCCAATTTTATGGGAATTCGGATGTTTGGCTTTGGATGCCCAATGGGATTATTCAGACCAACCATCCTCAATTGAACTGGATAACGGGTGAGAGCGGGGATAAATTCTACATCGGGCTAAGCAACGCATCGTCAGAAGAAGTTCAGACTCCGATCGAATTGAATGAACAGATCATTGGGTTCAACCCGGCACAAGATTATAACGTAACGATCATCCGCGATAATGGCACACCAGAACAAGCGGTTATGAGGGGCGGAATCATTCAAGCAACGGTTTCAAGCAAGGGAATCACCGCTATCATTGTAGAGGGACTCGATATTGATGTGCCGCTGCATCAGGTTAGAACGGCTGATCCATCGGATGCAAGCTATTTCTTCGATACCCATAGTCCAATCGATGCGGTTAAAGGCATGCTGATCGTCAAGCCTGACGAAACGGTTTATGATGCTTATGTGCAGGCCAAAACGACGAAACCAGCGACAATCCATTATTCCTTGGATGGCGGAGCTACATATACGACCATCCCAGATACGATATATCCGATGGAATGGTCGATACGGGTGGACGATTTATCCCAAACCTTCACGTATTATGTGGAATCGGAAGGGAAAGAGACCCGCAAGCGGACACTCTATCTGCCCGATCAGGTAACGGAAACTCCAGTCCAACCCGATGGTCCGGATGGTTCATCGATCATTGTGGATAATACGGAGGCGGAGACAGAAGGCGTCTGGATAAGGGATACGACGGCTAACGACTATTACTATGATAACTATGTGTATGCCAAATCGACAGCCGGCACAGCGACAAGCAAAATGAAATGGCGGCCGGAGCTGCCCGAAAGTGTTACTTACAGTGTGTATTACAAGCTTCCGCAAATAACGGCTGCGACTGAAAATTGGGCGACGAATGCCTCATTTACCGTTTATTATAGCGGGGGCTCCGAGACGGTTACCGTTGATGAGACAACGGCCAATGGTACTTGGGTACATCTAGGTGACTATCCTTTTGCGGCAGGTGATAGCGGCTACGTTGAATTAACCAATAAGGCCAACAAGTCAAGGGTCGTTGCCGATGCGATCATGTGGGTGGACCCAAACAGGATACCGCAATTGGAATCTGCGGTAATCCTGTCCGATCGGAACGAGCTTCAGATGACTCAAAACGCACAGCTGAGCGTAACTGGCTATTTGGATAACGGTTTGATTGGTGATCTGACACAGGCCAATGTGCAGTATTTCGTTGACCGTACGGATCTGGCTGAAGTGGATAGCAGCGGTACGTTAACCCTTCTAAAACTTGATGGGGCAACGGATTACATTGAGGTATGGGCCACCGTAACGATTGACGGAGTGACCTTAACAACTCCTACGTTGACCATACCGATCAAGGACCTAACGGTTATCGTCGACAGTACAAATACAACAGGGTTGTACACGACAGAAGGGTCCTGGAACCAAAGCAATCTAGCTGGATACAAAATTGGGGTTAAGTCTCGTTATACTACAGTTCAAGGATCATCAGCAACGTGGAAAGGCCAGTTTCCGGAAGGGAAATATACGGTTTCCATCTTCAAGCTCGTCCATACGACGGCAAACGATAATCATGTCAAAGTGGAGGTGAAGCATAAGACGGGTACCGAGGTGACGTATATCGATGCAACGGTCGGCTCATCGGGTTGGGTTAATCTAGGAACGTTCGACTTTACAGGAGACGGCAGCGAGTATGTTCGTTTAACCAGAGAGACTCCAACAACGGTAGACCCGCCAACGCTTCCTGCCGATATGATCTATACGAGGGTTGATGCAGTTAAGTTCGAACGACATTCCGTGAGTCCAGAGCTTCTTGCAAATGAGGAGCCAGGTGAACCGACAATGTCTGAATAATAGCTGAGCAGGCGAGTCATTGAATTTTTGAATTGCAGAAGACAGCTATATGTAAAATACCAAAAGATCTCTTCACTACTGAAGAGATCTTTTGGTGTACAACAACTTATTTAAAGTCGCTATTTTGCGGCTTTTCGTCCTACTTCAGTTACGCATTAATGATTATGAAGGATGTACTTAGTGTCAGACGAGTCTGATCTTTCCGGTTCTTTCATATCGGCAACCTTCATCACGGGGTATGTTTTAACTGCTTGATCCAAGGTCTTCTTTTCTATAAGTTTTCCGTCCAAGACAACCGCAGAGATGCTTGTTGTGTTTCGAATGTCCTCCAGAGGGTTCTTTTCAAGCAGCACAAGATCGGCGAGCTTTCCTTTTTCTACGGTACCCAGTTCCTGCTCTCTTTCCAAGTATCGTGCAGGATTCAGCGTTGCCGTCTGCAATGCCTGTAGCGGGGACAGGCCGCTTTTCACCAGCAATTCGAGTTCATCATGTAAGGAAACGCCGTATATAAAGTTGGTCATTTCGAAACTGGAATCGGTACCTGCAAGCATAGGCACGCCAGCATCATTCAGCTTTTTGACCATATCTGGCGTTGTAGAATTGATGGCCGTCATTAATTCCGTTTGTTCGGGAGGCGTGGAGCGAATCACTTCGGCCCATTGCTCCTGCACGGCAGTCGGTACATATGTGGACCGCGGATCGATTTCGGTTTTGGCCATATTCAAATAAGTAACCATGGTGGGTACAGGCCAGACTTCCTTTTCTTTGAAAGTGTTAAACAGCTTGTTAGCCTTTACGGAATCATAGGATTGGGAGGCCTCGATCTCTGCCAGCGAATAACCAAGCAAATCGCTCATGTCTGCATGCTGGAAAATATCATCTTCAATGCTCGAAGTGGCAATAAACAAACCGTGCAGATGTTCTATGCTCTTAAACCCCAATTGAACGGCTTCGCTGGCCCGTACCTCTACCGGCAAATGACCAACCACTGGCAAGCCGTACTTCCGGGCTTCATCCATGACCGCCAAAAACAGAGGACGTGGCAACCAAGAGTATACCTTGATATGATCCGCTCCTTTGACCGCATTGAGACGTACGGCTTTGCGTGCTTGTTCCTCTGTTTCCAAGTAGAACATGTGAGGGGCATCGTCAGCTGGACCTCCATTCAGGGTCGAACCCGCATAAACAAGACGTGGGGCCGTCATACCGGATCGAATGCTATTTTTCCATATATCGACGTTTTTCAGAGCTGCCCCCATCTCCCTGACTCCGGTTACTCCGTTAGCCAGAAAAAGCGGGAAGGCGTCTTTATAGTTATCTTCCAAATGGACGTGCATATCCCACAAACCAGGAATGACGTATTGGCCCGTTGCATCACGTACTTGCGCGTAAATGGGAATCGCCGTTTGAGCGCTGTTTCCAATGTGACTAATCTTATTATCCGTAATGATAATCGTCTGATCGTTAGTTAACTTTCCCGACCTTACGTCCACGATTGTTGCATGCTGCAGTACCAATGTCTGCCTAGTCACAGGCTCGATGCTTGCATAACCAGTACCTGCTCCCGTTAATGCAATTAATAATGCGAAGATCCCTAACACCAACAGGGACTTCCTGAAGCTAAGTACGTTTCTCTTCCTTGTTAAACTCATTGTTGTCCTCCTCGTAAAATTAAATAATATCAATCGATATAATTTAATTGTAGAGATCAAATCCTGAATTTTTATTAATTCATTCTTACAAAAAGCTTACATTTGTACGAGTGAAGGAAGACGGACTGCGAGAAATGGCAAAAAACTCAACCGGGTAGGGGATAAGACGTAGCCCTTTCCGTTGAGTTTTTTTCTGATAGATGCGATTTTTTCCGTGAGTTGTGGCTCGTGGTCAAGGTAGCGGAGATTCAAAAAAGACGCTAAGACCTTGTGTTTGTCCTTTCCGCCAGATTCTTAATCAACTCAATATCTTGGTCGGTTAATTGTACAAAAAAATGTTTGCGTATTGCTTTGGAGAGGTAGGGACGGGCATCATCCAACTTCGATTTTCCAGCGGGAGTAATCATGACTTGAATTCCGCGATCGGTGTCTAGTGGTTTCCTCATCACTAGTCCTCGTTTTTCCATCCGCGTCAGATGATGAGATAATCGACTCTTATCCCAGTCCATAGAGTCGGCTAATTCCTGTTGGCGAAGGTTACCGTTGCCAAAAAGGATTAATCGATCCAATACTCCAAAATCACCTTCTGATAGTCCTGTCTGATCAGACATGTCTTTGACTACACGACCGAAGATGGTCTGAAAAGAACCTTTCCACATATGCGAATTTGGTCGTCTCGATGTACTTGTAAACAATGCGGGTATCTCACACGCAGGTAAACCGGATAATCCGTTTCCAAGTGGTGGTGCGACGAGCGGTCTATTGACCGTTGCTTCGCTCGAAGACATTCGTGCAGTTTATGAAACTAATGTTTTTGGTGTCATTGCTGTCACCCAGGCCATGTTGCCACTTTTGCGTGAGGCTCCGACAGCTCGCATCGTCAATCTGGGCAGCACCGGTGGCTCCCTTAGTTGGAATTCCATTCCCGAAAATACACATCGTGCGATGTTTGGGGCCTATTCGGCATCAAAATCAGCTGTTCATGCGGTGACACTTGCCTTTGCCTTTGCGCTTGAATCGACAAATATCAAGGTCAATGCGGCATGTCCGGGCTTTACATCGACTGCGCTCAATAATTTTGCTGGTACTCGTAGTGTTGAACAAGGGGCTCGTGAAGCAGTCCGGCTTGCGATGATTGGAGCGGATGGTCCAACTGGAACGTTCTCAGATGAGGATGGACCCGTTGCGTGGTAATTATAGTTCATTAATAGTCAACAGCTAAAGGAGGATTTCATCATGCGTGTTTTCGTAACAGGAGCAACAGGTTATATCGTAAGCCGTTTGTGATTACCACGCACGCCAATGGATTGGCAGCAGAAAACGTAGTATTATCGTTGGCGGAGCGAGAGGTGCGAACATCCATTGTAGAGCTATGTCCTTCGGTACACGGTGAGGGTGACACCGGATTTGTGCCGAGACTAATCGATATTGCTAGAACAAAAGGCTTTGCAGCCTATGTGGGAGAGGGAACCAACCGCTGGCCAGCTGTGCACAGCCTGGATGCCGCACATCTATACCGCCTTGCGTTAGAAAAAGCACCCGCTGGTTCACGACTAGATGGGGTGGCAGATGAAGGAGTGCCATTTCGCGACATCGCAAGTGTTATTGGTAAACACCTGAACGTGCCTATAGTCAGTATTTCCCGTGAAGAAGCTGATGCCCACTTCGGTTTCCTCAGTACACTTGCAGCGCTCGATATTCCAAGATCAAGCCTGGCTACTCAACAACTTCTGGGGTGGAGGCCTGTGCAACCTGCACTGATCCCCGACCTCGGACAGTCTCACTATTATGCTCCCGTACAACCTAGCTAAAATACGGGAACACTTCAACGAGGCAGCCGATCCAAACGGATCGGTTGCCTCGTTTTTTTTGTATTAGAAAGGGGCAGTGCGATGAAATTAACTCCTATTGAGTGTTTTCTTTTTTTTTTGATGTCTATAATTGGAATATTTTGATATGCGGTATAGGGGGAGAAGCCCGAATCAAGCTTTATGCAGAGGGATAACCTAATTTTACATCCGTGTTCAATGAAGGAGGTGCAAGTCAAACGTGAAAGATATTTCACTCGCCCCGCATGAATCCCTAGATCTCCATGAAGTGCTGAATTTCAAGACGCTCTGTGCGGCAAAGTCCAAGCTGATGCAGGGGGTCGTTTTCGACCAGGAATTGAAGATGCTCATGCAAAAAGACGTAGAACAATCCACGGTGGATATCAGTGAGCTGACAGCGCTCTATCAAAGAGCGCCATTCCAGTCTCCGGTTCCCGAAAGCAAACCTACTCCCATTCTAAATTAAAGGTGATGACCTGATGAACAGCGATTATTTAGATCCGATCAATTCGCTTAACATGCCTGAAATGGCCGACATGACATTCGCCATGGATTTTCTGCTTCGAGCCAAGGAAGGGGTACGGAACACCGCCGTTGCCCTGACCGAAACCGTATCGTCCGATGCAAGAGAACTGCTCAAAAAGCAGTTAAAACAGGGCATTGCCCTTCACCAGGAAATTACTGAGCTCATGATTCGAAAAAAATGGTTTCATCCATATGAGCTGAACGAACAATATCAGCTGGACCAGCTTTCCGCCAAAAATACGGCCATGATTGCCGGAATGAACCTGTTTCCGGGAGATACGTCGCGCAAAGGGATGTTTGACAGGACGCCGGATGAGCATAAGGGGGAAAGCCAGGCATGATGAAAGCAGTGACGTACCAAGGAGTCAAAAACGTTGTCGTCAAAGACGTCCCTGATCCGAAAATCCAAAAGCCGGACGACATGATCGTCAAGCTGACCAGCACCGCCATTTGCGGCTCCGATTTACACCTGATTCACGGCATGATTCCCAATCTGCAGGAGGATTACGTCATCGGGCATGAGCCGATGGGGATCGTAGAGGAAGTCGGACCCGGAGTCACTAAGCTGAAAAAAGGGGACCGTGTCATTATCCCGTTCAATATTGCTTGTGGTGAATGCTTTTACTGTAAAAATCAACTGGAGAGCCAGTGCGACAATTCTAATGATAACGGAGATATGGGAGCATATTTCGGTTACTCGGGAACGACCGGTGGGTTTCCTGGCGGGCAGGCCGAATACTTGCGGGTTCCGTTTGCCAATTTTACGCATTTTAAAATTCCTGAAAGCAATGAGCAGCCGGATGAAAGCCTTGCTTTGATCGCCGATGCGATGACAACCGCTTTTTGGAGCGTTGATAATGCGGGCGTGAAACAGGGCGATACGGTGATCGTGCTTGGCTGCGGTCCGGTTGGACTGCTTGCTCAGAAGTTTTGCTGGTTTAAAGGGGCGAAGCGGGTTATCGCTGTCGATTATGTAGATTACCGGCTGCAGCATGCCAAAAAGAATAATAACGTCGAAACCGTCAATTTTGAGCATCATGAAAATGTCGGTAGCTACCTGAAGGAAATTACAAAGGGTGGAGCGGATGTGGTCATCGATGCGGTGGGCATGGACGGAAAGATGAGCGATCTCGAATTCCTGGTGAGCGGTCTGAAGCTGCAAGGCGGAACCATGAGCGCGATAATTATTGCTTCCCAAGCGGTTCGCAAGGGCGGAACCATTCAAATTACCGGCGTATACGGCGGCCGTTACAACGGATTTCCGCTGGGCGATATCATGGAGCGCAATGTAGCCATTCGCTCCGGACAAGCACCGGTTATTCATTATATGCCCTACATGTATGAACTGGTGACAACAGGGAAGGTCAACGTGGCCGATATCATCACGCATGTGATTCCGCTGAGTGAGGCCAAACGCGGCTATGAAATGTTTGATACGAAGACAGATAACTGCATTAAAGTTATTTTAAAGCCGTAAAGAGCTTGATTAAACAAGGGAGTGAAGTTCTAGATGAACCCAACGTATGCGATGCATGAAGCCTTGGAGGTGCATGAGATTGCTGCCTTCAAGACGGTCTGCATGACGAAGTCCAAAACGATGCAGGCGCTGGTCACGGACCCCGAGCTGAAGCTTATTCTCCAGCAGGATGCCGCCATGTCGTCTGATCAGCTGGCCGAGCTGTCCGCAATAATGACCAAAGGAATGGAGACACTGCAATGAATCCTGTACTGGAATACATGACTGGCATGAACAAAATGACAGATGATGTGATCGCCATGGACTTTCTGGCCACGGCCAAGAGCGGCGTCCGGAATTTGGCGATGGCCGTAACGGAATGCGTCACACCGGAAATCAAGGGTGTTCTGGAACGCCAATTGGAACAGGCAATCGATACGCATGAAAAGATCAGCAAATATGCGATTGCCAAGGGACTGTATCATCCCTTCAACGTGCAGGAACAGTTCCGCGTCGATCTACAGCAGATCGAAACGGCGCAGAGCATACCCTCACCATCACCAACACAATAGTATCGAGCACACACTTACAAATAACCGCACCTAATTTAGCAGAGAGCCGGCTGTAGCCATACAGCCGGTTTTTTTATGGTGAAGTAGCTACCTTTATAAAAATGTGATTCAATAAACTGCTTAAGTTCTTTAACCCGCGAATTTTTCCTTTCAAGCAACGATCTTGATTGGAATGACAGATATGAGATTACAGGGGATGTAAAAAAACGCCGGTCATCGGCGTTTTCATATTAGTGTTTCGGCATTTTGCTCTCATCCATGTACAGCAGGTTCCAGCGATGCCCGTCCAGGTCGGTAAATCCTGCGCCGTACATCCATCCGTCCATTTCGCTTGGCTTGCCAAAGATGTTTCCTCCGGCAGACTCTACTTTTTGAATAAAAGTATCTACTTCTTCTCTGCTTTCAGCACCAATGGAAAATATTACTTCTGCGCTTTGGGAAGTATCTGCGATTTTTGAACCTGTAAACTTCTCAAACGCCGCATCCGGGAACAGCAGAATCGTTGTTTGGCCTACGACAAGCTTGGCTCTCTCGTTACCCACGCTCACCGCATGGAATCCAATCTCATTGAAAAAGACAGTGGATCTCTCAACATCTTTGACTGGCAGGTTAATCCAGATCTCCTGGGACATGGCTGTAGCCTCCTGAAATATATTTTCAACTTACTCTTACTATACTTTACTTCTGGCAGTAGAAGCGATCCTTATAAATGAAACCGCAAGGTATCACATTCCTGTTAGGTAATTACCTTTTGCATGAAAAGCCTTAATGATTAAGTCTTTTTTTGTACACTTTTATCTATCATTGCTTGACGGTTCATTTAAAAATGAAGTACTGTATAATTAATTGATAGTAAAATCTATCAAATAATAAACGATAATTATATTTTTTGATATAACAGGATTAAATATTTAGTGACAGGAGTAGTGATTATATGACTAATATTTCTATTGTAAATGGAACCCCTCATTCTCTTGTGGGATCTAAACTAAATCTAATGGCGCTTGGGGATATAGCAAATACGATCGCTGGTTCGACAAATCAAAGCATCGTAGGTGCTACCTTCCATAAACTCTGGCAGTCTAAGAACAATCGATTCAGTCATGAATATGCGTATGAAGCAAAAGTGGGAGATAAAACGCTTGGAATGATTACGTGTTTGCCTGTTACCGTTATGGAGAGATTGGTCTCAGCTACGGTGAAACAACTCTTGTCATACAGAAAACTAGGCTTAATTACTTACAACCTATTGCACCCAAGAGCATTATTTTCCAATATAACACTGAAAGAAGGATTTGAAGGGGAGTTTCATATTGCAACACTTGCAGCAATGCCCGAAAGCAGAGGAATGGGCGTCGGCTCCAAACTCATTCGTTATGCGGAAGAGCAGGCTATTAAACAAGGCTATAACGTAAGTTCACTGACAGTTAAAAAAGAAAATCATCAGGCGGGAAAATTGTATGCCAGACTCGGGTATGAAATTACATCGGAAGTGAATAAACCGACGATGTCGTTGTACAGAATGGTAAAAAAACTAAAGTATTAATTAGGTTCGTGGTTAAACTTTTCAAACATATTTTTATTGGACCTAATAATGTGAAGTGTCGAGAGACACGAAGATAGTTCCGTTAAAAGTCGCTAACTTAGCGGCTTTTTCGTATTATCAGGTTAGCCAGTAATTACTGGTTAACCTGATAATACGAAATCAGCTAATGCTTGTTTTCAAGCATCTTAGGTTGGATGGATGAGTTTCTTTACATAAGTAATGTCCTCCACGAAATACTTATCTGGATAGCATGTAATATTGTAAAGTTTCTGTAAATGTGGTTTTAGGCATCGTTTTATGTGTTACCATCTGTTTTAGATAATCAAAATTGAATGACGAAAAATCAAAGATTAAATAACAATCCTTTAGAATGGAAGGAGAAAAGTAATTGGATGAAGCAATAATGAAAGAAAAAAATTTAATGAAGTCATTACTCGAAATATTAAGGGTATCGACTAGATTAGGCTTTACCTCATTTGGTGGGCCAATTGCCCATCTGGGATATTTTCATGACGAGTATATTCGAAGAAGGAAGTGGATGGACGAAAAAAGTTATGCTGACTTGGTCGCTTTATGTCAATTCTTACCGGGTCCTGCGAGTAGTCAAGTAGGGATTGGTATAGGTGTCATGCGTGCTGGAGTATTAGGTGGTATTGTTTCGTTTCTTGGTTTTACATTACCTTCAGTACTTGCCCTCATTATTTTTGCATTGATTCTCCAAGGAGTAGATGTAAGTGATGCAGGTTGGATACATGGCTTGAAACTTGTTGCTGTCGCCGTTGTTGCACATGCTGTTATAGGGATGGCTCAAAAACTAACACCGGATTTAAAACGAAAAGCAATTGCCTTGTTAGCATTAGTGATTACATTATTGTGGCAAACAGCCTACAGTCAGGTAGGAGTTATTCTTTTATCAGCAATTATTGGTTTCCTAATATATAGACACCAGAAAGACGAATCTGATGGGAAAGTTAGTTTTCCAGTAACCCGTGGATTTGCAATAGGTTGTTTAGTGTTATTTTTTGGTTTATTAATTCTTCTTCCAATACTAAGAGAAGTGACTTCTGTTCACTGGATTGCAATGTTTGACAGTTTCTATCGTTCGGGATCCCTTGTGTTTGGAGGAGGGCACGTCGTTTTACCTTTGCTTGAAAAAGAATTTGTACCCACCGGCTGGTTGAGTGAAGAAGAGTTTCTTGCCGGATATGGGGCAGCCCAAGCGGTTCCGGGACCCTTATTTACCTTTGCAGCCTACCTAGGTACGGTGATGAATGGGTGGGTTGGAGGTTTATTAGCAACAGTTGCTATATTTTTACCTGCATTTTTATTGATTATAGGAACACTTCCTTTTTGGGATAGCCTGCGTCGCAATCCAAAGGTCAAAGGTGCGTTAATGGGAGTAAATGCAGCAGTAGTTGGTATTCTAATTTCTGCTTTTTATCAGCCGATTTGGACTAGTTCTATCTTGGCACCCATTGACTTTGCTTTTGCAGCTATACTGTTTAGTATGTTGGTTTATTGGAAGTTGCCACCTTGGGTTACTGTTGTAACAGGTGCCCTTGGAGGAACCCTAATGTCACTCATTTAAAATGATTTATAAACGATTGCACTGACAACGGCTTTCGGCCGTAATCCTAGCCCGTCTCTAACCGAAGCTAGCTGATCCTTTATTTTCTGATTGGGTATCCCATCGATAAAGTTGGTCTGCACAACACCTGGCGAAATGGTCGTAACGCGTATATGATCGCCGGCTTCCTGCCGGAGACCCTCAGAAATTGCGCGTACAGCAAACTTGGAAACGGAATAAACAGCCTAGAAATGAAGAAAGAACAGAACTAGAACGATTCGGTAAGAAAGCTTCAAGAATGGTGGAGTGTTATTGTTCATTTACTGGATGGAGGTTTTTTATGTATATCGGTCCTATGACTATAGCAGCCATCGATGCACTTCAGGAAACAGCATGCCCCACATGGATTCGTGATGTGTACCATCTGGAATAACGTCAACTCGAATCTGCTTCTCAGAAACCCCTGATGCGATTAAGGTCTGGTGGGTCAATGCGACGTGCTCACAGGCAACCCGATTAAAGTCGGGATTGTCCGTTTCCAGTTCTCCAATGCTTAGATAGACGCGAAGCGCAGGAGAGAGATTCGACTCTTGAATCAATTGGATGATCCCGCCATTGTCGTGCCACATGACAAAGGAAAACCCGCCCACACGGCCAAACTGATCCGGATAGCGAATAGCCGTATACAACGACACGTAAGCACCGAATGAACTTCCCGCAATGATGGTGTGCTCTGCTTCAGCAAGCGTACGGTAGTGGCTGTCGATATAGGGTTTGAGTGTCTGCGCCAGGAAATCCGCATATGCCTCACCTTTGCCCCCGAAATTGTACTCCGTATTCATCGTAAAGTTATATTCATGATTTCGGGCGTTACCCCCATGATCGATAGCGACCACAATCACCTCTAGTGCTGGATTCTCCAGTGCCATCTGTTCCAGTGTCTCGTCGACATCCCACTCGCGTCCCCAGACGTCGCTTCATCAAACATGTTCTGTCCATCTTGCATGTAGTATACCGGGTAGCTGCGATTGCTTTCGTTATAACTCTTAGGTAAATAAATCCAAACTCTACGCTCCGTCTGCAATTGTGGAATCGGGAATGACTCGTAAATCTTCACATTGCCCGTGATGGTGTGAGTGGCTTCGTCTGTAAAAACTTCTCGCCAAGGTACAGGACTGTTATTCATCATGAAGCCTCCTAAGTCTATGTATTAACTAAAATCTTAACGCGCTGCTCCTATGAATGCAATGAACATTCTATTCTCCATAACTGCAGAAGTTCTAGCAGAAAACAGACACCGCTGACGGCTGTCAGCGGTTATTTTTTACATCTGGAAAGAAAAACTCCGGTCCAAAAAAACGATAGAGTATTTCTTTTCGCTTGCAAGACTAGCTCCGGTTACGTTTTGGGCCATGCTCGGAATTAATAAAATTGATAGAGTCGTACACCATGGGGTGGCACAGTGGCACGGAGCGAATTTTCTATAAATTCAGCAGGCACTCTGCTCCAAAGTTCAGTACCTTCAGTAATGTCGGACAGGCCGATTTCCGCAAAGTTCATTTCCAGTTGAAGCGGGTTTTCACTAATATTAAACACAGCGACATAAGAGGAACCTTCAGCGTTTTGAGCTGTCCATACAATAAGATCCTCTTTCCGCAACGCTTCTCTGGCTCCATAACTCTCTCGGTGCATACGAAGAACCTCACGGTTGGTCAGCAGTGACAGTGTCCAGTCGTCATTGTCCCGCAGTTCACCACCGAAGATGAGCGGGGAACGGAAAATACTCCACAGTGACATCATAGTCAACTGTTCATCAGGCGTGAATCGGGTCCAACGATCTGCTCCACCGCCATCTACAGAACGAATCCCAATATGCCCCAGAGGAAGCATATCACAGTCCGGCCAGCATCCTGCCTGGGGGACGCCCTGCCATGTCCGGCAGCGGTCGAACATATCCAGCAACAGCGGCCAAAGATCCCAGAAGTCATCTGTAACTCGCCACATATTGGCATGTTCAGCAAAAAAATCCGAGTGTTCTACCGGGGCTGGTCCTGGAGAAAGACTCAGTACCATAGGGCGGCCGGAACGCTCAATCGCTTTGGAGATCATTTCAATCTCCGGTTGATGAGTTGCGTATAGTCTGGAAGCGGCAATGTCGTCCACCTTCACCAGATCAACGCCCCATTGAGCGTAAAGTTCAAAGAGAGAATTGTAATAAGCCTGTGCTCCTTCTTTTGAAGAATCCACACCGTACATATCCGTATTCCATGGACAGATAGAGTTCGTATGAGCAATTTCGCGTGCAGTTGCTGTAGAGCCCAGGATTGGGGTAGCAGCGTGGACAGCTTGACGCGGAATGCCGCGCATGATATGAATGCCAAATTGAAGTCCTAGGCTATGTACGTAATCAGCTAATGGCTTAAACCCTTTTCCACCTGCAGCAGAAGGAAACCGGTTCTCCGCAGGCAAAAGACGGGAATATTCATCCATTATCAGCGGAACGAATGGACGGTATTGCGAAGAATTTGCATGGGGTTCGCACCATTGAATATCGACAGTGATGTAGCTCCAGCCAAAGTCTTTGAGATGTTCTGCCATATATTCCGCGTTGCCACGGATTTCCTCTTCGGTTACAGCCGCGCCATAGCAATCCCAACTGTTCCAGCCAAGAGGCGGTGTTGATGCCGCAAGTATATGCTTCATGGTAATACTCCTTTACTGATTAATTATTGCTCTTACTAATTTCATCATAGTATAGGAGTTTATTAATAATCCACAGTAATCTTGAAGGACCAATAGCACAATATTGCGGTTAGTCGAAGAACAGTTTACGATAAGCAAGACTTTCTCCGCCACTTCGGAATTCACCCGGTGTAAGACCGGTTAAGTTACGGAATGCTTTGATAAAATAGCTTCCGCTGGAGTAACCAACGCGTTCGGCGATAGATTCAACACTAAGGGGCGTCCCGCGAAGCAGTTCCATAGCCTTTTCGATCCGTATGCGAGTTAGATAAGCTCCTGGTGTCAAGCCCATGCTGGATGAGAAGCGACGTATAAAGTGATATTTGGATAGGGAAACGTGCTCAGAAAGTTGATCCATGCTGATCATCCTGGAATAATTTTGCTCTATAAATTCGGCTGCACGTTGTATATTCTCCGACCAGTTCTCCCTGTTCCGTAGGTTGGTTTTCTGTAATCTGACCAGTTCTGTCATGAACTGATAGACGCAAGATGAAGCGATCAGAGGATCTGTGATCCTGCCTGCTGCCGCATCAGCCACAATCATCCGCAGCAATCGGACTGGTGCACCATCAATGGGAAGATAGGGGACTTCTCCTGCTTCACGAAGGTACTTTTGCCAATGGGGCAGAATCAGATTGGGGCGAAATAGCAGGAACAGGAATTCCCACGGCTCTTTCGATTTTGAGTGATAATAATAGCGGTGCGGGCCTGGAATTTCGGCCAAAAAAGCTTGTCCTGTGGTGACACGGTGAATTTCACCTTTCGACTCAAATACACCTTCGCCAGAGGTCGTGTACTGGAATAACAGAAGTGGGCCATCCGTACGCTCCAATCCATCCCAGCGATAAGAAGGATCGGTTATAGAATCACATCCGGCTGCAAACAAAACACACAGCTGGAGCTCTTTATCTTCGGCAAACCGAAACCCGTATGTACCTTTGGGAATGTTCATAGACGTCCTCCTGGCCGTAGTAAATATGAATAGTGGTCAAGTTATGTATAATCTAAACTTAAAATTAAAGGGTGTTCTTTGAAGCCGTTCTCTATTAATATTGTATAAAACTTAGGAATTAGTTTTTATTATATGAAATATTAGCAGCTTGCTCAATGAATTGAGAGACGGAAACAAGCCAGATTTGTTTAGGGTAACGTGGGAAGGATAAGAACAAGTATACGACTAACTAAATCGGGGGATTTCATGTACAAACTGATGATCGTAGATGATGAATTACTCATGCGTGTTGGAATTCGTTCCATGCTGAATTGGGAAGAGCACAATTTCTATGTTGTTGGTGAAGCGGGGAATGGAAAAGAGGCATTGGAGCTTGCGCTTGAAGTGACTCCCGATCTAATCATTACGGATATTAAGATGCCGATTATGGATGGGCTGCAGCTTATACAAGAGTCCTCCGGGGTACTGAAAACCTGTAAGTATGTCATCCTAAGTAATTTTGACGAATTTGATTATGTGAAAACAGCACTAAAACTAGGCGCCACTGACTACTTGATTAAAAGCGAGATTACAGAAACCTCCCTTATCGAACTCTTGACTACCATTGAACAGAAACTGCAAAGCGAACATGTTAACCCGACAAACATCCCCACTATGGCACAAGATTACTCGAAGAGCCTGAGGCATCTAAAGGATAGCTTCTTTCAAGATGTTGTAAGCGGATTCATAAATGAAAAGGACATCGTCACCAAAGCTGAGGAGCTGCATTTTCGTATAAGATCGGATCAGCTGGTTGTTATCAAGTTCATTGTGAACTATTACGAAGATGCGAAGAGGAAGTATGTGGAGAAGGGGGAGAAACTACTCCGATTTTCTATTCTTAATATTATGGAAGAAATCATTCCATCGAAATGGGAGAAAGAAATTTTCGTTGAGAATTCGTCTGAGTATTGGGTTATAGTCAATGTACTTCCTGAGAGTAAATCTGTGCATGCGGACTTAAATAAACTATGTAATAAGCTTCTGTCTTCAATCAGGGATTTTATGAACCTGTCGCTTACAGCGGGTGTAAGTACAATCGTTTCCGGTTTTCAATGTATTAGAAAGGCTTGCCAAGAAGCCGAGTCCGCCTTAAGACAGGGTTTCTTCACAGGCTGCAACCAGATCCTGTACTACGAGGATGTAATTCGGGCTCCAGCTCGGAAAGAAGTGAATGGGATGCTGAACTCGGAGCAGGAACGAGATTTTCTGAAATTATGGATAAGTAAAGACAACAAAAAGGCGGAGGATTTCCTTGAAGGAATTCGTTCTGAACTGGAGACGCTACGAGCGGATGAGAACAGTATTCGCAGGCAGTATATCATGGTGTTGGAAACAATACACTCCCATGTGTCACGGGCTACAGAAAGAGCCAAGCCTTCCTTTACCGAGAAATCTCCTTATGAAATCGTTCTGAAGGGTGAGTATTGGGAGGATATTCATCAAGATATCCTGGCTCATATTGCGTACTACTTTAAAACGGATTCTCAGTTTATGCAGGAGCTTACCTACACAGATCTGGCCACTGAGTTAATCGATAAATATTATGCCGAGGATATTTCGTTGCAAAGCATTGCTAGCCAAATTAATGTCAATCCCTCGTATCTCAGCCGATTGTTCAAGCAGGATAAGGGAGAGAATTTTATCTCTTACTTGACACGAGTTCGGATTGAACATGCGAAGGCCTACCTAATGAGCAGGGAATTGAGAGTATATGAAATTGCAGATAAAGTGGGTTATCATAACTACACCTATTTTAGCAAGATTTTCAAGAAAACGGTGGGCCACACTCCAGAGGAATATCGAGAACGACTGCAGCAGGGATCCATGTAATTCATGAATAGAGGTGCATCCTATGAGGCATACCCAACTCTTTCGAATCCAGTACAAAATCATGGTGATATGTATAACGGTCATTATACTTCCGGTATTTGTAATGACGATCAATTCGTATTACTCCTCTGAACGGTTATTGGCACAGAATTATACGAAGCTGCTCAGCGATCTGGCCAAGCAGACGAACATTCGCATTGACGAGTTTCTAAAAGAGATTGAAAAAATCTCGCTGCTGGCCAGCAATGGACTGAGCAACAACCTGTCTGCAACACATGAGGGAAGCTTTCCGATCCAGGATTTCCTCCGCGATGGTGATGAACAGCATGAGATTGCTGCATACAATATTCTGATGAATTATATCATGATGAAAGATCGCGTATTCTCCATCTACCTCTACAATTTGAACGGGGGACAAGATCTGTTTGTCAGTCCTAACCAACCTATTGACCCAAACTTTAAAGTAGCGAACGAATTATGGTTTAAAAAGTTCTTGCATGATGAAGATCGAACCATCACGTTGACAACCCGAATAGATGAGCAACTGGAGAATAAAATTCTGGCAGTCTCGCATGCTCGGAAAATTCATGATGTGTCTAGCGGGAAACTGCTTGGCGTGATCGTCGTCAGTATTGATATAAAATTTATTGAAATCGTCAATCGCAACTTACAGGAGGGGCTACGTTCCAGATTCATGATCATCGATGAGAATGACAAGATTGTATATAACGTGAATGACCGATTAATCGGCACGCTGTTCCGGGACAACGTTCGTCCACCTGAATCATTGAATGTCGTGGTGACCAATCCTCTTAGTCAGCAAAAATGGACAACTTATTTATACATGCCTTTGGATGAGCTGACTGCCGACGGCAAAATATTGGGTCGTAATCTGGTGACGCTGGCTATTGTTATAATTCTTTTTGCTGCCGTAATATCCATATTTCTATCTCATGTCATCACAACCCCCATTAAGAAGTTCCTGCGTAACATCGCTTTGGTCGAAAAGGGGCAGTTTGAACAAGTGCAGCATATTCGCTCACGAGACGAAATAGGCCACTTATCGATTCGATTTAACAAGATGTCGCATGAATTGAAGCGGATGGTCGAACGTATGCAGCAGGAAGAAATAGAAAAAGCCAAAGCTGAGATGCGAGCACTCCATGATCAGATCAAACCTCATTTTTTGTATAACACACTTGGATCGGTGAAATGGATTGCGTCCATGCAACAGGCTGACAAAATCGTGGAAATGACAGATGCACTCATCTCGATGCTTCGCTATGCGACAAGATCCGATGGAACCCTCGTTACGATTCGTGAGGAGATCGATAATATAGCGAATTACATAACGATACAGAATGTCAGGTACTATGATTGTATTCAGATGAGATATGAGATTGAGGATAGCCTGATGGATTATCGTATGCCCAAAATGATCCTTCAGCCCCTTGTAGAGAACGCGATTTTTCATGGTCTGGCCGAACTCGAGGAAGGCGGAGTCATTACCATTCGGATTCAACCGAAGGGCAGTGATATTACGATCGAAGTCCGCGATAATGGGGTTGGTATGGATCATCATATGATTCTGAACTTGAGGGAAGATAAGCTTGAAGCAGGCACCGGAACCACAGGAATCGGTCTGCATAATGTGCAGCGGCGCATTCAGCTTCATTTTGGCAAGCCCTATGGAATAGATGTAGATAGTCAGATTGGAGAAGGTACGGTCTTCACCATTCTGCTACCTGTTATATCTGATACAAAGTAGTATTGTGCTTGGGGTAACATGAGGTGAACACACCCAAAAAAAGGCTTGCAGTTTGGACTGCAAGCCTTTTGCGTTATCCTTTAACGCTACCGAGTACCAAGCCCTTGGTGAAATATTTTTGCAGGAACGGATACACGAGCAAAATCGGAATGGCACCCAAGAACATTTGAGCGGCGCGACCAGTTCTGGCATTCATCATGGATAGTAGTTGAGTATAGTCGGATCCAGATTTCAGCATGATTTGCTCAAAGCTCTGCAGGAGGGTCTGTAGGTAACTTTGTAATGGATAATTGGCTGGATTGTTCATATAGATAATACCATCGAACCATGAATTCCAATGGCCGACGATACTGAACAAACCGACAGTTGCAAGAGCGGGCTTGAGGAGCGGGAGTAAAATACGAAGCAATACCTGTACAGGCCCGGCACCATCGATAATCGCTGATTCTTCAATTTCCTCTGGCAAGCCCCTAATGAAATTCATTAGAATAATCATACTAAATACGGGGAGAGCTCCAGGCAGGATCAGAGACCAGATCGAATCAATCAGCCCCATTTTGACTACTACGAGATAGGTTGGAATCAATCCTCCACTAAATAACATCGTGACTATGAAAAATCCCATATAGATATTACGGCCCATCAATTTTTGTTTTGATTTGGAAAGTGGATAAGCCGTGAGCACGATTAAAACAAGATTGACCAATGTTCCGAGAACGGTTCTTTGAATGGCAACCCAGAGAGAAGAAAAAAATGACCCTCCAGTTAAGGCAAATTCATAGGCCTTGGTCGTGAACTCAATGGGCCAGAAGGTTACACTACCAGCAGATACAGCAGCACTGCTGCTGAACGAAACAGCCAACAGGTTGATAAACGGCAGGATACACAGGAGAGAGATTAGAAGCAATATCGTGTAGTTTAGGATATGGAACAAACGCCTGCTCATACTTTTATCATAGATCATAAAGATAGTTCCTCCTTAGAAGATGCGATAGCCGGCTACCCTGTAGGCCAGAACGTACGATACGGCAACCAGAACACTGGAAATGATGGATTTGAATAATCCGACAGCCGTACCAATCGAATACTGTGCCTGCTGAATTCCCAGACGGTATACATAGGTATCAATGATATCACCGGTTTGATAGACGACAGGGGAGTAGAGATTATAGATTTGGTCAAAGCCTGCATTGAGCACGTTACCAAGAGACAACACAGTCATTAAGACAATCGTTGGCATGAGCAGAGGTAGGGTAATGTAAATGGTCTGCTTCCAGCGTTTGGCTCCGTCAATCACCGCGGCCTCATAAAGTCCAGGGTCAATGCTGGTCAGGGCTGCCAGGTAAACAACCGTGCCAAATCCGAAGCCCTTCCAGATATCACTGACGATCATGGTCCATGGGAATATGGATGGTGTGCCAAGAAAGGAAATAGGTGCAATCCCGAATACGCCCAGAAATGTGTTGATGATGCCATCGGAGCTAAGGATGTCCAGCATGATCCCAGCCATAATGACCCAAGACAGGAAATTCGGAATATATACCAGAGTTTGGAATGTACGTTTAACTCCGCTATTCAGTACTTCGTTAAGGAGTAATGCGAATATAACGGGCACGATAATGCCTCCGATAATCTTGAAGACGGACATGTATAAGGTGTTCCAGATCGTCCTTACGAAGTTCGGCTGACTAAATACGTGTGAAAAATTGTCCCATCCTACCCATGGTGAGTTGAAGCCGAGACCCGGATTGTATTTCTGAAACGCAATAATAAGTCCATAAAAAGGGATGTAGCTGAAGATGAAGACCAATACGAGGCTTGGGACCAACATTAAATGGTAGGGACTCTGCTGCTTCCACTTTTTCAGCATTCCTGTTCCTCCTCCGTTCTTGGTTTAATAGGTGTGTAACCGTTGCCAAAAAAGGGGGGGAGAATAACTCATCCCCTCTTGACAACAGCATTCTTATTTTCCGTAGGCGTCATTGACTGCCTGGGTTGCTTCATCACCCCCTGCTGCTCGCCAGTTCTGGACGACAACATCGAAATAATCGATACTTTCGCTACCCATAATGATCTTGGTGAAGCCTTCCGTCAGGATGTCATCCAAGGTTGTGCCATAGCTCGACAGTACCTCCGGTGTAACACCCCATAGGGCTGTCTTCGTGTAGTTCTCACTGTCGAGCACTTTTTTAGCAAGACTATAGGCATTCTTTGGAGCTCCTTGCTGCAAATAATCACCGACTGCTCCTGGTGTTGCATTCTCCATGAATTCAACACTGTTGTTGTATTTTTGCCACATTCCCGAAGTCGTAAGTCCACTGGTATCCTTGGATTGAAGAGCGGCTGACACAGCCTCAAATTGCTCGTAGTCGGAATTCGGATTAAGTACACGGAACGCTCCGACCACATGGGCAATATCATTGTCCAGCAGAGCGGATAGCGTTTCTGGGGATTCCTTGCCATTGCCTTCATCAACGATATAAGCATAGTCGTTCAAAATTTTTATCACTTCTTGCGGGCTTTTGAATCCTTTTTTCATGACGATATAATTGTTGTTGGCAAAAAAGATGGACTGTTTAGCTTCCTTTCCATCGATGGTAGGGATGATATAAGGGTAGAAGATGGCATCCTTACCCAGATTGGATACCGTATCGACTCCCGGATTATAACCCCACCACTGGTAATAAGGCTGTATCCCAACCTTGCCGGCTACGATATCGGCATTCATTGCATTAAAGTCTTTGATTGCGAATTCCGGATCAATGATGCCTCGCTTGTACCATTCTGACCATTCAGCCAGCGCATTCTTCATCTCAGGCTGCACTGAGCCGTACACCAGTTTTCCACTGGTATCCTCCATCCACAGATCTGGATGCGCATTCCACGCAATAGCGAGCAGATTGAGATAATCCAACGACTGGTCAACCGCAATACCATAACCGCCATGCTTTTCCATGAATTTCAGTGCGATATTCTTGATGTCTTCCACAGATTTCGGATCCTGGAGCGCCAGTTCTTCTTTCCAATCGTTCCGAATCCAGATGAAGTCTGGTTGTTCAATCAATCCCCAGTGCATCTGTGGTATTCCGTACAGCTTACCGTCTTTTTTTCCTGACTCATAACTGTCCGCATCCGCTTCCATGTAACCCTTGAGACGATCTGAAGCGTTTTGCTCAAAGACATCGGTCAGATCCATCACCATATCCGCTTCGACCAACTGCCTTAATTGGGATGGATTCACCCTGAATACATCCGGAAGATCGTTCGATGCTATAGCCAAATTCAATTTGGTATCGTACTCATCGCTGACCCAGTCTGTTTTGACATCGATATTAAACTTCTCTTTATATCGCTTAATCCACACATTATTTGTGATATCGTCGCCCTTTGGATATTTCGCAGAAGTGTATTCAGATGTCACCGTGTGAATGGTAGTTGTTCCGCCCTCGTTGCCATTCGGGTCTGTATTGGTTGAACTTTGCTCGGTGCTGCTTCCATTTGTACAGGCTGCGAGTAATAAGGTCGACATGAATAATGACAACACTAAAGTTTTGGTTTTCTTGTTCATATTACTTCCCCCTTTTTCGCGATAGTTTAATATCAATAGCTTGAAAATAGTGTAAACGAGAAAGGGGACACGTGATATAAAAGTTATTGACCAGAACCAGTACGTTTTTTGACTTTTTGATTGAATGAGGTGAGTTGGAAAAAGAAGAACGTGCACTTTTTTTACTTTCAATAAATCTTTTTTGACTACGTTTGTGCCAAGCGGAAGCTAATTCCGAAGAATACGAAAAAAAAGAAGTCGACCATTTGGGTGGTCGGCTTCTAATTCATTTTTATTGTTATAAGAAACTATTCTTATTGCGCGGTCAGAATTTGTGGACCGTCAGCCGTGATGGCGATCGTATGCTCGTATTGGGCTGCGAGCTTGTTGTCCATCGTCCGTGCGGTCCAGCCGTCCGCATCGATTGTCATGAAGTAGGTGCCTTCGGTGATCATCGGCTCAATTGTGAACACCATACCTTCCTTGAGACGTACGCCCTTTCCGGGCTTGCCGACATGCATATACGTCGGCTCCTCGTGCAGGTCACGGCCGATGCCATGGGCGAGAAGGTCACGCACAACGCCAAAGCCGTGTGATTCTGCATGCCGCTGAATCGTGCTTGTCACGTCGCCGAGACGATTTCCAGACCGCGCCTGCTCGATACCCAGATCAAGACATTCCTTCGTGACGCGCATCAACTTCTCGGCCGTGGGCGAGATCTGTCCGACCGCATAGCTCCAGGCCGAATCGCCGAGCCAGCCGTCGAGCTCCGCGACCGTGTCGATCGTCACGATATCACCTTCCACAAGTGGCTTATTGTTAGGAAAGCCATGCGCGATCACGTCGTTAACGGATGCGCAGGTCGCATAAGGATAGCCTCTGTAGCCCTTCTCGTATGGCTTGGCGCCGTGCTTCAAAATAATCTCCTCAAATATGCGCTCAATTTCGTTCGTTGTGATGCCCGGTTTGATGAGTGGGGCAATGGTACGATGGCATTCAGCCACCACTTGGCATGCCTTGCGGATGGATTCAATTTCATGCTTGCTTTTTAAGATAATCATGTTCGTATCAGGTCTCCTTCGTAATAGCTTGCATAGCGAGTCGGGCGATTCGATCGACGTCCAGGTCAGAATTGCCCGCATAGTAGTACATCCCATAACAGCCGATTAGCACAGCAAGCATATGGTCGATGCTGTCGTCTTCGCACTGGGCAATCGATTGGAGTGGAACGTACAGCCGTTCCGTAAATCGTTTCTTGACGTGGTGTCGATCCTTCTCAGGCAAGCCTGTAAAATGTTCCGATGCCATTTTGTAGACGAGATATGCGCGGGCGTCTAACTGCCACAGCTGCAGCAGCGATTTACAATACGTTAATAACTGCCTGTCACCGATCTTTGCCCATTTCACAATAACTTGTTCGCATCGCTCGAAGCCGCTTCCCAACACATCTTCTATTAATAAATGCCGGTTGGGATAATAATGGTACACTGTGCCGTAACCAAGCCCTGCCTCGCGCGCAACATCCCGAATATCAAAGCTGCCGCCCGTACGAAAGTAGGAGCGAGCGGCGACATCCAGGATCTGTTCTCTGCGTTGTATACGTATGAGTTCATTTTGTTCTTTGGTACGCGGGCACATGGTGTGAGAACCTCCTTGTTTTTTTAGACCTGCAAATATGTCGATAAAAAGATAATAACGCATGGGGAGGAGAAATGCAAAAGATCTGTTGGTGTTTGATGAAAGGCTTTACTGTATTCCGGAAGGACTCTAGTACTAAGTTTGGTGCAGAGCCAGATATTGATATGTTTCTTCTCTATAAAATTTTTCAACTTTTTTACATAGATTTGATATATTCTATGATTTTAATGTATTTACTTATGTTAAAATATCTCAGGAACGAAAATTCGAGAGGGGTTTTATAACTCATGTCATGGAAGAAACAAGTAGGTAAAAGTACGATCCGTGTAGCCACTGCTGCACTATTACTTTCCCAACTGTTAGGCGCAGTAGGTCCTGTCTCTGCTGCAAGTACAGATGTAGAAGTACACTTAATCGGAATCAACGACCTGCATGGTCAGTTAGATACGACTTCGGTGATTAGTGATAAAAAGGCGGGATCTGCTCCAATTCTTGCAACTTATCTAAAAGAAGCTCAAGCAAAATATGAACATTCCCTACTCTTCCATAATGGAGACTCTGTCGGTGCATCTGCTCCAGTTTCATCTCTGGATCGTGACGAGCCTACGATGGAATGGATGAATATGATGGGCTTTGATGTAGCTTCACTGGGCAATCATGAATTCGACCAAGGTATCGCTGCATTAAAAGCACAAATCTTTGGTGGTCTTGATCCAAAAGAAGGCAAGGTTACTCATGCTGGTGCAAAATTTGATTATGTCAATGCAAACGTCATTGAAACCTCCACCGGCAAAACATTGATTAAGCCATACGTAATTAAAGAATTGGGCGGAGTCAAAATTGGATTTATCGGATTAGTGACGAAGGCTACACCTGCTAAAGTATCCCCATCTGGTACAGCAGGCGTACGTTTCCTAAGCGCAGAAGAAGAAGTTGAAGCAGTTAATAAATATGCAAAAGAATTGCAAGATCAAGGTGTAGAAACGATCGTTGTCTTGGCGCATGATCCAGCAACAACCAAAGAAGGCGTAACAACTGGCGAAGCGGCTGACCTGGCAAAAGCTTTACCAGCAAATTCCCCTGTTGACGTTATCGTTGCAGGTGACAATCACGCTTTAGCTAACGGTGAAGTGAACGGAAAATTGATCGTTCAGGCTTATTCATATGGTACAGCATTTGAAGATATCAAGCTGATGATTGACCCTGCTACCGGGGATGTAACTGAGAAATCAGCTACCATTACAACAACTTTCCAAGAGGGTGTAAAAGAAGACCCTGAATCTTTAGCTATTATTAA
Organism: Paenibacillus sp. 11B; assembly: GCF_030487755.1. NCBI lineage: Bacteria > Bacillati > Bacillota > Bacilli > Caryophanales > Paenibacillaceae > Paenibacillus > Paenibacillus sp. 11B. The sequence goes on along the minus strand of NZ_JAUKNS010000001.1, from coordinate 34,082 downwards.
AAAATCATTAGACAAGCACCCTGAGCTGACTAAACCAGTAGGTACAACGGATGGTTCTGTAACACGTACAGATGCTTATAATAACGAAGCCGCTCTTGGCAACCTCATTGCAGATTCAATGCGTGAAGCAGACTTTGGTGATAAGGCAAGTGCTGCTGACTTTGCATTTATGAATCCAGGTGGTATTCGTGCGGATCTGCCAAAAGGCGATGTGACCTTTGCTGATCTTGCTAAAATCCAACCTTTTGGCAATACTCTGGTGAAACTGGAGTTGACTGGTGAACAAATTAAAACTTTGTTGCAGCAACAATGGGGAACCAATGCTGACGGTACACCAAACACCAAAACTCTACAGATCTCTGGTCTGAAATATACTGCAGACTTCAATAAGCCTGTTGCAGAACGTGTTACTGGCCTCACTCTCGAAGATGGCACATCTATTGATCCTGCAAAAACATATACGGCTGTCGTTAACAACTTTATGGCCGCAGGTGGAGATAACTATAAGGTGCTAGTGGATGCTAAATCATCTTTAGCAGGTCCTATCGATCTGGATGTATTCTACCAGTACATTGTAGATACGTATAAAGGCGGCGCTATTCAAGCTAAAACAGAAGGACGTATCACGAATCTGGCTGCACCTACAGAGCAAACAGAAACACCTGCAACAACAGAATTCATTTCCCGTGCTGAATTTGTAAGTGCTCTAGTAGACCTGTTGAAACTTAACGAAGTAGCTACAGCACCTGCATTCAAGGATGTTGCTGCTAACGCTGCATATGCAGATGCAATCGCTGAAGCTACTCATGCTGGTTTCATTCAAGGCTACGGTGGTAACTTCAATCCTGATCGTGAGATCACTCGTGAAGAAGCTGCTACCATTCTTGCTAAATTGTTAAAAGATCAAGCTTCTGATAAAAATGCGGCTGCGATCATTGCAGGTTATGAAGATGGGAAAACCGTTTCTACCTATGCGGTTAAATCTATGGCAAAACTGATTGACAAAGGTATTTTCAGTGCAGCAGAGAAAAACCTGCTTCAGCCAAAACAAGGACTTTCTAATAACGATGCAAAAGCTTTGATTCAAAAAGCTGTTGCAGCAAAGGCTTCATAATTTAGAAATTATTCAAACCTTATATTAAAACAGGAAAAACACATTCTTTTTGGTGAATAAGCTTTCTCCTATAGATAAACCTCAACTCATGAAAAGGTTTATCCAGGAGCATGCAATATACCAAATTAGAATGTGTTTTTTCATTGCTTACATGAATATAGCTAATCTATGGTTAGTGCTACTTTTATTTTGCACTGAGATTCAAAGGTATTAAACGATACATATCCGTAGTTATAAGACTTTTTTGGATACGAGGACCCGGAAGCCATTATCAACGACCAGTACAGCGAGATTAAGCGTAGATCATGGACGGGAACGACCGTATTGGCTTTATGGGGCCGCAAGATGTTGAGATTGGCACAAGTAATTCTCACTTGCTCCGCTACGGTCCTAGTATTTAATCAATAGTAAAAATAGTGGGAAACAGAGCAGAGAGCTTGGACGAGAAACCGTAAGCACGAACTACTGTTAACAGATTATATATTTGGTTATGCAAGATGTCATTACATGATCAGAAAGGGTCTATTACTCATGAATAATACGAAGGCAACGGACTCACATCAACCTGCTGCTGTTCGTTTGATCCAAATACTTATATATCTTGCCGCCGTTTTCAATGTAATCAATGGATTATATTCATTTGGCAGCCCCGATTCTCTAAAGAAATGGATAAGTATTACGATGATTGCTACGGGGGTAGCTGCGGCATATGTTGGTTTTCGAATGCAAAACCCTTCAGCGACAGGACGAACAACTGCTATTGTAATATCAGTCATCATGATTGTATTACGCTTGATTGAATTTGCAGTCTGGCTTAATGTCGGATTTATCATAGGGGTCATTCTTCCTGTGTTCGTAATCTGGAGGCTGAGCACTCAAGAGGCCAAAACGTGGTTTGAAAAAGAATAACAGGTGTCATGTAGAGAATCGACTGAGGATGGTTCTCTTTTTGTTTTATCGTTAAAAGTTCGTGTTGCGTACCGAGGAAAGCACTTGTAGGGATCGCAAAAAAGGCAAAAACGCCCGCTAATTCATTTTTACCCTAGCAGCCTATGGGACAAGAATAGCGTGGAGTATAGCCACATTTAGTATCGATAATGAATATTACGAAGGATAGGTTTCCTTTATAAATTGGATAAAGTGTGCAGTAGCCGAACTAAAAATCTTATTTCTTTTCCAAGCGATGACATGAGTCGTTATTCGTTCAGGTTCAAAAGGAACAAAACAAGTACTATTACTTTCCCGGATTGTATATGCTCCACTCACACAGATGGCATATCCAAGTTTCCTTTCCACCAACAGCATCGCATTCGTCAATAAATTATGGGATGCATAGATACAAAGGCTATCATTCTCAACACCAAGCCAGCTTGTAATTTCGTTTTGTACAATTGTACGTCGGGGTATAATCAAGGGCAAGGAAAGGATGTCTTGGATACGAACATATTTTTTCTGGGCAAGAGCATCATCACGTCTCATCAGAACTCCCCACTTTTCCTGATGAGGCAATCGAATATAGTCATATTTTGCTGTTTCAATCGGTTCCAGTAATATGCCGATATCTATATTTCCCCGGTCAAGTTTCTCCCGAATGTCATCTCCGTCTGCACTATATAATTCATATTGTACCCTAGGGTGTTGATTAAAAAATTCCTCTAACAGCTCTGGCAAAGCTCGGGATACAGTGGACTCTACACAACCAATAGAAACAATTCCACCAATCATATCTTTTTGTTCCACCAGATCTCTTTCTGTCTTGTCCAAGAGGGAAACAATTTCTTTTACTCTTTGCTGAAACAAAAGTCCGCTATTTGTTAGTGTGATCTGTCTCTTGCCACGTACAAATAAACGAGTACCCAATTCTTCTTCAAGATCCATAAGCTGCCTGCTTAGAGTTGGCTGTGTAATATGAAGGATTTCTGCTGCTTTTGTTATGTTACCAACGTTAGCCACCGTTAAAAAATACTTAAACACACGAATATCCAATTCATATCATCCTTCCGCATTTCATCTGATGAATTGTTTACTTAGTATTATACGATACATATTAGGCATGATAAAACATTCACCATAAGCATTAGAAATTATTGACTCTGGAAATTACCATGAGAGTATATAAAATACACAAATTTACGGTTTAAAAAAACGCTTAGGAAAGGAAACGATTATGAAGAAAAGAATACTGGGAAACAACGGTTTGGAGACTTCTGAAGTTGGATTTGGATGTATGGGACTAAACTACCATCGGGGACCGGCAAAAGACCGTCGCGAAATGATTTCTGTTGTACACTCAGCTATTGATGCGGGCATCACAATGTTCGATACAGCGGAAGTTTATGGGCCTTACACAAATGAGGAGCTTGTTGGTGAGGCGCTTATTGGGCAGCGGAGTAAGGTGCAGATTGCAACGAAAGGCGGCTTTAAGATCACTGGCTTAACGAATGAGCTTGACAGCCGACCAGAATCAATTCACCTTTCGGTTGAAGGGTCATTAAAAAGATTACAAACGGATTATATCGATTTATACTACATCCATCGCGTAGATCCCAAGGTTCCCATTGAGGAAGTGGCTTTGACCATGCAGCAGTTGAAAAAAGAAGGAAAGATCCTTCATTGGGGGTTGTCAGAGGCAAGCGCTGAAACGATTCGTCGCGCACATTGCGTTGAACCATTGACTGCAGTGGAGAGTGAGTACTCGATTTGGTGGCGAGAAATTGAAAGCGATATTTTCCCCGTACTCGAAGAATTAGGGATCGGCTTGGTAGCCTATAGTCCCCTTGGGCGTGGATTTCTTACCGGGAAATTAGACAAGAATGCTTCTTTCACCGAGAACGACAACAGGGGCGAGCTTCCGCGGTTTACTAAGGAAGCGATGGAAGCGAATCAGGTGATTGTTTATTATTTGAATAAACTGGCTGAGGTGAAAAACGTAACCATAGCGCAAGTTGCACTAGCATGGATTCTTGCTCAGAAACCGTATATTGTTCCTATTCCAGGGACAACAAATGTTAATAGAATCTCAGAAAATGTTGCAGCAAGAAATATCGTCTTCACCGAACAGGAGATGATGGTAATCAATAAAGAGATAGACAAGATTCAAATTGTAGGCCATCGCTATCCAGAAGCTGAGAACAAGAGAACAGGCAAATAACGGAGGTCGTTGTATAGCTAAAACAAATGGAGGCAGTTTATTATGAAGATGAGAGAAATTGGAGATCTTAAGGTTTCAGAAATGGGTATGGGATGTATGGGATTTAGCCACGGTTACGGTGCTGTGCCGGAAGAATCATACAGTATTTCGGCCATTCATCAAGCATATAATGTTGGCTGCACTTTCTTTGATACTGCGGAGGGTTATGGACGTCAGATGTTTGATCTGGGACACAATGAGAGATTGGTGGGAAAGGCTTTGGAGCCATTTCGTAAGGATGTTGTTCTAGCAACTAAGCTGCATATTGACACTAAAGAACCTGAAAAAGATGGGTCACTATATCATACCGTAAAACGTCATTTAGTAGCATCAATGGACAAACTCAGAACGGATTATATGGACCTGTATTATCTTCACAGAGTGAATCCGGATATTCCTGTTGAAGATGTAGCTGAATGCATGGGCAGGCTGATTAAAGAAGGATTGATTCGTGGATGGGGTGTTTCTCAGCTGTCTGCTACAACAATGATGCGAGCACATGCGGTTACACCGCTTACTGCTGTACAGAGTATTTATTCAATGATGGAGCGAAACTTTGAAAAAGATATCATTCCACTTTGTGAAGAGAATAAGATCGGATTTGTACCATTTTCCCCGATTGCTAGCGGATACCTATCTGGCAAGGTTAACGTAGATACAAAATTCGAGGGAGATGATGTCCGCAAGTGGGTACCACAGATGAAGAAGGAAAATATCATTGCAAATAAACCGCTGCTTGAAATAATCAGTGATGTAGCTTCTAGAAAGGGAGCAACGAATGCCCAAATTTCGCTGGCATGGATGCTCCACAAATATCCTCACGTCGTACCGATTCCCGGTTCGAAAAACAAGGAGCGCATTTTGGAAAATCTCGGAGCCTGCAATGTTTCTTTAACTGAGGTAGAGTTTAGGGACTTAGAGATGGCATTAAATCAGGTTACAGTTCATGGTCAAAGATCAGAAATAGAAGAACTGCTATGATTGATTCAAGGAAACACCCCGCTCATAATGAATATATGTCAAAGGAAAGAACTTGTTTTGATTACCGATTAGATTATCCCGGGCGTTGAGGTTGGGCTAAAATAAACATTGTTATTTACAAAGCTTATTACTTATATTATAGTTATTGTAGATATATATTATCTGTAAAAGAGGAGCATAAAAAATGAATTCAAAACTAGAAAGTAAAATTAAGAACTTGGAGAATATTGATAGGTTCCCAGCAGAGGAGTTATTAGAGTTTATACAGCTTAATAAAGAGGACGAACTATTAGATATTGGAGCTGGTACGGGTTATATAAGCTTTTCTTTTGCTAAATATGTGAAAAAGGTAGTTGCATTTGATTACGATCATGATATTTTACAGTATCTAGAGGCAAAAGCTAAGGAAAAAGGGTTAACCAATATTGAAACCACTGCCGCAAACATTAAAGAGATGCCATTAGAGAACGAGATATTCGATAAAGCTGTTGCTTCAATATCGTTACACGAGGTACAACCACTTTCGATGGCCTTGAGTGAAATCTACAGAGTTTTAAAAGACAAAGGGCTCTTTTTATGTATTGAATTAGAGAAGTCAGAGCTGTCTAAGGGTCCAAGGGTTTCATCGAAGGAAATGGAGGAGAAAATCGTTCAGGCCGGTTTTTCTGTTATGGATACGTTTCATTCACCAACGCAAGTTGCTAACCAACCTGTCTATATCATTATTGCACAGAAGAATAAATAAAAAAATTCAAAACACTTTCAAAGGGTTGATCCTTTTGGAGGTGTTTTTGCATTGAAGCAACAAGAGGATGTCTGTGACTTTTTAGATGAATAGTTCGCAATGGAAGACTTAACATGTGTAAATATATTTATTAGATGGTGTACAATAATATATACAATAATATATACAATAATACAATAACTTACGAGGCATATGGATATGGCTTATCATAGCTTTTGAATTAAACGAGGTGCGTAATGAATCGAATTTTACTGGTTGAAGATGATGAGAATCTGGTGTTTGGGATGGAGTATACATTAACGAATGAAGGATACACCGTGATAGTTGCAGGTAGTTTGGAAGAGGCTAGAAAGGCATTCAAGGAGGAAGTTGTAGATCTTATTTTATTGGATGTAAATTTGCCAGATGGATCGGGTTACTCCTTATGCAAGGAAATTCGGCAATTATCTCAAATTCCCATCATTTTCTTGACAGCTTTAGATGAAGAAGCAAATGTTGTTGCCGGTCTTGATTTGGGAGCAGATGATTATATGACCAAACCAATCCGCACCAAAGAACTCATCTCGAGAATGAGAGCCGTATTAAGGCGCAATTATAAGTCCAAAGATGAAGCTGAAGTGGATAAATGGATATCCCAAGATATTGAAGTTCGAATTCTTGAAGGAATCGTACTGAAGTGTAATCAAGAACTTATGTTAACTGGAATGGAGTATCGTTTGTTGTTGATGTTAATGACGCATCCCAAGCAAATTTGCAGTAGAAGCACTATTCTTAACGGTTTATGGGATATGTCCGGAGAATTCATTGATGACAACACCCTTTCAGTCCATATTAGAAGGCTGAGAGAGAAAATTGAAGATATTCCTGCTGCACCGAAACATATTATTACTGTTCGAGGAGTCGGATACAAATGGAATACAGATGTCGTAGGGCGATAAATCATGTTTGAGGTCGTCCGTAATCCGGAGTGGAAGTCAATCGTCGTTAAAGTCATTGCATTACAATTGATGTTAGCGATACTCATGTTCTTGTTTATGAGTCATCAAATGAACCAGATTAATAAGTCAATGGTTAATCAGAATGCTGCGCTGATTGGTCACGTTTTAAAGCAGGACCCTCAGTTAGAAAACGAAATGATTCATTTTATCACTCAGGGGGCGCAAGCTAATGAAATTACAGCTGGGAAACGAATTCTGGCGCAATATGCCTACAAGGAAGATATGTCCGTAGGAGATCAGCCTGTACTCTCGAATACTGCCTTGCCCCTGAAAACGGCAGCTCAAGTTTTGCTGTTTATTATTCCATTTTTACTTTTGTTGTTATGGGAATACCGCAAAATATTTAACAACATTCGCACCATTTCCTTCGTTGCCGAGCAGGTTGTGGAACATAATCTTGATCAACCGCTTCCGGAAAATAAAGAAGGAGACTTCGGAGCATTAGGACGAAACTTCAACGCGATGGCCGATAGATTACACAACAGTCTTCGACAACTCAAGCAAGAAAAAACATTTCTACGCAACCTGCTCTCTGATATTTCGCATCAGCTCAAAACGCCGCTGGCATCCCTCATCGTTTTTAATGAGAACTTACTAAACAAGTCGGATATGAAACAAGAAATGCGGACAAAATTTCTGGATCGGAGCCGACAACAACTTGAACGAATGGAATGGCTGATTATTAGCTTACTGAAGCTGGCAAGGGTTGAAGCCGGAGCGATTAACTTCCGAAAAGAGAGCATCCGGGTAAGGGATTTGATTGCATATGCTGTACAATCGCTGCGAATGTTATCTGAGCAAAGGGAGCAGAACATATACATTCATGGGGGAGAACAAATGTCCATTCGGGCGGATGAAGAGTGGCTTACAGAAGCTTTTATTAATTTAATTAAAAATGCTCTGGAACACTCACCATCCGATGGCGACATTGATATTACTTTAGAAGAGAATTCATTATTTAATACGGTAATCATTCGAGATTATGGAAAAGGCATTTCCCCTGAGGATTTACCCCACATATTTGAACGGTTTTACCGGGGCGGAGGAACGACAAAGTCAGAAAGTATTGGCATTGGCTTATCCTTAACCAAGTCCATTATTGAAGAGCAGGGCGGTATAATTACTGTTGCTAGTGAGCCGGGGCAAGGAACGGAATTCAGAATCTCGTTTAATAAAGGGGATTTGTAAGGGGGAAGCTTACGATAACGTAAGCTTCCCCTTCACGTTATTGTAAGCTTCGATGTTTATAATAACAATCATGCAACGTGAACTTAACTCCAGGAGGTAAACAAGTGGAAATACTGAAAACCGTGAATTTGTGCAAAACGTATGGAAGTGCAGAGGCAAAGGTGGACGCCTTGAAAAATGTTAACTTTTCCGTTCAACAAGGAGAATTTGTCGCCATTGTTGGATCCAGCGGCTCGGGAAAAAGCTCTTTACTGCATCTTTTAGGGGGAGTAGACCACCCATCTAGTGGGGAGGTCATCATCGATGGAACAGATCTTTATACCAAAAGTGAAACGGAACTCGCCTTATTTCGAAGACGGAAAATAGGATTTATTTTTCAGTCTTACAATCTGATCCCGGTCCTATCCACTGAGGAAAACATCAAGTTACCGATGTTATTAGAGAACAAAAGAGTAGATGAAAGTTATGTGCAGGAACTGATGGGAATCTTAGGCCTAACCGAACGGAAACACCATCTTCCATCCGAGTTATCTGGTGGACAACAGCAACGAACAGCTATTGGGCGCGCATTAATTAATAAACCTTCGATTATTTTAGCGGATGAACCTACCGGCAATCTGGATAGCAAAAGCAGTAAAGAAATTATGGATCTTCTTACGTTCTCCGTTAAAAAATATCATCAGACGTTGATCATGATCACGCATGATTTAAATATTGCAAAAAGCGCAGATCGTGTAGTAAGAATTGAAGACGGGGCCTTTTTACAGTCAAATGAGGTGAGTGACCGTTGAACAGCTACACAGGCCTTACCGGTAAATATTTAAAGGGTCAGAAAAAAAGATCACTGCTTACGATCTTCGGTATTATTTTGTCAGTTACGCTGTTTACGTCGATTGCAACGGTCGGGATGAGCTATTGGGATAAATCGATGAGACAAACCGTACAGGACTTCGGAGATTACCATGTCTCCATCAATGGCATTTCAAAAGAAGCTGTCCCGAAAATAAGTAACAATACAAGCGTCAAAAGCGCTGGCGTCATTAGCAGGGAAGGGTATGCTGTCATTAAGGAAACAGAAGAGAAGGAAAAGCAGGAAGATCCATTCGCCGCACCTTACCGATTCTTGAATGTCAAAGAATATGATGCAAATGCGATCGATATGCTTCAGGTTCAACTCGACTCAGGCAGGATGCCTAAAAATCCGAATGAGATTGTCCTATCATCATCGAGTTTGAGTTACTTTTCGGAGAAACCTAAGCTGGGCGAAACGATAAAGCTCAACCTCGGCATTCGGAAAGTGGCATCCACCGGCGAAGAAAAGCAAATTAATGGTACTGGTGATTTTGGCTGGGATCTGGATGAAAACTTCCAGGCTCAATCCGAAAAAGAATATACCATCGTTGGCTTCATGAAGCCGCCAACGGGGAACTGGTCTTCCAGCTACATTTTTCCTGCCATTACGTTCAACGATAATATCACCATCAACAGCAAGAAAAAATACTTCGTTTATGTCCAAATGAAATCTTTGAATGACATCCAAAAGAAGACAGAAGCCATTATATCCTCTTTACAGCTGGGTAATGCCGAACAAGGCTCTGCTATGAAACTGGGTAGAGAAAATTTTATGAAGAATGTGAAAGTTGAGTATAATAATGAGCTGCTTAAATTGTACGGCAAAAGCACTTATAAAGGGGTGAACAACAGTCTGATTCTAGCGTTTGCCGCAGTTATTGTGATTATTATGATTTGTACAATTGCTGTAATCTATAATACTTTTCATATTTCTGTACTAGAGCGGATTTCTCAATTTGGCATGCTGAGATGCATTGGGGCTACACCAGGCCAAATTCGCAAAATTGTGATGCAAGAAGCAGGATTGCTGAGCTTGATCGGCATACCTGTCGGGCTTATTACGGGAACCCTTTTTATGAAATTATTGTTTTACAATATTAGCTTGTTGACGTTAGGTTTCTTAAACGATATGAGAATGGTTATTTCAGTACCGATTCTGATCTCGGCAGGACTAATGGGCTTGCTGAGCGTATTTCTTTCAGCCATTGGACCCGCAAAACAAGCAGCACGCGTAACTCCCTTAGAAGCGCTAAAGAATACGGGAGGCACAAAGGTTGAAAATTTAGGAAAAGTCCAAAACTCCGTAATCGTTAAAAAGTTGTTCGGAGTTATAGGGCAATTCGCCAGCAGAAACTTGCAACGGAACAAGAAACGATTCCGGATTACAGCCTTTTCCATGATCATTAGCATCATTTTATTTATTGTATTTAGTGGGTTAATTGATTTCATGCGGCAAACCACACAGGTCTCGGGTACCGAGTATTCTTATTCATTATCCTATGATGGACCTTCCAAACGAATAGATGATAAGGTGTATGAGCATATTGCCCAGTTTGATGCTGTTCAGAAAGCTTACAAGTTTTACATTGATCAAGTGATGGCCAATATCCCTAAAGATAAGATCAATCCCAAATATTACGAATTAAGAAAGGAAGGGTATACCGTTGCTGACGGGGAGGGGTTTCGAACAAGTAATAACTACCTTTTATCCTATGGTGACAATGGATTGGCTGATCTGAAGTCCAAGCTTACGGCCGGGGAGATCAACAAGGAGAAAATGGATCAGGAAGATGGCGTTATCCTTCTACAAAAAATAGGTATGGTAACAGAGAATGGCAAACACCTGATTATCGATCAGACCCATTTTAAAGTTGGGGATCGAATCCAAATCCGAACATTTGACAGAAGCCAAAAAGGATATCATACCGTGACCGTTGTCGGAATTGTCGATCATGATTTGTTGTCGGACGACTATAATGGTAGTGAAGTTCTTACATTCATTACAACTCCGAAAGTATACTCCAAAATTATGGGTACCGACGCTTACTCCAGAATATTTGTTCTAGCTAATCCTAAACTATCGAACCAAGGGATCACTGACTACTTTAAGTCACTAAAAGAAAGAGATGCTGGTTTTAACTATCTTGATCGAGTGGAGGAGGTTGCTAAAGCTAAAAATGATGCAAAGACCTTTAGTATCTTGCTTTATGGTTTTATCAGCGTCATCGTTTTGATTGCTTTTTTGAACATCGTAAATACAGTAAGTACGAATCTGATCCTTCGAACGAAAGAGTTTGCCGTTCTTAAAGCCATTGGCATGATTCAGCGTGAAGTGAGGAAAATGATTATTTTAGAAGGAATTTTTTATGGTTTGTATGCCGGCACTATTGGGATCATCATTGGAACGGGTCTGGATTACGGAATTCATGTCCTTTTCTCTGGTGCTATGGATACAGTTTGGGCGATTCCATGGTCCAGTATCGGTATTGCATTTGTAGGTGCAATTTTAACGACGGTCCTTGCAACCATTGCTCCGATGCATAGGTTAAATAAAGTAAGTATCACAGATGCACTACGAAAAGAGGATTAGAATCAGTTCCCGGGTTAGTGCAACTTTTCATCTGTTAAAAATGTTAATAAAGATGTATGAAATAACATGATGAGAAGTAGGTGGAAAAATTGAAAATTCGTTTATTCACGTTAATACTTTTTTTCACTACCGTATTTTTTATATCAAATGGACAAGATGCTAAAGCTTTGTCCTGTGCCGAGCCGGGAAGCCCCCAAGAATCGTTAGAGAGATACAGTGGAGCTGTTTACGGTGAAGTAAAGCAAATAAAGGTCGACTTGAAGCAAGAGGGATTTACAGGGACAAAAGAGAAAATTAGATATATTTTAGTGGAAGTAGAAAGAAGTTGGAATACTGAAGTTGACTCTCAAATCATTGTCGCAACTAACTACACTTGGGGTTTTAATTTCAAGAAAGGCAACAAATACTTGATATACATTAGCAAAGGGGATGGCGAATTAAGCAGTAGTCCGTGCAGTTCGACAATCGAAATGAATAACCTTAACCAAGCAACTGAACTATTCGGCGAAGGATTTCAACCCAAACAACAAGTAAACTTAGAACACAAGATGTGGTTTATGTTTGAGCATGATATTGATTTGTATATCGTAGTTGCAATAATAGTTGTGGCAATTTCCATCTTTGTCATGAGAGCAAGAAAGAAAAAGGGCTAAGTTTGGTTAAATAAAGGGCATCGAATTTGGAGAGAAGTTAATTATACAGTTGTCGAGAGACAAGAACATTATCCCATTAAAAGTCGCTATTATAGCGACTTTTTTTGTTTTAAGAAACCAAGTTTTTGTTCAAAGCTGGGGACAAGAACTGTGTCATCACCGTTTAGAGTGTGATCTAAATATGCATAGGCTGGTATGCATCAATTCCACATTTTTACGTGTCCTCCATACCGCAAGGTAGAATTACAAAATTGCAAGGTTGATGTAAGTTGAATCGATAGCTTAGGGTAGTCTGGCAGGATAATATTGGAACAAACGAAAATAGAAATTCTTTAAAAGGAGAATTGACATGAGGCTGTTTGAACTGTTGCTTTTTTTGTCAAGCATCGGCTTGTTTGCTTTGATAATCCTATTAAGAAAAGGACGGCGTAGAATTCCAGTATTCGCTGCAAGCGGGATTGCCACAGTTGTACTTGTCATTCATTGGACGATGGAAGGATACAGAGTTCAGCTATTTTTCCCATATTGCTTAACGATCATTTTTGCAGCCATTTCAAGCTATAGCTATTTTAAAAAAAACGCCAACACAAGAATCCCGCGATTCATGTTGGGTTCAGCTTATACGGCTATAGCGATAATGCTGGTCGTAACAGCGGGTCTCATGTATGCTCTTCCTGTATTTAAACTACCTGAACCGACAGGCGAATTTAAGGTAGGAACGCAAACTTTTCATCTGGTGGATACAAATAGGGAAGAGATTTTCGGCGAAACCAGAGGTGGTAAGAGAGAATTGATGGTTCAGGTATGGTATCCGGGTCAAGCTGGCACCGGCAAGTATGCACCCTTTATTCTCGATACCCAGATTCTACGTTATATGGCCGCGAACTATGGCCTTCCCGGGTTTACTTTACAACACCTGAAGTACGTATCCAGTCATGCTTATTCGGGGGCCGAAGTCTCTCCGGCACAAACTTCATACCCGCTGATTCTTGCGAATCCCGGCTTCGGCTCTTCCAGGTTCCTCCACACGTCGCAAGCCGAAAATCTTGCAAGTCACGGATATATCGTGGCAGTAATCGACCACACCTACAATACATTTGCAACCGAGTTTCCGGACGGTCGAATCACGACCAGCAGTACCAACGACTTATTCTCGCCTGACCACGATTACCGGACGGAAAGCAGAAATCGTGACAAATTGGGAAAAGTTTTAACCGACGATGTAACGTTTACGCTCGACCAATTCGAGCTCATCCAATCGGGGCAGATTCCAAGTCATCTAAAGGGGAGGATAGATCTCGGCCGTGTCGGGGTGTTCGGTCATTCCATTGGCGGAGCAACGGCCTATGACGCTGCTTACGATCCGCGAGTCGCGGTTGGAATAGACTTGGATGGATCAAGTAACGGAAGACAAAAAGGTAGAGCTTGAACGGATGCGTGAATCGGTCGACTCAGGGGGACAATTCCTCTATATCGCAAATTCGGAGCATTTAAATTTTACCGATATACAGTTCATTTCTCCGATATTTAAAATGCTTGGCATTACAGGAAAGATTGCGCCAGAAAGAGCGAACGCCGTTATCAATGCTTATATGCTGGACTTCTTTGATATGTATTTGAAGAATCAAGGCGGAGTCTTGATGAAAGGGCCGGATAGCCGCTTTCCGGAGGTGAAGTTCGCAAGCCCCCTATTATAATTACGGAACAGGCTACCGATTTTGATGTGCTATCACGTAAAATAGCTTCATCTCCATATACGACCAGAAGTTTTTCGATACCTATCTCATAACGCTACGCGGCTGGCTTTTACAGAAACAAGAAATCGGCTTACAAGTCTGCAAGCAGAACAACATGCCTAAAGAAGCGGGTATAGAGGGACTTGAACCCCCACGTCTAATAGTTGGTTATTTTTTCTTTAAGCTAACGGGAAACGTTGGTCGAGCAAAGCGAGATTAAAGAAAAGACCATCCGGCAAAAGGATGGTCCAAAAAATTTCCGTTACTGATAACACGCCTTGTATATATCGATACCGGTCTGTACGAGTGTCTTCATTATTATGAATCTGATTTAGGGACTTCGATCTGAAATTGATCGGAATATGATTTGAGGTTCCCTGCAAGGCTGGCGAGCTGCCCGGAGATGTTCGACAGTTCGTTGGCCGACCGTTGCTGCTCCACAGCACTGGCCGTGACTTCTTCGGCCATGGCTGAAGTTTCCTCGGTTGCGGAAGCAATATAGCTCAAATGCTGCTCCACTTCCTGACGAATAGAGTGCATATCCACCGTCCGGCTTTCCAAACGTTGAGCCAGCTCCTGCACCTCGGTCGATAAGCGGCTAACCTGTCTGAACGTCTGGAGGCAATCAGCGATCTGTTCTTCTTGTTCCTTGACCGCAACCATATTCGCATCAAAATGACTTCCCATACGATGTATCTCTTGAACAAATGAACTCAGGATCTCATCAATCTCCTGGATCGAACGTTCGGATTGCTGAGCGAGCTGTCCCATTTCACCAGCAACGACCGCAAAGCCTCTACCCGCTTCGCCAGCGCGAGCTGCCTCGATTGAAGCATTCAGCGATAGAATTTGAGTTTGTTTTAAAATGTTGTGAATTTGTCCGCTGATGGAGGAAGCGAGTTCCGATTGAGTCGTCAGTGAACTGGAAATTTCCTGCTGATGCTCAACACGCTTCGCATTCTCTCGGCTCTTTTCAAGCAGAATCTCATGTTCACGTGTAACTTGTACTTGCACGGCAGATAACTGCTCTGAAGTATGGGTAAACTGTTGCACATATGAACCTACTTCATCCATTATTTTTCCGAGATTCTCTGAGTGCTGGACGGAGTGTTCTGTCTCTTCGGACTGTTTCACGGAGCCTATAGCAATTTCTTCGATTGCTTTGGAAAGTTCTTCGGTCTGACGCTGGTTCGTTTGAGCCGTTTCCGCAATATTTTTCGAGGACTGCTGCAACGTATTGGATCCTTGCTGTATTCCCATCAAAATGTTCGTCAATTGGGAAACCATGACATTAATCAAATCACTGATATCACCGAGCTGATCATTTGTCATATGTGTAGATACGACTTTGAGATTCCCATCAGCAACCTGTTCGAGGCTTGACTTAATATCGCGTACTTGTCTGAGAATGCCTCTTACTACGAATAGCATCATGACCAAAGATAGAATCAGTACAATCACAAAAAACGGGATAATGGTCCGATAAGCATTATTCAGGGATGTCGCGGAGACTTGATTCACTGCACTAGCAGAAATATCAATGCCCAGATAGCCAATAACAGTACCTTGCGAATCCTTGATTGGTGTAAAGGAGGACAATAGTTGTCCCCAGGTTGGATCGTCCACAATGCCTGTTGTGACGACTTCACCGTTTAACAAGCGTTCCTGAGTCTGGGGGTTGAATTCCATTGCTGTCCCATAAGGGCTATATTCCGTATCGTCCCAGTCCGCCCCATCCACGGTGTAAATCCACCCGTCCGAAGTTTTGTTATACATATAAACATATAAGGCTCCCGATTGAAGCCTAACTTTAACGAGTTCGTCTCTAAGACTTTTGTATTCGTTGCTCTCCTCCGAAGCAGTAGAGGATAATGTCTTGATTAATTCCGATTCTTGTCCTAGTTGAGAGGCGGTATTCACTGTCAGCTGCTGATTGTTATACTGTATGGTCATTAATGATGCATTTTCACTGGAGTTGATGGTGGTCCAAATGATTAGACCACCCATGGCCAGTAGCGGAACCAGAATGATCAAATACAGTTTGAACCTTAAATCTATCTTATTTTTGCGAGTCTGTGTCACGTTCTGTTCCCCCTAGGAAGTAGTTAAAAAATATGGTTATTCGTATAGCCCCATACTATTTATCGTAAAATTGAAGAGGGAAATGAAGACTAATCCTAGATTTATATATACATATATGCTGATGGACAGCATTTTTTTATCGTGAAACATCCAATTCAATTGAAATTGAAAGAATCGTTGAACTTTTGCATAAGGAAATATTTCATAGTCAATCTTCTAAAAGATAAGGCTTAAAAATCTCATTTAAGAAGGGTTATCTTAATATCTTAATCATGGATGAAGCACATCACCTAACAGAGTCACATTACCATTGGTTAATGGACATCAACTGGATCGCAAAGACAAGCATGTCTGTAAAGCCAAAATAGAGTCTTCTAGAGATGATGCTCTAGTGTGGAGTGAAGAATTTACAAGATAAAATAATTTTACCCGGGTGATATTGATATTTTATTTTTACCCGGGTATAATAATTAAAAAAGTGCTGTAAATAAGGAGGAGTAGTATGCGGACTGAACCAAATCAAATAAGTTGTACTGCCTTTGTAGGGAGAAAGAACATTGCCAAAGGGACATTGCCGCACGTTGTTGCTATCGTAAAGGAGACTCTGAACGATAAGGAATTCGCCCAATTGCTTATCTTTGACGATTTTAGTGGAAAACCAATTGATATTGATTTTCGTGGACAAACAGCTGAGGTACTTCAACGGTTGAGCAATCAGACTGGCCATGCACCGGATGCGGAAGAAAGTGAACCACCAACAAGACGGGTCGGTCGTCCCAAGTTGGGGGTGGTATCCGGTGAGGTTACTCTGCTTCCACGACATTGGGACTGGCTTAAATCTCAACCCGGAGGAGCCTCTGTAACTTTGCGAAAACTGGTCGATGAAGCTCGTCGTTCTGGAGAAAATGAGAGTAAGATTCGCGCGGCACAAGAAGCAAGTTATCGCTTTATGACGGCAATGGCTGGCGATTTCCCTCAGCACGAAGAGGCCTTGAGAGCACTGTATGCTGGGAATCAGGATCGTTTTTACCAATTGATTGACGATTGGACACCAGATATCAGAGACCATATCAAAACATTAGCCGAGAATGCATTCTAAAGTCATTTAAATGAAGGAGAAAACAAAAATGAATATTTTGAAAGTAAACGGTATTGATCTCGCCTATGACAGCTATGGTAACGAAACGGACGAAGCCATTCTTCTAATTGCCGGGCTTGGAACCCAGATGATTCGTTGGACAGTTCCATTTTGTGAGATGTTGGCGACGCGAGGATTTAGAGTCATTCGCTTTGACAATCGTGATACCGGTCTATCCACACACTTTAGCCATTACGCTACGTTGGATTTCGAAGCACTTGCCAAAACACTTATGTCGGGACAACGCCCGGATATTCCATATACACTCGATGATATGTCTAACGATGCGGTCGGACTGCTCGACGCCCTTGGGATCAAAAAGGCACATTTCGTTGGCCGCTCAATGGGCGGCATGATTGCCCAGCTTGCAGCCAGCAAATACCCTGAACGGGTTCTATCCCTTACTTCCATCATGTCGACAACAGGAAATCCCGAGCTTCCCCCGACATCTCCGGAAGTCATGGCGTTGATGACTCGACCTGCACCGAATCCGATGGAGGATGAGGCAGGATATTTGGCACACAGCCTGGCTTTTGCCAAACGTATTGCCGGCACCGGCTATCCGTTTGAAGAGAACGAGTATCGTTCACTTATTCGTGAGGAAGTCCAGCGAGCTTATGACCCGGGCAGCGTTGGGCGACAAATCGCAGCAATTGCCGTTTCTGGCGACCGTCGTCCGCATCTCGCAAAAGTAGACGTTCCAGCCTTAATCATTCATGGAGCGGACGACCCGATGTTTGTCCCCGAATGTGGCAAAGATACGGTGCAAGCCATCTCGGGTGCAGAGTTCATGTTGCTTGAAGGCATGGGACATGATCTGCCACCGCTACTGTTCCAAACGATTGTTGATGGCATCGAACGGACAGCCCGGCGGAATAGATAATTAAAAGTGACATCTCTTTAAGGAGGAGCTGTAGGACAGATATAAAAAATAGCCCAGCCCATAAAGCATGTTGAACTTAATAAAAAGTAGTGATGGTCGGTGGACGTGCACAAAAAGATACGCCGACTCGTGTCGAGGGACAAGAGCATATTCCCATTGGAGGTCGTTAATATAGCGGCTTCTTTGTTTTATCGGAACATATTCTTGTCCCAAGCCCAGGACAAGAATATGTTCCGGTTATCGATTAGTCATCTATCTAATCGATCTTTGTCCGTAAATTCATTAAGCTAACGGGCAAAATAACGCAACGATCAGAAGTTGCCTGCGTCTAATAGCTGGTTGGAAAAATATGAAAGGAGTTGAATGAGTAAGATGACTGCATCGTTTTCACATAAGCCAGAAGGATACGAATGTCCATTTTGTCGTATTTGGGGTATCGAGCGACCTAACCAGGGAACAAAACAAAAGGATATCATCTATCAGAATGAAAAGGTAACGGCATTTATAGCAAGCAAATGGTGGCGAAACAATAAAGGACATGTTCTTGTTGTTTCCAATCAACATTTCGAGAACATCTTTGAACTTCCTGCGGATTACGCTGTTGAAATTCACCGCGCGGCTCAGCTTACAGCATTTGCAATGAAAAATACATATGGATGTGATGGGATTTCTACGCGGCAACATAATGAACCTGCTGGCAATCAAGACGTGTGGCATTATCATCTCCATGTTTACCCCAGATATGTGGATGATCAACTTTATATGTCAAAGGGTTATCAGTCCGATCCAGATGAACGCTCTTTCTATGCTGATAAGTTGCGTTCTTGGATAAAGGAAAACATTTAAGGTCTGTAGCATCAAATTGGAACGATGAAGGGACGCCGGACAGCATGCAGCGGTTGCTTGTTCAGTCTTACCAAGAAGGAAGCCGAGGTGAAAGTATAGCATATAGGAGCGAATAACATATTAACCTATCCAGCTGCAATAAAAAGACGTCTTTATCATCCTTCAAGATGATCAAAGACGTCTTTTTGCGTTTATAGAAGTGCAGAAAGCCGGATGAGAAGCGTGGCGGCTTCAGCACGAGTGAGCTGTGCTTTTGGAGCAAAGCGGTTGTTGTCCGTTCCTGTCATGACACGGTTCTCCTGAGCTATGGCTGCATACGGTTTAGCCCAATTCGGGATGCTGGCATTGTCAGTGTATGACAAGTCGAAATCCAAATCAGTCTGCCATTTCATGGCCCGCCCGAGCATTACGACACTCTCAGCGCGGCTAATGGGATTCGTTAGCCGAAGTGTTCCATCTTTGTATCCCGAAATGATGCCACTAGCCACAGCCTGAGCAACTGACTCCTTGGCCCAATACGCGTTGCTATCACTGTCAACGAAGGTAGAACTATCATATTCAGGGGGAGAAACTTGAATGTCATTACCAATAGAAAGAGTCCGAATCAGCATCACGGTCCATTCAGCACGCGTAATCGTACGATCAGGATGAAAGTTTCCGTGCTGGTCCCCCTTTACGATGCCGAGAGCCATAGCTTGCTCAATATTTTTGTTCGCCCAATGTCCCTTTATGTCCTTAAAGCTGAGGTCAGAAGTCTTAGCTTCGTAAGTAATGAATAGACTGTACGTAGAAACTGATCCATTTTCAGCTTGCACGACAAGCTCGATTTTGTTTTTGCCTTCATTTAATCTCAGAGAAAAACTACCGTCTGCCTCTGCATCCTTACCTTTGATAAAGATGCTAGCATTTGGTGAAGAGCTTGCAGCATTTATCTTCAGTTGTGGCTCAGTTGTCTTGACTTGGTACTCAAAAACATTCGGATCGAAGACTGGCGACAGACTGAGCGCTTTCGTTCCTGTGACTAACTCTAGCTTGTTCAGTCGGGTTTCCATTAACGAGACGATAGGCATTGTCGGTTTCGACGTGGCGACTGGTGAAGATGGCGTTGGTGGTGTCGATGGTATCGATTCGCCTAAGGTTTTCACGGTTACTGACAAGGCTGGACTTCTGTTTCCGGTAGTGTCTACAGCGAAAATAGCGTAGGTATAGGTCATGTCAGCGGTTAACCCATTGTCCTCATAGTTCACTTCTGTAACACCAACTTTTGCTATTGGAGCACCATTTCGCGTCAATTCATAATGGTCAATACCACGATCATCTGAAACAGGCGGCCAGTGGAGTCTTACACTGTTTTTAGTAACACTGGAAGCAGTGAGCTTGGCATACACCGGCCATTCAGGTATTGTTACATCCGGTGCCAATCCATTAGTTAGCGTCACCGTCACGGCAGCTGAAGCAGAACGAGGCGACTCATTGTTAGTATCATCTGTTGCTGTTACGATGAACTTGTAATCACCGGGAGAGAGATCGCCAATATCAGTAGCAGTCACAGAACCGTCAGCTTTGCTCATCCCAAGTATGATTGGGGGGGACAGCTCCTTCTCATCGACAACATCGTCGTTGTCCAAATTTTTCCAAGGATATGCCCGAACGGTTGCACCAACTTCGTCGATTGCGCCTGCATAGCCAACGAGTTGATCCGGTGTGCCACTGTAGTTATCTATAGCGGAAAATTTCGTTGGATCAACGTGGGGAGCCGTCACATCAGGTGGGGATTCATCTTCATTAATCGTTACCGTTGCGATCGTTTGATTGCCAAGCGTTGCTTCATTTGTCGGATTGGAGAGAGTTACTGAAAAAGAACGATCTCCGGAATATGAGTTATTATCTAAAATCTGGATCGTATAAGACTTGGAGATCTCCCCAGCATTAAACTCGATCATATCATCCACTGAAGTAAAATCAATGCCAGCAATCGCTGTGCCTTCAACGGTCCTGAGCCGTACTTTCGTCTGACCGTAACTACTCCCGCTACGACTCACCGTGACTGTAACTTCACCTTTATGCTCGTTCACGGAGTATGACGGATTATCAAAGCCAAGTTCGCCTTCTGCGCGACTGTTTAAGAAATGGATGGTATTTGTGCTGGCATATGCGATGTCATCTAAGCCGTCCCCGTTCCAATCCCCTGAATTTAAAAAACCATAAAACGGGAAGTCTTCCTTTGTGAAAAACGTACCATCACCGGCACCGTTCAAAATAGAGGTTGACATGGAGGGCATCTGGTTATAAACGGCCAGGTCAAGCGATCCATCTCCATCATAATCACCAACAGTGATGTCCAACGGTACGTTACCGGACGGATATATAGAGGGAGGGGAGAAGTCGCCTCCTGCAACGCCGATTAAAACGAATACCCCATCCAGACCGTTGTCTGCAGCAGCGAGATCGATGACACCATCTCCATTAAAGTCTCCGGATATCAGCTTGGTCGGCATACTTCCTGGCAGACCATAGTCCTTCCTTATAAACGTACCATCTCCGCTATTAAGAAAAATACTAACATTCTCTGAGCCATTGTTAGCTACTGCCAGATCAGGTCGGCCATCAAGATTAAAGTCAGCAGAAAGGATATGTTGAGGATGGGTTCCGGATGAAATGAGTGTCGAAGCTGCTTGGAAGGTTCCCTCTCCGTTGCCGAAAAAGAGTCTGATCTGATTTGAGTCGTTGTCAGCGATCGCTAGATCCATTTGACCATCACCGTTCAAATCCGCCACAGTTAGACCCACTGGTCCGTTGCCCGTTGGGTACGATATGGGAGATTCGAAACTTCCGTCTCCACGACCTTTAAAGATAGTGACGGTATCGGAAGCATAATTGACTACCGCCAGATCAGGATGACCATCTAAATTAAAGTCCTCCACTACGATCCCTCTCGGGTTGTTGAGTCCATTTGTTAATTCATGAGTATCTCCGAACGTTCCGTCTCCATTGCCTAATAAGATGATAAGGCGATTTTGAGAAATATCCCCATAGACGGCATCTGTTTTACCGTCGCCATTCAAATCAGCAAAGGAGGAGTTAAACAGAACACTTCCCGGAAAAGTATACGAGGGGGAAACAGATTGAAACTTCGAACCTGCAGCCAGGGCTTGAAATGGAGCAATGGATATGGCCAAAGCAAAACTGGCGGCCGTTAATGCGAGTATCTTCTTTCTCATAAAAGGTTCCTCTCTAGAATATAAATTCTATATCTATCATTCACTAAGTCAGTATGGTATAGAAGCAACAACAAGAGAGTAATCTGCTAGGTTTTCAAACATCAACACCTCGCTACAATTGAATGGGGAAGCCCATACGCAAGTTAACATTATATCAAGGTTTCGTTAAGCCTAGAATCTGTATTACAAAGAATGAGACAAACTTGATACACTTACGGGGTAATGGACAGAGTGATAATGGATACTTCATGATTTAGATGCTGAAAGGAATGAAAGATGAGAATGAGCAAGTGGTATGTTGCGTTTTATTCCGTTGTATTTGTATTTGTGCTTGTGATGTTGTGGAATGAACAATCTGTTTTTCTTATAGTGGGCACTGTGCTTGTCGCCACACTTATTGCGTTTACGATTCTCGTTATCTACCCCATGGCTTGGGAAACCCGGATGGACCGTGTGGAAGCTTTTTTGCGTAAAAATCATCATACACCCTATATTTATATTTATTATGTGACTGCCAACAGACTGGATGATGAAGTCGAGATAACGATGGAGAAACTTAGAAATCAGACAACAAAAAAATCGAGGCAAGCGATATATCAGGCAGCTTACGGCGTTTATTGCAAGGACATAACTGCCGTTCGGCAAGCGGTGCTCAAGATGCGCAGATCCGATTACCGTACATATTACGAGACGTTTTTACTGTTGGAGGAAGAGAAGAGTGAACAAGCAAGGGAGCACCTGAAATCAATTAGAAGACAATGGATGCGATCCGCACTTCTTGCTGAAATAGAACGCCAATTGAATTGTCGCGATCAGGCTATCCAGCACGCTAAGGAAGCGTTGAATGCCTCCAAAGGTGTCGAGCGTTACATGCTGACTAAAGAATATGAAAGGTATTATACAAACGAGCAACAAGCACAATAAATGGATACAGTCGCGGATTGTATTCTCGTTATAATGGAGTAACAGTATCTTCAATCATGATCAATCAATATTTTATTAATGAATGATGGAGAAATTTGTGGATAGATTAGCTATGGAAAAGTGGTTTGGCTTGTCTATAGATCTGAGGGAATTCCGAAAAAGAGGTAGATATGATGAACACATTAAAATGGCTTCAGAACTGGTATCTTGAAAACTGTAATGGTGATTGGGAGCATTCATACGGTGTGAAAATTGATACTGTGGATAATCCCGGTTGGTCTGTCGAAATCGACTTGACAGATACTTATTTAGAAGATGTACTGTTTGAGTCAATTGAAGAAGAGAGAAATGAAGAAGATTGGTTCTATTGTATTGTGAGAGATGGAGTGTTTCACGGTGCAGGGGGAGCAACAAATTTAGAAGAGATACTAGATTCCTTTAAAACTTGGGCTTCAAGTTTGGAGAATTATGCAGGAACCGAGGAAGATGAGACCTTGAATGGCTAAATGCCTTTCAAGGTCTTTTTATTGGTCGGGAACAAGCTAACGGGCAGTTTTGTAGAGTATAAAGTAAGGATTTTTTCTGGGTTCGTAGAATACTCCATTTGTGATTAGCTATTCATAAGAAACCACAAGCTGAAATGTTCTATAATGTAGTTAATGTATATATCCCTATGAGCAAAGGAGAACTGAAAATGAGAAAACTCGTTCTATTTTTGCACGCATCGCTTGACGGTTTTGTAGAAGGGCCAAACGGTGAAATGGACATTGGTTGGGTATCCTACGATGCTGATTTGGAGAAACACGCGAAAGAAATTCTGAGTACTGCCGACACAGTCATTTGGGGACGTGGAACTTATCAGATGATGTACAGCTACTGGCCATCTGTGCCTTCGAACCCATCAGCTTCGCAGCATGAACTGAATCACGCCGAGTGGATTGAAAAGACAACCAAAATTGTTTTTTCCACGACGCTGGAGAATGTCGAATGGAACAATTCCAGATTGGTGAAAGAAGATGTCGAGTTAGAGATCAAGAAGCTCAAAAAGCAACCAGGCAAGGATATGGTCATCCTCGGCAGTCCTAGGTTCGCACACTACCTTATGCAGCTTGATTTAATAGATGAGTATAAAATTACGATTTCTCCCGTCCTGATCGGCAGCGGGTTGCCGTTATTCCAAGGTCTCAAAGAGAAGATCAATCTTAAACTTATCGAAAACAAGACATTTGATTCTGGAGCCATAGGCCTCGTTTACCAGACGGTTGGATGACCTATTACGCTAACGGGACACGATAGCTCATTGAAGACCTTTGAAGGCAGCCGCCCCCAAAGCCGGCTTGTTATTTAGATGTAGATGTCTCCGGACAAAAACATTCTATGGTCCCATGTCACATTAAAAGCCGCTATTTCGTTCTATATGCAAACTATAGAAGGAGTAGATGCTATGAAAACATGGACTTGCGTCGTCATTGGTGCCGGATATGCGGGAATTCATGCTGTTAAGGAAATCCGGAAATTGTTCAAGGATCAGGTAAATAAGTATCCGCTACGACTAGTCATAATTGACAAAAACTCTTTCCATCTGCGTAAAGTACTAATGTTTAGACCAGCCGTTACAAATGAAGAAATACGAATCCCATTGACTAAACTGTTTCCGGACGGAGTTGAATTGGTGCAGGCAATCGTCTCAAACATCAATGCGGAAGAGAAGAAGCTGCTGTATGTGAATCCTTTCGGAATGGAACATGAGATAAACTACGATATGCTCGTGGTGACCGCGGGCAGCGTAATCCGGCATCCGGAACGTGAACATGGTGGAATTGCACTTACCTCAATAGAAAATGCGCTAAAGATTCGAAGTGTGTGGCTTGCTAATCTAAAGCAAGCAGTTTCTGAAAATAACCCAAGAGAACGAGAGCGATTGATGCAAATTGCGATTGCAGGAGCTGGTATCAGCGGTATAGAGACTGCAGCTGAGCTTGCTTACAACGCTCGCAAGGATGCTAAACAGCTGGGACTTGACCCCCAAGCCGTAAAAATTACTCTGTACAATGCACACCAACGTCTATTTCTAGACGGTCCCGCTAAAGTAGGAATGAAGCTGGAACATCTCCTCCAAGACATCGGAATAAACACCATGCATAATAAACGTGTAATCAAGGAAAAAGAAGGGGTTCTATGGTTATCGAGTGGCGAAAGGCAGCCAGTAGGCCTGTGTATATGGACACTTGGGCTGCAGCCCAATCCCATGTTGCCCACGATCGGCTTGCCTGTTACGCCCGAAGGATACGTGCATGTTGACGTCAGTTACAGGGTAGCGAATATGCCCGGTATATACAGTATCGGTGACTGCGCCAGAATCGTGGACCCGATTAACGGGCATGTCGATGGCAAGACGTGCAAGGAAGCAATTCCCCAAGCGGCTCGGCTTGCCAGAATTATGCTAGCAGACCTCAAAGGACACCCAGCACCGGTTCATGAAAGCTATATTAAATCGTTTAGCATCGGGCTAGGTCCTGACAAAGGTTTAACCTGGGTGAACAAATGGGGGCTCGATTTCGTCATCACAGGTAGATTGAGTTGGAAAATTAAAAATTATACTTGGGATACAGCTAGTATGTTAAAGAATTGAATAGGAATGGAGACGGAATAGGAGGTGGTGAAGATGGAGGAGCTATACAGACAATATAAAAAGTTATTGCTCACACTGGCTTATCAGATGACAGGAACATGGTCCGATGCGGAAGACGCCGTACAGGACGTTTTTATGAAAGTTTGCGATGTAAACCCGGCTGGTCTGACCGAAGAGCCAAAGGCGTATTTGTGTAAAATGGTCGTCAATCGCTGCCGGGACCTGTATAAATCGGCTCGTCGGCGGAGGGAACACTATGTCGGAGAGTGGCTCCCTGAACCCATCCTGACTTCGGAGGACGATCCGCTCAATTTCATAGTCCGCGATGAGCTGCTATCCTATGCAGTCTTGGTACTGCTAGAGAAGCTTTCTCCAGCAGAAAGGGCAGTGTTCGTATTGCGGGAAGCTCTCGGTATCGAGTATGCGGGTATAGCCGAGATCATCGGTAAAAGCGAGGTGAACTGCAGGAAGATTTTTAGTCGGGCTAGGGAAAAGATGGGTATCAGTGGGATGGAGCGTGATGTTGCCGATACTCATAGAGAGACGTGGATTCGCAGGTTTGTTTCCGCGCTAGAGCAAAACAACACAGAGCAGGTTATTTCTATGCTAGCAGACGATGTCGTGCTCATCTCCGATGGGGGTGGAAAAGTTCTTGCCGCTGTTCGCCCGATCACATACCGTGTTGCTGTTACCAAATTCCTTTTTGGTATTTTCCATAAATCATTCCAACATGAGGGCGGTATTCATTTAGAGATGAGCGAGATCAACGGTCAAATCGGAGTCGTTATCCGTTTAGGTGAGCAAGTCGATACTGTAGCGCTGATCCATAATGAAGGACATTCAATTCGCAACATTTATCTTATCCGAAATCCGGATAAACTTGGATTTTTCAACATTCCTGGGGGTTATGAAGAGGAAACAGGTACAACTCAAACGAGAGACAATGATTAAAATTAATGACCAGCATGAAGCTGTCGACGCTGATCGGCAGCTTCATATGAAGTTATATAGGAGACTAGTGTCGAGGAACAGGAACATTGTGTTATCCCTAAAATTAGAAATGAGAGGAGTGATGTCTTATGAGAAGATATTTAATCGATAATAGGGCAAATAAAAATCAGGGGATTACGTATAAATAGCCCTGGAAACTACGTGAATCCCCAAAGTTGAGGGGGACGATTATATGAATCAACAGCCGATTAAGTTCAAGATTGACAATGTATGGTACCGTTTTCCGGAAGCCCTAGAGATGCAATTTCTAGGTTAATGGTTGCCGTGCCGTTGTACAAGACCTTAGAACATCCATATCTCATTAGTCTTATCGATCATTTTGAAACGAAAGATGGGTATGCTGCTATATATGAATGATTTAATGGCGCATGCCTGCATTCACATTAGTTTTTTGCCGTTTAACCAAACATAGTCATCCTGAATCGCCTTTCTACAGATTCAAACAGTTATCCATAGAGAAAAGGTTGCAGTCACTTGATGCCATATATGAGTTCCACAAATAAGTGGAGGCCAAAGGCTACGTTGCGGTTGATTTTTATGATAGTAGTATTCTCTATGATTTTTCAAAGGATTTAACCATGATCTGTGACATCGACTTCTACAGGTTGGCACCTTCCGTAAATGACACGAGGGAGAACTTTTGGGGAGCAAGACGTTCGAAATCTCCGAAAGAGTTTATATTAGGTGCACCTATTGATGCAAGAACGAATGTTTTCACGATGGGAGCTATCGCTTTTGGATTAATTGGTGGTGAAATCGATCATTCGTTTTCAAAATGGGAAGCAAACAGATCACTTTACGAGGTCGCTTTACGAGCAGTTAGTAAGGATCGAGAACAACGATATAAAACTACTAATGATTTTATAACTTGCTTGGAATTCAGTTAAAAATTAAACCGCGTATGAGTATACAAAACCGAACACTACAGTCATACAATACGTGGAACAAATGTTGGAAAATAAATACAGCAGTTAACATGTTACACAAATAAAAAGTGTAGCCTCCGTATTGCGGCAGGATACACTTTTTTTGTTCATTTCCCTGCATTTCCAGGAATGATTTGAACAGCATCATGATTTTGTTTGATGTATTTTCATGGGAGTGGATAAACGTCCAGGCGGCTTTTTCTTCCATCGTTTTTGATGGATCTTCATTGTCGTAAGCAATGGTTGATTCTGAAAATCGTCCAACAAGCCACCATTCGAAAAAAGTATTAGAATCTCGAAGGGAGGGTAAGAGCTAGAAATGGATTGTACTTGGGGGTAAACAGTGTTACTCTAAAAGTCTGTGTTCGACAAGAAATTCAATAATAGTCACCATTTTAGTTATAAAGAAAGGTAACACTATGATAAAAGTTGATAACTTATCCTTCTCATTTCCGCAAAAGGAACTATATAAAGACATCTCATTTACGCTTGAAGAGGGACAACATTGCGCTTTTATAGGAACAAGCGGCAGTGGAAAAAGTACATTGATCGATATACTGATGGATCCGGAAAGATATTTGTTCGATGGCAAGTTAGAGATAGACCCAGATTGCAGAATAGGGTATGTGAGTCAGTTCTTGCAAGTTGACAAAACGAAAGAAATGACCGTCTTTGAATATATCGGAGAAGAATTTATTAAGATACAAGATGAAATTACATCGATTTATGCTGAAATGGAAACCACATCAGATATGGATTCGTTGCTGGAAAAGGTTCAATTCGCTTTAGACGCATTCGATTCGATGGATGGGGATAATTACGAAAACACCATTAATAAGCAACTAAACTTGGCCAACCTCATGAAGCTCAAAGATCTTAGTATATCCGACGTGAGTGGTGGGGAATTCAAACTTATTCAAGTGATGAAGGAAATGCTTAATCGTCCAGACTTAATGATTATGGACGAACCCGATGTATTTTTGGACTTTGAAAACCTAAATGCGCTTAAAAAACTTATTAATTCCCACAAGGGAATGCTGCTAGTTGTTACGCACAACCGATATCTATTGAATCATTGTTTCAACAAAATTATACACCTTGAAAACACGGAGATCCAAGAGTTTGATGGGCGATATATTGATTATAACTTCTCGCTGCTTCAGACTAAGATCGAGCTGCAAGAAATCGCGGTTGCTGAAGCTGAAGAAATTGAGAGATACGATCACATCATCGACAATCTTAGAGAGATCGCCACGTATAATTCGGAAGCCTCCAGAGGCAGAGCGTTAAAAGCCAGAGTTAGGTTTCAAGAAAGATTGGAAGCACGTAGAATCAAAGCGCCATTTGTTGATATTAAGCAGCCGGATATTACGTTTGGTATCGATCATGAAATGGAAGACACCGTTATAGTAAATGTCCATGATTATAGTGTTTCCTTTGATGAGCTGCTTTTAGAAAATGTTAACTTTGAGATCAAATCTACAGATAAAGTAGCTATTATCGGCCCAAACGGTACCGGTAAAACGACTTTGCTTCGGGAAATCTTTAAAAATAATCATGATTCCATTGAAATCAATGCTGATGTTAAAGTGGCTTATTTGTCTCAGCTTCAAGGCGAAACGCTAGAGGATTCCAATACGATACTAAATGAGTTCATCGATGCCGGGTTTAAAACGTATGATGAGATTAGATCGTATCTTTCAAACTATGGCTTTGAAGGAGAAATCCTTGATCAAAAGATAGAATCTTTATCTGGTGGAGAAAAAAACCTGCTTCAATTGGCTAAAATTTCTGCCAGCAAAGCAAACGTATTGCTTCTTGATGAACCGACAAGCCATTTAGACACCTATACACAAATAGCACTGGAGAAAGCCATTGAGGACTATAAAGGTGCGATTCTCATGATTTCTCATGATTTCTATTCTGTTGTAAATGGTATGGATTATGTTTTAATCATTGAGGATAAAACGATTAGAAAAATGAGTATGGAAGAATTTAGAGAGAGGATTTATGCGAGTCACTTTAATAGAGACTATTTAGAAACGGAACAAAAGAAAAAATCAGTTGAAATGAAAATAGAATTGGCTTTGAAAGATACTAATTTTGAATTTGCAAAAGTATTAGTGGATGAACTAGAAGAGATCATTAAGTTGCTTTAAATTAGTTAGAGTGAAAAGGGCTAAAGTGAATTAGTTTGAGTCAACGATGAAACATGATGTTTGTGGAAAAGTATCAATAAAAAGACACTGATGAATAAAATATCAGTGTCTTTTTACTGCATTGATTTCTTGATAGCTCTTGCCAAGAGGGAAATATCAGTACCAACTTCGTGAAGAAAATACAGGTACCAAGATCATCCATCCGTAAACGATTTTGATCGTCGTGTCTTATGTATTGGCCCTCGGAGCAACGATATGTATGTAAAGTATACGAAATACGCTTAACAATGAAATAACATTTTAAAGGTACAATATAATTTGAGTACATAAAGTGGAGTTATTATGCGTATAGAGGAGAGGTTTAATTGGAACTCACAGCAAGTCGCTCTGAATTATTGGAGAGTATTTTCAAAGCTGCGCCGTTTTTTGCCCAGCTTTGCCAGAAAGAAGATATTGCGCTAGCTATCTCTGACAAAGAGAAATTAATATTTTATTCGCCAGACCGCAGCAATCCATTGGATGTAAAACCTGGTTCACTAATCTCCAAAGGTCAAGGTATTGAAATTGCGATGACAACCAGACAAATGGCCATCAAGTCTATTCCGAAAGAAGTGTTTGGCATCCCATCGCGCACAATTGCCATTCCTGTAATCAATGAGAACGATGAGGTGGTCGGCGCGATTGCGTTCGGAGTTAGCTTGGCCAGGCAGTCCAAGCTGTCTGACTTGGCAGAACTGCTCGTTTCGGCCAATACACAAATTACGGCAAGTATAAGCAATTTGCTGCAAACGTCCAAAGAGCTTCGGGAAGCACAGGAATCGATGAGCAAGTCAGCGGATCAAACGAAGAAAGAAGTTCTGGAGACAACGAAGATTACCGATGTAGTAAAAAGGATCGCCACGCAGACGAACATCATTGGACTTAATGCTGGTATTGAAGCGACACGTGCAGGCAGCGCAGGTAGAACGTTCCAGGTTGTAGCCAACGAAGTGCGTAAGCTGGCCGGCGATAGTGTGAATGCGGTACAGCAAGCCGAAGAGCGTATCGGCCGTATGAGGGAGAAGGTAGAGACGATTCTCTCCAAGACCTCCGCGGTCGACGCGACGGTGCTGCGTCAGTCCGTGGAATTCAAGGAAATTGAAGAGACATTAGCCAGTCTAAATGATTTGTCGAATCGCTTACTGGAAGCTTCGAGAAATTTTTAAGTATAATAGGACAGTCCTGGTCAAATGTGTATATAGATGGAATTGTCCGTATCAGGATGAACGTATCAAAGAAGATGTTCAATCCATGGTTTCTTTTACATCTCAGAAGATCGCAATTTTTATTATGAGCGCCCCAGATAAAGAGAATATACAGCTTCAAAGATCAGTTGATAAATATGTAAACAAATTGAGTTTTTAAAACCCGTTGAGCTAAATCAACGGGTTATTTTTTATTGTGTGTAGTTGGTAACAAACGTAGGTGATATCAGCCGCGCTAATTTTGTGGCTTTTTTTAATATATAGATACACGTTTTTGTTGGAAGTTAGACAAGCATATACTTCGAGAGAAGCGATTCAAATTCTTTTTTTATTTTTCATGACTTGACCTTAGGTCTGACCTAAGGTGTATGCTTAACTCATATTCAAGGAGATGGGGGAGAAAACAGTTGAAACCGGAAATTACCATTAGCGAGTTCGCTAAACTCATGGGTGTATCCGTGCATCAAATTCGCTATTTCGAGGAAAAAGGCATATTGTATCCGTCCTACATGGACGAAAATCAATATCGGATGTATGGCATTCATGAGATTTATCGGCTTTCACATATTTTGTTGCTTCGAAAGGCGGGCTTGTCTGTACAAGCTATTCGGGATTGGAGTGACCAAGGGACGCCGGATGACATGAAAGAATTGCTCGAACAGTCGGTTTCCAAGATCGAGGAGGAGATGCACAAGCTTCGAAAATTAAGCGATTTGATCGGGAAGGTGCTGGACGAGAACGAGCGATATGGACAGAAGACACCTTCCTTTCAGGTGATTCAACGTGATTCGTTCGCTCTGTCTTCATGGTTCGAAACGGACATTGAGACCGAGCTAAATGCTCGCATGTTGACCGAGCAGCAGGATAAGTTGCCAACACTGTTCGAAACCGACATTCATTACATATACGAAGGCGGATCTCGTGTGATGTTGTGCACCCAAATGCAAGACACTCCAGGAGACATTGTGTTGCGAGCTGGCGAGTATTTATCATACCGTTTCTCGATCCAGGGGGAAGAAGGGCTTGAGCAACATACCGCTCAATTCCAAGCCTTTGCGGATTGCCATAAACTGAATTTGACGGTACCCCAAATTCTTGTGGAGAAGTCATACTTGTCGCTGTTTACACAAGAAAGCATACATTACGAACTGCTTGCTCGTATTGATTCAGTTGAAAGTGACGCTACGGAAAAGGGGGAGAATCAGTGAGCATCCAGCCAACGATTCATATGGAACGAATTTATATGATTCGCGAAATATAGAATGAAAACGGGAAAGGAATGTCGATAAAAATGAAGAAAAAATGGGGGATTCCACTCTTAATCATCCTGCTGTTCTTTGGAGGAACGGGTGCATATATTTTAAAACAGAACAGTTTTGACATGATCGAACAAGCCGTAGAAATTAGCACGCCACAAGGCAAGCTGACGGGAGTGCTAATATTACCTGAGCACTATAGCAGCAAGCTTGGTTTGGTGTTGTTTATTCATGGAGATGGTGCAATTGATGCAACGCACGATGATGGATATAAACCGCTTTGGGAACGACTTGCTTCGCTGGGCTATGCTTCATTGTCGATGGACAAACGCGGAATTAGCGGATCAGAAGGTAACTGGCTGGACCAGACTATGGAAGATCGAGTGGAGGAAGCACAACAGGTGTTGGCCTGGGCGAGGCAGCAGCCAGAAATCGACGCGAATCGCATCGGCGTATGGGGCGCGAGCCAGGCAGGATGGGTTATTCCCAAACTGGCGGGCAAAGAACAGTTAGCCTTTAGTATTCTCGTCTCTCCAGCAATCAATTGGCTGACACAGGGGGAATACAACACGCGTAGTCAAATGACAAAAGAAGGTCGATCCTCGCTTGAGATTGAGGAGCAGGTGAATGCAGATAACCGTATTAAGGATTTGCTAAAGGCAGGCGCTTCCTATGCTGAATATGTGAGTGCTGCGGGCCCTGACAATGTCATGTCCAAAGATCGGTGGAACTTCGTGAGCAAGAATTATCTTGCCGATGCTACCAACGATATTTACAATTTTAATTCGCCAGTCCTGCTCATGCTTGGAGATCATGATATTCATGTGGATATAAAGGAAACAGAAGAAGTATACAAGGAACACATATCTCCATCTGATCTGTTACATGTCAGAATGTTAAAGGCTACAGAGCATTCCATGCTCTCTACTGCGACAGCCGATTCGCCCACGCGTGCTTTGTTGATTAGCCTGTTTGCGCCGAGGGATATTACAGTCAAGGGATACATGGAGGAAATTACTCATTTCCTGCAATCCAATCATCTAACGAATGCGTTGCAGCCATAAAATCGGATAACATCCAGGTTGCCGGGGGGGGAAAGACATGCAAGTCAAGGTACCGTATGGAAGAATCATCGGCCTGGACCTGGCTAGAGCGATGGCCATTATAGGTATGATGATAGTCAATTATAAATTAGCTATGGAGGCTCAAAATGGAGAACCTCAATGGTTGAGGTTTGCAACAGAACTTTTCGAGGGTAGAGCTTCCGCGCTGTTCGTCATTCTTGCAGGCGTGGGTGTGTCCCTCATGGCGGCCCGTGCGAGAGCTTCTGGAGAAGTGAAACAGTTGAAGGCAATCCGAAGTACGCTATTTCGCAGGGCTGCATTTCTGTTCTTGGCCGGGATCGGGTTGCTAGTCATGGGCTGGAGCGCTGACATTCTTCACTATTATGCACTGTTCATTGCGCTATCGGCCTTGTTACTCCGATTATCAGACAAAACGATTTTCACATGGATGATACTAATTCTGATAACAACGGAAATTCAATTGATATATCTTGACTACAGTTACGGTTGGTCAGAAAATTATCATGAGTATGTTGGGCTCTGGACATGGTCCGGATTTGTACGAAATCTGCTGTTTAACGGGTTTCACCCCTTTTTTCCGTGGTTTGGCTTCTTTCTGCTTGGATTGTGGATCGGGCGCAAGGATTGG